>CAWKIA010000023.1:0-261743 GCA_963849635.1 uncultured Chloroflexia bacterium | reverse complement strand
GGCAGACCTCCCAACCGAGAAGGAGAGTTCCAAGTTTCAAATTCCAAGTTCCAAGTGGAGAGGCGCACGTTCTTGGAACTTGGGTCTGGAAAATTGGAACTTTCTCCTCCTAGGAGTAGTGAATTCTCGGGTCGAGCCACGTGTAGACGATGTCGACGATCAGGTTGGCGCCGACGAAGATGACCGCGATCAGCAGGATGACGCCCTGGACGATGGGGTAGTCGGGTCGAAGATCGCCCCGACCAGGATAGCCCCAACCCGCGGATCGAGAAGACGATCTCGATTACGACCGCGCCGCTCAGCAGCAACGCCAGTTGAATACCGATGACAGTGACGACGGGACGAGCGAGTTGCGCAAAGCATGGCGAACGATGACGCGCCGCTCGGTCAGCCCCTTGGCCCGGGCGGTGCGGACGTAGTCGCTGCCCAGCACCTCAAGCAGGCCGGCCCTGACAAAGCGCATCAGGATGGCGGCGTAGGAGAGGCCGATCGCTAGCCCCGGTAGAATGAGCCGCTGCAGCCAGGGCCAGAAGCCGTCTTCGGTGAACTCGGCATAGCCGATCGCGGGCAGCCAGTCGAGCCGCACCGCAAAGACGATGATCAGGATGATCCCGAACCAGAAGCCGGGCATACTGACGCCGATGAAGGCGATGATACTGACGAGGTAATCAGTCCAGGTATTGCGACGGAGCGCAGCCAGGACGCCCGTGGGCACCGCGAGCAACAGCGCGATCGAGAACGAGACGAGAGCGAGGCTGAGGGTCTTGGGCAGGCCGGTCTTGATCGCGTCGACGACGGACTCGCTGCCGGTGATCGAGTCTCCCAGGTCGCCTTGCAGGATATTGCCGAACCACTTGACGTATTGGACGTAGATCGGCTCGTCCAACCCCAGTTTGGCGCGCAACGCATCGGCCGCCTCCGGCGTGTATTCCGGCCCCAGCATCTGCACAACCGGATCACCAGGAATCAGCCGCAACATAAAGAAGACCAGGGTCGCGCACCCCCAGACAATGAAGACCGATTGGATGAGGCGGCGGAGGATGTATTCGGTCACGATGCCTCCGGGAGAGCCCTAAGTTCCAAGATTCAAGTTCCAAGTTCCAAGTGGAAAGGCGCAGGTAACTTGGAACTTGTCACTTGGATCCTTCAACTTGGAACTTTTCGCCTTTCCTTGTGGCTGCGTTGGATGGAGTTGTGCAGTCCAGCAATGATTCGGCTCACCTCTTCAGTTTGGCTCTTGAGGCGCGCGAACTCGCCGGCGCTGAGGAGTTCGGCGTCTAGAAGGACGTACAGCAGCGACCGCACTTCCCGCATGATGCCTTGGCGATGTGAGGAAGCGCATGAACTCAACGGGTCCGTCACGCTCGAATCCTTCGGCGATGTTCGACATCACCGAGACCGCGGCGCTTTCTAATTGACTCGTCAGTCGGTAGCGTCGCGTCAGCGGCTCTGACCTGGTGATCTCGAAAACGACTTTGGACAATGCGCGCGCTTTCTGCCACGCCACCAAGTCCTCGAACCGCTGCGCTCGCGTCACCAACGTTCCCCACCCGCTCCTCGCGACCTGGAACTTTCTACTTGGAACTTGAAACTTGGGCCTTGGAACTCGTCCTTACTTGTCAGCCACACCGTCTCGAGATACCGCATCTCCGGGATGGATTTGTAGCCCTGGACGTAGGAGTAGAAGCCGACGATGTCGGGGGTGTGGTAGAGGAAGGCGTAGGCGACGTCAGTGCTGGAGACGCGCTGGGCCTCCTGGAAGAGGCGGGCGCGCTCGGCCTGATCGCTGGAGGTGCGCGTGCCTTCGAGGGCGGCGTCGACCTCGGCGCTGACGTAGCCGTAGGTGTTCCAGGGGCCCTCGGAATGGAAGAAGTTCCAGTGGCCGTCGTCGGGATCGGCGTCGACGACGCTGCCGTTGATGATCCAGTCGTAATCCTTGGCCAGCCAGCGCTCATTCCAGGCGGCGGCCTGGAGCTGCTCGATCTGGACGTCGAGGCCGATCTCTTTCATCTGGTTGCGCACGACTTCGTTCGGGCGCGTATTGGTCGCCGCCGACATGATGGTTGGCTTCTGCCCGGAGAGGCCAGTTTCGTCGGCCAGCGCCTTGGCCTCGTCCAGGTTGAACCCCTGGGGTTCTCGACGTCGGCCGGCGGCAGGTATGCCCAGGCGAAGGCCGGCGCGATCGCGCCGACGCTCGTCTGCCCGAGCCCAAAGAGGGCGGTCTGGATCAGTTCATCGCGGTCGATGGCCTTGGCAACGGCTAACCGGGCCTTCGGGTTGTCCCAGGGCGGCCGGGCGTAGTTCATCGTGAGCCCGACCCAGTTGGTGCCTGGGACCTCGACGAGGGTCAGATCGTCATTCCCGCGCAGTTGCTCGACGCCGATCGAGGGCACGATGTCGAGCATATCGAGGTCGCCGGCTTCGAGGCCGCTGATCATGCTGGAGGGCTCGGGGATGATCGTTACCTCGATCTTGTCGAGGAAGGGGCGGCCGCCATACCAGCCATCGAAGGCGACCATCTCGAAGCCGCTGCTGAGATCGGCTCCGTCGGCCACCATCATGAAGGGGCCGCAGCCGACCGGGGTCTGGCCGAACTGCTGGTCGCCCAGCTCGTCGATGGCCCGCTTCGAAATGGGAGTCAGGGCGCGGCCGGGGCCGCGACTGCAGGCGACGGCCAGGAAGGGGGCAAAGGGTGCGCTGAGGGTGAGCTGGAAGGTCAACTCATCGACGGCCGTGGCAGCAGTGACCAGGGCCAGCTTGTTGGCGTGGGGAGAGGCGAAGTCGGGATTGATCGTCCGGTTGTAGGTGTAGACGAGGTCCGCGGCGACGAGGGGATCGCCGTTGTGGAAGGTCAGGCCAGAGCGGAGATGGAAGGTGTATTGGAGTCCGTCCGGCGCGACATCCCAGGTCTCTGCCAGGTCCGGCGCCAGGCCAAGCTGCTCGTCGAACTGAACCAGACTAGAGAAGAGATTGGCGATCAACTCGCCGGCAACGATCCCGAGGTTGACCTGGGCGGGATCGAGGGTGGGAATCTGGGAGAGTCCGAAGCCGAGGCGGAGGGTGCCGCCGGCTTTCGGCTCCTGGCGGGCTGGGAAGGCGGCCGGGGCGGCGTGGGCATGGTCGATGTGTGCGAGACGGGCGGCGAATCCGGTGGCGCCGGTGGCGGCAGCGAACCGGAGCAGTGTCCGTCGCGAGACATACGGTCCGCTCAGGGCACTCCAGTCAAGTTCGGTCATCAGGGTCTCCTCCTCTGTACGGCGGGATCGCACGATGAAGCCCCCAGCTTGCCATCCGCATCGCCCGGCACTCGACCGGGACGAGGCGGGACAAGCGTCAGTCGACTGATCGCCCCCTTTCCATAGGAATGCCAAATGCCGAGTCGAGCGGTGCACGTCACAAGGTCCAAGGACATACGCATGGTGACCAGGAACCTAGATCATGCTTTGTGGAGATTTCCCGATGGCACTCTAGAGACGGTATCTGCATCTGTCAATCAATGCGGCGATTTGCCCAAATTTAGCACTGCGTCCATTGCATCATACCCATAAGAACGATCGAACGAACCACGGAAATAATGTGCAAACCAATCCGCCCAGCGATGCGATTGGCAAACGTCCCAGAGTTCTTCGGACGCCGGAGACGAAAGGGCGCCAAGCGCGAAAACGACGAGACGGCTGGCGCGGGAATACCGCGCCAGCCGTCTCGTCGCTTTGCTTTGACTTTTTTTAGGCCACGCCCGCCAGCAGCCCGGCCGGGATGGCGCAAGAGATGTCGGTGTACTCGATCTCGTCGAGGCTGGTGGGGGCGTCTGGGCCGCACATCGGGCAGGTTGGGTCGCGCTTCATGCGCAACTCACGGAATTCGCTGCCGAGGGCGTCGTAGAGGAGCATTCGCCCCTTGAGTGGCTCGCCGACGCCGAGGATCAGCTTGGCGACCTCGGTCGCCTGGATCAGGCCGACCGTACCCGGGAGCAGGCCGAGGACGCCCGCTTCGGCGCAACTCGGGGCCAGTTCCGGCGGGGGCGGGGTTGGGAAGAGGCAGCGGTAGCAGGGGCCGTCGTGGGGGATGAAGGTCGTCGCCTGGCCCTCGAAGCGGAAGATGCTGCCGTGAACATTGGGCTTGTTGAGCAGCACGGTCGCGTCATTGATCAGGTAGCGGGTGGCGAAGTTGTCGGTCCCGTCGAGGATGATGTCGTACTGGCTGAAGATGTCGAGCACGTTCTCCTTGTCCAGGCGGACCCGGTGCTCGATCACCTTCACGTCGGGGTTGATCGACTCGATCGTGATCCGGGCCGATTCGGTCTTGGGCATGCCGACCCGGTCGGTGGTGTGGATCACCTGGCGCTGGAGGTTACTGTCGTCGACGGTATCGGCATCGACGATGCCCATGGTGCCGACACCGGCGGCGGCGAGGTAGAGGGCCGCGGGCGAGCCGAGGCCGCCGGCGCCAACGAGCAGGACCTTGGCATCGAGGAGCTTCTGCTGGCCAACCTCGCCGACCTCGGGGATCAGCAGGTGGCGGGAGTAGCGGCGGCGCTGATCGGGCGTCAGCGACTTCGGCACCGACCAGGGCAGACCCGCGCCCTTCCAGGAGTTGAAGCCGCCGGCGACCGAGACGACGTTGCGGTAGCCGAGGTCCTGCAATGCCTTGGCCGCGAAGACGGAGCGGGCGCCGCCGGCGCAGTAGATCGCGATCGGGCGGGAGTGGTCCGGGACGGTGTTTTCGATCCGGAACTCAAGGAAGCCACGGGGGATGTGGACTGAGCCCGGGACCGCGCCCTGATCGACCTCGTCCTGCTCGCGCACATCAAGCGCGACCGCGCCGTGGGAGATCATGTGCTGGGCTTCGTGGACATCGACTTCATTGATGCAGATTTTGCACTGGGCGAGCAGATCGGCGGAAGTAACTGGGGGCATAGGGGGTGGCTCCAGAGGGCGCCGGCGCCGGAAGAAAGGCCCGGCCGCCGATAACTGAGTAGTTAGTCAAGAATATGCCAAACCGGTCAAGGGGGCAAGTGGCGAGTTGGCTAACTAGGGTTCGTCGACGAGCAAGGACACACCCGATCCCCGGCTTGTATCGGATAATCGGGGCGATGGATCGGTGCACCGACAGCACCGTAGCGCGCGATGTCAGCTGGATGTCGCGGAGACTCAGCCCGGAGGATCCCGCCGTGCCACCCACTGCCTCGCTCATTATCCGTGATGTCCGCCCGCTCGGCGGGAATCCGACTGACATCCGCATCGCGGACGGGCGGATTGCCGAGACGGGGGCGAACCTGCCGGCCGCAGACGAGACCGTTATCGAAGGCGAGGGCCGACTGGTCTTTCCCGGGTTCGTCGATGCCCACGCGCACATCGACAAGACCCTCCTTGGTCTTGGGTGGTACCGGAACGAGGTTGGCCCAACGCTGCTCGACAAGATCGACAACGAGCGGGCGCTGCGGCGCGAGCGAGGGATCGATTCCCACGTCCAGTCGGGCCGGATCGCCCGCCGGATGATCGCGGCCGGCACGACCCACGTCCGCACGTTCGTCGATATCGACACCGACATCGGCCTGAGTGGCTTCGAGGGCGTGCTCCGCACCCGTGAAGACCTGAAAGGCGCGCTGGATATCCAGATCGTGGCTTTCCCGCAGAGCGGCATGCTCGTCCGGCCCGGCACGGTCGAGTTGATGGATGAAGCGCTGAGCTCCGGGGCGGAGGTGGTCGGCGGCCTCGATCCCTGCACGATCGACCGCGACCCGAAGGGGCATCTGGATACGATCTTCGCCCTGGCTGAGAAGCACGACGCCGATATCGACATCCACCTGCACGAGCCGGGCGACCTCGGCGCGTTCTCGCTGGAGCTGATCGCCGAGCGGACGAAGGTGCTGGGCTGGCAGGGGCGGGTGGTCATCAGCCATTGTCTCTGCCTGGGCGGAGTCGATCCCGGCTATCTCGACCGCCTGATCGAACTGCTTCTGGAGGCCGACATCGCCGTCATGAGCCACGGTCCAAGCGGGCTGCGCCCTGTCCCCGAGGTGATGAAACTGCGCCGGGCGGGTGTCCGCCTCTGCACCGGCAACGACGGCATCCGCGACGCCTGGGGGCCGCTGAACATGCCGGACATGCTCCTGCGCACCTACCTGATCGCCTACCGCAACAACCTGCGCCGCGACGACGAGATTGAAGCCGTGCTCGATATCGTCACCCACGGAGGAGCCCAGGTGATCGGAGTACAACCCTATGGCCTGACACCCGGCAGCCCGGCCGATCTCATCCTGGTCCCAGGCGAAACACACGTCGAGGCGGTTATCGAGCAGCCGAAGGACCGATTGGTGTTGAAGGGTGGGAAAGTAGTCGCCGAAGGGGGCGAGTTCACCGGAGCCTAAGGCCGAATACGCCCCTGGCACCTCGGTGAAGACGATCTATAGGTGGTAAAAACGCCTGTAGGGGCATCCGCTTGCGGTGTCCTGTTTCCAACAGGACGGTTCGCGGTAGGCAACCGGGCAGGGCAAGCCCTGCCCCTACCGGGCTATCAACTACGCCGGGACGATCAGGCTCTCCAGATCGCGCGGGTAGTAGGTCAGGCGTTCCGCGCCGTGTGCGGTGATCACGACCGTGTCAGAGTGGCGGAAGCCGGCAAGGCCGGGGACGTAGAGCCCTGGCTCGACGGAGAGGACCATGCCCTCGGCGATGACAGTTTCCTCGCCCAGGTCGATGAATGGAAACTCGTGGCCCTCCAGGCCGATTCCGTGGCCGGTGTGGTGGCGCTGGCAGTCGGCCACGCCGAGATCGGCGAAGCCGCGCACAACCTCGGCTTCGACCTCGGCGAAGGTGCGCCCGGGACGCAGGGCCGCCAGCGCGATCTCCTGGAGGAGGAGCATCTGCCCGAATGACCGCTCAAAGTCGGGGGTCGGTTCCCCGAGGAGCATCGTACGTTCAAGCTCCGAGTTGTAGCCGCCGACATCCGCGCCGGCGAACGTCACCAGGACATCGCCACGGCGAAGCCCCGCCGCGCTTGGCAATCCGTGAGGAAAGGCAGTGTTCGCGCCGGCGTTGAAGGTCGCGAAGCACGGGAATCCCCACTGAAGGGTCAAAGGCTGGTAGCCCGGCCCGAGCGCCGACGACATCGCGACGGTCGCCTCCACCGAGGCTTCGAACTGGATGGCGAGTTGATTTCGGCCAACCTCCAACTTTTCCTGCATCAGCCGGTGGGCGAGATTGCCCCACAGGCAGCTTGCCCGGATGAATCCGAGTTCCGCCTCGCTCTTGATCGCGCGCAGGTCGTCGACCAGATCGCGGGCATCCTCGATGGCGACCCCGGGATCGAGCAAGGTCGCCAAGGCAGGGCCGCGATAGCCCATCACGTCGAGATACCCGGCATTGTCCGCACCCAACTTGCGCCCGGCGTGGTTCAACCCGAGGTCGACGATGAGGTCGGCCAGCACCAGCAGAGGGTGCTTGCCACCCCCAGTCGGATACTCGGGATAGACGTCGATTCGGCTGATCCCGGTGGCTCCGGCGACGTGCTCTTGCTCCAGCTTCGGCACGAGGATGCCGATGTCGCCCTCCGCCGGAATCACTAATGCGACCGGTCGCTCGGTTCCGAGGTGATAGAAGCCGGTCAGATAGGCGATCCGGACCGGATGGAACAGGACCAATCCGTGCAGTCCGCGCCGCGCTAGTTCTGCCCGGACGCGATGCTGCCGCGCCTCGTGCTCCGCGGGCTCGACCCGCCAACGCGCAATCGCGGGCGGTCCGCTCACGGCCAGCCCGGATTCATTCAACGCTCTCCCGACGGAGACGTTCACATCCTGGGGATCACTCATCCCGTTGTCCTTTCCATGGTGAGTACGCCTGGCGCGATCTTCTCAGATCCTCGCCGAGGGCATGAGCGGTTGTGGCGAGGGATGTCGCACTACGGTTTGGGAAAGGGTGGGCGGGTATACTTCGTGATTGACTGCGGCGAACAGGCTGCGGCAGGAAAGCGCCTGCCGGCCTTGCATTTGCCGCACAACAGGAGTTCATTCCATGGCTACGGCCACCGCCACCTACCCCGCCCAGGAGAGCGCGATCCGTTCGGACGCTGGAGAGCGCCGAATCGTCGTCGCGAAGGAGCTGGGCTTCTGCTGGGGCGTCCGGCGGGCACTCGATATCATCCAGGACTCGGCGAACACCGCCGCTCCGATCGCCCCGATCGGCGACGTGATCCACAACCCCCAGGTCGTCCAACGCCTGCGCCTGCGCGGCGTCGAAGGGGCTGGCTCGGTGGCCGAAGCGGTCGACCGCGGCTTTGCCCGGGTGGCGATCACGGCCCATGGGATGGGGCCGCACCTGGCGGAGCAGGCGAAGGAAGCGAACGTCGAGCTGATCGACACCACCTGCCCACTGGTGATCAAGGTCCAGCGCCTGGCCCAGAAGCTGGTGCGCCAGGGCTACTTCCTGGTGGTCTACGGCGACGCCTACCACCCGGAGGTCAAGAGCGTGATCGCCTGGTCGGGGACCAGCAAGGCCCTGGCCGCCAAGAAGCTGGCCGACCTGCCCTGGAACTCCCGGCGGGGCGAGCAGGGCGAGGGTAAGGTGCCACCGCCGCGCAAGGTCGCGCTCGTCAGCCAGACGACCAAGAACGTCGATGAGTTGATGGCCTTCGCCCGCGAATTACAGGATCTTGTGGTGCCGGAAGGAGGCGAGTTCCGCCTCTGCAACACGATCTGCGAGCCGACCAGCGAGCGTCAAAATGCCCTCAAGCGCCTGATCGAGGAAGACAACTGCGATCTGATCCTGGCGATCGGCGGCAAGAAGAGCTCGAACACGGCCCGGCTGGCCGAGGTTGGCAGCAAGATGGGGGTCCGCTCCTTCCACATCGAGCGCCCCGAGGACGTCGAACCGGAGTGGCTGGAATCCGCCAGGACCGTCGGGATCACAGCCGGGGCATCGACGCCGGATGACGTCATCCAGGAGGTCGTCGACGCCCTGACCGCGAAGGGTTTTGCTCCGCCGGACGGCGGCATTCGGCCGGTTGATCCGGATTACGTGCCGGCGTATTAGTGAGCAGCCCTCACCCCCTCAGGATGCGATCTCCGCACGTACCGTCCGGGCAGCCGCGACCATGTTCTCCAATGCAGCATGGGTTTCGGCCGGGGTGCGGGTCTTGAGGCCGCAGTCGGGGTTGACCCAGACCTGGGCAGGGCGAGAGGACGGTCAGGGTGGCGCGGAGGTTGGCGACGAACTCGTCGACCGGGGGGACCCGGGGCGAGTGGATGTCGTAGACGCCGGGGCCGATGCCCTTGTCGTAGCCGTGGTCACGAAAGACGCTGAGTAGGGCCAGGTCGGAGCGGGCATTCTCGATCGAGATCACGTCGGCGTCGAGGGCGGAGATGGCGTCGATCACGTCACCGAAGGCGCTGTAGCACATGTGGGTGTGGATCTGGGTTTCAGGACGCGCCCCGGCCGCGGCCAACCGGAAGCAGTGGACCGCCCAATCGAGATAGGCGTCCCATTCAGCGTGGCGCAAGGGCAGGCCCTCGCGCAGGGCCGGTTCGTCGATCTGGATCGCGGCGATGCCGGCGGCGTCGAGGTCGGCAACCTCGTCCCGGATCGCGAGGGCAATCTGGGCGCAGGTCTCGGAGCGGGGCTGGTCGTCGCGGACGAAGGACCAGTTGAGGATGGTTACCGGGCCGGTCAGCATCCCCTTGACCGGCCGCGCGGAGAGGCTCTGGGCGAAGGTCGCCCAACGCACGGTCATGGGAGCGGTCCGGGCCACGTCCCCGAAGATGATCGGCGGGCGAACGTAGCGCGAACCGTAGCTCTGGACCCAGCCGTGGCGGGTGAAGACAAACCCTTCGAGCTGCTCACCGAAGTACTGGACCATGTCGTTGCGTTCCGGCTCGCCGTGGACCAGCATGTCGAGCCCCAGTGCCTCCTGCTCCGCGACGGTCTCGCGGATCTGATGTTCAAGGAAGCCTTCGTACTCCGCGGCGGTGACCTCTCCCTTCTCGAAGCGGCGACGCTCGGCGCGCAGTTCGCCGGTCTGGGGGAAGGAGCCGATGGTGGTGGTCGGCAGGGACGGCAGCTGAAGGCGCTCTGCCTGGGTCGCGGCTCGCTCCGCGAACGGCTTCGCCCGTTTGTCCGCATCGGAAGGAAGTGCGGCCAGGCGATCACGGACGGCGGGGTTGCGCCGCACTGGGGAGGCCGCCGCCCGTTCCTTCACGTCCTCGCGATCGGGCAAAGGCATCCGCAACTTCGGACTTCTGGCCGTTCAGGGCCTTGGTCAGGGCGACGACCTCGCCTAGTTTTTGCTCGGCGAATGCCAACCAGGAGGCGATCTCGGGGTCGATCTCATCATCCAGGCGCACGTCGAGTGGAACGTGCTGTAAGGAGCAGGATGTCGACACCTGCAGGCGGTCCGCCGGGACGATCCCCGTCAACGTCTCCAGCGTGGCCAATGACCGGTCGAGATCGTTGACCCAGACGTTGCGGCCATCGACCACCCCGGCGACGAGCGTCTTGTCCGTGGGGAAACCGTGATCGGCGATGAGGTCGAGATTGGCGGCGCCGCGGACGAGGTCGAGCCCGATCGCATCGACCGGCAGGCCGGCGAGGGTCTGGTAGGACTCGCCCACGTGGCCGTATGCCGTGGTGACGAGAAGCTTGGCGTGCCCTTTGACGCCAGCCAGGGCTGCATACGCCCGGCGAACGGCCTCAAGCTCCTCCTCCGTGCGATCCTGGACGAAGCACGACTCGTCGAACTGGATCCAGGCGGCACCCTGCTCCGCCAGCCGGGCAACGACCTCGGCATAGACCGGCAACAGCCTGTCCAGCAGGGAGAGGGGGGCGAACTCGCCGCCCTCCGCCTGCGACAGGAGAAGGAAAGAGACCGGACCGATTAAGGCGACTTTGGCAGTCGCGCCATCGCCGCGGTCTTGCGCCTCCTTCAGTGCGGCGAACGGCCGCTCCGATGCGAGCCGGAACTGCTGACGCTTCGTCAGTTCGGGTACGAGGTAGTGGTAGTTCGTGTCAAACCACTTGGTCATGTCGAGGGCGCGGACCCCGTCGGCGCCGGCCCGGCCGCGGGCCATGGCGAAGTAGGTGTCGAGATCGACCGACTCTCCCGTCCAGCCGTAGCGCTCTGGGACCGCGCCGACGAGCGCGGCGGTATCGAGCACGTGGTCATAGAACGAGAAGTCGTTGACCGGCAAGATGTCGAGTCCAGCGCTTCGCTGGGCGTCCCAGTTCGCCTGACGGATCGCGCTCGCGACCTGTTCAAGTTCGGGTTGCCCGATCTTGCCCGCCCAGTAGCTTTCGAGGGCACGCTTCAGTTCGCGCTTCTTGCCGATGCGGGGATATCCGGGGATGGTTGCGAGGGTCATCGCTTGCTCCTTAGAACGTCGCGGTTGGTTGCTGGGCGCATGCCATGCGCCCCTACGGGCCAAAGGCGTGTCACCCGATTGGACCGCAGATCGGTGGCCACGATTTGCAGCCTCCTATTCCCAGACCAGGGTCGCGCCTTTGCGGTATTCGGTGACGCGGCTCTCGAAGAAGTTCTTCTCCTTGCCGAGGTCGATCGTTTCGCTCATCCAGGGGAATGGGTTGCGGGTCTTGTACTGGCGAGGCAGGCCGATCCGCTCCAGGCGACGGTCGGCGACGTGGCCAACGTAGTCGCGGAAGAGGCCGGCGTTGAGGCCCATGACGCCTCGGGGTAGGCAGTCCTCGGCGTAGGCGATCTCCAGGTCGACGGCGTGGCGGATGCGGGCGATGAGGCGCTCACGGAACTCGGGAGTCCAGAGGTCGGGGTTCTCGGCGACGATGCCGTTGATCAGGTCGATACCGAAGTTGAGGTGGATCGTCTCGTCGCGGAGGATGTACTGGAACTGCTCGCCAATGCCGGTGAGGCGGTTCTGGCGGTGGAAGGAGAGGATCATGGCGAAGCCGGCGTAGAAGAAGATGCCCTCCATGATCACGTAGTAGCCGACGAGGTTTTCGAGGAAGGACTGGGCGCCTTCGAAGGTGGCGGTCGTGAAATCCGGGCGGAGGAGATCGGACGTAAGTTGCAACTCCAGCTCGTCTTTGGCGGCGATGGCCGGGATCGAGTGGTACATCGTGAAGACCTCATCCTCGTCCAGACCCAGGCTTTCGACGATGTAATGGAAGGTGTGGGTGTGGATCGCCTCCTCGAAGGCCTGACGGAGGAGGTACTGACGGCACTCGGCGTTGGTGACGTGGCGGAAGATGGCGAGGGTGAGGTTGTTGGCGACGAGGCTCTCGGCGGTGGCGAAGAAGCCGAGGTTGCGCATGACCACCAGGCGCTCATCCGGGGTGAGGCTGTTGCCTTTCCACAGGGCGATGTCGGCGCCCATCGGCACCTCGTTCGGCATCCAGTGGTTGGCGCAGCCGTTGAGGTAGTGCTCCCAGGCCCACTCGTACTTGAGGGGCATGAGCTGGTTGACGTCGACCGTCTCGCAGTTGATCAGACGCTTGGCGCCGGCGACGGGATTCTGGGAATGGATTGCGTCGAGGTCGGAGAAGGCGAGGGCCATGCTACTGATTCCTCCATTGGCGGTTAGTTGACTAATTAGGTCGGTGGGTTCTGCCTACCGGGTTCATCTGGTAGGGGCGGACCAATGTGTCCGCCCGGCCACGGATGCGCGGTGTAACGTGATTGGGACGCTGTTCTCTAATCCGCAACCGTGCGGTTGGTTACCGGGCGGACACACCGGTCCGCCCCTACAACGGTTCGCATCGCGCGAGAATGCGACGGGGCGGCTATTGGCACGCCTCACAGCCGAACTCAGGCTCGTCGGTCTCCTCCTGGGCGACTTCGGTGCGATCGAGTTGGATCTGGGAAGAAGCACTGCGAGATTGCATCCAGCGCGGCTGGATGCCCCAGCGGTTGACATCGATCGTGCTTTTTTCGGCCTGGGTCGCCCCGCGGGAGCGGAGGTAGTAGGTCGTTTTCAGGCCGGAGCGCCAGGCCAGGCGGTACATCTCATTGAGCTGCTTACCGCTCGGGGAGGCGATGTAGAGGTTGAGCGACTGGCCCATATCGATCCATTTTTGCCGGCGGGCGGCGCAGGCAATCAGCCAGGAGGGGTCGATCTCGAAGGCGGTCGGGTAGCGCGCCTTGATCGTGTCCGGGATACGGTCGATTGCCTGGATCGAGCCATCCCAATACTTCAGTTCGTCGCGCATATCGGCGTCCCACAGGTCGAGGGTGACGAGATCGCGGACAAGGGCCTCGTTGACGACCGTAAACTCGCCTGACAGGTTGCTCTTGACGAAGATGTTGGAGTAGAGCGGCTCGATCGACTGGGAGACGCCGGTGATGTTGGCGATCGTGGCAGTCGGCGCAATGGCAAGGCAATTGGAATTGCGCATCCCGTGCGCCTTGATCGCCTCGCGCACGGGCGTCCAGTCCAGGCTCGCACCAAGGTCGACCTCGATCGCCTCGCCGCGCTCATCAGCGAGCAACGCGATGGTGTCATGCGGCAGGAAACCGCGGTCCCACTTGGAACCGGGGAACGATGGGTAGGCGCCGCGCTCGGCCGCCAGCGCGGTAGAGGCGAGGATGGCGTGGTAGGAGATGGCCTCCATCGAGCGGTCGGCGAACTCGACCGCCTCCTCCGAGGCGTAGGAGTAGCCCAGCATCGAGAGGGCATCCTGGAAGCCCATCAAGCCGAGTCCGACCGGACGATGGCGCATGTTGGCGTTCTGGGCTTCGGGGATTGGGTAGTAGTTGATGTCGATGACGTTGTCGAGCATCCGCATCGCGACCGTGACGGTGTCGCCGAGACCGTCCAGGTCGAGCTTGCCGTCGCGGACATGGGCGACGAGGTTGACCGAGCCGAGGTTGCAGACGGCGACCTCCTCGGCGGACGTGTTGAGCAGAATCTCGGTGCAGAGGTTGGAGGAATGGACAACGCCGGCGTGGTCCTGTGGGCTGCGAATGTTTGAAGGATCTTTGAAGGTGATCCAGGGGTGCCCCGTCTCGAACAGCGAGGTCAGGATCTGGCGCCAGAGATCGGCGGCGCGGACCTGTCGGGCCAGCGGGATCTTGCCCTTGGCGACCTGGGTTTCGTATTCGGCGTAGCGAGTGGCAAACGCCTTGCCGGTCAGATCGTGCAGGTCGGGCACATCGTCTGGGGAAAAGAGCGTCCAGATGCCGTCTTCTTGCAGGCGCTGCATGAAGAGGTCCGGCACCCAGACAGCGGTGTTCATGTCGTGGGTGCGGCGGCGCTCGTCGCCGGTGTTCTTGCGCAGGTCGAGGAACTCGTCGATGTCGAGATGCCAGAGCTTCGAGGTAGGCGCAGACGGCGCCCTTGCGCTTGCCGCCCTGGTTGACGGCCACGGCGGCGTCGTTGGCGACCTTGAGAAAGGGAACGATGCCCTGACTCTTGCCGTTGGTGCCGGTAATGTGGCTGCCGAGGGCGCGGACCGGAGTCCAGTCGTTCCCGAGGCCTCCGCTCCACTTGGAGAGAAGGGCGTTGTCTCGGATCGAGCCGAAGATGGCGTCGAGGTCATCAGAGATGGTCGTCAGGTAGCAGGACGAGAGTTGTGGGTGGCGCGTTCCGGCATTGAAGAGCGTTGGTGTGGACGAGCAGAAGCGGAAGGTCGAGAGTACCTCATAGAACTCGATCGCCCGCGCCTCGCGGTCGGTCTCGTTCAGGGCAAGGCCCATCGCGACCCGCATCCAGAAGACTTGTGGCAATTCGATGCGGCGACCGTTGGTGTGGACGAGGTAGCGATCGTAGAGCGTCTGGATGCCGAGGTAGCCAAAGTTCAGGTCGCGCTCTGGGACCAGGGCATCCCCGAGCCGCGTCAGGTCGTACTCCCGGAGTTCGGCGTTGACCAGATCCTAGATCTGCCGCGAACTCGATGTAGGTCCCGAGGGCGGCAGAGTAGAAATCCTGCGCATCCTCGACCGCGACCCGCCGGCCAAGGACCTCGCCGTAAATGCCGCGCAGAGCGCCCGGGCGGCGACAGACGAGTAGACCGGGTCGACCTCAATCCGAGCCCGGGCGGCCAGGACAATCGACCGGTCGAGGTCAACGAGCGTCATCCCCGCGTGAACGGTCGCGAGGATGTCGTCCTCAAGCGCCTTGACGGCGACCCGACCCTCCTCTTGCCCCTGAATAGACTGGGCGATCCAGGAGCGCAGCAAGGCGCGGTCAACGAGGAGTTCCTGACCGGAGGCATCGACAACCCGCAGGGCATGCTCGTCGCGGCGCCGGGCGCGAGCCTCGCGGTAGAGGATGTAGCGCCGGGCAACAGAGTACGCCCCGGCGGCCATCAACTGCCGCTCGACTTCGTCCTGGACCTCTTCAACGGTGGCGATGGCGCCGCCGGACCGGGAGGCAGGGAAGGAAGCCAGAACGGCATCGGTCACGGCCGTGATTCGGTCGGCAACGACAGCGGGCAGCGGATCGGGGAAGGGAGTGCCAACCTCGGCCCGGAAGGCCATCTCGACCGCATGGTCGATCCGGCTCCGGTCGAAAGGAACTTCCCGCCCGTCGCGCTTGCGAATGCGTGTACCGGAGAGATCGGGAAGCTGTTGGCTGGAGCGATATCGACCGTCGATTGCCGAAACCGCGTGATTGGTGCGTTCCTGTACCATCCGTTGTTATCCCCAATCGCCGCGACCTTCGGGAAGGCACAGCGCCACCATAGCCACGCGGGCAACCGGGTTTGGGGCAGAGGGAAGGGATGCCAACGACGCGGAGGGTGCCTCAACCGAGAGCACCGAACCGCAACCGTGCAGGCATAACCGACCGTCGCTCCCGCGAGCGACTCCAAAACCTCGTGGAAAACAGGAGGGACGGAGAGACGGCGCGGCCGGGGAGGCCACGATCGCTCGCCCATCAACCTCTCCCACGGAGGTCCGGGTCGTCTCCGCGCCCGGATGGCGCGGACCAACGGCAGGTCTTCGGACTTACGGGCGAACCAGCATCGTGGCGATACTGGTTGGACCTACTGGCCGTCGCTTCCCAGTTCTCGTGGAGAACCAGTGCGTATGACGGCGTTCGTTCCCGCTCACCGCTGCGGGGCAGCCCCGGATTCTCACCGGGTTCCCTCTTGCGCCTCCGATGTGTACGTACATCGGAGAACCGTTAGGACAAACAAGATATCGTACCAGTATCAGGTTGTCAATACTATATATAGTTGCCACTTTGACACAGGTACACATCGACAAGTAGAGGGTGGCAGTCCATCTCGTCCGTCAGATAAGCGCGACTATCAGAATTGGTGGCCACCTAAGCATCCTCAGATCACCACAGCGCGATTCGGCAATCATCCCTGCTTATAGCAAAAGCGCCGGGTCCGGAGTCTCCGGGCCCGGCGCTTCTCAATTCCGCTTGCAGGTTTGATTTAGCCTCGTGGCGCGATGTTCTGGTTCACGCTGAACAGGTTGGTGGGGTCGTAGATGGCTTTGACTGCGGCGAGGCGATCGTAGTTGCCCTGGTAGGTGGAACGGATGCGGTCTTCGCCCTCTTCCATCAGGAAGTTGACGTAGGTGCCACCAGCCGCGTGGGGATGCAGGGCGGCCCAGTAGTCGCGCATCCAGGCGATGTGCTCCGGCATCACGGCAGGATCGGGATCGATCGCGAGCACGTTGTGGATGAACTCGACGTCGCGATAGCTGTAGGCCGTCGCGTCGGCGGCCACCCTCTGCGGCGCGCCGGTCTGGGGGTAGATGTGGATGCCGGACTGGACGCCCGGAACCGACGGACCGTACTCGGCATGGATATCAAGGATCTCGTCGGTCAACTCGCGGACGAAGTCGGCCTTCCAGTAGTGCTGGAGTCCCGGCGGGTAGAGCGCGTCGAACATGCTGTTGATGGCGGGATACGGGAGCTGGCCGATCAGATCGACCGCCGGCGGCCCGAACTCGCGCACCGGGCGGACGATCTCTTCGCCCTGCTCAACTGGGCCGGAATAGCAGGTCATGATGATCGCCATCGGCACCCCATGAAGATGCTCCGGGATGAACGGCGCGGGGGGAGCCTTGTGGAAGCCGAAGAAGGCGCTCATCTCGTCGGGGATCTGCTTCATGTAGTCGCGGAAGAAGTGCAGGGCATCGGCGGCGAGCTCGATCGGGTAGAAGACGGGGCCGCCGTAGACCATACCTACCGGGTGCAACTGGAACTCGAACGAGGTGACGACGCCAAAGTTGCCGCCGCCGCCGCGCAGCGCCCAGAAGAGATCCGGATTCTCGGTTGCGCTGGCGGTGAGGAAACGCCCATCGGCGGTGACGACATCGGCCGAGAGGAGGTTGTCACAGGAGAGACCGTAGTGGCGGGTGAGATGGCCGAAGCCGCCGCCGAGGGTGAGGCCGGCAACGCCGGTGGTCGAGATGATGCCGCTGGGCGTCGCCAGCCCGAAGGCGTGGGTGGCGTGATCGACGTCGCCCCAGGTGCAGCCGCCCTCGACACGGGCGGTGCGAGCAACCGGATCGACCCGGATTCCCTTCATGGCGCCAAGATCGAGGACGATCCCGCCATCGCAGGTGCCGAGACCGGCGACGTTGTGGCCACCACCTCGGACCGCCAGGGTCACGCCGTTGTCCCGAGCGAATGCAACGGCAGCCATCACATCGGCAACATTGACACATTGGGCGATCAGGGCCGGGCGGCGGTCGATCATGGCGTTATAGACGGCGCGGGCGCCGTCGTAGTCAGGACTGTCTGGTTGGATCAGGCTGCCGCGGAGGCTGGTGGCAAGCTGTTCGATGGCGGCGGGCGAGATTGTCGCCGAAGAGGCGTTGAATGTAGCGGACATCGTGGCCATGCAGAACTCCTTTGCAGATATCACAGATACGAACGTCGCGACTAATATCGTTCGTTGAAGGAGGCTGGGACGCCGCCGCGCGACGAGCGACGGCAGCGTCCCAGGGGGAGTGGGCTACGGGGTAGCGGTCGCGCCCATGTCCATCCCGGCCATCTGCTCGGGCGTCATCAGGAGAGGCTCACCGGCCGTCAGGAGGAGGGTGGCCATGACGACCGCCGGCTCGCTGCCGGCACCGCGGGCGGTGTGGACCACGTCGTCTTCATAGGAGATCGAGTCGCCAGGGTTGAGGATGACGTCCTGCCCGGGCTCGGAGATGGTCTCCACCGGTCCGGTGGCGCCAGCCGCCGATCCCCGGATGACAAACGCGGTACCGGTCACGAGTGTCCAACCCAAGGTACCAGACGAAACTCCAAGAAGCGTTGTACCCGGGTGACCGTGGGGGAAGATCTCGCTGCCCGGCTGGAAGGTGAAGCGGGCGACGTAGAGGGTTTGACCGTCAGCGCGGGCGGACGGAGTCGAACCGAAGACCTCGGCGAACACTCCGGGCGCCAGTTCGGCCGCGGTGATGGGAGAGTCGGCCGCCGGGGTTGTGTCCTGGGCGACTGCCACCGCGGCGCCACCGGCAACGACGGCACTGAGAACGATCAACGCCGTCATCAATCGGGAAAACATGCCAAACACGAGAAGCTCCTTGGGATTCGGGGATACCGGATCGTGGCCGCCCACAGGGCGGCGAAAGGGGTTGGACGGGCTTTCCGCTAGCTCGTGGACCTCCTCCATGTGGGAAACGCGATCGACCCGATTGGGTCGATGCCGGCCATGAGTGCCGACTCCATGACGTTACGTCGTCTGACATCGGTCCGGTATTACGAGGACTACGCAATCCCGTGAGGCATCCCGGTGGGTCTGGGGCAACGCAATTGCGCAGAACTACGCAGATGGGCGGTTAAGCAGGCGCGTCTTCCTCGATGGCCGGGCGGTCTAACCGTGCTGGTGAACGTGCGTAGGGACGGTCGACGGGGCAGCAGGCTCAGGTTGGACGGTGTGCTCGGAGTGGCTGGAGTGAGAGACACCCAATGAGGTGGGGAGCCAGCTGGGATTGGCCAGGATGACCGCGCCCCAGAGGAGCAATCCGATCCCGACGAGCGGAGCCAGGCGACGCCCGGAGCGGGCGGTCTTCTCGATGGTCATTAGCCCGGTCAGGATGGCCATCACGACGAGCTGGCCGACACCGACGGCGAACATGATCAGCATCAGCGCCCAGCAGCAGCCGAGGCAGAAGAGCCCATGGTGAATACCGAACGACCATGCCTTGCTCACCCCGCGGCCATAGAAGCGCCACATGAAGTGCATCGGGTTACGGCAGGCATCCAGGCACCGCTCTTTCAGGCTGCTGAACTGGAACACTCCCGCCAGGATCAGGACACCGCCGGCCAGGAGTTCGGGCCGCGCGTCCAGCTGGGTCCACCGCGACGTCAGGGCGCGAATCCCGGCGTCCGCGATGAGGGCAGCGCCGGCAAACCCCGTCCAGACGACGAAATAGGCGGTGAGAAAGGCGGCGAGCGCAAAGCGCGGATGGGCCTGGCCACGGCTTGCCCGGGCAAAGAGCCAGACGAGCGGCAGGCTGGAGGGCAGCATCATGGCGGCGGTCATCACTTGCCAGGCGGCCAGGATCGGGAGGAGCTTCCCGAGCGCCGTTGCGTCTACACCCAGAGAAGGGCTGTGGCCGAGGTGGGATGCGTGCCCACCGGCGGCCAGCATCAGGGCCAGCGCCCAGGAGGCCGCAACCGCGCCCCAAATGATCGGTTCGATTCCGGCGGGTGCCGTCCTCCGGCCAGGAAGAGCGAGCATGTCGGCCTCCTATAAAACGGGAAGACGTGAAAAGTGGTGTCATCCTGAGCGGAGCGAAGGATCTTGGCCGTTTACGGCCTTTGTCGCCGACCGCGACGTCACCGTATGGAACGAGCACGAAGGCGCTAAAGCGCCAAGATCCTTCGCAAGCTCAGTAGTGTGACCAGCGCTATTTGTCCGGCTGGGGGATGGGGTCGAGCGGGGACCTCCTTGCGACGGCGAGTTGTTCCGGGACCCGACCCGCCCCCCGACTCGACATTTACCCCTGGACGGACTACTCAGGATGACAATGGGTTCTCACGTCTCACGTCTCACGTCTCGCTACGCCGAGAAGCGGAAGTAGCCCTGTAGGGCGTTGTGGCCCGTGATTTCGAGGCTGGTGAGGCCGTGGGTGTCGCCACCTCGGTAGAAGCGGTCGGCTTTGCCGACGAAGACGGGAGAGCCGGGGATGGTCGAGAAGACCGTGTCGTTGAGGACGGTGAGACCGCCGGTGGCGCCCCGCAGCGGCGCCAGCTCCGCGTCGACCGTGGACCCGATGGTGAGGCGGCCCGCTCCTTCATCGACCGTGAAGGTGATCGGGGCGCGCTCGACGGCGATCACCTCGCCGATCAGGCCGGCGAGGTCGGCGATCGCGCCGCCAAGCTGGCCGGTGAAGACCTTGAGGAGGGCGTCCTGCTGCTCCTGGGTCGCGCCGTCGTCGACGTAGACCACCGCGCGCCAGTTGCCGGCGAGGACGTTGCCGGGGATATGGACCGAGAGGGCGACAACCCGGCCCGCGACATCGATGCCCTCGATCGTGCCCTTGTCGACGCCCCAGGCGAGAGCCGACTCGCAGGTGCCACCGTCCGGATCCTCGCCCACCCAACACGGGCACAGCACCCCACAGGTACAGACTTCGAGCAACCGTCCCTCGATCTCGTAGACCGTTGCTGGTGTTCGCTTCCTCCTGAGCGACGGCGGCGTGCCCGGACGCGGCGAGCGCCGCGGCAAGCCCACCGCCGCCGATGCTCTGGATCGCGGTCCGGCGTGACAGACCGCGCCGGAGTGTGCTCGAGATCCGTTCGATCTGGTGATGTGTCATCACATTTCCCTCCCGATCTTCTGTTGTTAGCGATTGGAAGTTGATCTCGCCGGCCACTCCACGGTATGTGCGACGGGAACCAATAACCATCGCGAAAACTGCGCAATCATCGAGGGGCGCCGGTTGGCGCGCGATCGAGCGATTGCGCAGAACTACGCAGATGAACTGGGAATCACCGTGAAGGGAATCTAGACGAGGCGGTGCTCCACCGCGAAGCGGGTTGCGGCCGACCGGGTCGAAACCCCGAGCTTGGCGTAAGTGGAGCGCAGGTGCTGGCCGACCGTGCGGGGGCTGATGAAAAGTCGCTCGGCGATCGTTGCGTCGGTCAATCCCTCAGAGACCAAGCGCAGGACATCAAGCTCGCGTGAGGTCAGACCACGGGGCGCGGCAGAGGCGCCGCCGGATTCGATCAAACGGACGGCAGAATCAAGGCGAGCCAGAGCCGGAGCAGCACCGAGCCGGACAAAGGTCTGCCGTGCTTCCGCCAGCAGATCGATCGCCTCGGATTGGCGATTGAAGGACGCCTGCAGCCGGGCAGCCACCATGTTCGTCAGGGCGAGTTCGTAGGGAGCAGCACAGGCGACGGCCAGATCGTGGGCCTCTTGTAGGCTGGACGACGCTGCCACCGGATCGTGCGCATCGAGCGCCAGATCACCATCCAGGCGCAGGGCCTTGAGCAGGGCCAGGGGCCGGTGGGGCGCACGCGCCAGTCCGACGGCAGAGGCTGAAGCGGCGCGGGCGCGGTCCAAGTCGCCGGCGGCCCGGAAGTAGCCGGCCCAGGAGGATTGTCCTTCGGGCTGACCGAGGACAGCGCCACTCCAATCGAGCCAGCGGTCATGGGCCTCCAGCCACATGCGCGCCGCGGTCAGGTCCCCACACTCGATCGATTGGGCCACCGCGAGCCGTTGCAGGACCTGTCCGTCCAGGAAGACGCAACCACCTGGGGCGGTTGCTGGGCCATCGGGCAGATACGAACGAACGATCCCCCTGAGGGCCATTGAATCGCCTTGGCGGAAGGCGAGGTGGGCAAGCGTTGTCGAGATCTCACGGCGAAGGTAGTAGTTGCCCGGCGCAGGCGCCTCGCGCACGATCTCATGGATTGCGGCCCAGTTCCCCTCGAGGAGGTAGAGACTGAGCCAGGCCCAGCGATGGGAGATTCCCGCTTGCAGTGCGCCGCTCGCCCGGTCCAGGGCATCCGCCGCGGCTTCGGCCGCTTCACGCCGCTCCACGAGATCGGTCGTATGATAGGGCAGGATTATGTCGCGCAGTTCCGCCAGATAGGTCGAAGCGAGCACGGAGTGGTGATCTAGCCGTCGATACCTGGCACGAGCGCGGGCAAACTCCATCCTGGCGGCCACTGGATTGCCCAGTGCGGCCTGAGCCAGCGCGAGACCCTGGTGGGTGTGGCCCATGGCGGAGCAGACGAGGTATCCGCTCGGCCCCGCGCCGACCGCGGTGAGGAATCGATTCGCCTCTGCCGTAGTCTCCCGATAACGGCCGGCAGCGGCCAGGAACCAGGGCAAGGTACCGCGCCGGTGGTGGATCCCGGCGGCCGCCAGCCGCTCCCGGCCGGGATCTTCGCCCGGCCCATCGCCGACATCGACCGCGGGCAGGGCATCCGCCATCCAGGAGTGGGCGCGCCAGCTTGCATCGACCTCCGGCGAGGGGATCGCCTCCAGCGCCTCGATGCCGGAATACAACGCGTCCAGCGAACGGTGGAAATCGTCGGCATAGGCATACAGCACGCCGAGCGAATTCCTGGTCTCCGCCATCATGACCGCGTCACCGAGCGCGTGCGCCAGCCGCTCGGCCTCAACCAAATCCGCGATGCCTTGCTCCGGCGCGGAAAACCGGCGCAATCGGCCGCAGCGGCAGAGCAATTGGAGGCGCAGGCGCTCCATTCCCGGGACGCCGATGAGAAGGTCCGCCGCGGCCGCGCTCCGCTCGACGGCGGTGAGCCAGGCATAGGCCCGCTGGGCGCGATCCCCGGCCCGGATAAGCCACTCCCAGGCGCGAGGATCACCAGCCTGGCGCAGGTGATAGGCGACAGCATCCGGATCGGGGGCAGACATGGCAATCAGGGCCTCAGCGACCTGTCGGTGCAGAATGCGACGCCGCGGTGGGAGGACCCCTTCGTAGAGGGCCTCCCGGCTGAGGGCATGAACGAAGCGGACGCGGGTACCGTCGCGAGTGGCGTCGAGGAAATGTGCGTCCACCGCCCGCTCGACGATCTCTAGCAGCGCATCCTCCTCCAGGCCTGACACGCTGCGCCACAGGTCGAGCGGAACTTCCTGGCCGATGACGGCGGCCAGCGAGAGGGCCGCCGTGGCGGCGTCGCCCAGGCGGCCGGCCCGGACATCGATGACCTGGCGGAGACGGGCGGGCATGACGACACCTTCAAGGGGCGTCAGCGTTGCCTCCCGCTGGCCAGCGTCAATGGAGAGTCGGCCCTCTTCGCTCAGTGCGTGCAAGAGTTCGAGGGCAAAGAAGGGATTACCCTCGGCGTGGCGGCCGAGGTAATCAACCAGGCGATCTTCGTCCACCGCCGCCAGACGCCAGCGGCTGGCGACCAGCGCCCTGACGGCATCCGGATCGAGCGGATGCAGGTCGAGTCTGGTCCCCTCGCTCTCACGTAGCAATGGTGGTAACTGGCGGTAGAGCGGATGGTTGCGCGTCAACTCATCGACACGGTATGTCGCGACGACGAGGAGCGGTAGGCCCGCCAGTCGGCTACAGACATGGCGAAGGAGGTCGAGGCTGGCCGGATCAGCCCAGTGCAGATCTTCGAGGACGAGCAACGTCGGGCGCACCGCCGTCAATCTCGCCAGGAACTGACGCACCGCTGAGAAGAGGGCGGCCTTGCTCTCGATCGCGATGATTCGGTCGGTGGACAGCACACCGGGGAGCTTCGGCATATCGGGACCGGGCAGGTAGCGACAGGACGCGTCGATCCAGGGGCCATAGGGAGGAGTAGCGGAAATGTCGAAGCAATGGCCCGTAAGTACAGCGAACCCGTCCGCTTCGGCCTGGGTAGAGAGGTCACGAGTAAGGGCAGTCTTGCCAATGCCGGCTTCACCGCCAACGATCACCAATTGGCCGTGACCAAGGGCGGACGCGGCAAGGGAGTCAAGCAGGAGACGCCGTTCGGACTCCCGGCCCGCAAGCTCTAGGGCTTGGAAGGAACGGGTGCGTGGTGGGGAGGAAGGTGGCACCATGGTCCATTCTCCGGCCGTCTAGGACGGGCGGCTGTACCCCCAAGAGAACAACAAGCCTCCAGGCCCCACGCCTAGACCTCTGTGGCTTTAACACATCCTACGTGGAAAGAACGTCCCGCAAATCGGTAATCATGCCTAATCGAATCGGCAGTTCGGTGGGACAGACTGGTGCTTGGCATCCCCGTCTAATGAGCCAACACCGTCACCGGAATGGCCGGCTTTTTCTATTCATCGATAGGGCGCGGCGTCACCAAACCCAATGCGCTCATCGACTTCATCTACTTCGGGGGCCGTCTCGTTGACGACAGATATGGTCGCGCTGGGGTTGGGCCGCTGACGGCGTGACCGAGCAAGTTAAGTCACACCGGAGCCAATCACGTCGCACCAGTCCTCGCGCCGGGGCTCCACTCCGACCTCGACGATGAGGTAACGGACGATATCAACGAGTGTGACATGACTGGTGGGGATGTGGTGATCGGCAAGTGAGATCGTCTGACCGACCGGCTCAAGGGGTATCGGCCGGTCGCGACTCGACAGGTGCAAGTGCGGGTAGGTCAGGTGGCTGACACCCTCGGGGTGCCAGTGGTAGGCAAGAATCTCGCGTCCTCCAGGTTCGAGGAGGCGATACGGGTATGCAATGGGTAGCAGCCTTGTCGTGTCGTCCGTCTTTCGCACGACAAAATCCAGACGAAACTGGAAGCCCAGTCGACCACCGTTGGTCGTACGAACGAGGACCACTCGCCCAAACGGCACGAACGACATACCGACGACGTCGCCGTCGGTCGGTGCACTCGTTGCATGTTGCATGACTGGTTGATCTGTCAGACAGGCGATGGCTTGCCGAACCTGAGCGAGGGACTCGGCTACCGCCTCCCTAACCCTCCTGGCGCGCAAATGGGATCAAGAGGACGAGATCGATGACGTACCGATTGCTCTTCTGATTCGACCATGTCGGCGTATTCGCCGGCTTCGTAACGGCGGATGAACTCCTCACCGCTCATGCCGGCCCATTCGTGCGCCGCCTCGTCGAACATGCGCCGCCCCTCTTCGGGTGACACCCAGACGACGTCTGGCACATAGAACGAATCGTCGGACGGCTCGGGGGCCGTGGTTGCCATCGTGAGGTCTCCTCAGACAACGCTGGGCAGATGCGGAGACGGTCCCCAGATTTTACCACCCACCCCACGATCTCCCGATCGCAGCCAAACGAGAGTGGCCTAAGCCCGATGGTCCTGGCGAAGTTCCAGCCAGGCGACTTCGTCCGGGGTGAGCTTGGTGGCGACGGCGGCGGCGTTCTCGGCGAACTCCTGTGGGGTGCGGCAGCCGACGAGGGCGAAGACGTTGACGGGGTTGTTGAGGACGTATGCCAGGGCGATCTGAGGGATGCTCAACCCACGCTCCTTGGCCAGCTCCTCCGCACGTTCCAGGCGCGTGAAGTTGTCATCCGAGCCATAGGAGTCGATGCAGGTCTTGTCAAGGTACTCGGTGTAGCCCTCGACGTTATCGCGGCGGAAGCGGCCGGAGAAAAACCCGCCGGCCAGGCTGGACCAGGGGATCACCGGCATACCCTCGGCGGCGTACCAGGCGCGGGCGGCTTCGCCGTCCGGACCGCTGATGGAGATGCACTCCGCCCAGGGCGGCTGGACCCAGGCGGCCAGGCTGAAGTTCGGGCTGCTGGCGGCGAAGCGCTGGTGGCCGTTGGCGTCGGCGTAGGCGTTCGCCTCGGCGATGCGCTCATGCGACCAGTTCGAGCCGCCGTAGGCGCGGATCTTGCCGGCGCGGCGGTGGCCATCGAGCGCCGCGACGATCGGGCCGACCGGCACGCTGGGATCATCGCGGTGCAGCAGGTAGAGATCGATCTGGTCGAAGCCGAACTGGCGCAGTGATTCCTCCAGATCGGCGGCGATGTCTTCTGGGGTCACGCGGCGACGCTCCGCGCTGTGGTGCGCGCCCTTGCCCAGGACCATGATCCGATCACGCAGCCCGCGGTCGCGGATCCACCGGCCAAAGACGGCCTCAGATCCACGGCCATAGTGACGGGCTGTATCAAAGGCGGTACAGCCCGCTTCAACCACCGCGTCGAGCAGGGCAAATGAGGTCGTCGGATCGGCCTCGTCAATCATGACCGTGCCCTGCACGATCCGCGAGACAGACTTGTCGATACCAGGGATGCTGCCGTACTCCATTTGGTTCTCCTTGGCGTTAGGCGTTATGGCTGAAACCAGTATCGCAGTTGTCCCGCCGCTCCCCGGTCATCCCGAGCTTGTCGAGGGATCTCGATGGGCGTCGAAGGCCAAGGAAGCCCCGGCAACCGAGAAGACGACCCGGCGTTCGCGCACGCGGTGGCACCCTCGAGGCGCCGTCTCCCTCTAGATCCCTCGACAAGCTCGGAATGACCGGGGTGTACTCAGCACTTAGGCTTCCATCGGGTACTTGAGGCCGAACTGGGCGCGGGCCTGGTCGAGGGTGCGGATGATCGAGATCGTCTCGTCCAGGGGCATGCCAGGGCTTTCGAGTTCGCCAGCGCGGAGGCAGCGCATCGCCTCGGCGGCTTCGTAGTTATAGCCGTTGCCCTCGAAGGGCTCGTCGATCCGCTCGTCCGGTTTGCCGGGGCGGGTGATGGTGAGGGTCGTTGGCTTCCACCAGATCGGGGGGATCCGGATCAACCCCTCCGTCCCCATCAGGGTTACTTCCTGCGGGGTGTTGGTCCGGACGGCGACGGTCAGTTGGGCCAACCTGCCGCCGGAGTAGCCGAAGACGAGCGCGGTCTGCTCGTCCACGCCGGTGGCGCCGATGTGGGCCATGCCGGTGCCGCGCTCCGGCGGGCCGAAGATCATCGAGGCCAGAGAGACGACGTAGACACCGACATCCAGCAAGGCCCCGCCGGCGAGTTCGGGATTGAAGAGGCGATGGCTGGCGTCGCCGTTGCCTCGGAAGCCGAAATCTGCCGTCAGCAAGCGCGGTTCACCGATTACCCCAGAGGCGATCAGCTCACGGAAGCGGATCATCAACGGCAAGTAGCGGACCCACATCGCCTCCATCAGGAAGAGCTTGCGCTCCCGGGCCAGAGCAATGACCTCCCTGGCCTCGGTGGCGTTCACCGTGAAGGGCTTCTCGCAGAGCACGGCCTTGCCCGCCCCCAGGCAAAGCTTGGCCGCGGTGTGGTGCATCGGATGGGGGGTAGCGACGTAGACGATATCGACCTCGGGATCAGCCGCCAACGCCTCGTAGGAGGCGTGCCGGCGAGCCGCGCCGAAGCGGTCGGCGAAGGCATCGGCCGTGGCCGCGGCCCGGGAGCCGACGGCTGCAAGCGTCGCGTCGGGCAGCGATTGCAGGCCGGTCGCGAACTTGTCGGCGATCGCTCCGGTGCCGAGGATTCCCCAGCGGATCGGTGCAGTGGACGGTGTAGCGGAGTCCAAGACGCGTCTGTCCCTTCCTTACGGCATGCCGCCGGCGGCGCATACCAGCCGAGCGCCGGGTGGTTCCGCGGGATTATCGCCTGGAACCGGCCGGAAGGGGAGACGAGCGATTCTGACAAAACCACAAGCCTGGCCGCATTGCCCCGGACGACGGGGCAATGCGGCCAGGCATTCCATTTGGGTCCCAAAGCGCCCGTCGAAATGGTTGGCCGCGTCTTGAGGTCGCCCGGGGCTGACGGCCCAGGCTGAACACGACAGCCTCTCCGAGGCTAACGGTTGGTGCGGTCAAGGTTTCGAACGTGCGCTTTAAAGCCCCAATTGTCCCCGCAACCAGACCAGGCGGCCAGCGGTGGCCTCGTCGTTGAGTGGGTGCTCCGCGTCGAAGAGTTCGAGACGCTTGGGCTCGCTGGCCGCCGCGTAGAACTCGAGCGCGGTCGATTCGGGGATGTAGATGTCCGCGCGGGCGAACTGGAAGAGCAGCGCGGCCGGGGCGGCATCGGCGACGGCGCTGATTGGATCGAGTGGGGTCATCCCCGCCATGTATGCCGCCTGGCCGGCCTCGTCGAGGCCGCCTGGCGCCAACCAGAAGGGAACGTTCCAGTCGGCATGGTGAGGAGTGGCGGCCATCAGGACAAAGGCTTTCGGGCGTGGGTCGACGCCGGCGAGCAGGATCGAGTACATCGCGCCGTAGTCGTGCCCGACCACGGCGATCCGAGTCGGATCGACATCACCGCGGGCCAGGAGCAGATCGATGCCGCGCCGGACCTTGAGCGCTTCCGTCACCACCGCGGCCTGATCGGCCTCCAGGCTGGCTGGGTCCTTCAGCCAGGGAAACTCGCCCTGGACGAGGACAGAGACGACACCCTCCTGGGCGAGGGTGACCGCATCCGGAAGGAACTCGGTCCGGTTACTGGTCGGTGACCCCGTCTCCAGCCAGTGGAAGAAGACGATTCCGGCGCGGTCCGGCGCAGATGCTGGTGTGGCATCCACCGCCGCTGGCTCGACGATATAGGCGGAGACGACGGCACCCGGGCTGTCGAAGGTGACATCGCGGATGATCGCGCCGTCGCGCTCCTCCGCCCCGATCTCCTGCAGGTTCAACGGCGCGGATTCGTCGTAGTCCAGCATGGCAATTCGCTCCGGGTCGGCGGTCGCCGCTGGCGATGCGGCTGGGGTGGCATCCTGGGCCGCGGTGGTGGCCAGTCCGGCCAAGCTCGTCAGGCCAACGAGCAGGCAAATCGAGACAATCGTCCAGGCGATACCCCGGCAAGGCGCCGGGCTGCTAGTACGCAGGTTCGTCGTTGTCATCACGAAGCACCGTCCATGAGTATCCTACCCACCAAGGAACATGGGATCGACCGGCCGATCCCGCGCCCAGGGGGTTGCGTCGACAGTGCTGCAGCAGTGAGACTATAGCGGCAGTTGACTAATCGGTCAATTGCATATTAGTGATTAGATCAACCGGGTCAGACGCCATGAGCATGAACGACATCTCCGGCCCGTCATTTGAGACCTGGGATCCCCTCGATCCCGGCGGCGTCCCCAGCCTTATCGGGCGCTACGCCGTGGACCGTCTCCCCCAGCTTGGGGGGGCGATCTGCCTTGATTTCGCCAACACAGCCGTCTGGCGAATGCGGCCGGAACCAGACGAGACCCTTGTGACCTACGACGATCTGCTCCGCTGGGCAACTCGTGCCGGGGCGATCGACGAGCCGACCGCAGCTGCCCTACGGCGCGGGGCGGACGCGACGCCGGACGCCGCGAGCCAGACCCTGGAGCGAGCAAAGGCGCTCCGGGAGGCACTCTATCGGATCATGCTTGCCGGCATGGCCGGAGTCGAACCGGAATCGGCCCGTCTGGAGACGTTCAACCGGGAACTGCAATTGGCCATGGCCCGGGCGGGCGTCCACCCCGGCCCAGACGGCCTCCAGTGGGGTTGGTCCGCCTCCCCGGCCGGGACCGTTGACCTGGCCCAGCCTCTATGGCCGGTTGTCCGCTCGGCGGCGGACCTGTTGACGGAACCGTCGCTGGAGCGGGTCAAGCGGTGCCCGGGCGAGGGATGTGGCTGGCTATTCCTCGACACCAGCCGCAACGGTAGCCGCCGCTGGTGCGACATGGCCTCCTGCGGCAACCGAGCCAGGGTCCGGGCGTTCGCGGCGCGACAGCGAGAGGGCCGTAAGACATGAGAAAGGAGCCATCATGACTGACATTCGCATCCAGGGACTCGCCGAGGTCGTGTTGAACGTGCGCAATATGGAGAACTCGCTCGGGTTCTACCGGGACTTACTCGGGCTTGAGCAGATTTCGCCACCGGAGCGGAAGAGCCCGGTCTTCTTGCGGGCCGGGGCGGCAACCACGGCGCTGCCCTCTCTGGTGGTGCTGGTCCAACTGGCAGAGGACTCTGCTGGGTTCGTGCCGCCCCGGACGCTGCACCATATGGCGCTGGCGCTGGATGAGACAGGATTCGATACGGCCAAGGCTGCGCTGGAGGCGGCAGGGTACGAGCCCCGCGGCGGTCAGCATCCAGTCCTGCCCTCGCGGACGATGTACGTCGACGATCCCGACGGCAACGAGGTCGAGTTCATCGCACCGCCGTCGTAGCTCCGTAGCTCAAGGTTTGACCACCCGGTAACGGAGGTGGGTCACGGACGGCGTCTCAACGACGCGCACCTGTTGGAGATCGAACGGGGCGTCGCCCAGGTTGTCGAACAGGCGGCGACCGCTGCCGAGGAGGACCGGCACCAGGTTGATGTTGATCTCGTCCAGCAGCCCCAGGCTGATCGCCTGCTGGACGAGACTGGCGGCAGTGACGCTGATGTTTTTCTCGCCCGCGACCGCCTTGGCCTGCTCGATCGCGGAGGCGAGGCCGTCAGTGACGAAGGTGAACGGCGACCCCGGCTGGGTCCACTCCGGGGGGAAGTTGCCGTGGGTCAATACGAAGGTCGGCAGCCCGAGCGGCGGGTTGCCGCCCCAGGCGTGGGCGATGTCGAAGGTCCGCCGGCCGGTGACTAATGCCCCATAGTTCGGCAAATCCTCGCGCATAATCGCGGCGCTCGCCGCCGAGACGTGCATGGTCGGGTCAGATTCCTGGAACTGGAACGGGGTGTCACCCGCCTCAAACCAGGCGAAGAGGCGCTCACCACCGTCGCCGAGCCCATTCTCCGGACCGTCATTCGGCCCGGTGATGAAGCCGTCGAGCGACACCGAGAGTTCCATCGCGACTTTGCCCATTTCCGCTCTCCTACTTCAAGGTGGCACTGCCGGTACTTGAATCTTGGTATGCGTTATGTCGCCGATGCTGGGCGCTCCTGCAGGGCCCAGGTGTTGCCATCTGGGTCACTGAAGCGGGCGAAGGAGTTCCAATCTCCCCCCTTCCCGTCGATCCACTCGCCGCCCTCGAAACGCTGGACCGGACCGATATCGAGTCCTTTAGCGACCAACTCCGTGCGGGCCGCGTCGATGTCCGCGACCACCAGGAGCAGGCCCCTGGCTGACCCTGGCGGCGATTCCGCGATGCCTACCCCAATGCCGATCGAACAGGCGGAGCCGGGTGGGGTCAACTGGACGAAGCGAAAGCCATCATGCAAGCCCGTATCGACATCGACGACGAAGCCAGCCTGGTCGCTATAGAAGGCCTTGGACCGGTCGACATCGGTGACTGGGATCGGCACCAATTCCAGCTTGAATTCCACGTGCGTGCTCCTCTCGCTAGAGTCCAGGGGCGTCAATGGTGACGTCCGGATCACTCGCCCGCCTATATAACACAGTAGTTATGGAATCGTTTGGCGGCCAGCTGTGTTGGCCGGAAGCGACTGCTTCTAGGGAGTCATGGTAATGAGAAAGACAAACATCCCGGCAGACCAGTATTGACAAGGTTTGGGGATCAGGCGAAACTCTTGTAAGACATCTGACAACCAGACACCATCACACCGACGAAGGCCGGTTCGAGGGCAGCAATGCAGACCATCCCACGGTCGGCGGTGCACGACGATATCCGCGATCGCCTCAAGCAGTTCATCTCCGACAACGGGCTCCAGCCAGGAGACCGCCTGCCGGGCGAAGAGATGTTCGCCACACAGCTAGGAGTCGGGCGGCCCGCCGTCCGCGAGGCCCTGCGCGCGCTGGAAGCCGTCGGCGCGATCGAGACCCGCAAGGGTGTCGGCCGCTTCGTCGGCTCCTTCGCCGCCGAGTCCTACGTCCGCAACTTCACCACCGAGTCGCTCCTCCTGAGCTTCAACCAGCGCGAACTGACCGAGGCCCGCTGCATCCTCGAGATCTCCGCCATCCCCCAGGCCGTCGCCCGCCTGACCGACGACGACCTCGACGAGATTCGAGAACTCCTCGAAGGGATGCGCCTCCGGGTGGCCGGCGGGGAGCCCTACACCGCCGAAGACCTGGGCATGCACCGCGTGATCATGCGCCACGTCGACAACCGCCTCATCGCCGCCATGCTCGACGCGGTCTACGCCCTGGCCGTCGCCCACGGTGGCCATCGCAAGGGGCTAAGCCAGGAGCGCAGCGCGATCGATCTGGCGGAGCACGCCGCCCTGGCGGAGGCGGTGCTGCGACGCGACGGCCTCCTGGCACAGCAGCGCCTGATGGCCCACTTTGATTCGACCGCGCGGCGCCTCGGCTTTCGTCCGACCTGGCACCTTCTTTTCGACGCCGCCGGAGATGTACATACCGACTTGCCCGCCGCCAACGACTGATTAGCCGGCCGGCGGAGGGTTCGGGCACCACCATGCGTGAAAGCGACGGCAAGGGTTGCCGTCGGGGGCAAACCGCCGCACCAGCGGCCACGTCGGGAGGTTGGTCCACATGGCAACGTCGGCAACTTCGGCATACCGGCGCGACGACGGGACGATGCTTACCGGGGCATTTCTGTCGGGCTTGATCGATCGGCGGACGTTCATGCGCCGGGCGGCGGCGATGGGGCTTGGCGCGAGCGCGGTCGCGGCCGCTCTTGCCTCACGCCCAGCTCGCTCCGCGTTCGCCCAGGATGCGGCGCCGGAGCCCAGCGCACCGCGGGCGGACGGCACCCCCGCCCCGGACGATCAGCAGGTGCTGCGGATGGTGACCCCATCCCCGTTCCGGATGGACCCGCCGACCTATGGCGGTGACCTCTGGCAACTCCAGATGATGGTCTACCAGGGCCTCACCCGGGTCGAAACCGATGGCACCCTGGTGCCGGGTATCGCGGATAGCTGGGAAAGCTCGCCGGACGCGACCGTCTGGACCTTCACGCTCAACCCCAACGCCATGTTCTCCGATGGCACCCCGATCACAGCCGAAGAGGTGAAGTGGACCTACGATTGGATCGCCAACCCCCTGTCGCTCTCTGTCGGCGCCGATATCTCGACCGGCAAGATAGCAGGCTATCAGGAGGTGCGGGACGGCGCCACGACGACCCTCTCGGGCGTCGTCGTCAAGGATCCGCAGACGGTCGAGTTCACCCTCACCTCGGCCGGTTCCCTACTTCCCCGCGCTGGCCGGCCACCTCACGGTCTGCATTCTCAAGCCGGACAACGTGACGAGCGGCGGCGAGGAGTGGTGGCGCACGCCGGTGACCTCGGGCTTCTTCAAGGTGACCGAGTTCACACCCGGCGACCAGGCAACCATGACCCTGGAACGCAACGAGCACTGGTTCCGCGATCCGGCCAAGCTCAGCCGGATCGAGATTGCCCTCGTCGCCGATCCGCAGACCCAACTGGTGCAGTATGACAACGACGAGATCGACGGCATGGTCTGCCAGCCGGCCGAGTTCGCCCAGGCGACCAAGCCGGACGGCGACCGGGCCGAGGAACTCTACTGGGAGACGGCCGACGCGACCTGGTACTTCGGCTTTGCCACCTTCAAGCCACCGTTCGAGGACGTCAAGGTCCGCCAGGCATTTGCCAGTTCGCTTGATCTCAACGCGATCTCGGTCGCCGGCCTGAACGGGATCTACCCGGCCCAGCCGCGCATCCTCCGCCCCGGTTTCCTCTGCGGCGGCGACCAGCAGTGGCAGCCGGCCTACGATGTCGAGGCGGCCAAGGCCCTCCTGGCAGAGTCGACCTACGGCGGAGTTGACGCACTGCCCAAGATCACGATCATCATCTCGGAGCAGGGCGGCGCGACCGCGCTGGGCACCTGGGGTCGAGTAGCGACCGTGATCCAGCAGCAACTCCAGCAGAACCTGGGCGTCGAGGTCGAATTGGTCCGCCAGGTCTTCAACAGCGTCCAGGAGCAGGTCGACTTCATCAACGCGACCGAGGGCGGCGGCGATCTTCCGCCTGAGCTTCGGCGCCGCCTTCCTGGACCCGTCCTACATCTCCAACGTCGCCAAGACCGGCTCCAGCGCCAACATCACCGGCTACTCCAATCCGCCCTGGACGACCTGATCGCCCAGGCAGACGCCGAGACCGACGAGGCCGCCCGCTGCGGCCTCTACGAACAGATCGACCAGACGATCTCCCAGGACGCCGTCTTCCTGGCGCCGTTCCGTGGCACCTCGACCTGGTTCTTCAAGCCCCAGGTCCGCGGCATGAAGGTTGCCATGGGCCGCATCTGGCACAGCATCCACAAGATGTACATCGCGGCGGAATAGAGGGGGACAGCGCTGCGGCGCTGAGGGGGACAAGGCTAAAGCCTTGAGGGGGACACGGCTGACGCCGTGAGGGAGTAGGACAGCGATCGTGTCTCTCTCCCTCTCCGCCTCAGCCCGCAGGGCTGTCCCCCTCAGCCGCAAGCCTGTCCCCGCACGGCGTCAGCCTTGTCCCCCTCGTAGCGGAGCGACGCGATGCTCGTCTTCGTCATCCGGCGGTTGCTGGTCTTCATCCCGATGCTGCTCTTCCTCTCGTTTGTCACCTTCGTGCTCAGCTACTACGGGCCGGGTGATCCGATCCGGCTGATCATGGGGGAGAACTGGACGAGCAACGAGGTCTACGAGAGCCTGCGCCATCAGTACGGGTTGGACCGTCCTCTAATTGTTCAGTTCGGCGACTACCTCTGGCACGCGCTGCAGGGCGACTTCGGGCGATCGTATATCCAGCGGGTGAGTGTCGGGGAGTTGATCGGAAATGCGCTGCCAGTCAGCGCGCAGCTTACGCTTGCCTCGATCGTGCTCATCGGCGTATTCGGGATTGGCCTTGGGATTGTGGCGGCACTCTGGCACCATCGCTGGCCCGACGCGACGATCGGGGTCTTCGGGGTGCTGCTCCACAGTGTGCCCGCGTTCGTGTTAGCGCCCGTGGTCATGGTGCTCCTTGTGCTGAAGTTGGATTTGATCTCCACTCCCACTGGGTGGCACGGGTTCTTCAGTATTCAGACGCTGGTTGCGGCATCGATCATCAGCGCCGGCCCCCTGCTGAGCGTGATCCGGCAGACGCGGTCGAGCGTGGTCGATGTGCTCAGCCAGGACTACGTGCGGACGGCCAGGGCCAAGGGGCTGCGGGAGTGGCACATCCTCGTGGTCCACGTCCTGCGCAACTCCCTCGCGCCGGCGGTGACGAGCCTGGGCCTGACGCTCGGCTACCTGCTCGGTGGTTCGATCTTCGTCGAGAGCGCCTTTGCGATCCCTGGCCTTGGCCAGCTCTTCTTTTCGGCGATCCGGACCAGCGACTACCCGCTCCTGACAGGGGCGACGCTGGTCAGTGCCGTGTGGATCATGGTCATGAATCTCGTCGTCGATGTCATCTATGGAGTACTCGATCCCCGGGTGCGATTGGGCCATGACTGAGCGAGCGAGCGAAGCGAGAGTAGATTCAGTCCGCACCATGGGACACCTCGCCGGGGCGGTGATGCCGTTAGAACGGTCATACCGGGTGCGTGGACCGTGGCGGTCCGCGCTCGGCCGGCTGCTGGCGAACCGGATGGGAGTATTCGGCGGCATCATCGTCCTGCTCTTCGTCTTTCTGGCGGCCTTCGGCGATGCCCTGGCTCCGCAAGACGCGCTCTTCCAGGACCTGATGCGAATCTCGGAATCGCCGAGTCGCGATCACTGGTTCGGTACGGACGAAATCGGGCGGGATTTGTTCAGCCGCATTCTGGCCGGAGCGCGGACGGCTTTACTCGTCGCTACACTGGTGACGTTGATCTCGGCCGGGCTGGGCACCGCGATCGGGTTGGTCAGCGCGTATCTGGGCGGCTGGGTCGACAGTTCCCTGATGCGCCTTGCGGACCTGCTGCAGGCGTTTCCGCCGTTCCTCCTGGCCGCCTTTCTCAATGCCACGCTGCGGCCACCGGTCGCGGACCGGATGGAGGATCTGAGTGAGGCGACGGGAATCGGGTTCTTCGCCAACCGCGAGGCGGTCGATTTCATCGTCGTCTTCGGGGCGCTTGCCGCCGTCAGCTGGTCTAGCTATGCCCGCCTGATTCGCTCCCAGGTGCTCTCCTTGCGCGAGCGCGAGTTCGTCGAGGCAGCCAGATCGATGGGCGCGGCGACCCCGACGATCCTCATGCGCCACATCCTGCCGAATTCGATCGCGCCGATCATCGTTGCCGTCAGCGTCAACTACGGCAACGCGATCCTGGCTGAATCGGCCCTGAGCTACCTGGGGGTTGGCATCCAGCCGCCGACACCCTCCTGGGGCCAGATGATCAACGCCAACCTGGACCAATGGCGCTACTACCCGCACCTGGTGATCATCCCGGGAGCGGTGCTGACGCTGCTGATCCTCGGCTTCAACTTCTTCGGCGACGGCGTCGCCGATGCGCTCAATCCGCGTCAGGGCAAGCGGTGATATCGGCGTTCGGCGTTCGGCCGTTCGGCGTTCAGGAGGAGCGTCGCACTTACCTACCGTCATCCTGAGCTTGCGAAGGATCTTGGCGGTTTACCGCCTGTCGTGCTCGTTCGAGTAGGCGAGGCTTCTCGGATGATGCGATTTGTCGGGGTCGGCAGCAAAGGCCGCGCGGCGGCCAAGATCCTTCGCAAGCTCAGGATGACGGGTCGGGGCGGGCGAACGCCGAACGCCGAACGCCGGGCGCCAAACGCCGGCGTTTTCGAAGGTCTTAGGGAGGACATGGTGACGGAGTTGCGATGTGCGTTGATCGGGCTGTCCGCTATTACGAGTGCACCGATGACGCCAAGTTTGGCGGGTGGACGGCATCCCTTGCCCTATTCTCACGCGTCGGCGCTAGCCCGGATTCCTGGGGTGACGCTTGCGGCAGTCTGCGATCTCCTGCCTGAGGCAACGTCTCGGTTTGTCGATCAGTGGGGTGCTACCTGGCCTGACCTCCGGGTGTACAACGACGCCAGCGAGATGCTGACGTCGGAGGAGATCGATGTCCTCGGGGTATGCACACCGGATGACAAGCACGCTGATCTGGTGATTGCTGCTGCTGAGCGAGGCATTCCGGCGATCATGTGCGAGAAACCGCTGGCGACGACGCTGGATGATGCCGACCGGATGATCGCTGCGATCGAGAAGGCGGGGACAGTCGTCGCGGTCGAGCACACCCGGCGCTGGGACCCATTCTACGGCCGGGTCAAAGAGCTGATTGACGCCGGCAGGATCGGGGAGGTACTCACGGTGACGGGTACGCTCCATGGCGAGCGGGCGATGCTCTTTCGCAACGGTACCCACATCCTCGACCTGATGCGCTGGTATGCCGGCGCCTCTCCGGTACGGGTTTTTGGCTGTTTGGAGCCCGGATTTGACGATTTCACCGCGTACCGTGGCGACGGTGGACGCGACCCCTCCTCCGAGCCGGGCGCCACGGCCTATATCGAGTTCGCCAATGGGGTGCGCGGCCTGTACAACGGCACCAAGGGCAAGATCGGGCACACCGAGTGGGATGTGCTGGGAACCGCTGGGCGGATCAGGATCAATCCGGCTGTCACCGAGTTCTGGACGCTGGATCAGGAGACCGGCGAACTGGTACAGCGCCCCTTCCCGGCCAGCATGGTGATGACGGGTGCCCTGCAGGGTGCCTATGAGGATCTGATCCACTGCCTGCGCCATGGGGGTAAGACTCGGTCCGATGCGCGCGATGCGCGGGATACGGTCGCCATTATCGACGGCATCCTCGCCTCCAGCGCCCAGGGCGGTCGCCTGGTCGAGATTCGATAGGATGCGTTCCACGTTGGAATTCACGAGGAGGTGGCCGGGATGATCCGAATGGTTCAGCTCGGGGTCGAACACATGCACGCGGAGGCATACCGCGGTACGTTGGGGCTGATGCGCGATCGGATCGAGGTTGTAGGATTTCTGGCGCGGCCGGAGGACCCGCGGACGAGCCTGCCGGGTTTCGATGGTGTGCCGGTCTTCCGCTCGCTGGATGACCTACTCAATGGCGTGCAGTTCGACGCGGCCCAGGTGATGCTGCGGAACAATGAGATGGGTGCGACCCTTGAGGCTCTGGCCGGCGCCGGGATCCATCTCTGGATCGAGAAACCGACCGCGCGGCGGGCCGCCGATCTGCGGCCGGTCGCGGAGATGGTTGCCGAGAAGGGGCTGATCGTTACTCTTGGGTATCAGTCGCGGTTCTACCCGACGACGGCCTATGCCCGGCGGTTGGTTCAAGAGGGTGTGCTCGGTCCGTTGACGTTTGCGCACATGACGACGGCGACGACGACCATCAAGTGGCGCAAGCCGGACGGTCCGTACGGCTACCTCTTCGATGATGCGGTCAGCGGCGGCGGGATCTTTCACTGGCTTGGTTGCCACATGGTTGATCTGCTCCTTCACATCGTCGGGCAGCGACCTGAGACAGTGACGGCCCTGACCGCGAATTCTGGGGAAGCCGCCGTGGATGTCGAGGACGTGGCGGCGGTTGGGTTGCGCTTCCCGGGCGGGTGGTTGGCCTCACTCAATTACGGGTATCTGCTCCCGACCGCCGAGCCTTCGCCGTTTGGGGATGATGCACCGGAGCCAGCCATCTATGGCCAGAATGGCTGGGTGCGGTGGAACAGCGCGACAGATGTCGCGCGCTCATATAGCACTGTTGGGGCCCGGTCGAAGTCTCCCTGGGAAATGGAGCGGTTTGCAACGCCGTCGCCGGGTGGATATGGGCATGCGGCCTTGCTGGCGATGAGCAACTTTGTCGATGCGATCGGTGGGCATGATGCGCCGGCGTATACCATCGAACAGGCAATCACGGTTCTGGACGTGATTGAGGCGGCGTATGAGTCGGCCCGCACCGGCGGGGTCGTCCGGTTGTGAGCCGGGAGGGAGTGATGCTATGCGACTGGTGAGCTACAAGGCGGACGGGGCGTTTCGGGCCGGTTTAGTGACCGGGGACAGGCTGGTCGATCTTGAACGGGCTGGAGCCGCCCTGGGCGTCGCTCTTGGCGCCGACATTCTTGACGTTCTCGCGTTGGAAGGTAGAGCCACGGAGGTCCTGCGTCAGATCGAGGCCGGTGCGCAGGCAGGTACGGTTGAGTCGAGCGTGCTCGACGAGTCGGCGCTGGGTCCGGCGATTCCGAAGCCCGGGAAACTGCTCTGTCTGGCCGGCAACTACCAGTCACACCTGACTGAGGGCGGTGGGCAAGGCGTCAACAAGGCGGAAGTTACGCCCAGGTTTTTTATCAAGCCATCAACCGCGATTATTGGGACAGGAGAGGCGATCAAGATTCCGCCCGTTTCCGAAACGGTCGATTACGAGATCGAGATCGCCGCGGTAATCGGCAAGCGCGGGCGGGATATTTCGCTGGCGGATGCCGACGGGTATGTCGGTGGCTATCTGGTCTTCAACGATATCTCCGCTCGCCACTTGAAGGGGATTGAGCACCGGAAGACCCGGCCGATGGACGACTTTTTCGACTGGCTGGTGGGCAAGTGGTGCGACTCGTTCGCGGTGGTTGGGCCGTATTTGGTGACCCGGGATGAGATTCCCGATCCGACTGGATTGGAGATGGCACTGCGGGTCAATGGAACGCTGAAGCAGCACTCGTCAGCCGGGGAGATGATCTTCACGGTGCCGGAGGCGATTGCGTGGATTTCGGGGTTTATCACCCTGGAGCCGGGGGATCTGATCTGTATGGGGACGCCCGGCGGCGTTGGCGAGACGACTCAGACCTACTTGCGACCGGGAGATGTGGTTGAGGGAGAGATTGAGCGTCTGGGCAAGATCGTGAATCCCGTCGCCTGATCGATCACACTGTGCCGATCTTTTCCGTTCGGCATGGTCAGAGCGATCAGGAGCTGTGATTTGATGGATGGTGAACTCTCTGCCGACGGTGGGGTCATCGGGACGTACCGCTATATCCAGTACAGCGATCCGACGGATGCCTTTCGCCCCTACGACCCGCGGCTTCCGGAGGTTGCGTCCAGGGTCATCCGGCTGATCCAGGAGCGGTCGCCGGGAGCGGTGGTCGAGCATGTTGGTAGCTCGGCGATTCCGGGTTGCGACGGCAAGGGTGTCGTCGACCTGATGCTCTTGTACGAGCAGGGTGGCCTGGACGATGCGCGCCAAGTGCTCGATGCGATGGGCTTTCAGCGCCACACTGGCCCGAATGCTCATCCTGAGGATCGGCCGGTGCGCATTGGGTCGATCGAACATGACGGCGAGACGTTTCGCCTGCATGTCCATGTGATTTCGGCGAGCGCAGCGGAGGCGATTGATCAGATTCACTTCCGCGACACGCTGCGGTCAGAGCCGGAGCTGGTGGCGGAGTATGTCAGGATCAAGCGCCGGGTGCTGGAGCAGGGTGTGCGTGATAGTAACGAGTATAACGATGGTAAGGATCCGTTTATCAGGCGGGTGATGGCGTTAGGTCGATAGGTTGATTGACATGAAGACGGCCCCCGGTCGTGAGACCGGGGGCCGTCTTCATGTTCGAGCAGTGGTTGTCCTAGTGGCTAGATCGAGCGCTTCCGGAGGGAAACGCCGGCCAAGCCGACCAGGGTGACCATGCCGGCCAGGAGCAGGAAGCCCATTGAGAGCGCCCATGCCATCCCCGGAACCGCTGCCGGTGTCTGGGAGGGCAGCGACGCTCGGGGCGACGCTTGCGCTTGCCGAAGGCTTCGCGCTTGGCTTCGCCGAGGGGCTTTCACTCGGGGAAGCACTCGGGTGCACCGACGGGCTCGGGCTCGGTCGGCACGACCGAGGGGCTCGGGCTCGGGGCCACCGAGGGGCTCGGGCTCGGGCACGGGCAGACCGGAGGCGGCTCGTTGCAGCCGGTCTCGTCGCCGCTGCCGACCTCGCCCTCGAAGTCGCTGCCGGTGCACTCGCCGCCGATGTCGGCCCCGACCTCGCAGTCGGTGGCGTGTCCGAAGACCGAGCCGCCGACCACGCTGCCGGTGCAGTCGCCGTAGACATCGCCAGTGACGGTGCAGCCCGTGGCGTTGCCCGGGACGTCGCCATCAACGAAGCCGTTGACGCAGTTGCCATCCTCATTGATCTGAGCCATGACGTTGGCCGCGATGCCCGCGCCCGCTGCCGAAGCAGCGAGCGGGGCCACGGAGAAGCTGGCCAGGCCAGAGGCCGAGGAAGCTTCAGGAGCGAGATTTTCCGCGTTCTCGATGCAGTCATCGAGGTTGTCGCAGGTGTGGACGATGTCGGTGGCTGCGCCACCGGCGCCGCCGGTGCCATCGCCCGTGGAGGCGTTGGCGCCGTCGCCACCGTTACCGCCGTCGCCACCCACGCCGCTGGTACCAAGACCACCGGTGGAGTAGCCGCCGTCGCCGCCGATGCCGTCGCCGGCAATCGCGTCGCCGCCAGCCGCGTCACCGCCGTTGCCGCCGACCAGGTCGCCGCCCTCGGTGTTGCCACCGGAGGTGTTGCCCGTGGTGGCCGCGCCGCCGGTGCCGTTGCCGCCGACGTTGTTGCCGCCGGTGGACGAGCCGCCGGTGCCAGGTCCGCCGGTGCCATTGGCCCCGGTGTTGTTCCCGCCGTCGGTCGTCTCGGTGGCGTCGCCGCCGTCCGCGTTCGCGGTCGCGTTGCCGGTGGTCACGTCCGGAACGGTCACGCTGGCGCTACCGTTGCCACCGTTGCCGCCAGGAGCGTTCGCGCCAGCGCCGCCGTCGGCGCCGTCGCCGCCTTCGACATCCTGCTCGGCCACGTCGGCCTCGACGAAGTCCTCTTCGCCGACCGCGTCTCCAGTTGTGCCGGTGCCACCAGTGGCACCGAGGCCAACCACGACGCTGAGGGCCGGGCCGCCGTTGCCGATGCCGCCGTTGCCGATTCCGCCAGCGGCGCTGTTGCCGCCGGTGCCGTTGGCGCCGTCGCCGTCGCCACTATCGGCGTCGCCGCCGATGGTGTTGCCGCCGTCGGTGTCTTCCTCGGCGTCGCCGCCTTCGCCGCCGATGGCGCCGAAGCCGATCGCCGGGCCGCCGTTGGCGTCGCCGCCTTCGGAGTCCGCGGTGCCGCCATCGAGATCGTCGCCGTCGCCGCCGTCGCCGCCGTCGTCGCCGTCACCGCCATCGGCATCGCCGGTGTCGGTGTCTTCGCCGTCGCCGCCGTCAGCGGTGCTGATGAGGAACTCGCCGGAGTCGGTGGCATCTTCCTGGTCGCCGGAGAGGGCGGCGGCGGAGGCATTGCCCCCGTCGCCACCGGTGCCGTCGCCGGAGTCGGCGTTGCCGCCGGAACCGCCGTCGCCACCGTCTCCACCAGCGCCCGCGTCGCCATCGTCACCGGCGTGGCCGCCGATCGCGATGCCGCCGTCGCCAGCGAAGGCGTTGCCGCCGACGGCGTTGCCGCCGCTCGCGGCGCCGCCGTTACCAGCTTCGTTACCGCCGCCATCGGTGTTGCCGCCGTCGGTGTCACCCGAGGTGGCCGCGCCGCTGGTGCCGTTGCCGCCCGTGCCGTTGCCGGCCGTGGAGGTACCGCCGGTGCCGATGCCGCCCGTGCCGCGCCGCCGGTGTTGAAACCACCAGAGGTCGTGACGGTCGCATCGCCGCCGGTCGCGGAGTTCGTCGCATCGCCGGTCGTGGCGTTGCCGCCATCGATCGCGACGGTCGCGTCGCCGCCGTCGCCGCCGTCGGAGTTGGTGCCGCCGCCGTTGCCGCCGTCACCGGCGTTCGCGTCGTCGACGCCCTCGACGTCGGTCTCGACGTCGTTGCTGATCGCGTCGCCCTGGTCGGTGCCGCCACCAACCGCGCCGTCTGCCGAAGAGGCTGCCGGCGCCGAGGGTCACGTCGATAACGAAGCCGCCGTTGGCGTCGCCGCCGTTGCCAATGCCGCCCGGTCCAGCCGTGCCGCCCTGGCCGTCGCCGCCGGTCGCGTCGCCAGCGTCGGCGTCGCCGCCGATGGTGGCGCCACCTTCGGTGTCGCCGTCGGCCTCGCCGCCGTCGCCGCCGATGCCGAAGCCACCGATGCCGAGGCCGCCGTCAGCATCGCCGCCATCCGCGAAGGCGTTGCCGCCATCCGCTTCGGCGCCTTCGCCGCCGTCGCCGCCGTCGTCACCGTCGCCGCCATCGGCATCGCCGGTGTCGACATCGCCGCCGTCGCCGCCGTCAGAGCTGGCGAGGGCAGTCGCCGGGGTGCCGAGGACCTCGTTGGTATCGGCTTCGTCCGGATCGGCACCGACCACGGCCACGGCCTCGCCGTTGCCGCCGTTGCCGCCAAGAGCTTCACCGGTCGATGCGTCGCCGCCGTCGCCAGCGTCGCCGCCGTCGCCGCCGTCGCCGCCCTCGCCGTCACCAGCGTGAGCGTAGCCGCCGTCGCCGCCGATGGCGCAACCGCCGGAGCCGTCGCCGCCTTCGCCGTTGCCGCCGTTGCCGCCGATGTTGCCGCCGCCGGAGGTGTTGCCGCCGGTGGTGTTGCCCGTGGCCGCGGGGCCACCCGTCGCGGTGCCACCGGTGCCGTCGCCGCCGTTGGAGGCGCCGCCGATGCCAGCGCCCGCGGTGGCCGAGCCACCGGTGTTGTTGCCACCAGAGGTGGTGTTGGTGGCCGCGCCGCCGGTGCCGGTGACGGTCGCGTCACCGCTCGTGGCGTTGCCGCCGACGATCGTGACGATCGCATCGCCGCCGTCGCCGCCGTTGCCGGTGGCGCCGTCGCCGCCGTCGCCGGCCTCGAGTACGACATCGTCGATGTCGGCTTCGGCGTCGCCGGTGTCCGCGCTACCAGCAACCGGCTGGCCGCCGGACGCGTCGCCGCCGAGGGTGACTTCGAGGATGCCGCCGCCATCGCCGGTGCCGCCGGTGGCCGCGCCACCATTGGCGGCCCTGCCGCCGTTGCCTTGCCGCCCTCAGCGTCGCCGCCGAAGGAGTCGCCGCCGACGGTCACGCCGCCGTCGGTGTCGCCTTCGCCGTCGCCACCGTCGCCGCCGATGCCGACGCCGCCGATGCCGGTGCCGCCGTCAGCGTCGCCGCCGTCAGCGTCGGCAAATCCGCCGTCGCCGTCGCCGCCGTCGCCGCCGTTGCCGCCTTCGTCGCTGTCGCCACCATCGGCGTTGCCGGAGTCGCCTTCGCCGCCGTCGCCGCCGTCCGCGAACGCGAACGCCGAGCCGGTCTCGCTATCGGCCGTGAGGGCCGCCGCCGCGGCGTCGCCGCCGGTGCCGCCGGAGGCATCGCCGGAGATGGCGTTGCCGCCATTGCCGGAGTCGCCGCCGTTGCCGCCGTCGCCGCCGTCGCCATCGCCGCCGTCAGCTGCGCCGCCGTCGCCGCCAGTACCGAACGAGCCGATACCGTTGCCGCCGGCCGCGTTGCCGCCTTCGCCGCCGATGTTGCCGCCACCGCCGGTGTCGCCACCCTCGGTGTCGCCGGTGGTGCCCAGGCCGCCGTTGGCCGCGCCGCCGGTGCCGTCGCCGCCAGTAGAAGCGCCGCCGGTGGCGTTGCCGCCCGTACCAGCGCCAGCGGTGTTGTCGCCGCCGGTGGTGGTGGAGGTGCCCGCACCGCCGGTGAGGCCGACCGAGGCGTTGCCAGAGGTGGCATTGCCGGTCGTGATGGAGCAGTTCAGGTTGCCGCCGTTACCGCCGGCACCGCCGCCGGCGCCGCCAACGCCGCCGTCGCCGGTCTGGTCGTCGTCGCCGTTATTGCACTCGCCGACGAAGATGTCGGCGGAGCCGGAGTCCGCGGTCGAGGTGGTTTGGCCGTCCTGAGGGAACGCGTTGCCGCCTTCAGCGTCGCCGCCAACAACGATGGAGATCACGGAGCCGCCGTCGCCAGTCGCCGCCGTGGCCGCGCCGCCGGCAGAGCTGCCAGCGCCGTTGCCGTCGCCGCCGTCGCCGTCGCCGCCGTCAGCGTCGCCGCCGATGGTGGCGCCACCGTCGGTGTCGCCTTCGCCGTCGCCGCCGTCGCCGCCGAATGCGAAGCCGCCGATACCGCTGCCGCCTTCGCCGTCGCCGCCTTCGGCATCGGCGTCGCCGCCGTCGCCGTCGCCGCCGTCGCCGCCGCGACCGCCGTCGTCAGAGTCGCCGCCGAACGCGTAGCCGCTGTCGCCTTCGCCGCCGTCGCCGCCTTCGGCATCGGCCTCGCCGAGACACCGTCGCCGTCGAGCTGATCGTCGGCATCGTCGCCGGTGTCACCACCGCCCGCGACGCCGGAGCCGTTGCCGCCGGCACCGCCGGTTGCATCGCCGGTCGCGGCGCTGCCGCCGTAACCGCCGTTGCCACCGATGCCGCCGTCGCCGCCCCAGCCATCGCCGCCGTCGGCGTCGCCGCCGTCGCCGCCGCTGCCGTCGCCGCCCTTGCCATCGCCGGAGGCCGCGTTGCCGCCTTCGCCGCCGATGTTGCCACCACCCTCGGTGTCGCCACCGATGGTGTCGCCGGAGACCGCGCCGCCGCCCGTGCCGTTGCCGCCAACGCCGGCGCCAGCGGTGGACGCGCCACCGGTGGCGTTGCCGCCGGTGCCAGCGCCCGCGTCGTTGCCGCCACCGTTGGTGGTGGAGGTCGCGTTGCCGCCGGTCGACGTGGTCGTCGCGTTGCCGCTGGTGGAGGTGCCGGCGTCGACCGCGTCGATCGCGTCGCCACCGTCGCCGCCAGGTCCGCCGGTCGCGCCAGCGCCACCGGCGCCGCCGTCACCGCCGTCACCAGCGTCCTGATCATCGATGTTGATATTGGCGTCGCCAGCCGTGGCGTCAGCAGCCGCAGCGTCGCCAGGCGTGACACCACCGCCGATTACGGCGCTGATGACAATCCCGCCTTCGCCGGTGCCGCCGGTGGCCGCGCCACCAGGCCCACCGGTGCCGCCGGTGCCGGCCCCGCCGGAGGCGTCGCCGCCCTCGGCATCACCGCCAACGGTCACGCCGCCGTCGGTGTCGCCTTCGCCTTCGCCGCCTTCGCCGCCGACCGCGAGACCGCCGAAGGCGTCGCCGCCCTCGCCGTCGCCGCCGTCAGCATCGGCGTCGCCGCCGTCGCCGTCGCCGCCGGAATCGCCTTCGCCGCCGTCGCCGCCGTCGCCGCCGTCCGCTAAGCCGGAATCGCCGTCGCCGCCGTCGCCGCCGTCCGCGTAGACCGTGGCCTCGGCCTCATCGGCCACAGCGCCAGCCTCGATGTCGGACAGGGCTTGGGCGTAGCCGCCGTTGCCGCCGGTCGCATCGCCGGAGTCGGCGCTGTTGCCATCGCCACCGTCGCCGCCGGCCCCGCCGTCGCCACCGGTGCCGCGACCACCGGTCGCGTCGCCGCCGTCGCCGCCGTAGCCGTCGCCGGAGTGGGCATCGCCAGCGCCAGCGTCGCCGCCGTCGCCGCCAACGTTGCCGCCGCCGGAGGTGTCGCCGCCGGTGGTGTCGCCGGTCGTGGCCGCGCCGCCATTCGCGGTACCGCCCCGTCCGATGCCACCCGTGGAGGCACCGCCCGTGGCGTTGCCGCCCGTGCCAGCGCCGCCGGTGTTTTCGCCGCCGATGGTGGAGGCAGTCGCGTTGCCGCCGACCGCGGTGGCCGAAGCGTTGCCGCCGACCGCCACGCCGGGCTGAATAGCCGCGGTACCGTCGCCGCCATCGCCGCCATCGGCTGCCGGACCGCCAGCGCCAGCATCGCCGCCAGCGCCGCCGTCCGGATCAGCTCCGTCGACATCGATGTTGGCTTCGCCGGAGAGCGCATCGCCAGTCTGGGCGGAACCGCCCTCGACTTCGTCGTCGACCGAGGACGCCAGAGCCGATGACGATGTCGACGACGAAGCCGCCATCGCCCTCGCCGCCGATCGCGTCGCCGCCATCAGCCGCGTCGCCGCCGTCAGCGTCGCCGCCATCAGCGTCGCCGCCATCAGCGTCGCCACCGATGGTGTTGCCACCCTCGGTGTCGCCTTCAGCATCACCGCCGTCGCCGCCGAACGCGAAGCCGCCGACCGCGGTGCCGCCGTCGCCGTCGCCGCCTTCAGCATCGGCGTCGCCGCCGTCGCCATCGCCGCCGTCGTCGCCGTCGCCGCCGTCGCCGCCGTCGCCGCCCTCGGCGTCGCCGGAATCAGCATCGCCGCCGTCGCCGCCATCGGCGTCGGCCTCGGCGTCAGCATCGCCCTGGGAGGTGGCGAAGGCATCGCCATCGCCGCCGTTGCCGCTGGTCACATCACCGGTGGAGGCGTTGCCGCCGCTGCCGGCGTTGCCGCCGATGCCACCGCTGCCGCCCTGGCCGAGACCGCCGACCGCGGTGCCGCCATCGCCGCCGGTGCCGTCACCAGCGAAGGCACTGCCGGAAGAGGCATCGCCACCGTCGCCGCCGATGTTGCCACCGCCGGAGGTATCGCCGCCGTTGGTGTCGCCGGTCGTGGCCGCGCCGCCGATGGCGTTGCCGCCGGTCGCGCCGCCGCCGATGGAAACACCGCCCGTGGCAGAGCCACCAAAGCCAGCACCGCCGGTGTTGCCACCGCCGGTCGTCGTGTTGCTTGCATTACCGCCGGTCGCGGAGGAGGTGGCGTTACCGCTGGTAGCAGAGCCGCCCGGGAGGACCGTGCCGGTTCCGTTGCCGCCGTTGCCGCCGTTGCCGCCATCGCCGCCGCCAGCACCGCCAGCGCCGCCCCCGCCGCCAACATCACCGACGTTGACGGAAGCGCCGTCGGAGGTCGCGCCGCCCGCGTTCGCGCCGCCGCCGGTGGCGCCGCCACCGACCACGCCACTGCCGACGCCGCCACCGTTGCCGTCGCCGCCCTGGGCATCGCCACCGTTGCCGCTATTGCCGCCGGAGGCCTCGCCGCCGACGCCATCGCCGCCCTCGGCATCGCCGCCGACGGTGTCGCCACCCTCGGTGTCGCCAGTGGCATCGCCGCCGTTGCCGCCGACGGCTACGCCGCCGATCGCCGCGCCGCCGTTGCCGTCGCCGCCGCCGGCGTCGGCGTCGCCGCCGTCGCCTTCGCCAGCGCCGCCGCCGTCGCCGCCTTCGCCACCGCCGCCGCCGTCTCCGTCACCAGAGTCGGCATCGCCGGAGTCGCCGCCGTTCGCTTCGCCGTCCGCATCCTGATAACGCATAAGAGACGGAGCGTTGCCGCTACCGCCTGCCGCCAACGTCGGATTGACTGCGAAGGTGAATGTACTGATGATCATCATCAGTACACCGAATAGCCTCAAGTACCTACTCGGTCCCTTTTGCTCCACTTGCGCCCCTTCCGTTTCCGACAGCCAACCAGTCTTGACTGCCATACATCGCCGCACCGTTGTACCTAATTGAAGGAGAGTTGACCGGAGATTGTTACGGTCGTCCAGCTGGTCGACCTCCTACCGTCTTCCCGCCCATGCCCGAGGTCATCGGATGGACGTCTTGATCGGGGGTTTCCCCCCAAATCTCGGCACGTGATTTCGACCGCGCGCAAACGACGACAACTCGGCACACGCCGATACATCGCAGATCATAGAACCTCGTACGTGGGGTGTCCATACCCGTTCGTACCCAAAATAGGGTTGTTTTCGATCTCTCTTTGCCTTGACGAGGCCATCCGGAGGACTCGCCGCCCTTGATCGCGCGTCGATCGCCGCAGAACTCGCCGGCTGGGCCGACGGCGATGGCGGGCACAGGTTGGGAACCTGTGCACAGCATACCTCATTGGCAAGCGAAATTGGCCGGCGGGGTGGAGGCGGTCGTCCGGCGTCTGGCGGATGGCGTCCGAATTAAGCACCTGACGCTCCCGGACCGGGAGCGTCAGGGGGGCAGGGGGCAGGGAAATGTGTCAACGGGGCACTTTTCACCAACTACCGGTCGTTGCGGGACCGGGAGCGTCAGGGGGGCAGGGGGCAGGGAAATGTGTCAACGGGGCACTTTTCACCAACTACCGGTCGTTGCGGGACCGGGCGCGCGGAGGAGGCTGGGTGCGGTTAGCCGCCAGAAGCGCGGAAGCATTCGGCGACGTGATCGTCGACGAGGCCGGCGCTCTGCATGAAGGCATAGACGATGGTTGACCCGACGAAGGTAAAGCCGCGGCGTTTCAGGTCTTTCGAAAATGCATCGGACTCCGGGGTGGTGGCCGGGATCTCGCCCAGGCTCTCCGGCCGTGAGGCGCGTCTGAGCGTTTCGCCGCCGGTGAAGGACCAGACGTAGCGGTCGAAGCTGCCCCATTCGGACTGGGTGTCGAGAAACGCCTGGGCGTTGCGGACCGTCCCGGCGACCTTGAGCCGGTTGCGGATGATGCCGGGGTCGGCGAGGAGCCGGGCGATGTCGTCGGGGCCGTAGGAGGAGATCGTGACCGGATCCCAGCCATCGAAGGCAGCGAAGAAGCTGGCGCGCTTGCGGAGGATGGTCAGCCAGGAGAGCCCGGCCTGGAACCCCTCCAACATGAGCAGTTCGAAGAGCTCGCGGTCGTCGTGCACGGGCACGCCCCACTCGGTGTCGTGATAGGTGATGTACTCCGGCGCCCCCAGGCACCAGGAGCAGCGGATCTTGCCGTCGGCGGCGATGTCCATGAGGGGGCTCCTTGAGTGCTGAGTCTTGAGTGCTGAGTGCTGAGTGCCGAGATTCAAGTTCCAAGATCCAAGTTCCAAGGATATTCGCTAACCCCTGGCTCCCTTTTCTCGCTCCTCCGTGGCGCGGCAGGGGAAGGGGGAGCGTTGGCATCCTTGGGCCGGGGCGCTCCTCCACCCCGACGTCATCCTGAGCCTGCGAAGGATCTTGGCGCTTAAGCGCCTTCGGGCTCGGTCGAGTGGGCGGGGCATCAGGGCGGATGCGGGGCGTCGGGGTCGGCGGCAAAGGCCGCGCGGCGGCCAAGATCCTTCGCAGGCTCAGGATGACCGTGGTGGTGGTGGTGGGTCGCCGTCTCAGCGATGGGCAGTCGATGGCCTAGTGGATCTGCGGTGGCATGGTGCGCTGCGACCTGCGAGGAAGACCCTCCGGGAGCGAACTGACGGGGACTGGATGACGGCTGCTGTCCGAGCCGGGCGGGGTGATGCGCCTGCTAGCTGCCCAGGCCCGCACCCCTGCCGGGCGTGCCGCTTGATGACATTTCAGAACATATGTTCTCCTTGTCAATGGTGTTCCTAGGGGTGCGTGGACAGGCGCTGTTGGATGGAACGCGGGGGCCGGGGGGATGTTGGACGGGCGGAGTGACGGGCGGGCTATGTGCGGGTGGTGATGGAAATCGAAGGGAGGAGGATGGATTCGGCGGGGTCGAGCGGGTAGATGGGGCGGTGGAGGTGAGTGAAGGGGAGCGTGGCGAGGTTGGAGGTGCAGATGCCGGGGGTGTCGACCTCGAAGACGGGGCCGGCGAGGTCACCGAAGGCGGCGCGCCAGGCGGTGGCGGATTTGACGACAATTGCCCGGCACCATTCGGGGGAGATGCCGACCGCGCGAAGGTGCTGGGCATCGAAGGGCATCGTCTTGTGCTCGGTGAGAACGAGGTGGTTGCCGGCGACGTCGAGCACGGCGGTGCGGCCCATCGCGCGCTCCTGACCGGTCATGTATGAGCCGCGGTAGGTGAAGCGACCGTCGGCCAAGAGGCGGACGGTGCCGCGGACCGGCACGGGGTCGCCGTGGAAGCGGTCGGTCTTGCCACCGACCTCGGCGGCGAAAGCGCCGCCAACTCCGGCGGCGAAGGCGACGGCGACTGCCTCGGGATCGGCGATGACGACGGCGGCATCGGTGGCTCCCTGGCGCAGCAGTTCGGCGAGGAGGACGGTGCCATCCCCGGGAGCACCGCCGCCGATGTTGTCCGGGCCGTCGACCAGGATGGCGGGACGGCCACGGGGCGCGGCTAGCGCCTGGCGCACGGCCTCGGCCGGGGAGAGGTTGCGCTGGACGAAGGCGGCGCGCTGCTCCCAGACGAGTGCCTGAAGGTCGGCGGCATACTCAGCGGCCAGGGCGGGATCGCCGTCGGTGCTGACGACGATCGCGATGCCAGCCTCGGGGACATCGCTGTAGCAGAATCCGCCGGCCAGGGTAACCACCAGGACGCGGGGATCGGCCTCGATGGCGTGGACGCGGGCGAGCAGGTCGCGCATGGGCGGATCGTCGGTTCCCTGGCAGCCGGGGACAGCCAGGATTGGCACGGAGGCGAAGGCGGTGGCGGGGCGGGTGCCATCGAGCAACCGGCGCATCAGGCGGGCCGCTTCGACACCGCGCTCGGCGACGTCGACGTGGGGGTAGGTGTCGTAGCCGGCGATCAGGTCGACGGCGGCGGGCAAGCGAGCGCCGATGTTGGCGTGGAAGTCGAGGGTCATGACGAACGGCAGGCTGGACCCGATCTCGGCCCGCACCCGCTCGGCGAGGTCGCTTTCGACGTCGCTCGTCCCGGCGGCGACCATGGCGCCGTGGCAAATGAGGATGACCCCGGCCAAGGAACTCTCCGCCTTCGCAGCCCGGAGGGAGTCGAGCAGGCGGGCGGAGAGGGCGGCGTAGTCCTCGGCCGGGACAAGCCCGGAGGGCATGGCGAAGGCGTAGAAACCGGGGACAACCGTTAGGCGGGACTCGGTCGCGCCAGCGATGATGCCGCCGAGCGAGGTGCCGGTGCCCCGGTAGGTGGCGAGCAGGTCGTCGCCTTCGGCCCACTCGTAGGCGCGGAAGGCGGACTCTGGGGTGAGGACGCTGGCGAACGAGTGGGTTTCGTGGGCCAACCCGCCGATGAAGATGCGCTCGCCGCTCATCGCCCGCAATCTCCATTCTTCTTTATATAGGAGCACGATTCGCTCATCGGGTGAGACAGGCCAGGGTCGTGTTGACAACCCGCTCAAAGCGGGGGAGGAAGCGGTCGGGGCCGGCGAGCAGGTGCCGGTTGGACACGAAGGCGACGGTAACGTCGTGCCCCGGGTCGATCCAGAGGGTGCAGCCGGTGGCGCCATGGTGCCCGAAGCTGCCAGGGGAGGCAAGCTCCGGAAAGCCGGCGGTTCCCTTGAGGTCGAAGCCAAAGCCCCAGGGATCGGGCGCTCCGGACTGGGGCCGAACAGGATGGGCAAAGCCGCGAGGCACGGTCTGATCGGTGGTCATGGCCTGGACGGTCGCCGCCGAGAGAAAACGCGGCCCGCCCGGAGCGAAATGGAGGCCGAAGCGGAGCAGATCGCTGACGGTGGCGACGACGCCGAAGGCGGGGTGGGCGAGATCGAGGGCGTAGCGGGAGGCGTACATGGCGCCGTCGGTGCCGGCCGCGAGCGCGTCAGTAATGGCGGCAAGGCGGTGATCGTGCTCCGGTCCCAGAGGGAAGAAGGTTGCGGTGAGACCGGCCGGTTCCAGAACGGTCTCGCGGACGAGGTCCGGAAAAGGCATCCCGGCGGCGATAGAGGCGACTTTGCCAAGAACCGCTAAGCCGAGATCGCTGTAGCTGAACTGCGAACCTGGAGGAAAGGCGAGCGGATGAGCAAGGCCCTCGGCAATAAGATCTTCGAGCGGGGTATGGGCGATAAGGCGAGCTTCCATTTTCGGTGATTCGTACACGAGGCCGGAGGTGTGGGTAATCAGGTGGCGAACGGTGATCTTCTTCCGCCCCTTCCCGCGGCATGCCGGCAGAAAGTGATGGACGGGCTGGGTAAGGGCCAGATCGCCGCGCTCGACGAGCGCCATCGCGGCGGCGGCAGAGTAGAGCTTCGAGATCGAGGCGAGCGGCCAGAGGGTCTCGGAGCAGGCGGGCCGACCGGGAGCAGCCTCGCCGGAGTGGTAACTGGCGATTTGGCGCCCGTGCCGGCCGATGGCCACGGCGACGCCGGGCAGACCGTCGTCTGCCACGAGCCGATCCAGCAACCGGAATACCGGTCCCAAGCCACCGGCCGAATCGGTCACCACACTGTTTCTCCTTCGCGGTTCTCCGCGGCCGCCAGAGGCCAGCTCGACGAGACGAGAGCGGGATGATCGGGGAGTAAGCCAGGGAGTGCAAGCGGGTCGATGGTTTCTCGGTAGCGATACTTGCGCCGAGAATGGGTTTTTAGGGGAGAGTTACCTTAATTCTGTATGTTGCAAGCGACGCGGGATGTCGGGTCGGATCGACATGGGATTGGAATACGGTTGGTACGTAAATGGTGCATATGGGAACCCGTGGGGCAGTGGGGCTCGCTCGGGGTTGATGGACGGATTTCGGAGATGGGCGGGGATGGGGAATGCCGTCCCGGCGACGCCCGGGGCTAAAGACCCCGGGCTATCTCTGGTTGGGAAGCCGGCTAAAGCCGGCTCGCGACCTCGGGCGACGTCTTCGGGGACGCCGATGGGGAACAACCCGTCTCAATCCCACCCTCCATGAATTCCGGGATATCTGACGGACGTCCCCCCGGGAGTGAGGACGGAGGTGCGTCCTTAGTCGATGCCACGGACTCCTGGGTGCAGGAGGGCGGCGCCGATAATGACGGCGCTGATGATGCCTCCGGCGACGACGATCGCTTCGGGGCCGAAGCGGTCGGCGGCGAGGCCGGCGCCAGCGAAGCCGAGCGGCTGCAGGGCGTATGAGCCGAGAGCGTCGATGCTGTAGACGCGGCCCAGGCGGTTGGAGGGGACCATCTCCTGGACGGTGTGGGCCCAGAGCAGGTTGAGGGTGCCCTCGCCGATGCCCTGGATGCAGATGGCAATGCCGACGACGGCCAGGGGGAGGGGAAGGCCGACAACGGCCAGCATCAGGGCGGCGATGATCCAGGCGCCATAGGCAACGATCCCGCGGCGCTTGGTCCGGTGCGAGCGGCCGATCCAGACGGCGGCGATGAGGGCGCCGACCGCGAGGAGGCCATTGAGGAGCGCCAGGGAGCCGACACCCTCGCCGCGGCCCTCCTTGACGAGGATGGGGAGGATCGAGACCGGGCCGGAGAAGGTTAGGCTGGTCAGGCCGGCGACGGCGATCGAGATCCACAGCCAGGGTGTACCGGAGACGGTGCGGAAGCCCTCGCGCAGCTCATGCAGGGCGCCGCGCTCGCTCGGAATCGCCTTGTGCAGGCCGGGTTCGCGAGCGACGACGGCGACCGAGGCGGCGGCGACGAGGAAGCTGAGGCTGTTCAGGGCGAAGGTGAGCGGGGTGCCGCCGGCCGCGATCAGGAGGGCGCCCAGGCCAGGGCCGACGATCTCGGCCGCTTCCCGGCTCATGAAGCGCATGGAATTGGCGCTGGTGAGATCTTCGGCGGGCAGGAGATCAGGGACGGAGGCGACGTAGGCCGGGAAGAAGGTGGCGGCGACGGCGCCGAAGACCCCGCTGAGGATGCAGAGGTGCCAGATGGCGAGGTCGCCCCTCCAGGCGAGAACGGCGACGGTCCCGACAGCGGCGGCGCGGACGAGGTCGGAGACGAGCATGATGTAGAGGCGGGAGAAGCGGTCGCCGGCGAGGCCGCCAAGCAGGACGAAGATGACCTGGGGCACGGAGAAGCAGGCGAGGACGAGGCCGAGCGAGGCGGCGGATTCCGTCTCCTCGACCACCCACCAGGCGACGGCGATGGTGTAGAGGCTGTCGCCGAAGCGGGAGACGCTTTGCCCACCCCAGACGAGGGCAAAGGGGCGGTGCTTCAGCGCGCGAAAGAGGGTTAGCTGGGTAAGGCGATGGAACAGGCGTCGCGACATCGAGCTTCCTCACGGGGAGTCCTGACCGGGCGCGGGACTGCGCACGGGCCGGACGGCCACACCAATGGAGCAGCGCAGGGAGCGATTGCGCTCCCTGTTTTCCCTGCGATCCCGTGGCGCGGGTGAGGAGTTCGACGCGTAGGCTGGGGGGAGGTGATACGACGACCGGGGTGTCGCTGGACGACCTCGCCGGCCGCGCGGGCGCGGGCAGTGCTCCTCGGCACGACACCGGGACCGACAGGTTTCGTCCTGGTCGGTCCCTGGTGAGGGTCTCGGAATGGTGTGGTCAGAACGATTCGCATCGGGGACAGCATAGCAAACGGGGGGGACACGGCTGACGCCGTGTAGGGGACAAAGCTAACGCTTGGTGGGGACAGCCCTGTGGGCTGAGGGGGAGCCCCCACTCGCCATCCAACCACCCGTCATCCTGAGCAGAGCGAAGGATCTTGGCCGCCGCGCGGCCTTTGCCGCCGACCCCGACGATGCGTGGGACCAGGGAGGCCAGGCGTACGCGAACGAGCACGAAGGCGCTCACGCGCCAAGATCCTTCGCACGCTCAGGATGACGTCGGGGTGGATGATCGCCGGGACTGAAAGGTCGCGGGACTAGGACGCTTGCCTGGCGCTCCTCCCCCTTCCTCCTGCCGCACCGCGGAGGAGCGGGGCGAAAGGGGAGACGGAGCGCGATGCTGTGGCGTTTGGAGATCCGCCAGGGGGACCGTCTAGCCGATGGCGGCTGTGTAGCGGTCGCTTACGGCGGTCCAGTTGATGACGTTCCACCAGCCGGTGAGGTAGTCGGCACGCTTGTTCTGGTGTTTGAGGTAGTAGGCGTGTTCCCAGACGTCGATGCCGAGGATGGGGGTGCCGGCGCCGTCCATAAGGGGGTTGTCCTGGTTCGGGGTGGCGACGATGGCCAGCTTGGCATCGGGGCCGACGACGATCCAGGTCCAGCCGGAGCCGAAGCGACCGAGACCGGCGGCGTTGACCGCCTCCTGGGCGGCGGTCAGGCCGCCGAGGTCGGCGGCGATGGCAGCGGCGAGAGGGCCAGTTGGCTCGCCACCGCCGCCCGGGCCCATGATCTCCCAGAACATGGTGTGGTTGACGTGGCCGCCGGCGTTGTTGCGGACGGCGTTGGCCAGTGCTTCCGGGACGGCATCGAGGTTCTGGATGATGTCGAGCGGGGTCATCGCCGCCAGGTCGGGGGCATCGACGACGGCCTTGTTGAGGTTGGCGACGTAGGTGGCGTGGTGCTTGTCGTGGTGGATCTCCATCGTCAGGGTGTCGATGGTGGGCTCCAGGGCTGCGTAGTCGTACGGCAGTGGCGCCAGGGTGAAGGGGCCGTCGGGGGCATCCTGGGCGACATTTCGAGTCAGGGTGCCCGGACGGGCTCCGCCGATAGCTCGGGTGATACCGGGTCGGGCAACCGCGCCGGCGACGAGTGCGGCACAGCCTCCGGCAAAGGCGCGACGAGAGACGGGATGCTGAATTGGACGCATAGCGAAGCCTCCTCGTAGGTACGAGATGAACACGAACTGTCACGACCCCCGGCTACCGGTGATGCATCAACCGGAGCCGAGGATCTCGCCTATGGCGCGAAGGGTGAGGGTGGCCCCGATCAGAACGGGGATGGCGACGGCGGCGTAGGCCGCGACGGCGACCCGGGGTCGCAAGAGCAGATCGGCTGGGCGCTCGAACTTGCCGGCCCAGCGCGGCACGATGGCACGCATACCCAGGACAAGCACACCGACCAGCAAGCCGCTCGGCGATGCCAGGAATCCGATGCCAACGATCAATGACGGCAGAGCGAGCAGGACCAACACGGCGGAGCCAAGTACGATGGGTAAGCGATGAGAGCGGACCGGCCAAGGGGCAGGTATCCGGCGATCAAGGCGATCGGCCAGTGGTGCGACGATCAGGCCGAAGACGATGTAGATGGCACTGAACAGCAGGACATTGACTTCGGTGTCGCCGAAACGACGGTAGTCCGGATTGTCCGGGTCCATGATGAGCCAGCCGGAGGAGAGCAGAAGCAATCCACCGAAGACCGCGCCCCGGACCAGGCCAGTGCCCGGCAGCCAGGGCCGGAGGATGACGTAGAGCATTCCCCCGGCGATGCCAATGAGCGCGGTGAGGACAAGGAGTCCCAGAGAACCGCTAAAGGTGATCTCACCAACGGCGTTGCCATTGTCGGTGGCCATCCCTTGCTGCCATGGCTCGGCCATGAGGGCCACAAGTCGCATTGCGAGCCGGCCGACGATGCCGCCGCTGACCGCTCCAGCGACCATTCCGGCCACCGTCCCGATCGCCAGGATCCGGACGAACCCGGAGAGCCACCGGGCGACATCCCACCGAGGGATCGATATGGGGCGCCTGCGGGGTTCGAACGACGTACCCGCCGGACCGATGGAGGCCGGAATGAACGTGTTGTGGCCGTTGTGGCCGGCCGCGGCAACGGGCGGCAGCGGGGCGGTGTGAGCGATCCCGGCGATGGCGACGGCGTCCCGCCAGATGCGCGACTCCAGGGTCGAGTCGAGCGCCGGAACATCGTCGAGGGTATGGAGGTGGTCGATTGCGGCGAAATCGTCGCCGGCTTCGCGGGGGGCGCGCTGCTCACCTGCCAGGAATTGGTCCCAGGCCTGGCTCAATCGCTCTTCGGCCGAAAGTGGTTCGTGCGGGTTGTTCAGGCGTCATCCCGCTCGTCCCCTCTCCGCCGTGCTTCCGGGGCGGTGACCCCGAGCAAAGCGCGCATCCGCGCCATCGCTCGGAACTGCAACGTATCGACCGATCCGCGGCTGCGGCCCAACACCTCTCCGATCTCGTTTCCGCTCAACCCCGCCAGGCGCAACTCGACGACCCGGCGCTGGTCAGGCGGAAGGAGCGCCAGCAGCCGGACGATCTCAAATCTGGTTTCCTCGGCTAGTGCCTGTTCCTCCGGCGATGACCTCGAATCGGGGACCAAGACCGCTGTCTCGAGCGGGTGGTCGATACGATGGGAGCGATAGGCATCGACGAGCGTGTTGTGGGCAATGGCGAAGAGCCATGAGCGGAAGGCATCGTTCCGACACCTTGGTAGCGCCACCAGGGCTTTGGCGAATATCTGGCTGGTAGCGTCGGCGGCGGTCTCGGGATTGCCGAGGCGGCGCAGGCAGTAGCGGTAGACCAAATCGGCGTAGCGGGTGTAGAGCAGCGCGAACTCCTGCCGGTCGATCTTGGCGCGAGCGACAAGGTCGGCGTCGTCATTGGATTCGGCTTTGGATGCCGAGGGCGCCGAGCTGTCCGGCGCCCTCGGGGTGGTCACAGACGTGCCGCCCATCCCGCTTCTCCACATGGCTGCAATCGGTATTCAGCATGGTAGACGGGATGGGCGCGGATTTCTTACAGGCTTGGATACAACCCCCTAACCCCCCGGCCCCCTTCCCCCCGCTGCGGCAGGGGGAAGGGGGAGAACGAGGAGCGGGGGTGCCGCTAGGCAGTGGCGGCGTCGTAGCGGGCGGTTACGACGCCCCAGTTGACGGTATTCCACCAGGCCTCGAGGTAGGCGGGGCGCATGTTCTGGTACAGCAGGTAGTAGGCGTGCTCCCAGACGTCCACGCCGAGGATTGGCGTCATCCCGTCCATGAGCGGGTTGTCCTGGTTGGGGGTGCTGAGGACCTCGAGCTTGCCGTCGTTGACCACGATCCAGGCCCAGCCCGAGCCGAAGCGGGAGACTCCGGCGGCGGTGACCGCCTGGACCATGGCGTTGAAGCCACCGAGGTCGGCCTTGATGGCGGCGGACAGCCGACCCAGCGATATACCGCCGCCGCCCGGTGCCATGGTCTCCCAGAACATGGTGTGGTTGACGTGGCCGCCGGCGTTGTTGCGAACCGCCGCGCGGATCTCATCGGGGATCTCGTCGAGGTTCTGGACGATCTCCTCGGGGGACATTTCGCCCAGCTCCGGGTAATCGACGTTAAGCGTGTTGAGGCCATTGATGAAGGCCATGTGGTGGCGATCGTGGTGGATCTCCATCGTCATGGCGTCGATGTACGGCTCCAACGCGTTGAACTCGTAGGTCAGGGGGGGTAGCTCGAACGGTCCGTCCGGGGCGTCCTGGCGCAGGAGGCTGCTGGCCGCGGACGGTCGATACCGGCCTCCTGGGACTGCGGACCCCGCCGCCCCGGCGGAGAACGGTTGGGCGGCGACGGCCGCCGTGAGGGCGGCAACACCGCCCGTGAACCCTCGACGAGAGAAGAGACGCGATCGGGACATCTGCCAAACTCCTGCCGGCGACGAAGGACGGATAGTCCGGCCGACGCTGGCCAGACCTATTTGTCCGTACTCCGATGTCCCGAATGTGGATCAGTGCCCGGTGCTTAAAGAGAACCCCCGCTGGATGGGCGTGGTGGTCCGGACTACGGCTTGGGGCGGACCTCGTAGGCGCAGATGTGGCCGCCGGCGATGCGATGGGCGACGCGGGTGACGACAGCGGTGGGGAGGGCGTCCTGGAGGAATTCGAGTTCGGAGGAGCAGGCGTGGCCGTAGCGGAGGGCGACGCCGAGGACGGCGCAGTTGTGCTCGCGGAGGAGGTAGCTGCCGTCATCGTTGGCGATGAAGTCGGCGAGGTAGCCGTCTTCGTCGAGGATGTGGGCGATCTCCGCCACCTGCTCGGGGAAGGGCAGGCCGGCGAGGCGGACCTGGGCGCGCTCCAGGCGGCGGCGGCCGCGTTTCTCGAAGATCTCGGCCAGGAGTGCCGGGTCGGCCTCCTGGACGTATTCGAGCAGTTCGTTGGTGAGATCGACGTAGTTGCGGGGGAAGAGGGCGTCGCGCGGCGGCGGTGAGGGAGAAGAGATGGCGCGGCCGGCCGGGACCGGCGCGCTCCTGGCGGTGGGCAACGAGGCCGTCGCGCTCGAGGGCAGTGAGGTGCTGGCGGGCGCCGCTGATGGTGATGCCGAGGCGGCGGGCGAGGAAGTCGATGTCGGCCTCACCGGAGCGCTTGATCGCTTCGAGCAGCTCGCGGCGGCTGGTGGGCAGGCTGTCGAGGGCGGCGTTGGCGCCCGTGCGGGCGGCAACCGAAGCGGGCGATGGGGTGGATTGGGGACGGGTCGTTAGTTGGCGCTCGGCCTGGGTCATCGGGTCACTTCCTGGGTGGTCGGGGCCGCGCGGGGCGGTCCGTTCGCCCGGATTATAGTCGAATCTGGAGATGCGCAAATAAAAACAGTATGTACTTGCTTTTTCCCGGTGCCGGGTGTAGGGTGAAGGTATCGACCGGCAAGTCCGGCGCTCGTGCCAAACGACGCAGGGCACCAGCCCCCTCCACCGCGACGAGGAGCGAGCACCGAATGACCGAAGCAGCTGTCCGCCGGAGCACGAGAGAGCGAATCGAGAACGTCCTGGCCCTGCTCTCCAGCGAAATGGACGCCTGGATCGCCTCGGCGGATCCTGATGGGACGGGCTACTTGATTCCGCTGACGTTCTTCTGGGACGGCGCTGCGCTGATCTTCGCCACGCCGGAGAACAGCCGGACGGCCCGCAACCTGCGCCGTGCCGGGAAGACGCGGATTGGGCTGGGTGGAACGCGGGATGTGGTGATGATCGACGGCCGTGTCGAGCTGATCGCGATCGCCGACGACCCTGCCCTGGCCGAGGGCTTTGCAACCAACACCGACTTCGACCCGCGGCTGGAGACGCCGGAGTACGTGATGATTAAGGTCATTCCGGAGAAGATCCAGGCCTGGCGCACGGCGGCGGAACTGACGGACCGGGACGTGATGAAGAACGGCGTTTGGCTGGAGTGATAGACGTGAGTCGTGAGTACGTGAGCGTGAGAGAACCGGAGTGCTTCTTGCCGCCTTGCGCGCCTTGCCGCCTTGCCGTCTCTCTACTCACGTCTCACGTCTCACGTCTCACGTCTTATCGGCAGAGAGAAGTGGACGAACATGAGTGTCTTTACGCCAGGAGAGTTGGACTATCTCGCCGGGCAGCGCTTGGGCAGGGTGGCGACGACCAACCAGGAGGGGCAGCCCCACGTTGTGCCGGTTGGTTTTCGGTACAACCAGGAACTGGACACGATCGATGTCGGGGGCCGATTCATGGGCGCTAGCAAGAAGGTACGGGATGTTCGTGCCACCGGGCGGGCGGCTTTCGTGGTCGATGATCTGGGATCGGCCGAACCCCGGCACCCTCGTGGAATCGAGATCCGGGGGCGGGCGATCGTGATCGATGCGGACGATATGAATCCGGACTCAACTGTCATCCGGATCTTTCCCCGCCGGGTTGCGTCCTGGGGGATCGATGATCCCGACTTCTTCCGGCGCAATGCCCGGTCGGTCCATGTCCCGGAGCCTATCGCCGCGAATCAGGACGACGCCAAGACCGAGCGGAACTGGAATGCCGACGTGATCGCCGCTTTTCGCGCCAACGGGGGCGAGGTGCCGGCGCCATATCCCGATCCGCCGCCTATGCTCCTCATCCACACCATCGGGGCGCGCAGCGGCCGGGAGCACATCGTGCCGATGCGCTGCCTGCTGGAGGGCGATACGCGCTACGTGTTCGCCTCCGCCCACGGCAGCGACCGCAACCCGGACTGGTATCACAACCTGCTGGCGCACCCCGAGATCCTGATCGAGCAGGGGACCGAGACGATCCCGGTCCGCGCGAGCGAGGTATCGGGAGCGGATCGAGATGAAGTGCTCGCCCGCTGGGTTGCCCGGGTGCCGCTGATCGCGGACGTGCTGGAGTAAGACCGAGCCGTCGGATTCCGGTGATCAGGCTGGAAGTGCGGAAGGCGTAGGGCGGGTAAATCTGACCATTTCCGCCTGATTTCGTAGGGGCGGACCTCCGTGTCCGCCCGGCCGCCGACCAACCAATGACCATGAGGAAACGCCGTTCCAAACCGGGGACGACGCGGTTTGCCACCGGGCGGACACGGAGGTCCGCCCCTACAAGACGGTGGCGGATTCAGACAGGGAGGCCTTAAATGACGTCGATTGCTCCGCCGACACCAGTAGCGATTCCCGCCGCGCCACCCATCATTGGGCTGTTCGAGTTTGTGCTGGAGGTGGCCGATCTTGCCGCCAGCGAGCGGTTCTACGCGGAGCATCTGGGGTTGCAGGTGGTCGAGCGATGGGGAGATGAGCGGCCCGCGGTCTGGCTGAGCATCGGGCGGGAAGGAACGCTTGGGCTGTGGCCGGTCGAGACCGGCGGTGAGAAGGCGATCCACGGCGGCCGGGGCGGGGCGCACCTCCACTTTGCCCTGCGGGTGCCCTCCGGTACGCTGTCGACGATGCAGGCGCGTCTGGAAGCGCTCGGATACGCTGTCGAGGACGGCTGGACGTTTGGCCCCGGCGACCACGCCATCTACCTGGACGATCCCGACGGGAACGTCGTCGAACTGACCGAGCGCGTCACCCTCTGGGGCGGAGGGGCGGCCTCGGAGCCCTCGGAGGAGCGGGATGCCTGAGTTGACCCCGGAGTTGATCGTCGACGGCCATGTGCCGGAAGATCCGCGCGTCTCCCCAGATGGCCAATGGGTTGCCTTCACGGTCAGTCCGGTCGGCAAGGCGGGCGAGCACCCGGTGTGCGCGATCTGGCTGGCCCCTGTCGACGGATCTACCCCGGCCCGGAAGCTGACCGCCGGAAGCGCGAACGACCGCTCCCCCCGCTGGAGCCCGGATGGCGGCTGGCTCTATTTCGTCCTCCGATCGCACCGAGCGGGGCAAGGCCCAACTCCACCGGATCGCCCTGGATGGCGGCGAAGCCGAACCGCTGACGGAATGGGGAGGCGGCATCGCCGGGTATACGCCCCTTCCTACTCGTACGCAGGTTGCCTTTTGGGCCAAGGATGAGCCAACCGCAGAGGACGAGCGCCGGGAGCACGAGCGCGAAGATGCCCGCATCTGGGGCGAGCGGGTGCCCTATGCCCGACTGCGCATCCTCGACCTTCGTACCAGGGCGGTGCGGACGATCGACGCTCTGGGGAATCGGCACGTCGTGGCCGAGGTCGCGCCGCGGCCGGACGGCGGGCCACTCGCGGTCCTCTCCTGGAGCTTGCCGGATGCAGATCCCGGAACGCTCGACAGCCAGATCCATCTGGTCGATTTGGAAGCCGGAACGCGCGCATCATCTCGCGACCCAGTCAACTGGCGGGGATGACCTGACCTGGCGGGAGACGGCGAACGGCTGGGAACTCTGGTACGTGGCCCAGACACCGCCGATTTCGACCGGCGCGGTGACGCTCTTTGCGGTGACCGTGCCGGCCGAAGGCGAAACACCAGGAATGCAGCTTTCCACGCCCCGCAATCTGACCCCCGATCTCCCCGCCTGCGTCGGTGGGATTGTCGCCGGGTCGGGTCCGCAACCTCTGGTCACCGTTTTCCAGGGACTCGACTCCTGGTTGGCCCGCTGGGACGAGACAAAACAGGAGTTGATCACCCTCTTCGAGTCGCCGGGCACCATCCAGGGGGTGAACACGGACCGCGATCGGTCGGTCGTTGCGCTGGTCCGGAGTGGCGGGGCGGAACCGGCCGATGTCTGGGCGGGTCCGGCCGATGGCTCGGCACCGCTGCGCCGGATCAGTGACATCCGGCCCGAGCTACGGGAATTCAGTTGGGGCACCCAGGAGCGCCTATCCTGGCAGGCGGCCGACGGCCTCGGCATTGACGGGCTCCTCGTCCTGCCGCCGGGCAAGACGCGGGCAGACGGCCCCTTTCCGACGATCACCCTGCCGCATGGCGGTCCGTACGGCCGATACGCCGACGACTTCCAGCTCAGGACATCGCCTTCGGCCCAGTGGCTGGCGCTGGCGGGCTACGCCGTCTTCCTGCCCAATCCGCGGGGCGGCATGGGTCACGGCCATGCCTTCTCCTCGAAGGTGGCCGGGGCGGTCGGGCTGGACGACTGGGGCGATATCGTCACCGGGTTGGACATCCTGGTGGCGGAGGGCGTCGCCGATGCGGACCGGCTCGGGATCGGCGGGTGGAGCCAGGGCGGGTTCATGACCGCCTGGGCCGTCGGCCAGACTGACCGGTTCAAGGCGGGCGTGATGGGGGCCGGGGTGAGCGACTGGGGGATGATGGTCGCCACCAGCGATTTACCCCACTTCGAGGCCGATCTCGGCGGTAGCACCGGCTGGGAAGGGATCGGGCCGCATCAGCACGACGCGATCTCGCCGATCTCGTTCGCCCATCGGGTGAAGACTCCTGTCCTGATCCTGCATGGCGAGGCGGATGAGCGCGTCCCGCTCTCCCAGGCGGAGTTCTTCGCCCGGGCGCTGCGGGAGCACGGGGTGCCGTTCGAGCTATGTGGTTTATCCGCGTGAGCCGCACGGTGTTCGCGAGCGCAACCATCAGATCGATCTGCTGCGGCGGACGCGGGGGTGGTTTGATCGCTGGATTGGCGGGGGCGGGGAAGACAGATGATGGCGACGCTTGAACGCCCCCTAGCCCCCCGGCCCCCCTTCCCCCGCTGCGGCAGGGGGAAGGGGGGAGACGACGCTCAGCGCAAGTGAGTATCTGGCCCGGATTGGGTATACCGGATCAACTGAACTGACACTAGAGACGCTGACGGGAGTCGTTCTGGCGCATCTGCGGGCGGTGCCGTTTGAGAATCTGGATATCGTGCCACTGGCTCGGCCGCTGAGGCTGGATCCGGCGGGACTTTACGCGAAGATCGTCGGGGAGCGGCGGGGCGGGTATTGCTTCGAGCTCAATGGGATGCTGGCAATCTTGTTGGAAGATCTGGGCTTTACGGTCGTTCGGGTGGCGTGCCAGTTCACCGAGGACGGCGGCTACTCCGATCCGTTCGACCATCTCGCGCTCATCGTGACGTTCCCTGGCTCGGGGAGGTGGTTGGTCGATGTCGGCGCGGGACGTACCTCACCCGCCACTCCATTGGACGTGCCGGGGCCGGATGCCTGGGGTGAGCCGGGGCCACCCGATCCCGCCGACGGCATGGTTTCCCAGATCGAGCGGCGCGGGGGAGCAGGATACATCTGGCAACAGGTTGCAGGAGGTGACTGGCGGGAGCACCAGCGCTTCTCGTTCACGCCGCGTACGCTAGATGATTTCCTGTCCCGTTGCCGCTACTTCGAGACGGAGCCCGACAACCACTTTCGGCAGGGGCCGATGTGCACCCGGCTCACGGCCGATGGGCGGGTCAGTATCCGCCCGGGGATGCTGACGATCACGGCAGACGGCGAGCGGACCGAGACGCCACTTGATGACGACGCCGCGCTCCAGGCCGCCCTCATCGCCTATTTCGGGATCGATCTTTCGCGTTTCCGTTCAGAAAGGGAGGCTGCCAGATGATCAGTGTGTTGGATCCGAACCTGCCCAGCGTGCTTGCCGGGAGGGCCAACGGCATCGGCGGCACGCACCCCGTCCGCATCGTCGGGATCGGCGGAAGTACCCGGATCGGATCGAAGAGCCTGATCATGCTCAAGACGGCCCTGCGGATGGCGGATGACGCGGGCGCGGTCGCGATCCTGGCCGATGTGCGCGAGCTGGACCTGCCGCTCTACGACGACGACAAGCCGCTTGATGCCTACCCGCAAAGCCTCGCCCGGCTGATCGAGGTCTGCCGGGGAGCCGATGCCTTCATCTTTTCCTCGCCGACCTACCACGGCACCGTCACCGGGGCGGTCAAGAACGTGCTCGACTGTCTGAACTTCCTCTGGAACGAAGATGCCCCCTACCTTCAGGGCAAGCCGGTCGGGCTGATGGCGATGGGCGGGCCCGGGTCGATGAACACGATCAACGCGCTGCACCACTCCGCCCGGGGTCTCAACGGCATTTCGGTCCCAATCGTCGCAACCATCTCGGGGAGTGGCGTGGACCAGGAGAACGAGGCGGTGACCGATCAGAACGGCCTCACCCGGATGCGGGCGGTGGTCACCGAGTTGATCGACCTGGCATCCCGGCTGCGCCGCCCGATCTCGGTGCCGCTGGAGGAGTGGGAGCGGGAGGCGCTGGTTACGCAGTGAGTACCGAGTACCGAGTACCGAGTGCCGAGTGCCTAGAATCGAGAAACGAGAGCCGAGAACCGAGAACCGTGAGCATGGCCCGCAATTGATAGGTATTGAGAGCAGCATCGCGCTATGGCGACCGCATCCGTTAGATCACAACGCAACGCTGAAGGTCCCTGGGGGCCGGCGTACCGCCTGCTGACGATCGGGGTCGTGCTGACGATTACCGGGGCGGCGTTCGAAGCCCTCGCGGTGGCGACGGTGATGCCGACCGTGGTCGATGACCTGGGCGGGTTGTCGTACTACGGCTGGACGTTCAGCGCCTTCATGTTGACCAACATGATCGGCCTCGCCTTCGCGGGGAATGAGGCCGATCTGCACGGGCCCGCCCGGCCGTTCATGGTCGGGGTCGGGATGTTCACCATCGGCTTGATCGTCGGTGGGTTGGCGCCCTCGATGCCAGTCCTGATCGCGGGCCGGGCGTTGCAGGGGTTTGGCGGCGGCGTGATCACCTCGGTCGCCTACGTCGTCATGGGCCGGGGGTATCCTGAGAGCACCCGGCCTAAGCTCCTGGCCTTACTCTCGACGGCATGGGTCGTGCCGGGGCTGATCGGCCCGGCTGTGGCGGCGGTCATCTCCGACTTCGCCGGTTGGCGCTGGGTTTTTCTGGGGATCGTGCCGATTCCGATCTTCGCGGCGCTGATGTCCTGGCGGGCGATCTCCTCGATTCCGGCCGGATCGGCGATGACGCGGGACTGGGCGCGGCTGCGGAACGCGGTGCTGCTGGCGGCGGGCGTTGCGGCTCTGCTGGTGGGATTCCAGGCGAACACCGTGCTGGTCGGCATCCCCCTGGTCGTGGTGGGCGGCGCCGTCGCTTTCCCGGCGCTGAAGCGGATCATGCCAGCGGGAACGCTGCGTGGCGTGGCGGGCGCTCCGGCCGCGATTGCCACCATGGGCCTGCTCAACCTCGGCTTCTTCGGCGTCGACGCCTTCGTGCCGCTGGCCCTGATCGATGTTCGCGACCGGTCGTCGACGTTCGCGGGGCTGGCGCTGACAGCGGCGACTGTTACCTGGACGGCGGGCTCCTGGCTGCTGGCACGCTACTCGGACAAGCTTAGCCGCCGGTTGCTGGTGCGGACCGGGCTGTCGATCCTGGTGCTCGGGATCGGGCTTACCCTGGCCACGTTGTCATCCTCCGTTCCGGCGATCCTGGGCCCGATCGCCTGGGGCGTCGCCGGTCTGGGAATGGGGATCGCCTATTCGACCATCTCCCTGGTGGTATTGGATTCGTCGCCGCCGGGCCAGGAGGGCGCGACGACCTCGGCGATGAGCCTGGCCAACACGGTCGGGATTGCGCTCGGCACCGGGATCGGCGGCATCCTGATCGCCGCCTTCAGTTCGGGGGATACGGCGGCCCGCGCCAGCCTGGCCACCCAGGATCTGCTCATGATCGGCATCATCGCGCTCGGCATCCTGGTAGCGGCCCGATTCCCGGCGCGGCCGACGGTGAAGGAGCCGGCGACCGACGCTCGACCGTCCCCATCGACGGCTATTGCGCATGCGGAACCGGTACGGGTGTGAGAAGGGAGAAGAGAGCCCCCACCCGACGTCATCCTGAGCCTGCGAAGGATCTTGGCGCTTTAGCGCCTTCGTGCTCGTTGGAGGAAGCGGGGCATCGTATCCACCGCGTAGCATCGAGGTCGGCAACAAAGGCCGCGCGGCGGCCAAGATCCTTCGCAGGCTCAGGATGACGATCTACTCGCGTCTCGTGTCTCACCGTCTCGCCGCCTCAACGAGGAGCATCCCGTGGCTGGATTCGCGATCGATCACGTGGCCTTGCAAGTGCGGCGGTTGCAGGAGGCGGAGGTCTACTACGGGACGCTCTTTGGGGCGGAGGTCGCCTATCGGGAGGCCCGGGTCGGCGGGGAGTGGCGGACGCTGCCGCCAGAGGCGAGCTGGCCCGATGCGGCAGCGGCGGGGATCGAGTTGGAGATGTGCTTACTGGAACGGGATGACTTTGTCCTCACGTTGATCGTCGATCCCGGCACGGGGCCTGGCAGCCTGCTCGACCATATTGGCGTCCGGGTCGAGAACGAGGCGGCGCTCGATCACATCCGCTCGCTCACCGGCCTGCTGGGGTGCAGGATAAAGCGCGACAGCGCGAGCAGCCTGCAGTTCGTCGATAAGTATGGCGTCCACTGGGAGATCGGCCTGCCGGTCTCCGGCGCCCAACGAGACCGCAGTTCCGGCGCAACGGCCGGGCGCTGGATCGAACTGCCTGAGCGGTAACCGGCGGCGTCTGATCGAGATGCATCCTGAAAGGAGGAAGTCCATGACGACGTTGCGATTCTTCGCCGCGACTGGGGATGCCATTGCCCGCGTCGACCTGCGAAAACGGCCGGTGCGAGGTGCGGATGGGGCTGGAGGGCTCCGGGGCACAGTGCGTCGCCGCCGATCCACATGATCCGAACCGCGTCTTCGCCGGGACGTTCGACAACGGCCTGTGGCGCTCCCGCGATGGGGGCGAGAGTTGGACCCGAGTTGGAGACGGAGCTGGGCCGGGCAGCATCCCAGTCGGGCGGATCCCGTCGGTCGCGGTCTCGCCATCGCACCGGCCCGGCGGGCGGTCGGCCGTCTTCGCCGGGTCGGAGCCGAGCATGCTCTACCGATCCGAGGACGACGGCGAGACCTGGGCCGCCAGTTCGCGTCTGGCGGAGCTACCCAGCTCGGGCACCTGGTCGTTCCCGCCGCGGCCCTGGACCCACCACACTCGCTGGATTGCGCCGCATCATGCCGACCCGGCGCTCATCTTCGTCGGGATCGAGCTGGGCGGGGTGATGCGCTCCCGCGATGGAGGTGAGACGTGGGAAGACCGTAAACCCGGCTCGTACCATGACAGCCACGCGATCGTGACTCACCCGACCGATCCGAGCACGATCTATGAAGCGGCCGGTGAGGGGGTTGCCCTCTCCACCACCGAAGGCGATACCTGGCAACCGGTCGACGCGGGCAAGACGCTGCGCTACACGGTCGGGCTGGCGGCCGATCCCGCCGATCCTGCCCTGTGGTACGTCTCCGCCGCGACCGGTCCCCGGGCCGCCTACAGCGTCGAAGGCGCCGCCGGCGCGGCGATCTACCGCAAGCGCGGTGAGGAGCCCTGGCAGCACCTGGGCGACAGCGACGGAACCGGAACCGGCCTGCCCCACCCGATGCCGTACATGGCCATCGCCCTCCTGACCTTCCCGGAGCGGCCCAACACCCTGCTGGCGGGATTGGTCAACGGCGAACTGCGCCTGACCGAGGACGCGGGCGAGACGTGGCGGACGCTGGACGCCCACCTGCCCCACCTGGCGGCGCTGAGTGCGGCGTAGACCAGCAGATATCGACGAGTCCAACGTTTGGGTGGCCCCGACGAGTCCCAAAGGCAGACCGTGGGGCCGAGTCGAGATATGGAGCGGGCAATGGCAACCACGGTTGTATCGGCAGACCAGAATCCAAAAACCATCGACAACGGGCGCTTGATCCGGGTAGGGCCGCGGTCGGAGCTGACCGGCGTCCGGGTCGTCTCTGGCGGGCGGCATGGGATCGCCGTCTTCCCGTCGTCCACTTCGGAGGCGGTCCACGCGGTCGACAATCGCTGCCCACACATGGGGTTTCCCCTCCACCGGGGATCGGTGTGCGACGGCATCCTCACCTGCCACTGGCACCACGCTCGCTTCGACCTCGCCAGCGGCGGCGCCTTCGACCTGTGGGCCGACGACGTGACGGTCTACGACGTCGTGGTCGAGGACGGTATCGTTTACGTCGATCCCGTTTCCCACCGGGATGGAGACCGGATCGCCCATGCCAAGGCCCGCCTGGGTGACGGCCTGGAGCAGGGGCTTAACCTGGTCATGGTCAAGAGCGTGCTGGCCTTGCTCGATGGCGGAACGCCACCGGCCGATATCCTGGAGATCGGCGGGGTCTTTGGCGCGACGTATCGGCGATCAGGCTGGCGCAGCGGACTCACGATCCTGACCGCGATGGGCAACATCCTCCCCAACCTGGCGAAGGACGATCGTGCCCTGGCGCTCTACCACGGTCTGGTCCACACCGCGGCCGATTGCGCGGGGCAGCCGCCGCGCTTCGCGCTGGAGCCGCTGCCGGATCGGGATGTGCCGCTGACACGCCTCAAGGTCTGGTTCCGCCAGTTCATCGACGTGCGCGACGCGGACGGGGCGGAGCGGGCGCTCCAGACGGCGATCGCGGCCGGAGCGACGCCGGCCGAACTGGCGGACCTGCTTGGCACGGCGGCGACGGACCGCGTCTATCTCAATGGCGGCCACACGCTCGACTTCGTCAACAAGGCGTGCGAGCTGCTCGATCGCGTCGGTTGGGATCGGGCCGGGGCGATCCTGCCCAGCCTCGTGCCGGTGCTGGCGATGAGCCAGCGCTCTGACGAGCTGAACACCTGGCGCCGCCCGGTCGATCTCGTCGCGCTGCTGGAGCCGGTGCTGCCGGACCTTCCGGATCTCGTCGCTACCGCAGGCACAAATTCGGCATGGCGCGCGGACGAAGCGTTCCTTGAGACGCTGCTCGGCGACGATCCGGCCGCGGTGGTCTCGACATTACGGGACGCGCTCGCGGATGGTGCGCCACTCACCGGGCTGACGCGGGCGCTGTGCGTCGCGGCCGCGCGGCGGGTGGCCCGGTTCCACACCGCGAACGAGTTCGGCGACTGGATCACCGTCCTCCATACGTTCACCTACGCCAATGGACTCCACCGCCTGATGGAGCGGGCACCCTCGGCCGATCTGGCGCGCGGGCTATTCCATGGCGCCCTCCAGCTGCATCTGGACCGCTTCCTCAACGCCCCGGCCGCCCGCCTGCCGGAGGAGCAACCTAAAGCGCTGGCGGCGCTGCCGGAAGACGGCGATGCCCTCCTCGCTCACCTGGACGAACTTCTGGACCGGGAGCAGCAGGTCCAGCAGGCCGCGCTGGTGGTGCACCGCTACCTCGAGCGCGGCCACGACCCGGCCGGGCTGATCGCGGCGCTCGGCCACCTGCTGCTGCGCGAGGACGGCGAGTTCCACTCTTACCAGATGCTGGAAGCCGGTATTGCGCTCCACGCCGAACTGGCGGCGGACGACCCGGCCGAAGCCCGCCGCGTCCTCGTGGCAGTGGCCCGCTACCTGGCCGCCCATGCCCCGACCAGCCGGTCGATGCTGCAGACGGCCCAGATCGCCCGCCGCCTACAACGCGGCGACGACCTGACCGTGGCGGATGCGGACGACGACGTCGAACACACTGGCTGATCAATCGCGTCACCGAGAAGGGCTATTGCATGGCCGAAGGAATCGAGCTCTCGCCTGAGGAATCGCGGGAGCAGTATTGCTACCTGATAACGACCGGGCGGGTCTCCGGACGGTCGCACGAGGTGGAGATGTGGTTCGCGACCCATCCGGACGGCGCCGATTTGGCGACGCTTTACTGCCTTTCCGGTGGGCGTGATCGGTCTGACTGGGTGAAGAACGTGCGGGCGAACCCAGACCTGCACATCAGGATCAAGGGAACGGTCTACGCCGCCCGCGGAGCCGTCATCGAGGGTGAAACCGCCGATCCCCGCGCACGCGAAGCCCTGGCCGCGAAGTACTACGGCTGGACCGGAGGCGACCTCCCGAACGACTGGGCTCGGGATTCGCTGCCGGTGGCCTTCCTCCTGACGGAGGTCGTCTCGTCCTAGGTCCTTGTACAGGTTCTAATGCCGGTCTTGGGGTGTCGGTCAGGCAGCACCCCGAAACCGCCCCGCCCCCTTGTCATCCCGAGCTTGTCGAGGGATCTAGAGGGGCATGGCGTTCCGACGGTGCCGCCGTCTGAGAGAGAACGAAGCCACTTTCTCGGACGCCGGGGCCCCGCCTTGGCATCGTGCCCTTCGAGATTCCTCGGCAGGCTCGGAATGACCAGGGGCCGGGCGGCAGCGTTCCCTGCTCCAAATAGGTACCGCGAAGCAGGTGAACGACGGAACTACTCAGGATAGGTCAGCCTCGTAGTTCTTGAGCAACTCGAGGGTGTTGGCGTGGCGGCGGTCCACTACCCCACTCGACGCATCGCCCCCACGGGTCAGGCCGAAAAGGGGGACCCAGACGTTCGACGGGAGGGTGCCAGCGATGCGGATGGAGCAATTGCAATTCGGGTGGGCCCGGTGGGAGTCGGCGGCTCCCTTCGAGGCGAAGAGCTTGTTGGCGCCGTGCGACAGACACGCCCGGCAGGATTGGCACGAGCCGCAGGTCTTGTCACCATGCGGATCGAGGGCGTAGACCTTCAGACGCTTGTGCGCGGCAAACGTGCCGTGCAGTGGCAGCCCGGCCGCCAAAGCGGCGGCCCCGGCCAGGGAGCGGGCGAGGAACCCGCGACGAGTCGATGCGTGTAGCACGGGATTCCTCCTTTCGTCACGCTCAGTCGGGGGGACCGCACGATCCTGGGTCCGCCGCTGGTCGGCTCCTCACCTGATTTGGTCCGGCGGAGCTCCGACCGGCTGGACGGTCGCTGGTGGTCGGGCGATCGCCGGTGGCGGGGGCAGAGCCCTCGCCGGTGGCGATCGTCCGACGCGGACCGTCCGCGTTCGGAGCTGTGGTGCCGGACCGCCTCAGCTGAGGTGTGCCTCGCTGGCGGGCCCGTGCTGGATCCTGCGGCATCCCCGACCGACCGCACGAGATCGATGTCGGGTGTCGTGGTTGGAGTTGGAAGCTCGGTCGAGGGGACCGCGCGACCGCTGGAAACGCCTCCGTTCGGCTCCTCGCGTGTTGGGTCCGGCGGCGCTCCTCCCGGCCCTGCTTACCGCGGTGACTTCGGCGGCTCTGGAGGGGGAGACCCCTCCTTCTGCTGCCTCCGTCGGTGCGGTCCGCTACCGTTGTGGAGCTGTGGTGCCGGACCCGGTTCCGAGGTTTGCCTCCCCGGCGTTCCGTGGTGGGTCCCGCGGAGTCCTCGACCGATCTCCTTTACGTCCTTCCGATTCGACCGTTCGACCGGCTCTTCCGGTTCGTTCGGTGTGCTCTCCTGAGCACATATTCATCATGCCCTACCGTCCCGGTGCGCACATCCGTGATTTCACTGATTCCGCCGAACCGCGAGAGCGACGACCACGTAGGTAATCTCCGCCACCGAGCGACGTGCCGACACTGGGCGGAGACGAATAGACAGGCGGACGACGCGGTGCGGGTCATCACCTCGGCTCCTCAATCAGCCCACGCTGCAATCAGCGCCAACATCATTCGCCCGCGGATGTTTGCGACACCACCCGGGCAACACAGTCGGCCATGTTCGCCTTTCGCAAGCGAGGGAGATGTATGGACTGACCCGCACCGACAGCCATCCGTTGTCCTCGGATCGACTGACGCGGCGCACAGCGCTGCTCGCCGCGGCCACCGGCATGAGCCTCGCCGCCGTCGGCACAACGCGCTTGAGCGCCCATGCCGCGCGGCAGGCAACGCCGGAGGCGTCTCCAGTCGCGGACAGACGCGTCCTATCTCTTTGTGCAGTCGGGATTCTCGTCCGGGACGCTGATTGCGGACGCGGGCGACACCTTCAATCTGGTGCTGCAGGGCGCCCCAGAGCAGACCGTCTTCTTCTCCGATCGGCCGAGCCGAGTCGTCGGCGCCGTCGCGACCAAGCGCTTCCTCGAGGAACTGGGGTTCGACCCGTCCGACCCGCCGAACGCCGCGCTGGTGATCCAGACGGACGATGGTACGTCCGACGTGATCGTGCTGGAGCTGACTTCGCCAGTCTACGACGCGGCCGCGGGCACGATGTCGTACGTCGCCACGCTGCTGGAGGGGTTCACGCAACTGGAGGCGACGGGCGCTGGGTTCACCGAGGAACCGCTGGCAGCCGACAGCATCCCAGCGGCTTTTGGCCCGAGTAGTCTCTTCATCGACTCGCTACTGAGTGGCTGTAGCCCGTGGGATCCGCGCTGCTAGACCGCCTACCGGCCAATTGATGCCGGACGGACGCATTAGCCACCGCTGCTGACCAGCACGCCTGAGCCGGACCTGGTCCGGCTTAAGGCGATCTCGTCGGCAAGCGTAAAAACCTGGGCGAAGAGGACTTCGGCGCGGGCGTAGGCGTTGCCGCGCTCCTCCGGCGTACCCATGCCCAGTTCGCGCAGAAAGCTCTCCTGGAGGGCGACCGAGCGGGCAAACTCGTTGTCCGGCCCATCGGCGAGCATCACGTCGGTGGAGGACAGGGTGAAGGGGGTCAGCCAGCCCAGCGCCTCGCGGTGGAATCCCTCGGCGATCATCCCTTTGCAGGAGCCGACAAAGTAGGGTCGCAGGTGGGCGTGGAGCTTGTGGCCGAAGGGGTGGGGAGTCCGCTTGACGGTGACCGCGAGATCGAAGAGGTCGGCACCCTGGTCAAGCAGGAACTCGACACGCTCCGCGCTGAGCGTTGGCGACACCCATGATGTCGAGAAGATCTTCATAGAGGTCGAGCCGGCCGAGGGTGTCGAGGTCGGTCCGGAGGTTGATCCAGGAGCGCCCGCCCATCTTGGGCGGGTTGAGGGTCGCGACGGCGAAGACCGGACAGATATATGTAGTCGCGAAGCCCAGCACATTGACCTCGCCGGATGCGCCATACATGGCAGACGCCATCGGGCGCATGCCCAGGGCACCGGCTGCTCCGCGCCGCTCGTGCTCGATCCGGGCCTGGACCCACTGGGGTTCGGCGTACTCGCGCCGGACGGCCTGTTGGAGATCGCTGAGGAACCCGGTCGGGTCGTAGAGGATCGGGTCGAGGGTCAGGTGGTGGGCGATCTCGGGGTTTGCCAGGACGGTGGCGGCACTGTCGTACTCGGCGACGGATTTGATGCCGGCCTCGATCAGGATGCCCTCGTAGCTGGTCTCGATGAGGGTCATGAACGGGCCGGGAGGACTGGAGGGCGGGGCTGCCCTCATCGAAGATCAGGTGGATATCGACGTCTTTGGTGGGGGGGAAGGGGGCGGTGAGGGGGAGGGCGGTGATGCCGCCGACGAGGTGAGCGGCGCGCAGGCCCGGCCAATCCGCGAGATTTTGCTGGATCCAGGCGCCGGCCGTTGCTATTGCATGCTGTGTGTCCATCGAACGTGCTCCATAGCTGGCAGCCAAAGTCAGGCCGGCCAGTGTTCCATGCGGCGGAAAAGGGTACGCCGCGGGCTACGAGGGGCATGCGCCAGAGCGGCACCCCTCGTGTGCATTGCTGCTACTTTGCCCGACCCTCCCCCACATGGCATGGGCAGTTTCACCCAATTGCACCCCGGACCTAACACAAATGAAACGATCCGGCAGGAAATTCCTGCCGGATCGTTGAACTGAGGGAAGTTAGGCGGCCGGCTGGAACTGCCAGACCAGGCGCAGGCTGGACTGGCCATCTTCACGCCAGCCGCCGCGCAGGATGTGGGTTGCGATCAGATCGATAGGAGTCTGAACCTGAATGTGAGCGACACCGCCGCGGCCGGGATCATCGTCGGTCGGGCGGGTGGTGGTGACGCGCTTGAACGGCGTGATCGTGGCCATCGGTGGTCTCCTCAGGAGTGATAGGAAGCTGTCGTGGTCAATCGAGTGGGTCTGCCGCGGATTACCAGCGCCGGCTGGAGTCCCGCAACGAGCGCGGCATTTCGTGCGTGCCGAAGACGCCGGAGACGTAGCGCGTGCGGATGTCTTCTGGCGCCGGGGCCTCAGGGCCGCTGAAGGTATCGGCCGGCTGGCCGACGCGGCGGGCGATCACGGCCAGGCGCTGCCCGGCCTGGGCGAGGGCCGCGGTGGCGCGGCTGAAGCGGAAGTTGCGAGCGCCGGGCTGGGCCAGCATGGCGGACTTGGCCGGCTTGGCGGCCTTGGGGCCGTGGATGACTGGGAGGTACGCGGCGTGGTGAACGAGTGACTGGTCCATTGGAAGTTCCTTCTAAGATGCATGACGGCGACGCGATCCCAACGGACCAGCCATCTTCAAGTGGAGCGTCTTGGGGTTGGCCCCTCAACACCACCTAGATTGCCAGCCCTCCCCTGAGCAAACATCCGTAACGTCACCCATTCCATGCTCGATATCTCATATCGTCTCTACGTTATCTCCATTACGGCATATCGGCATCATTACCTACATGGTCATTGGGCGGATCGCACGAGAGTTGGGGGGCGGAGACCCCGTACAATCGCCGCTAACCGCCTGGCGATGACCCGGAATCGACACGAGCGACACGCCGATATCTCGCGTCTCCAAGGCAGATTTCAGGGTGGCAGCACCAGCTGGCGCCTCCCTGTTCAGGTGCCCCGTACACCCGGCCTTTCGGGGTAGGGGCCCCAAACTGGGCAGATGGGGTGTTTTGCGTAGGTAGTGCGGACGTTTGGGCACGGAACGCCGACAAAGGAGGTAGCCCGGAGATGCACCTGAGCACACGGGAGCAGGAGAAGCTGCTCGTCTACCTCGCCGCACAGCTCGCCCGCGAGCGCCGCGCCCGGGGCCTGAAGCTCAATTACCCGGAGGCGCTGGCGATCCTCAGCCATGAGATCGTCGAAGGCGCCCGCGACGGCCGCTCCGTCGCCGACCTGATGGCCTATGGCAAGCAGATCCTGACGGCGGATGACGTGATGCCGGGGATTCCGGCCATGTTGGACGAAGTTCAGGTCGAGGCGACCTTTCCGGATGGGACGAAGCTCGTCACCGTCCATGAGCCGATCCCGGATGCGGGCGAGCGTGTCCCCGGCGAGTTCATCCTCGCGGACGAACCGATCGTGGCCAACGCTGGCCGGCGCACCGTCACGGTCACCGTCCGCCACACCGGCGACCGCCCGGTGCAGATCGGCTCGCATTTCCACTTCTTCGAGGTCAACCGGGCCCTGGACTTCGAGCGGGCAGCGGCGTTCGGCTTCCGCCTGAACATCCCCTCCGGCACTGCGGTCCGGTTCGAGCCGGGCGAGGAGCGCGAGGTCGAACTGGTTGCCCTCGGTGGCGAAGGCAGGGTGCACGGTCTCAATGGCCTGACGGAGGGCCTCACGGGCGAGGCGGAGAAACCCGCGGCCGTGGCGCGGGCGGCTGAGCGCGGCTTTCTTGGCGCGGCGATCCTGGATCCCAGCGGCGCGGGAGGAGCGGACCGATGAGCCTGACGATGCCACGCGCTCAGTACGCCGATCTCTACGGCCCGACGACCGGCGACCGTGTGCGGCTGGCCGACACGGATCTCATCCTTGAGGTCGAACGGGACTTCACCACCTACGGCGACGAGATCGCCTTTGGTGGTGGCAAGGTCATCCGCGATGGGATGGGCCAGTCGGCCTGCGACGACCACCCCCTCGACCTCGTGATCACCAATGCCCTGATCGTCGACCACTGGGGAATCGTCAAGGCCGACATCGGGATCAAGGATGGCCGCATCGTCGGGATCGGCAAAGCGGGCAACCCGGACATCCTCGACGGGGTCGATCCGCGTTTGGTCGTCGGAACCGGCACGGAGGTGATCGCCGGGGAGCGGATGATCGTCACCCCGGGCGGGATCGACACCCACGTCCACATGATCTGCCCGCAGCAGGTGGAGGAGGCCATCGCCAGCGGCCTCACCACCCTCCTCGGGGGAGGGACCGGCCCGGCGACCGGCACGAAGGCGACCACGGCCACGCCGGGGCCGTGGAACATCGCCCGCATGCTCCAGGCGATCGACGAACTGCCGGTGAACATGGGTTTAATCGGCAAGGGCAACTCGACCGGAGTCGTAAGCCTGTGTCTCCAGGTTGAGGCCGGAGCCTGCGCGCTGAAGCTGCACGAGGATTGGGGCACCACCCCGGCCGTGATCGACACCAGCTTGCGGGTGGCGGACGAGCTGGATATCCAGATCGCGCTGCACACCGACACGATCAACGAGGCCGGCTTTCTCGAGGACACCCTGGCGGCGATAGCGGGGCGGACGATCCACGCCTATCACACCGAGGGCGCGGGGGGTGGGCACGCCCCGGACATCATCCGGATCGCTTCGTTCGACCACGTTCTGCCGTCATCGACCAATCCGACCCGGCCATACACCGTCAACACGGTCGAGGAGCACCTCGACATGCTGATGGTCTGCCACCACCTCAATCCGCACGTGCCCGAGGACGTCTCCTTCGCCGACTCCCGCATCCGGGCGCAGACGATCATGGCCGAGGACATCCTGCACGACCTGGGGGCGATCTCGATCATGGCCAGCGACTCTCAGGCGATGGGCCGTGTCGGCGAGGTGATCATCCGGACCTGGCAGACGGCCGACAAGATGAAGCGCCAGCGGGGTCCGCTGCCGGGCGAGTCGGACCGCAACGACAATGTCAGGATCAAGCGCTACCTGGCGAAGTACACGATCAACCCGGCGATTGCCCACGGGATCAGCCACGAGGTCGGCTCGATCGAGGTGGGCAAGCTGGCCGATCTGGTCGTCTGGCAGCCCAAGTTCTTCGGGGTGCGGCCGGAGTTGATCGTCAAGGGGGGGATGATCTCCTGGGCGGCGATGGGCGATCCCAACGCCAGCATCCCCACCCCGCAACCAGTGACGATGCGCCCGATGTGGGGCGCGGACATCCCCCACGCCACGAGCGTGACCTTCATCTCCCAGGTGGCACAAGAGCGGGGCGTGCCCGAGCGCCTGGGCCTGCGCAAACCGGCGGTCGCGGTCCGCAACACCCGCGCGATCGGCAAGCGCGACCTGATCCACAACTCGGCCACGCCGGACATCACGGTCGACCCTGAGACGTACGAGGTCCGGGCGGACGGGGAGTTGCTCACGTGCGAGCCGGCGAGGGAGTTGCCGATGGCGCAGCGGTATTTCTTATTTTAGAAGCCGAGCGTGGCGTCCTAGCAGAACTGACGGCAATGGCGGAAGGTGAGGAGTTCCAACAAGCGATTGCGCATATTCGCGACCTGGCCCGCGATGAGAAGGTGCGGGTCACACAGCATGCACAACAGGAGATGGCAGAGGACGGAGTTACACTTGATGAGGTGCTCTCGGCTGTCGAAGTCGGAGCAATCATCGAGCACTATCCCGTGCATCGCCGGGGCGCGTGTTGCCTCATACACGGTCACACGCCTTCCGGCCGGTCGCTGCACATCGTCTGCACGACCGACACACCGGTTCTGATCCTCATCACCGTTTATGAGCCTACCCCACCGAAGTGGATTACTCCCACACAACGCCGGAGTCGCTGACATGGATTGCACAATCGCTGGGTGCCCCGGGTCTTACGAAGATCGACTCATTGTCCATACCGTCCGGCACAATGGACGAGTCGTCGTGATTGATCACGTACCAGCCGATGTGTGCACCATCTGCGGTGATGTATTGCTAAGCCCCGCCGTTGTCCGCCACATTGAGTCCATCTTGCAATCACCGAACGCCCCGGCGGACCTGGTTCCCCTTTACGAGTACGCGGAATCGGCATAGATGCCAAATAGCTGTTTCGGCAGACCGGCGTGCCTCACAAGCCGGTGCACCGTGAAAGAGAATGTGATGAAACGGAAGCTTCGCGTCGGCATCGGCGGCATTGCCATTGAGAGCTGCACCTTCTCCCCGTTGCACAGCACGATCGACGACTTCACCATCCGCCGCGGCGACGGAATGCAGGAGATCTATCCGTACCTGCCGGCCTGGCAATGGCGCGACCGCGATGACATCGAGTTCATCCCCTGCCTGAAGGCAGACGCGACCTCCGGCGGGCAGGTCACCAGCGACGCCTACGCCAAGATGAAGGTCGAGCTGTTGGACCGCATCGAGGCGGCGCTGCCGCTCGACGGCTTCTTCTTGGACATTCACGGCGCGATGAGCGTGATCGGCATGGACGATGCCGAGGGAGACCTTGCCACCGCAGTCCGCGAGCTCGTCGGGCCGGCCTGCGTCATTTCCGCGGGCATGGACCTGCACGGCAACGTCACCGAGCACCTGGTGGCGCAGGTCGACGTGTTCACATGCTATCGCGAGGCACCCCACATCGACGCGTTGGAAACCAAGGAGCGCGCGGTCGCCCATCTGGTGCACCTGCTCGACACGGGCATCCGGCCGCATCGCGCCTTTGTGCGTATCCCGGTCATGCTTCCCGGCGAGCGCACCAGCACCTTCGTGGAGCCGGGGAGGACAGTCTATGGCAGGCTCGCTGAGTCGGACGGCGTCGAGGGGGTGATCGACCCGTCCCTCTGGGTCGGATTTGTTTGGGCGGACCAGCCGCGCACCAACGCGACGGTGGTCGTGACCGGAACCGACGTCGCCGCGATCACCCGCGAGGCGGAGCGGATCGCACGTCGCTACTGGGATGCTCGGCACGACTTCGACTTCGAGGTCCCGACCGGCGACCCTGACTGGGCCATTGACGAGGCGCTGAGGCTCGACCAAAAGGCGGTGTTCGTCAGCGACGCTGGTGACAACATTACTGCCGGTGGGGCGGGGGATAGCCCATTCATGGTCTCCCGGCTGCTGGCGAGGGAGGAATTTGCCTCCGGGACGCGGACGGCGATTGTTGCGGCAATTCCGAACGCGGAGGCGGTGCAGACGTGCATTGAAGCGGGCGTCGGGAGGGAAGTCGCCGTCACGATCGGCGGCGTGCTCGACCCGGTCAACGGCTTCCCGCTCGGGCTAAAAGGCTCGGTCACTGCGATCCAGCGCGACGATCCGGAGGGTGGAGATACCGCGGTGGTGCGAAGCGGCGGGATCCATGTCGTATTGACGTCCCGTCGAAAGGTCTTCTTCCATAGAAGTGACTTCGAGGCCGTCGGCCTGGATGTAGACGATCATCACCTCATCGTCGTCAAGGTCGGATACTTGTTCCCCGATCAGCGAGCGATGGCCTCGGCAGCACTCATGGCGCTCTCACCGGGCGCCGTCAGCCTGGACATCCCGAGCCTGCCGTTCCACCGCGTGCAGCGCCCAATCTTCCCGCTCGATCCACAGATGCCAGACCCGGACCTGACCCCGGTATGTTTCGACCCGATTGGCGGGTAGCCGTACGGATAGAGGGCGATTGAGCAAGCAACCAACCGTGGCTCATTCTGGCTGTGCGTATGTCCGACGGGAATTCGAGGGTGGTTTTCGGACGAGGCCTGATTCGTGTCCGCGTGACGGAGATTGCTGATGGTTACCAATCCACTGCCGCTTCTCCGCCTGCTCCAACTTGCCGACTCTGGGTTTCCTACCGGCGGGTATGCCTTCTCGCATGGGCTGGAAGGGCTTTACGCGCTTGGAGTTGTGACGAATGAGTCCGGTGTACGTGGATTCGTGCGGGCGCAGGTGGAGGAGGGGTTGGCGGGGATTGAGCTGCCTGCGGCGTGGCATGCGTACGGCGCCGCGGAGCTGGTAGATGTGGATGGGCTGCTGGAAATCGATGGGCTGCTGCATGCCTTGAAACCGGTGCCAGCGGCGCGCTCGGCGAGCACCAGGATTGGGCGGCGGCTGTTGGAGTCGGCGGCGCCGCTGCTGGCCGATGATCTGGTTTTTCGGTACCTGGAGGCTATCCGAACGGGGCGGGGTCACGGTCATCACGCCGTCGCATTCGCGGTGGCCATGCAGGCCTCTGGCCTTCCGGCAGAGGAGACCGTGCTTGCCCTGGCGGCGACCGCTGTGAACGGTTTCGTTGCCGCCGCGGTCCGGTTAGGGATAATCGGGCAGACAGCCGCCCAACGGATCGTGACCGATTTCCATCCACTCATGCTCCTGGCGGCGACGGAATCCCACAGGATTCCCCTGGCTGATCTTGGCGGCTATATGCCGCTGGTCGATCTGGCCGGGCTACGCCAGGAGCACCTGGCAGGGCGACTGTTCGCCTCGTGATGCCTTCAGTGAAGCCCGATCAAAGCGAAGACCAGTGCAGTCGCAGTAATGACGGCCGGAGCACCGGCGTGCTCCGCCTCACGGCGGCGCGATCCGGAGGCAGGACCGTCCTGAGCGAGGCATTCCGGACTGCTCCCTTCCATGTTGGTATGCCGAGCCATCGGGCGGGGACGGGCGGGGCGGAGGTCATCGTTCAGGGGGTTGGTCCGGGGGTTTTTCCAGAGGATGATCTGGAGATTTCACTCACGGCGGAGGCGGGAGCGGACCTGACGGTGCGCGGCCAAGGAGCGACCAAGGTCTACCCTGCTCTGGATGGTCAACCCGGAGCAACATCGCGCACGAGCCTGGCTGCGGCAGATGGCAGCCGGCTGGTCTATCTGCCGGGAGAGTTGATTCCGTTTCAGCGAGCGATCTATCGACAGGAGACGATGGTCGAGGTCGCGGACGGCGGCAGCTTAGCCCTTAGCGAGATCCTTACCCCGGGCCGGGTCGCGATGGGAGAGCAGGATCGCTATTCCAGATTGGAGATTCGGCTGCAGGCCAGGGTTGGTGGCCAGGTGGTCCTGATCGAGCGAGGTGTGCTGGAGCCGAGTCGTCGCCCGCTCTCCGTTCCTGGGCGCCATGGACCCTACACCTGCGCCGGATCGCTGTATCTGTTCGGGGATGGGTGGGAAGTACCTGATGCCGATAGCGGCATAGGGCCAGTGCGCTGGGGCGGCGGCGGCGGTGGCGAAGGTTTTGTGGTCGTCCGCCTGTTTGGACCGACTGCCCAGGCGGTGCGGCGAACGATGGAATCGCTCTTGGATGCGCAAAAGCGCCACGCGAGCGGCTAGTAACAAATAATCGGGAAGTTCATCATCTAATAATGACGTTATGCTGATATAGTGATATACTGAGTGCAGTGAAATCGAGAAGGAGGCTACGGCCATGAAGACACTGCGCAATCTGTTTCGGGGTTCCAAGTCACACGGCGTGTCCGGCTCACGGTTCGATCGATACTTCGGCGGCATCCTCCGCGAAGGCGCGGGCTTCCCGACGGCCGACGAGGCCCGCAAGGATCTCAACCGGTACGACCGCACCGTCCAGCCATTTACCTGGTTTCGGTAAGAACCTGGCGGTCAGACACTAGCTATCTGCCGTCAGCACTGGTGCGGTTGCCCGTCCCGATACGGCGTTGATCCCGTGATCGCTCCACCGGGCCGCTGACGACGAAACCCCATTGCTCAACGAGTCCCCCGGCAGGTCGCCTGGGGGACTCGTCGTTTTCGCACCTTGAACCGGATACGGTCATCGTGTTCATACCGCCAGCGAAGGCCGGGTTCGACGCCGGAGTGCAATTGGGTTGGCCGATCGTGGATTGTTCGACATGGTAGCCGACAAGGGACCTTCCAAGAATACGCTTTGGTAGGCAGGTATTCGACACCATCTTCCCTCGGCACATCGCCCGGGGGGATTCGTCGTTTTCCATACCCGGAGCAGGACCGAGTGGCCCAAAAAGGCTAGTCCAAGAAGCAGCGAAATGTATTGATCCGTACCGTAAGATGATTCCGTACAGTGTTGTGACGTTGGGGCACGTAGAGCAGTCGGGCCCGATCCGTGCGCCGGTGGCCGGCCGTGCGCCGGAGCGGGTGCCCAGCAGGCCGCGGCTTGCTGGCGATCCCGTTCGCCTGGGGATAGGCGCTGCTTGTTCTGGCTCTCCGGCGACGTCGAAGAAGCAGTTTCCGGGCACATTGGTGCGCCCGGACCGCGATTCAGATGGAAGGAGCACACCCCGGTATGTCGAAGAATGGCTACCGCGCCCGCCCCTATCTCGCCCTCGGGCTTCTCGTCACATCCCTGATGGTGGTCTCATCGGTCTTCAACTCGGGCGCGTCCCGGGTGACCGCCTCCAGCCACCGCGAAGCCCCGCTCATCAGCGCCGACCCGCAGGCCGACAACACCGACCTGTACGCCTTCGTCAGCCCAGATGCCCCCGATACGGTCACCCTGATCGCCAGCTTCTACCCCGGTCAGGACCCGGCCGGCGGCCCGAATTTCTACCGATTCGGCGACGATGTCTTCTATGACATCAAGATCGACCGGGACGGCGACGCGGTCGAGGATCTGGTCTACCAGTTCGACTTCGCCACCGGCATCCAGAACCCGAATACCTTCCTGTACAACACCGGCCCGATCGAGGTGCAGGAGGACACCACCCCCCTGGCCGATCCGGACTACAACCTGCGCCAGCTCTATGGCGTGACCGAGTTCCGCGACGGCGAGCGCCGCCAGTTGACCGAGGGCCTGATCGTGCCCCCGGCCAACATCGGCCCCGCCTCCACCCCGGACTACGAATCGCTTTCGGACGCCGGGATCTACACCATCGACGAGGACATCAAGGTCTTCGCCGGGCCGAGCGATGACCCGTTCTGGGTCGACCTCGGCGGGATCTTCGACCTGCTCACGATCCGCACGCCTCCCGGCAATCAGGGCGGCGGCGTCGACGATCTGGCCGGGCTGAATGTCCTCACGATCGCGATGCAGATCCCGATCGAGAAGCTGACGATCGACGGCGAGACGCCGGAGGCCCCGGACAGCGCCAACGCGATCATCGGCGTCTGGTCGACCACCAACCGCTTCTCGACCACGGTGATCAATGCCGACGGTACCCGCGATGGCGAGGGTGATCTGGTCCAGGTCTCCCGACTCGGCCACCCGCTGGTCAACGAGGTCGTCGTTCCGGTCGGGGCCAAGGATCTGTTCAACGCCTCGGTGCCGGCCGATGACGGCCAGTTCCTCGACGGTGTCCTCAACCCGGAGCTGCCGGGCCTGCTCAACGCCCTCTACGGCATCGAGGTGCCCGAAGGCGAGCGCAACGACCTGGTCGCGATCTACCTGACCGGCATCCCCGGTATCAATCAGCCGCCGGACGTCGTTGCCTCGGAGCAACTGCGTCTCAACATGGCAATCCCGCCGACCGCTCCGGACGCGGCCAGTCCGCTCGGCGCCATCGGCGGCGACCCGGCAGGTTTCCCAAATGGCCGCCGGCTTGAGGACGAGGTCGTCGATATCTCCCTGCGAGTCGTAGCGGGCATCCTCTTCGGTGAGGACGGCATCGCCCTCGACTCCGAGTTCAACGTCGAGCCGAACAACCAGCTTGGCGACGGCGTCGATACCAACGACGTGCCCTTCCGCGACGCCTTCCCGTATGTGGCACTCGCGCACGCGGGCTTCGAGCACACCCACCACGGCGGAGCCGCTCCGGCGGCGGACGACGACGGTGATGACGCCGATGAGGTGTCAACCCCGGCAGCCGACGATGAGGACGAGGACGCGGAGGACGGCGACGATTCTGACGCCACGCCGGTCGTGCAGGCGGACGATGTCTCCAAGGAGACCGGTCCGATCACGATCCCGCTCGGCGAGCTGAACGACTCCGGCACCAGCGGCGTCGCCGTGCTCGAGGAGACGGACGAGGGTCTGTCGGTCAATCTCTACCTGCAAGGGGCCGAGGGTGGCCACCCCGCGCACATCCACCAGGGGACGTGCAACGAACTCGACCCCAATCCGCAGTACCCGCTGCTCGACGTGGACGAGTCCGGCCGGAGCGTGACGGTCATCCCCGACCTCGCCCTGACCGACCTGCTCAACGATCCGTACGCGGTCAATATTCACCTCTCGAACGAGGACGTCGCGACCTACATCACCTGCGGCAATGTCGTGCTGCCTGAAGACTCCGAGGAGGAGGCCACCTCGGTTGGGGTCACTCTGGCCGAGATCGACGGCTCAGGCGTCAGCGGTGAGGCCGTTCTGAGCGATCAGGAGGACGGCCTGCTGGTCAATCTCTACCTCGACGGCGCGTCCGGTGGGCACCCCGCCCACATCCACGAGGGCACCTGCGCGGAGCTCGATCCGAATCCCGAGTACCCGCTGCCCGATGTCGATGAGAACGGGCTGAGCGAGCAGTCGATCGAAGGCGTCGACACGGCCGAGCTGCTGGAGTCGCCGCACGCCGTCAATATTCACCTCTCCAACGACGAGATCGGCACCTACATCGCCTGCGGCAATATCGTCGCGGCGGAGTAACTAGATCCCCCTAACCCCCCGACCCCCTTCCCCCCGCTGCGGCAGGGGGAAGGGGGAGACGGCGGTCGGCGGTCGGCGTTTGGTGGGAACGATGATGGCGCGGCATACCCCTCGTAGGGGCGCACCTGTGTCCGCCCGACCACCGACCGACCGGAATCGTCTTGGGGACGGCGTTTCCCATAGGTTGACGTCCAGGTTGGCGGCCGGGCGGACACACAGGTCCGCCCCTACGACAGAGACCACCCGCCCAACCGCGCCCCCACCAAATCCAATCACCGATTGCCGGTGAACCGTCGCGGCACGACCTGCGTAGTAGCAGTACAGATCATCCCGAACCAACGCCACACGTGGAGATATCCCGTGAGCCAGCCGTTCTATCGCCGCGGACTGCGGTTGCAATCCAGATGGGCCCGGATCGGGCTGGCCGCCCTGGCGGCGGTGGTCCTGTTCACCGGGGCGCTGAATGTGCGCTCGGCGATCACCGCCTTTCAGGACGACGATCCGGCCGGGTGGGAGATCGATCCCGCCGCCGCGTCGGCGCTGGATGGCCTGCTCGGACGGGACGCAGCCGCCCGGGGTGGGACCGCCCTGGCCGATCTGGTGACCGGCCTGCAAGAGGCGCTGCGGGAGGAACCCGACAACGGCGCCGCGGCAACCCAGCTCGGCCTCGCCTATCTGCAGGTAACGCGGGAGACCGGCGACCCGACGTACTACCCCAAGGCCGAGACCCTGTTTACCCAGGCACTGGAGCAGGACGATCGGGATTTCGCGGCGATGGTTGGGCTCGGCACTCTTGCCCTTGCTCGCCACGATTTTGCGACCGCCCTTTCCTGGGGTGAACGGGCGCACTCGGTTAATCCGGCGCACGCCCCCGCTCTGGGCGTGATCGGGGATGCCCAGATCGAGCTGGGCCGCTACGACGAGGCGGTGGCGACCTTCCAGGCGATGGTCGATCTGCGCCCGGATCTGGCCTCCTACTCGCGGGTCTCATATGCCCGAGAGCTGTACGGTGACCGGCCGGGTGCGATCGAGGCGATGGAGCAGGCGGCTCAGGCCGGAGCGGGGCGGGCCGAGAATGTTGCCTGGACCCAGGTCCAGATCGGTAACCTCCACGCGAACGGCGGCGATCTGGACGCCGCCCAGGTGGCCTACGACGCCGCCCTCCGCACACTGCCAGGTTATGTCTATGCACTGGCGGGTCAGGGCCGGATCGCAGCGGCGCGAGGCGATTTCGCGACGGCGATGGCCCGGTATGAGGAGGCAATTGCCACCCTGCCGTTGCCTGAGTTCGCGATAGCGCTAGGGGATGTCTACATCGTCTCCGGCGATGCCGCCGGGGCCGAACGGAACTACGGCCTCGTCGAGGCGATCCAGGCCCTGTACGTCGCCAACGGCGCCGATGTCGACCTGGAACTGGCCCTGTTCTCGGCCGACCACCCGGAGCGAGGGAAGGACGCGGCCGAGACGCTGGCGCTGGCGGAAGAGGCATACGCCCGGCGACCCAGCGTCCACGCCGCCGATGTCCTCGCCTGGGCCCGGTATCAGGCAGGAGACCTGGAAGGCGCCTGGAGCGCCAGCGAGGAGGCTCGCCGCCTCGGCACCCAGGACGCCTTGATGTACTTCCACGCCGGGGTCATCGCAGATGCCCGCGGAGATACGGCCGCGGCCCGCGATCTGCTCACGACCGCTCTCGCGATCGATCCCGCCTTCTCGCTCCGGTACGCGCCGGAAGCACGCGCCATCCTGACCCGGCTCGACGCCGGCGCCGAGTAACCCTATGCGCATTCGCCTTCTGCTTGCCCTGGCGCTTGGTGCGATTCTGTGCGGAGTGGGCGGCAATGCCCGCCCGGCGGCGGCGCACCCCCTGGGCAACTTCACGACCAACCAGTACGTCCGGATCGAGGTTTTGCCGGAGGCCGTCCGCCTGATCTACATCCTCGATCTGGCAGAGATTCCGGCGTTTCAGGAGATTGGGGAGCGGATCGACGCCGATGGCGACGACACCGTCTCCGCCGCCGAAGAGACCGTCTACCTCGACGCCAAGCTGGCCGAGATCATCTCGGGGCTCCATCTCTCCGTTGATGGCGCCGACCTCCCCCTAACGGCTACCGACCGCACCCTGACGTTGCCTGAAGGTCAGGCCGGGCTCCAGTTGGTGCGGCTGCGCGCCGTGCTGGCGGCCCCGCTCGGACTCGGCGATGGCCAGGCGGTCGCGTTCGATCTCGACTACGAGACGGACCGGCCCGGGTGGCGCGAGGTCGTGGTCACGCACGCGAGCGATGTCGCTTTGACCGGGTCGGACGCGCCGCTGCAGGACGTCAGCAGTGAACTCCAGCGCTATCCGGACGACCTGCTCAGTTCTCCCCTCGACCAGACATCGGCCCGGTTCACGGCGATCTCTTCGCCGGGCGCGGTTGCGGCGGTGGGATACGGCATGACGGCCAGCGTCGACGATGGATCGGCGCCCGCCCAATCCGGCCGCCCCGGGGGCGGCAACAGCGGCGACAGGTTCGCGGCGCTCCTCGACGGCGACGACCTGACCGCGACGGGTCTGTTCATCACGCTCGGTCTGGCGTTCGTCTGGGGAGCGGCCCATGCCCTCTCCCCCGGCCACGGCAAGACCGTCGTCGGGGCGTACCTGGTGGGTTCACGCGGGACGCCACGTCACGCCCTCTTTCTCGGACTGACGGTGACCGTCACCCACACGGCCGGGGTGATCGCCCTGGGTTTGGTGACGCTGCTGCTCTCGCACTACATTCTGCCTGATCAGCTTTACCCCTGGATGAGCCTGACCTCTGGCCTGCTCGTGCTGGGGATGGGACTGCTCTTGCTCCGGGCGCGGTTTGGTCATGGCCACGGGCACTTCGGGCATCATCACCATGGTGATCACAGCCACGATCATGAGCACGACCACTCCCATGAGTACGAGGCGCATCACCACGATCACCATCACGACCTCGTTCATGATCACGTCCACAGCCATGGGCATGGACATAGCCACTCCCATCTCCCGCCGGCGAGCGATGGGGACAAGATCCGGTGGCGGTCCCTGCTTGCCCTGGGCGTCTCCGGGGGGTTGGTGCCCTGTCCGTCGGCCCTGGTGGTCTTGCTCGGTGCGATCGCGCTTGGCCGCGTCGGGTTCGGGCTGCTGCTGGTGGCGGTCTTCAGCCTGGGGCTGGCGGGCGCGCTGACGGGAGTCGGCGTCCTCTTCCTCTATGCCCGCCGCTTCCTGGAGCGCCGCACGGGCGATGGGCAGCCTGGATTGATCCCCGGTTTGACCCGGCAGGTGATCCGGTATGCACCGATGGCCTCAGCCCTTGGCGTGACCATCGCGGGGGCGGTGATCGTGCTGCGGGCGCTGGGGGAGACGAGTCTGACCTGACGCCGTTTCCCGATTTGGAAATGACGTCACGATTTGTAGGGGCAGACCGATGTGTCTGCCCGGCCTCATCAACGCGACGCTTCGATAGCGAGACGTGGCTCCAGGACCCGAACCAGGTTGGCAGGCGACGAGGGCAGACACGCCGGTCTGCCCCTACGAAGATGAGCTCCGTCTCCAGAGTCCGCCGGATGCCTGTATGAGCGTACGCCCTACGCCCGCGCCACCTCCGCCAGGTAGTGGATGAAGTTGAAGGGGTTGGGGCCGATGCGGGGGCGGGACGGCGGCTCTGCCGGTTACCGGGATGTGGGCGAAGAAGCTCGAGGTCCAGCCGCCGTCGCCGCGGGTCAGGCCGGGCAGTTGCTGTTCGACGCCGCGCAGCTCGGCGGTGGGGATCTCGCAGATCAGGCGGTGGGTATCGCCGTCCGTGGCGGTCGTTCGAATTGTGGCGCGGGCGTTGATCAGGGCGCCGCAGACCGCGCCGAAGGTGTCCGCGGGGATCTCAAGCTCCATCTCCTCGAACGGTTCGCAGACGGCGGTGCCGGCCCGATTCAGGGCCTGGATCAGGACGTAGGGCGTGAGCTTGCGGAAGTCGGCGGCTGTGCTGGCGACGGAACTGTAGCCGGTGTGGGTCAGGGTGATCACGCAGTCTGTCACCTCCCAGGCGTGGATGCCCTGGCTCAGGGTCTCGTAGACGGTCTCCTCGACGGCGCGGTAGAAGGCGGGTAGCAAGGAGCCGAGCGCGCGCTCGTAGCGGATGCCGCTGCCGACCGGAGCGGGCTCGACCCGGAAGCCGATCGTCGCGTAGAAGGGGTTGTCCCCTTCGAGCATGAACTCGACGTGTTCGCCGGTGCCGGTGGGCCGCTCGATGCAGATCGTCTGGCTGGGGCCGAAGGTGACGGCGACCGCGTACTCCCGCAGGAGGGTTTCGGTCAGGACCTCCTTCTGGACCTCACCATAGAGCCGGACCGAGACCTCGCCCTCTTCGTTGCGCTGGCGGAGGGAGATGAGGGGGTCCTGCTCGGCGAGGTATTCGAGGGCGGTGCGCAGGTGGATCATCTGGCCGGGGTCGACCGGCTGAACGACGCTCTCCAGGGCAGGCGGGGGGAAGGCGGGCGCAAGCGGACGGAACAGGGCCGCACCGGCTCCGATCTCATCCCCGATGCGGGCGCCGCGCAGGCCGTGCAACCCGACGATCTCGCCGGGCTCGACGCGGTCCGCTCGGATCGAGGCGCCAGCGGAGAACCGGTCGATACCGGTAAGGCGTTCTTCGATCTCCTCCGGCTCACCCCAGGGTGACTGCCGCTGGAAGGTGATCCGCTGGCGGACAGCCAGCTCGCCTCCGAAGAGGCGGGCGTAGACGATCTTCTCTCCAGACGGACGGCGGCCGATCTTGAAGACCGTACCGGCCAGCGGCGCGTCGGGGTCGGGGCAGACGGGCGGCAGCCACTCTCGGATCCCGGCGAGCAACTCGGGAATCCCCACGCCGGTGATCGCCGAGCCGGTGTAGACCGGCACGATCTCGCCGGCCGCGACCTGGGCGCGCAGCTCCGCCTCCAGGTAAGCCTGACTTGGCTCACCACCGGTTCGCTCGAACTCGGCGATGACCGCTTCGTTGGATTCGGCCAGGAGGTCGATCGTGGCGTCACGCCAGGCGGGCGCACAGCGGTCGCACAGGGCAGCGGTCACGTCGCGGCTGCCCAAGCCGGAAGCGGTGCTCATCGGCACTACGCGGAGATCGAGCTTGCGCCGGATGTCGCGCAGGAGTGGTTCGCCCCGGGCGCCGAGGCGATCGACCTTGTTGACGAAGATGAGGAGGGGCAGACCGGCCGCCCGGATGGCTCTGGCCAGGCGACGGGTTTGGGGTTGAACGCCTTCGACCGCCGAGATGACGAGGACGACGGCGTCGAGGACGCGCAGCGAGCGCTCGACCTCGGCGATGAAGTCGGCGTGGCCGGGGGTATCGATCAGGTTGACTTTGCGGTCGTTCAGTTGGAAGGAGACCACCGCGGACTTGATCGTGATGCCGCGGGCCCGCTCCAGCTCCAGGGTGTCGGTCTGGGTCGTCCCTTTGTCGACGCTGCCGACCGATGAGATGACGCCGGTCTCGTAGAGGATGCGTTCGGTGACTGTCGTCTTACCGGCGTCTACATGCGCCAGAATCCCGATGTTGATGATCGCCATGCAGCATGCTTCCGTTGAAGAGGCGGTCGTTCACTGGACTCTTCAACGGCTGCCGCATTGGAGGCTCCTTTCATCGGGTGGGTGGTGGTAAGACGAGGTGGCCGGGCCGGGCCGGGGGCAGGATTCGCCCTGTTTGACGCTCGCACACGCCACCGTGTGAGATCGGACCGCATTCTATCAGGATTTCCGCCGGATTCGAAGCCCCAGCAGGCGATGGACACGGCAACGCCTCCGGGGACCTGCACCCTGGAGGCGTTGCCAGCTTACCGAGAATCCCGGCCCGGCGGCCATGAAACGCCGGGCCGGACGAGTGAGCGGTTAGATGTCGCGGGCCTTGCGGCGCCGCACTCCGACGTACCCGGCGGAGAGAGCGGCCAGCGCGAGGAGGACCATGATGGTCATCCCGCCCGCGGACTGCATCTCGTTCCCGATACCGGTGAACGGGAACCGGGTAATGGTCTCCGGCGTTGGCGACGAGCTTGGACTCGGAGCCGGGCTTGGGCTACCGCCTGGTCCTAGCGGATTCGAGCCGGGGCTGCCGCTCGGGCGCGGGGGCTTGGCGATGCGGACGGGCTGGCACTCGGGCTCGGGCCGGCCTGGAGCACGTTGACGAACAGGACATTGGGCTCATCCGCCGTCACGGATTGGATGGTGATCGGGTTCTGCCGCGGTGCGTACATGTCCGGCGTCACCTGGAAGACCGCGATCGCGCCCGTGCCGCCGGTGGACGTGGTGTCCTCGGTGATCACGACCGTCGACCCGACCAGCAGGTTGACCGTGAACTGTCCGTTGACCGAGACGAACGGGAAGCCAGCTCCACCCAGCGGCACCCCGTTTTGGGTGACGCTGAACCGGACGCCCGACATCAGGAAGCAGCCGAACTGGTCCGGGATATTGCTGGTGATCACATCCTGCACGGTCACGTTACCCGGATCGACATCGCAGTTGATCACGTAGATCGTCACCGGCACCGTCTGAGGATTCGGGCTCGGGCTGACGCTCGGGCTCGGGGACGGGCTGGCGCTTGGACTCGGGCTCGCGCTCGGCGACGCCGAGGGACTGGCGCTTGGCGACGCGCTGGGCGAGGCTGACGGGCTCGCACTCGGCGAGGCACTCGGCGACGCGCTCGGACTGGCCGACGGACTCGCACTGGGCGAGGTAGATGGGCTAGCACTCGGGCTCGCACTTGGAGATGCGCTCGGGGACGCCGACGGACTGGGGCTTGGGGAAGCGCTCGGGCTCGGCGACGGCGACGCGCTCGGGCTCGGCGATGGACTCGCCGCTACGGCGACGGGCTTGGGCTCGGCGACGGCGACGGGCTTGGCGCCGGGCAGGCCCCGTTGACCGGGAAGGTTGCGCCGAGAGCGACCTGCGCGTCGACCAACGCTTCGAGCACCGGCGTCAGCACGCCCAGGATGCACAGGTTGACGAACACTCCACCGTCGTCGGTCCCGTCGTCGGTCCCTCGTCGGTCCCATCATCCGTCCCGTCGTCAGCCCCGTCGTCCGCGCCGTCATCCGCTGCGGGGCAGGCGCCATTGACCGGGAATGTGGCGCCCAGGGCGATCTGGGCGTCCACCAGGATGTCCAGCACCGGGGTCAAGACGCCCAGGACGCAGAGGTTGACGAAGACGCCGCCGTCGTCGGTTCCATCGTCAGCCGCGTCGTCCGTCCCGTCATCGGCGGCATCATCGGCCGCATCGTCGTCCGTGTCGTCCGCCCCATCATCAGCGGCTGGGCAGGCGCCATTGATCGGGAAGGTTGCGCCCAGGGCGATCTGGGCGTCGACCAGGATGTCCAGGACTGGCGTCAGGACGCCCAGAACGCACAAGTTGACAAGAACACCACCGTCGTCGGCCGCATCGTCGGTCCCGTCATCGGCAGCGTCGTCCGCGCCGTCATCGGCGGCCGGGCAGGCGCCGTTCACGGGGAAGGTGGCGCCGAGGGCGATCTGCGCATCGACCAGCACATCGAGCACCGGGGTCAGCACGCCGAGGATGCAGAGGTTGACGACGGTCCCGATGTCGTCGGCTCCATCGTCGGCCGTGTCGTCCGCGCCGTCGTCGGTGCCGTCGTCGGCCGCGTCATCGGCGGCCGGGCAGGCCCCGTTGACCGGGAGCGTCGCGCCGAGGGCGATCTGGGCGTCGACCAGGATGTCCAGCACCGGCGTCAGGACGCCGAGGATGCAGAGGTTGACGAAGACGCCATCGCCGTCGTCGGCCGAATCGTCCGTCCCGTCATCGGCCGTATCGTCCGCGCCGTCATCTGTCGCGGAGCAGGAGCCATTGACCGGGAAGGTCGCACCGAGACCGAGCTCCAAGGCGACATTCGCCTCAAGGATCGGCGTCAGCACGCCCAGGATGCACAGGTTGACGAAGACGCCGCCGTCGTCGGTGCCGTCGTCCGCCGCGTCGTCCGCGCCGTCATCCGCCCCATCATCGGAGGCCGGGCAGGCGCCGTTGACCGGGAGCGTGGCGCCCAGGGCGATCTGCGTATCGACCACTGCTTCGAGCACCGGGGTCAGCACGCCCAAGATGCACAGGTTGACGAAGACGCCGTTGCCGTCATCGGCCGTATCGTCCGCGCCGTCGTCCCCCGCGTCATCCCCATCGTCGTCCGCCTCGCGCCGGGCAGGCGCCGTTGGCCGGGAAGGTCGCGCCGAGGGCGATCTGGGCGTCGACCAGGATGTCCAGGACCGGGGTCAGGACGCCGAGGACGCACAGGTTGACGAACGTCCCGCCGTCATCGGCCGAGCCGTCGGCGCCGTCGTCCCCCGCGTCATCCGCGGTGCCATCGTCGGTGTCGTCGGCCGCGTCGTCGGCGGTATCGTCCGTCCCGGGGCATGCGCCATTAATCGGGAAGGTGGCACCCAAATTCAGCTGGATATCGACGAGCGCCTCAAGGACGGGAGTAAGCACTCCCAACACGCACAGGTCGACAAATGGGCCATCGTTGGTGTCGTCGCCCGAGTCGTCAATGGCGGCACCACAAATACCCTCACCGACGCGAATGAACTCGCCAGCCGCAAGCTGCAGCTGTGCGTCAGCCTCGACGACTTGGAAGACTTCGGTGCTACCGACGAGGCAGACGCCGATGGTTACCGGCTCGCCATCGTCGCCGCCATCGTCCGCCGCGTCGTCCGCGCCGTCGTCGGCCGAGTCGTCATCGGCGGCGTCGTCCGTCCCATCATCAGCGGCCGGGCAGGCGCCGTTGACTGGGAAGGTCGCGCCGAGGGCGATCTCAGCATCGACCAGGATATCCAGGACCGGGGTTAGCACGCCGAGGATGCAGAGGTTAACGACGGCCCCGCCATCATCCGTCCCGTCGTCGCTCGTGCCGTCCGCGGTGTCGTCCGCGGAGCCGTCCGCTGCATCGTCGCCGGTGTCGTCGGCGACCGGGCAGGCGCCGTTCACGGGGAGGACCGCGCCGAGGGCAATCTGCGCGTCGACCAGGGCCGCCAGGACCGGCGTCAGCACGCCGAGGATGCACAGGTCGACGGTAAGCCCGTCGCCGAGGCCGGGCAGAAGGCTGGAGGTAGTGGCAGCCCCTTGCTGGTCTGCTGCAGCGGCGTCACCGGATCCTTCCGGATTTTCCGAAGTGGTCCGGCCAGGAGCACACGTTTGGTCGGTGATGTCCCCAAAGAGGACACCGGTCACGTCGGCGTCGAGTTCCGCCTGAGTGATGGACCCGATCGTCCCGGTCGCCAGCACGCAGACGTCGACGTAGACCGGGGCGGGATCACCGCCGCCGCCACCACCACCGCCGTTAACAGCCGGATCGCCAGCGGCGGATCCACCACCCGCGTTGGTCTCTGCTGGAGCGGCGCACCGAGAATCGCCGACCGGAGCGAAGAGAACGCCCGCGACATCGGCCGCCACGTTGGCCTGGAGAATCGATCCAATCTGCCCATTCGCCAGGACGCAGACGTCAACGTAGACCGGCGCCGGGGTTGTTGTGTTCCCCGGCCCGCCGGTCCCGTCGGTCCCACTCGCCCCGCCTGGCTGTCCATCACCAGAGGCCGCGGGCTCGGGAGAGCAGGCCTCGTCGTCGACGTCTCCGAAGAGAATTCCTGTTACGTCACCCAGTAACTGGAGCCTGGACACGTGCCCGATTTGGCCCGTCGCCAGGATGCAGACGTCCACGGTGGCGAGCTGACTCACCCTCATGTCGTCGAGACGGGTCACCGAGGGTGCAGCCGCCCGGACCATACCCGCCGATCCAACGAGGCCCATAAGTAATGTGAAAGTGACCCACCACCGGAACAACACTAGACGTTTATCCATGGTTGTGCTCTCCTTCACACCCGTCCTTGGGCTCTCGAACGTATTCGATGAGACTTCATTGGCTCGGATTCCGGTCATGGCCCGGAAATCCTGATAAATCAGCCTAGATCAGCAATTACTCTTTGCCATTCCCCTATTGGGCTCAGTAAAACTTCGTACTCTTTCGGTACCGGTCCATCGTGACTTTGTATCTGTCACCGATTAGTACGCCCAAAGGTCCTATTGACTTGCCCAGCTTTCTGCCCATCGGACGGAGCAGCAACGACGCCACCGCGAATCACGGCCTGCACATGAGAGAACCGGGGTGCCTAGTGGCACCCCGGTTCCGCTCGGCGGGTACTATTCCGAGATATCGCGAAGCGGTGCGGATCCGCGCCTAACTGCTCGACCTAAATGCCGGCAGGTGATTCCCGGCGGAAATGGGCGGTGGGAACGTAGTGCAGATCACCAAGAGGTTCCGTCGATTCGGCCCTAGAGGCAACGATATTGGGCAACTGCCGTACGCTGGGGTGGGGTAGTTTCGTAATCGGGCAACGTCCGCTCAACGACCGTGACGATCGTGATACCGCGGAGTTCTTCAGATCCACGATGGTCTGCATTCCAGGTACGGCACGTATAGGCGGCGAATGCTTGCCGTTGGTTTCGGAAACCCGGACGCGTGATCTGGGTGAGGTACTTTCGCCAGTACTTGTCCTTATACAGATCACCGGCAATGTTGCTCGGCCGCTCCCACGAGACCGGTTCCATTAGGTCTGTGTCTTCTTGGATGATCGGGGAAAGCATGTCGAGTTGCCGCCCGTTCTGCAGGATCCCGCGCACCACGTACCAGGACGTGGACTGGGGCGGCTGCGGCGCGAACATGTTCCACTTCTGATACAGCCCCAGGCCGTACGCAATTGGCAACGACGATGTCGGCATCGTGTAGTCCGAAACGGTCGACATGTTCCAGCCAAAGACGAAAAGGAGGCAGAAGCCAGCGAACACGTTGGTGAGCGGTGACGAGCGCAGGCGCCGAACGGGCTGGTCTGGGTCCGGGGCGGGCGACCTCTCCACGGCGGAATCCGCGGCGTCTCCCGGAGCAAACGAGCCAGCGGAACCCACCGCCGTGCTGGTCACAAGCGATGGTCCAAAGGCCAAGGGCCGGACCAAGCTTCGGCCGATACCGATCCAGTGCCCGGAGAACGCCTGGATGGCCTGGGCAGGCTGCGCAACGGTACGGCGCGTCGAGCCACCGAGGCGACTTACCCGGGGAGGCAAGGCCGCCCGCAGCCACGGCAACGCCGTCTCCCAGAACCACGTCGGGAAGAACGAGACCATGCAGAACGCACTGAGCCACGGAAAAATCCCGATGTCCAACGTCAGATAGATGCCAAGATGAAAGCTCATGAGAGACAGCGCGGCTACTGTCCGAATCGGTCCTGTGAAGATGGGGCAAAACAACAAGATCGGAGCGACGACCTCAAGGCCCAGGCTCCCAAAAGTGAGCACCTGCATCAGGCCCGAGTACTGGTGAAGATACTCGCCGAGCGGCTTGGTGAGCTGGCCGGCGCCGAGCGCGTAGTAGAGCGCCAAACCGTCTTCGCGCCAAGGCGCTCCCGATTTCAAGGCGGCCGTAAACCAGTACATGAATGCGACCTGAAGGAAGAGCCCGATCGTCGCCACAGAGATGTAACGCGACGAAATACGCGCCGCGCGGCCCGACCGCAGCCGGTCCACCGACCACCACGCGCCAAGGGGCAAAAGGATCGACCAGAACAGGAGGACACGCAGGAGGGTATCCGCCCCGCTAAGTACAAATGGGTTACGAACCTGGATAGAGGCCGTCATGGCCCAGACGACGATGGTCATCAAGCGGGTCTGGTAGCCGACCAGCATGCACACCGCCGCAATGGCGGTGAGCCCAAACAGAACAGCCTGGATGTCGACCGATCCACTCGCCATGTGGATCGACCATCGCCAGTCGTTGATGTCGTCGAGCAGAAGCTTTCGCGGCAACACGCCTTCGTCGGAATAGTGAACCCGAAGATCCGCGGCACGGCCGGCGAGATCTATCAGGACGATCGTTGCGAGCAGGATGCGGAACAGGGCGAGCGAGCGAAGGTCCGCCCCCAGGACATCGACGATGCGAGCCCATGCTTTGCCGAACGGCAGGGAACTGGCTGTCCCGCGCCGGCGCAGGGCGCCGAGCCCCCAACGCGCCTCAGGCTGATCGAGATGCTTCACCTCGGAGCCTCCCCATCCTTCTTAAGTCGCCACGCCCGCCTATCCCGCCGTCTGTTTCTTCCGTACCAAAAACGTATAACACGCTGCTGAACCGGGATAACCGACAGATGCGGAAAATGATGGCCTAGAGTACTGGGGACCTGCCATTTGGGCACCCAACCGGGCTAGGACAGTACTCCTGAAAGAAAGATGAACTAGTTTTTCGGCGGATTACGAAAGAACACTCGCGAGAACAGATTGCGGTGATCGGCAACCAGCCGATAGACTCCATCCACGATCCAGACCAGCGGGCGCCGGGAGACGAGGCGTATGAGCGATGAATGCCAGCCAACGGTCTCAAGCACAAAGAGAACCGCACGCGCATTTCCGTAGTTCTGGCCATCCTGGGTAACGACCTGCATTCCTCGTTCCGCGGACCGGCGCAAGGCAGGCGTCATCGGCGGACTGGGGCAGTCCTGGAACGGGATCGCACGAAATCGATGACCTCGATCGAGCCGCCCGAACCAGACGACTGCGTTGCGGCAGAACGTTCAGCCGCCGTCCCAGATCAACCAATCGGGCTCCGACACGGGGAGTGCCCTCCATCACCGCTCGAACACCGTGGCGTGCTGATCGTTCGGACTACCGGACTGTTGGCCCCTCAACTGTTCCAGCGCTAGGATACATTCCACGCGCTTCAACGCACCGAAATCAATCCGGCACGCATGGACGGGCAGAGCCCATCGGCGCCATGCGAAACATGGACCAAGGAGCACCCATGCACGCTGTCTGGACCGGCGCACGCTTTTCGCAAGCGGTACTTCTGGTCATCGTCGCAGTATTCGCGGCACCCTTGGTGTCGAACTCCGTGGCGATGGCTGCCCTTGTGCAGGATGACGAAGACGAAGCGGACACAAACGCGGAGGGTACGGAAGGCGCCGACGCAAACGCTGAAATTGTGACGCTGAGCAGCACTTTGAGCGTGAGCATCGTTGCGGGGGCCTGCGATACGCCCGACGCCAACACGCCTACGTTCGAGCTACCTGACGCCGCGCCGGTCGGCGTGAGCGCCGCCGGTGAGACGTACACATCGGAAGGTGACATTTCCGTCCCGCTAGGCGACCTGCTTGCCGTGCCCCAAGTGTTTGCCCTCGGAATGGACGATGTCGACCTCGATATTCCGATCGCGTGCACTGCCATCGACGGAACAGTTGCCGGTGGCAAGCTGATCATCGGCTTACTCGCGGTAGACGGTGGAGACCTGATCGGAATCGCAGTGCTGAGCGAAACAGGTGGCGGAACTGCAACGCATGTAGAGACCTACGTGGTTCTCAGTTCCGATGCAGGTGGAGATGTGGGTAGCGAGGACGGGGACGATGAGGAAGATACTGTGGACGGGGAGGGCGGCGTCTGAGACTCGCCGTACGGGGTGGAACCAGACGATGTCCACCCCCGGCACGCTGAAGAGCACCCTACCTTCGCATGTTTACCACGTTGCCCGAGGTCCAATGAACAGACTCGGGCAGTTCTCATCCAATGCTCCGACGGAGAACCTGCATGGTGCCTGAGGTCCCTGCCGTCAACGATCAGAGAGTCCGCTCTCTCCGTCGAGCTGATTACTTCAGCGCCCCGGCTTCGTGGGTGGCTCGCGTCTCCGAATGGGAGAAGACCAGGCCGGGACAGCTCGCCGTGCCGGCGCTGCTGGCGGTCGTCGCCCTGACCCTCTACCTCATCCGTCTCGGTGAGCCGCATGCCTACATCTATGACGAGGTCTATCACGCCTACACAGCGAAGGAATATGTCCGTGGCAACGCGGACGCCTACGTCTGGTACACATCCGCACCCCAGGAGGGCGTCGCCTACGAATGGACCCACCCGCCGACGGGCAAACTGCTCCTGGCGGCGGGCATCTGGCTGTGGGGCGATTCCTCGTTCGGCTGGCGGTTTGCCAGCGCGATCTTCGGAGCGATCGGCATTGGCCTGGCATACGTCCTGGGCAAGCAAGTGGGGGGATCGGCGCTGGTCGGCCTGTTCGCCGCCGGGTTGCTCATGGTCGATGGGCTCTACTTCGTCCAATCCCGCACTGGCATGGTGGATATCTTTGTTTTGGTGTTTACCCTCGCCGCCTTAATATCCGCCTACGACTATCTCACCCTGCCAGATATCCCCGGCCCGGCCCGCTGGGCGCTGGTGCGGACAGGCCTCCTGCTCGGGCTGGCGCTCTCGTCGAAGTGGAACGCGGCCTACGCCGCCGGCCTGATCGGCCTCGTGATCGTCGCCAAGTTGGCCCTGAGCCTGTGGACGGGGATGTCCCAGGCGCAACAACGGACCAGTCCTGCCGCCAGAGGCCGGTCTGGCGGGCGGCGCGGCGGCGCGACCGACCGGCAGGAGCGCCAGGTCTGGAGCGCGGCGATGCGCGAGCGGCTGATCTGGATTCCGCTCGGCCTCGGTCTGGTGCCGGCGATCGTCTATATGCTCTCGTACACGCCGTTCTTCTTAGAAGGGCACACGTTCAGCCAGTTCCGAGAATTGCAGCGCCAAATGTGGTGGTATCACACCAATCTGGTGGCCACCCATCCCTACGCGTCGAAATGGTGGCAGTGGCCGCTGGCCTGGAAACCGGTCTGGTATTACGTCGGCTACCACGACACCACCCAGGCCCGAATCTACGCCAACGGCAATCCATTCCTCTTCTGGCCGATGGTCCCAGCGGTGCTTTGGGTCTGCTGGTCCTGGTGGAAGGAACAGCGCTACATCGCCCTGACGATCCTGGCGGTCGGATTTTTCGGACAGTGGCTGCCCTGGGTGTTCTCGCCCCGGATCGCCTTTGCCTACCACTTCTTGCCGGCGGTGCCGTTCGGGGCGCTGGCGGTGGCGGTGATCCTGGCCCGGATGTGGGCGTGCCGGCCGGTATATCGCTACGCCGCCGTCGGCTATCTGGTCGCGGTGGTGGCGGCGTTCGCCTTCTTCTATCCGATCTACGCGGCGGTCTACCTCACGCCGGAGCGGCTCGACCTGCGGTATTGGTTTGATTCCTGGATTTAGCTCGGCGGGAGACGAGCGGCGTTTGGGGAACAGCCCCCTAACCCCCCGGCCCCCTTCCCCCCGCTGCGGCAGGGGGAAGGGGGAGAACGCGGCGCCCCTTCCGGAAACGGCGTTGCCGGACGCACCTCTCCACCGCAGTGGAGAGGGGGTAGGGGGTGAGGTCCTCCTCCCGAATCAGCCCAACGGCAAACCACCGGCCGTTGATGATTGGGACCGCGATGCCGGGGCGACCGAGTCCGAGCGGCTGACCCTGCTCGACCGGCTCGGGATCGTTGCCGGCCGCAAGCTACGCGGGCTGGCCGATCGGCATCTGAGCGGATCTCTCTGGCCGCTGGGACTCGTGATGCTCGCCATGCTGGTCGGGGCGGTGCCGCGGCTGGTGGACCTGCACGATCTGCCGCCAGGCCTGCATCAGGACGAAGCCATCTACGCCTACGAGGCGTACAGCATCGCCATGACGGGGCGGGATCACCTGGGCCACCCGTTCAACCTGGTCGCCTTCGAGACCTTCGGCGACTGGGCGCCTCCCGTGATGATCATCCTGATGGCGCCGGTGGTGGCGCTCTTCGGACTCTCGGCGGAGGTGATCCGGGGCGAGACGGCTCTGATCGGTCTCGCCGGGATTCCGCTGGTGTACGGGCTGGGCAAGACGCTCACCGGGCGGGCGGCGGTCGGGGTGATCGCCGCCTGGCTGCTGGCGCTCTCACCCTGGCACATCCACCAGACGCGATGGGCGACCGTGCCCAGCATCGCGCCGACGATGATCGCACTGGGGCTCCTGCTGCTGGCCTGGACACTGAAGCACCGGAGCGATCGCGGTCTGATCTGGACGGCGATCGCGATGAGCGCCGCCCTCGCCTCCTATCACACGCTGCGATTGTATGTCCCGCTGGTGATGCTGGGGACGCTGCCATTCTTCTGGCGCACGGCGATCCGGTTCAAGAAGAGCGCCATCGCCATCGCTGCAGGAATCGGGCTGTTCGTCACCGGCCCGGCGGTCTGGTTCACCCTGCGCGATCCGTCTGGACGCGGCCGCCTGGAGCAGGTGTCGGTCTTTGCCGATCCGTCGATCTACCTGCCAGCGGGCACCGATGTCGATGCCAGATTCCTCGTCAATCAATACCTAGACTATCTCTCCTGGGACTTCCTCTTCCGCAATGGCGATGGCCGGTTGGATTCGCCGCCAGGCGGCGGCGTGGAGCTGCGCACGGCGCTGCCCTTCCTGATCCTGGGGCTATTGGCCCTGATCTGGACGCTGGTGCGGCGCGGATCGGGCTGGCGCCGGGGGATGGCCGGGATGCTGCTGGCGGCCCTGGTCGCGGCTCCGATCCCGGCGGCCCTGACCTTACCCTCGCCCCATGTGCTCCGGGTTGTCCACGCGATGCCGCTGCTGGCGATCACAGCCGCGATCGGAGTCGTCACGGTCTGGGACGCGATTCGCTGGGCGGGGCGGCGGGAGCACCGCAGATTCACGATCGATCGCAGGGTCGGCAAGGCCATGCAGGGTGTCATGTTGCTAGGGCTGCTCGCCGCGGCTATCGCCCTGCCGATCGAGCTGGCGGACCGCTACGACGCCTACTTCGACGACTACCGGACGGAGGGCGGCCAGAACTTCCAGGAGGGCGTCGAGCCGGCAATCCGGTACGCGCTCGACCACGCCGCCGAGTACGACCAAATCTGGGTCGAGGACATGAACGAGGGCTATGCCTTCGTGCTCTTTTACGGGGAATGGGACCCGATCGACGTACACGAGCGCCTGGAGGTGATGCGCGATCCTCCCTGGTTCAACGCGGTGCTCAAGTTCGACAAGTACATCTTCCGGGAGGCCCCGGAGGCGACCGTCGCCAGTCCTGCCCGTCCTCACCACCTTCCCGATCGAGGGGACGATGCCACCGTTCGAGGCCCGAGGAGGGGTGGGTCCAGACGGGGCGAGGGTGCTCGTGCTTCGGCGGAGTGGGTAGCCGCCTTGTTGCCGGCGGGCGTCGCGGTGAGCGACATGCCAGTGGCACTCCGAATCGCGCGCCTCTGTTCCTGCTACGGGCAATGCTGGGATTCGCTCAGCGCCCGGCGGTGCCCAGGTCGTCGGATCGTCCGGCTTCGACTCGCGACCACTGGGCGATGGGGCGTCCGTTCGTCCGCGTGTAGCCGTCGAGTTGCTGTGGCCAGCCGGGGGGCGAGTCCTCCCACTGCTCCTGGCGTCCGTAGACCGTGAGGTCCATGAGCGCGTAGTTGTTGTCCATTGCCTCGACGCCGCGGCGGGTCGTCCAGTAGGTCTCGAAGACGCGGTCGCCGTCCCGGAGGTAGCAGACGATGTGCATCATGCCGATTTTGCGCCCGACGAGGAGCGCATCGAGGGAGGCCTCGGCCGAATACCATGGCACGTCCCAGCCCATGAAGTCACGGTAGCGGCTGCTTTCGTCGTAGGGACCCTGACAAAAGACCGCGAACGTGATGTCGCGAGAATGCAGGTAGGACAGCTCCGTGACCTGGGTGGTGACCCAGGTGCAGCCTTCGCACTGCTCGGCCGCGGGGTGGCCGGGGTGCCACATGAAGTAGTAGGCGATCAGTTGCCGGCGCCCTTCGAAGGCGTCGAGCAGCGTGACCGGCCCCCGCGGACCGATCAGCTGAAATCGTGGGGTCCAACTCCACCATCGGCAGCCGCCGGCGGGCCCCCGCGATCGCGTCACTTTCGCGGGTGAGCGCTTTCTCCCGAACTGCGCAGCGCGTCGAGCTCGGCTTGCCAGGTAGCCCGGTCGACGACCGGCGGTAACCCCACGTTCATCGCGTCATCTCCCATGTTCGCCTCCGTTCGTAACGTCCCGCGGGACCGACGACTCAGCGGGCGAAGCGCCAGCGGGTGGCGCCGCCTTCGCCCTGGCCGATGGCGGTGTGGAAGACGAAGCGGTAGAGCTGCCACGGCGGACCGAAATCCGGAGGGCCGAACGGGGCCGTGAAGCCATCGGCGGTGAGTTCGACCGGCCAGCCGGATTGCCGGATCAGGGCGCCGACGGCGTCGAGGGTCGCCGGATCGTCGACCGGGGCCGCTTCGCCCTCGAAGGTCAGGTCGAGATCCTCCAGGTGCATGGCGATCATGCAGGCCGGGTTGGCCGCCAGGTTGCGCGCTTTGCGGGTACCCGGTCCGCTCAAGAAGTAGATGTCGCCGTCGTACCAGCGGGCGCCGAGGCCGGTGACGTGCGGGCGGCCGTCCGGCCGGACGGTGGCGAGGTAGCTGGGGATGTGGCCGCCCGGGGTGTCCGGCGGCGGCGGGGCGGCGAGTTGGTCGCGCACCTGGCTCCACGCTATCCCGGGTTGATCGGCGTCGGCGGGGCGGAGATTCGTCGCTTCGGTCGGTGCCGAACTGTCATCAGTTGATCTCCATTCTCGCGATGCATCGGGCGGTTGGTAGCGACAGAGCGGGCGTCATTCGTTGGGGTATCTCGTGGCGGCGGAACCAGGGCCTGGATTCGTTGCGTCCCTTGGGGGCGCGGTCGAGCCAGTGGTAGACGCCGAAGAAGGGGTCCACGCCGCGGGCGTAGGTCGAATAGGTGTGGTAGACGATGCCGTCCTCGAGGGCGAAGGCGCTCATGCCCTCGCGCTCGCGCATGTAGGTGGCTGACGTCGGTGCCGGTCATGGTCGCGAACTCGAATTGCCCAGAGCCCGGCTCTCCGGTTCCGGCCTTGCCGATGATCATCCCGGGGTCGTCGGTGCGGAAGTTGTATTCGGTCCCTTCGCGCATTTGCTCGCCGGTGAATGAGGCGTTGAAATCGAAGTTGAAGTCGCTGTTGGACGACGACGCCCAGGGGAACGACCAGCCCATTCGCTGCTTGTATGCCTGGAGCTTCTCCAGCGGCGCCCGCGACACCGCCCAGAGCATCACGTCGTGGTTGGCGAGGTGGATGAAGGAGCCATTGAAGGCGTCGGCAATCATCGAGCAGGAGGGACAACCCGCCTTGTAGTCCGGTCCGAACATGAAGTGGTAGACGATGAGTTGCGAGCGCCCGCGGAACAGGTCCTTGAGCGAGGTGCTGCCGTCGTCGGTATCGAGGCGATAGTCCTTGTCGACGCGGACCCACGGCAACTCGCGCCGCCGCCGCGCCACCTGGTCGCCGTGCCGAGTCCACTCCTTTTCCGCCTGGAGCAGCTCGAGCCGGGCGGCGTGCCACTCTTCACGGGTCCCGATCCTGTGGTCGGTCATGGGGTTTCTCCTTCCGTAGCGGGCCGGGCATCCATCACCCCGGCCCGGGCGTAGTCGTCGTGGAACTCTTGCCAGCGGTCCGGCACGGCGGACATGGGCTGGCCATCAAGCAGGGCCGTCAACTTCTCGAGCAGGGAATGCCATCCGGCCAGCATCGGGAGACCAGATCCGCGGGCCGCTTCGGGGACCGTGTGGGTGAGGACGAGATGTGTGCCGACGTCCTCGGCAGACAGCTCCCAGCGCACGAACCCGAGGTCGTTGCCCTTATCCGTCCAGGTGAACTCCAGCAACCATGGCGGCGCGAACTCAGTCACCTGTCCGTCGACAACGGTGTCGCCATCGGTGAACGCGAGGTGAACCCGGCCTCCCAAGGCCAGTTCGATCTCACCCGGGGCGAACCACTTTGCCAAATACGCTGGGGTCGTGAGTGCGGTCCAGACTTTTTCCACGGGGTGACGCAGATGGCGCTCAAACCGCAGGAGGTAGCCGTCCTCGCGCTCGTGCACTGTGCCGTAGCGGGAGGTGTCTGATTGGTTGTCGGGTTGGGTCACGATTGCTCCTCGTCGAGAATGGCCTCCAACGCATCCAATCGATCCGCCCAGAAATGGCGGAAGGGCGTCAGCCAATCGTCGATCTCTGCCAGCGGCTGCCGGCCGCAGTTGGTAGCGGCGGTGCTGTTTGTCGATCCGCGCTGCCACCAGCTCCGCCTCGCGCAGCACGCGGAGGTGCTTGGAGACGGCGGTCTGGCTCAGCGAGAGGCGCTCGACCAACTCGCCCACGCTCTTCTCACCCTGGCGCAGCTCGTCCAGGATGCGGCGGCGATTCGGCTCGGCGAGGACGGTGAAGGTCGACCACATGGGCATAGTGTGCCTTATCAGGCATATGCCTGTCAAGGCACGTAATGTGGGAAGAGGTCATCGGCAGGTATGAATAACGGGTGCTGATGGGAACGGAGGCGTGCCATACCCGTGCTGGCCACCTTCCCGATCGAAGGCACCTTACCGCCGATTGCGGTTCGCGACAGGGTACGTCCAGACGGGGCACTGTTGCGTGCCCTCGGAGGAGTGTGCAGTCGCCGATTTACCGGCTGATGTGGCGTTCGATGGCCTAAGTACCTCGGGTACGTTCGTCGTTGAATCGATCGCTGTGGGAAGGGGGACGGCATGGTGGTTCAAGGCGTCGGTGACCGCCACTCGCCAAGCATCCCGCGTCTGGTAGCTCCGCACCGGCAACTCCTCGCACTTGACGTGGCGCCACACCTCCTCAATTCGATTCAAGCGGTAGTCGAGGCGGGTGCGGTCGTTGTATGCGGAGCAGCGTTCGCGTTTGCTTGGCCGTCTAGTCCGACAGGGGATGTGCTGACGCCCCTTAAAGGATCTATCAAAACTACATTGATCGGTGGTTTTCGGGGGCGGGGGCGGGGGCGGAAGCCGGCTGATGGAGGTTGAAGAATAGATGGGCGATGCCGCGCCCTTCCGGAGCGCGCCTGGGGCCAGAAGAACGGCCGGGTGGGAGGTTCGGTCGGCGTGATAGGGCGGATTTGGTCATTGACGCGGCCCTCCCCACTCCCTAGGATGGGGCCACACGGTGGGATGACAACCGAACGCGGACCGACCTTCGGGCAGGGGTGCGCTCAGGTGGGTCGTGCGCGAACCGGAGGGCAGCGATGGCAGCGAGACGCTCGTGGGTTCGGCTGGTCGCGGTAGTGTTCCTCCTGGCGGGGACGGTGGTGATCGGGACGCCGCGGGGCGCGGCGGCGGCTGTCGACTGCGGCGGCGGCGAGACCATCCTCGGGACGATCCTGGCCGACGTGATCGTGCCACCCGGGCAATCGTGCTTCATCGGTGGTGCGGTGGTGCGGGGAGGGGTGACGACCGGGGCCGGGGCGTACCTGTATCTCTACGCCGGGGCCGTGGTCCGCGGGTCGGTATCGGCGCCGGCGGCGGCGGCGGTCTTCGCCTTCGACGCGGAGGTGCGCGGGAGCATGACGGTGACCGGAACGACGGACGCCCTCACCATCAACGGCTCCGAGGTGCGGGGCAATCTCACCCTCGCCGGTGACGGCGCCGAAGGGGCCGGTGCCATCTACCTCGTTGCGACTACGGTGCGGGGCAGTGTGTCCGTCCGGGACATCTCGGCGGAGCTCCTTGTCGTGGGCGGGAACGCGATCGGCGGCGCCCTGGATTGCGCGGACAATGTCCCGGACCCCGTCTTGGGTGGCTTCCCGGTGAACTCCGTCGGCGTGGCGAAGCGGGGAGAGTGCGCGGGGCTGTAGGCGTCCCGCCGCTCGCCACCATGCTGGTGTCATGCAACGTGTGGAAACCACAGATCTCGTCCTCGACGCAACCCGATGACCCCACAGACTCCCGCAGCAGGCGGACCGCACGCACGCCGTCGACTTGGACGAGGGCGATGTCGTGGATCGGGCCGACGGAGTGGCGCTCTGGGCAGGGCTCAAGTTGCTCCGGTCATCGCAACCGGGACAGACGGCGTCCATCGCGATACGCAGGTCCTCGACGACGATCTTCTCGACGGTGAGATCCTCGAACCCGGGGCAGACGTTGAACATGCCGTTCCTCGTCCCTACGGGCGAACCGTAAATACCATGTAGTTCGCGGTTTCGATCACAACCGGGTAGCGCTGGCGCCAGGCCTCGGGATCGGCCTGGAAGTTCTTGGATCTCCCAGGGGCCGATGACGACGTAGTCGATCTCGTAGTAGTCGATCAGGGCGTCGGTCAGCGGCGATAGGCTGTAGATGGCGCGCAGATCCGCCTCGCGGCGGCCATAGTCGATGCCCCGGGGCCAGAGCCAGCCGGGGTAGCTCATCACCACCCGGCGGCCGCTCATCACCGGCACGGGGTGGTTGTGCTGCAAGCCGACGGCGAAGAGCGCGTCCGGCGGGGTTTCCGCCCGGACTCTTGCCGCGAGGTCGAGCTCCTCCTGGGTGAGGAAGAGATAGCGGTCGTAGCCCTCGGCCTGGTTGAGGTTAACGAGGAGGCCAGAGAGCACGAGCGAGATCGTCACCGCGACGACGGCAACCCGAATGCCTGCCTGTTGGGGAAGGGCGAGGCGGAGCCGCCAGAGCTTGACCAGGACCGCCCCGACCACGATCGACCCGGCCAGGAACCAGTACGTGAGCAACTTGGTGTTGTCCCAGGCGTCCGGCTGGAAGACGTAGAGGTTGGCGACCACGAATACTGGCATGAAGGCCCACAGGAAGCGGCGGGAGACGGGGGTGAACAGGTCGCGCACGAGGAAACCCGCGATCAGCAGGGGCAGGAAGAGGCCGACGTTCTTCCACCAGAACCAGAGCCAGTTGTCAGGATCGGCGATCCAGCCGACCTGCGCGCGGAAGCTGGAGAAGGTCTCGCCGCCGCCATCGCCCTGGATCACCAGTTGGGGCACGGTCAGGGCAACCCAGACCGCCCCGAAAACGACCCATCCCCAGACTGGGGAAGAGGGCAAAGAGGCAGAGGCAGACCATCGCCACCAGCGGCAACGGCCCGAGGTGGGCGAACGGCAGCAGGCCGGCCACGCCACCCGCTGCGGCGAAGACCGGCCACGAAGACGGCAAGAGCGGCAAGACGGCAAGACGGCCAGCACGGAAAACGCCTTGCCGTCTTGCCGTCTTTCCGTCTTGCCGTCTCGTCTGCACGGCGGAATGGAGCAGGGTGAAGGTGAGCAGGCAGAGGGGTAGGCCGTAGAGGAAGGCGCGCTGCGGCTCGATCGAGGCGAAGTAGACGTTCTGCCACTCGTAGTTATGGGCGACGACCTCGGTGCCGTCCCAGGGCCGGTCGCGCAGGACATCCCAGAGGTTACCAAGCCCGTCCGTTCGATCCCACACCAGGAGCCAGGCGAAGCCGCCCCCCAGGAAGAAGAGCGTCATCCCCAGGGCCGCCGACCACGGATCGCCGGTGAGGCGGCGGGCGAAAGCGTAGACGCAGAGGGCGACCACGATCGAGAAGAGGAAGCTGTGGAAGGTGAGGGCCTGGGTGACGCCCATCCCGACCTCGACCATGGCCGCGGCCGTGAACGAGGCCAGGTAGTGGTAGGCGTAGCTCACCCCGGTGTAGCGGGGGTGCTCCGGCGGGAAGTTGTCGCCGTAGACGAAGGAGTTGACGTCACCGATGTGCTGGGCCCAGTCGCCCCAGATATTGATGTGGCCGGCAAAGAGCCCGGACGGTTCGTAGGTCAGGGCGCCGTCCCAGAGTGACGCCCAGCGGATCGCGAACGCTCCGATCGCCACGATCGGCACCCAACCAATGCCCGGCCCCAGGAGTGCGCGCACGCCCTCGATACCGCGAACCGAGCGGAGTGAGCGCGGCTCACCGGTCTTCTCTCCCACCGGCGTCGAAACGATGCCAACCGGGACCGCCTGCACCGGCAGAAATCGGACGAGGTCGCGCCAGGAGAGGGCGATGGCCACCCCGAGGCTGACGATGACCACCAGCCAGACCGCGATGGCGTTGAAGCCGAAGGCGTCGGCGATGGCGAGCAGCGCCAGCGACGACCAGACCACCCCGAGCGGAATCCCGAAGGCGACGACTTCGAGCTGGGCCAGCCGCAGTGGCTGGCGCCAGCGCCACAGCGCCGCCACGCCGGACGCGGCCATCCCCGCCAAGACGATTACTGCCCAAACCGTGCTCACGATGCGACCTCCGGCCGGCGAACGCCGCGCCCGGTGCGGGGAGAACGCGGATGCTCCGGATTATGACGTAGGCGCTGCCTGGCCCGCCGCCCAAGCCGCGGGATAGATTGGGGCTTATCAATGCACTATCCGATGATTTGCATGGTTTACGAGATTCAAGAACAACGCGGACTCTATCTAATTTCATTAACAAAGCGTAAACTGAGACCATCGGAACAACTGAATAGCGGAAGGATACGGCGATGGACGTGCACCGGTTTGACGCGTTCGCGAGAAATCTTGCGTCGGGAACGAGCCGGCGCGCCTTCATCCGCAATTTGACCCGGGGTGGAGCGGGGGCGCTGGCAAGCATCGGCGTGGTCCGCTCGACGCAGGCGGCCCGGCAGCCCACCGGGACCGGCTCAGGCACAACCGGACAAAACGGCTGCGAACCGATTTCCTGCCCGGCTGGCCGCGTCTTCTCCGAGTCGGCGTGCGCCTGTGTCTGCGACGTGGTCTGCCGGCCGAACTTCGTCCTCGATCAGGCGACCTGCAATTGCTACTGCACGCTCAGCGACTTCTACGTCTGCCCGCGCCCGGATCAGGTCTACGATGACAACAGTTGCGCGTGTGTCTGCGCCATTGAAGATTGCCCGGGCGACGCCGAGCTCAATCCCGATACCTGTGCCTGCTTCTGCCCCTACTACGATCGTCTGCGATCCGGGCGAGAAGGTCGACCCTGTCACCTGCGAATGCTTCTGCGACCTGACGTGCGAATTCCCGAAGGTCCTCGATGACTGCGAGTGCGTCTGCGGCATAGAGGAGTGCGACCCTGGCTTCATCTTCGATGAGACGGCCTGCACCTGCACCTGCCAACTCGGCAGATTGCCAGGATCCCCTCACGTTCGACGCCGAGACGTGCCAGTGCATCTGCCAGGCAAGCACAGCCTGCGCCTCGCCGAAGGTCTTCGACGAGGACGAGTGCGCCTGCATCTGTCCTCCCGAGATCCGCTGCACCCAGGGTAAGGTGGTCGATCCCGAAACGTGCGGCTGCATCTGCCCGCCGGATGATCCCTGCCCCGCCGGGCTGAAGATGAACCAGGACCGCTGCCGGTGCGAATGCAGCGGCCCGGTCGTCTGCTCGGCGCCGAAGGTCCAGGATCCCGAGGCGTGTGCCTGCATCTGCCCACCGGAAGAGGCCTGCCCCGCGCATCTCACGAAGGACCCGGAGACGTGCCAATGCGTCTGTCCGCCCGGAACCGGGCTGTGCAAGGACGAGTGCGTCGCCCCGTGCCTGCCGACCGAGGCCTACAACGACGATTGCAAATGCGAGCCGATTGTCTGCCCGCCGGATCGGGTGCTGACCTGTACGTGCGCCTGCCCTCAGGGAATGGCCGAATGCGATGGCAACTGCCTGCCGGCCTGCGGCCCCAACCAGGTCTTTGACGGCGCCTGCCGGTGCGTTTGCCGCCCCAACATCAGTTGTGCCGAGGGGTGGAAGCTCGACCCGGCGACATGTGAATGCGTCTGCGGCCTGACGACGTGTCCCGCCGGGAAAGAGCTCGATAAACAAGCCTGCCAATGCATCTGCCCGCGGAACCAGTCCTGCCTCACCGGGCAGACGCCCAACCCCGATACGTGCATATGTGAGTGTGGTCCAGAGCCCTGCCCGCCCGGAAAGATCAAGAACAAGGCCTGCCGCTGTGAATGCCCGAGGAACATTGCATGCCGGCAGGGCGAGACCCTCGATCCGGCAACCTGTAAATGCCGGTGCGCGCCGGGCAGCGTGATCGAGACGATCAGGGTCCCGTGCCGCGGCGGAATCGTCTCCTCGACGACGGCCCTGCAGGCGGGGGTGACCTACACCATGCGGGCGTCGGGGACGTGCCGCCTGGGCGCGAACAACACAGGGGACGCCGAGTACGCCTACCAGACGATCAACCCGGCGAACCCCATCTATCTCCAGGACAAATGCGTCGGGAACGGCAAGGAACTCGGCATCGGCATCAACGACCCGGTGGTCGACGGCACGAAGACACCGTACTGGGGGGCGTACACCACGACGCACGTCTACACGACGACCTTCACCGGCAATGGCCAGACAATCGACCTGAACTACCACGACTGCTTCTACAACGACAACGAGGGTGAGATCACGATCGAGATCCTCTGCCCGGGCACCCCGACGAGTACCCCGGTCGGAACCGGGACCGCCACCCCTATCTGCACCAACACCTGCCCCACCGGGAAGACGCTCGATCCCCAGACGTGCACCTGTGTCTGCCCGGCCGCGGAATGCGCCGCGCCATTCCAACGCGATCCCACCACCTGTGGCTGTGTCTGCCCGCCGAACATCTCGTGCCAGAAGGGCGAGTCCGTCGACCCAAAGACCTGTAAATGCCGCTGCAACCCGGGGGCCACCATGGAGACGGTCACCGTGCCGTGTAGCGGTGCGGCCACCCTGTCGACCACGTCGTTGCAGGCGGGCGTGACCTACGTCCTCCGGGCGTCTGGGACGTGCACGATCGGGTATGTCCTCCCACCCACCCCCGATACCGACGCCGAGTACGCCTTCAACCCGGCCAACCCGTCGATTCCCGGCTGGGACAGTTGCCCGGGCAGCACAAATTTGGGGATTGGCATCGACGACGCGATACTCGACGGAACGAAGACGCCGAACTGGGGGGCATACAGCCCCACACACGTCTACACGATCGGTTTTGTCGGGAAGGGGGCGCCGATCAGTGTGAACTACCACGACTGCGTTCTCCGGGACAATGTTGGCACGCTCCAGGTCGATATCATCTGCCCCGGAGCGGCGGTTGGGGATCCGGTCGATTCTGGCGAGGAGGGCACCAGCAACGGCTGACCCGAACCTCGCTCACTCGTCTTGACATCGGGCGTATGATTCGCGGTCGATCCGGCGTGTACAGTGCGTGTGACGTACGGCCTGCCCGTGCGCCGCGCCCACCCCGGCCGAGGAGACCTTCTCGATGCCAGACGATCAGCGCGACGGTCCAAGCGGCCCGCCAAACGGGGACTCGCCCAGGATCACCCCCAGGGTGCACCGACCTGCCCGGCAGGACCGGTCGGACCGCCCGGAGCGGCAGGCCCAAGGGGTGCGGGAGGCCGCACCAACCGGGCCGGACCGCCCGAGGTCGGCCGCGCCGCCAGCCGCGCCGCCAGCGCCGCCAGCGCCACCAACGACCGCCAGCCCTACCCCTCCGGCCCCGAGTGGAGTCAGTGGCAGTGGCGAGGACTTGCGCACCGCTGAAATCGAACGGTCTCCCTGGGAACAGCCGGAGGACCTGGCGGAGTCAGCCCGGCGACGTGCTGATGTCCACCGTCCAAACCGCGCGAACCGCCCGGAGCGGCCGGTGCTCTCGGGGCGTTTCCCGAGCACTGGTCCGAAGATCCAGCCGGACCTGGTCGGTTTCCAGAAGCTGCAAGGACTCCATCCGGGCGACCGCTACGTCCGGGTCGTCCGCCAGCAAAGTGAGGATTTCGAGCGGGCCGGTCCCGGTCACCTGGTGGCGACCGAGGAATCCCTGGCGGCCCGGGGACCGGTCGGGCGGGCGTTTGGCAGGATCAAGCGCCTGGTCATTGGCGCGCCACTGACAACCGCGTCGGCGGCGCACGAGCGGCTGACCAAGGTCAAGGCGCTGGCGGTGCTCTCGTCGGACGCGCTGTCATCGGTGGCCTACGCGACCGAGGAGATCCTACGGATCCTGCTGATTGCGGGGGTGGGTGCGCTCTCCTTCAGCCTGCCGATCGGCGTCGCGATCGTGGTGTTGCTCTTCGTCGTCGGGATCTCCTACCGTCAGACGATCAAAGCCTACCCGCACGGGGGAGGCTCCTACATCGTGGCCAAGGACAACCTGGGCGAGATCCCGTCCCTAACCGCGGCGGCGGCCCTCCTTTTCGGCTACATCCTGACGGTGGCGGTGAGCATCGCGGCCAGCGTCGCGGCGTTGATCTCGGCCCTTCCCGAACTCCAGGACCACCGGGTCAGCGTTGGCGTCGGCCTCATCGCGCTGGTGACGATCATCAATCTGCGCGGTATCCGCGAATCCGGTAGCATCTTCGCCGTTCCGACCTATCTCTTCCTGTTTGGTATTTTTGTCATGCTTGGCGTTGGCTTGGTTCGCAACGCGATCGACGGCTTCGAGGTCAGATCAACGCCGCGGGATGCGGACCTTCTGGCGGGCTCGGGTTCGATTGGACTCTTCCTGGTCCTGCGTGCCTTCAGCTCTGGCTGCGCCGCCCTCACTGGCGTCGAAGCCATCTCCGACGGCGTACCGGCATTCAAGGCGCCGGAATGGAAGAACGCTCGCACCACCCTGACCTGGATGATCTCGATCCTGGCGGTCATGTTCAGCGGGATCACCTTCCTCGCCCACCAGTACGGCACCTTCCCGATGTCGGCGGAAGAAGCTGGCTACGAGACCGTCGTCTCCCAGATCGCGACAGCTGTATTCGGCGGCGGCAACGCGGCCTATTACTACATCCAGTTCGCCACCACCGCGATCCTGGTCCTGGCGGCGAACACCGCCTTCTCCGACTATCCGCGCCTATCGTTTTTCCTGGCCCGCGACCGGTATCTTCCTCGGCAGTTCACCTTCCGGGGTGACCGGCTGGCTTTCACCACGGGCATCGTCACCCTGGGTGTCATCTCCGCGGCGGTGCTGGCTGCCTTCGGCGGCGAGACCGAGCGCCTTATCCCTCTCTACGCGGTGGGGGTCTTTACCGCGTTCACCCTCTCCGAAAGTGGGATGGTCGTCCGCTGGCGCCGCCTGAAGGAGGCTGGCTGGCAGCGCGGCCTCACCATCAACCTGATCGGCGCGATAGCCACCGGTGTCGTGGCGTTCGTCTTTGCGATCAGCAATTTCACCCGTGGCGCCTGGATCGTGATGCTGCTTATTCCGCTCTTGATCCTGCTGTTCAAGGGGATCAACCGGCACTATACCCAGGCCGCCACCGAGATGGCCGCCCAAACGCCGCTCGATCCGGCCGATATCCGCCACACGGTCGTGGTGCCGGTGGCCGCGGTCAACCGCGTAGCTCGCCAGACCCTGGCCTATGCCCGCTCGATCTCCGACAACGTCACCGCGGTGCACATCACCGACGACGAAGAGGAGATCGAGTCGATGCGCCAGGCCTGGAAGGTGCTGGGCACGGACATCCCGCTGGTGATTATTGAATCGCCATATCGTTCGCTGGTGGGGCCGCTACTTTCGTACATCGACGAGATCGACTCGCAGCGCCCAGACGATACGATCACGATCATCCTGCCGGAGTTCATCGCCCGGCACTGGTGGGAGCAACTGCTCCACAACCAGACGGCCCTGCGGATCAAGGCGGCGCTGCTCTTCCGGCCGGGGACGGTGGTCACGAGTGTGCCGTACCACCTGGAGCGGGCGGCTTCGTCGGACAAGCCCGATGGGCGCCGCGAAAGTCCGCGAGCGTAGCGAACGCCTCGACGCATTCGGCCGAGGCTCCCGCCCGGATGTGTTCTCAGTTGCAAAGGCAAGGGCTCCGTTCGGTGTGACTCGTTTGCGTCAAACCAAACAGCGCTTCGGCCGAACGCTACGCCGCCTCTCCGTCCTTGGCCGGGGTTGTTCCAAGGTTGAACGCGGTGGCGATACGGGTGATAGCCCGGACACGCTCATCATGGCCGTAAATGGAGCCGGTGATCATCATCTCGTCGGCGGCCGTCTCGGCGGCCAGTTCTTCCAGCCTGGCCCGGACGGTGGCGGGGCTGCCGACCGCGAAGTTCTGGCGACGGGCCTTGGCCGCCGCGCGCTCCTCGGAGGTTAGGGGGTAGGCGAGGGCTTCGTCCGGGCTGAGCAGGGGGCCCAGTCTGCCGGTGCGCAGGGTGACGAAGACGAGGTCGTAGGTAGCGGCCAGGTACTCGGCGTGTTCGTCTGATTCGCCGCAGATGACGGCGGTGGCCAGGATCGAGTGGGGGGCGGAGAGATAGGCCGAGGGTTGGAACTGCTCCCGATAAGCCTGCATGACGAAGGTGGCGCCCTCCGGGTTGATGTGGGCCGCGAAGGCGAAGCCCAGCCCAAGGCTGGCGGCGAGCTGGGCGCTAAAGCCGCTCGATCCCAGCAGCCAGATGGGAGGCAACTCGATCTCGTTCGGGACGGCGACGACCGAGCGGAAGGGATGGTCGGGCGGGAAGTCGCCCGCGCCGAAGGCCATCAGCTCGGCAAGCTGGTCGGGGAAGTCATCCCCCCAGACGGCCTCGCGGCTGCGGCGCAGGGCGAGGGCGGTCCGGCCATCAGTGCCGGGCGCCCGGCCGATGCCCAGGTCGATCCTGCCGGGGTGGAGAGCATCGAGCATCTTGAAGGTCTCGGCGACCTTGAGCGGGGTGTGGTTGGGGAGCATGATCCCGCCCGATCCCACACGGAGGTGACGGGTGGCGCCGGCCACGTGGCCGATCATGATCTCCGGGGATGAACTGGCGATCATGGTGGTGTTGTGATGCTCCGCCAGCCAGAAGCGGTGATAGCCCAGGCCGTCGGCGACGCGGGCCAGGGCGATGGTGTTCTGCAGAGCCTGCCGCTGGCTGACGCCTTTATCGACCGGCGAGAGATCGAGGATGGAGATTGGGAACGACACGAAGGGGCTCCTTGAAACGGCGTCGTCGGCTGGTTCGGCGGCCGGGGCAGGTTGGTGGCCGGGGACCACCTGACGCCATCGGGTTACTTACCCGATGTTAGTGGATACCATACCTGATCGTCCCTCGGACTCCCAGCGCTCAGGCACTGCGGTGATGCCCGACCGTTGTCGGGCACGCTGGACACCAGGCGTACTGCTGTCCTGTCCTCTGTCCACTCGTCAATGGGCGCAGCATCATTTGCCGAAACCACGGAGCGAAAGTACGCGCCGCAGGTCTTCCGATCTTCAATCGTCTGCGAGAGTGTCGGCTGCCTCTCGTGGCTGGAGCGCATGCAGGAGTCGTTTTCCGGTCCAGCGGGCTACGCGACGACGCCGTCCCGATACCTACGTGCTGCGATTGAGTAATTCTCCATGTGTGGAATCGGTCGCGCTCCGGCACGATGGAGCCATTGCATCGCTCCACCGTCCGACCCGACATTCCTACCGGAGAACCATCGCCATGACAACCCAAAACATCTCCGCTCAGGCCGGGCCTCTACGTGCTCTTGCCCTCGTCCGCGCCCACCGCCGAATCGTGTTTCGCGCCCTTGCGCTCGCGTTTGTCCTCACCGCGTTGCTTCCCAACGCCCACTCTGGGAGCACAAGAGAAACCGACCTCGGGCGAGCGCAACGCGATTCCAGCCGATCACCGGGTTGCCGCCGACATCTTTTCGTGCACCGGACAGCGCCCCGCGCTCCCCACGCCTTCGGCTGTCGTTGACGGCGCACCTCCGTACTATCTCCACACGTTCGTGCCAGGAATCGTATGGCGTTGCCGTCCATTTGCTGGCCGGTGGGATCGAATTGGTTCGGACGACGCAGCCAGGATGGCTCCCGCAATGGGGTTATGTTCCTTCCGGAGAGATCAAGGTTTGGCAGGACGTCCCAGCTGGATACGAGGCCCAGGGGGCTTGCTGGGTAAGCACGGAACCCGAAGTGTTGCTGTTCAACGGAGCGTCGTTCACCTACACCATCCCGTCCCGTCCCACCGACCGGCAATTCGCGCTAGGGTGCAACTGGTTCAACTTCCCGTCGCGCTCCATCTCGGCCGACGAGGCCAGCGTCGAGCTGAATCCGCCGTACAGCGAGACCGACGGCGCCCTCGACGACCCCGCCCGGGCCTACGCCACCGCCCCGGTCTCCGACTACTACGGCAGCGATACGCTTGCCGATGCCCTCGCCGTCGTCAACCAGAGTGACGGCGACCAGGATGGCGACGAGTTACCCGACTCGGTCGAAGCCCAATTCGGCACCGATCCCGCCAATGTGGACACGGACGGTGATGGCCGCAGCGATTGGGAGGAGATCCAGGTCTATGGCACCGATCCGCTGAATATCAACGACCCGGGCCTGGTTGCCTTCGACCAGGACGTCGCCTACGCAAACATCCCTGATCGTGGCGCAACCACGGACGGCGCGGGAGCCTATGGCGCCGACACCGTGTACTACCCAAATGATGCCACCGCCGTCTTCGGGGCAGCGTTGGATGACCAAGAGACTGAAATCTGGTTAGACCCTGCCTATGCCCTGCCGGACGACGCATCCGCCGCCCAGGAAAACCCTGCCGCCAGCGTCTCAATCCGGGTCCACTCCTGCCCAGACGATCTTGACGCCTCCGGCTTCTACCAGTACTCCCTGCAATGCACGAGTGAACGTGGCCTGTACGGTGTTCCCCTCGGCCTGGAGACATCGCGATCCCCCGTCAGCTTCTTGTACTCTCAACCGGACGGCACCGGACAAGCGGCACCGATGGTCTGGAACGGCGTCTCCGGTCGCTCGTTCACCGTCAGAGAGGTCGTCACGGATCGCCCGCGCGAGTCGGTCGTCTTCTGCAGCGACCGCCAGGCCGGCAACAACCCGGGCACGCTGGACGGCACCGAGATCCCCCTGGTCGACGGCAAGATGACCCTGCCGATCTCAGCCGGTGTTCAGTTCATTTGCGAGTGGTACCGCTTTCCCGGCGGCATCAGCGCCGAACCCGACGAAGCCGAAGCTGGAGCCGGAGCGCAGCCCGCCACCGATGGCGCCACGATCGCGATCCAAACCTGGATCTGCCCGACCGAATCAAATGACGATCCCGATCAGGCAGACGATCAGCCGTCCACTCCTGGCAACGCGAACCCAGAACGTGACCTCGCATCTCTCCAGGACACTTGTTCCCAATCAAGGACCAGCACATCCTTCCGTCTGGCGGGAGACGACCAGGAGCATCCAGAGCGGCAGATTGGCGGTCAGGAAGCCAACCACCTGGGCTGGACCGGACTCGACGCCGGGACGTACTCGATCGAATCAGACCTGGTAACCGGCGGCGCGGAACCGACAGTGTTCTGTGAGGGTAGCGTCCCTGGCCGCCGGACCGTTCGCCGCAACCTCAATCAACTCCCCGTCAGCGGGGGCACCGTCAGCTACACCCTCGCCGAGAACGAAACCCTGACCTGCGAGTGGTTCAACATCGGGGAGGAAGAGACGGGCGGCACCGGCGGCGACGGCGCGATGAACTCGTCGATCACCGTCTACGTCTGGAACTGCCCCGCGGGGTCTGATGTCCTCATCGCCGCTGGCGGCGGCGAATGCACCGAACCCCTAGACGGTCTCACCTTCACCGCCACCGGTCCGGACGGCTACCAGAGCCAGTCTGACACTGGCGACTCCATCCCCGGCACCGTCTTCTTCGGCGGCATTGCCCCCGGTGCCTACACCCTCACCGCCGCGAACGGCTACCTCGGCGATCCGGCCGTCGTCTGTGACGACCAGGTCGTCTTTGCCCCAGATGGCATCCTCATCTACGACCTGACCGCCGGCGAAACCCTCGCCTGTGACTGGTTCACCACCAGCGACGATTCAATCGACAGCAACACTGGCGAAGGTGAAGTTGTCGACGTTGGCACCAACGACCAGGACGACGACGGCTTGGTCGACACCGACGAGACCGATCTCTACGGCACTGACCCTCTAAATCCAGACTCCGACAACGACGCGGTTGGTGATGGCGATGAGGTCACCTACTTCCTCGACCCGCTCAACCCCGACACCGACGCCGACGGACTCCTCGACGGCGACGAGATCTACTCCGCCGGCACCGACCCTCTGAATGCCGACACTGACGGCGACGGCGCCATCGACGGCATCGAGATCGACGCCGGCACAGATCCTCTCAACTACGACGACTATCCCGACGCCTAGCCGGCCAACGACGTCCAGCATGGTACATGGCCGCTCCGCTCCAATGTCTGGGGCGGGGCGACCATCACGTGACGGTGACGCCCGCGATGAGGCCATGACGAATAGCGAAGAGGCCGACTGCGCCTCGGGTCGGGAGATCAAGTTTCGCGAGGACGGCGGTGACGTGGTTGGAGGCGGTCCGGCGCGAGATGAAGAGTTGGTCGGCGATCTCGCGGTCGGTGAGGCCCTGGGCGAGCAGGGCAAGGATTTCGTGCTCGCGTGGGGTGAGGCCGAGCGCTTTGGCGGCGACGACGGGATCGATCGACGGGACATCACGCTCGCCGTCTGACGCTTCGAGGGTACGAAGGTCGGCGAAAAGGACGTCCAGAGGTTGGGCGCGACCGACGGCCCAGGCGGCGGCATAGGTCGCCTCGCCGAGGGCGGCGCGGACGCCGGCGAGGTGGGCGTCGAACTCCGCGACATCCTCCGGCGACTGATGGGCGTGGCGCCAGTCGCCGTGGGCGTCGGCGGCGCCGGCGAGTCGGGCGGCGAAAGCAGGACGGCCGAGGGCGAGGGCGATACCCACGAGAATCATCAGGAGATTGGAGGTCTCGATGGCGAGGCCGAGGGCGTGCTGGATCTCAAGGGTTTCACGGTAGGCGGCGACGGCCCGGGGGAGATCACCCCGGTAGCGGTGAAATTCGCCGACGCGCGCCAGGGCGATAGCAGCGTAGGTACGGTCGCCGAGGGCGCGAAAGCCGGCGAGGGACTCTTCGAGGTAGGCGATGGCGCTCGGAAAGTCCCCGGCCTTGTAGTCGACCAAACCGAGGTTGAGGAGACTGATGGCGACGCTGAAAGAGTCGCCAATCTCGCGGAAGCGGGCGAGGGCGCGCACGTCCAGGTCGATGCTGCGGGCGAGGTCGCCGCGGCGCTCGGCCGCGACAGCGAGGTTCTGGAAAATAAGGGCTTCGCCGCGAAGATTGCCCGCGGACTGAGCGATCGGAAGGGCCTCGTTGAGGAGGGCATCGCCGCGGTCGTAGTCGCTGCGGTCGCTGGCGAGCATGCCGAGGTTGAGAAGGGCGAGGACGGTCAGGGTGGGATCGGCGGCCTGGCGGGAGCAGGCGAGGGCTTCGGTGAGGTGGACTTCGGCGCGGTCGGGATCACCGGCGATGCGCTCGTGGAGGCCGAGCCAGCGGAGGGCGGCGGCGCGGAGATGAGGGGCGCCACCGGCGCGGGATGTGACGCGCTGGAGCCAATCGGTCCCTTCGCGGATGAGACCGCGGTTCATCCAATAGGGACCGCTGCCGGCAGCGAGGCGGAGGGCGAGGTCGGTGGCCGCCGGATCGGCGGTGTCGATGGCCCAGGTGAGGGCAGCGCGGACGTTGTCAAGATCGGCTTCGAGGCGGTCGAGCCACTGACCTCGATCGGGACCGATCTGATGAGCGGCGACCGTCCCGGCCAGGGCGGCGAAAAAGGTGGCGTGGGCGTGGCGGGCGGCCTCGGTTTCGGCGTGCGCGGCGAGTTGTTCGGTGGCGTAGGCGCGGATCGTTTCGAGCATCCGGAAACGCGGCTCACCATCGGGATCGTCCTCGCGCTGGACGAGGCCATGATCGAGGAGGGTCGATACTCCATCCAGGGCAGAGTCTTCAGTCATCAGACCAGCGGCGACCGCTTCGAGGGTAGCACCACCGGCGAAGACGGCCAGTTGACGAAAGAGCGTTTGGTCTTGGGGGGAAAGAAGGTCGTAGGACCAGGAGACGGCGGCGCGCATGGTCTGGTGGCGGTCGGGGGCGTCCTGGGGGCCGCCGGTGAGGATCTGGAGGCGGTTGGAGAGGCGGGCGAGCAGGGCGGTGGGAGAGAGGAGTTTCGTGCGGGCGGCGGCGAGCTCGATAGCAAGGGGGAGGCCGTCGAGGCGGGCGCAGATCTCGGCGACAGCGGCGGTGACGTCGGGGGTGGGTGTCAAGTTCGGTTGGACGGCGCGGGCGCGGTCGAAGAAGAGGGTGATAGCGGGTGGGGAGGAGAGTGGGGGCACGACCCATTCGTGCTCGACTGTGAGGCGGAGGCGGATGCGGCTGGTGGCGAGGATGGTCAAGGCGGGGCAGGCGGACAGGAGGGCCCCGACGACCGGGGCGATGCCGGGGAGATGTTCGAGGTTGTCGAGAATGAGGAGGGCGGAGCGAGGGCTGAGGAACTCGGTGAGGGAGTCGAGGGTAGGGCGGCCGGGGTGTTCGCGGATTCCGAGGGTCTGGGCGACGGCGGTTGGGGCCAAGGTGGGATCGGTGACGGGGGCGAGCGGGACGAACCAGGTGGTGATCGCGGCGGCATCCTGATCGGCGACGGCAGTAGCGACCGAGAGAGCGAGGCGGGTCTTGCCGACGCCGCCGGGGCCGGTGAGCGTGACGAGGCGCACATCCTCCTGACGGACGAGGGCAGCTACAGCGGCGGTTTCGACCTCCCGTCCGACGAGCGGCGTCAGCGGGCGGGGAAGGGATGGCCCAGCCCGGTCTCGCGGGGGAGACGGGAGCAGCCGCGACGACTGTCGGGCCTGGGGAGCCAGTGTTGTGTGCCCAAGGTGTTCGGAGCGGTAGCGGGCAAGAGCCGCCGGCATGATCTCGAACACGCCGGCGCGTTTGAGCGCCGGCAACTCGCCGCGGGCGATGGCGCGGCGGATGGTGCGGTCGTGGACACCCAACGCGGCCGCGGCCTCGCGGGCGGTCACGGGCCTGGTGTCCATCGTGCCGGACACCAGGTGAATTGCGGTCCTGTCTTCTATCCGCTCGTCCATTGACACAGCATGTCTGACCAAACCGTGGAACGCAAGGGCGCGGCTGGATGATTCCACAGCGCGCTCAGAGGCCGCGAGGTCGGGCGCAGTCTCTGTCGCCGACGTCATTGGCAAGGGCATCAACCCAGCACGTCGACTGGTTCGCGGGCGTCAAGCGATCATGCGCAAGCGCCGCCGTCGCACTGCATTCCCAACGGGCAATCTCCGGCGGCGCCGCAGCCACAAAAGCCGGCCGCGGTCAGGCAGAGGCCGGAAAGGCACATGGCATCGCGGCCGCAGCCTTGCCCGTAGGGAAGCCTGGGAACGCACCGCAACGTCACGTCGCAAAACTGGCCGGCCTGGCACGGGCTGTCATCGATGAGACTGCACACTGGCTGGCAAACGCCGCCGACGCAGGGACCGTTGTCAAAGCAGACCGCATGGCAGTCGCCGCAGAAGCTGGAGTCGGTCGAGAGGTTGACGCAGCGGCGATCGCCGAAGCCGAGGTCGCAGTAATCCGGCGTCTCCGGCGGGCATGAGCAGCCGCACTCCGCGTCGAGGGCGAAGGGAGGCTCGCAAACGATCGGCGTGCCGACGCAGGAGCCATCCGCGGTACAGACGGCATCGGCGAGACAGGCGTCGCTGGCGTCGCAGGCCTGCCCGGCGAGGCCTGGATCCGGCTCGACCCCGCAGACACCGTTCTGGCAGAACGCACGCTGGCAGGGACCGGCGGGACAGACGGCGCCGCAGGCGCCGCAGTTCTCCACGTCGCGGCGGAAGAAGGCCGCTGGGCGGCAGCGCCCTTCGCAGAGTTTGCCGCCACCGGGACAGACACAACCGCAGTCAGCATCTCGGATCGCTCCCCTGGGACAACGGTCGACACACGCTCCGCCACATAGATGCTGGGAGGGGTCGCAGCGGCAACGGCCACGGGTGCAGGCGCCGCCGCAGCAGGTGTCCTGGGGGCGACAGGTGGCGCCGGGTGGTTTGCAGGCCTGCGCGGACGTGTCGCGCACCTGATGGGCAATCCCCGCGATCACTCCGGTGACGAGACCGACAAGACGCCGGCGGGATGTCGCGGCTGAGAGGTTGCGGGTAAGCGTGTCGAAGCGGTCGCCGTCCAATGACTCCTCCTTCGATGCGTGAACTCGTGGCGGATGCTCCCGGCATATCCGGGAGCAGGCATGTCTATCCTGCTGCCCAGGCGACGCCGGGGCCGGTTAATTCCAGATCGGCCTCGGGGAAGGTCGTGAGGGATCTGGTGACGCTATTCGGCGCACTGCCAACCGCGCCCCTCGTACACGTCATCGGCGTTCAAGGGGTCCGACTTCCCATACTCGGAGCTGTCGAACACGCCGTCGCCATCGGTGTCCTGGAGGCTGGGGTTTGTGCCGAGCGACTGCACCTCGAAGCCGTCGTTCAGGCAGTCGCCATCGGTATCACGGCCGCTCGGATCGGTGCGGTAGCTGTTGTACTCGACACCGTCGATGAGCCCGTCTCCGTCGCTGTCCGCGTTGAGCGGGTCGGTGTAGGTGGTGTAGATCTCGTCCCAGTCGGTGAGGCCGTCGTAGTCGGTATCGGGCTTGAGTGGGCTCGTGCCGAAGTTGTAGACCTCGGCGCCGTCCCCCAAGGCGTCAGCGTCGGTGTCCCAGACGTCACGGCCGGACCCATAGGTATCTTCGGCGTCATTGTCGAGGCCGTCGTCGTCGGGATCGGAATCCACCACACGACTGGGTGGGGCGTTTGGATCGAGCGTGTCGGGGAGGCAGGTGACACAGGGGAGGGGATCGTCCGCGTGCACGACGGCGCCGTCACCGCCGCCGCTTCCGGCGGGCGAGGGGGCGGGGCTTGGACAGATCGTCCGTTCGGGGTCGCCAGGGCAGGGCCTCGTGGCCGGTGGCGACGGGCTGGGTGACGGCGAAGGTGAGGGAGAAGCGGAGGGGGACGGCGATGGGGACGGTGAGGCATTTGGCCCCGCCCCCCTGGCGGGGTTTCCGCCCGGCGTCCCGCCGCCGCCGGTGGCGGCTCCTGTGGAGGTACCGGCTTGGGCGGCGGCCGTTCGCAGTGTCACGGCCAGCACCACGGCATCGACCTCGCCGCTTTGCGTAAGCGAGAAGCGCCCGGCGACGGCGACGGCCGCCCCGGTGGCCAGCACCTCGGGTTCGGCCCCGTCCACGGTGAGTTCGGTCTCGCCGGCGACCACAACCAGCAGGACGGGGTACGCGCTCTCGTCCAGGGACAGCGGCTCGGCGCCGGAGTGCTCCCCGTTGTCCGCGGCCGGCAAGGTGGCGCGGAGGAGTTGCAGAGTGTAGTTCGCCTGCGCCAATTCGAACGGATCGCCGGCCGGCGTCACCGCGTCGGCCTCCGCGATGATTTCGACTGCCAGGAACACGGTCGGCGTCGCGCGATCCGCGGCCATCGGCGACAGCGGAGTGGCGTCACGGATCACGAGCGCGCGGTTCGGACGCACCGGGGTGGCACGGTCGCTCCCGTCACGGAAGACGGCCAGGGCGGCATCCGGGGCGTAGAGAAAGCCCGGGGCAAACGGCACGGCGGCGCCGGGGTCCGGGAAGGCATCGCTTTCGGTGAGCTGCCAGACAAGTGCGTCGGCCGCGAGCGGGAGCGTCTGCTTGGCCACGGTGGCAAAGCGTGGCGCCGCCGCCGCCCCGTGATCGGTGGTCACGACTCCGGCAACGAGTGCGAGCACGAGGGCGGCCAGTGCGGCCAGGGAGGAGACGGTTGGGAGGGAGCGATGACGGAGCATGGGGCATTCCTCAATCGGGAATTGCCGCCAGCGTGATCGACATTTGACGAACCCACGTTGCAGCCAGTTCAGGCTATGGCACCGGGGGGCCGACTTGATATAGGGAAGAGTACTCATATCGGCCGGGAATGCCGCACGCACGGGCAACGCCTCTAGGGCACGCCCTCCCTGCCAGCCCGCGGGAGCATCGCCGTATGCCGGTGTGGTCCCGTGGAGGCGTTCTACCACCTATGTGACGGCCACGCCGCGATGTCGAGCCGGCTTGACGCTCGGCCAGGCTCAATCTCCGGCGATGGCGACCTGAGGCGCCTCGTGGGTCAGCACCGGGTTCAGATCGCCGGCGGGGATGGCGGGAGATTCTTGGAAGCGGTAGCAGGCGGTGGCGCGGCGGGTGGAGGTCAGGTAGAAGGGCGGGGCGGATTCGACGCACTGCTGCATGGCGTAGGGGCAGCGCTCGTGGAAGCGGCAGTAGCTATCGCCGGTGGGGGTCAGGCCGCCGGTGGGGGTGCCGAGCGCCCGTTCGCCTTCCCAGGCGATGTCGGGGTCGGGCTCGGGGATGGAGCTGACGAGGAGGCGCGTGTAGGGGTGCTCCGGCTGCTGGACGACGAGTTCGGCGGCGCCCGCTTCCGCCACCGCGCCCCGGTAGAGGACGATCGCGTCCTCGCTCACCTGGTAGGCCGTCGTCAGGTCGTGGGTGATGTAGATCAGGGAGATGCCGAAATCGCGGTTCAACGAGAGCAGGTTCTCCAGGATCGTGGCCCGGAGCGAGGCGTCGACCATCGAGACCGGCTCATCAGCAATGATGATCCGGGGCCGCAACATCAGCGCGCGGGCGACCATGATCCGCTGCCGCTGACCGCCGCAGAGTTGGTGCGGATAGCGGCCCAGTGTCTCCTCCGGGCGAAGCCCGACCGCGCTGAGGGCCTCTTCCATCAGCTTGCGCCGCTCGCGGCTGTGAGCTCGCCATGCCGAAGTTGGCGATCGGCATTTCCAGGACGTGGTCGACCTTGTAGAAGGGGTTGTAGACCTCGAACGGGTCCTGGAAGATCGTCTGGACCTCCCGCTGGAATGTGCGCCGCTCCGGCCGGGACAGGGTGCGCAGATCCTTGCCCCGGTAGAAGACCTCGCCTTCGGTCGGGTGGATCAAGCCGAGCATCAGGCGCACGAGGGTCGTCTTGCCGCTGCCGCTCTCGCCGACGATCGCGGTGACGGACGGGTTGGAGTCGCTCATGGAGAACGAGAAGTTTTCCAGGGCGATCGTCTTCTGCGACTGTTTGAGGACGCCGGAGGAGAGATCTTGGTGACGTTGCGCATCTCCAGGAGTGACGTCATTGGGTCACCAGCGCTTCTGGCCGCGGCGCGGCATTGGCCGACGTGGCGATCCTGGAGGCGCACCGGTTTGTACGAAGGATCGTCGTAGAGGTGGCAGGCGGCCCAGTGGCCGGGTCCGAGTTCACGCAGGGCTGGTTGATGGGTCTTGCAACGGTCCATCGCGTAGGGGCAGCGGGCGTGGAAGGGGCAGTTGTCGCTCGGGCGATTGAGGAGCGATGGGGGCAACCCTGGAATGCCGGTCGGCTTCTCTTTTGAGGCGAGTGAGGGCAGGCTACCGATCAGGAGTTGGGTGTAGGGGTGGAGCGGCTCCTTGACGACATCCCGGACCGAGCCCAACTCCATCATCAGGCCGGCGTACATCACGCCCAGGCGATCGACCGAGTGGGCCATCAGGCCCATGTCGTGGCCGATCTGGATGCCGGCGGCGCCGATCTCGCCCTGGACGCGGCGCAGGGTGTCGATCACCTGCCACTGGACGACGACATCGAGGGCGCTGGTCGGCTCGTCGGCGATGATCAAGAGGGGCTTCATGCTGATCGCGATGGCGATGCAGACCCGCTGCTTCATGCCGCCGCTCAGCTCGTGCGGGTACATGTTGGCGACTTCTGGCCGCAACCCGACCTGCTCCAGCAACTCGGCCATGTACCGCGTTGAGCTCGGGCTTGGACATGTCCTTGTCGTGGTCGCGCAGACCGTAGCGAATTTGATCCCGGACCCGCTTCACCGGGTTGAGCGAGTTCATCGCTCCCTGGGCGACGAGCGCGACCCGGGCCAGGCGCTGGCGCCGCATCTCGTCGGAGTCCAGCTCAAGCAGGTCGACCCCGTCGAGCAGCACCTTGCCGCCGTCGATCCGGCCCGGCGGCCGGATCAGGCGCATCAGGGCAAGGGCGATGGTCGACTTGCCGGAGCCCGATTCCCCGACCAACCCCAGCCGCTCGCCCGCGTGCAGCGTGAACGAGACACCGTTGACCGCCCGAACCGGACCGGCCGGGGTGTGGTAGTTGACCTGCAGTTCCTCGACACGCAGCACTTCCCGCATAGCGACAGGTTTCCTCCCGGCGAGCGCCAGATCACCTCAGGCGCTTGGCGGCGACTACGTTGGCGCGACACGGTACCGGGGCGGCGACCCCACCGCCCGCGACGCTGCGTACGGTTGACAAAGCTGATTGAGTCAACGCCATTGACACTTTTAGTATTCGTGCCGATTATACTGACGTAATCGTTGGATGCGAATAGTGCCTGTCATGCACGGCGATGTCCGGGAGCGTCGCGGTCCCAAGCCGCGACCATGTTAACCCCGGCGTTCTCACGGCATCCATCAACTGAGGAGGAGGCCCGATGCAGGACCACGACGCTCTCAGGGTTTCTCGGCGGACGCTTGTCAAGACGGGAGCCGCCGCTGGCGCGGCTGCCGCCGTGGCGGCGCCATTCGCGCGCGGGGTCGGCGCCGTCCCCGCGGCACAGGATGTCAAGGATGTCCCACGCGAGCGAACGCTGATCCTGCGCTGGGCCGGCGACGGCCGGCCGCTACGCCGATCAGAACCTCTGGAACGGCTACCCGGTCCCGTCCAACCACCAGAACGGCCTCGGCCTCCTGCACGAGCCGCTGGCCTTCTACAGCGCCTTCGCCGATAAGACCATCCCCTGGTTGGCGGAGAGCTGGGAATACAACGCCGACTTCACCACCCTCAACATCAAGACCCGCTCCGGGATCAATTGGAGCGACGGCACGCCGTTCACGCGCCGAGGACGTCGCCTACTCCATCACGCACCGCGGGCGAGCAGGGCGCGAAGGTGAAGTGGGGCGTCAACGTCGCGACCTTCCTGGACATCGGCCGTGGCGGAGACCGGACGACCGACGTTCTCCTGACCTTCAAGATCCCCGCGCCGCGCTTCATGTACTTCATGACCTACAAGTACGACATCGGCTTCTACATCGTCCCGAAGCACATCTTCGAGGGCCAGGACTGGACGACCTTCGAGAACTTCGACATCGCCGCCGGCCTGCCGGTCACGACCGGCCCCTGGAAGGTCATCCTCACCTCGGCGGAGCAAAAGATCATCGACCGCCGCGACTCCTGGTGGGCGGTGGATCAGGGCCTCGTGCCCGCCCTGCCCGCGGTCGAGCGGATCATCTACCTCCCGTTCGCGCCGGAGAGCAGATGGCCCAGCAGCTGATCAACAACGAGGTCGACTGCTCGCTCGACCTGCGGCCGCTGACGATCGAGACCGTCATCGCACAGAACCCGAGCATCATTACCCACACCGGGACGGAACCGCCCGTACGGCTACGTCGACTGGTGGCCGACCTCGCTCTACGTCAACAACGAGAAGGAGCCGTACACCGATCCGGCCGTCCGCTGGGCGCTCAGCTACTACATCGACCGCCACCAGATCATCGACGTCGCCCTACGGCGGCGCGGGCTCCAAGTGGTCGCTGCCGATTCCCTCCTACCCGGGTCTCCAACCCTTCGTCGAGAGCGCCGCCGCCCTGCTCCAGCAGTACCCGACGACTGAGTTCAACCCGGAGAAGGGTGACGCCGATGCTCGACCGAGCGCCGGCTGGGCCAAGGAAGACGACATGTGGACGAAGAACGGTCAGGGCATCAACGTCCCGATCGAGGCCTTCCAGGTCATGGACGACATCGGCCCGGTGATCGTCCAGCAATTGAAGAACCAGGGCATCGAGGCGTCCTACGCCCAGCCGCCGGACTTCTTCGACCGCTTCGGCCCCGGGGACTGGAACGCCTCCCTCTTCGGCCACGGCGGCAGCGTCGGCAACGACCCGTACGACACGCTCGTTCCTCTACCAGTCCGCCTCCGTCGCGGTCCCGGGCGGCCACGGCGTGAACTTCTCGCGCTGGCATAACGACGGAGTACGACGCGATCGTCGACGAGATGGCGAGACACCTCGCCGGATGATCAGGCGGCCCTGACCGACCAGTGGCTGCGGGCGATGGCGATCTGGCTGCCGGAGCTGCCGGATATCCCGATCCAGGAGTGGTACCACCGCATCCCGATGAACAAGACCTACTGGACCGGTTGGCCGACCGCCGAGAACGCCTACGTCAACGGCGCCTTCTGGCATCTGACCTTCCAGCTCATCCTCAACGAGCTGAAGCCCGCCCAGTAGGGAGAGCAGACGTTGCCCCCCGGCCGAATGGCCGGGGGGCACGCGCTCTCCCGGCCTCCTCTGCCTCCCCGCGTGATGGGACATCCACAACCATGCGCCTTGACTACGTAGTTCGCCGCCTCCTGATGTTCGTGGTCATCCTCTGGGCCGCCGCGACCCTCAACTTCTTCTTGCCCCGGATCTCCGGCGGCGATCCCATTCGCTCCCGCTTGCACCAGTCGGCGGCAACAGGGGGCGCCGTCCAGTCGGGCATGGCCGAGATGGTCGAGGTCTACCAGGAGAAGTTCGGCCTGAATGACCCCCTCTGGCAGCAGTATCTGGTCTATCTGGGCGACATCGCCCGCCTCGATTTCGGGTACTCGATGGCCAACTACCCCGAAACCGTCTGGGGGGTGCTCGGTTCGGCGATCCCGTGGACGATCGGGTTGCTCCTGACGACGACCCTACTGGCGTTTCTGCTCGGGACGCTGCTCGGCGCCCTGCTCGGGTGGAGGCATACCCCTGGGTGGGTCCAGTATCTGTTTCCGCCCCTCTTGCTGTTTTCCGCGGTCCCGTTCTTTCTCCTGGGGTTGATCCTCCTCTATCTCTTTGCCTTCCAGTGGCCAATTTTCCCATTATTTGGCGGCTATTCGCCGGGGAGCATTCCCGAGTGGTCGTGGTCGTTCGCCTGGGACGTGCTGGAACACAGCTTCCTGCCCGCGCTCAGCATCCTGCTGGCCTCGATGGGGTTCTGGGCGCTCGGGATGCGGGGGATGATGATCACGGCCGAGGGCGAGGATTTCATGATCTTCGCCGAGGCGTCCGGGATGAAGAAACCCACACTCTTCTTCCACTTCGCGGTGCGGAACGCGCTCCTACCACAGACGACGGCCCTCGGCCTCTCGCTGGCGACGATCCTCTCCGGCGGTCTCCTGGTGGAGGTGATCTTCAATTACCCCGGCGTCGGCGGCATGCTCTACCGGTCGATCCTGCTGTTCGACTACTTCGTGGTCCAGGGGATTATTTTCTCAATCGTGCTGTGCGTCTCGATCGCGACGCTGATCCTCGATCTGATCTACCCGCTTCTCGATCCGCGGATCTCGTACGAGGGCAAATAGAGACGGACGCCGGCAAGGCGGCAAGGCGGCAAGGAAACGAGATCTACTTGTCGGCATGCCGTACTTGACGTCTTATCGGAGGAGCGGAATGCTCGGGTATTTGCGGCGGAACAAGAATCTCTCCATCGGGCTGACGCTCCTCCTGCTCGTTGCGCTTTTTGCCCTTTTTGGGCGGCTCTTTTGGGATATCTCTCTGGCCGATCCGCTTTCCGGCCGGGCGAATCAGAAGCCTTCCCTGGACCATCCGCTGGGGACCGACCGCCAGGCCCGAGATCTGCTGGCGGTGATGATCGTCGGCACCCCGAAGACGCTCTACGTCGGGTTGGTGGCCGGGGTCATCGGGGTCACGATCGGGACGATCTTCGGACTGCTGGCCGCCTACTTCGGAGGGTGGATCGACACGGTGATCCGGGGAGTGGTCGATATTGGCCTGACGATCCCGGCGATCCTGGTGCTGGTGCTGGTCGCGATCTCGCTCCACGCCGCCCTGACGATCAACCAGATGGCGCTCGTGATCGGGTCGTTCGCCTGGCTCTTCCCGACCCGCACGATCCGCGCCCAGGTGCTGAGCATCCGCGAACGCTCCTACGTCCAGATGGCGCGGATGTCGGGGGCGAACGCGGCCCAGGTGATCTTCAAGGAGATCATGCCGAACCTGCTCCCGTACCTGGCGGCGACCTTTGTTGGGACGGTCTCGCGGCGCCGTGCTCGCCTCGGTCGGCCTTGACCTGCTCGGGCTGAGCGAGCTGGATTCGAACACCCTGGGCATGACCCTCTATTGGGCGAATTTCTATGCCGCGCTGCTCCACGGGCTGTGGTGGTGGTTCCTGCCCCCAGTGATCATCATCATGCTGGTCTTCGTCGGGCCTCTACTTCGTCTCCGTCCGGTCTGGATGAGTTCGCGAACCCACGCACACGACGGTCGGTGTAACCGGACGATGCCGGTGCGCCGGAGAAACCGACAACGCCGATGCCAGAGACCGATTCCTCGGCGATCCCACCTCCACCGGTCGAGATCCTCAACATCACCGGCGACCTCGTTGTGCTCGGGCCGCTGCGCCGTGACCTGATCCCGGATTACCTGCGTTGGAGCAACGATCTCTCGACCAGCCGGACCCTGGGACTCTCCTGGCCGACCACCCTCGAACAAGAGACGGCGACCTTCGAGGCGCGGATGGCCGACCCCGGCACCGCCGCGTTCACCGTCTACGAACGCGCGACGCTCCGCCCGATCGGGATCGCCTACCTGTATCAGATCGAGCCGCGTCACGCCCGCGCCAGTTTCGGGATCACGATTGGCGAGGCGGACGCGCGCGGCAAGGGGTACGGGACCGAAGCGACGCGGCTCGTCCTGGGCTATGCCTTCAACGATCGTGCGCTGGAGAACGTCCTGCTAACGGTGTACGAGTTCAACCGGGGGGGGATCCGGGCCTACGAAAAGGCGGGGTTCGTCACGTTCGGGCGTCGCCGCCGCTGTAGCCGGCTAGGCGGGCGCCTCTGGGATCTGATCTACATGGAATGTGTCGCGGGGGAGTTCGCAGGGTAACCGAGGTGCCACCGATGTATCGTTGTCAAGCGTGAATGTCGGCGACTGGCCTGTAGACTGATGGTGTGTCAGCGGCATGCGCAGGACGGTTCCTAGGGGCGAGGCATGCCTCATCGGGATCCGGACCGCGATGCGGCCCGTGTCCCAACGCGATGCGTCACGGTTCGGAGATTGGGCGAGGCATGCCTCGCCCCTACGCTGATTTCTTGGAATGACGCGTGGTGCGTTCGTAGGTGACAGAACAGAGCATCGACATGGGGGCGCCACCGGCGCTAGTCCGCATCCACCTCCTCGGCCCACTCGACCTGCGGTCTGGTGATACCGTCCTACCGCCGCTTGAGTCGGCGCGGGCCGAGTCGCTCCTCGCCTTTCTTCTTCTCCACCGGGAAGCGCCCCAGCAGCGGCAACGGCTTGCGTTCCTCCTCTGGCCGGATTCGACCGAAGCGCAGGCACGCACGAACCTCCGCCACCTCCTTCACACGCTTCGTCGTGCCCTCCCCGATATCGACAGTTACCTCGATATCACCCCCCGCACGCTCGGGTGGCGAGCGGACACGCCCTACTGGCTGGACGTGGCCGCCTTTGAGGAGACGATGGCGCGGGCCGATGGGGACGCGGCCGGCGAACGCGCCGCGTTGGAGGAGGCTGTCCGCCTCTACACCGGCGACCTCCTCGATGGCAGCTACGACGAGTGGCTCCTGGATGAGCGCGAGCGGCTCCGCGCACGGTACCTCGACGCTCTTGCCCGCCTCATCGCTCTGCTCGAAGCCAGTGGCGAACATGGTCAGGCCATTCGCTACGCCGACCAGCACCTGCGCCATGACCCGCTGCGCGAGGAGACCTACCGCGCTCTGATGCGGCTCCACGACGCCATTGGCGACCGGGCGAGGGCCCTCCATGTCTACCACGCCTGTGTCACCACCCTGGAGCGGGAGCTGGGTGTGGAACCATCCGCGCAGACCCGCAAGGTCTACGAAGCACTGCTGCCGCCTTCGCAACCCGTGCAACCCGGCGCCCCGGAGGGGCCGGGTGGACGCCTTGGCGGACCGGTGCTCGTGGGCAGGGGGGCGGAGTGGTCTCGCCTGACGGAGATCTGGCGGAAGGCCGAACGGGGCCGGGCCCAGCTCGTGCTGGTCAGCGGCGAACCCGGGATCGGCAAATCGCGGCTGGTGGAGGAGTTCCGGGCATGGTGCATCCATCGCGGCGCCGTGGCCGCCGACGCGGGCGGCTACCTGGCCGAGGGGGCGCTGGCGTATGGGCCCGTCGTGGACTGGCTCCGGGCGGATGCGATTGCGGCCCGGCGAGGGCGACTTGACCGTGGCCGGCTGACGGAACTGGTCCGCCTGCTCCCGGAACTGACGGCGGCGATGCCGAACCTCCCCCGGCCGGAGCCGCTGCCGGAGGCCGAGCAACGCCAGCGACTCTTCGACGCCGTGGCCCGGGCGATCCTCGCGGCCGGGGGGCCAATCCTGCTCATTGCCGACGACCTCCAGTGGTTCGACCGCGAGACGGTGCAGTTCATCCACTTCCTGCTCCGTGGCGCTCCGGACGCTCCCCTCCTGGTGGCAGCGACGGCCAGGCGCGAGGACATCGAGGCACGCCACCCGATGCACGACCTCGTCGCCGGGCTACACGCCCTCGACCGGTGCACCGAGATCCACCTCGACCGGCTCTCCCCGGCGGAGACGGCCGCGCTCGCCGGACGGATCGCCGGTCGCGCGTTCGCGGCGACGGAGGCGGACCGGCTCTACGCCGAGACCGAGGGCAATCCGCTCTTCGTGGTCGAGGCGGTGCGGGCCGGGTGGGATGGCGGCCGGTCGGCACGAGACTGGCCGAGCCCCAAGGTGCAGGCCGCGATTGGGGCGCGTCTGGCCCAACTCTCCGAGCCGGGCCGCGCACTGGCCGGCCTGGCCGCCACGATCGGCCGGGCTTTTTCGATTGATGTCCTTGGGGACGCGACTGATGCCGATGCGGAGACGGTCGTGCGCGGGCTGGATGAGCTCTGGCGGCGGCAGATCATCCGCGAGCAGGGGGCGGATGCCTACGACTTCAGCCATGACAAGATCCGCGAGGCAGCCTACCTCGGCGTCAGTCCCGCGCTGCGGCGCCATCACCACCGACGGGTTGCTCGGGTGCTGGCGGGACGGCACGCGACCGATCCTGGACCGATCAGCGGCCACATCGGCGCCCACTTCGAGCAGGCGGGCGCGGGCGAAGAGGCCGCCAGTTGGTACGGGCGCGCGGCCGATGCCGCTCTGCTGCTTCACGCGAATGTCGACGCGATCCGCTTTCTGGAGCGCGCCGTCCAGCTCCTCCGCGGGCTGCCGGAGACGCCGGAACGCCAGACGCGGGAACTTGCCCTGCTCACCGCGTTGCCGCCGCCGCTCGGATCCGTCGATGGCTGGGCATCGGAGCGACTGGCCGCGGTGCAGGCGCGGGCACTCGATCTGGCGGGAACGCTAGGCATCGAACCGGCGCCGCCGATGCTGCGCTCGCTCGCGTTCGCCAACCTCGCCCGGCGCAACTTCGCGGCGGCCCGCGGCTTCGGCGCACAACTCCGCGCCCTTGGCGAGCGCGATGAGGACGACATCCTCCGCGTCGAAGGCGACACCGTGCTTGGCATTTCCGCCTTTTATCAGGGGGAGTTCGCGACGGCTCGCCGCCACTTCGAGGCCGTCGTGGACCGCTATCGGCCTGAGCATCGCCAGGACCACCTCCTCCGCTATGGGCTGGATCCAAAGGTGCTCTGCCTGGGCCGCCTCGGCAACACGCTCTGGTTTCTCGGCCGGTCCCAGGCGGCGGTCCGGGCGCGCGATGACGCCCTTGCCCTGGCGGTGGAGATCGGGCACCCGTTCACCCGGGAGACGGCATACGTCTTCGCGGCCATCCTGGCGCTGGATCTGCGCGATACGGCCGGAGTCCGTGCGTACGTCGAGCCAATAACGACGACGGGTGGCGAGGCCGGAGCGCGGCCAACGCAGTTCGCGGCCGACGCATTCGGGGGCTACCTCGATGTCGTCGACGGTCGAGTGGAGACCGGCATCGCCCGCATCCGGCGCGCCCTGGACGATGTCCAAACGGCAGATCACGCGCCGGGGATGCGCGCCTTCCTGGTGCGTTTGCTCCTCGAAGCCTGCGCGGTAGCCGGAGAAGCCCGGGTGGGGTTGACAGCGGCCGATCGGGTGCTCGCCTCGGGCGACGGCGACCGTCTCTGGGAGGCGGAGATTCGCCGCCGCCGGGCGGAGTTCCTGGCGGCACTCGACGCCCCAGCGGCCGAAGTCGTGACCGAGCTCGATCGGGCGCTCGAAGTTGCCCGCACTCAGGGCGCGATCGCGCTAGAGCTTCGGGCGGCGACGAGTCTTCTTCGCTACCGGATTCGGGCAGGAGACGTCTCTAGCACGAGCCGGGCACGCGAACGCTTGGCGGCGATTGTGACGACGTTGCCCGAGGGTCCTGACGGAGAAGACGCGCGCGAGGCGACCGCACTGCTCGACCTCGTTTAAGCGAGTCAACGTTCCCACACCCCAAAACCAGGAACGCTCCGCGGAACGCTCGTGGAACGCCCCCTCTCCGATCATGCCTGTGTCCCTCCGATGATGGGAGGCGATGAGGCGATCGGGCGAGTGCCCGGCTGAAGAACTGGTAGGACGATGACAACGATGATGACTCCGGTGGATGCCGGGGCTGTGAGCGCGACGCGGGTCGCGGCCCTGCGCTCACGTTTGCGGGGCGCGGCGCTCTTGCCGGGAGAGACGGGCTACGACGATGGCCGCGCTGCCTGGAACCGCAACGCACACCAACGACCAGCCATGATCGTCATGGCCGAGGACGCGGACGACATCAGCGCCGCAGTGCGGTTCGCGCGGGACGAGGCGCTAGGCGTCGGGGTGATGGCGACCGGGCACGGCGTTGGCGCGCCCTGCGACGGTGGTGTCCTCGTCAACACCTCGCGGATGCGGGGGGTGCGGATTGACCCGGGAACCCGGACGGCGACGGTCGAGGCAGGCGCATTGTGGAGTGACGTGATCGCGGCGGCAGCGCCTCACGGTCTGGCCGGCCTGGCAGGCTCGGCCCCCCATGTCGGCGTTGTCGGCTACACGATGGGGGGCGGGTTCGGTTGGCTCGGGCGGAAGTACGGGCTGAACGCGGACAGCGTCACAGCAGCGGAGATCGTCACCGCCGGCGGGGAAATCGCGCGCCTGAGCGCCACAGAGAACCCGGATCTGTTCTGGGGGCTCAAGGGCGGCGGCGGCAATTTTTGCATTGTCACCTCGCTGGAGTTCCGGCTCTACTCCGCTGGCGACGGTCTATGGCGGGGCCGTCTTCTTCCCTGTGGAAGTGGCCCCGGAGGTGCTCACTCGCTACGCCGAGTGGAGCGCGGCGCTCCCGGACGAGGTGACCTCGGCGTTCGTCTTCCTCAACCTGCCCCCCTTGCCAACCGTCCCGAAGCCGCTCCAGGGGCGACCGGTCATCGCGGTGCGCGGCTGCTTCTGCGGGGAGACTCCAGCGGACGGGGAGGCGCTATTCCAGCCCATCCGCACCGGGCTTGGCGCGCCGATCATGGACACCTTCGGCGAGCTGCCGGTGGCGGCGATGGAGACGATCAGCCGGGACCCGGTCGATCCGATCGGGATCATCCAGCGGGCTGATCTGCTCACCGATCTCTCGCCAGGGGCAATCGATGCCCTGGTGATGGTCGCGGGGGCGGGATCGGGATCGCCCCTGGCGATCGTCGAGCTACGCCAGCTCGGTGGGGCTTTGGCCCGATCACCGGAGCGCCTGAGCCCCATCGGCAGCGGAGGCGCCCGGTACTCGCTGAATGCCATCGGGGCGACGTTCAACCCTGAGATGGCCGCGGCCGCCTCGACCCATATGGACCGCCTGATCGAGGCGATGCGTCCCTTCCAGACGGGGGAGACATGCCTCAACTACCTGGAATTGGATCCCGGGGAGGACCGGATTCGAGCCGCCTACCCGGCCGCGGACTGGGACCGGCTGGTCGCGCTCAAGGACGCCTACGACCCGGAGAACCGCTTCCGCTTCAACCGTAATATCCCGCCCACTATGGGCGGCCGAGAGGGCCGGTAACATCCATGAATCGGATACTCGTCACCGGGGCGACGGGAACTGTTGGCTCCGGCGTTGTGCGGGAATTGCTAGACCGAGGCGTCGCCGTGCGCGCCTTCGTCCGGGACCCGGACAAGGCCACCGCGATGTTCGGGACCGGCGTCGAGATCGTCACCGGAGACTTTGCGGACGCGGCGTCGGTGCGGCGCGCAATGGTTGGGGTTGAGCGGGTCTTCCTCACCTGCTCCGCGGTTCCACAGCAGGTGGACTACGGGATCGGTGTGATCGACGCGGCCAGGGAGGCGGGCGTTCGGCGGATCGTCCAGCTCTCGGCCCACGGGGCGGCGGTCGGGTCACCCGTGGCGTTCTGGGACTGGCAAGGACAGGTCGAGGCGCACCTGCGGACGTCGGGGATTCCGGCGGTTGTGCTCCGGCCGACCTTCAAGATGACCAACCTGCTCGTCTGGGCGGATGAGGTCCGCCGGGATGGCGTCCTGGCAATGCCGGCGAACAGGGCCAGTGTGGCGATGGTCGACCCCAGGGATATCTCCGCCGTGGCCGCTGCGGCCCTCCTCGGAGAGGAGCATGGCGACCAAACATACACCGTCACCGGCCCAACCGCGATCACCTTCGAGCAGGTCGCGAAGGAACTCTCAGATGTAGCAGGCAGGAGTGTGCGATACGTCGACCTGCCCGACGAGACGGCGGGCCCGACCCTCATCGGGCTCGGGTACCCGGAGTTCGCCATACCCCAGATCGTGACCCTGTTCGGCATCCTCCGCCGGGGAGACCAGAGCAAGACCACTCAAACTGTCCGCGACCTGACCGGGCGCGAGCCACGGAGCATCTCCCAGTTCGCCCGGGACCACGCCGGGCGCTTCCAGGCGAGCGCATGATGGACACCAACTGTCCCCGCCGCTCGGACCGTGGGCCGCGTGGCTCGCCGCGCCAGCCAATCTCCGGCCCGACGAACGTCTTCGCTACGAACGTGAACAGCATCCCGTCCCGGGAATCGGGGCGGGCAGAAAGGAATGGAACGCCATGAAGCAGGTATTGGTAACCGGGGCAACGGGTAACGTTGGCTCCGGGGTGGTACGGGAACTCCAGGGGCGGGGGGTCACCGTGCGGGCCTTCGTCCGAGACGCGGCCAAGGCCGCCGGGATGTTCGGCGGTGGGGTGGAGGTCGTCACGGGCGACTTCGGCGACGCGGCGTCCGTGCGGCGGGCGATGGCCGGTGTGGACGGCGTCTTCCTCGCCTGCGCCAACGATCCACGCCAGGTCGCGTACGAGACCGGCGTGATCGACGCGGCGCGGGAGGCAGGGGTAGCGAGAATCGTGAAGCTCTCCGCGTTGGGAGCCGAGATCGGATCGCCGGTGGCGTTCTGGGATTGGCACGGGACGATCGAGGCCCATCTGAAGGCGACGGAGGTCCCGGCCGTCGTCCTGCGACCGACCTTCAACATGACCAATCTGTTCGGCTCGGCGGATGCCATCCGGCAGGCGGGCAGCCTGTTCGTGCCCGCCGCCGGGGCGCGAGTCGCCATGATCGATCCCCGCGACATCGCGGCGGTTGCCGCCGTGACGTTCACCGAGACGACGCACGACGGACGGACCTACACCCTCACCGGGCCAGAGGCGATCTCCTTCGAGCGGGTCGCGGAAGAGTTCGCCGCCGTGGCGGGCAAGCCCGTCCAGTTCGTGCCGGTTCCGGACGAGGCGGCGCGGCAGGGGTTAGTGGCCTCCGGCATGCCGGAGTTCGTGGCGGACCAGATCGTGGCGATCTTCGGCTTCCTCCGCCGGGGCGACCAGGACCGAACCAGCGGCGTCGTGCGCAACCTGACTGGGCGCGAGCCACGCGGGCTCGCTCAATTCGTCCGGGACCACGCCGGGTTCTTCCAGGCCAGGGCGGCGTAGACGAACGCTCGCGGCGCCGGTGTGGCCCCCTAACCCCCGGCCCCCTTCCCCCCGCTGCGGCAGGGGGAAGGGGGAGCGTTGGACGGCGTCAGATCCGGGTGGCGTGGTGGATGGCGACGGTGCCGGCGCCGCGGAGCTCGTAGCAGACGTCGGTCAGGCCGGTGGAGCGCATCAGGTCGGCCAGATCCTCGGCGGGGGGGAAGGCGGCGACGGAGCGGGGCAGATAGGCGTACGCGGCCCGGTCGCCGCTGATCAGGCCACCAGCGAAGGGCACGATCCGGCCGAAGTAGAGGCCGAAGAGGCGGCCCAGGACTGGGCGGTGCATGGGGGTCAACTCCAGCACGATCACCCGGCCGCCGGGGCGGAGGACGCGGGCCATCTCGCGCAAGGCAGCCCCGTAGTCCGGCATGTTGCGCAGGCCAAAAGCGACGGTGACGGCGTCGAAGGAGGCGTCCGGGAACGGAAGGCGCATCGCATCGCCGACCAGCAGAGCAAGGGAACGAGCGCCGCGCTTGGCAACGGCCGCCGCGATCATCGGCCCGACGAAGTCCAGACCGACGACTACCGCTTTGCGGGCTGCCCCGACATCGGCCAGCGTCAGGGCCAGATCGCCGGTGCCGGTGGCGACATCGAGGATACGCGGCGGCCGCTCGGCGGGGGCGGCCGCCAACGCCAGGGAGGCGACCTGACGCCGCCAGCGACGATCCATCCCGCCCGTCATCAGGCGATTGACGAGGTCGTAGCGCTTCGTAATCCGGCCGAACATCTCGCGGATGTCCCGTGGGGCGTTGAGCGCCCCGCGCCTGGCCCGCGCCACCGGATCGCTCATCTCGACTGGTCCTCATCCACGGCTGCTCGTCCCATCATTATTTGCCCTTCACCCTCTCTTCCGGTCGCACGACGCTGACCGTCCCGGGCGGCCCGAGACGCGGCCAGCCATGCCGACGAACGCTCTAGGGTACGGCAACTCCGATGGCGAAGAGCACCCCGAAGACCAGTTGCAGCCGCGCCGTTCCCGCCAACCTGGCGTTCAATGGCCGGCCAGACTCGTGAGCGACCGCCCGGATGAGCCCGTAGGCCAGGGGCAGCGCCAACCAGGGCAGCAGCACCCAGGCGCCCGTCTCCCCGGAGAGCCACAGGACGGGCGGCACGAGGAACGCCACCGCGAGGAGAAGGGTGTACTCGACAATCGTGGCGCGCCGGCCGAGGCGGACCGCTAGCGTGCGCTTGCCGGCGGCGCGGTCGGTGGGCAGATCGCGCAGGTTATTCACCACCAGGATAGCGGCGGCGATGGCGCCCATCGGCACGCTCGCGGCCAGGGCCAGGCCAGTGAGGTCGCCGGTCTGGACATAGGCCGTCCCCGCGACGGCGACCAGGCCGAAGAAGACGAAGACCGCCACCTCCCCCAGGCCGTGATAGCCGAGCGGAAAGGGCCCGCCGGTGTAGGCCAGGGCGGCCACGATCGCGATCAGCCCCAGGGCGAGAATCGGCCACCCACCCCGGATCACCAGATAGGCCCCCGGCAGGAGTGCCGCCGCCAGCACGATCCAGGTCGCCCGGAGGACGCGCTCCGGGGCGATCAGGCCACGCTGGGTGACGCGGGGCGGTCCCAGGCGCTCGGCCGTGTCGGCGCCGCGCCGGAAGTCGAAGACATCGTTGGCGAGATTGGCCCCGATCTGGAGAAGGAGGGCGACGAGGACGGCAGCCAGCGCCGCCGGCAACCAGAAGCCATCCTCGGCAATCGCCACCCCGGTGCCGGTGACCACGGGAGCGACCGCCGCTGGCAGGGTGCGTGGCCGGGCCGCAAGCACCCACAGGCCCCAGCCAGACGGCGCGGCCGGCGCGGGACCGCCGCGGCCCTCGTTGCGATGATGGACGGCACTTGCCACCCGGCCTGACCTCCAGAATTCGATATCCATGTGTCACAGCGGCGACTCAGCAGACCGCCGCGACAGGCATTGAGCATGCCACCGAAAAGCCATCATAGCGGTCGGGCGTGAACAGGACCATGTAGCGGCGGGCTCCAGGGCGCCGAAGCACATTCTGGCAATCGCCATCTCGCTATCTATTGTGGAACCAAGGACGTAGAGTACAGAAGGCAACTACCCGGCCAAGTTCACTCGGATTGTTGCAGCGTGCGGCACTGAAGCCGTGCGAACACAGGGACTCCAAAGGAGGACGGGTGATGAAGACCATTGCGTGCGGAGAAGTTGTCCCCGGTTGTCAGCACCATTTCGAGGCGGAGACGGAAGAGGAACTGCTCGCCCAAGTTGCGAAGCACGCCGTCGAAGACCATGGCCTGGAAATAACTCCGGACCTTGTGGATGCCGTCAAGGCAAAAGTCATCGACGCTGGTGACTAAGGCTCCGCGCTGGGCTATTGAACTGAGTTCGACGAACCACGAATGCTCTGAAACAGAACCCCGGCAGATTTCCCTGCCGGGGTTCTGGCTTTCGCTGTGATTGAGACGAAATGGTTGACGGGCTAACGAGCAGCAGGGCGGAGCATGATCGTGGGCTTGCGCGGCTTGGCGATGGCATCGGCGGCGAGGCGGCTGGCGACCCGGCCGGCGATCGCGGCGAAGGCCTGGCCGCTGAGCCCATCTGGGGCAGCTACGACGATCGGGAGGCCGGTATCGCCCCCTTCGACGATGGCGGGCTCGATCGGGATCTCGCCGAGGAAGGGGACGTCGTGCTCCGCGGCCACGCGCTTGCCGCCGCCCTGGCGGAAGATGTAGTGAACCGTCTTGCACTCGGGGCAGACGAAGCCGCTCATGTTCTCGACGATGCCCAGGATCGGGGTCTTAACCTCCTGGAACATCTTGAGGCCCTTGACCGCGTCGGCCAGGGCGACATCCTGCGGGGTGGCGACGATCACCGCGCCGGAGATCGGGATCTTCTGGACCAGGGTGAGCTGGACGTCGCCGGTGCCGGGCGGCAGGTCGATGATCAGGTAGTCGAGCTCTCCCCAATCGACATCGTTGAGGAACTGGGTGATGAGCTGGGCGACGAGCGGTCCGCGCCAGATGAGGGCTTTGTCCGGATCGAGGATGAAGCCGATGCTCATCAGGTGGACGCCGTGGGCCTCCAGCGGCACGATCTTGCCGCCGCGCATGAGGGGCTTGTCCTGGCGGCCCATCATCAGGGGGATGCTGGGGCCGTAGACATCGGCGTCGAGCAGCCCGACCTTGGCCCCGGCGGCGGCCAGCGCGACGGCCAGGTTGACCGCGACGGTGCTCTTGCCGACCCCGCCCTTGCCGGAGGCGACGGCGATCGTGTTCTTGACGCCCTTGATCGGCTGGGCGTCAGAGCGCCCCCCACCGGAGGCGCGGACCCGGTTCGTCCAGGTGATGGTCACTTCGCCCAGATCGGGGATCGCGGCCAGGGCGGCCCGGAGGTCCTGTTCGATCTGGGGCTTCGTCGGAGAGATCGGCGCAGCGAGTTCGACCGTCAGATTGACGTCGCGCCCGCTGATCTGCGACGTTCGGGACCATCTTCAGTTCGACCAGACCGCGGCCGATCTCGGGCTCTTTGACGCCGCGGATGGCGTCGATGACCTGTTCCTGCGTCAGTGTGTCGGATGTGACCTGCGTATCAGACATTGCGCGTGGGGATCCTGACGTGCTGCGGGGGCGACCAGCCTCGGCGATCGTCTCGGCCCGCGAGATGGTTACGTGCAAGGCTTCACAAAGTATAGTCGGTCCGGGCGAGGTGGGTCTCAGTCCGTCGGTCCCGTTGCGGTGACGATGGAGCTCCCACTGTAGGTTTGCCCGGCCTCTATAGGCTCCCGCCCAGCAGCTCCTTAGCGCAGGCAATGTAGTAGTGGCGGCCGTTGGCGCTGGTCTCCTGCTTCGGCCAAGCGCCATAAGCCCCTGCGCCTTGGCGCGACGGGCCGCAACGTCCTCAGGGTCGAGCGTCAGGAGCAGGTCCGCCAGTTCGAGCGCCCACTGTGCGTCGCCGGCCGCGAGGGCGGCGTTCACCGCACCCGCGACGGCCCCACGGCCGCCCATCTGGTCGATCATCCGCGCGGCGCGCTCGGCGGGCGGGAGCGGGTTGAGGTGGGTCGGGTTGCCGTCGAACCACCCGAGGTAGCCGGCATAGATGCCGCGCACCGACCACGCGACGGTGCCGTAGAACTCTCGCAGGTAGGCAATGTCGCGGAACTGTGCGGGCAGCTGTACCGCGGCAACGGTCTCCTCGATCCCCAGGCCCCGATCCATGCAGGCCAGCGTCTCGGTCAGGACGAAGTCGAGGGCGTCGCGGAAGGTGGCGAGCACCTCCGCCACTTCGGCGCGGCCGAGGATCGGCCGGGTGTGCCCCGGAAGGAGCGCCTCGGCGGAGTACGCGCGCAGCCGATCCAGCGAGGCGATCCACTGGGCGACGTCGCGGTACTGACCTCCGCGGATGGCGGTCAGGTTCGGCCAGCAGCCGTAGTAGTTGTCGCCGCAGAACAGCACCCGGTGCTCGTCGAGCCAGACAAAGCCCTGGTCGTCGCTCTCGCCGGGGGCGGCGCCCAGGGTGAGCCGCACGCCGTCGATGTCGCGGACCGTTTCGGCCGCGGCGTAGATCGTCGTCGCCGGCAACGGCCGGCGGGTTCCCTCCCCGACCGCGAACCCCTCGCGCGGACCGATCCCCTGCGAGACGGCCTCGTCGTCGGTCAAGTCGTAGCCGAACTGGCGGACGCTCCGCCGCTGCAAGACGGTGCCGATCTGCACCGTCCGGGCCAGCAGGGGGCGGGCCGGGGCGAACGCGATCACCTCGGGGTCGGTACCGGCGAACGTGGCGGCCCCGCCGGTGTGGTCCGGGTGCGCGTGCGTATACACGATCGTTTTGACGGGCTTGTCCGTGCGCTCCGCGATCACGGCGGCGAGCTTCGCGGCCCGCACGTCGGTGTCCAGCGCGTCGACCAGGATCACCGAGCGGTTTGCGACGACGAAGCCGGCGTTGCTGTGGCCGTAGCCCAGCACGTGGAAGACCGTGCCCGGCACGACCTCGGTCACCGTCGGCGGATAGGCGGTGGCGGTGAACTGCTTGAGCATCTCCTCGCCGTCTCGGGTCAGCATCCGCCATTCCTTCCGTGGACGTGGACGTGGGCGAACAGATCCTCAGGTACGCTGTACGGCCTGTACAGGCGCAAAGAAGCTGTGCAGAGCGGGTGTGCTGGCCGGGCCCACCGGCACGGTTATGCCCTTCCATAGGCTTGAGCGGTCGCTCGTACTGCGCCTAGGAACGCGACGAGCCAGGGATTGGCCCCGGCTCGTTCGCTCGTTCGGACCGCGCCGGATCGTGACCCTTGGCGCGGCCATTGGCATAACCTCGTCTGTCAGTCGGCTTAGCCTAGCCCCCTATCCCCGCCGGCGGCTCCGCGGCGACGGTGCAGTCCCCAGCCTCGTAACACGCCAGTTGCGCCTCCGCCATGGCCCAGACGTCGGCGGCATCGAGTTCGTCCAGAGAGGCGACCCCTATACCGATGGCCACGTCACCGACGCGCACGATGACTGCGTAGACGGTCACTTCTTCGTCGCCCGATGGGGTCGTGTACCGCAACGCGACCGATTCGTCGCCGAAGGAGGGGGCATCGGTCACCTCCTCCAGCACTGTCTCGGCGTCCTGGTCGTCGCTCGCCCGGTCGAACGATCCCTGGACCCACGCTCCCGCGGCATCCTCCGCCGAAAACCGAACGATGGTCGTGGACTGGAACAGACGGTCCGACAGCGCGGCCTCGTAAGCGTAGCGATCGGTCGCATCTTCGTAGTCGACGGCATCGTCGGCGCGCTCCTCCGCGGAGTCACCGAGAGCCTCATACGTCTCGTCGTCGAGCATCAAGTAGTTGTCCAGGTCCGGGTCGGCCAGCCCGGTTCCTTGCCATCGCAATACCTTCACGCTCAAGTCCGGTCCACCATCCGCGAGGACCGCCTCGATCCGCTCCAGCAGCCGGGTCGCAAGCGCCTGAATGTCATCCGTTTCAAACGGTTGATCGGGCGGGGAGACCGCGACGATATCCCCAATGAACTCCTCGTGCTGGAAAATCACGCGCAATCCCTGGTGCGGATTGCCGTCGTCGAGCGTTACATCGCCGATTTGGACGACTTCGGAGCGGTCGCCGACCGTCTCCGCTTCGGCCACCGGGGTCGCGTTCCCCTCGCGCACATCGCGATCCGAGGTGAGGTCAAACCCGGTGTTCGCGCCGGATGTGTCCGCGAACTGCGTTACGCTGGTGGAGACCAGCCCGTCAAAGTCTTCCTCACCGTCGGTAATCGGGCGGGCGAGGCGGGCGCGATAGCCGCGGACCCAGCCGATCCCGGAGAGGAACGTCGACACTTCTGCCTGGGAATCCTCGTCGTCCGCCTGCTCGGCCGCCCGGTCCTCGAGCGTCTGCGTCCGTCCATCGGCGACCAAATACCCGTCGAACCCGAGCGCCTCCAGGTCGGCCGGCGTGAGGGCCATCGCGGCCAGGTCGAGCGGCGCGGAGGTAGAGGCCGGCGTCGCGTCCGGCGTCGCCGGTTGTGCCAGCGCCGCCGGCGCGAACACCGCGAACGCCAGGAGGCCGCAAAGCCCTCGGAAGAGACGGTCGGTCATTGTCCGCATTCCACTCTCCTGTCCCATCACCGGTACAAAGCCGCTCCGCCCGCCAGGTCCCGCCGTGCGGCGGTCCGGTCTCATTGAGATCGACGAAAGCCGGGGTAGCGTAGGAGAAACTGGCATGAGCCGCAACCGGCCGCCGTCTGTTGTCCAGGCGTCCGCGCTTAGCGTGTGCCTTGGGGATCGACGATCTGGGGCAGGTTGAACCGGTCGATGATGCGCTCGGCCGTGGCTTCGGCCGAGAGATGCTCGGTCTCGATCCGCAGATGCGGCACGTCGAAGGGGAAGGCGCCGCCGCTGTCGTAGCGGTGCGCGGCGTTCATGTCCCGCAGGTACTCGTCGGTGACCCAGTAGGGGTTCTTGTGGCGGTGCCGGTTCTCGGTGCGGTTGCGCTCACGGCGCACATCTAGCGGCGCGACCAACTCCGGGCAGACCACGCGCCCGCCCTCGGCATACGGCTGCAGCCAGCTCCAGATGGATTCCGCATCACCAGGGAGATCGAAGCGCCAGGCCACGGTGATCACCAGGTTCAGACCGGCGCGCCGCGCCTCTTCGATAAACGTGTGCCGCCATGTCTGCCCCAGGCGAGCGAACGACGGCGTGCCGAAGGGGAAGTACGGCGAGAGTGCGTCGCCGACGATATGGCCGTGGAAGAGTTTAAAGCCCGTGCGGCGGCACAACGCCTGCCCCACGGTCATCTTACCGACCGCCGGTGCCCCGATGATGCAGACGAGGGTGGGGACGTTGCCGCTGGCACTCATATCACTGTAATTGTCCCACGGGCCAGGCTTTGCAGTCGCGGGATCAGATCAGCCCTGTCTGCTGGCCAGATAGCAGTTCGCCATCATTCATCCGGCGCGACAGGACTGGCCCCGGGAGTAGCGTTCGCTTGCGCGTTCAGGCTCAAGAACGGTCAAGTAGGCGAGTCTTGTCCGGCAGGACCGTTCCATCCTGAAGCTCAAGCGTGGACCATCACCTCGTGGGCGCCAGGTGCCAGTGGCGCGAGCAGGAGATGGTAGCCGTCCGCAACTGCTCTGGCCGTACCAGGGGTCGCCCCGAGCACATTGTTCTCTGGCAGTGTCATCGAGAATGGGGGAGATGTTGCCCGGTGCTCCGCGATGTTTGGCACCAGGACGCCATTACCCGAACGATGATCGCTGTGTACCGAAGCGCCTCGGCCGCCGCGCACCTACGCAACTCGTCCTCGGTGCCGCCGTAGAACGGAGGCGCCTCGGCGGTCGAGCATTCGGCCGTCACAATCGGAACATAGACGGCCGTATCTTCCGGGATGACGCACGGCGGAAAATTCTGGGACAGGAAGAAGACCGGCCCGTCCTGATTGATGCCGCAGGTCTCGCCCGTCGCGTCGTGGCCAGGGTTTCGCCCGATCGGGACACTGACAGTCCACTGCCAGAAACGCGCACCCCATTGCCCAAGGGTCGCGCCGTAAACCGCAGATCCCGGAGGGTAAATGGGGCCTTCAGGCAAAGGACTTGGCGCACGCTTCGACATCTGCGAAGCAAGCACGCCCCCGGCCAGACAGACCGCCGCGATCAGGAGCAATCTGGATCTGGATGCGTCTCGGCGCCCTCACCGCGCTGCCCCGACCACGTAGAACCAGGCGATAATTCCGCTGGCTATTGCACGGGCGATCTCTTCCCGACGTGGCAGTTGGACCAGGGCCTCCGCCTCCGTATTGATTCGAGAGGAAGACCGACTCGACCAGGATGCTGGGCATTTTGGCCCGGAGCAACCCGCCGTTGTCGAACCGATCGATGTCGCTGAGCGGTATCCCCAGGGCCCCCAGCGCCGCGTTCATCACCTGGCTGAAGACCAGGTCCTTCTCTTTGACCGCCCAGAACGTCTGCGCGTAGTTGACGTCCCGGTTCACCGAGGCATTGAGATGGATCTCAACGAAGACCTCGGCCGAACAGGCGTTGGCGATCGCTCCGCGGGCAGAGTTGCTCAGTTCGGTGGTGGCATCTTGCCGGGTCAATGCGACCGAGAAGCCACCTTCCTGGCGAAGGATCTCCGCCACGCGATTCGCAATCGCGAGGGTCGAGGTCAGCTTCGCGCAGACCGAAATTCTCGTTGATGGCTCCCGGGTCAGATCCGCCATGCCCTGGATCGAGCACGACCTGCGCTGAGGGGATTGGGCAGGTGACGTCGGTGATCGGGCCGTGGTCGGCCGCCGCAGGGGCCGCCAGCACCCTCAGGATCACCAGCAGGTTCCGAGCGTTCGCCACATAGGCTCACTTGTACGAGGCGGTATGTCACGATTGGCCTGCAGAGGCCGTCCGCCACTGTCGACGTCATTCACTGGGCAAGCATACATCCCGGCTTCGGAGCTGGACTCGATCGCGCCTCGAACCGTTGAACGCTGATTGGTCACTCCAGCACTGCGCCGCGTAGACGATTACGAACTGCGTCCGCATTCGCTGCCGCGCGTCCAACCGCCATACCTCGCCCGGGACCTCATCGGCGGCGTGGTCGTGTCCCTGCTCGACGCTCCGCGCCCCATGCCACGCAGCGTCTCCGCCAGTGTCAGCCTTCCAGGAACACCTGCGCGTTTGCTGGCGCGGACATGCGCCCGCCGATCCCAGGAGCAGGATCGGGAGGCCATCGAGCGGGGCCAGCGGCGGAGTCCAGCCCGGGACGACGGGGAGGCAGCCGTCGATGGCGATCACGCCGGAGAGGAGGTCCGGGACAGCGGCGGCAGCAGCCAGCGCCATGATCGCGCCCTGCTCGACCCCGATCAGGATGGGCAATTCGGCCGGACCGGGACGCTGGCGATCGATCTCGTCCCACAGGAACCGCTCGATCTCGGACGAGGCCGTCGCCGAAGTAGATTGGCGAGGGCTGGGCCAGCGGGCCGATGTACCAGGTGTAGCCAACGATGTCGCGGCCGACATAGACGCCCTTGTAGGACTGCAGGCCGATGATCCGTGCGTCCGGCGCGGCGGCGAGGCCGTACCCCTGCATATCTTCGGCAAACTGCTTGTACTTGTGAAGCGTAATGATCCGCGGCGAGCCGGAGCCCTCCTGCACGCGGTGGTAGATCAGTTGAGATAGCGGTCGGGGCACGGGCGCACCTTGTTAGACGTCTGAGACGTGAGACGTGAGCAGATAGGACCGAGAGCCCCATGAGCATCGTCATCCTGAGCTTGCGAAGGATCTTGGCCGTTTACGGCCTTTGTCGCCAACCGCGTAGTCTCGCGTTCGGGAACGAGCACAAAGGCGCTAAAGCGCCAAGATCCTTCGCAGGCTCAGGATGACGAGTCGTTCTCACGTCTCACGTCTCACGTCTCACGTCTCACGTCTCACGTCTCACGTCTCACGTTAGCTTACGGCCTTCTCGGCGGAGGCGCTGGCATGCATGGCGGCGTTGTAGCCCCAGACGTGGCCGTTGCCGATGGTGGCGCCACCACCCCAGTAGGCGTTGACGCTCGGGTTGGCGATGCAGTTGCCGGCGCCGTACAGCCCCGCGATCGCGGTGCCGTCCCAGCGGACGATCTGGCCGTCCGGGTTGATCACCGGACCGCCGTTGGTGTCCACCGCTGCCTGGGCGTTGATGTAGGCGTAGTACGGCCCCTCCGCGCTCAGCGGGTACATGGCGGAGTTGGGCTGGTCGGCCGATGGGTACTCAGTCAAGGGGGAATCGGGGTTCGACGGCCCGAAGGGGATGGTGAGGTCGTACTGGAGCGACCCTCGGCTGAAGTCCAAGTCGAGGCCGGTGCGGGCGTATTCGTTGAACTTCTCGACCTCGGCGGCCAGGTTGGCTGCAAAGTCCGCGTGAAGGTGGACGTTGCCGGTCACGTCGAGCAGGCTCTCGACCCGCTCCTCGATCGCGGCGGCAAGCTCCTCGATCGTGTTGCCGGTGATGATGTACGGAGCGGTGGTCGGATCAGCCGGCCACGGGAACGCGCCGCCCCAGCTGTCTTGCACGCGCTGATCGTAGATCACGAAGCCGAGCCGGCTCGTCCAGTCACCGAAGTTCGGGTCCCAGTCCTGGTGCGCCATTGGCCGGTCCTGGTAATTCCGCTTCTCGTTGACGAACCGCTTGCCGTTCTTATTGACGATGAAGAAGGAGTCGCCGCTGAGGAACCAGGCGCAGTTATAGGCGCCGGTGTCGGCAACCGCCTGCTCGAAGATGCCCTCATTGCGCCAGACGTTGTGCAGATTGCCGAGCTTCGCGCCGAGCGCGGCCGAGATCCGGAGCAGGTCACCCTCGTTGGTGGGCGCGCCGCAGCCGCCGTAGTACGGGGACGGCATCAGGTGGCGCATCATGTCGGCATTGCGGGAGAAACCGCCCGTGCCGAAGATCACGCCCTTGCGCGCCCGGATCGCCAGAGTCTGGGTGGCGGCGACTGGGGAGGCCTCCGCCGTGGCGTCAGCCTCCGGCGTTGCGGCGGCAGCGGCGGGGTCGGTTACGACGACCTCGACGCCGATCACCTCGCCCGCGGAGTTGAGGATGACCTGATCGACGCGGTGGTTGACATGAACGCCGATGCCGTTCGCCTCGGCCCAGGCTGTGTAGCCGCCGATCATGTCGCCGCCTCCGCCCGGGTTACCGTCCTCGAGGGCCGGGTGCAGGGTGCGGTGAGTCTTGGGGATGTTCTCCTCGTACTCCTCCATGTAGTCAATCTGGACCTGGTCGAAGTGCGGGCCGAAGTTGCGGCCGTACGTCCAGGTGATCGCACCCTGGTCCTGGAGGAGGGCGACGGCCTCCGCCGCCGTGTCGTAGTAGCGAGTGAAGAGGGCGTAGTCGTCGTCGGAGAGGCCGTACTGGGCATCGCTCGGGTTGTACTTGTAGGGCAGCGCGTAGCGCGTCATGTATTTGAGCGCATCTTCGCGCGGATCCTCGAACCCGTCCGCCTGCATGAGCGGGTTGTTCGGGAACCAGCCACCTCCGCCGGAGACCAGGGTGGTCCCACCGATGTAGGTGCCCTTCTCGTACATGACGACATCGGCGCCATTGACCTTGGCGGTGATCGCGGCGGCGAATGCGGCACTACCGCTGCCGGCCACGACGATGTCGAATTCGGCGTCCCAGGCCTGCTGGGCGGCAGCCCGCGAGGCGGAGAACGGGATCGCGCCGATGGAACCGGCGGCGACCGCGGCGCCGACGCCGCTGGCCTTGAGGAAGCCGCGCCGGGAGACGCGAAGACGGGGATCGACGGCCGAACCTGATTGCGACATGGTGCTCACCTCATTGTTTGGCGAATGTCCGCCATCGAGAACGGACATGGGCAGCATCCGGGCATGCCCTACCTCGGAAGTCGCCGCAATCCTACACCTGGGCAAATAGATTGGCAACAGCCGCAATTGAGGCGGCAAGAACGGCAAGACGGCACGGCGGCCAGGAGAGACGAACTCTTGCCGCCGTGCCGTCTTGCCGCCTGGCCGCCTGTGCCGCCTGGCCGCCTCGTCTGCTTTCCATAGCCCGGGGCACAATCAATGCGGATTGCGCGGCTAGGCAGCCGGACCGACGGCTGGGCGATCGAGAGGTCCGATTGAGGAGATGACACCGTGGCGACGGGCCGATTCGAACTCGAGTTCGAGGACACCTTCGCGAGTGATTCGCTCGATACCCAGAAGTGGATCCCCAACTACCTGCCCCACTGGAGCACCTGGGACCGGGCCGCGGCCCGCTACACGATTGCGGACAGCCAGCTCCACCTCGAAATTGAGAAAACCCAGCCCCCGTGGTGCCCCGATCTCGACGGCAACCTCAAGGTGTCGTCGATTCAGACCGCGCTCTACGCCGGTGAGCGCGACACATCGATCGGTCAGCATCAATTCGATCCCTCGGCGACGGTGCGCAACGGGCCGCACGATATCCGCCTCTACACGCCCCAGTACGGCCGATTCGAAGTCCGCTGTACCGCCAGCGGCGATCCCCGGCTGATGGTCGCCTTCTGGATGATCGGCCTTGGGGATACTCCTCGGCACTCGGGCGAGATCCTCATCTGCGAGATCTTCGGGACCGATGTCGGGGCGAACTACGCGGCCGTGGGCCTTGGCGTCCGTCGACACCAGGATGGCACGCTCGTCGACGCCTTCGAGAAAGTGCGGGTGCCGATCGATGTCCACGATCTCCACGACTACGCCGCCGAGTGGACCCCGGAGGGCGTCGAGTTCTTTATTGACGGTGCCTCAGTCAAGGTGGTCGAGCAATCCATCGCCTACCCGATGCAGTTCATGCTCGGGATCTACGAGTTCCCCACGATTCCCGCGGCCCCACATCACCCGCACAGTGACCAGTATCCCAAGCGATTCACCGTCGACTCCATCCGCGGCTACCGCTACCTGAGCTGATCGATGGTTCAGACGCGAGACGCGCGATATTGTTGCGGGCGCCTTGTCGCCTGTGTAGGCGTTGCGTCTAGATCATGGGGAGGCGGTTTCGATGGAGGCGGACCAGAGCCAACAACCAATCGTCAACATCGAGGGCGAGCGAGTCGCTCTGGGACCACACCGCCGCGACCTTCTGCCCCTTTACCAGCGCTGGATCAACGACTTCGAGATGCTGCGCACCATCGGCGCGGTCCAGCCCAGGCCGACGACGCTCGAGCAGGAAGAAGCCTGGTACGCCGGGAACACGAACCCAGGTGAGGTGCGATTCACCATTTACGAGCGCGCCGGTTTGCGCCCCATCGGCACGACCGCGTTCCACGGCCTGGACTTCCGCAACCGGTCGGCGGTCTACGGCATCTTCATTGGCGAGGCGGATTCCCGAGGCAGAGGCCTTGGCACTGAGGTGACCGTCCTCATGCTCGATTACGCCTTTCACGTGCTCGGCCTGCACAGCGTGATGCTGACCGTGGCCGAGTACAACCTCGCCGGGCAGCGGGCATACCAGAAAGCCGGTTACCGGGAGTTCGGCCGCCGGCGGCAATGCCGCTGGATGGGCGGCCGCCTGTGGGACGATGTCTACATGGACTGCCTCGCGCCCGAGTTCGGCCGGCAGAGCGTGATCCCGGGATACGGCCCCACCGACGAGCAGACGGCGCCAAACTGACGTTCGCGGGCGCCCCGGCGACCTGGGCTGGATCGGCAAAGCCGGGTGACAGGTGGCACGAGGAATGCGCCGTTGGATCGCGGTGGCATGGGCAGATGGCCCAGCCCGTTCCAGGAGGCTTTTCCATGAGCGATCGCACCAGGCACGATGACCCGACCGACATCCCCGTCGTCCCGGGGATGGGAGCCGGCGGCCAGCCCATCACGCCGTCCGATAACTCCCTCTTCGGCCAGGATCCGGACCCGGCGCCGGATCTGCGCGGCGTGAACGAGGACGATGTCACCATGGATGACGACGAGCTGGTGGACTCCGGCGAGTCGCCCGAGTTCGACCACTCGCTACGCAAGCGCGCTTCCGATTCCTGATCTCACCCTGCCCGGCCCCGAAGGAGACGAGATGACCCCAGAAGCGGTCGTGCGCGAGTTGTGGGACGGGTTTGAAGCACGCGATTGGGACGGTGCGGGGGACTACCTGGCGGGGGACCTCCGCGCCGCCTGGCGGGCATCCGGCGAATCCTTCACCGGCCGCGATGCCTACCTGCGTGTCAACCGGAACTATCCCGGCGACTGGCACGCCGTATTGGACGAGATCGTCGCGTCTGGCGACCGGGTTGTCGCCCGGCTCACCGTCACCCTCGAGGGCGTTGCCGAAACCTGTATCGGCTTCTATCGGGTGGCGAACGGCGAGATCACCGATCTCGACGAGTGGTGGGTCGCGACCTACGTTGCGCCGGAGTGGCGACGGGAGGGGGAAGGCCGATAGGCGCGTGCCATGCCCTATTCATTCCCTGGAGGAATCGGCGGCGTCCCGACCGCATCGAACTAACCTGCGGCTTCCCGCGAAGCGCACACTAGTCCCGGTGGATTCCCGATCCTGAAGCACGTCACGGGAACCGATCGGCCGGTCCGCGCGTACTATGAGTACGACGGGCGGAGCGGGCCGTCCAAGGTCCTCGTGTCCCTGCGGAAAGGAACGCCCCATGCAGGCTGGTTCCTCGCTCCCTACCCTGCGTGGTCTCTCCAGGTTCGCCACGCTCCGCGTCGCCATGGCAATCGTCATCGTCCTGGGGGCAATGGTCGGCCTGGCATTGCTCGCGGAGGCCATGAACAGTGGGGGAGGCACGGTCTACCTGGCCGACCTGCGCCAGGCGGAATCCGGCGCGGCCGGGGTTCCCAGCCTGTCGGTGGTAGGACTAGGACGCGCGACCGCACCGGCCGAACGCGCCACGATCCAGATGATGTTCTCCGTCGGACCCAACGATTATTTCAACGGCCCGGGACGTCCATCCGTGCGGGAGGGCACGCCCGATCCGTCTAGCGAGGCCGACGAAGCCGCCCGGCCGATCGTTGCCGCAATCGTTGTGGCTGGCGCGCCGTCCGACGGCGTCTCGGTCGTGATCTCTCCCGGGTTCGCCACGAACATCTATGCACCTGTCCCCAACTCGGTCGCATTTCGCATCGATGTCCTCCTCCAAGCGCCCGAACAGGAGGCGATTTCGGCGATCGTCAGCGCCGCCCAGGTTGCCGGTCTTGAGATGAATCTGCGCCTGAGTCCGTTGGGAGTTGCGTACGGGCTCTCGGACTGTGCTCCGCTCCACGCAGCCGCCTGGGAGGCGGCGGTCGCGGACGCCGAGATCCGGGCGGCTGCCCAGGCAGAGCGGCTCGGACTGCGCATCGGGGGCGTCGTCGCCGCCAGCGAATCGCAGACCGACGACGCGGGTGCCCGCCTCGACGCGGAGACGCACCATGGCAGCTGCATGGCAGTTGAGCAATCGTCCCTGGACCCCTACAACCCGATTCCTGGCGCCGTGGATACGCCACCTTTCGATCCGACGGCGCCGGCGGACGTTGTCGCCGTCACCAGCGTCACCGTCTCGTACGCGATCGAGACCGAATAGCGATTCCCCATTGCTCCCGGTACCCTCCTGATCCCTATGCGTACCTCTCCCCGCCCATGCGCAGCCGAAATACGGAGGAATCCCCATGTGCCGCGACACTGCGCCCGGGATAATGTGGGAACGGGGCTGCGGCACCAGGGAGACGTGCTGCCGGACGCGGCGCCGGATCAGGAGGAACGGGTATGCGACTTCGACCGGCTGCCATCACCGCGATTGTCGTTGTCCTCGCATTCGGGGCGGCAAGGATCGTCGGAGCCCAGGACACCGAGGCAGACGCCGCTCACCCGCTTGTCGGCACATGGCTCCTCGACACCGATGTCGATGATCCGGAGAATCCGCCCGAGGTCGACATCGTCACCGCCGACGGCGGCGTTATCTCGGTGGACTCGGCCGGCGAGACTATCCTCGGCGTTTGGGAAGCGACCGGAGATACCTCGGCAACTATCACCTTCGTGTCGCCGAGTGCCGAAGAGGAGACCTACTTCGGACTCTTCATGATCCGCGCCGACGTTGAGATCGATGAAAGTGGAGACGCCTTCGACGCCACCTACACGTTCGAGGTCATCGATCCGGACGGAAACAGCGCCGGCGAGTACGGACCCGGAAACGCCGCGGCAACCCGGATCAGCGCTGAAGCCCCGGGAGACCCGATCGGCACGCTCGAAGACCTGTTCAGCCAATTCGAAGAAGAAGCCACGCCGGAGGCATAGAGGCGTCAAACCCCGATCCCGGCGGCGGTGATGACCGCCGCCGGGATTCCGTTTTCAATCCGTCGAAAGAGTGCGTCGATTAACAATTTCGCCTTAACAATTGCATCCGACTACTCACATCTTGCTCTACCTACGCGGAATTACCTAGTACGTGGCGATGGAGCATCATCCGACGAATCAGTGATCTAGCTGATGTACCTGGAGCGCCGGGAGGACACGATATGGGTGTTCCGGGCGAGTGCCCGGCAGCCGGGGAAGCCCCGGACGAGACCAAGCCCATGTGGAGTGCCCCAATGTCGTACATCGCCCCCCGCCTCCTGACCGTTCCGCCCGTCGTCATCGCCGGGGCCACCCTGGATCGCCCCATCACCCCATCCGAGCTCGCCTCGGTCGTCCTCGCCCGCGCCGAGCGCGCCTTCGGCCACCGCGCCGACGCCGTCCGCCTGGCTCGCCACGCTCGCGCGGCCGCCGAGTCCGTCTTCAGCGGCGCCCCGCCCCGCTTACACACTTTCCTGCCCGATCTCGCCCTGCGTGCCGTCCGCGACGCGCTTGAGAGCGAGGCCGCGTAGTTGGACTTCGGAAGGAATGGCCCCGCCCCGGCGTCGCCCGGTGCAAATGACCCCGGGCGACGCCGGGGCGGGGCCACAAATCCCCTATGCCGAGACGACGCCAACCTTCACAATCAGAGCCCTAGTCCGGAATCAGGCCATCTCGCGGATCGACGATAAGGTCTTCACGGGGATCAGTCACGATGTCATCGCGAGGGTCAAACATCAACTCATCGAGAAGCCCCGGCCGAGGAGATGCCACCGACGCTCCGGAGACCGGCCTTGATGAGGGCACCGGAACGAGGAGGTCGCGCACCGCCCGGGCCGCCAGCACCGCGACAAAGACCCTGACCGGGCGATCCCACAATTCGGCGACGACCTCACGCGCCGCATCTTCGACGGCGGGAGCGTTCGCATCCGGACCAAGGACTCCGACTAGCGCCTGCCGGACCTGGGCGACGGCGGCGTCGGGCGTGGGTGTTGGTACTGCGACGGGCACGGGTTCGGCCATCAGGGCATCTCCTGCGCGAGTCCACGCGTACGTTCGGCTGCTCTACCTTGCGCTTTGCTCTGAGAGCCCTGGCACGCTCTAGCTTCGAAGCGGCAGCCTGCTCTTGCTCTGGTGTCATCTGGATCGATGGCGCTGGCCCCTGGACGATGCCCTTTCCATCAATGAAGCTCATGATTCTTCCTCCTAGACTTTTCGCGGGACCATGGCTCTCGGCGGTCCCCAGCAATCGAGCCGTGATACATTCCTCTTGACCATCGGATTGGCCTCACGCTAGATGTGAAAGGGTCGTGAATGGCAGACCGGATCGATGACGCCAAGGCGGCAAGGGTCATAGGCAAACACGCCCTGGTTGGGCTGACCTACGTCAACGCGGACGGCACGGTGCGCAAGCAAGTGCAGTTGCATGGGCGCATTACGGCCGTTGACGAAACTAAGATGACGATGCGTCTGCATGGGTCCGACGAAGAATTCACGCTGCCTCCCTACCCAGAGGGGTTTAAACCGGCTGAGCCGGGTGAGTACACCCTGCGGACTACGGGAGAGGTCGTGGTGAATCCCGATCTGCTGGGCAGTTTGACCATCACGATGCATGCCGAAGATGAGGCCACTGACCCCCGTCAAGATCCTCTTCCCTATGTGCCTGAGGACGAGCAAGCTTGACCAGTGAACGTCAATCATTGCGAATCCTTCTAGCGCCCTGAGCGCCCATAGAACGTGATACTGCCGGTGGGCGAGATGCCGCGCCTACGGTCGTCTGCCAGCAAACGCCTGGTCTGCTCACGCTTGCCTAGAGCTTTAGGCTTTGGCATATCCGGTTGGCCAGGTACCAGGTAGTAGCCCTGGGCCTCTGCATGTACGCAATGGCTGACGCGGTGCCCCATGTCCGGTGGGCCATCAAGGCTGCCACCACCATGGGTGTGAAGGTCATCACAGTGAGAGAACTTTACATAAAGCATCCATTGACTATAGGCCTCAGTGCGCTCTGCGTAGGTGGGTACCGTTGGGTCTGCGTTCTTTTGCACCTGTTTACCTCTCTTTGCTACCACTACATCAGCGCCATAAGACAGGAAAGACAGCAAAGACACGTGTCTAGAAAGTCCTCTATAGAGAGAGGGTTCTAGAGAGACTTTCAACACTGCTGTCTTTGCTGTCTTTCCTGTCTCGATGCCCATGGCTACAACACTTCATCCAATGGCTTAGCTGCGATGCCAAACCAGCCACGGCCCTGCTTACCATTGATTCTGGGTCTGCCATCCTCATAGCCCCTGGCCTTGAGCGCCCTGCTAAAGCCCTGCTTGCTCAGCCGTCGCTCTTTCTGGTAGCGACCGTAGGCCTGCCAGTAACCCTCATAGGCACCAAAGAGGTCTTGGGTATGGCTCTGGTGTTCAGGGCCAACGTCACAGGCCTCAGCCAGGAATCCAGCAAGACCATCCTGCTCTGCGCGGTACCTAGCTGTGTCCTCTTTCACGACCTCTGGCACGACCAGCCTGCCGGTCTCTTGCCACTTGAGGCAGCCTTTGACTGCCCAGGCCAATAAGGCAGCGCCAGAGCGCTCTGGGTCATTCAGCAGGGCTTTGATGCGTGGGTCTCGCTGATCCTCTGGCACTACGTTGTCAAACGGCACACGCAGGATGCGCCGCCACATACCCTCATCATCAGCATTGACGCCAGGCGCATCATTGGCGACTAACCAGAGCTTTAGTGAAGGTTTGAACTCGATAGACTCAGCAAACAGGAACCGCGCCGCTACCATGTCGCCACCACTGATGGTCTTGATCAGAGCCTCTGCCAGCGCCTTGCCCTGCTCGACCTCAATACTGCTGACATAGCGTGCCCCATTGAGTCTGGCAATGTCATTGCGTGGCCCACCAGAGCCCTGGTGCTTGATAAATGCGTCAAAATCAGAGGTCTTGGCGTAGTCACCCAGGATGGCCTTGAATGCCTCGACAAAGGTGCTTTTGCCTGACCCTGCTGGCCCATAGATAAAGAACAGTTTTTCCTCAGAGGTCAGGCCGGTCAGGCTGTAACCCATGGCCATCTGTAGAAAGTCAGCCAGACCCTCTTTGCCTGCCAGGGTCTGCGATAGAAAGGCATCCCACTCTGGCAGGGTGGCGTCAGGGTCATACTCGACTGGTGCCAGCTTCGTGATGAAGTCTGCCGGATCATGCGGCAATAGCTGGCCAGTGGTGAGGTCAATGACACCATTCTTGACGCAGAGCTTCATAGGGTCTGCGCCTAGAGCTTTAGGTAATACCGCCACCAGCCCACGTGCCCGTTTGACCATATCTGTCAGGCGCTTATCACTCTCGCTGGCCAGCGCCCAATTGACCATGGCATCCCTGCGCCCACGTTCGTCTCTGGTGTCGGTAGGCATATCAATGGCACGATGGCCGGTCAGCCGGATGGTCTCGATGGCCAGCCGGTCAACCTGGTGGGTCTCATCCGGTGCCCAGCGCCTGCCATCCCACACAAACCACTTTCGCAGCGGTGCGCAATAGATGACGCGACCCTCATTGACGTAGGCAAATCGCTCAGCGTTGCCAGCGTCAGTTTTGGCAAAGGTGATGAGTGGGTCAGCCGGATCATAGGCGCTGACGCTTTCAGCGATCTGCTGTAGCTCTGCGTCCTCTAGTGGCGGGTCGCAGGCCTCTTGGTTGCGTGTGCGAAGGTAGGCCAGGATGGCGTCTCGACTGGCACCCTGGCGTCTGACCCTGCCAGCCTCAGAGGCCAGCGTAGGGTTGCGCTGGCCCTGTGGAATGTGGGTAGTACGCTGGCTGCTCTGGCGCTTGCTTTCGCCAATGGCATCACACAGCCAGGCAGGCATTGGTGCTAACTCGACCTCTAGCAGACTGGTCAGCCATTGGTAGGGCTCTAGGGTCTTGGGATGCTCAGAGGGTGCCAGGACGATAAAGCCACCAGTGCCCCGAACGTCTATCCCTGGTGCCAGCTTGCCAGCGCTGTTGCCGATGCTGCCGTCAGAGGCAAAGCAGATGTGCTGGCCACCAGAGCCAGTGCGCTGCCTAGGTGTCTCTGGTAGCGCACCATGGGCCTCTAGCAGGGCCTCAAGGCTCTCAAAGCCAGCCTTATCAAGGTCAACGTCAAGCACGTCAAAGGGCCTGGCATTTGGCTCACCAGTGATGGCGTCAACGTGGTGGCCAGTGGGTGTGCCCCAATTGCAGTCTGGGTACTGCTCAGCCCAGGTCTCTAGCTGCGCCTGGTCTGTGGTCGCTGAGCGAAAGCCACCAGACTCAAAGGGCTTTTTACCGTTGACCGGAAAGACCGGAAAGCCACGCTCAGCATAGGCCATGGATTGACATAAATTGCTCTGACCGGTACTATTCTCAGTAGACATAACCTTTTCCTCTGAGATTGACCCACCTGGCAGCCCTCAGCCATCAAGGTGGGTCTTTCTCTGTCTGCCATGGCGCTGGTAGACATAACCAATAACGCTAAGGCTCAGTGTACCAGACACATGAGCTAATGCAAGGCCAAACCAGGTATATACCTAACTAAGATGTAGGTGTATGCAGATGGATGCAGCAGACGCAGGCTGATACGTATATCTGCCTAATTCTCAACTAAGGCTCTAGCAATCCTCAGGGCTCTAGCTTTCAATCGCTGACAATAGCGAGAGGCCACCAGCTTGGGTGCTGATGGCCTCTCGATTACCAGGGCTTTGGTTGTTTCCCTGATGGTGGGTTGTGGCTATTGCCTATCCTTGATTGCGCAGGATGTAGCCCTCTAGCTGCGTGACTGCCGAATCTATCTCCAACATGCTGCGATCAATGAATGCCTTGCTTTCCTCAAGTGGTGCCAGGGCATTTGCGTGGTTGCGCCGGGCCTCATCTCGACTGATGCGCTGGAAAGATCGCACCACCTGGCCCACCTGCCCACCACCACGCACCATCGAGCTTTGCTGTGCCGTCTGCATCCTGCGCCCTGCACGTAGGTCAGCAATCTCAGCGTTGATTGCCTTTTTCTCGATAGCCCATTCTTTCTTTATCAGCTTTAGCTCTTTGATGGCCTGTTTGGCCTCAGCCACATTGCCAATGTTGATGCTTAGGTTGCCATCATCCTCATACCTGACCACCGATTGAGGGCCTAAGGGCACCATTGGGGCTGATGGCTGCTCAGGTTCTACCTCAGCCGGTAGCCAGGGCTCTGGTTCTACCTCAGCCACTTGCAAGGGCTCTGGTTCTTTGTCCTGAGGCTTGCGCCGAAACCATCCCATGTGTGCCCCCTTGCGCTGTGCATCTCTCCCTTGAGGTATGGCCAGCAGTATATTGGGCCCTCACGCAAAGCGCCCCCTGGTGGATGACCAGAGGGCGCTTGCCAAGGCTCTAGTCTGCCTCTATGGGCGTTGGCCCATCCCACGTCAAGATCAGCGCGTGAGGGTTGCGATTCTGAGCACATTCGTAACCACGCGATCTGGTACGGCACGAAGGGCTTCGATACCCCATACCCGGGCGAGACGACCGTCCTCTGGCCGGACGAGGTCGAGCCCGCCGAGGAGTCCGAAGAGGACGAACTGGAAGAAGCCGCCGAGCGCGGAGAAGCTATCGACCTAGAGGCCGAGGCGGAGGAAGCGCCGTCTACCTAGAGCTGACCTACGACATCTCCATTCCGCAGCGAGTGCGCCGAGGCCCGGGATTGTCCCTGGGCCTCGGTCGCTTTCACGCGAGAAACCGCATTGTTGGCAAAGTCCGGGTGGTAGGGCTACGGTGCGCTGCAGTGGGCTCGGCGGAACGGACGGGAGGATCTATGGGGGATGGAGTGCCAAGCAGCGTCGATTCCCTCTTCGCTGATGTGAACGGCCACCAGATGCACTATCTGGAAGCCGGTAGCGGGCCGCCGATCGTCTTCCTCCATGGCAACCCGACATCGTCGTTCCTCTGGCGCAACGTCCTGCCCCGTCTGGCCCCGCGGTTCCGTTGCATCGCCCCAGATCTGATCGGCATGGGGCAGTCCGCCAAGCCGGAAATCAGCTACACGTTGCGGGACCATGCCGGCTATGTCGAGCAGTTTTTGGATGAGCTTGGGCTCGACCGCGTCGTCTTCGTGGGACACGACTGGGGCGTTGCCCTCACCTGTGTCCACCTCGCCCGCCAACCCAGCCGAGTTCAGGCAGTCGCGTTCATTGAAGGTCGCATCCGCCCCGTGGAGCGCTGGGCGGATCTGCCCCCAGACGAGGCGGCCTTCTTCCAGGGTCTCCGCTCGGACGATGAAGGGCGCAGGCGAGTCCTGGAAGAGAACGCCTTCGTCGAACAGATTCTCCCGTCAGGCGTGATGAGAACGCTGTCTGATGCGGAGAAGGCTGCCTATCGCGCTCCTTACCCAACCCCCCGCGACCGCGAGCCGCTCTGGCGCTGGGTGCGGGAAGTCCCGATCGAAGGCGAGCCACTCGATGCCACCGGATTGATGACAGAAGGAAGCCGGGCGCTCGCAGCGTCGCCGGTGCCGAAGCTGCTGCTATACGCTCAGCCCGGCGCGGTCATCGGCCCAGCGGAGGTCGATTGGTGCCGGGAGAACCTGCCCAACCTGACGACCGTCGACCTCGGTCCCGGGATCCACTTCTTGCCCGAAGACCACCCGGCGGCCATCAGCGATGCCATCACCACTTGGCTCGATCGCCTCTATGAAGACCTTGGGGCCGGACAGACAGACTAGTGTTCCGTCACGCTTGAATTATCCAACCACCGCCCCGGTAGGGTGCAGGGCTTGCCCTGCCCGGTTGCCCACCACCGGGTCCCTATTGGAGAACAGGGCACCGCAAGCGGATGCTCCTACAGCGCGGCCCGTCCTGTGCATCTGCCCGGCGGTCTCTTGGGAACAAAGTCGATAGACAACGAAACGGGCCGAGGATTAGTCCTCGGCCCGTTCGTGCGGAGTGCGGGATGGGGAACCCAGCGGGAGGGTAGCGACCGCGGGATACGGGAATCGTCGCTACATACTTGTTTGCAGAACCTGTGCCACCACGTCAATGATCTCAGGTGTTTTCTACAGCCAAACAGGATTCGACCAGGCCGATCGCCCCTGTGGATCGGTGACGACGACCCGGACATAGCGAAGGCCCGCCGCGCCGGTCAACGCTGGGAAGTCGGCGCCGGTCAGCCAGTCGCCGTCGATGAGTCCCTCGCCGCCGTGCTCGTCGGCGGTCGCCAGCCGGCGACCGAAGAAGGCGACCTCGTGGCGGCCGGCGTTGACCCGGGCGCCGTATGGTGGTTGGGCAAGGGCCGTGATCGAACGAGCTTCGGTCGAGCGAACGCGCAATCCTTCACTGTCCACACTGAGCGAGGTGATCCGGGGTCCGGTGGTGGCATAGGAGCGGCCAGCCGCCAGGGCGGCTAGGACGGCCTCCCTGGTGCGCTCGGCGGCGTGGACCATCGTCCAGGCTCGGAACGACTCGAAGCCCGGCGTGTGCAGGTCGTCGGCGGCGATGGCGGTCAGGCGGTGGCCGGCGGAGAGCCACAGGTCCCATTGCGCCTCGGAGTTGCCGCGTCCCTGCTCGGTCTCGCAACCGGCGTTGAAGACTTCCACTCCAGTGACCCCGGTGAAGTCGCCGAGTTCGTCCGCCCGGTGCCCGCTCCACCAGGGGTGAGCGATATAGGCAAGGCCACCGGCCTGCTGGATCACGGCGGCGGCATCGGCCAGTGTCGATGTGTGCTCATCCTGAATCTGGGGCAATGATTCGACACCGATCCCGAGGACGTGGAGCGGGCCGCCGGACTCGGGCGACTTCAGGCTCAGCTCGGTGCCGCCGATCACGAGCAGGCCGTCATCCCCACCATGGCTACGGTGCGGAGCCGGAGTCTCCGTCAGACGGTCGTGGTCAGTAATCGCCAGGACGTCGTAGCCGGCCTGGGCGTGATAGCGACGCAGCATCTCCGGCGAAAGCCAGCCGTCCGATTCCGTCGTGTGGGCGTGGAACTGGCACCGCAGCCAGACGCCCTCCGTCCCGTCCCAGGGCTCGATTCCACCCGCCGTCGAGGTCATGGTTACTCCTTGTGAGACAACCCTGGCGCGTCAGGGAAGAGGCGAATCGATTCGGGCGGGACGATAACCGAAACGTCCTCGACCCAGGGTGAACCGCGCGGCCTCCGCCGAGCTCAGATCGACGACAACCACCCCGCCATCGCCGGGCAGGCGCACATCGAGCCGGGTCAGCGGTCCCTGGAACGTCAGCAACTCCGGTCGCCCTTCGAGGCCATTTGACCCGCCGCTCGCCTCATCGCGAGGAATGGCGCGGGCGACCTCCGGCCGCCAGACGGCAACGACCGCCGTTCCAGCGGGTGGCAGAGAAGGTCCGCGCATCGAGAGATCCGCCGTTCCCCTTTTCAAATAGGACCGTATCGCCGCTCCCGCGCACAACAGTCTCGCGGCAGTTGCTCGTGCCGACGAAGTTGGCCGCGAAGCGAGTCTCCGGCCGGTCGTAGAGATCGCGTGACGATCCCGACTGGCTGATCCGCCCCTTGTCCATCACGACGATACAGTCGGACAAGGCCAACGCCTCCGCCTGACAGTGGGTGACGTAGAGGACTGTCAAGTCGAGGCTCCGCTGCAGGCTGCGCATTTTGGCATGGGCATGGGGGTTCGCGCAGGGTCTCCCGCGGCGCCGTGGGTATGGTGGTCCGTCCATCGATGAGTATTGAAGTGGGGCCGGCCTCGACCATTGCGGATAGATGAAATGAATATGTGGCGCGGGCTAAATGTGTGCTCAGAGATCGCTCACCGCGAAGATTTAAGCGAGCGTTGGGGACGAAGTCGATACCCGGCTTCGCGTTGTCCGTTCACCTGGGCCGGTGCTACCATCCTCCGTCTGGCATCGCGGCGTGCATACGTTTCCGCCGCGACCAGCCGCCCTCCGCCGGGCAGGCGGTACGTGCGGCGCGGAGTGATTTCCATCGTGCGTTTCACCGTTCCGTTCCCACAACCGAACCGGCGCCGCTGCCGGCGATCGGGGCCGCATCGTGGCTGACACGCTAGGCAGGCTTGCGCGTGCCCGCATCGCGGCGGGTGACCATGCCTCCGAGGAGCGGGACGGGACGGTATCGAACGGCGTCAACGGCCGATCCGGACAGGCTGGACAGACCGGTCAGACCACACAGACCACAGATCCGCATGGTGTTCGACCTGATCAGCAACCGTCACCCCGGTTGACCCGGCTGGAACTCCACGGCTTCAAGAGCTTCTCCATCAAGACCGTCTTCACCTTCCAACCTGGCATCACCGCCGTCGTCGGCCCCAACGGCAGCGGCAAGTCGAACGTGGCCGATGGCGTCCGCTGGGTCCTGGGCGAGACTAGCCACGGCATCCTCCGCTCGAAGAAGACGGAGGACGTGATCTTCGCCGGCGGCCGGGGACGAGGACCTGCCGGGATGGCCGAGGTCGCGGTCACGTTCGACAACAGCACTGGCTGGCTGCCGATCGCCTTCACCGAGGTGACTGTCACCCGCCGTGCCTACCGCTCCGGCGAGAACCAGTACCTGATCAATGGGCGCAAGGTCCGCCTCAAGGACGTCCACGCCCTGACGGCCTCCCTCGGCCAGAGCCATACCGTCGTCGGCCAGGGCCTGATCGATTCCGCCCTCAGTCAGCGGCCAGAGGAGCGCCGGGGTCTCTTCGAGCACGCCGCCGACCTGACCGGCCTGCGGATCAAGGCGGCCGAGGCCGAGCGCAGCCTCACCGAAACCGAGTCGAACAGCGCCCGCCTCTCCGACCTCCTCATCGAGCTCGAACCGCGCCTGAAGACCCTTGAGCGGGCGGCCAAGCAAGCACACGAGTACCAGGGGCTGGTGTCGCGCCTGCGCGAATTGCAGCGCACCCACTATGGCCGGCTGCTCCGGGCAGCCCACGCCCGGGTGGAAGCAGCCAAGCAGGCCGCGGCCGGGACGACCGCCGCGGTCGACGCCGCCAACCAAAACCTGACCGATCTCCAGGCGGCGGCGGAAGCCACCCGCGCAACAGCCGTGACCGCCCACGACGCGCTGGCCAACCACGACGCCGGTCTGAACGCCACGACGGAGCAGGCCCGCCGCCTCGCCCACGAGCGCGATCTCGCCGCCGAGCGCCATTCCGCCCTCTCGCGCCGGCGCGAGGACATGGCCGATACCCAGGCCGGCCTGGATGAACAGGTCGCGACCGTCACCCGGGAGCTGGCGGCCGTCGCCGCCGGCCTGGACGGACTGGAGGCGGAGGTCGCCGCCGCCCGGACCGTCGTCAAGAACCTACAGGCGGAGGTCGCGATTGCGCGCGGCGCCAGGCACCGGGCGGAGGAACGAGCCCAGGCTCTGGGCAAGACGATCGCCGACCACGAGCGCCGGACAGCCGATCTGGGCCGGCGCCGGGCACTGCTCACCCAGCGCGGCGAAACCGACGCGGCCGAGCTGGAGCGCATCACCGCCCAGATGACCGAGCGAGCCGGGCGGATCGCCGGTCTGGAGCGGGAGCTGGCCGCCTTCGACGCCGCCGCGACCGAAGACGACACCCAGATCGCCGCCCTCGAAGCCCGCATCTCTGCCCTGAACACGGACATTGCCCAGGCAAACGCGGCGGTCCAGGCCGCCCGCACGGCAGTCGCCGAGGCCGAGCGCGGCGTCGACGCGGCCAGAACCCGCCTGGAGGTGCTTCAGCGCCTGCACGACAGCGGCGCCGGCCTGCACGCGGGCGTCAAAGCGACCCTGCAGGCGGCTCGGGCCGGCAAACTCGCCGGCATCCGGGGCACCGTCGCCGAACTGATCGACACCCCGGCCCGCTACGAAACCGCCGTAGAAGTCGCCCTGGGCGGCCACCTGCAGGACATCATCGTCTCCCGCTGGGCCGATGCCGAAGCGGCCATTGCCCACCTCAAGAAGAGCAACGTCGGCCGGGCGACCTTCCAGCCCCTCGACACAGTCCGCAGTGGCCCCACCAACGCCTCCTCCAGGGGACAACTGGCGGATGCCCTCGGGCAGCCGGGTATCCACGGGGTCGCTGCCGATCTGGTCGAGTCCAGCCCCGAGGTTGAGGTCGTAGTCCGGGCGTTGCTCGGGCGGACGCTGGTAGTCGATGATCTGCCGGCCGCTCGGAAGGTGCTGCCCGCCTTACCCGGTGGCTGGAGCGCGGTCACACTGGCCGGGGAGATCGCCCGCACGGGCGGTTCCGTCACCGGTGGAGCGGCCGTGCGCGAGAGCGGCACCCTCAGCCGGGAGCGCGAGTTACGGGATCTCCCCAAGGAGATCACCCGGCTAAGCGGTATCCGCGACGCCGCCCTTGCGGCCCAGGATGACGCCGTCACCGTCCCGCGCCAGTTGGGCGACACCCGCCAGGAGGTCGAGAGCGAGCGGTCGGGCCGGCTCGCGGCCAAGAAGGAGCGGGCAGGGCAGCGGGCGCGTCTGGCTCGCTGGCTCGACGATCTCCGCGCTGAGCAAGCGACCGCCGAGCGCCGCCGCACCGCCTTGAACGCGGCGGGCACCGAGCGAGCCGAGGCAGCCGCCCGCCTGGACGAGGAAGAGCGCTCCCTGGCCGCCGCCATCGCGACCACACGCCAGGAGTACGACGCCGCCCAGGCCGAACTCGGGCGCGAATCGGGCACCGCCGCCGACGGCGACAAAGCCCTGGCGGAGGAGGGCCACACCCTGGCCGCGCTGGAGGAGCGCCTCCGAGCCGAGCGTCGCCGCGAGACCAACCTCCGCACCCAGGAGCGGGCCCTGGCCGAAGAACTCGGACTCCGGGCAGAACGGGCCGCCACCCTCGATGGCGAGCGGGCCGCGATCGCCGCCCAGCACGAACGCCTCGCCCGCGAGGCCGCCGACCTGGAAGCGGAACGCGCCCGCCTGGCCGCCAGTCGCGCTCCCCTCGAAGCCATCGCCCGCCAGGCCGAAGCGGAGATCGCCCGCCTCGATCGCAGCCTGACCGCCGCCCGCGATGCCCTCTTCTCCGCCGAACGCGCCGCCGGCTCCCAGGGCCTGGACGTCGAGCGCGCCAACGACGAGTTGGAAACGATCCGCATCCGCATCCTCGAAGATCTGGAACTTGAGGACCCGGACGAGCTGCTCGGCGAGGACGAGGGGGACAGCCCTGACGGGCTGAGGGGGAGCGCGGGAGAGGGGGAGGAGACGGATGCCGAGGGTGATCCCGTCTCCCCCCCTCCCCCTCACGGCGATAGCCGTGTCCCCCTCAAGGCCTCGGCCTTGTCCCCCTCCGACGTCGAGCGCGAAATCTCCCGCCTCAAAGACCGCCTCCGCCGCGTCGGGTACGTCGGTGAGGATGCGGTGGCCGAGTTCGAGCGAGAGTCGGAGCGGCAGGGGTTCCTGCGGACGCAGCTTGACGATGTGCAGAAGGCGGCGGCCGCGCTGCGCGAGCTGCTCGCCGATCTCCACGAGACGATGCAGGAGCGGTTCGACGCTACCTTCTCCAAGGTGTCGGCGGCATTCACCGATGCCTTTACGACGCTGTTTGGGGGGGGGACCGCGAAGCTGACTGTTGCCGAGGGTGATGAAAATGGCGGCGGCGGGATCGACATCGTCGCCCAGCCGCCGGGGAAGCGCCTTCAAGGGTTGGCCCTGCTCTCCGGCGGCGAGCGCGCCCTGACGGCGGCCGCCCTCCTGATCGCCATCCTGAAGGTCAACCCGACCCCGTTTTGCCTCCTGGACGAGGTCGACGCCGCCCTGGACGAGGCCAACGTCGTCCGCTTCCGCGAGCAACTCCAGACGCTCTCGGGCGATACTCAGGTGGTCGTCATCACCCACAACCGAGGCACGATCGAGATCGCCGACACCCTCTACGGCGTCAGCATGGGCGACGACGGCGTATCCCAAATCCTCTCCCTCCGCCTCGCCGACGCCGTCGCCCAGGCCCGGGAGGGCTGACAGGCGTCAGGCGTCAGGCGTTAGGCGTTAGGTGAGATGAGAGTGGCACACCCCACCACGACGTCATCCTGAGCTTGCGAAGGATCTTGGCCGTTTACGGCCTTTGTCGCCGACCGAGGCGTCGTGGTCTGGAACGAAGACGAAGGCGCTAAAGCGCCAAGATCCTTCGCAGGCTCAGGATGACGAGTGCTGACGGCTGATCGCTGATCAACTGAGGGTCAGAGCCAATTGCTTGACGCCTGGACGCCCGATGGCTCTTCCGCGCCCACGAGTATTCACCAATATCAACCCCGGCCAGCGCCAAAAGCCCACCCAGGATCGCCGCGACGGTCGGGGTCTCGCCCAGCCAGACCCAGGCGATCAGGAAGGTCAGGGCGGGCACCAGATAGAGGAAGCTCGCGGCCCGGGCGACGGGGATTCGGGCGAGGACGTAGGCCCAGGTGACATTGGCCAGCGCCGCCGGAAAGACCCCGAGGAACACGACCGCCAGCGTGGCCTCCAGGGGCGCATCCCGCACTGCCGCCGGGAGGTTCGGAGCGGCGGGCAACAGCAGGAGCGTGCCCGCCCAGACCGCGTAGGTGGTAAAGACCAGCGGAGAGGTGGATCGCAGGTAGGGCTTCTGGATCACGAAATGAAGCGCCTGAGCGACGGCGGCCAGCCCGATCGCGAGCATGCGCGGCTCGAAGCGGAGGTCGTCGGCCCCAGCCAGAGCAACCGTCACCACTCCCGCAAAGCCGATCATCATGCCCAGCCAGCCCACTCCGCGCAGGCGTTCGCCCAGAGTGGCGACGGCAAAGAGCGTCGTCAGGAGCGGCACCGCGCTGACGATCAGGCTGGCTGGTCCGGCCGAAACGCGCTCCTCGCCGTAGCTCAGGGCGATCTGATAGACGGCAAAGCCCCAGAATCCAACCAGTACGACGCCGCGGATCGCCCCTCGTTCGAGTCGCGGCAACCCAATCCCGCCCCTCCGCCTTGCCGCCTCCCATAGCGCGTAGACGGCCAGCGTGACCGAGGCCACCAGGAAGCGCAGCAGGACGAGGTCCGCTGGGGCATAAGCCTCCAGCCCCGCCCTGATCCCGACGAATGCCGCCGCCCACAGGAGCAGCGTGGTCGCCAGGGCCACCGGAACGCCAATATCGGCGCGTCCCGTCATCCGGCCACGGCCCCAACCGCGGCCCGCTCCCGCAGGCCGTTAAGGGCAGCGATCTCCCCGGCGTGCCCGATACTGCCGAACAGGATGGGTTTCACGGCGGCGTACACGGAGCGCGGCGCGCCAATCCCCGGTACCGGTGTGCTCAGCCCGCCTGGCGGATGAGCCAGGATGGCGGTGCGCAGGTCCGCGATAGTCTGGTCGAGATAAGCGAGGAGGTCAGCGCCGGGCAGATTGGGGATGGCATCGACGTCCTCGGCGGTGTAACCGGTGACGACCCCCAGACCCTTGTAGCCGATGCCGGCCGGATCGTAGCCGGTCCTGGCCGCCCAGCCATCGGCATGCCACCGCTCCGCGCTCACAGGGCCATCGGCCAGAACCCGAGCCGTCAGCACGTCGAGCCAGCGCGCGAAATGCCAGACGGTCACGCCGACGCTGTTCCCCAACGAATCCGGCCGCCAGGCGAGTTCGTCGGGAGACAGCCCTTCCACCATCTCGCGGACATCGGCACCCAGGACATTGAGCAAGTCGGCAAATACCTCGCGATCGTCCACCGGTCATCTCCCTTCATCAAGCACACCGGCCATCTGTCGGCTGCGCAGCATCACGGCAGCCGGCGGGTGCCACCCGGCCGCACCACGTAGGGGCGATGCATGCATCGCCCTGCTGCCAAGGACGGCGGCTCCTTCCTCGTCCCGGTATGGTCAGTGACCGGGCGAGGCACGCCTCGCCCCTACGAATAACGGATCGCCTTACGTGTTCCAGACTACGAACTGGCGATGTATCATGACAGTCGCACTAGATGAATCAAACTATCGAGTTTATCGATATCAGGTTGACGACGATGGATCTCCGGCATCTGGCCACGTTTCGCGAGGTCGTCGCGCAGGGGAGTTTGCTGGGGGCGGCCCGGGCACTGGGGTGCGCTCAATCGACCGTCACCCTGCATCTCCAGGGGTTGGAGTCGGCACTTGGCGTCACCCTACTGGAGCGGGGCGGCCGCCGGGTGCGCCTTACCGAAGCGGGCAGAACCCTGCATGACCAGGCCGGCCCCCTCCTGGGCCGGGTCGCGACCCTGCGGGAGACGATGGCCGAGATCGCCACGGGCGAGTCCGGTCATGTCCGCCTGGGCTGCATCGAACCCTGTGCCAGCCGTCGCCTGCCGCCGATCCTGGTTCGCTTCTGCCGGGAGCGCCCGGGTGTGCACCTCAGCGTCGAGGTGGCCGGAACCGTGCCGACTGCCCGGGCGGTCGTTGCCGGAGACCTGGACGCCGGGATCTGCTCGCGTCCACCCGCCATCGCCGGGCTCGCTGGGTTGACCTTCCAGCCACTCTACACGGAGGAGATGGCCCTGCTCCTGCGCACCGATCATCCCCTGGCAGGCGCGCCGGTCATCCGCGCGGCGGATCTGGTTCTTCACCGCCTGATGTTCACCGAGAAGGGCTGCGCCTGGCGGGACCTCACCCAAACCTCTCTCGACGCGCGCGGAATCTCCGCACCCGTCACCATCGAGATCTCCAGCATGGCAGCCATGACCACCGCGGTCCAATCCGGCCTCGGCATCGCCATCGTCCCCATCGACATCGCCGACCCGCTGCCGGCGGAGACGGTGCTACGCCCCATCGCCGATGTCGATCTCGGCCTGGTCGTCGGCCTAATCCGCCCCGCCGATGCCCCAGCCGCCAGCCGTGCTCTGACCGACCTCCTCAGCGCCTGCCGCAGCCACCTGCCCCGGACAGAGGGGGACACGGCTAGCGCCGTGAGGGGGACAGCCCTGCGGGCTGAGGGGGAGGGACGGAGAGAAGACGAGACGATCTCTCCATCCGCTCTCCCCCTGCTGCTCCCCCTCACGGGCGCTAGCCCTGTCCCCCTCCTGCAATACTGGCTCACGTCTCACGGAGGCTCTAAATGCGCGTCCTCTTCGTCGCGGATATCGTCGGACCGGAGGCGGTCGTGTGGGTGACGGGGCGGCTGCCCGGCCTTCGCCGTGATCTTGGTCTGGATCTGGTCATCGCCAACGCCGAGAACTGCACCCTGAGCGATCCCTCCCCAGATCGCGGTTTCGGCATGCGGGCGGACCTGGTGGCAGATCTCTTTGCCAGTGGGGTCGATGTGATCACCTCGGGCAACCACGCCTGGGACAGCCCGGATTTTTCGAGGGTCCTCACGCAGCCGCGTGTGCTGCGCCCGCACAATCTGCCGGTCCACCCAGGTCGGCCCGGTACCGGCGTCACCACGGTGCTGGTCGGGGAGGAGCCGGTGACGGTCGTCAACCTGGCGGACGCGGGCGCAATCGCCGACGCCCTCCCGCCTTACCCTGCCTGGCGGGAGATCGCGGACAGCCTGGGGGATGCCCGTGGCACCGTGATTGTCGATTTCCATGGAGATTCGGCCTACGCCAAGCACGGCCTCGCTCACGCCGCCGACGGCGAAGTTGCAGCGGTCCTCGGCACCCATACCCACGAGCCGACGAGCACCCTCCACCTGCTACCGGGCGGCACCGCCCTGGTGGTCGATGTCGGTATGACCGGCCGGTCGGGCGGATTCCAAGGAATCGACCCGGCCTGCTTCCTGCCGGAATTTCGGTTCGATGTGCCTGCGGAGCCACCGCCTCTGGCGCTGGCCACCGGGCCGATGGTGCTCGGAGCGGTTCTGCTGACCATCGAAGGCGGCCGCACGACGGCTATCGAGCGCGTGGAATAGGGCGGATGATGGCACACACCGAGTCAGGCACGCAGGACAGCGGGCCAGCCCGGGAGTTGGTCCCGGACGATCTGATCGCGGTCGCGGCAGACTGCCGGGGCGTACTTGCCGGCGCCCCCGACGCCGATTGGACGCAGCGAGCCGGCGACCTCGATTGGACTTGCCGGCGGACGCTCGATCACATGATCGACACGCTGCTCCATTACGCTGCCCACCTCTCCACCCGGGCCACAGGCCGCCTCCCTTTCATCCGCGACGGCGACTCCGCTCGCTCTGTGCCGGAACTACTCACCAGCCTGAGCACGAGCGCCACTATCCTGGCCGAGGTCTGCCGGGCCGCCCCACCTGAGGCCCGCGGGTTCCACCCGGCCGGTCACGCCGACAGGAGCGGCTTCCTGGCCATGGGCTGCCAGGAGGTGCTCTCTCACACCTTCGACATCACCACCGGCCTCGGCATCCCCTTCCGGCCCACCGACCCCTCCCTCGTCCGCCTGGTGGTCGACCGCATCTTCCCGTGGGCTCCGAAAGACCACGAAGCTGCTCCCTGGGACGCCCTTCTCTGGGCGGCGGGCCGGATCGCCCTGCCCGATCGTCCCCGTCTGGACCCCAACTGGTGGTGGCACGCCGCCCCACTCACGGAGTGGGACGGCACAGTCAAACGGCGCACAGCGGAGACGCCGCCGGGATGGACGTAGTCGATCCCGGCATTCGGCGTCCGGTGTCCGGTGTCCGGTAGTCGAAACCGCGATGCCGCCCCGACTCAACCCTGTCATTCCGAGCTTGTCGAGGAATCTCGAAGGGCAAGTGGAGTCGGCGGAGCCCCGGCGGCCGCGAACACGGCATCGTTCTCTCGAAGATGGCGGCACCATCGGAGCGCCGTCTCCATCGAGATCCCTCGACAGGCTCGGGATGACCGGGTGAGACGGGGCGGCATCGATCCTCCCTGGACTCGGCACATCGAGTCTTCCGGACGCCGGATGCCACGGATGCCGAACGCCGATTACCCCTCCACCGGCGCCACAAAGACCGCATCGACGAGATCGGCGACGTCGCGGCGCTCTTCGGTGCCGTCGAGGACCATCGTCTCGAGGATGTCGACAAAGTCGGGGTTGACCTCGTTGAGTTCCTTGATCACCGCCCGTTCGCCGCGGGAACCGGATGGATCGGTGACGAAGGCGAACAGTTCGTCGGTGAGTTCGTCGGGATCAACCTGTAGCTGGAAAAAGCGGGGCATGCGTGGCACTCCTTCTCGGTGTCGCGCTCATGGTACTGGCTAAGGGCATGGGTGGTGGGTCATTGCGGCTCGTACCGCCCGATCCGTTGGAAGGCGCGCGTGCTGGCTCGGGCGGCGCGTTGTCGCTTGACGGCTTCTTCGTCCTTGAACAGCCAGACTAGGATGATACCGGCGACAAACCCTCCAATGTGGGCAAAGTAGGCCACACCACCTGACGTCGCCCTGGTTTCGACGTTCAGGGCGGCATACCCATAGATGGCCTGGGAGAGGATCCACAGCCCGATCTGGATCCAGGCCGGAATCAGCACCACGAAGGGGATGAAAATGAACAGGAAGACGGTCCTGATGTTGCCGTTCGGGAAGAGCATCAAATAGGCGCCGAGCACACCGGCGATGGCGCCGCTGGCCCCGACGATCGGGATGGCGCTGTTCGGATCGACCCAGACTTGAACCGCCGAGGCGGCAAGGCCGCAGAGCAGATAGAAGAGCAAGAAACTCACGTGCCCCAGCGTGTCCTCGATGTTGTCGCCAAAGACCCAGAGGAAGAGCATGTTGCCGGCCAGATGGAGCCAGCCACCATGGAGAAAAATGGCGGAGAGCAACGTGTGGTAGTGGCGGCCATCGCTTACATCGCGCGGAATGGTTCCCCAATCAACGAAGAAATTGAAGAGGTCTGGGTCAGAGAGCGAGACCTCGTAGAAGAAGATCACGATATTGGCCGCAATCAGGGAATAGGTGACCCACGGCGTGATGCGGCGGCCGTTGTGCTCATCACCGATGGGAAACATTCGGGTTGCCTCCCCCGGTGGCGGCCGGGTCGCCCGCTTAGGCCTGGTCGCTTCCGCCGCCGCCCAGGACGTTCTTGATCGTCTGCCCTGCCCAATCGAGCGCCTGCTGCCGCGTCTCCTGGCCGCTGCGCGGGGCAAAGAGCAAGCCAACGACGAGGCCGTAGACGAAGTACTTGAGCGCGGTACGTGCGCGACCGACCATGTGGTGCTCCTTCGGTGTGGTCTGGCGGGTGGGTCTGGGCACCCATCAGACCAGGTCAGAATATATCGTGGGAGGGCAGGTCAGACCGGCGACGGCCGGATCAGGCGCCGGAGTTCACCGCCCGCTCTGGGGGCCGGGACGGCTCGACGCCGGCGGGATCAGGCCCGTCGGGTTCGGGGAGCGGTGCGTTGGGCAAATGAGTGAGATTCTCCTCCGCGACCGCCTCCAGCGACTCGGCGACGACTGGCGGCACGACCGGGGCTTCGGCCGCGATATCATCGGGCTCCGGCTCGCTGGGCTGACCGGCCTCCCCCGCGATGACATCGCTCATCTCGTCCCGACCCACCGGCGTGTCCGGCCGGATCTGCGGAGCCGTCTCGTCGTTGGGGCTGCTTGCGTTGGACTCGCCACGATTTCCAGGGACCAGATCGGCCACACCGGAGATCCCCGGCAGGCGGTCACGGACGGCCGCGCCGGTCGCCTCCAGGCGTTCGACGGTCTGCTCCCCGGCCCGCAAGGTTTCGACCCCGACGACCTCGGCGGTCTCCTTGACCGCGCCGATCACCCCCTGGATCCGCGCCGCGATCCCGGCCCGCACCTCTGCTCCTGACCGGGGAGTCTTGAACAGCATGTAGCCCGCACCGGCGAGACCGCCGAGCGCAAGACCGACGACGAAGGCGGCGGTATGCCGCTCGTTTGCCACGATTCCGTACCTCTCCCACGCCGGCGCGCCCGGGCCCCTCCCGGTCGCCGTCGTTCACCTGATGCTAATTCTATGCCAACGACGCGGGAAAGGCGTCAGGCGTTAGGCATTAGGCGTTAGGGAGGAGCGCGACACCCCACCACCGTCATCCTGAGCCTGCGAAGGATCTTGGCCGTTTACGGCCTTTGGTGCCGACCGGGCTCGTCCGTGTACTCGAACGAGTACGGAAGGCGCTCACGCGCCAAGATCCTTCGCATGCTCAGGATGACGACTGCTAACGCCTAACGCTTAACGCCTGACGCCTAACCTGCGGGCGCCGGCGCCGGTGGGAGATTGGCGGCCAGCAGGGCCAGGTGGAGGAAGAGACGGGAGGACGGGTCGGACGGATCACGCCCGGTGGCGTCGGCGATCTGGCGCAGGCGATAGGCGAGGGTGTTGCGGTGGATGCCGAGGCGGCTGGCAGCGTCGACGTGCGACCCGCCCACTTCGAGGTAGACCAGCAGGGTCTCGCGCAGGGTGCCCCGCCGGTCGCGCACGGGCAGCTCGCCGAGCGCCTCGGCCGAGTAGGCGTGCAGCTCCGGCGCGTCCCACAGGCGATAGAGCAGGCGGTACGGCCCCAGATCGGCGGCGACATCGAACCGCACCACCGGCCCGGAGACGCGCCCACCGCTCAATAGGGCCGCGGCATAGCGGGCCTCGCGTCCGGCGACCGGCAAGTGCACCGGCCCGGCCACCGGGCCGGACAGCGCCAGCCAGCCGCCGCTGCTCGCGGACGGCCCAGTGCCAATGCCAGTCGGGGCGTGGCCGTTGGCACTGCTCGGTGTCGCCGCCGCTCCCGTGGTACCGGCGCGCAGCAGGGCATTGAGGCGGCGGCCGGTGCCGTTCATGCCGCCGAGCGTCTCCGGACGCCCCTCGACGACGACGGCTGGCAGTCCATCGAGGATGCCGGCATCGTGCACGATCCCGAGCGGCGCCAGGCGCCGGTGCAGTTCGGCCGGGCCGACATCCGCCGCCGCAAGGGCGACCCGGTAGGTCGCGTCCGGTGGGAGACCGAGTGTCAAGGCCCGCACGGAGACATCGAGGCCGTTCGCGCTAAGGAGGGCATTCAGGGCCGCGACCCGGGCGGGACCGCGCGGCCGGGCCTCGGCGGCCCGGCGCAAGGCAGCAGCCGCCGCCGCGCCAACCCGATCGCCGACGAGCCGGGCCAGGGCCCGCCGGGGAGCGGGCACCGGCCCGATCCAGAGCGAATGGCCCTCGCTCAGGGGCATTCCCAGCCGGTCTCCCTGCCAACCCGCCCCGGACGGCCAGGACTCCGATGGCAAGGGCTGCTGGGATGGACGCCCGCCGGCGGCCAGCGGGATCCCCCGGGAGTCCGTCACCGTCACCGGCACGCCGAGGACCCCGGCGGCAGCGGCCAGGACCTGGTCCAGCTCAGCCCCAGTGGTGGTGAGGTCGCTCAGGATGCGTTCGATCTCGGTTCCGGCCCGGTAGAGCTCGCCGCGACGCTCGGTCAGCAAGCGGTTGACCTCGCCCTCGAGCTCGTTCGAGGCCGGCGTGGCCAGCAGGGCCGGCAGGGGAGGGGTGTCGGCGAGGGGTTGATCGAGGACGATGGCGACGACATTGTGGCTGGCCAGCTCACGCAGGAGAAGCGAGAGCGAGACTCCCGAATCGATCAGCACCCGCCGGGGCAGGATGATCAGTTCGCCGCCACGCAGGGGTGGAAGCATCGGGCTGGAGGCCCTGGCCGTAACCGCCCAGGTGATCTCCCGCTCCAACTCGATGGCCCAGCGCTTCCCGCCCGCCAGGCCAGCGCCGATGGCACTTCCGCCGGGGCGCTCTAGCCCGTCTCCGCCAGTCAGGCTGAGCCGGGGTTCCCAGGCAAGCAGATCGGCCAGGGTAATCTCCGCCATGGATAATGACCTCCGCAACCCGGGAGCAACCGCCACGCAAAGGCTCCTGCTCCCCGCGAGGATTGCGAGGGACGGGGCATCTGCGGCGCTGCTGGCAAACCGGGAGCAATCGCTCCAGTGAATCCGCCGACGTCAGCACGCATCGCCGCGATTCGTGCGAGTCGCCCAGCCGGATGGCAATGCGGTTTGCACGACGCGATGATGCATTCTGCACAGAATTAAGGGGGACATCGTTGTCTGTCGCAGAGCATAGTTTGCGGATGCGGCATTTCGCAACCGAAATATCGTTGCCCTCGCTGCCAAATCGAGCGGGCCTTTGGACTTATTGAACAATCGTCTGGGCAGGGAGATTGGATGGAACATCCGGGAGAGCCGCCGTTGCCGGCCAATCGTGGATCCGGAGTACAAGACAATCGGCGGGATCGACCGGATGCTCTTGCATTACGTCAGCAAATAGATCCTCTGCACGGGAGTCGCTGGCGGCGATGGGCCGAATGGGCATCGGGCGGCTCCGGGGTAATCACGGTTGCCAGCCTGGCGGGGCTGGCTGCCTTCCTCTATCCCTTTCTTCTGCCGGTCGTGCGGCGCACGGACGACGCCGGGGCGCACGCGGGCGATGCCCCGCTGATCCTGGCCGGCGTTACCGGCCTGTGCCTCCTGGCGATCGTGGCGGAGCTCGGTGAACGCGAACGTCCCTCTGGCCCGGACGGCATAGTCGGCTCCGGCGCGGCGGCGAAAACGGCTGCCCTGCTGGGCGTGCTCGTCGCCACCGACGCGACGTTGCGTCTGGCTCCCAGCCTCCTGGGCGCGACCCCGATCTTCCTCCTGATCATGCTGGTCGGGGCGGTCTATGGCCCCAGCCTCGGCTTTCAGATGGGTGTCCTCACCCTGCTGCTGTCGGCCTTTCTCACGGGCGGGCTGGGCCCGTGGCTGCCATTCCAGATGCTAGGGGCGGGCTGGATCGGCCTGACCGCCGGCTGGATCCCCCGGCCCAGAAGCGGCGACGTCGCCTCGCGCCGCCGCTTGCTCGGCCTGGCCATCTTCGGCGCGGTCTGGGGCCTGCTCTACGGGGCCCTGCTCAATCTCTACTTCTGGCCATTCGCCGCGCCGGGCCTGGGCACGCTGAGCGGAGACTCCAGCCTCTATTGGTCGCCGGACCTGGGCCTCGCCGAGACGGTCTCACGCTACGCCAAGTTCTACCTGGTGACCTCCTTCGCCCACGACCTCTTCCGCGCGGCCGGCAACGCCGCCCTGGTCCTGGCCCTAGGCGGCCCCATCCTGCGCACCCTGGAACGCTACCGCTCCCGCTTCTCCTGGGAACCGTGGGTCGACGAGGACGAGGGATCTTCGGGTGCAGTGATCCCGCCAAAGGCGGAACAACGTCCACTCGTCGCCCGGGGCTGAATCGGCGCCCCGCCTATCACTCTCACCTCACCGCGTCCGCAGGAACTCCAGATACCCCAGCTCTCCCGGGGACTGCCCCGCCAGGCTGAGCAACGTGGCGGCATCGGCCTGCTGCTGGGCGGCGTGCATCAGGATGTGCGTCAGGTACTGCCAGAGCGCAAACGGGTGCTTCATCGGCTCCGGGGTGATGATCCGCGCGAGGTCCGCGTCCGTGAGCGTGGCAAGCCAGGCTCGCATCTCGGCCTCGTCCCGATCCCAGTGGGCTCGGAGGGCGGCAAGGTCCGGGTAATCCTCTGGCCGCAGCTCGGCTTCATCCTCATCGGACCGGCCCTGCAGGCGAAGGCGCCAGCTCCACTCCACGTCGAGTTCGTGCACGAGGGTTGAGCGCAGTTCCCGGGTGGTGACCGCCTCGGTCTTGACGAAATCGGCGGTGCTTAGGCGCGCGGCGGCATCGAGCAGCCGCCGGTTGACCCAGTACATGTAGTCGAACAGGCTCTGAACATCAGCCGTCTGCATCGGTACGCTCCTCGTGTCCGGCCAGACTCCAGGAGTCGTCCGAGCCGGATCTATCCTGTTACGTCGGCCACCGGCGGCTCCTGGTCATGGGCCACGAGCCATTCCTGGATGTCCGGAGGCAAGTTCTCCCGCCCGACGATCTGGGCCAGTCGGGCGAGGTCCTTCAGTGACTCCTGATACAGAACGGCGTAGCCGTCCGTTTCATAGGTGACGAGGGCGGCGTCGATCGGCTGACCGACCTCGGCGGCTGACCGTTGGGAGCGCAACCAGGCGAGGGCTGGGGCATATCGCGCCCGGAGGCCGGCGTAGCGGGCCAGGATCGTACGGATCTCGCTGCGACGGGCATGGGCCATCCAGCGCGTCGTGAACTCCTCCACCAACGCCGGGATTGTCTTCTCCTGCGCCTCCATGAGAGGCGATCAGGCCGTCCAGTGCGTGGCGAGCGTGCTCGCCGGAACCGGCGCCGCGCTCGACCAGATCGAGGTCAGCCAGGGTGGCGCGGATGGCGCGGGTCGTTTCGATCTTGTCGCAGGCAAAGACGATCAGGCGGGCCGAAAAACTCAGGTCGGCCCGGATCTCGGGATCGGCAACGCGATTGAGCAGCGGGAAGAGGGCCTCGGCGGCCGCGCGGGATTCGGCGACCTCCTCTGGGGTGGCCGTCTGGTACAGCGTGCCGGCAAGCGGTTCTTCCCAGAGCGCCATCGGCGTGTTCCAGGTTCGGCGGTACTCCGGGTGCGTCTGCATCGATGCGCCCAGGCGGCGGAGAGCGACCACGGTGTCGCCGGTATGGTCACCCAGGAAGAGAGCGCCGAAGGCACGGTCGAAGTCGGCGCTCTCTGTGGAACTCCCCGTCCAGCCGCACTCTGCCCCCCAGAGGAATGGGTACCAGGAGCCGGAGAGCATCTGGTAGTGGCCGCCATCTCCCCAATCGGTGAGAAGCATCCCCTCCGCTCCGGCGGTGAGGCCGTCGCGGACGAAGCCGTGGATGTTGGCAATGGCCGTGTCCAGCCGGGGGAAGAGGCTGATCCAGGAGGCGGTGCCCGGGCAGACGTAGCAGCGCCGGCCGGCTCCCGTGATCCGGGCGACCGTCTCGAAATGCTCCTTGACCTCGTACCACCAGTCGAGGAGGAGGATGTCGTCCGGCACCTCGGCGATCAGGTCCGGGTGGTGCCAGAAGACATCGGCCCACATCATCATCTGGCGCCCGTGCTTGGCGACCAGTTCGCGCAGGCGGGTGATGTGCTGGATGTAGACCCGCCCGACCCCGATCTCGTCGGTCAGGACCTTCGAGCGCCCCAGGCCCATATCCCACGGCTCGTCGGCGTCGACATTCAGCCAGCCAGAGGTGAAGTTGGGCAGGAACTCGGCGAACAGGCCGTCGATGAACTGGAATGCCTCGTCGCTCTCGCTGGCAAAACTCCAGCGCCAGTCGGTCTCGGCCAGATGGGCGTAGGCCGGCAGTTGCAGAGCGCGCCGGTGATGACCCAGCGCCTGGAAGTTGGGGATGAACTCGATATGGTGCTCCCGGCAGAGGCCGTCCAGGTAGAGCAGATCGTCGCCCGTCAGCGGGCTGGCGCCATCGGAGATCTCGGGGTGGCTGGGGAAGCGGAAGGTGTGCTCGATGTAGAGCTGAAGCTGGTTCATCTTGTAGTGAGCGATGGTCTCGATCACGGTGGTCAGCGTCTCGCGGGTGAGAACCTTGCCCCGGGTGACATCGAGCATCAGGCCACGCACCGGCAGGGCCGGCCGGTCCTCGATCCTGAGCGAGGGCAAGCGCCGGTCATACCCCTTCACGAGCTGGATCAGCGTTTGCACGCCGTAGAACAGCCCGGCCTCGTCGTTGGCCGCAATGGCCGCCCCGTCCTCCGCCACGACCAGCGTCGACCCTTGCGCCAGCAACGGCACAGGGTCGTTCCAGCCCACGGCCTCCGCCGGGAAAGTCGCCTCATCGCGCCCAATCAGAACAAGGGTGATTGCCGCCGCTCCTGTCGTGCTCCCGCCGGAGGAGACGGCCTCGATCGGCAGGCGGAGGCCCGTCTGGGCGTGGATTGCCTGCTGCAGGCCTCGGGCGGTGCGGATAGTGGCGTCGCTCGCTCCACCTGCCACCCGGATCGGCGTCGAGCCATCCAGGAGCAGCCACCCATCGTTCCGTGTTACTCGCCACGGCTGGGGCAGGAAGGTCAGATCGCCCGGGGATGGCTGGGTCTCACTCATCGGGTCATCGCTCCACACTGCGTCATCGCTGGAGGCGCCGATGCAAAGCGCCGGCCCTGCATACGCTACCGGAGATTGGTGACACACGGACAAGACGTCCGATTTGTAGGGCGGCCAGGTTCGCCGATCGGCCAACGATCCACGCTTGGCAACTCCCGCATCGGCGCTTACCGGGAGCGGAGCGTGGGCATGCTCGCCTACCGGCCGCATGGTGGCGTGAGTCGCCATCCCGGGCCGATCCCACCTGGACAGGTCATTGTCCGGCAATTCCGCCAGGGTGATGATCGCGAAGGTGAGGACATGGGATCCCGGCTCCAGGTGACCGCCCATCGCCTTCTCCTCGTCGGAGAAGGTCAGGTGGGCATGGACCCGCCCGCCCATGATCTGGCCGGTGATCGCCAGGATGTCGAACGGCCCCTCGCCCTTCATGAAGACGTTTTCGGGAGGAAGATCGGTGCTGGCGACCACGTGGACGTGGTAGCTGGTCAGGGAGCCGATGCCGGAGAGAAAAACACCGTTCTGAATCCCCAGGTCGGCGACGGCCTGCCGCAACCCTTCGAGCAGATCTTCCCCGGGATTGAGGCGTACGCAGAAAATCCGACCGAAGGTGGCTGGCTCGGTATGCATCTGTCCCCCTCGTGCATTCACTCCGGACCGCACTGTTCGCCCGGCCACGTTCGCCCATGTTCAGAGCGGTGTCAATCCTGAAAGCGAGGTTGCCGGTGCGACTGCACCAGCCCTCGCACAGCAAACCGCTCTGGGGAAGGGTGCCGGACCTGCCGGCTGTTCAGGATGGATGACACAATAGCTGCGCAAAGGAGCCAGCCATGCCATACCCAAATCTCGCCGGCAAGCACGCCTATGACTCCCTCATTACCCCGGAGGACCTCCACGCCAGCCTGCGTGCCGAGGGAGCATTCCCCGATCTCTCCGCCGTTCGCGGGGCGATCATCTGCTACCAGGCCCGCATCATGGACCAGATCGCCGCCTCCGGAAGCGCCACGCGCATCCGCGGCGTTGGCGGTGAAAACTACCTCGTCGATGTTGGCCAGAACGGCGTACAGATCGCGGTCTGCGGTCGATTCGGCATCGGCGCGCCGGTGGCGGCCATCGTCCTGGAGGATTTGATCGCCTATGGCATTCGTCGGGTCGTCAGCGTCGGGACGGCCGGTTGCCTGCAGCGCGGCATGGCTGTCGGAGATCTGGTCCTCTGCACCAGCGCGATCCGAGATGAGGGCGTCTCGTACCACTACATCGAGGCGGATGCTCCCGCGCTGCCCCACGCGGCGATGACGGACCAGCTCCGGGCCGCGCTCGCGGCAAGAGCCGGCGAGCGACCACTCCACGCCGGCCCAACCTGGACGATCGACGCGCCCTACCGTGAGACGGTCGAAGAGGCGCGCCACTACCAGGCCATGGGCGTCCAGACCGTCGAGATGGAGGCCGCCGCCCTGTTCGCGGTGGCCGCCCATCGCGGCATCGAGATCGCCAGCGCCTTCGTGGTCAGCGACTCCCTGGCGGAACTCGTCTGGACCCCCGGCTTCCGCGATCCGCTCGTGGAGCGAGGGCTGGACACGCTCTATGCAGCCGCGATCGCGACGCTCATGGGAGAGGCTTCAAGCGGTATCCTCTGAGGGAGCGACGATGCGTTCGACGAGTAGCCGATGGACCATTAGTACCTGCCCGAACTCGGTTAGTCACACGAAACTGAACCTCCTATTTGGACTTCCCCGGCCGTGTCATATGTGGTAGCTGAATGACCGAGCGCAACCGCGTCCAATCCATCTTCGACCGCCGGGCCGAGACCTACGACCAAACCGTCGGGTTGGGGGAACGCCTGCTCCTGGGAGACCTCAGGCGGCGGTTTGGGGCGCTGCTCCAAGGGAGGACACTGGAGATTGGCGCGGGGACGGGGCTCAACCTGCTTTACTACGCCCCAGCGGTGACGCAACGCGTTGCCGTCGACCTCTCGGGCGGGATGTTGCGGGTGCTGCGCAAACGGGCGGGCGAGTTCAAAATGCCGATCGCCGTCGCCCAGATGGACGCGGAGCGACTGGCATTCCCTGACGGCTCCTTCGATACGGTGGCCGTCTCGCTCACGCTCTGCACCGTGGAGCGTCCCGAACGTGCCCTGCGAGAGATGGCGCGGGTCTGCGCCCCCGGAGGCCGAGTCGTTCTCCTGGAGCACGTGCTCTCGCCGATCTGGCCCATCGCGCCTCTGCAGCGACTCGCCACCCCGATGCAGACGCGAGCGATCGGCTGCCATTTCGACCGGGAGACGATCGATCTCCTTCGCCGGGAGAGGTTTACGGTCGAATCGGAAGAGCGGCGGCGCCTCGGGATCGTCCGGCTGGTCGTTGCCCGGCCACCAGCGCCGGGATAGCCCGCTTCACGGTAGACTCTGGGTCTCAGGGCTGCGCGGGCGCCACTGCCCGCGGCGGCCAGACCAACTCGATGTGCAGGCTCACAGGATCGCAGAGGACAGGCTCATGACCCAGCGCCGCGTCTTTTCCACCGCACCGACCGCCAGCGCCGTGCCCCGGCCCCGCTTTGGAGCGCCCGGCGCACGGATGTCGCCCCAGATGCCCGGCCAGGTGCCCGATCGGTCCGGCGTCCCCGGCCATGGCCAACTGCCGATCACGGCGCACCCCGACGCCGAACGGCCCCTCACCCAGCTTGGGACGGCAGAGGAGATCGTCGGCGTCTACGCGGTCGATCTGAACGACCCGGAACACGCCACCAACCCAGCCCGCTTCGAGCAGGCGACCGCCTCCTACGAAGAGATGCGCAAGGCCGATCCCAGCCTGCTCACCCCGGTTCGCCCCCGGCCCGGCTACGACCTCGCCGCCAATCCAGCGATCACCGCTGGCGAGGCCGCTCCGGGCGAAATCCCCGCCCTGGCCGAGGGAACGGCGCTCACCGCCGACAAGAGCGGTACCACCACCTCGACGACATGACGGATCAGCCGTTGGCCCGCCAGCAGATTCGCTCCGGCTCCCCCTTCGAGTCCGCCATCGGGTTCAGCCGGGCGCTCCGGGTGGGCGATCGGGTGCTGGTCTCCGGCACCGCCCCGATCTGGCCGGACGGCTCCTGCAACCCCGACCCCGAGATCCAGGCGGCCCGCTGCCTGGAGATCATCGTCACCGCCCTCAAGGAAGCGGGCGCCGGACCGGAGCACGTCGTCCGCACCCGCACCTACCTGACCGACGCCGTCGACGCCGAGGCGGTCGGCCGCGCCCACGGTGCCGTCTTCGCCGCCGTTCGTCCGGCCAGCACGATGATTGTGGTCGCGGCGCTGCTCGATCCCCGCTGGAAGGTCGAGATCGAAGCCGAGGCGATCATCGGCTGACGATCCCCGCGCCACACCCGAGCAGGCACCACACCGCCGTCCGCACGGGGAGGGCGGCGCGTTTTCGCGTTGTGTCCAGCGGCCCCAGCGTCGCCCATCTCGCGAACGCGCGCATCCCGCGTCCCATGTATCGAAACGCGTCTCGTTTTGGCAATGAGCGAGGGAGCACGCAGCGCGCATGACCAGGATTCCCGGCGTTGATCCCGACAATCCCGATGCCCTCGACGGGCCGACGAAGGCGGTGTTCGACGCCCAGCGGAAAAAGTGGGGTGCACCGCTCGCCTCCCACCTGACCTACGCCCGCCGGCCCACTATCTACCGGGCCGTCCGCGGCATGTGGGGAGGCTTGGACGCCTCCGGACTCCTCGACGGCGCCCTCGTCGCCCTGATTAACCGCCGGGTGGCCAGCATCAACGGCTGTGTCTTCTGACAGGACCTCAACGCTGCCGTAGGCAGCGCCCTGGGCCTCTCCGACGACAAACTCCTCGCGGTCGATGACTACGCGATCAGCCCCCTCTTCGACGCGACCGAAAAACTCGCGCTCGAATACGCCGACGCCATGACCTACTCCGACCAGGACGTCAGCGACAATCTCTTCGCCCGCCTACGCGCCGCCTTCTCCGACGACGCCTTGGTCGAATTGACCGCGACCATCGCCTGGGAGAATTCATCGAGCAAGTACAACCGAGCACTGCGGGTGCCATCGCAGGAGTTGTGGAAACGTAGTGACGACTGACCTGCGAGATGGAGGAACGTCACTACGTCTGACGACCTCGGCAACCGACGAGCCAGATCGCCTGTGATACAATTGTGTAAACTTATCTGTTTACACGTTTCCACCAGGGTGCATCGATGGCAACCATGATCCGGGTTTCTCCGCAAACTCATGAGCAGTTACAGAAGCTTGCCGAAGTGCGGAATGAGCCAATTGGCAAGGTCGTCGCCGAAGCCGTCGAGCGGCTCGACGCAGAACAGTTCTGGAGCGAAGTCGACGCCGCGTACGATCGGCTCCGCGCCGATCCGGATGCCTGGGCGGCCTATATGGACGAGATCCACGAGTGGGATGTCGCGATGCTCGACGGCCTGGAGAACGAGCCTCCGTACTACGGTGCGGGCGAAGAGTGAGCGTCGGGCCGGATCCCCGGCGCGGCGACGTGTGGGACGCTGATCTCGACCCTGCTCTCGGACACGAGCAAGGGAAGCGCCGGCCCGTTCTCGTCGTCTCCCACGACCGATTCAACCAGGCAAGAAACGATCTCTGCATCGTCGTCGCCCTGACCACGACAGATCGAGGGCTCCCCTTCCACGTTCGAGTTGAACCACCAGAAGGTGGCCTGGTCGCCCCTTCGGTCGTCCAGTGCGAGCAGATACGAATCGCTTCGTACGAAAGGCTCGTCCGGTACCGGGGTCAGGTCAGTTCCGCCACACTAGAGGCGGTCGAGATGCGGCTCCGGCGAGTTCTCAACCTCTAGGTGCGTGGACCATATCCTTTACGCCGACGCCCCCGTGTAGTGCTTCAGCCCAAATCGCCAGAACCAGCGGGTGATGGCGACGAAGGCGACAGCCAGGGCCAGGGTGCCCAGGGTGGTCCACAGGTCGAGGCGGCCGGTGAGGCTCTGGGCTGGGACGGTCACCGCGAAGGCGACCGGGACGAGGAAGGTCAGGGAGACGCGCAGCCAGCCCGGGTAGATCGTGATTGGGTAGCCTCCCGCCTGGTCGTAGGCCGACTGGAAGATCACCAGCACGTTGTCCAGGCGCACGAACCAGAATGAGAAGGTGGCCAGCAGGGTCAGGAAACAGGTGACGATCACCAACCCGGCCACGACCAGGACGACGAAGGCCAGCGCCTCCAGCACCCCGACGGACTCCCCGAGACGCACCAACGAGATCCCGATCACCGTCAGCCCAGTGAGAATCCCCGCCAACGCGCCGAAGTTGACCTGCTGGATGCTGGCCAGCAACTGCGAATCCGCAGGCTTGGTCAGCATAAAGTCCAGCGTCCCCAGGCGGATGTTCTCCATCAGTTGCTGCATCGATGGCCGGATGATCAGGCCGGTCAGGCCACCGACCAGTAACTGAGTCCCGACGAGGGCGATCAACTGATCGGCCGTCCAGCCGTTGAGGGCGTCGGTCTGGCCGAAGATCAGGCCGAAGGTCGCAATCGCGGTCAGCACACCGAAAACGTTGCCCAGTAACTCGAAGAAGAAGTTCGCCCGGTACTGGAGAACGTTCAGCGCCCCGAGCCTCAGGTAGGTACGCACGACGACGAGACTGTGCATAGCGCTGGGCCCCTCCTGTTCAGGCCCCGACGGCCGAGTAGCGGCGCACGCCGCGCCGCCAGATGAGCCGCATCGTCAGCAGCGACAACGCGATCCAGAGGGCTTGCATCCCCACGCCAATCAGAATGTCTTGGACGTCTGCCCGGCCCAACATGACTTCCACGGGAAAGGCCATCATCCAACGGAACGGCAGGATCGAGGCGACCACCCGCAGCCAGTCCGGAAAGAGGCTGAGCGGCGCGACCTGCCCGGCGAGGAAGAAGGTCAACATGCCGTACAGATGATTGAGCGTCATCGTCCGGGTGATCCAGAACGCGGCCAAGCTGACGGTCCACTCGCAGACGAACCGCAGGAACATGGCGGAGAGCAGGATCGGGACGAAGGCGAGCGCGTGCCAGACCGTTGTGTCGAACTCCGCGTCGAACCCGAACGAGAGCGCGATGGCGATCGGCACCATCGCGATCGACGTGAGAAGCTTAAAGGTCAGGTTGGTAACGACATCGTTGTGGATCGGATGAATGGGACGGAGGAGCACGGGCGAGAACATCCCGTTCTTGACCCTCCACTCCATCTCCCACATGATCCAGGTAAAGGTCAGGTTGTTGACGATCATCACGGCCACGAAATAGGCCGCATACTCGCCCGAGGTAAACCCGCCGGCGCTGCCGCCGTTCTCCCGGGCAACCGTCGTCCAGACCACCAACGAGATCAGCGGGGTTGTCACCAGGCTGATCAGCCAGATGAAGATCGCGCCGCGATACGCGAACTGCACCGCGATCTCCGCCTCGAACTTGGCCCGGTAGTAGTCCCATAGGGCGCGCGGTGAAATCCGCCTCGGCACCTGTCCCGGGGGCGTAGCACCTGTTTGGGCTGCGGGATAGCTCGCCATCAGACCGCCACCGCCTCGGGCGCGGCAACCGGGCCGTCGTTCGTCGCATTCTCACCTGACGATTCAGCTCCGCCCGCAAAGACCCGCTCGATCACCTCTTCGATCGGAGGATCCTCGACCGTCAGGTCGGCGACTGGGACGTTCGCCAGCAGCGCGCCGGTGATGCGGGCCGTCTCGCTCTTGGGCACACGGATGGTGGCCCCGTCCTGGTTGACCGAGACGACCTCACCATCCTTGCCAACAATGTCCTGTAGCGCAGCCTCATCGAGATCGACGCCCTCTTCGAACTCGACGGCGATCGTCTTCAGCGGCGAAAACCGCTCGACAAGTCCGGGCAAATCCCCGTCAAAGAGGAGGGTGCCGTGGTGGATGACGATCACGCGGCGGCAAAGCGCCTCAACGTCGGCCATGTAATGGGAGGTGAGCAGGATCGTGGCGCCAGAGCGGCGGTTGTACTCCGCCACGAACGCGCGAATCCTGCGCTGCATGGCCACATCCAGCCCGATTGTCGGCTCGTCCAGGAAGAGCACCCGGGGCTGATGGAGCAGCGACCCTGCAATCTCGCACTTCATCCGCTCCCCAAGCGAGAGATTGCGCACCGGTTTCTTGACGATCTCGCCAATATCGAGGAGTTCGATCAACTCGTCCCGGCGAGTCCGGAAATCAGCCGGGTCGATCCGGAAGATCGCCCGGTTGAGTTCGAATGAATCCAAGACCGGGATGTCCCAGGTCAACTGGTTGCGCTGCCCCATGATCAGCGCCATCTGGCTGAGGTAGCCATAGTCGCGCTTCCAAGGAACGTAGCCGTGGACGGTCGCCTCGCCACTGGAGGGATGGAGCAGCCCGGAGAGCATCTTGAGGGTGGTGGTCTTGCCGGCGCCGTTCGGCCCGAGGAAACCGACGACCTCGCCGGCCGCGATCTCAAAACTGATCCCACCGACCGCGACCACGTCCTTGGTCACCCGCCGGAACAGGCTGGTGGTGGCCGCCTTCAGCCCGCTCTCGCGCTCCGGCACCTCGTAGACCTTGCGCAGATCATGGACGTGGATCACCGGCACCGTTGGTGCCGAGGGTGGTCGTTGGGATGTGATCTGTCGATCAATAGTCACCATAGAGCATTCGTCCCATCAATTGAGAGTCTTCACTCGGGAGCCAGACCGGCCCCCCACAGGCGCGCCAACCTGACGGCGATGTCGTCGATCTCCCGCAGCGTACCGGACGATATGGCGACAGCGAGATCCTCTACGGCACGGCTGTCGAAATCCGGCGGGATCGCCCATCCCAGCAGGTCGAGGAGATACGCGGCGATTAGAAACCCGGTGCGCTTATTCCCATCGGTGAAAGGATGGCCCTGCGTGATGCCGCGAAACAGCATCGCCGCCTTGGCAAACGGGGATGGATGAGGATCGACGCTACCGTACGTTTGGAATGCGGCGGCGACCACCTGCTCGACCAGCCCACGATCACGAGCAGGGCCCAGTCGCCCACCAAAGTCCTCGACGGCCGTCGCGTTGAACCAGTAAGCGGCGGCAACGAGCAACTCGACCACGAGCGCAATGACGTCCGGGTCCGACCGGAGCGCCAAAATACGCTCCTGGGGCGTCGGCGGGAGACGTTCGAGCAGTGTCTGAATACGCCGCTGGCTGGGTGTCATTGCACCGCCGCCGGCCTATCGCTTTGCGAGGCGGCTCAGAAGGTCGCGGAGCTCGGTCCGGGCGACGAGGCGGCGATAGAAGTCCTCTGGCGCCGTGGGCTTCTGAAGCGGGAGAGGTGGGCCCGATGCTGAACTGGGCGGCGCCGGAAGGTTCAGAAGCACCAGCTTGTCTCTGGTCGTCGGTGTGCTCATCGACGGCGTCTCCAATCGTACGAATGTTCCCGACATCGTACAACGATCGGCGCGACAACGCGCCTCCACGTGCGTGGAACTGGCGGATGGTCATCTCAGCCCACTCTCGCACTCAGGCCCCTCGTAGACCTTGCGCAGATCATGGACATGGATCACCGGCTCGCTGGGTAGGCCGGCGACTGCACCGTTCGTAGCTGCATGGGACACGGTCAAGCTAGACACGTCGCGACACTCCCGTTGTGGATGATGGTCCGTGTATTTGAGGGAAAACGGGGACAAAACCGTCTCAGGCAGGATCGGCCGGCAGGTGTACGTTCATAGAGTACCCGTTCGCTCCAATACCGCCCACCGTAGCCTCAACTCCGGAAATGGAAAGACGCGCGACCCCGCCGTTTGTGATGTTGAGGGCGCCACCGCCCCAACGCCGTACTCTCTGGCATTGAGAACGGCCCTCACCCCGACCCTGCGCGCCACCCCTCAGAGGGGACGAGGCCAGCACGCACGCGCGAACGCTCCCCGACTCCTTCGTTCAGGGAGATGGGCTGGGGGGTTGAGGTCCGTCCTCGTGGCGTGACTTAGGCCGGTTCGAAGAGCTCGATCGGGTTGCCGCTGTCGTCCTCGAGGAGGATCTGTTTGCCGCCGGGACCAGTGACGATATCGTTGCGGAAGGACAGCCCGGCGGCGCGCATGGTGGCGACTCGGGCGGCGAGGTCATCGGTTTCAATCACGAGTCGATTCCAACCTCCGGGCTCGGGGGCGCGGCCGTCCGGCATGGGTCGGGCGGCTGAGGATTTGGGTCCGCTCAGCCAGAGCCGGAGATCGCCATGGGCGACAAGGGCGAAGGCGCTGCCCATCTGGGTCTCCAGCGTGAAGCCGAGGTGAGTGGTGTAAAACGCGATTGCGCGATCGACATCCGCGACCAGATAGCGCACCGTTGCCATATCAGCTCCTTCGCTCGTGATCGGCTTTAGGTACCTTGGGACCGGTAGGCCGCGCCTTCGACTCGCTCCTCGCCGTCACTACCCAGCCGAAATGCCCCTTACCACTCTGCCAGCACCCGCTCGATGTCCGGGATGTGCTGGTCGCGGTGAATGGAGCGGTCGACATAGATGTTCCGGTTGTCGGAGAGCGCGAAGGCAATCAGGTCATCGGGCAGGTCCTCGATGTATCGGTCACCCGCCTCGGCCGTCTCCAAAGCCAGCGCCACCGCCTGGTGGGGATCGAGCGCCCGCTGCGCCGGCAGGGCGGACTCGTTGATCATGTCGATAGCAGCCATTGAGGACACCGCGGCGATCTCCCCAGTCTCACGGTATTTGCGCCAGCGGACGAAGTTCCACTCATCCCAGAAGGCGAGATGGGCCATGACCGCGGCGATCGTCCAGTCATCGTCCATCGGCCGGGTAAGGGTCTCCGCGTCGAGGTTCTCGACCAGATCGTGCAGCTTCTGGCGGGTCTCGGCATTGCGTTGGATGAACGATCGGTCCATGCGCGCTCGTGCTCCTCTCAAACCGATAGAGACCTGGTGACTCTGGACGTCAGTCTAGCCAGTCCCGCGATTGCGCGCTGACTCCGCGTCGGGCAAACGGTCAGGCGTCACCCTCCGGATCGGGGTAGTGCCGGCGACGAGTGCCCGGACAGACTCGGTCTCCGAAGAGCAACTGGTATCCTGGTCCACCCGCATCGCACACTCGAACTTCAGGAGACTAACTATGGCCGAGGTCCTCCTCTTCCACCACGCCCAGGGGCTAACCCCAGGAGTCGTTGCCTTTGCCGCCGACCTGCGTCGCGCCGGGCACACCGTGCACACGCCCGACCTGGTCGAGGGCCGCACCTTCCCCAGCATCGATGCGGGAATGGCTTATGTAAACGAAATCGGCTTTGGCGAGATTATGGAGCGCGGCGCCCGGGCCGCCGAAGGGCTACCCGCCGAGCTGGTCTACGCCGGATTCTCCCTGGGCGTGGTGCCAGCTCAGATGCTGGCCCAGACTCGGGCCGGCACCCGCGGCGCCCTCTTCTTTTACTCCTGCATTCCGGTGTCGGAGTTCGGCGCCGCCTGGCCCGCGGGAGTGCCGGTTCAGGTACACGGGATGGATGCCGACCCGTTCTTCGTTGACGAAGGTGATATCGACGCTGCCCGGGCGCTCGTCGCCGAAGCCGAGGACGGCGAGCTCTTCCTCTACCCCGGCGACCAGCACTACTTCGCCGACAGCTCCCTGCCGTCGTACGATGCGGACGCCACCGCCCTCCTGACCGAGCGCGTGCTCGCCTTCCTCAGCAAGATCGACAAGCGCCAGCGCATCTGATCCCGGCAAGTATTCGGGGTTCTATTGCCACACCCACGGACCGTGGCCGGGCGATGCATGCACCGCCCCGACGGGATCGCCAGACTCTCAACGGTTGCCAACAGCGCATCTCCGTACGGAGGCACGTGTCCCAGTGACGAACCCGGACGACCAGACGTACCCGAACCCTCCCATCGCCGGCGACGAGGCCACCACCCTCCTGGGCTTCCTGGAACGCCAGCGCGCCACCTTCGCCTGGAAGAGTGGCGGGCTGGACGCGGCCGGACTGCAGGCAACGCTCGGCCAATCGCCGATGACCCTGGGCGGGATGCTCAAGCACCTTGCTCGCTTCGAGGACGACATGTCCACAGAGTGGCTCCGAGGTCAAGACCAGCTACCACCGTGGAACTCGGTGGACTGGGATGCCGACCACGATTGGGACTGGCGCACGGCCGCGGACGACTCCCCCGCGCAGCTCTACGCGCGTTGGCGTGACTCCGTAGTTCGCTCCCGTTCCCTGTTCGCCGAGGCCCTCGCCGAACGCGGCTTAGGGCCGATGGCCACCGCGCACGGTGAGGCGCCCTCCCTGCGCTACATCCTGCTCAACATGATCGAGGAGTACGCCCGGCACAACGGCCACGCCGACCTCATCCGGGAGTCAGTGGACGGGCTGGTCGGGCAAGATCCTCCCGGGTGATGGCCTCGCGCATACATGCAGTGGAGGTGCTGATCATTGTCTGATCGGATCACCACGGGGCAGATCTACCAGAGTGGGTCGGGACTGAACCTGCCAACCTGGAGTGGCTATCTCCCGCGCGGTTCTCGAACCGCCCTACCGTGTGCCGTAGCGGAAACCGAAACATGGCGGACCGCTACAGCCGGTCCTCGAACGCTTCCCGCAGCTTGCGCAAGGCCTGGTGGACATTCGTCCGGGCCGCACCCTCCGTGCAGCCCAGGGCGGCCGCCACGTCGTCGTAGCCCAAGCCGTGGTACTTGCGCAGGACCAGGGCGAGCTGCTGCTTCGGCGGCAGGTGCTCGATGAACTCCGCGATCTCCTGGAGGAGGCCACGGGCGTCCAGCCCGGCTGCGTGGTCGATCTCAGCGACCGCCACCTCGAAGTTCAATTGCTCCCCGAGGAGATCAAGCGAGTCGATCCGGTCGAACTTGCGCCGCCCGGAGAGGAAGGTGTTGCTGGCGATCCGGTAGAGCCAGGCGCGGTGGTTCGAGTTCGGCTGGAGGCGGTCGAAGGCGCGAAAGGCCTTCAGCATCGTCTCCTGGAAGAGGTCGTCGGCGTCGGGCTGGCTCCCGGTCAGGCGTAGGGCAAACCGGAAAATCTCGGCTCCGTGCCAATCGAAGACATCTTCGAACGTCGGTTGCACGCCGGCGACAGCATTCGTCTCGGGAGCGTCCGGAGAAAAGGCGGAGCAGGCGTCGATCGACACCGCGGTCGCGGCGCCGGTCGTGCCAGCCCCCGGACCAGGGATCAACGCGCCACCGACCGTAGGGCTGATCGAGATGGGTTCTAGGGTTGCGGCCATCGGCGGCTCCTATCTCGGTGACCCGGCATCATTTTGGAACGGAGTATTCCATTCCGATTGGCATCCTACCAGAACGGAGCGTTCCGTTCAAGTGCCAATCGTGTGCCGGCCGCCTCTCCTCCGGCATGCGCTCGCCCCGCAACAGGTTACCAATCCCGATTGACCGTGCGGGCCGACTCGGACGCGGCGAGGTCCATCTGCCGCCTATTGAGGCAGTCCGTGCCGCGCGCATCCCGTATTTCTCGGAGTTATTCCCGACAGGGAAGCGAAATTTCGGCCGGTCGGGATGGCGGTGCGCACGTCAAACACCTAGCCCGACGGTTAACGCGGAGCCTGGGCCGGTGTCGAGGCGATATGGGGATACAACCTCGCGATGATATAATCAGAACGAACAGTTCCGTTCCGAGTACTGGACAGCAAATGGTTCGCAGAACGGAATAGTTCGTTCACGTGTTACACTATGGATATGGATGCTCCTTCCGAAACGACACCGGCACGATCAGCGCGCCAGGCGCAGACCGCCGTGAACGACCAGCGGATCATCGACGCTGCTCGCGCGGTCCTGCTCGCCGACCCCGGCGCCCCGATCTCCGCCATCGCCGAACGCGCCGGCGTCGGTATCGCCGCGCTCTACCGGCGCTACCCCAGCAAGGAAGAGCTGATCAAGCAGATCTACCACGAGAACCAGCACATACTCCTGGCCGAGACCCGGGCCGCCCTCGCCGATCACGGCGACCCCTGGGAGGTTTTCTGCCGCTTCTACCACCGCGGTCTCGACGCCGGCGGCGGCTCGTTCTCGCTCCGCTTTCCCGGTGCCTTCGACTTCACCGATAAACTGCTACGCCTGAGTCGCGAGCTGGACGATGCCATGCGGGATTTGAGAGTCCGGGCGCAGATGGCTGGCGTCCTCCGTCCCGACGTCGGGTTGGGGGATCTGCAATGGATCTGGGTTTCAGCCCAGGCGATCCAGGTCCGCGACGAGCGTCGCACCAACGAACTACGCCACCGCTACCTCGCGCTCCTGCTGGATGGCCTCCATACCCGCGCGGCAACGCCCCTGCCAGGGCCAGTCCCAACCGGCACGGAGTACGACGAGTACTGGGATCTGCGGCGGGTCGCCGATGAGCGGCCTGGAACTCACTCGCCCGCCGCCCCATGATGGAGTGGAGACCATGAATGCCATCCCTCCGCCTCCGGCGCCCCTCAGCGGACGCCGGGCCGAGGCCGCCCGCAACGATACCCGCATCCTCGAGGCCGCCCGTGAGGTCTTTCTGTCCGACCCTGGAGCGCCCATCTCCGCCATTGCCGAGCGTGCGGGCGTCGGCGTCGCCTCCCTCTATCGCCGCTACCCAAGCAAGGAGCACCTACTCCAGCGGCTCTTCCTTGAGTCCGTCCGACGCGGCCTCGCCGAGACTGAGGCGGCCCTCGCCGATGACGGCGATCCCTGGGAGGTCTTTAGCCGCTACATGCACCGCCGACTCGATGCCGGTGAAGGCGCCCTCTCGCTCAATATTCCGATCACGTTCGCCGTCACCGACGAGCACCGCGGCATCGTCCACACCGCGCGCGAATTGATGCAGCGCCTCGTGAACCAGACACAGGAGGCTGGCGCCCTCCGTCCCGACGTCGAAATCGGCGACCTCGGCTGGCTCTTCGTCCCGCTCCAGGCAATCGAAACCGGCGACCCGATCCGCAACCGCGAGCTGCGCCACCGCCATCTAGCCATCCTGCTGGACGGCCTCCACGCCGGATCGACGGAACCGTTGCCCGGTCCTCCCCCCGGTTGGGACGAGTTCGGCGAATTCTGGGAAGAGGTCGTTCCGATTCTCCCGACCGCGAAACGGTCCTGACGCGAGGACACCGGGCGGCGAGGACGTCGACGGGGCATCCACGCAGGGTCAGCCGATCGGTGGGCCCAGCCTTCGCCGGGGATCACCGGGACCATCCAGGAAGAACCGCAGGATTTCGAGCAGCATCGCCGCCGGGCGCTCCGCCCACGAACGGCCGGGTTGTGGCGGCCGCTGGAGGAGCCAGAGGGCGAGTTGGAGGTGCCGCCACAGGATCCGCGACTCCCGTATGCAGATGTGCCAGATCACGTCCCAACTCCCGCCAGACCGCGGGCGTGGCGCCCGGTTCGAGGTCAAGCCAGCCCAGCGACTCGCCGCGGACAGGCTCGTAGACAAGAAACGGCACCGGCAGCAGGTCGCACGCATCGTCGACGGCTAACAGGAGCGGCGTCCGCACCCCGGCAGCGCGGGCGGCCGGGACAGCCACGGCCTCCCGGCGCGCGGCGGCGACAAAGTCTGGATGATCGCGCGGCACCCGCAGGATCAAGTCCTCCCCAAGGAGAAAGACGGCGTTGAAAATGCCGCGCTCAGGCAACCGTACAACCGGGCCGCCATAGCGGGCGGCGATGGCTCGCAGGACCTCGTCGGACAGGTCGGGGAAATCCGGCAGATCCACGCCTTGTCTGTCCTCCGTAGGCGAAGGCGCCGACCGTGCCCCGATTAGGCGAAGATCGCTGATACCGCCAAGGTGAACCCGGGGAACACCTCGCCCCCGTCGAGCGTGTCGCCTTCTCGGAACACGCCTGGCTCCGCCCCGAGCCTGTAGACCGTCACCGTCCGCTGAGCCGGCGCCACATACCACAGCAGCGGCACCCCCGCCGCCTGGTATCGCCGAATCTTGTCCTCGATCTCCGTCCTCCGATCGCCTGGTGAGACGATCTCGACCGCGAAATCCGGCGGAATCCGGGAGATCCGGTCATGCTCCTCCGGCGGCGGCATCCGCTCTGCACGGATGAAGGAGATGTCCGGCTTAACGACCGTATCAGGATTTCGCGACAGCACGAACTGCGTTTCAGAGTTGAAGAACACCCCTAGTCGGAGAGGCAGCACGTAGTTGCCGAGCGCGAGCCCGAGATTGAAGCCCAGGTATCCGTGGCGCACGCTCATGCCCGGGTGCTCCCTGGGCACGCCGTCGAAAAGCTCAAGGTTCGTGCCCTCATCCCCTCCCATCGTCTCCAACTCTTCGACGGTCATCAACCGTGTCGCAACCATTTCGAGGCTCCCGTTCGTGTTAGGCGAAGATGTCGGCGACCGGAAGGCGGAACCCGGGGATCACGTCGCCGCCGTCCAGCGTCTCCCCCTCGCGCAGGGTCCGTGGCTCCTGCCCGGCGGCGTAGACGGTGACGGTGCGGGCCCGGGGCTCGACCAACCAGACGAGTGGCACACCGGCCCGCAGATACAGGGCAATCTTCTCCAGCATCTCGGCGATGCGATTGGATGGGGAGAGGACCTCAACGGCAAAGTCCGGTGCATACGGTGCGAAGCCATAGCGCTCGCCGGCGGGCGCAAGGCGATCCGCTCGGACAAACGAGACGTCTGGCATGACCACCGTGTCCGGCTCGCGGAACAGGATAAAGTGGGTGTCCGACGTATAGACGCGACCCAGGCGATTGGCACGAACGTGCGTATTCAGCGGGGTGATGATTTCAACTTGAATCTCTCCGTGCGTCTGCCCCATCGGCTCCGTCTCCCGCAACACGCCGTCGTACAGCTCGAGGAGTTTGATCTCCGAACCCATCGCTTCCAGATCTTCGGCGGTCATGAGGCGCGTAGGATGAGTGATAGCCATTGGGAGCACACTCCTTCTCGGCGGGAAACGTTGGTCAAGGATACCGCCTCACTGTTCAGCCACGCGCACCGCGCACCGCTCACAGACAAACCGCCAGCACCACCGCCGGGGGCGCCGTCGCGATCCCGCCGAGGACGACCGCACCGCTGCTATCGCCGTCCCAAAGAATACCAGCCAGGACAAGACCCAGAGCGACCGGCACCGCCGCGATGCCCGTCGCGGCCCGCAGCGACCGCAGGGCCACGACTCCGGCCGCCACCGGCGCTACGCCCCAGACGAGCGAGAGCCAGCCGACGAGCATCACCTCACCCTCGCCCGTGATCGCAAAGACGAACGAGATGAACCCGATCAAGGTCGTCAACGCGCCGATCGCGATCCCGACGATCGCCACCAGCCGTGCCGACCGCCCGCTGCGAGTCCCGAAGAGGACCCGACTATCTCCCGGGTTGTCTCGCTCCATCGTCATCCGCTCCACCCGCGACGGCATTCGGAAGCGATCCTGGATTCACTGGGCGGGACAGTCCGCCGCGCCAGACGGCTCGCCTGCTTGCCCATCATCCCTGCTCGATTGCATGCCTGACAATCGGCCACGGCCCTGTTCCTGCGGTACAATGAATCGTATGGGGCGGGAGCGTTTTCGCGCATCCCGCCAAATATTGTGCCGGTACGGCGGGGAACGGTGCGCACCTGGCCTCACCCCTCGATGTCCGGCAGGCGAGGATGCTCCAGCGGTTCGCCGCGCGTACTCCACCTCGTTGCCCCAGGCGGCTCTCGGGCCGGACCATCGTTGGGGATCTGCACTACCTGTCCGGGCGCGGCTGCGTGGTCGCTGCCCCCCGCATCGCGAGAGGCCAGCTCATGGCGACCACCCAGACCAAGGCAAAGAAAGGACGCGGCGGTACATCCGCCGCTGGCGTAGCTACCAACGGGGTACCCCCCACGAATGGGGCGCCCCGTGCCATCTCCCCCGAGTCGCTCGGCCTCGACGCCGAGACCCTCGTCGGCTTCTACCGGAAAATGGTCCAAATCCGGCTCTTCGAGGACGCCGCCCAGCGCTCCTTCCGCCGGGGCAAGATCGGCGGCTACCTCCACGTCTATTCCGGCCAGGAGGCCGTCGCCACCGGATTCCTCTCCACCTACCAGCCCGGCGACCGCGCCATCACCGCCTACCGCGACCACGCCCACGCCATCCTGATGGGGAGCGACCCCAAGACGGTGATGGCCGAGCTCTTCGGCCGGGGCACCGGCCTGGTCAAGGGCAAGGGCGGCTCGATGCACCTCTTCGACGAGCCTAACGGCATGATGGGCGGCTACGGCATCGTCGGCGGCCACATCCCCCTCGGCGTCGGCATGGCCTACGCCCAGCGCTACCAGGGCACAGACAACATCACCCAGCTCTACCTGGGCGACGGCGCCATCCATAACGCCGCCTTCCACGAGGCCGCCAACCTGTCCGGCCTCTGGGGCCGCGATGGCCTCAACCCCTGCCTCTTCATCATCGAGAACAACCACTACGGCATGGGCACCAGCGTCGAGCGGGCCACCGCGATGACCGACCTGGCCGCCAAGTTCGACTCCTACGCCATCGCCCACGAGAAGGTCGACGGCATGGACCTCCTCGCCGTGCTCGAATGCGCCCGCCGCATCACCGCCCAGATCCGCGAGACCGGCCAGCCCTACGCCGTCGAAGCCCTCACCTACCGCCTGGTCCCCCACGGCGCCGGCGACTTCTTCGAGAAGTACCGCACCAAAGAAGAGGTCGCCGAGTGGCGCAAGCGCGACCCGATCGGCATTCTCGAAGATCACCTCGTTGCCTCCAGCATGGCTGAGGACGAACAACTCGAATCGATCAAGGATGAAGTGCGCAAGGGTGTCGACGAGATCGTCCAGTTCGCCGACGACAGCCCCGAACCCGACCTGAGCGAGCTGTACACCGACGTCTACGCCGACTAGTCCTGAGACGTGAGACGTGAGACGTGAGTTAAACGCTCTCGGTGCTCACGTCTCACGTCTCACGTCTCACGTCTGGAGAACCGAATGCCCGTCATGACCTATCGCGAGGCGCTGAAGGTCGCCATGACCGAGGAGATGGAGCGCGACGAGTCCGTCGTTCTCCTCGGGGAGGACATCGGCGTCTACGGCGGCACCCACGTCGTCACCGACGGCTTGCTCGAAAAGTTCGGGCCGAAGCGGGTGATCGACACCCCGATCGCCGAGGGCGGCTTCACCGGCGCCGCCATCGGTATGGCGATGTTGGGGATGAAGCCGATCGTCGAGATGATGACCTGGAACTTTTCGTTCCAGGCCGCCGACCAGATCATTCAAAATGCAGCCAAGCTGCGCTACTTCTCCGGCGGACAGGTCGCGGTTCCCGCTGGTCATCCGCGGCCCCAACGGCGGCGGCGTCCAGCTCTCCGCCCAGCACACCCACAGCCTGGAGGGCTTCTACGGCCACTTCCCCGGCTTGAAGGTCGTCTCCCCGGTCACGCCGGAGGACGCCAAGGGGATGATGCTGACCGCGATCCGCGATCCCGACCCGGTCATCTTCCTCGAAGCCGGCGCCCTATACGGCACCAAGGGCGAGGTCCCGGATGGCGACGCCGCCGTGGAGTTCGGCAAGGCCAGAATCGCGCGCGAGGGCACGGATATTACTCTTGTCGGCTATGGCCGCCAGGTGAACATGCTCCTCCGGGTGGCGGACACCCTCAAGGGGGACGGCGTCGAGGCGGAGGTCATCGACCTGCGCTCGATCCGCCCGTTTGATGAAGAGACCATCGTCACCTCGGTCCGCAAGACGCACCGGGCTGTCGTCGTCCAGGAGCAATGGCGCTGGTTCAGCGTCGCCAGCGAAGTCGCGGCAATCATCCAGGAACAAGCCTTCGACGACCTCGATGCGCCGGTGGAACGGGTCAGCGGCGCGGAAGTGCCGGCCCCCTACGCCCGGAACCTCGAAGTCGCGGCCTTCCCGAGTGAAGCGCAGATCGTAACCGCCGTAAACCGGGCGTTATACCGGTAGAGTTTGAAGACCAGGGAAGGCTAGGGAGGGCGAACGATGCCAACCGTCATCATGCCCAAGATGGGCGACGCCATGGAAGAGGGGACCCTCCTCAAGTGGCTCAAAGAGCAGGGCGACGAGGTCACCGAGGGAGACCCGCTTGCCGAGATCGAAACCGATAAAGTCACCCTCGAGATCAACGCCGAGTTCTCCGGCACGCTGACGCAGCGCATGGCCAACGAGGGCGACAGCGTCGCCGTCGGCGCAGCCATCGCCACCATCGGCGCCGCGGACGAAGTCGCCGCCGCCCCGGCCGAGGCCGAGGCCGCTCCGGCCGAAGCCACCGCCCAAGCCAGCGCACCTGCTGAGGCTGTTGCCCAGCCCGCGCCGGCGGCCACCGCGGTCGCAGCCCCGCCGAGTCAACCCAGCCAGCCTGCTCAGACCAACGGCCAGCCCCCGGCTGGATCGAACGGCGCGGCTGCTCGAACGGAGCCGGCCCGTGCCCCAGGCGAGCGCCTGCGCGCCTCCCCACTGGTCAAACGCCTCGCCGCCGAGCACGGCATCGACCTGAGTGGCATCCCGGGAACCGGCCCCGGTGGGCGCATCGTCAAAGACGACATCATGCCCTACGTCACCGGCGCCAAGCAGGCCCCGGTAGCTGCACAGTCAGCTCCTGTGTCACAGCCGGCGTCGCCAGAAGCGGCCCCCGCTCAGGCGGCACCTGCCGCCCCGAGCGCGCCCGCGCCTGCCGCCGCCGGTCCGTCCGGCCGCCCCGCTGGCATCCCCAAGGAGATGAGCCGCATCCGCCGCACCACCGGCAAGCGGATGGCGGAGTCCAAGCAGGCCGCACCCCACTTCTACGTCTCGGCCGATATCGACATGGCCGCGGCAGTCGCCTTCCGCGAGCAAGTGAATGCCCAGATCCAGGACGATGCCGGCAAGGTCTCCTTCAACGACTTGGTCGTCAAGGCCTGCGCCCTGGCCCTGCGCGAGTTCCCCAACCTCAACGCCAGCCTGGACGGCGACCAGCTCCATGACCACTCGAACATCGACGTCAACATCGCCGTCGCGATTGAGGGCGGCCTGATCGCCCCCTTCATCCCCGACGCCGACCAGAAGAGCCTGGGCACCATCGCCCGCATGGCCAAGGACCTCATCAGCCGCGCCCGCACGGGTGGCTTGCAGCCGCACGAGTACCAGGGTGGCACCTTCACCACGAGCAACCTGGGCATGTACCAGGTCGACGAGTTCATCGCCGTGATCAACCCGCCCCAGGCCGCCATCCTGGCTATCGGCTCCATCGCCGACGTACCGGTGGTCAAGGACGGCCGGGTCGTCCCCGGCAAGCGGATGAAGATCACCCTCTCCGCTGACCACCGCATCACCGACGGCGCCGAAGTCGCCCGCTGCCTCCAGGCCATCCGCCGTTACCTCGAAAACCCGATGCTCCTCGCGATCGGATAATCACGAGATCTGTGCAGCAACGACAGCAGGGAAGACAGGGGCGGCGCGCCGCCCCTGTCTTCGTTTTTCGACCGACTAGAATGCTCGCGAAACAGGACGGCACGACCAAGACCCTTGGAATCGACGACGAACTCGATGGCGATCCGGTCCTCCCCGGTTTCCGCCTACTCCTCCGTGACATCTTCGGCGACAAATAATATCCGCCCCGCTACCCAGCGCACTGCCCTGCGTTCATTCGCTTGATTGTTCGCCGACCATCGATTCGATCGCGCGGCGCACGAAGTAGGGCACCATCGCCTCCATCTCCCACCGGGCGCTCATGTGCGGCAGGATCGAGCGGTGATAGGCCATGGCTCGGACCAGCGGTGCCACCCGGATGGCCGCGTCCAGCGCTGGGCGGAGCTGCTCAATCGGGGCATGGACTGTCCACGGTTCCAGGTATGCCTCCCGCAGATGGGTAGAGACGCATACATCATGCGGGAACCGATCCTCAGCCCCATCGAGGAACATCGAGAGGCTGAAAAATGGGTGCGTGATGGCGCAGTCGGACCAGTCGAAGTACACGTAGCCGGGCCGGGCTACCGCGACGTTGGATGGCCAGAAGTCCCCATGCTCCAGAGTGAGCGGGATGCCAACCGCCGCGATGTCCGCCAACCAGGAGTCGATCATCGGGCACAGACTGCGTAACTGTTCGATCTCCGGCGCCGTCAGCCCGTCCGGTCGGCCGCGATGCAACGCGGCCATTTCCGCGACGAACGCCGCAACAGACTCGCCGATTTCCGCCAATGTCCGGGCGGGACAGCCCAGGCCCAGGAGAGAGGGGACGCGATCGACGCATGCCGCCTGGAGCCGAGCATAGCCGCGGATGGCTGCCTCCCACCGGTCGGGATCGTCGACGCAATCGAGCGTTAGACCGCCGAAGTCTTCGAGGAGCAGCCACCGCCGCTCAGCATCGTGCGCGATTACGCAGGGGATCACGCCGGGGAACCACGCGGCCAGCGCTCGGGTCACCCCCGGCTCGTGGGTGAACATGGCGGGCACGGCCTTGAAGTAGATCCAACCCGCCTCGGTTGGCGCACGCAGGAGGGAGGACCGCTCCCACGCCCGGAGTTGCTCGACGGGACCAGTCAGGTTGCGATTCAGCGATCCCAACACGGTCTGGATCCAGGCCGCCGCCGTCGCGAACCAGCCACGATACGCCCAGGGTGGACGCGCTCTGGGCGCTTCGGGAGTGTCGGTTTCGGCGAACCAGGCCGACAGCACGCGACGGTAGGCAGGGTGGGCCAGGGCGACCGCGTCGACATCCTCACGGCCGAACCAGCGCCCGTCTGCCGGGATGACCCAGCCGGCGTCCTGTGGATCGGTGTCGTAGATGCGGACGATTCGGTTGTGTTGCTCGTTGAAAGCGGTGTGTAGGCAACGAAGGGTGGTTGCCGAGAGTCCGAACTGGTCATGCAGGGCGAGATTGACGCCGTCCACTGCTTGCCAGAAGGGGGGAGTCAGGTCTTGGATCGTCCATCCGGGCGGTCCCCATCCGGCGGGGCTGGGGAGCAGCAGGAGGCGACGCTGGGTGGGATCGGGGTCGGGAACGACGGCCGCGTAGTCGTACGGGATCGCCTCGATGGGCAGGCCGGGGGCGTGACCGGTCATGACGCGTTGTCCTCTCGCTCTGTCGCGTCGAGTGTTCTCCCATGGCGATGTCACCAGGGAGATCCTCGCCAGACGCAGGGATCTTCGAGCGAAAGGACGCCTAACGCATCATCGGTGATCGACCTCCTGGAGACGCATGCACTGATCGGGCCACTGGTCCCGACTCTACCACAGCGGACCCGAACCCACTGCGTAACCGTTCGCCCGCGACAGCGGAGGAACCGCAATGATCTCGACCAAGCCGCTGACCGCGGATGAGCTTCCTCGGCCGACCCATCGGCAGTCATGTGTCTGCAACGATGCACATGCCCTGGCCGGTTTTCTGTCCGATGCAGACACACCTGCCGGGGCAATGTACTCCTAGCGCCTGTTCGGGACGTTGGGCCGCGATGGTGTCGGCGTCATCCTCGGCCTGGACGCCGAGATCCACGACCTCTGCGCCTTCCAGAATCAGCCGCGGCGACTACGCCGTCTTCGCCACCCGTCCGATCCCCGTCAAGATCCTCTTGGTCGCTGGCGTCGCTTACCGGTTGTCGGGTCAGGCGAATACGCCACGCGAGCCATATACTCGGCGCAGACGATGGTCCAGAGTTGCACGTCCGTCAGGAGAACCGAGGCGCCGGGAACGCCCGGCAGATCGATGCCCCTACGGGCTGCGTTCCGGGCATGTACCAATCCGATTGTCCGAGTTCCACCGCACCCGTCAAGCGCCGAGGCGGGCAACGAACGGCTGACGTGCCGCTCGCCCGGATAAGTTGACGCCGCAGCCCGCATAGGCAAGCCTAAGAGTGCCGTTCAATACCCACCCGCAAGAGGCAGGTGATTGAAACAGCTCAACGCGCACCCCAAGGTGCGGAACGCGTGGGGCAACACCACTCGTCACTCATACCGGATCGTGAGCTACCGGTACTGGGCGAGCCAGGCCGCAGCCGTGAAGCGGAGGACCGATGCAAAGCGAGATTGCCGACCACATCGCCAACCTCTCAGTGATCGATACGCATACCCATATGCGCGGGCGATTTCGCCTGGGAGGGACCCGACGCACCTGACATCCTCAGCGACCTCTTCGGAGGGTACTGCGCGTCGGACCTGATCATCGCCGGCGCCTCGCCCGAAGCTGTCGCTCGCCTCCACGACCGCGGCGACGAGGATCTCGAGGGCCGCTTCGCCGGTGTGGCGGCCGCCTGGGACATGACCCAGTTCACCGGGTACGGCGAGGCGGTTCGGATCGCCGCCCGTGATCTCTACGAGATCGAGGTTGTTAGCGAGGCAACCGTCCGCGCCGGGCAGAACGCGGCTCCAGGCGTTGCAGCGCAACGGTGGGTGTATTGCCCTCTTGCGCGACCGCGCGAAGCTCGATCATGTCCAGACGGACCGGGGCTCGACGTGATCGACCTTCCCCGATCTTCCGCCGCATTCTTCCTCCGCGATCTCTCGTTGCTCCAGTTCGCCTCTGGCAGCGATCGACGATCCCCTCATCGAAACAGCGACCGGCGTGACGGTCCGGAATCTCGCCACATTGGAGCAGGCGATGGCGGCCTTGTTCGCCCGATGCGCCCCCCTCTCCATCGCGGTGAAATCCCAGCACGCCTACGTCCGCACCCTGGCATGGCAGAAACGATCCGATGCCGACGCCGAGCGTGCGATCCAGGCGGTCCTTGCGAGGCGGCCCGGGGAGCGACGACCCCCAATCGGAGGCCAGGCTCTGCCTCGGCGACTGGTGCCTGGCCCGCGGGGTGGAATTGGCCAGCGCATACGAGCTGCCGATCAAACTCCATACCGGCTATCTCGCGGGAACGGGGCGATCCGGCACGGCCATGCAGGTCGACCGATTGCGAGCGGGGCACCTCGCTCCGCTCCTGATGGAGTACCCGGACGCGCGTTTCGTGCTGATGCACATCGCCTACCCATACAGCGACGAACTGATCGCCCTGGCCAAGCACTTCGGCAACGTCTACGTGGATCTGTGCTGGGCGTGGGCGACTCAATCCGTTTGCAAGCAAGGACTTCGTTCGCCGGTTCCTGCATGCCGTCCCACTGAACAAACTTTTCGCCTTTGGCGACGATACGGCGACGCCCTCGATGGCCTATGCCTACGCCGTGCAGATGCGTCGCTGGCTCACCAGTGCCCTTGAAGAAGAAGTGGCCGATGGCTTCATGACCACACAACAGTCGATCGACACGGCAACCCAGCTGCTTCGCGGCAATCAGCTGGCGTGCTTCGACATCGAGGGGCGGCAACGGGCGGTGCGTGATGCGACGTCCACGTACGAGCCCCACCCGTGGCCGTACCGCTACGACGGCGGTGAACCGGCGCCGGAATCGGCGCGCGACGTTGCGGCGTCGTAGGCCGTAATCCCAATTCGATGCGGTCGGCGTCGCTCAGGCGGTCGAGGAGCGTCCGGTGCAAGCGATCCCAATGCGGCCATGAGTGACGAGCAGCCGAAGACCGGCAACCGATCGGTGCACGAACCCGCCGCCGAGGGCATCAGGCACGAGGACCACCGGCGCCCGCTCCTCATGGCGCCCTCGATCCTGGTGGTGCTGATTGCCGTCGCTGTCGTCGCCCTTGGGAATCCGGCATACCCCGCCAGCACAGATTGATCCGACGCCGCTCGTCGGCGGCCTGATTGCGTCAGGCGGGACGCCTGCTCCGACGGAGTTCCCGACTCCGACCGTCGAGGTCGCGCAAGTGGAGACGGTCGTTCCTACCGTCCGCGCACCGGCCGCCCCGACGGAGGTGGCGGCCGGAACCTTTGCCGTCTCCGATACGCCGGTCCCGATCCTGATGTACCACTACATCCGGCCCGACCCGGGCCCGGATGATCCCGTCGGACAAACCCTCTCGGTCAGCCCGGAGGTGTTCGCCGGCCACCTGGCGTATCTGGCGGAGCAGGGATATTCCACAATCACGATGACCGAGCTGGCCGATGCCTGGCAGGGGCGCCGATCGCTGCCATCGAAACCGATCGTCCTCACGTTCGATGACGGCTATCGGGACTTCTACACCAATGCCTGGCCCCTCCTCGAGCAGTATGGGTTTTCGGCCACCATCTATGTGTTCGACGCGGTCCTCGACCAGCCGGACTATCTGACCCGGGAGATGATCCTGGAGCTCGATGCATCCGGGACGATCGATATTGGCTCGCACACGATCTACCACAATGACCTCCCAGGCCTCTCCGATAGCGACGCCGAGGACGAAATCATCGGCAGCAAGCGGGCGCTGGAGGAGCTGCTTGGCCACTCGGTCCGGACGTTTGCCTACCCCCACGGCAGCTACAGCGAGCGCGATGTCGCGCTCGTGCGAGCGGGGGGATACACGTTGGCGGTGACGACGGAGTGGGGTCACGCCGAGCCATCGATGGATCCCGAATTGCTGCCTCGGATCCGCATGTGGGGCTGGACGACGACCGAGGAACTCGCCGGCTGGCTATAGGCTGATAGGCTGCGCTTGATGTTCCACCCAAGGGGAGGGAGAGGTCGTGTATCGCTATCGCCCGATGCAGGACGATGACCTGGAAAAGATCGTCGCACTCTCGGTTGTTGCCTGGGAGCCGGTCTTCGTCTCGTTCGAGAACGTCCTCGGTACTGCTATCTTCATGCGGATCTATCCGGACTGGCGCGTCGATCAGGCGAAGGCGGTAGAAGACGTCTGCCGTTCTCCGGAGAACACCGTCTGGGTCGCCGACCGCGACGGCGCCATCGGCGGCTTCATCGCCTACTCCCTCGACACGACGAAGCTCGTCGGCGAGATCGTTATGCTCGCTGTCCACCCCGATCACCAGAACCGCGGCGTCGGCGCCGCCCTGAATGACCTGGCCCTGAGCCAGATGCGCGATGCCGGCATGACCCTCGCCGTCGTCAACACCGGCGGCGACCCCGGCCACGCCCCCGCCCGCCGCTCCTACGAGAAGGCCGGGTTTACGGGGCTGCCGCTGGTCCACTACTGCCAGGTGTTGTAGGAATCAGTGCAGGCTATCTCGCATCAATATCCCAATCGTAGGGGTGCGAGGGAATGTGTTACCGCAACGCCAGCGCCTCCCCAATCAACCGGGCTTTTGCGCCATCATCCAATTCCCAGGACAGGTCTTCGAGGCGTTGCATGACCTCCTCGTCGCGGCTGGCGACCAGGGTGGTGGCCAGGTAGCGGACCATATCGAGCTGGCTGGTCGTGCGCAGGAAATCGAGGGCGATCCGGACCCCAACTCCCTGATGCCGCGCGGAGAGCAGCAAGTCGAACAGACCGAGCAGGATGGTCTCGTCCTCCGATGCGAGATGGGCGTCGATCAGGTCCGGCAGGAGCGGTGGGGGCAGATCGACGAGGCCGCGCAGGCACTCCGCGACCACCTCTGGCAGACGGCCTCCGCCAAGCACGTAGCCGTAGAGTGGCAGGAGATGACCCTGGGCGGTCAGGGTGCGGGCGGCGGTAGAGGCAGGTTCGCCGCTCATCGGGTGCGTCCGGGGATCAACCAGCAGGCGGGCAGCATGGAAGGCCGCCAGCGTCTCGTCCGTCTCCGCCAGCATGACCAGGGCCAGCCCACGCAAGCCGTGCGCAACCTCCTCCATGCCGCCACCGGTCGGCAGTTCCTCGTAGGTCGCGCAGGCCGTCCCCAGCAGCATGCTGTCTTCCGGGGTCAGGATCGGGCGGAGCGCGCGCAGGAGCGCGACCCGGGTGTGGCAGCCGGGATCACGCTTGGTTGGATCGGCGGCGAGGTCCGCGTAGACGCGATGCAGCCCCGGGCGGGTCGAGGCATCGGCGATCGAAGCTAGGATTGCCGTCGCCGCGTTGATCAGCCCGATGTCGCGCTCCTTCGCCACGAGTTCCAGGGCAAATCTGGCCTGCTCCCGCGGCCGGTCAGCCAGGATCCGCAATTGCTCGAGCTTCCGGCCCACCGCCTCCCTGGCCAGATCGCGCTCCCGTCGTCGTCCCATTCCCCCTGCCTTGCCAGGGCGTTTGCCGTCCGCGCCCCATCCTCAGTTCCGAAGAGACTTCCGTTAGGTAGCCCGGGATTTCATTTCCTCTACCTAGGGGCGGCCCCAAAACCCGGCCGCCATTCCCGGTGTCTGTGCCCGATCATGCCTTGACATCAAAAATCCGTGCACGCAGTCTTGCGCCACTGGGTTCACCTGCGCAACGTGTGGCAGTCCTGCTCTCGCCAGGCGGAGGTTCGTGTGGCGTGTTGTCGATAGTGCATCTTCGGTGGAGGATGCAACCAAAACGGTACGCGGCGGCTCTCGCCTGTGCCGGGGTGCTCCTGCTTGCCCTCGCCGGGACGCTGCCCGGCGCCGCTCAGCCACAATGGCACACAGCGCCAGATATTCCGGATGCAGCCGATGCCACGCCCGGCGCTGTATCAGATGTGACCAAGCTGCGCCTCGCCCAGATCGAGCCGATCCAGAATCCCTTCGGCCCCACCCTCCCGCCGGATTTCATCGACACGGTCGTGGCCGAGGTGCCCCTCTCGACCGGCCTGGCCTTCCTCCCGGACGGGCGCCTGCTGGTCACCGCCAAGGTCGGCCGGCTCTATCTGGTCACGCCTGGCGGGACCGAGCCCGAGTTGCTCCTCGATCTCTCCGAAGATGTCTGCGACGACGTCGACCGGGGCATGAGCGGTGTCGCCGTCGATCCCGAATTCACCACGAACGGCTTTATCTACATCTACTACACCTTCGACAAGCACGGCGGCTGCGAAACGCGGACCGAGGCCCCGCCGGTCAACCGGGCCGTGCGCTACGTCCTCTCCGGCGACACGATCGATTCCGAAAGCGCCTTGATCCTGATCGACAACGTCCCTACCCCCGGTGGCTACCACGAGGGCGGCGACATGCACTTCGGGCCGGAGGGATACCTCTACATCTCCGTCGGCGATGGCGGCTGCTTCTACGCCCAGCCGAAACTCTGCCAGGTGCGCAACGCCGCCGCCCGCGACGGCAACAAGCTCAACGGCAAAATCATCCGGATCACGCGGGACGGCGACATCCCACCCACCAATCCCTACGCCGAGACGGGCGATCACTGCCGCCTGGACGGCGGCACCTCCCCGGGTCGGGTCTGCGCCGAAACCTTCGCCACCGGCTTCCGCAACCCCTTCCGGTTCGCCATCGACCCCAACCCAGGGCCGCTGGGAGAGCAGCGCATCTTCGTCAACGACGTCGGCAACAACGACTGGGAAGAGGTCAACGAGCTGGCCGTCGGCGGCGACTACGGCTGGAACATCCGCGAAGCGACCTGCCGGGCAGGAGGGCGGGTCGAGTGCGGTCCGCCACCCCCCGGCCTTACCGATCCGATCTATACCTACCACCACGACTCCGGCTGCAAATCGATCACCGGGGCAGCCTTCGTCCCAGATGGCATCTGGCCGGTGGAGAACGACGGCTCCTATCTCTTCGCCGACTACGTCTGCGGCACCATCTTCCGCATGGACGCCAACCGAATCGTCGAACCGTTCGCCACCGGACTGGGCGGCGTCGTCTCAATGACCTTCGGGCCGGACCCGGAGTTCGGCCAGGCCCTCTTCTACGCCAGCATCACCGACGAAGGCGAGGGCGAGATCCATCGCCTCGCCTATGGCGCGGGCGGCAACCTCCCTCCCTACGCCCGCGCGAACCCCGACCGAACCTCCGGCCTTTTGCCCCTACCGGTCACGTTCGACGCCTCGACCAGCGCCGACCCGGATGGCGACGACATCACCTTCGAATGGGACTTTGGCGACGGGTCGCCCCTGGCAACCGGCAAGACCGTCGACCATATCTACCGCACCGCCGGAACCTACACCGCCACCCTGACCGTCACCGATACCGATGGCGGCCGCGCCAGCCAGGCGATCCGCATCGACGCCGGCAACACCCCCCCGGTGCCGGTGATTCTGGAACCGGGACCGAATACCCTCTTCACCGTCGGCGACACGATGGTCCTGGAAGGACAGGCGACTGACGTTCAGGATGGCACGTTGCCGGATGCCGCCCTCTCGTGGGAGGTCTTCCGTCACCACGACACCCACACCCATCCGTTCCTCTCCGCCACTCCCGGCAATGGGGTCACCTTCGTGGCCCCGGAGCCGGAGGATTTGCTCGCCGTCTCCAACTCCTACCTGGAGATCTTTCTGACCGCAACCGACGCCAACGGCCTCTCAGCCACCGTCAGCCAGCGCCTTGATCCCCGGATCGTGACCGTCACGATGGAGACCGACCCGCAAGGGCTCGTCGTCGGCGTCAACGGCGTCGCCACCACCGGGCCTGCCGATATCCCCTCCTGGGCCGGAGCCGGCCTGGACCTCACGGCCGACACCCAGGGCGTACCCGACGGCCCTGTGTTGGTCTTCGCCGGCTGGTCCGACGGGGGAGCGGCCAGCCATCGGATCACCGCCCCACCCGACGATCTGACCGTAACCGCCAGTTTCGGCCCCGGCCTGTTGGTCATTCCGGCCAGCGCCGCGGCCCGGGTGGACGCGGTCGAGCCGGATGCGAATCTCTCCGGATCGGAGCTCCGCGCGATCGGCCGCAACGACGACACGGACGTCGGCCCGATCTGGACCTACATCCGCTTCGACGTCGGCGGGGTGGCCGGCACGCCGCTACGAGCGACCCTCTGGCTCTACGCCGAAAACGGCTCCCGCCTCGGTCCCGCCGTCTGGACCTCTGAGGATGCCGGCTGGCCGGAAACCGGCATCACCTGGAACACCCGCCCGGTCCGCTCGCCGGGAATCGTGGCGGAAAGCCCGGGCGTCGTCCCGCAGGGCGGCTGGGTCGCCTACGACGTCACGGGAGTCGTCACCGGCAACGGCGTCTACTCGTTCGTCCTCGTCTCCGACATCCGCGACGGCGTCACCTTCTCCGGCCGCCACGACGGCGACTTCGCCCCCGTCCTCATCATCGACGCCCCCGCCGGGGACGGCACGGGCGGCGTAGCACCCCCCGCCCCTTCCTCTTAGGACGGCCGCCGCCGGCAGTCACCACGGAGCATCGCTACGGCCACCTCGCCTCGTCTTGTAGGGGCGGACCGTCTACCCAGCTTGTCCGCCCGGCCGCCGACCAACCTGTCATCCGATCCGGTAACGCCGTTCCTGAAGCGGGACAACTCGGTTAGTCACCGAGCGGACACTCAGATCCCCACCAACGCGGGCGCCTTACGAGCCAGTCAGGCACGGCGTCACGCAGGTGGTGGCGTGCTCGCAAAGAAGTTGGCAGAGCCTGCCCGAATTGAGGACGCAGATTGAGCCCGGACCGGTGACGCCGGTGCAGTCGGCGTCAGTGTTGCAAACGGCGCATTCACCGCTTTGCCCCGCAGACGGTCGCTCCACCCTTGGTTGTGTGGCAATTGCAGAAGTCATTGCCGTTGCAGCCCGCTACTTCGTTCACGCAGACATCCTGCCCCGCCGCGCACGTGCCCTGGCTGGGCGGCGTGATGATCGTGCCGGTGCACGCGTTCGGCGGCATGCAGCGGCTGTTGCCGTTGGACCAGACGCAGCAGACACAGCCGGGCTTGCAGATCCCCGGGTTGTTCTTGCAGACCACATTGCCGCAGAAGGCCTGCGACACCTGCGCCTCGGCCGAGCGGGCACCGACGAGGCCGGCGGCGAGGGCGGCGAGGCTCCCGAGGACGCCGCGACGGGACTTCGGCGCAGCCAGCGATCGCGCCAAGGCATCAAAACGTCGCCGATCCATGCGTGCGTCCTCTCTGTATGCGGTTGTCGCGGCCGACGCGCCGCAGGGGTAGCACCCACTCTAGGGCACGACCGGGGGGCGGGTCCATTCGCGTTCAATGCCTTTACGTGGAGAGGGGGTAGGAGTGAGGTTGTTCTCCTCCCCGCCTCCCCGCCTCCCCGCCTCGTATACTCCCCCCCATGTCCACCACCCTCACCATCCAGGCATTCCAGCCCGCTGGCGCGGGGTCTCCCTCACCGAACGCGCCGCCTCCCAATCCCACTTCACCGACCTCTGCCACGCCCTCGGCGTCCCCACCCCCGTCGAGGCCGACCCCACCGGCGACTTCTACGCCTTCGAGCGCGGCGCCGAAAAGCTCGGCGGCGGCAAAGGCTTCGCCGACGTCTGGTACCGCCACCACTTCGCCTGGGAGTACAAGGGCCCGCACAAGGACCTCGACGCCGCCTACCGCCAGCTCGTCGGCTACAAGGACGACCTCGAAAACCCGCCCCTCCTCATCACCTGCGACCTCGACCGCATCATCATCACCACCAACTTCACCGGCACCAAACCCAAGCGCCACACCCTCCCCCTCGACGACCTCCACCTCCCCAACAACCTCGCCATCCTCCAGGCCGTCTGGACCAACCCGGACGCCCTCAAGCCGGACGTCAGCCCCGAGGTCGTCACCCGTCAGGCCGCCGAGCGCTTCGGCGAGGTCGCCTCCGCCCTGCGCGCCCGCGATGTCGCCCCCGACCGCGCCGCCCACTTCCTCGTCCAACTCCTCTTCTGCCTCTTCTCCGAAGACGTCGGCCTCCTCCCCCGCGGCCTCTTCACCGACCTCCTCAGCAACTCGATCGCCTACCCCGACCGCTTCCCCGCCCGCATCGCCAACCTCCTCCACGCCATGCGCGACGGCGGCGACTACGGCCACACCGCCCTCGACCGCTTCAACGGCGGCCTCTTCCGCACCGTCGACGTCGTCCCCCTCACCGCAGACGAACTCACCACCCTCGCCGAGGCCGCCCGCCTCGACTGGGCCACCGTCGAGCCCGCCGTCTTCGGCACCCTCTTCGAGCGCTCCCTCGACCCCGGCACCCGCGCCCAACTCGGCGCCCACTACACCGGCAAAGACGACATCCTCCGCGTCGTCGAACCCGTCGTCATGACCCCCCTCCGCCGCCGCTGGGACGCGGTCCGCGCCGAAGCCGACAAACTCAAAGCCGCCTGGGACGCCAGCCACCGCCAACCCCGAACGCCCAACGCCGAACGCCGAACGCCAGGCGCCAGACCTTCGCCAACCACCTCTTCGCCTTCCAGGAAGAGCTCGCCGCCGTTCGCGTCCTCGACCCCGCCTGCGGCTCCGGCAACTTCCTCTACGTCGCCCTCGCCTGCCTCAAGGACCTGGAGCAGGAGGTCATCACCTACGCCACCGCCAACGGCCTCCCCATGCTCTTCCCCCGCGTCGGCCCCGCCCAGCTCCACGGCCTGGAGATCAACGCCTACGCCCAGGAACTCGCCCAGGTCGTCGTCTGGATCGGCTACCTCCAGTGGATGCGCGAGCACGGCTACCAGGTCTCGCGCGACCCCGTCCTCGAACCCCTCGACACCATCCGCCTCCAGGACGCCCTCCTCGACCGCTCCGACCCCGCCAACCCCAAGGAAGCGGCGTGGCCCGAAGCCGACTTCATCATCGGCAACCCGCCGTTTCTGGGCGGCAAGATGCTCCGCACGGAACTCGGCGACGAATACGGTCGACGACCCTCTTCACCGTCTACCGCGACCGCGTCCCCCGCGAAGCCGACCTCGTCACCTACTTCTTCGAGAAGGCCCGCGCCGCAGATCGACAGCGGCATCACCCAGCGCGCGGGACTCCTCGCCACCAACTCCATCCGTGGCGGCGCAAACCGCCGCGTCCTGGAGCGCATCAAGCAGTCCGGCGACATCTTCATGGCCTGGGACGACGAACCCTGGATCCTCAACGGCGCCGCCGTCCGCATCGCCATCGTCGGCTTCGACGACGGCACGAGCAGGACACGCATCCTCGACGGCGTGCCCGTCGCGACCATCAACGCCGACTTGACCGGAGCCTCGACATCACCGGCCGCGCCGCTCCTCGAAGAGAATCGCGGGTATCTGCTTTCATGGGCGATCACCAAAGGTGGCCCATTTGATATTCCCGGCGACCTCGCCCGCCAATGGCTAGCCCTGCCCACTAACCCGAACGGCCGTCCAAACAGCGACGTGGTCCGCCCCTGGGTCAACGGCATCGATATCACTGCGCCGCTCCGCGACATGTGGATCGTCGACTTCGGCATCGACATGCCCGAACATGAGGCCGCTCTTTACGAAGCGCCATTCGAGTACGTCCAACGAGAACGTCAAGCCCATTCGCGCGCAAACAAGCGAGATGCCTACCGCGAACGTTGGTGGCTTCACGCGAGGCCGCGCTCGGAATGCGAATGCACTCGATCGGCCTAGCCACGCTACATTGTGACGCCGCGCGTCGCCAAGCATCGACTCTTCGTCTGGCTCGTACCGAGACGATTGCCGATCACCGGCTGATCGTCTTCGCCCGCGACGACGACTACTTCTTCGGCGTCCTCCACTCCCGCGCCCACGAGGTCTGGTCCCTGCGCATGGGCACCTCACTCGGCGTCGGCAACGACCCCCGCTACACCCCCACCACCTGCTTCGAGACCTTCCCCCTCCCCTGGCCCCCCGGCCAGGAACCCACCGAGGGCCACCCCGACCACCCCAAGGTCGCCGCCATCGCCGCCGCCGCCGCCGACCTCGACGCCAAGCGCCGCCGCTGGCTCGATCCCCCGGCGCCACCCCCGACCAACTCAAAAAACTCACCCTCACCAACCTCTACAACGCCCGCCCCACCTGGCTCGCCCACGCCCACGCCGCCCTCGACCGCGCCGTCTGGGCCGCCTACGGCTGGCCCCCGACGAAGACCCCGCCACGGTCCCCGAGGAGACGATCCTGGAGCGGCTGCTGGCGCTGAACGGGGAGCGCACTTAGGCGATAGAACAGAGGAACAATCCATGGACTACGTAGAGTGGTGCGACATTCTAGCCACGTCCCTTGCCGACTTCGCCGACCAAACGCACGGCAAACGGTCAACGTCCAGCAGTTCGCCGGGCACGTCATCGAACAGCTAGGACTTCCGGGTGGAGGGGATGCCTGGAATGCGGCAGTCATGGATACACACGGCCTCCTCCGCGTCTATGGCTTCATCGACCACAGCGATCTCTGGGTCACCCTAAAGTACAAAGATGCTGAGCTCCTCCGCAATCCAGACGACCGATGGCGCAGCGCCGCGTTGATGGCGCTCAGCGACCACGCACTGATACTTCTGACCACAACGAACCGTCTCTCCCAAATACCTCACGAAGGGTTTACCACTGTCGATGAGGTGGACCTTGAGACGATTGTCACCGAGGCAGCAAACGGAGAAGACGGCATCTTGCTAGCTGCCGACCTTGCTGAAGAAGTGCTTGACGACCTTCAACACTTGGGTCTTGTACGCAGTCACAAGACAATGGACTCAGCAAGGTACATGAGCACCTACCCCGGTGTTGCCCGAACAGAGCGCTCATACGTCGCCCAGGACCACGAGATCGACACCATCCGCGCCCAGGGTGAAGGGGACACCCTCGACTACAAACGGCACAACCCCCTCAAGTCACCGTCCGATAAGCGGGAACTCGTCAAGGATGTCATCTCCCTCGCGAACGCAGGCGGTATGGGGCCGCGCTACCTGCTCCTCGGTGTTGAGGATGACGGCAAGTTCTACCGCCCTTCTCGCCAAGACGACGCTGATGAGCACCGGGGGAGGCTCAACAACCTCCGCGACAACAATCTCCAGCAGATCATCTCCAGTTGGACAACTCATTCCCCATCCGTTCGTATCGCTGCTCGCGGCGAGCATCGCGACGGACCATACGTTCTCCTCGAAATAACCCGGAACATCGCCCACCTTCCCTATCGACTCTACGCCAAACAATCCGAGCGCACATCCTCTACAGCCCACGAGTCGGGCGAAGTCTGGATACGAAAAGGGTCGACAAACGCACCGGCCACCCCGGTGGAAATCGCCGCCTTGGAAGATCAGGCGGCCCGCTACATCCAGGTCAGATCCGAGCCAAATTAGACGACATTTTCCGATACCCGGCCACTCACAGGTTTGGTTCGAGCCCCCCCCCCTTTGGCCGGCGCGAACGCCGCAAGGCATATGTATGCGCTTTCTACAAAAACTACCTCATGCCCACGCCAAGGCTCCGTGTTTTCGGCTTCCGTCCTCAGTCCCGGAGGGACTTCCGAGAGTCAGCCCGGGACTTTGAGTCCCGGGCGTCCCGGTCAACCCGTCTCAACTTCCCGTCCAATCTCCACCACCTAGCCTCGGAGAGGCTGTCCGGTTCAGCCCGGGCCAACCTTGGGCCAACCCTGGGCCGTGAGCCCCGCGCACAGCCCGCCATCACGCCCCACCTAGGCACCTCACCCCCTACGACCACCCCTCCCCCTCCGCGCCCGTCGCCTCGCCCGTCACCTCCCCGCTCGTCCACTCCGCCCACCCCCCAGCCCCAGCCTCTGCGCCTGCGCCCTGCTCCCGCTCTTCCCGCTCCCGTGCCCGGCGCGCATCATCCTCCTCGTCCAATTCCGTCAACAGCGCGATCAGCGCCGCCGACGCTCCCCCCTTCGCTCGCGCCGCCTCCCCCGTCGCCAGCCGCTCCCTCGCTCCCACGATCCGCGTCGTCGCCTGCGCCAACCTGCTTACCGCCAGCGTCCGCGCCAGCGGGTCGGCGGAGTCGTCCCCGTCCGCCGTCATCACCCCGTCCAACGCAATCGCCACCGCCCCGATCAACTGCCCGAGGAGCCCCTTGATCCTTCCTTCCTCCCCCGCCTCCATCACCCCCGCCAGCCGCTCGTCCAGCAGATCCCCGTAATCCCCCCGCGCCGCCCGCCGCCACAGCTCTCCCTCTCGCCGCCGGGCCTCCCCATCGCCCATCGCCGGCCCAGCGCCCACAGAAATGAGGTCCGCCAGCAACGCCCGCATCCCCCGCTCCTCGGCCCGCGCTACCTCCCCCTTCGCATGCACCCCGCACCACCGGCTCCCCCGCCCAGCCGTCCGCCCACACCGCACCTCCGCACACCGCCGCACCCCACCCGATCCACCTCGCCCACCCCCGCGCTTCGTCATCCCGTCCTCCTTCCCATCGTCCCGTCATTCAGACTTGACAAATAGAACAAATGTTCTATTATGATGTCAAGCGGCACACCCGGCGCGGGTGCGGGCCTGGGCAGCGCCCCACCCCGCCCGGCTCGGGTTCCCAGCCGTCATCCAGGCCCCGGGCCACCCCGCGCTCCCGGAGGAATCGTCCCCCGGTTTCTAACTTGCAGCCGACCCAGGAACCGCGCTCCCAGATCGTTCATCGATCGGGTCGCAGCGCATTCGCGGACCACTAGGCCATCGACCGCCCAACTCTGAAATTGCCGCCCGCAACGGCCCCTCTCCTCTGCGGAGGAGAGGGGGTAGGGGGTGAGGTCCGTTCTCACGACTCACGACTCACGTCTCACGACGCCTAATGCCCGCCTCCCCTTCGGAGTATCATCCCGATGCGAACCAGGCCGTGGACGTAGGGGGCAAGGGTGGCGTCAGCTGACGATGAGCAATCCGCGGCGGACAGCGACCGGAACGTGCGCGAGTCGCTCATCTCGGCCGCGCTCGATGCCGACGCCGCCGTCAGCGACAGCTCCGAGTCCAACCGCCGAGTCACCCTTCGGATCGAGATTCCGGCCCGGACCATCCTCCGCATCCTCCTCGTCCTCGCCGCACTCTGGGTCCTGTCCCAGGTCTGGATCGCCCTCTTCGAGGTCTTCCTCGGCATCCTGATCGCCCTCGCTCTGATCCCCGTCGTCGGCCGGCTGGAGCGGCGAGGCATGACCCGCAACGCCGCCGTCGCGGTCGTCGTCGGCGGCTCGATCGCCGCCCTCGCCCTGATCATTCCATCGTCGTGCCCCGCGCCGTCTCGGATGCCCGCGACTTCTGGGACAACCTGCCGGAGTACGTCGCCAACGGCCTCTCCTGGCTCGAAGGTCCCCAACCTGATATCTATCAGGACGCCGTAAGCTGGGCGGAGCGCCAGAAAGAGGGCGGCTCCGGCAACTTCGACGTGCGCGGCTACCTCGAGACCGGCACCTCCGTCCTCACCGGCCTCGGCAACGCCCTGATCGTCTTCGTCATCGCCACCTACGTCTTACTCGACCGCGACTACCGCATCATCCGCTGGGCCGTGCGCGATCTCTCCGAGGCCACCCAGCGCCGTGTCTGGCGCTCCATCCCGGCCGTCACCCAGGTCGTCAGCGGCTATCTCCTCGGCCAGGGCCTCATCTGCATCTGCTTCGGGGTCTTCAGCTTCATCGTCCTCACCATCCTGAACGTCCCCTCCGCCCTGATCCTCGCCCTGATCGCCCTCTTCGCCGATGCCATCCCGCTGGTCGGGATTATCGTCGCGACCGTGCCGGCCGTGGTTCTGGCCTTTACCCAGAGCCCGACCGCGGGCCTGATCGTCCTGGTATCGTTCCTCGCCTACCAGCAGTTCGAGAACTACATCCTCGCCCCCAGAGTCTTCGGCCGGACCCTCCAGATCTCGCCCCTGGCCATCCTGATCGCCGTGCTCATCGGCCAGGAGGTGTTCGGCATCATCGGGGTCATCCTGGCGTTGCCGATCGCGGCCTCGATCCCGGTGCTGGAGCGCGTCTGGCTGTGGGAGGACTTCGAGGACGACATTGACGAGTCGCCTCCGCCCGAACCCGCTCAGTCCGATAGTGAGGAGGGCGATCTGGGCCACTTCCCGAGCAAGGCCGATGTGGCCGAGGGGCTGGACGAAGGTGGACCGGAGTTGGCCCGCCCCCAAGGGGCGCCGTCATGAACCCCTTCCTCTCCCCGGGCAGCAACCGGCCCAGCCGTCCGGGCGGATCGCCGCCGGTCGTGACGGCCCGGATCGAGATCCCGTTCCGGACGATCATTCGCCTGCTCCTGACGCTAGCCGCACTGTGGTTCCTGATCAAGATCGGCGCCGTGCTGGCCCAGATCTTCGGCGGGATCGTCGTCGCCGCCGCGCTCTACCCTCCGATCCAGATGCTCCGCCGCCGCGGGTACGGGCGCGGCAGAGCGCTCGCGACCGTGATCGGCGGTTTCGTGGCGGCGTTGACCATCATTCTGGTCTTTGTCATCCCACCGCTCATCGACGAGTCCCAGGAACTCGTCGACGACGTCCCCACCTACATCGAGGACGGCTTCACCTGGCTAAAGGACAATCAGCGATGGCTTTACGACCAGATGCTGACCTGGGGTGAGGATCTCGCCAACACCGACGCGGTAATCAGCGACGACTCGACCGACCAAGAGCCTGCCTCCGACACGACGGGGGCGTTTGACAACGGCTCACCCGAGGAGGAGATCGCGGTCGAGGCTCAAGTCGAGGCCGACGACGCGATCAGCGCCGCCTCCCAGGTGGGAGGGTTCATCGGGTCGGCGGCGATCGTCGCGGTTCTGGCAATCTACTTCCTGATCGAAGGCGAACGCACCTTCAGATGGCTGACACGGGACCTGCCGCCACCGCTGACGAACCGCCTGCGCCGGGCCTTCCCCGCGCTGGCCGAGATCATCTATTCCTACATCCTGCGCCAGGGGTTGACGAGCCTTATCTGCGGCGTCTTCACGTTTGTGGTGCTGTGGGCGTTCGGGGTGCCCGCCGCCCTGATTCTGGCGATCCTCGCCGCCGTCGCCGACGCGGTGCCCTTCATCGGTGTCGCGGTCGCCACCGCTCCGGCCGCCATCGTCGCCCTGACCCAGGGGCCTGGCACCGCCCTGGCGGTCACGCTCTTGCTGCTCGCCTACCAGGTCTTCGAGGTCGTCTTCATCATCCCCAAGATCTTCCGGCGGACGTTGCAACTCTCGTCGTTCGGGATGCTGTTCGCGGTCCTGATCGGCTGGCGCCTCCTCGGCTTCGGCGGCATGTTGCTGGCCCTGCCGATCGCGGCGGCGCTCCTCCGGATCGAGCAGGTCTGGTTGAGCGATGAGGAGGACGAGGAGGTCCCGGCGCCTGAGCCAAGCGAACAGGTGGCGCCAACCGCGATCCCACCGATAACGCGTTGAACGGCGTGGCGCATCCCCACAATTCGCAACCGACCCCGCTGCGCCTGGGCCTCTCCTCCGGCGCGCTCTATCCCCACGTCCTCAGTGAGAACGTGCCCCAGGTTGCGGCCGCCGCCGGCGTCACCGACATCGAAGTGATGCTCCAGACGGCGGGAGAGTACGACAATTCCGTCATCCAGGCGCTGGCGTCGAATGCCGCCGCAGTGGGGGTCCAGGTGGCGTCGTTGCACTCCTGGGCAGAGCTGCACCCCTTCTTCACCGCCTACGCCCGCCGCACCGCAGAGGCGCATACCCAGTTCGACCGGGCGATCGAAGCGGCACAGGTGCTTGGCGCGAAGGCAATCGTCTGGCATGGACCGCGGGCCGTCACCCTTCCCGGTCCGGAGGGGTTTGAGCGGTTCCTGAGTGTCGTGGCCGAGCTGGCGCCGCGCTGCGCCGCCGCCGGCGTCACGCTGGCGATCGAGAACGTCTCCTATTGCCTGCTCGCTCGCGTCCGCGAAGTGGCGGCGTTCGCCGCCCGCTTGCCGGAGTTGGGGCCGCCGGGGTCGGTCGGGTTCGCGTTCGATCCGTTCCAGGCCGCGTCGGCGGGGGCCAATCCGTTCATGATGCTGGCCGCCATGGGCGAGCACGTCGCCGATGTCCACCTCAGCGATTACCGAGAAGCAGATCCCGGCAGCCGCCACCTGCCTCCCGGTGAGGGTGATCTCCCCTGGCCCGCCCTGCTGCGCGCGGTCGCCGGGATCTATCGCGGCCCGTTGATCGTCGAGGCCAGCGTCGGCGCCGATGCCGCCGGGCTGGCTCCCATCCGCGCCCGGCTCGATCCGATCCTGGCCGGCCTGGCCGGTAGGGTTGGCGACGATCCCTGCGCCGGGCCACCACCACCGGGGGTGCAGGAAGGCATCGCCCTGTTCAACAGCGGCGAGTTCTACGAGTGCCATGAGGCCATCGAGCATGAATGGCACGCCGAGCGAGGCGCGATCCGGGTGCTCTACCAGGGCATCCTCCAGATCGGGGTCGGATTCCACCACGCCCTGGGCGGCAATCACCGCGGGGCGGTGCTCCTCCTCGGCGATGGCATCGCCAAGACTGGCCGGTTTCTCCCGGCCTGCCTGGGGATCGATACCGCCAGGCTGGTGCGCGAGAGCCAGGCCTGCCTCGACCAGATCGTAGTCCTTGGCCCAGAGGGGTTGAGCACATTCAATGCGGAGGGTATTCCGCGCGTCCACATGCTCGACGAAGACGGCCGCCCGCACATCGGCTGACGCGATCTGGCCTAAACTGTGGGCATTCCGGCCGGTCGCCCCGGGCCATAGCCCACACCGAAACGAGCGAGGTCCATGGAGAAGCGCCAGCCGAAGCGCGCGGACAACAGAACGGTCGCAATCTCAGTTATCGGGATCATCGTTCTGGCGGTCTGTTTCTTCGTGGTGCTCACGCAGGACAACCCGACAACGAGGACCATCGCCATCGCCACCACGATCGTCCTCTGGATCTTCCTACGGATCTCGCGCCGATCCCGGGGATAGGACGAGGGGGACAGCGCTACGGCGCTGAGGGGGTCAGGGCTTGCGCCCTTCGGGGGACACGGCTATCGCCGTGAGGGGGAGAGGGAAACGGAAAACCTACCCTACCCCTCTCCCCCACAAACCGCAGGGCTGTCCCCCACAAAGCGAGAGCTTTGTCCCCCTCTACTGTTTGCGGATCAAGCCGATCCGGCGCAGGAGCGCGTGGAGGTTGAGGTCATAGCCCCAGCCGAAGGCTTTTGGCACCAGCAGGCGGGAATCGAGGGGGTTCCACAGGCGGTATTTGATCCGCTCCCAGGTGGGCTTGCGCCAATCGTAGGGGATGCCGATGTAGCGGCCGGTGTGGCCGGGGGATGCCTCGCCGGGGAGGGATGGCGCGGCGGCAAAGACCTCACGGCCATTGCGCCGAATCGCCGCGATCCGGCCAGGAATCTCCGGGGAGGTATCGACCTCGTAGCGGATCTCGCTGCCGGATTCCATCACCCAGAAAGGGACGATGCGCTCAGAGAACGGCCGGCGCTGCGCGACCGCGAGGCCATCGTAGAGCACAGCTTCGCCCAGGCCGAAGCGGCCGTGCCGTACCTCAAACCGATGTTCTCCGACCTCGACGGCCATACGCCCCCTTCTGCTCAATTCCCTGACCATGATGCCACGACCGCCGCGCCGCAGGTAGGGAAACAGAACCTTTGGCCGGGGTCAGCGAGGTCGCTTTGTCAATATCCATGCCAGCCTGCAGGGGGCGTTTCGGAGCATGACTACACGGGGTCGTTGGGGGGGCATCCAGCGGGGTCGCTGGGCAGCGCCGCGCCGGTCGGAGGTGCGGTTGGTTACTTCTTGCGCGCGGGAGCGCCGCCACCCTTGCCGCCAGCAGCGCCCGGAGGCAACCAGCCCTCCGGCATCTGGGCGTCTTCCCCAAAGAAGAATTCCTCCATCTGATCGCGGAGGATGCGCCTGCTCTCGGGATCGGCCGGGTTCAGGCCATAGTGATTGATCAGAATCGTCATGTGGGGTTGCCAGAGGGCGTACCCTTCGGCGGAGACGTTGTCGTAGATCCGTTGGCCCAGCTCACCGGGGAACGGCAGCGCATCCAGACCCGGCAACTCTCGCCCGAACTTGACGCAGTGGACCATCCGTGCCATGGCTGAGAGTGCTCCGTCCAGGCCACCCATCGGGGAGGCGTACATACCAGTGTCAATCGGCTCTGCCGGACGGAACATCCAGGTGGAATTCCCGGAGTCCGTCGATCAGTCCAGGAACCGTAGTGGAGCGGCTGCATTCGTGTCAAACGGCCCCCTACCCTCCCCGGGCTCCCTTCCCCCTGCCACAGCGGGGGAAAGGGGGAGAGCAGGCGCCGCACGGGGCGTCGAGACAATATGCGGGTCCTGTTTTTCGGGATGCGCTGTGCCTTCTCTGTGCCGGCCCTCACTTCCCTGGTCGACGGAGGAATCGACGTGGGTGCGGTTGTGCTGGCTTTGGCGCACGATGGCAAGCCCGATCACCCGATCGATCACGTCGCGCGGGCGGCGGGCATTCCGGTGGTCTCCTTGGCGGATCTCAGGAATGCCGAGGCGGTAAGCGGGCTAGCTTCCTTCCATCCGGATGCGCTGGTGGTGGCGTGTTTTCCCTGGCGGCTGCCCAGGGCAGTGCGTTCGCTTGCCTCGTTGGGCGGGATCAACGTCCACCCATCCCTTCTTCCGGCTTTGCGGGGGCCCGATCCGGTCTTCTGGGCGCTACGCCGGGGGGACCGGCGCACGGGCGTGACGCTCCACCTGCTCGATGCCGGGCTCGACACTGGGCCAATCATCGCCCAGGAAGCGGTCGATATTCCCCCTGGCATCCGCGCTCCGGATCTGGAAGCGCGTCTGGCCGAACTGGGGGCGAGCATGCTGGTGCCGGCGCTGCGCGACCTCGCGGCCGGTCAGATCATCCCTCGCGATCAGGAACATTCCCGGGCGACGCGCGCGCCCGTTCCCGCCGGGGCGGATTGGCTGGTCCCGACCAATCTGCCTGCTGGCTGGGCGTACGAATTCGTCAGGGGGGTCGCCCCCCTAAATGGCCCCCTCTCACTTTTGGTGATGAGTACCGGCGAAGGCCTGCCGATCGCCGATGCGGTCGCGGTCGATCCGTTTGGGACGATGGATGTCGCGCTTAAACTCCACGGGGCGCGGGTAGAGGTTCGGTTCCGTCCTGGCACTGCCGTATTTACGCTGAAAACGTAATAGTCCGATCAGGCCGGACACCCGTGTACGGTCATCTGGACGTTCACAGGAGATTCCCAGATTTCCCGTGACCTTTTGACACGATGTATCCCCCTATGCGATAACCCGTTCTGGCTGGTACTGTGCCACCGCGGTCGCCCTGGCTGGAGCGTGATCGCACGGGCATCTTCTAGACCGCCGTTGCAGAGGGACAACGTGCGGCCAGGTTAGGCGTTTTCCTTCCAGATAATCGGGTCCACCCCAACCTTCGGGCCCGATCCGCAACCCGCAATTACGCGGCCGACCCGGACCTCGGGCCATGCCGTGCCACGATGCCTGCGCCGTTCTATGGCTTGTGCGGCCGGCATCAATTGAGTGGTACGCGCACTGTCCCGGTGACCGGAGAAGGAACGCTGTCGGTGACGACTGCTTCCCCGGCAGGCAGCAAAGGTAGCGCGGTGGCTCCGCGTCGTCTGCATGCCACGATCATCCTTTCCCTGGTTCTCTCGCTCGCGGGATCGATCTACGTCGCCACACCGCGGTCCGCCGAAGCGGCCGCCGCCTGGACGACCACGGCCCTGAACCTGCGCGCGGGTCCGAGCACCGGCGACTCCGTCATCCTGGTGATGCCGGCCGGTGCGCCGGTCAACATCGTCCGCAACGTCACAAACGGCTTCTACAAGGTCCACTACAACGGGACGGCGGGCTGGGCATCCGCCCAGTTCCTGGCCCGGTCCGACCCTGGGGGTGGCTCCGCGCCTCCTCCAAGTGATGGCGGTGGTAACGGTGCGACCGGAAACGCCACCGTCAATACGAACGGGCTCAACCTACGCACCGGACCGGGAACGAATAATCCCGTGATCCTGGTGATGCCCTCCGGTGCGTCGGTCATGCTGACCGGGGAGACCAGCAACGGCTTCTCCGCTCTGACCTACAACGGTAGCTCTGGGTGGGCCGCGACGCAGTACCTCTCCAATGGCGGATCTGCCCCACCCCCTTCAGATGGCGGTGATCCTCACCTGGCCCGACCGGCTCGGCGACCGTCAACACGAACGGGCTCAACCTACGTTCGCAGGCCAGCACCAGCTCCGGCGTCCTGGCAGTGATGCCAAACGGTGCAGGCGTCACCCTGACGGGCCAGCGCCAGAACGGCTTCGTCTCAGTGACGTACAACGGCCAGTCGGGCTGGGCCTTTGAGCAGTACCTGAACATCGGCGGCACGCCGGCGCCAAGCCCATCGCCGTCACCGAGTCCAGATACGCCGTCGCCAGGCTCTGGCTTGGCTGTCACGACGACCTCGCTGAACCTGCGCTCTGGAGCCAGCACCAGTTCGAGCGTCCTTGCCGTGATGCCGGCGGGCGCACAGGTGGAGTTGACAGGTATCGCTCAGAGCGGCTTCTACCAGGTGGTCTACAACGGCACCACCGGCTGGGCCTCGGCCCAATACCTGACGTTAGGGCGGCAGTCCGAATCCGACGAACCCGGGCAACGGCAACTCCGGCGGCCCGCGGGGCGACACAGACGGCAATGGATCGCTCTCCCAGCAGGAGATCATCCAGATCATCTACACCGCGGCCGACCGCTACGGCCAACCGCGTGAGGACATGCTGCGGGTGGCCCGCTGCGAATCATTCTTGGATCCGAACGCGGTGAACCCGGCGGGATCCTACGGCCTCTTCCAGTTCGTGCCCAGCACCTGGGCGAGCACGCCGTACGCAGCGGAGGACATCTTCGACGCCTACGCCAACGCCAACGCCGCCGGCTGGATGTGGTCCGTCGGCCGCCGCAACGAATGGGTCTGTCAGTAACGAGGCGGCAAGTACGGCAAGGCGGCAAGACGGCAAGTAGAACGACGACAGCGGCGTCCCGGGGCAATTGCCTGGAGCGCCGCTGTCGTTGTCTACGGAGAGCTCGCGCTTCCGATCCGAATGCGCGCCACCCTATTCACTCCGCCTGGAATGGCAAGTACTATGCTCCTCTTGCGTCTCTCCGTACTTGCCGTCTTGCCGTCTTGCCGTCTTGCCGCCTTTCTTGGAGCTGCCCGTGACCATCGCCACGAATAAAGACCGGCTCGTGATGCTTTCCGTCATGGGGCAGGTGACGCCGCCCCGGTTCGATCCACGGACGCCGTACCGGATCGGGCACGATGGTCACCCACGGGTGGTTCCGGCCACCGGCGGGATCGCCTACAACGTCCGGGTGGGCGACCAGATCGCCGGTCTGGTGGGGGATCACGTTGAGCCGGCGGTCTCGGCCAAGAACCCCGATGAGACGGCCAACGGTGGGTTCAATGTGCTCTCGTGCATTGGGAACGAGGCGATCGTGGCCAGCGGCGAGGCGCGGGGCGCACGGGGCGTCATCACCGGCAAGCACGGCGGCGCCGAGCACGTCATGATCGATTTTCCCAACGACGTGTTGGACAAGCTGCTCGTTGGCGATCAGTTCCTGGTGCGGAGTTTTGGCACCGGGCTGGCGATCGACGCCTTCCCCGATATCCGCTGCACCAACCTCGACCCCCATGTCCTCGAGAAGTGGGTCTCCGAGGTACGGGAGGACAAGCTGGTGGTGCCGGTCGCCAAGATCGTGCCCGCCGCGGTGATGGGCTCTGGCCTGGGCCGCGACAACGTCAACCGCGGCGACTACGACATCACCCTCTTCGATCCAGGAGTTGTGGCCGAATACGGTCTGGACGAGTTGCGCTTCGGTGACTTCGTCGCCATCCAGGACGCGGATTCGACCTTCGGCCGCTACTACCGCACGGGGGCAGTCTCGATCGGGATCATCGTCCACGGCGATTCGGCCATCGCGGGCCACGGCCCCGGCGTGACCGGCCTGCTCTGCTCCCGCGTCGGCGATATCCTGCCCGTCATCGACCCGAAGGCGAATCTGGCGGACCTGCTGGGGCTGCGGTAGGGGCTAATCGCACTGCGGTGTGGCGGGGCGCCGTATACTTCGACGTGGTCAGGCCCTGCGCGATCCGACGTGTCTTGGGCTGGCCTGGAGACGAGACGATGGCAACGACGATTCCAGCCGACGAGATCGGCGAGCGATTGGGAGAACTCCTCGGCCTTGCATCCAATGGGCAAGATGTCATCTTGGAGCGCGACGGTCGAGTCCAGGCCGTCGTCATGTCTCCCGAAGCCTACGCCGAGGTTCAGCGCCTGCGTGACGCGGAGCGGCGCCGGCTGGCTGGGGAGCAGCTCTTCCGCTTGCGTGAAGAGGTGCGAGCGCGGAACAGCGACCTCTCTGAGTCGGAGGCCGAGGAGATCGCTGATCGAGCTGTCCGCGACGCGGTCGACAGCCTCGCGGATCGGGGCGAGATCACCTTTGCGCGTGACCAACGCCGCAGGTGATCCGAGCGCTTATCGACGCGAACCTCCCGATCAGCTTCCTCCTCACGCCGGCATCCGCATCACCGGCCATCGCGATCATGTCGGCTGCGATCGCCGGACGGTTCCGGATACTCATCGCGCTTGAGACGATCGAAGAGATGCGTTCCAGAGTTGTGCACAAGCCGTATCTCGCAGCCCGGATCTCGCCGAGCGAGGTCGACGCTCTTATCGGCGCGCTTCGCGACGTCGCCGAGATTCTCCCAGCCCTGATCGGCACGATCCCCGCCGTGAGCCGGGACCGGAAGGACGATTATCTGCTCGCGCATGCTGTGGCGGCACGGCCAGACTACCTGGTCACTGGTGATGGCGATCTTCTGAGCCTCGGCACCCACGGCGGCGTGCAGATCGTCGATCCGGTGACGTTCGCGCTTCGGCTGGAACTCATCCCCGAACCGGATCGATAGCCGCCGGATGGGACATATTTCCTCGACTCTCGCGCCAGCGACATTCTCCCCGCCATCGACCCGAAGGCGAATCTGGCGGATCTGCTGGGGCTTCGGTAGAGCGTGCGACGGCTGCTATGGCAGGGACATCGAGTCCGCCGCGATAGACTGATCGCGATAGCGGAGGGATTCCAGTGGTCTCAACCAAGGTGTTAACCGCCGAAGAGCTGGAGCGATTGTCGGATCGTGGCGGGCGCTATGAGCTGGTGCGGGGAGAGCTCATCGAGATGACGCCGGTCGACCTGCATCATGCTCGAACCGTCGGGAATGTCCTCTCGCCGCTTCATGCCTTCGTCACCGACAGGGGACTCGGGGTCGTCGGCCCCGAAGGCGGGTTTGTGCTCGATCGCGACCCCGACACCGTTCGGGCGCCAGATGTTGCCTTCGTCCGCGCCGATCGCTGGCCGCACGGCGAGGCGGAACATCATTATGGCCAGTTCCCGCCGGATCTGGCGGTGGAGGTCCGCTCGCCTTCGGAGACAATGCGTTCGCTGCGTGCCAAGGCGGAGTCGTACATCGCCGCGGGCGTCAGGCTGGTCTGGCTTGTGGATTTCGCGAGCCGGACGATCATCGTCATCGCCCCAGATGCCGAAGCGAAGACCCTCTCTGAGTCCGACATCTTGGACGGCGGCGACGTCATCCCCGGTTTTCGGATGCCCGTGAAAGATGTCTTTCGCTAAGGGCCTTTACCCCCGATAAGCATCCGACCAGTGGAGAAGGCGGCGTTCGGCGAGGCCGAGGAGCCAGTCGGTCGTCTTGCCGAGCACGGCGAGCAGGATGATCGCCAGGAAGATGATGTCGGAGCGGCCACTGTTGCCGCCATCGATCAAGAGGAAACCGAGCCCCTGGGCGGAGGCGATCAATTCGGCCGCGACCAGGAAGAGCCACCCTTGGGCCAGCCCAAGCCGGAGGCCGGTAAAGAGCGAGGGCAACGCCGCCGGGAGGAGCACCTGCCAGGCCAGGTTTGGGCCACGAAGGCCGTAGGCCTGGGCCGCCTCGATCAGCTTGCGGTCGATCTGACGGATGCCGGCGACGACGTTGGTGTAGATCGGGAAGAAGGCCCCGATCGCGATCAGGACGATCTTCGGGCGCTCGTCGATGCCCAGCCAGAGGAGCAAGAGCGGCACCCAGGCCAGGGATGGGATCGCTCGGACTGCCTGGAGCGTCGGAGAAACCAGTTCATCGATCAGCGGAGAAAGCCCTACGGCTAAGGCCAGCATCAGAGCGAAGAGGGCGCCCCACGCAAAACCCCAGGCAACACGCTCAATGCTGATCTGAATGTGGCCCAGCAGCAGATCGGCGTTCCAGAGCTGCTCGCCGCCACGCCAGACATCGAGCGGGGCCGGCAACTGGGAGCGATTGTAGACCTCCCGATCGACCAGGTATTGCCAGAGGATCAGCAGCCCGATCGGGAGGATGAGCCCGCGCAGGAATCGCGGCACCTGCTGCCCAAGCCCGGCGACCCGTTTCGATCTGGGGGCCGACACAGCGCGGCGCGGGGCGGAGACATCCGCCCGCGCGCCAAGGCCGGGTCCTGGGGTGAATTCGCGGGTTCGTTGCATGAGCGCTCCTGAATGATCGCCTGTCATCCTGAGCTTGCGAAGGATCTTGGCCGCTCCGCGGCCTTTGCGGCCGACCCTGATGTCGCGGTCCGGAACGAGCACGAAGGCGCTAAAGCGCCAAGATCCTTCGCAGGCTCAGGATGACGGTCCTGGAAGTGGTCGTTAGGACGCCGGCGCGGCGTCGACGATGGCCTGGATCCATTCGGGGGCGTAGAGGTTGGCCAGGGCTTCGTTGGCGTCGGCGCCGGGGGTAAGCTGGTTCTCGGCTTCGAAGATCGGGATCACCGGGGTCAGGGCGGCGGTCTGCGCCTCGCCGGGGACCGGAGAGATGTCCAGGACCGTGCGCTCGACCAGTTCCTTGTTCGCCACCTCAATCGACAACGATGCCTCTTCGGCCAGGATCTGGGCGGCTCCATCTGGGTTCTCGAGGATCCAGGCCCGGGCCCGCTCGTACTGGGTGAGGACGCGGGGCACGTAGGCGGCGTACTCCTCCAGGAATTTTTGCCGGGCATTGAGGAAGCCGTACGTATTGAAGTCGATGTTGCGGTAGATCAGCTTGGAGCCCTGCTCCAGCTCGGTCTGGGCCATGTGCGGGTCCAAACCGGCCCAGGCGTCGACATCGCCGCGCTCCAGGGCAGTCTTGCCGTCGGCATGCTGCAGGTTGATGACCTCGACGTCCTTCTGGGCGAGTCCGTTCGCCTTCAGGGACTGGAGGAGGAAGAAATATGGGTCGGTGCCCTTCGTGGCGGCCACCTTCTTACCGGCAATACCGGCCACGTCGGTGATCTCCGAATCGGCGGCGACCACCAGGGCTGCCCACTCCGGCTTGGAGTAGATGTAGACCGTCTGGATCTCAGAGCCGTTCGCCTTCGCCAGCAGGGCGGCGGAGCCGGCGGTGGAGCCGAAGTCGATTGCGTCGGAGCGCAGGAACTCGTTCGCCTTGTTGCTGCCGGCGCTCAGGACCCATTCGACTCCGACACCGTCGGCAGTGAGGTCCTCTTCCAGCCAACCCTGGCGGCGCAGCACCAGGCTACTCGGGTTGTAGTAGGCGTAGTCGAGCTTGATCGTCTCCGGGGCGTCCTGGGCGGCGGCGCGGCGGCGATTGACCGCGGTACCGAGCGCCGCGGCGAGCGGCAGGGAGGCGGCCCCAAGGGCGAACTGGCGACGGGAGAGCGAGCGAGGAGAATGCGTCACGATCGAGTCCTTTCTCATGTGCTGATGGCAAGACGGTCGTTTACAGGGTCCCTCTCAGGTGGATCGCTGGTGGAGTCGCTCGGTCAATGCAGCCCGAACGAGAGAAAGTCGAAGACGGAACTCTTGCGTCCTCGACCGAACCGATCGCCCGCCCGGACGCCCAACGGCGCGGCGGGCGGGGACAGGCCATAGCGGATACCGGCGCCGGGTCCGTAGCGCTCATCGCGTGGACCGTCGCCGCCGCAGCACTAGCATGGTTGGCCGGATAGCCATGGAGTGCGGCGTGCCCGGGCCGATTTGAATCGCCCGGCGGTGCGGTATGGCTCTCGTGGCCGACGGGGAAGCCGAAGTGGCCGAGGATCCGGTCGCGAAGCTGGCCCAGGTACGCATCGCCGCGGGCCCGGGGCCGGGGCGAGGTCACTGGGATGGTGGCGACGATCGAGGCGGGGCGATTGCCCAGGATCACGATCCTGTCCGCCAGGTGCAGCGCTTCATCGACATCGTGGGTGACGAGGAGAACGGTCGAGCCCGTGCGCTCGCAGACGTTCCAGAGCAGGTCCTGCATCTGGAGGCGGGTCAGGGCGTCGAGCGCGGCGAACGGCTCGTCCAGGAGGAGGACGCCGGGCTGCCCGATCAGAGCCCGGGCCAGGGCGGTGCGCTGGGCCATTCCGCCGGAGAGCTGGTGCGGCAGGCTCTTGGCAAAACCGTCCAGGCCGACGAGCCGGAGCCATTCGTCTGGCGTCGAGTGGCTCTGGGAGCGACGAGCACCGACCGCGACATTCTTGGCCACATTCTTCCAGGGGAAGAGGCGCGGCTCCTGAAAGACAACGGCGCAGCGCGGATCGGAGCGCACGACCGGCTTGTCGCCCAGGCGGAGCTCGCCGCTGCTGGGCTGATCCAGCCCTGCGATCAGGCGCAACAGGGTCGATTTCCCACAGCCGCTGGGGCCGAGGACGGCGACGATCTCGCCGGCGGCGATCGTCAGGTCGATGCCCTGCAGCACGGGCAGGGGCTCGCTGCGACGGTCGAACTGTTTGGCGACGCGGGCCAGGGTCACGGGTTCAGCCATCCAGCAATCAGCTTTCAGTTTTCAGCTATCAGGCGTCGGGCGTCAGGAAGAATGCGCTTCCTATCTATATGCTGACGGCTGATAGCTCACAAAAAAGCCCTCATCCATTGGGATGAGGGCGACTCCGGCGGCGTGGCGGCGATGGTGGCCGGTGCGACCTGTCCCCTCATCTGCCGGGCGACATCACGTCGCCTGACGGAATTAGCACCTGCCCTGAGATCCGTGCCGGATCGTCGAGGTGGTTGCTGGGGCTTCACAGGGCCGGTCCCTCTGCCCCTCTGGATGAGAGTGTGCTATTCGGTTACGGCCGTAATCTACAGTGGTTGATCAACAATGTCAACAACTCCGGGGCGGCTGCGTGGGGGAGGGATCTGCCCCCCAACCCTCCGGCCCCCTTTCCCCCGTTGCGACAGGGGGAAGGGGGAGATTGTTGGCGATAGATGAGGCCACCCAGGCATCGCCCGGGACCTTCCAGCCCCGGGCTACATCTACCAAGCCGGCTGAAGACCGGCCGGATGACGGGATTGGGGCAATCGATGGCCTAGTGGGGCTGCGTGTAGAGGGCGTGCTGCATGTTAGAGACCTGTGAGGTGGGGACCTCAGGGAGCGGGACTGCCGGGCGCGCTGCGACCTGCGAGGAGGGTCCTCCGGGAGCGAGCTTTCGGGAACTGAAAGACGGCTGATTCCGAGCCGGGCGAGGTGATGCGTTGCCAGGCCCGCACTCCAGCCGAGTGTGCCGCTTGATGTGATAAAAGACCATATGTTCTGACTGTCAAGGATAGGGACTCGCACAGGCGCCCCACAACGACCCAGTCTCCTGGGGCATTACGGAGGAGCGGGGGAAGGGCCAAAGGTCTTCTCCTTCCTGCCTCGCGATCGGGACCGGCTGCACGATCGTGGCCCGACTGAGATGCGGTGGGCACGCAACCTGCATGCAGGGCACAGACGGGCTCCCGTCGTACGCGGGCCGCCCGCTCGTTGTCCTCCCGCGGGTATCGAGGAAAGAAGGAAAAGGTCTATGCATCGACGCATTCTGCTGCTTGGTCTTGCCCTGGCGGCGATCGTGCTCACCGTAGGCGGTTACGCGGTTGCCCAGGATTCGTCTACCCCTGAGGCCCAGGGACCGTCGGCCGATGGTGCCTGCGCCACGCCCATCAGCGCGGAGGGAGGTACGCCGATGGCGGCCGCCACCCCGGCCGGCGAGGCGGGGACACCGGCCAGCCCCGTCGCATGCGGCACACCCGGCGCGACCACCGCGGAGGTGGTGAACGTCGAGATGGTCGATATCGCCTTCAACCAGAAAACCCTGACGATTCCGGCCAACACCGACGTGACTTTCCATATCGTCAACAACGGCGCTGCCACGCACAACTTCAAGATCGACGATCCGGAGGTGTTCTCCGGCGACCTGGGCGCTGGCCAGTCCGTCGACCTGACGGTGAATCTGCCGGCGGGCACCTACAAGTACTACTGCACGATCCCCGGCCACGAAGCCGCCGGCATGTTTGGCGAACTGACGGTCCAATAGGGAGAGAACGACCCTCGCTAATCTAGCGGGACAGATCGGCGAGAGCGCTGGCCGTGCATTTGGCCACCGAACGCGGCGGCCGGGGAACGTACCCCGGCCGCCGTTGTATGTTGGACGCGGCGCCTCGCGTTGTACGGGTGGACCTCCGTGTCCACCCGGCAACAAACCGCGGCGTCCCGGGCCGGGATCTGCGTTTCCAATCGGGAACTAGTTGGTCGGCAACCGGGCGGACACGGAGGTCCGCCCCTACGTCGGTTGCCTCGAAGCACCATCGATCCGCGCCAGACCTAATTCCTTTGCGAAGAAAGGGATCGCACCGCGCCTTAGTTCTCGCCGCCGCTGGGCGGGCCGTGCCGGCGGCGGGCAACCTCGTGGGATCGGGCCAGCGTCTGCTTCCGCGTCGCCTCGCTGTAGGGAGCTGAAGCCGGGGCGGCCAGGAGGGCATCACCCTCGGCGATGAAGCGCATTGCCTCGGGCGAGTATGACGCGTGGACGAGGCGCTCCTGGGATCTGACGATCCATTCCCTACTTTCCACATGGCGACCTTCGCGGTCCAGGCGCATTGCCTCGCGGCGCTCGAGAGCGGCATGCTGGAGGGCGGCCTCCTCGCGGACATCCGGATCGGACGTGGCAGCGCGGACCACACCCTCATCGGCGAACAGGATCGGCGGCACGGCGACCGCAATCTGGCGCTGCCGGTCGGCCAGGGTATCGGCCCAGGTCGCCTCAAGCGAGAGCGTTTCGGACGTGCCTACGGTGCCCCGCACGGACGTCACCATGAAGATCAGGCGGATCTCGTCGTTGGCGGGCACATCACGCACGGAGACGTCAATGCGTTTGCCATTGCGCTCGGACGGGTAGGTCCCGAGCACGGTAGCGCGAAGCCCCTTTGGCAGGGTGAGGCTGATCGACAATCCAGCGGCGACGACCGTCAGCAGCTCACCCAGCTCGCGCTCGAAGATCGTGCGCAACTCCCGTGGTGAGGTAGCGTGGTAGAAGTTGCCGCCGCCTGCTTCGGCCATTCCGGAGAGCAATTCGCCGTCGTATTGGTCGCCAACGCCAAGGGTCGATGTGGCGATCCCGCGGCGGCGAAGTGCGTGGGCGTGCCTGGTCAGGTCCGCCGGATCGGTGATGCCGACGTTGGCGAGGCCATCGGTGAGCAACAATGCCCGCCGTACCCGATGCGTTCCATCCAGTGGTTCGGCCTTCGGCCAGGGCGACGCCACATCGCCGGATTCCGCGAGCTCCCGGCAGGCGGTCAGCCAGCCGTCGCTAAGGGCGGTCGAACCACGGGCGTCGACGCCGCGCAGGGCCAGGCGCAGGGCAGTCTTGGTCCGGGCCGTGGCGCCGGCCAGGGGCTGCAGAACATCAACGTCGTGGTCGTAGACCGCCAGCGCGCACCGATCGTCGTCCCGCAGGAATCCGACAGCTTCATCGACCGCCTGTTTGGCGAGGTCCAGGGCGGTGCCGGTCATCGAGCCGGACCGGTCGAGGGCAAAGGCGAGGTCGAGCGGGGCGCGGCGCTCCCCGGGCCGCGGGGCCGCGGTGGGCGAGATCCGGACCATCAGGGTGGCGCTGCCACCGGTCGCCGGCATGAGCGGCTTTTCCCAGCGGGCGGCGATCGTGAGACTGGCGTTGTCGGGCATGTAGTCCTCCTGAATCGAGAAAGCGGAATGTCATCGGAGTTCGATCTACGGGCGGACGGTCCTAGCGTTTGTTTGCCCCTTGACGACCTGACGCCTGCCGGTAGGGGCGCGATAAATCACGCCCTTACGAGCCGTACGACTAGTCCAAGATCCGCCGAGCCCAGGCGACCAGGGCATCGATTTGGTCGCGCTGGCGATCGTAGGCGTCGGCGCGGATGAGCAGTTCGGCGTCGTCCCCCAAGCGAAGGCGGCGCCAGGATTCGACCGGAGTGGCGTCCGGGTCGGAGAGGGAGTCGAGCGCCGCCAGGGCCGCGCCACGCTCCAGATCGGCGCGGATGAGCGTGGCGGATTCAGACTGCTCGCTCTCGTATTCCGGCGATGCAGCCGGTTCTCCGACAGGCACGGATCGAGAGCGATCCAGCGCGAAGGGCGTCATCTGGTTGAATCTGGCTGACGGAGCCGGGGGCGCGGGCGCCGATGCTTGCGGCTTCTGCTTCCACGACGGGGATGCAGCAGGCGGGAGAGGTAGGCAGCGGCGCTGTCCTCGTCTAGGTGGGCGACCCGCGGGGCGGGCCGTTCTGGTTGCTCTGGCGTCGCCGAGGAGTCCTCATTGAGGAGCGCACGCACGGCGCCGGCATCCAACCCCCGCAGGCGCCGCCGGATCTCACGCAGGGGAAGATAGGCATCCTTCAGGCGGGCGATCAGGCGCAGGCGGTCGAGATGTTCCGGGGTGTAGGCGGCCCGAGGGCCGGCGCTCAGCGGGGGAGGAAGGAGGCCCTCGGCGATGTAGTAGCGGACGGTGCGTACGGAGACTCCGGCGGCCTCCACCAACTCCGTCAGTCCCATCTCCTCGCCATGGCCTGTCTCGTCGCCGCGTTCGTCCATCCACCCCTCGATCCCTGCCACTCGACCTGCGCCCAATCAAAGTACCAGTAGTACGTATTACTGTCAATATGTCTGTAGCTCGCCTGATGCTACAATCGCGCGCCGCGAACGAGGCAACTAACAGTCGCCGTCACCCAGCGATCTGGAGCGGCACAATAGAGACCTTTTGCAGACCGGCGCCGCCGTCCAGCATGGGATGGTTCAGGGAGCAGGATGACGACAGCACAGGCCAACGACAATGGCACCAAGAGCGATCCCAATCCCGAAGCAGCGCCGTTGCCACTCGCCGGGATCCGGGTGGTCGATCTCACCCGGGTGATGACCGGCCCGTATTGCACGATGATGCTCGGCGATCTCGGGGCCGAGGTCATCAAGGTCGAGCAGCCAGGCAAGGGCGACGACACTCGGGGCTGGGGGCCGCCATTTCTCGGCGCTGATGAATCCGGTAGTGATCCGGGGTACCGGGGGGAATCGGCCTACTACCTCACGATCAATCGCAACAAGCGCTCGATCGCCCTTGACCTAAAAAACCCGGATGCCTGCGCCGCCTTGTGGAAGCTGATCGAGCAGGCCGATGTCTTGGTGGAGAACTTTTCTCCGGGGACGATCGGTCGGCTGGGGTTTGGCTACGAGGTAGTCAAGGCTCGCAACCCACGGATCGTCTACGCCTCCATCTCCGGGTTCGGTCAGACAGGGCCTGCCCGGGGTCGCTCTGGCTACGACCTGATCCTGCAAGGAATGGGCGGGATGATGGGGATCACCGGTCATCCCGGCGGTCCGCCGACCAAGGTCGCCGTGCCGATTGCCGATATCGCCGCGGGGATGTTCACCGCCTTCGCGGTCGCCGGGGCCCTCTACGGCCGCACGCAGACCGGCCAGGGTCAGTACATCGATGCTTCACTTCTGGCCGGGCAGATAGCGCTGCTCACCTACCAGGCCGGACTCCTCTTCACCACCGGAGAATCGCCCGGCCAGCTGGGCAACGCCCACCCGATCGTAGGCCCCTACGACACCTATGAGACCGCCGACGGCTTTGTGAACATCGCGGTTGGCAATGACGGAATGTGGCAGCGCTTCTGCGCCGCCTTTGCGCTGTCTGAGCTGGCCGAGAACCCGACCTACCGCACAAATGCCGGCCGGATCACGAACCTGACCGCCCTCAACGCCGAGATCGGCCCGGTCCTCCAGGCCCACACCACTCAGGAGGTCGTCGATCGGCTGGACGCCCAAGGGGTTCCCGGTGGCCCGATCTACGACATGGCTCAGGTCTTCGCCGATCCCCAGGTCCAGGACCAGGCGCTCCAGCGCACCGTACCTCACCCAACCCTGGGCGACATTACACTGACGGGATTCCCGTACCGGCTCGGCGGCGAAGCGTTGCCGGTGCGCAGCCATCCGCCGTTGCTCGGTGAGCACACGACCGAGATCCTGCGCGAAGCCGGCTATTCCGACGCCGAGATCGACGCCCTGGTGGCCACCGGGGCGGCAGCCAAGTACACGTCCTAGCGATCCAGCAGGCAAGCAGACAAACCGAAGCCCCCGCTCCCAATCCTGGGAGCGGGGGCTTCGGGTCAAGACGGATAGGTTGCTAGTTCACCGAGACCGGAGTGCCAGCAGGGTCGGCCTCGTCGGTCGTTCCGCCGCCGACGCCGTCAAGGGCGTCGTCGTCATTGTCTGCATCGCCGGATTGGCCGCCGCGTCCGTCGTGTCCGCCCCGGGCGCCGCCCGGCCCGCCGAAGTCACCATCGCCGCCCCGGCCGTGATCGCCACCCAGCCAACCGAGCCGGAGGGGAACATCGCCGGCGGCGATCCGCTCGGTGAGGGCCGCGGCATCATCGGCCGAGATCTCGCCGGCGGCCAGCTTCGCCGCGACCATGTCGGTGAGGGTCTGGGTGATGGCGGCCTCGACGGTCGCGGCATCGGTGCCAAGGTTCGCCGCCAACCCGGCCACGAACTCGTCGTAGGCAGCATCCGCTTCTGTCTGTTCGGCCGTCGCGTCCGTGGTCGAGTCGGTCTCTTCGGCCGACGGGGTCGACTCCTGGGCGAAGACGCCCCGGACGCCGAAGGCGCCGAGACCGAGTACCGCCACCAGCAGCGTCATCGCGACCGCCAGCCCAGCATTGCGCGCGCCGCCCTTTACCTGTTCCAACCGTTCCTTCATAGCGCCTTTCTCCTTGTTGCCGGGGCGTAAGATCGCCCCGGCCGATCCATCTGTCACACCCCGATCGGGCCAGCCCCCTGGTGCGTGTGACTGATTTCACAATAGTGAGCGGGGCGTATGGTCCACGTATGGTGAGCGGACCGTCCCGGAACGCATTCCCTGCCAGCGAAGACGCCGTGCGCCCGGTGGATTCATCCACCGGGCGCACGGCGTCAACTAGAAATGAAGGAAAGATGGGGAACGACGACCTCCAGCGGATCGTCTGGTCGGTTAGGCGGCGGCGAGGTAGTCCCCAGCGACCCAGCCGGAGGCGCCAGCGGCATCGACGACCTGATACCAGGTGTAGCCGTCCGCGCTTACCGGGTCGCCGCTGACAGTCGCTGTCTCGCCGGCCGCGAGGGTATCAAGGACCGCGCCATCCAGTCCGGCGATGGCCCGCAGGTTCAAGCCGTCGGCCGCAACGGTCACGGTCGAGCCGGCCGCGAACCAGGAGACCAGCGCCGAGAGCGAGACAGCGTCAACAGTGGAGGCATCGCCCAGGTAGTCGGCCGCGATGTAGCCGGTGGTCCCATCAACAGTCACCTGGTACCACGAGTAGCCATCGACGCTTTCGGCGCCGGAGACGACCGTAGCGACTGCGCCGCTGGACAGCGTCGCGATGATGTCGGCATCCAGACCGGCGGCGGCGCGGAAGTTGACGTCATCGGCATTGACCGCGAGGGCAGCTCCGGCGGAATACCCACCGACCGAGGTCGCGGTGCTGCTGGTGGTCGCAGAGTCGGTGCCGAACTCGGCGGCGTAGAGGGCAGCGGCGGCGTCCGCGCTGGACGCGAGGTAGGAGCCGGCCATCCAACCGGTCAGACCATCGACCTCGACCGCGTACCAGACGTAACCGTCGGCCTCGACCGGCCCGTCGACAACCGTCACGGCCGCGCCGGTGGTGTAGACCGCCAGGATCTCGGCGGAGGCGCTGGCATCGGACCGGAGATTGAGCGAGTCGGTGCCGACGTAGGCGGTAGATCCGACGGTGAGGCCGGAGTCCTGGGCGCCGGCGCTGCCACCGCCATAGGCGATCCCGAGCAGCAAGGTGACCGCCAGGGCGGCGACGGTGAAGACGGAGATGACGACGCGAGCGCGAACGCTCCGGCCGGTTTCAGCTTCGGCGGCGGCATACGAGCGGGCTTCCACAGCGGTTCCTCCTGATCCTGATGCGGGCGGTGGTTACGGGACCACCGTTCCTCTGTCCAACACCCACACCTTAGGGATCCGCCCGTATGGCGGACGTATGTTGGGTTTGCATATGGTCGGGGCCCCCGGGGCCGGATCGTGCCGCGACAGCAGCAGCGCCCACCTCCATATGGAGGTGGGCGCTGCGCATCCCTATTGGCTGGAAGCGGACGAGTCAGGGGGGGCGCAGACTGCTGGCGCTGCCTCAAACCCTTGACGCCACCTGGTAGGGGCAGGGCTTGCCCTGCCCAAATCCGCATACGCATGGCCGGGCAGGGCAAGCCCTGTCCCTACGAGATTGTCCCCGGCGCAGGAGCAACCCAAGGCTCGGCATTTTTACAGTGGATGAAAGGGCTAGATGCCGACTCATCTGGCATCACCAGGTAGCGCTCGAACAGGTCGAGGACATCGGTGTCGACGAACTGGCCAATGTGGTCGCGGAACTGGGTCCGGGAGGTCCAGGGGCGTCCAACCATGAACTCACGGAGCAGGAACTTGCCGACACCGGGGATTCTGACGAGATCGACGTCGGCGGCGGTATTGAGATCGTACCGGACGGTGACTGGAGCGACATGGACCGGTGCACCGATCATCAGGGCGTGGGCCAGTGCCCGCCCAATGCCGCGCACGACGTTACGGGTGATGTCAGTTGGGATCTGGCGGCTCCCGGCGAGCAGTTGACCGGCAAGCGAGGATCGTCGTGGTTGAAGGAGCGTTGATTCCGCCATTCAGGTGCCTCTCATTCCCGCGTTTACCTGGTTTCGAGATCGCTATCGTCAAACTGATTTGTCCCCACGGTAGCAAGGCCGGCATATTGTCTGTGTAAGGACTATCGAGAGCGCCGGTCTCGCGGCACCGGTCCTGCGTACTCCCTTAACAACGGAATCTGGGCGGGCGACATTTCAGCCCGTTCCGGTCCTCGCTTCCGTAAGGCGATTGCAATGACTTTGACCGTTTTGATTGTCGACGACGAACCAGATGTACGCCGCATATTGATGGATGTCTTCCGAGACGAGGGATACCAGGCGATTGCCGCCGAAGATGGGTTGCGCGCACTGGAATTGGCCGAACGTCGCCATCCGGATATCGTTCTCAGCGATGTGGCGATGCCCCGACTCGATGGAGTCACACTGGCGAAGCGGCTTGCGCGCTGGAATCCTCCGATCCCGGTCGTGTTGATGAGCGCGGCCCACGCGAGCGGCATCGGCCAGGTGCCGTTCATTGCCAAGCCGTTTGACCTCGACGACCTGCTTGCCATCGTCGAAGCGGCGGCGTGTTGCGCCGCTGCCTGAACCGCGCCCCGGTCTTCAACACTGTCTTCGTGATCACAACCCCTGCTCCAATCGCGTACCCTCCCGGCGACCGACCTTGGGCGCCAGGTAGCGGAGGGCAGACGCATCATGATCGAGATCCGGAAGGCAACGCCCGACGATGTAGCGGCGCTCGTCGAGTTGGCGGCCGCGCTGACGCGCGAGGACTCCGGCCAGCGCGATCCCTTCGCGAATACGTCCTGGGTCGAGACCGAAGGAGCCGAACGCTACGGCGAGGTCGTAGCTGACCCGTGCGCCAGGTGCTTCCTCGCGTTCGCCGGGGAGGTTCCGGTCGGCTACATCTCTGGCGGCGTCAAGCCGCCGGACATCTACACCCGCGCCACAGAGGTTCGTATCGGCTCGCTGTATATCGCCGCCACTCACCGGGGTCAGCAGGTGGGCGAGCGGCTGGTGGATACATTCCTGGATTGGGCCCGCGAGCAGCGCGCAGACCGGGTGACCGTCTCCGCCTTCGCCAGCAACCACGGCGGGCTGCGCTTCTACGAGCGGGTCGGGTTCAGACCGTACACGGTCTCGCTCCAACTTCCGCTTGACCCTCCCGCCTGAGCGGATTCTGTCATCAGACCGGCGGAGGGTCAGGAGCCGCCGGCCGGTGTACCAGGCGGTGTGCTCATCTCGTGCATCTCGAGGGAGCCTCCGTCGGCGCCCATGCCGGCCATCCCGGACATCTCGCCTATGCCGGAGGCGTCCAGCACCGGCTCTGGATCCTGGCCGCGCACGACCAACTCCTGCTGCATGAGTTGAATCTCATTGAACTGGACGGGGACGATGGTTTCGGCCAGCTCCCGCGTGGGCCTGGTTACCAGCCTGGCAATTCCGGCCTGGGCCATCTCGATCCCCGAGGCGTGATGGCGAATCATGAGGCGATAGAAGAGGGGCTCCGCCTCCGGCAGCGGCAGCATGCGCAACTGCTCCATCTCCTTGGCGGACGCCATGCCGGGCATTGACGTCCCCGCCGGCACGGGGTGTCCCATCCAGGCCATCGCCGGGGCGGCTCCCGAGTTGGGGAGGTCCCAGACGGAGAGGTAACCGCGCATCATCCCGATCTGGATGAGCTGGTTGATGATGATGTCGGTGGCGATCGCGTCAAGCAGGTTGTCGGCGGAGCGGTCGCGCATCAGGAACGCCATCGTCACCGCCTGATCGTGGTGGACGATCATGTCGCGCAGGAACCCGGCATCGGCGGAATCCGTTCCGGGCGCCGTCTCGCCGGCATCACGGGCGATGCCATTCCGCCATCCGAACCCAAGTGCCCCCGCCGTGAAAGCGACCGCGACGGCCAACAATACAAGGCGATGCATTTTCCTGGCTCCGCGGCGGCGAGGAGGTTGGCCCCCTTTTTGCGTGGCAGCAACCAGGCGCTCGGGTTGGTCCGGGGCAGGGCGCTCACCACGGGCGACATGTGCTCCCTTGATGCACCTGGGGTGGAATCTGAGGAACCAATTCGGCGTTGCTCACGGGGACCCTTCCTGGAGTATGACCGGCGGCGCAGCTATCAACGGTACGGGACCAGCCCCGTTCTGGATGACTCGCGCCGAACGACCGGCAACGTCCCGCATGATCTGCCCCCGATGAGTCCCCTTACTGCCTAGACGGGCAAATCTTCGGGCTAATGCGCTCGGGCACATTCCCAACCCGTCGTCTCATTCTGGAGGCGTACCCAGCTACGGCCGTTGCCTGGACTCGCCGGGACGTACGCGTCGTACCAACTCGGTACCCGGGGTACTGAATAATGGACGGCGTCCGGTGGACGGCGTTCGGCGTTCGGTAGGTTGGACTCGAGTAGGTGTGTGGGTTGTGCAATCCGGACAGTGTTCCGGAGGGCGTGGACATGGTTGAATGCGGGGCGTGAGCGCGCAGGCTTCCCGGGGTATTTTCGGAGTCGCGACGTCTGGAGCGGGAGCTATCACCATGGGCACGAACGGTCACCGGCACGACCATTCCGCGGACGACCCTGACCTCGTCCGCGATGGCAAGATCGATGGCCGCCCCGGGCGCCCCGGGCGCCCCCTGCGGATCGGGATCGGCGGTCCGGTCGGGACCGGCAAGACCGCCCTGGTCTGGCGGCTGTGCGAGGCCCTGCGCGATCGGCGCAGCCTCGCCGTCATCACCAACGACATCTACACCCTGGAGGACGCCCAGTTCCTCACTCGCCAGGCGGCCCTGCCCCCGGACCGGATCGTCGGGGTAGAGACGGGCGGTTGCCCCCATTCGGCCATCCGCGACGACCCATCGCTCAACTTTGAGGCCATCCGCGATCTGGAGACGCGCCACCCCGACCTGGATCTGATCCTGATCGAGAGTGGCGGCGACAACCTCTCGGCGACCTTTTCCCCGGAGCTGGCCGACGCCTCGGTCTTCGTGATCGACGTCTCCGGCGGCGACAAGATCCCGCGCAAGGGGGGGCCGGGCACATCCCGCTCCGACCTGCTGGTGATCAACAAGACCGATTTAGCTCCGTTCGTCGGGGCATCCCTGGAGGTGATGGCCCGCGACGCCAAGGCTCAACGCGGCGACCGACCGACCATGTTCACCAACCTGCGCGACCGCGAGGGCATCGATGCTGTCCTCGCCTGGGTCGAGGCCCAGCTGGCCGCAACTCCGGCATCCGCGATGCCGTAGGATCGTCCGCCGGACAAAACCGTCGCCCGGGCCAGCACGGCCCGGGCGACGGTTTCGCATCTTAACTTCGAGGGAATTTATCCATCTCCTGGCGGGGTGCCGCCCGGCCCACCTTCTGGCGGGGCGCCGCCGGGGCCACCAGCCGGGGGCGATCCGCCCGGGCCGCCGCCGGCACCGCCGTCCATGCCACCTTCGGCCGAGGTGGCGGTGGGGTCGACGCCGATCACGATCGTGCCGATCAGGCCGTCGGTGACCGAGCCGGTGGTTTCCATCAGGAAGCCGGGCTCGTCGCCGTGCTCGCCGAAGATGTTGTCCTCGTCGTTAGTCAGCTTGCCCTCTTCATTCGAACGGACGTAGGCCTCGGTCGCGAAGACTTCGTCGCTCAGCTCGTCCGCGAAGAAGAGTTGGCCGGTGTGGGAGGTTGTCCCCCCTTCGTAGGTCTCGCCGTCCGCGCCGGTACCGCCGTGATGGACCTTCATGTGGATGTGGACCGTGCGTGAGGTGTACCAGCCGGGATAGATCGACTGAAACTCAACCGCGCCGTCGGCATCCGTCATCTGGATACCGCGCAGGAAGGTGGTGGAGGCATTGTCCTCGCCGGTGGCCTCACCGCCTCCGCCCGGGTTCTCGCCGACGATGCCGGAGTAGTAGCCCTGGGCGTCGCAGTGCCAGATCTCGACCGCGGCGTCCGCGATCGGGCCGCAGGCTGTTATGTCCTGCACGGCGATCCGGAGGGTCAGTGGCACCCCCGCCTTGCCCTCGGTGATATCGGCCCGGACCAGCATATCGTCGAGGTAGTACGGCCCCTCGGTGAGGTCCGGGGTCAGCACACAGGTCGTCGGAGTACTTGAGGTAGCGGAAGGGGTTGACTCCTGCGCCTGGGCGATTCTGACGGCGCCCATCCCCGCGCCGGTCAGGGCCACGGCTGCCGCCCCGGCGCCGGCCTTGATCAGGGTGCGGCGGGTAGGCATCGTACTGAGTCGATCTGTCGTCTTCTGGTCCTCGGAGTGTCGGTCGTTCACCTGTCGTTCCCCTCCATCTTGCGTTTGAGTCTGTCGTTTGACGTCTCACGACGGTCGTTCCGTGGAGATCGTCCTGCAAAATCACCATAGCAATGGGCACATATGGTTGGTGTATGGCACATGGATCGGTCCGACTTAGGTGTCGATTGTGACGATGGCCAATCGACTATTTGTAGGAGCAAGATTCCGATCCCCATGCCACGGAAGGAGCCCAAAGGTGCGTACCAACTCCCAGATTCCAACGCCGATTCGTAGCTCAGTCCGACTTGCCACTCCCACCCGCTGGCGCGCCGCCTTGGCCCGGGCCGTGTCCTCCGGTATCGTCCTTCGCTACGAGGCATCAACTGGGATGGCCGTGGTGACGAGCGGCAGCGATGAGAGCATCTGCTACGTCACCGATGGCCGCATCTGCACATGCAAGGCGTGCGCCAACGGCGACCCGGTCTGCCAGCACCGGGCGATCTACTGGCGCGAACGGGGAATGCTCGACCCAGAACCCACGCCACCGGCAATCGGCATCCGCTCGTTCTCGGATCTCGACATCGAACTCCACAACGCCGGTTGCATCGCGGCATAGGGAGACACAGTCCCAGACCTGGTAGTTCGTCAGGGCTGTATCTCTCGTCCGAAGGGACGTGGGCTGTGTAAGCCCACGTCCCTTTCCGGGCGTTGGGCGCCAGAGCTAAGACACGGCGAATTCGCACATCCTACCGACAGTGGGCGACCTGCATTCCCCAATGGAGGGATCGGGGTTCTAGCAACTCGTCACACCGTACCGGTGCCGTGTCTTGATCCCCGCGTCTTTATGCATCGCTACTGGCAGACCCACTCGCCGCGGCGGCCGACGGACCACATCCAGGCGGCGGCATTGGCGCTGGCGACGGCGTCGAAGATGTCCTGATCCGCGAACGGGGTGCTCGCCCAGGTGCTGGGGAGGAATTGGAAGAGGCCGTAGGAGCCGCCCGCCTCGTTGACGGCGCCGGGGTCGAGGTTGGACTCGCAGGCCGCCACCCGCAGCATGTCCTCGCGGGACTGGCCGTAGGCGTCGGCGGCGGCGTAGATGATCGCCACCATTTCGGGGTTGCGAGCAGCGTCATCGGCCACGACGGCATCCGTCGCGATCACGACCGGGAGGGAGCCGTTCGTCACCGCGGCGGCGGGGGCGGATGCCTGCGCGGTTTGAGCCGCTGACTGCTCCGTGGGCGCCGCAGTCTGCGCCGTACCGCCACCGCCGAGATAGTCGCCACTCATGAAACCGCTCATCCCATTGAAGACCACGGGAACGAAGCCAGCCTGGCCACCCCCGACGATCTGGACGGTCGATCCACGAGGGACGATGGTGATGACGTCGCTCTCAAGACTCGGTCCGGACCGAAGGTTGACATCGCTCGTCGTGGTTGCGTTCCCGCCGCCAGTCACTCCCGTAATCTCGGCGACGGGTGCGCCATTCGCACCGTTTCCTGGCGTGCCCGCGCCGGGTCCTCCACCCGGTCCTCCAGGTCCATCCTGTCCCTGGTCCCTACCGTCGAAATTCTCCGCTGCTAATGCGGCTCCCGGCACCAGCAAGGCGGTCGTCGCAAGCGCAAGCGTCATCAGGAAGAGGAGGCTGAAGCCCGCGGCGGTCCGGGACCGTTGCAAGGGGGTCGACATCGTCATCGTTGGTGCTCCTTATTCGATGTTTGGACATGGCCCGGCGAACCCTAGGGGACGCCTCGTTCGCGGGCGTACCTCGGGCTGTCGTCAAGATCCGGGCCGTTCGGCTTTCGGTCTAAGTTCGCGTGCGAGACCGCGGCGGAGCTGGCGCCGGTTTCTCGGCGTCTATCGGCTCCGGTGGCCCTCCTCATGCCACGCAGCCATCGCGCCCGCTTGCCCGAGGGCCGCGCTGCACCGCTCGCTCACACCGGCATGGGGTCAGGGACGACCCGCTATGTGTGAAGCGCGTACTGGATACCATCCAAACAAGAAGAATGCAAATCGTGCAATCGACGATATTCCCAGCGTTTTCAAAGTGGATGTCCAGCATTTTCACAGGCAATCAGACCATGCAATGTCAAGGGATGCGGTACCGATGCCTATGAGGCGGACCTGACCTCCGGCACGACCGGCGCCACCGGCCGACCATACGTGGCCATATGGGCCGCACCCTATCGTCAGATCCGGAGGCGCCGCACGGCCCTTCGCGTGTCGCGTCCGGTCGCCCATGGATGGGGAGGGGCTATGCCCCGAGCGGTGACCACGACGCCTTGCTTCCCGGCAATCAGGTGGCCGCGCTGTCGGTCATATCCGTCTCTTTGAGAGGAGTGTCACTATGTTGCGTCTGTTCTCGCTCGCGTTCGCCGTTATTGCCCTGGCGGCGGGGTTGATCCTGGCCTCACCGGGTGTATCCGCCCAGGACGACGAGATCTTGAACTGCGAAGACTTCGCCAGCCAGGCCGACGCCCAGGCCGCCTACCGTGCCGATCCATCTGACCCGGCCGGGAACGACGCCGACGGCGACGGAATCGCCTGCGAGCTGTACGACGGATTCGAAGACGCCGCCACTGATCTGGAACCGATCGAAGGGGTTGGCGCGGACACGAGCACGACAGCGACCACCGATTCCACAACCGCTGCCTCATCCGACGTGTCGACGGTGGCATCGGCCGGTGTCGGCTCCGCCGTCGCGGACGCCGCCGATGGCACCGGCATGGCGGCGATCGCTGGCACGCTCGTCGCCGCGGCCGGCTGCGGAGCGGTCGCCCTGCGTGGGCTACGCCGGGCATGATCGCCGACTGGCTGGCGCCGGTGCTCGTCGCGCTCCTGGTTTCAGGCTCGGCGGCGCGGTCGACCTGGGCAAGATCCCGCCGGCCAACCGAGCGCCGGAGGAAAGGACCGCAGGCATCTTGATGGATTCCTGAAAGCCGCTGCTCCTTCGTTGATCGACACATTGCACGCCGCCCCGGCCGAAATGGCTGGGGCGGTGTCGTAGTTGGGGCGATCCGGCTATGGGCGGTCACGTTCAAGGGCCGCCTGGGGCTCACGGCCCAGGCTAAACCGGACGGCCTCTCCGAGGCCAGAGGACGACGCGGTATGGGAGCAAGCCGGGTACGATAGCGCGCCGCAGGTGCGAGGTCGTGCTGAAGGCTTACTGCTGATGGCTGACGGCTAACAGCTCCCAGGGAGGGTTTGGGTGAAGATCACGGCGATCAAGGGATTTCCGGTCAAGGTCGGGCGTCGCAACCAGTTTGTGGTCAAGATCGAGACCGATGCCGGGCTCTAGCGGCCTAGGCGAGGGGGGCATCTCCGGCCGCGAGCTGGCGATGCAGGGGATGCTCGACCACTTCGCGCAGTTCCTGATCGGGCAGGACCCGCGCCGGATCGAGCACATCTGGCAGACCTGCTACCGCGGCGCCTACTTCGAGGGCGGTAAGATCCTGGCCGCCACCCTCTCCGCGATCGACATCGCCCTCTGGGACATCCTCGGGCAGTCGCTTGGGTGCCCGATCTACCAGTTGCTCGGCGGAGCCTGCCGGCAACGAGGTGCCGCTCTTCGCGACGGCCCGGGCCTCGCTGACCGGACCGGAGTGCGTCGAGCGGCACCAAGGAGCTGGTGGCCGAGGGCTGGCGCTCAATCCGCCTCGGGCCCGGCATGGCGGGCGAGGACTGGACGGGCGACGGACGGCTCGATCTACGAACCGGTGGAGTCGGTCGACCTGGCCGTCCACTGGATGAAGGAGGTCCGCAAGGCGGTCGGGCCGGACATCGAGCTCTCGATCGACTTCCACCACCGTCTCATCGTGGTCGAAGCGGCCTATTTCTGCCAGCGCATCGCCGACGTCAACCTCTTTTTCCTCGAAGAACCGATCCGCTGCGAGAACCGAAGGCCTACAAGCAACTCCGGACGCATGACGCCGATCCCGTTCGCGATCGGCGAGGAGTTCTCGAGCAAATTGGCCTTCGCGCCCTACGTCGAGGCGGGCATCCTCAACTTCGCCCGGATCGACGTCGCAAACGTGGGGGGCTTCCGGAGGCGAGGAAGGTCGCGGCGTGGTGCGAGACCCACTACATCGACATCATGCCGCACAACCCGCTCGGCCCGATCACGACCGCCGCCTCGATCCACCTGGCCGCCGCGACCACCAATTTCGCCCAGTTGGAATATCAGCACGGATCGCGGACGCCTACCCCGCCGATCTCTTCCCGGTCATGCCGGAACTGGACGGCACCCAGTTTCCCGCTCCCGACCGCCCCGGGCCTCGGCGTCACCTTCAATGAGGATGCCGTCCAGGACCACGCCTTTGAGTAATGGGAGGCGCCGCACTGGCAGCGGCGGGACGGGAGTTTTACGAACTGGTAGTCCGGAGGCGGGCAAGCGGATAGGACGAAGGAGACGATACTGGCCACTATTAGTCGCCACGCTCCCCACCCCGTCGTCATCCTGAGCCTGCGAAGGATCTTGGCGCGTCAGCGCCTTCGTGTTCGTTGGAATATGCAAGATGCTCGGGAACATGCGGGGCGTCGGGGTCGGCGGCAAAGGCCGTAAACGGCCAAGATCCTTCGCACGCTCAGGATGACGGTCCTGTAGGGGATGCCACTCTTCCCCCTTCCCCTGCCGCAGTGGGTGGAAGGGGACAAACTACCCGTCCCTCGCCGTCCCCCCCACCGTCACCGGAGCATCCGTTGGGGCGGGGAGGGCGGGGCTCCATTGGGGTGGGCCGGGGTAGGGGAGAGGGTCGTAGGCGACGGCGAAGTTGGTCTGCTGGCCCAGGTTGCGGCCCAGCTCGATGATCGAGGAGGCCTCGGCGGGGTTGGCGGCAGCGGCCAGGAGGGCGCGGCCGTCCGGCGACCAGGAGAGATCGCCGGAGACGCCCCTGCGCACGTTGAGAATCGTGCCGCCGTCACCACGGACAGGCCGCACGTGGACGATGGACTCACCCTCGGTAAAGGCGTAGCGTGATCCGTCCGGTGCCCAGACCGGGGCCATGACCGGCTGCGGCCCGGTGTAGACATCGCGGACCTCACCGGTGGTCAGGTCCAGCATCCGAATGGCGGAATGGGCCTCCGTGCGAAAGCTCGCGGGGCGCTGGCTGTAGACCAGAATCCGGTCGCCGGCGGGACTCCAGGCGACCAACGTCGCGTCCGGGAGCAACCCTTCACCCAGCGGGGAGATCGCCCCGCTGGCAACGGTCAATTCGAAGACCGAGGCGCCCGCGCTGCCGGCGCGCTCGGCCGGGCGGATCGCGCCTTTCAGTCCGACAAACGCGATTCTGGCCCCATCCGGCGACCAGGCGGGGGAGGAGGCGTAGCGCAGCGCAGCGCTGGTGTGGTTCTGGAGGGTGCCGTCGGTCAGGTTGACCGAACGCACGGTGTAGACCGCCCGGCCAAACGGACCGTCGAACGGCTCCTGGGCGGTGAAGGCGATCGTGCGGCTGTCCGGCGACCAGGCAGGGGCGCGGGAGGCGTCGACAAAGCCCGCCAGATTGCGCAGCCCGCTGCCATCCGGCGCAACCACGTAGAGGCGGTTGTCGCCGGTCAGATCGCTGGGGCGCTGGCCGACAAAGGCGATCAGGGTGCGATCCGGATTCCAGACCGGCATGGAGGCCAGGACATCGGAGGTCACGAGACGCTCATCCTGGAGGTCTGGTCCGACCAGGTAGAGGGCGTGGTTGCGGGTAAAGACGAGGGGGGCGTGCTCCCGGCGGAGGTCGGCCAGCCGGGTCGCCAGGGCGGAGTCATCCGGATCTTCGGCGAGCAGGCTGGCCAAAGCCCGCTCGGCCGCCAGCCAGTCGCGTTGCGAGGCCGCCTCTTCCGCCTCGTAGGCAAGTGCTTCCGAGCGCCGCTCCCGCGCTTCGGCGAGAAGGAGCGGGGCGTCGGCGTAGGCGGGAAGGTCACGCACGATCGGGGCGAAGGCGGCGATCGCCCGCTCGTAATCGCCGGTTTCGAAGGCGGCCATCCCATCCAGATAGGCGGCGCGGTAAGGGAGGAGCATCGCGGCGACCGCTTCGCGCCGGGCAGCCGCATCACGGTAGTCGCCCGCGCCCGCGTAGGCACGCTGGGCTTCATCGTACAGACCGGTCCGCTCGGCGGCGAGGCCGCGCTCGTAGGCATCGGCCAGGAAGGAGCGGTCACGTTGGTACTGAGCCATGCCCGCGGCGCCAGCGCCGAGCATCGCGAGCACGGGCACGATCGCCAGGAGCGTAATCAATCGCCGGCGCTGAGCTCCCTGAGCACCGGCGGACCGGCGTGCCGGCGCGGCGACGTCACCCGCCAGCACTCCCCCACAGGTGTGGCAATGCTGGGCGAGAGGAGGGTTATGGCTAGCGCAGGCGGTGCAGAACATGGCGACCTCGCGCGGCGGCCGGGATGAACCCTATGCTAACAGGGACGCGGTCTGCGGCAAGAGGCAAGCATCTATTTGGGTGTCACGCCTGAGCAGCCATTCGGTAGGGGCAGGGCGTGCCCTGCCCGACCACGCATCGCGGAATTGGGCAGGGCACGCCCTGCCCCTACAAGGCGGACGCACCGGCGAACGATAAATGACGCGCTACGAGGCGCTGGAGGATGGGCTGGGTGCGGGACTGGATCGATCAGGGGGCGCGGCCGTCGCTCGTAGGGTGCGTCTTTGCGGTGGGCGTGATCGCGGCGCCGTTCCTGGCGTTGCTCTATGGCATTGAGGCCGGGCTGGGGGTGATGGCCGCCGCCCTGGCGACCGTGACTGGCTTCGGCGTCTACGCCACCCAACACGCGCCTCCGGATCTCCGCCGCCGCCTGCTTCCGGTCGTCATGCTGAATGGTGTCCTCGCCGTCGCCTGCTTGCTGGTCCTCCTTTGGCGGCTCTAGCCGCACCATTGCCGGTCGCGTTGATTCTGCTTCCTGACGCGATCAGGACTTGGTGACATTTCGTCTTGCAAAGCGCTACCATTGAGCAATCCAGTGGTTCCCGGATTGTCTTGCGCGCAGCACGAGATGGGCAACGGTTCTAGGAGGAGTGTGTCCGATCATGATGGATCGCATTGCAAGCAGCTGGCGGCTCCTGAAAGCGAGTTGGGCCGTCCTTCGCTCGGATAGCGAACTTGTCGTGTTTCCGATTGTCTCGGGGATCGCCTCGCTGATCGCCCTGGCAATTTTCGCATTGCCCCTGTGGGTGACCGGCTACTTCGACGACATCAACGACGACGGCACCGTCGGGGTGGCGGGCTACGTCGCCCTCTTCTTCCTCTATCTTGTGCTGGCGATCGTCGTCAATTTCTGCAACGCGGCCCTGGTCGGCGCCGCCCTTATCCGCCTCCGCGGGGGCGACCCGACGGTCTCCGATGGGTTCAAGCTGGCGAGCGCGCGGATGGGACCGATCTTCGGGTACTCGGTGATCGGCGCGACGGTCGGCGTGATCTTGCAGGCCATCCGCGACAAGAGCGGCTGGCTGGGCGATCTGGTCGCCGGGGCGATCGGTGTTGCCTGGGGCCTGGCAACCTACCTGGTGATTCCGGTGCTGGTCGTCGAGAACGTTGGCCCGATCGAGTCGGTGAAGCGCTCTGGCGGGCTGCTGCGCAAGACCTGGGGCGAGCAGATCGCCGGGAATTTTGGGATTGGCGCGGCGATGGGGATCATCACGTTCGGCGTGGTCCTGGTTGGGGTCGCAATCGTGGCCCTCGCGGCCGCGACCGGCGTGGTCGTCGCCATCGTCCTGGCCGTGGCGGTGGTCGTTCTGGCTGTCGTGGTTCTCGCCGTCATCGGCAGCGCACTGAAAGGCATTTACACCGCTGCCCTCTACCGCTACGCCGCCGAAGGCGACATCTCCGGCGGGTTCTCCCCGGATTTGGTCCAGAACGCGTTTGTGCGGAAGTAGACGTGAGTCGTGAGTCGTGAGAACCGAGATCCGAGACGGGTTGTCATCCTGAGCGTGCGAAGGATCTTGGCGCGCTAGCGCCTTCGGGCTCGTTCCAGAACGCCATGCCGCGGTCGGCGACAAAGGCCGTAAACGGCCAAGATCCTTCGCAGGCTCAGGATGACGATTGCCTGCCACCTCGCCGCCTTTTTACTCATGTCTCACGACTCACGACTCACGTCTCCGGTTCAAAATTCACCGGGTGTCCCGCGAAATGGCATTCGCGGTGGAACTGGGTGTAGGCGGGGCCGCGCCAGCGGCAGCGGTCGCAGTTGCTTACCTGGTAGAAGTAGGCGAAGAGGTCGGGGTGCATGGTGGTCAGGGGGCGGTCCATCGCCAGACGGCGATACTCCTCCCGGACCAGCGGCTCCAGCGCGTCCGGCAGCATCAGCAGGCAGCCGGGGTAGGAGATCGTGTGCTCATCGCCGGAGAGGCGGTCGCGGAAGGTCAACTCGCGCTGCTCGCCTTGCTCAACGCCGGTGTCGGCCACCAGATCGAGCACGCCCCACTCCTGGCCGGCCCGGGCGGAGAGGTATTGGAGCAGGCGAGCCTTGTCGATGCTCCGGCTCGCCAGGCGATCCAGCAGGGGCATCACCCGCCGAACCACGTCCTGCGTCGCGCGATAGACCATAGGAAAGCCGCCTCGCTGATGGCCCGGAGGGGGCATCGGGGCCGTCGGATCCTAAGTATAGGGGGACAGGGCCGCGACCCTGTGGGGGACAAAGCTAACGCTTTGAGGGGGACACGGCTATCGCCGTGAGGGGGAGAGGGGGAGAGGGGGAGACGGACGGAGACAGCGACACCACTCCCCCTCACCCGAGGCTGCTCCCCCTCAGCGCCGCAGCGCTGTCCCCCTCGTCATCGGAGCGCCGCGATCGAATCGAGCACGATGTCGGCGATGGCGGCTTCGGCGGGGCCAACCGGTTTACCTGTGCGGACGAGGACGGTGCGCATGCCGAGGCGGGAGGCGGGGCGGAGGTCGTTGTAGGCATCGTCGCCAACCATGGTGACGGCGGCCGGAGGCAGGCCAAGTTCGCGCAGGCCGTAGCGGAAGAAGGGCAGAGCGGGCTTGCCGATCACGGTCGCTCGAACGGCGGCCGCCCGCTCTAAAGCGAGGACGAACGGGCCGCTATCGAGCGACATCCCCTCTGCCGTCCGCCAGGCAATGTTGCGATGCATTGCGACCAGTCGGGCACCGCCAAGGAGTAGGCGATAGGCGTGGTTGAGGCGGGCGTAGGTCAGTTCGTCCTCGGCCCCACCGATCACGACGACATCGGCGGCAGGCGCACCGTCCGGCCCGACGAGAGTCAGACCGGCTGCCCGGAAATCGTCGATGACATCGCCTTTGGCCAGGAGGTAGCAGCGGGCAGCGGGGTATCGCCGCCGGATGTAAGCGGCGGTAGCAACCGGGGCGGTAAGGAGATCGGCGTCCGCGACCGGCAGCCCGATGCCGCGCAGGCGTTTGGCCAGGCTGGCGCGGGAGGCGGTAGTCGTGTTGGTCAGGAGACGATAGGGGATGCTCCGGGCAGAAAGGCCGTCCAGAAATGCGGCCGCGCCTGGTACCGGGGTCTTGCCGACGTGGAGTACGCCGTCGACGTCGAGCAGGTAGCCCAGGTCTCCTGGCGGCGTGGCTCCGGCAGGCCCGGCGGTCACTGGCCGGGCACTCCGGCGGCCAGAGCGGCAACGTACGCGGGGGGCAACTCCCAGTAGCGGGCGGCGGCCACCATCGCGGCCGGATCGGCGATCGCATCCGCCGGGGTTACCGCTGCGGCGGGAATCGATCGTCCGTCGTCGGTCGTGGCCGTGATCGCTGGGCCGGCACGATCAAGATCGGGAACTGAGACCAGGATGCCCCAGATGTCGGGGAGGTCTGCAGGGGATCCAAGTGACCCGGGGAGGTCTCCTGCACTCACCCGCGCCCTGGCGATGAAGCGGGCCGCCGGCCAGGAGGCCCGGACCGATTCCGGTTCCATATCCGCCCCGTAGAGAAAGACAACCGTCCCGGCGTCGCTCACTGGCTTCTCCGCTCCATCATACGTACGAACTGTCACGTTCTCTGGTATCACCAATCCGGGTCGGGACGTCAAGGGCGTCGGTGCACAACATCCGCGCCCAGGTGGGCAATCGGGCGATGCATGCATCGCCCCTACGGGCAGCGGGCCGGCATTCAACCAGCGAGACATCACTAAAGTTGGATGCTCAACCCCTTCAAGGGCGGGTCGACCGGGGCATCCCGGGCCATGAGCAGGACGCGGAAGCGACCGAGCCCACCCGGCTCGATCAGGCGCATCACGGCGGCCTGGGCCGAGTAGTACTCGGCGGGTGTGGTGGCGGGATCGGCCTGGAGCTGGAGCAGGACATCGCCCAGGCCCAGGCTGGAGAGGAACGCGCCCTGCGTGGTCAGACCGGCCGGGACAAAGCCGGCCGCCTTGCCTGTTTCTTCCAGTGCGGTGAAATCGACGTGGGCGGTCAGATCCTGGTTGCCGATGCGCACGAACGGATCGTCGGTCACGGTGTGCCCTGCATAACCGCGCAGCAGTCCTCCGAGCCTGTGCCCAGAGTAGAGCTCGGTCGCGCGATAGCCGTAGTCGATCACGATGGCGTAGCCCCGGGCCAGCCCTCGGCCGGCCCCGGAGAACCAGGCCGCGGCCGCTGGACTGAGTTCCAGCACGTCGCCCTCGGCGGGCGCAATCCCCATCGCCCGCAGAGCATCCCAGCGCGCAATCAGGTCCGGCGAAGACGGCTCGTCCTCGGCGAATGCGAACCAGGAGGATTTGCCATCTTCCGTGGCAGACCAGGTGACGTACTGCTCGCGGAACCTGCCTCCCCGGGCGACGAGGCGGTGGACCGGGAAGGCATCGGCGACCTCGTTGGCCAGGACAACGCCGGTGATCGGGGGCAGGTCCGCACCAGGAGCAGGCGGCTCCTCAGCCGTGACGATCTCGCCGAAGCCAACCTGCTCCATCGCGGCCAGGGCCTGAGCAACCCGATACCGGTTCGGCTCCACCAGCCGGTAGGAAAGGCCGTCGAGGAGAGACGGCGCGGCCTCGTGCAGGCCAGCGATCACGTCGTAGGCGAGCCCGCCGACACCCGGACCGTACTCCCGGACAGTGAACGGTCGTGTCCGGCCGAGGCGTTCCCAGCACTCCGCGATCTGGCGGGCCAGGGTGATACCGAAGTAGGGGCTGGCCTCCGGGGAGGTCAGGAAGTCGCCGCCGCGACCCGGCCGCCGGTCGGGCGCGAGGTAGTAGCCGTGCTCGGGGTGGTAGAGAGCCGTCTCCATGAACCGGGCGACCGTGATCCGCCCGCCGGCGCGCTCGATCTCTTCCCGGAGGATCGCGACCAGTTCCGGATTGCTACCGGCCGACCGCAATTCCGAGTCGGTGGGGGAGACATCGTTCATGGCCGGGATTGTACCTGTGTTGGGCACGATGAACCGGGGAGAGCGACGCTTTTTGGGCCTGGGCGGGGCGATTTTGGACCCAATGTGATTCGCGCAAAATTGGGGGTTCACGCAAACCGACTGGCGTGCTAGACTGTACGTACACCTCGTGCGTACACCGCGTCCGTGCGCCCGCGCACCGTTGGACCGACCGCACCAGGAGCGAAAACGGCGAGCAACGACTGCGTTTTACCGGTCGGTTCTGCGCGGATCGCGGGGACGATCCCGCCCTATCACACCGGTCGAGACGCAAGCGGGTCACATGGCAGGGGGTGCGGGCGGAGTTATCCGCCCACCGGCCGACCCGGGAGGTACGGGATGTCGGATCGGAACGGGGACGCTGGGAGCGCCGGGAACGCCAGGAACCGGTGGTCTCTAGGCGACGAACCAAAGCATAGATGGAGCGCCAGGAAACGGCCATCCCGGGCTGACCGCCGCCAGGAGCCTACTCCGCCGATTCCGGTGGCTGATACCGGCTGGGACGATCCCGGGATGGCAAGCGGTGCTCCCTTCCCCTCCGGGGATGCGGAGATGTTCGGCGGGCCGGCCGGTGCTCAAGGTATCGATCAGCCGGGCAACTCGGATCACCCCGATTCCATTACGCCTGCCGAAGACGTCTACCGCGCCGGCCAGACTGACGAATTCAATCCGATCACCGCCACGCCACTGGTGCCGCGTCCGCCCGATGTCCGGCGGCCACGCGGTGGCGCCTGGCGCCGCCTGGAGCACGAAGGGATCGTCTGGGAGGGCCAGGTCATCCTGATAGGGGCGGAGGTCGACCTCGCCGCCCGCCTGATCGTGACCAACCGCCGGGCGGCGTTCGTCCGCTCCGCGCAGGTTGCCCTCGATATCGAGCGGGAGTTTCTCCGCCCCGCGCCCCTGATCCTGCCCGACGGCACGATTGCGCTCGCCATCACCTACGACGGCGGTCCAACCGAGGACATCTTCCTCAAGGTCCGGGACGGTCGACATGCGGCCGGGCAACTTGTTCGCATTTTGGGCGGCAGCCCGCGCCCGGTCCAGCTTCCCCCCGACCCCGGGGTTGCCGCACAGCCGGGCGGGCAGCCCGAGCCCCAATCGGCTCCCTACGCCCCGAATGAATACGGCGGTTCATCACGATGGTCCGATCCGGTTCCGGATGGAGCCGCTCCGGCTGGGGAATTCGGCCCGTCCGACTCCGGCCAGGGCGCGTCGACCTGGAGCGGGGGGGGCCAGGCCGGGCGTTCTCGCCGCCGCCCAGCCATCGAGACCGAAGAGGATCGCCGCCAGCGGGAGCGCCGCGAGCGGGCTGAACGCAACCCGCACCCGGCGCCGTTTGCCTCCGCCGATCCGATCCGGGGAACGTCATCGTCCGGCCAGAGCCGCTGGTCGCAGCCGACCGATCGCCAGACCCGCGAACGGGAGCGGGCCGCCCGGCGGGAGGCGCAGGCAGCACAGGCTGCCCAGGCCGAGCTGGACGCACTGGCCGCGCAGGCCGCTATGCAGGCGGGTCCGGAAGCATTCGAGATCGATCCGTCCGCCAAGTTCGAACAGGTTCCGCCGCCGCCGATCGAGCAGCGTGACGAGCCACTCGTCGCCCGGCGCGACCAGCCGCACCTCCGGCCAGACGACATCGCCAGACTCAATCCCACGCCAATCAGTCAGCCAGTTCTGCCAGCCCAGCCAGTGCCATCCTCCCAGCCTGCCTGGAGCCAACCGGCCGAAGCACTGGAACTCGATCGTCAGGCCCGGCGCGACCGCCAGGCCCGGCGCGACCGCCTCGATTTGGTCGATTGGTCCGCGCCCGCGCCCGTTCCGGTCTCCGAACTGGGCCCATCTGCCCGGAGTGGTGGCCGCGCCAACGGTTTCGACCACGGGGCCGGGCGAGACGTGCCGGGGCAGCAGGCCGCTCCGAGCGAGCCGGCCGTCATGTTCCGCCGCGACCGCCCGGCCGGCAACGAAGCCTCCCCGGCGACGCTCGGCAGCGGGTCCGAGCGGCCGGAAGTGCTCCGCGGCCGGTGGGCCGATATGCCGCCGCCACCGCCGATCCCGCCGCGGGAAGTCGCCGCCAACACGGCCAAGTACCTCTCGCTCGCCGACGCCAAGGCGATCGGGCGCGAGGCGGATTGGAACCTGGAGCCGGCGCTCCGCGCCGGTTGGAGCGACCGGCGACGCTACCGGCACAATTGGCTTGCCCGGATTATCGGCATCTTCCTCCTGCTGGCCCTCACTGCCGCGGCGATCTTCTTTCAGGGCCCGGGCCTGCCCAACAGGGGCGGCGACGGTGACGGCGACGATCAACTCGCCGCCCTCGATACCGGCACCAGCACAACCATCACCGATCCGCTGCCGACCGCGACCGCCGATGTGACGAGCACCGAGCCCAGCGAGAACGCAGCCAGCACCGAAGTCGTCGACGCCGCCGCGGCCCGGACCGCCCTGGCCCTTGGCGTCGGCGGTGGCGATACGGATCCATCCCCGACCAATCCCCCGGCCGCCACCGAGGCGCCGGTGGCTACCGATGTGCCTCCGACCCCAACCGAGGCACCCCCGCCGACCGAAACACCGGAGCCGGAACCGACCGCGACTGCCACAGCGACGGCAACCGCCACGGCGACCGCCACGGCGACCGCGACCGCTGGAGCCGACTGCGGAGCCGACAGCCGAGCCAACGGCAGTGCCCACCGAGGCCGTGGCCCCAGTGGCAGACGGGTCCGAAGGCCCGGGCGGGACGGAAGGCTCCAGCGGCGGCATCGCCGGGGCGGCTGGATCACTGGCGGATTCGCTGGCGGGCGCGTCCGGTTCGGAGAGCGACGAGACCACCGTGGCCCCAGAGGCGACGGAGGAGCCGGCCGCGACCGAAACACCGGAACCAACCGAGACAGCGGTCCCTCCGACCGAAACGCCGGAGCCGACCAACACCCCCGAACCGACCGACAACGAAACGCCCGCACCCACGGCGACCAATACCCCTGAGCCGACGGCAACGAATACGCCGGAGCCGACGGCGACGAACACCCCGGAACCAACGGCGACCAACACGCCCGAGCCGACAGCAACGAATACTCCAGAGCCGACCGCCACCGAGACGCCGGCTCCCACCAGCACGCTTGAGCCGACCGCAACGGAGACACCAGCACCGACCAACACGCCAGAGCCGACGGCGACCGAACACCCCTGACAACGCACGAATACGCCGGAGCCAACCGCAACGGAGACGCCCGCGCCCACGGCCACCGCTACCCCGGAGCCGCCAACCGCCACGGCGACCATCGAAATCTTTGGCCCGGTCCTGCCGCCGACCGCGACGCCCGCGCCCCCGGAGCCTACGGCAACGCCGGAACCGCCGACCGCGACTGCGACGGCGACGCCTGAGCCGACGGCCACGGCAACGCCAGAGCCGACCGCCACGGCAACCGAAGCTCCGGTGACGACCGCGCCAGAGCCGCCGCCGGCCTCGACCGTCGAAGCAACGCCCGAGCCGACTGCAACCGCGACCGCGATCACCCGCTTCCCGATTACCCAGCCACAGACGACACCGCCGGCCAGCCTGGATGAGTTCCTGGAATCCGAAACACCGGAAGGTGAGGTGGCAACACCGGACGCTGGCGAGAGCACATCAGAGGCGACCGAGACACCTGAGGTCACTGAAGAGGCAGAGGCGGAGGGCACGCCAGCGGCCGAGGCAACTATTCCGGTTCAGGATGCCACGCTTGAGATCGGCGAGAAGCCGCTCCAGGTCGCGCCGGTCGGGGACTTCCGCTACAGCATCGAGACCGCTATCCGTGACGGCGGCGCCGGTATTCCGGAACTCGGCCTGCCGGCAGGGGCCGGCGGCGAATGGGTGGCGCTGGTGGTCACCGCGACCAACTGGTCCGACCAGCCGGCGACGCTGTCGATGCCCGATTTTGTGCTCGACCTGGACAACGGCACCGGCGAGACCCTGCTCGATACCGGCACCGGCGTGATCGCCCAGAGCGTGCCCGGCGCCGAGACGTACACCAACACGACCGAGGTACCGTTTGCCACCGGCGAGTCGCATCGCTTCCTGCTGCTCTACCTGGTGCCGTCGGGAACGGCCGACATCGACCTGAGCATCGGTGGGCAGCAACTTGATCTGAACCCCGCCCTGTCGAACGCGGTTCCGGTCTCCGAGATCTCGGCGGCCCCGGCCTCGGCCGACCTGCTTGAAGCGACGGTGACCGAGGTGATCGACGCCTCCACTATCGAGGTCGAGGTCGATGGCGTCCGCCAGCAGGTCAGCTACCTGGGCATCGATGCGCCCACTGGAGACTCGTGCTTCGCGGCGGATGCCACCGCGCTGAACAAGGACCTCGTCGAGGGCCAGACCGTCTGGCTGGAGCGGCAACGCTCCAACAACAACCGCGAGGGCCGTCTCCTCCGCGATGTCTGGGTGAAGGACGATGCGGGCGCGATGGTCCTGGTCTCGGAGCGTCTGGTGGGGGCGGGAGCGGCTGAATCTGCTACCACCACCCCGAATACGCGCCTGCGTGGCTGGCTGGACGCGGCTCAGGCTGTGGCCGAGCAGGCCGGCGCCGGTATCTGGAGCGAGCCGTGCGCGGCCGAGCGTGCCACCGACGAGGAGGAGTCCTCCACCTCCGACGAGTTCACCGGGGCGATCTTCGGCCTTGTTGGCCTCGGCCGGGCACGCAAACGAGTCGGGCCCGGCACCTCGCTAAACCTGATCACCTGCCGAATCCCAGAGGAGGGGACGAGGAACCCGGTGGCAATTGCCACCGGGTTCCTCGTTTGTCTACCTCGCTCGATGACCAACCGTGTCGTGCCGATCCGGGAACGGCGTTTCCCGGAGGGAGACGTCGGGGCTTGCGGCCGGCGTGGCCTCCTGGGCTGCCACTGTCGTGGAACCGACGGCTCGGGTTGTCGTTCGATGTGAACGATCTGATCGACGCGTGATGCGTTGTCCGGGGCCGATGGCGCCCCCGGTGACGGGCCCAGGGTCAGTGCGTTCACGACATCCAATTGCACGGGCCGAGGCACGCGACGCACTGGCCGTAACAATTGGCCACGTCCTTGTTGCACTGGTCGGTCCAGTAGTTCGCCGCCGTGATGTCTCCCCCGATCCCGGAGACCCACGGCTGGCAGGGCAGGCACTGCGCCGCGCCCCAGCTGTAGCAGAAGCCGTCGTGCGACTCGGTGGAGTAGGTGTAGCGGATGTCGTCCTGCGAATTGGCGACGCAAGTAATCGGGTAGTCCGGGCAGTCGTCGATGAAGAGGTGGGCGGCGCCGAAGGTCGGCGCCAGCGCCGCCAGGTCGGTTGGCGCCTCTTGGAAGCCCACATCGAGCGTTCGCTCCCAGTTCTCCAGCACCGCCGCTTCGTAGGTCGCGGTATGGCTCGCTTCGTCGTAGGCCGGACTGAACAGCTCCAGCACCGCGAACGCTGTCTCCCCCGATGCGGTCTCCAGCACCAAGGCGGCGTTGGGCGGGTTGTCGGCCGGGAATCCCAGGCCCTCCAGGAACTGGGGAGTTGGGCTAGCGCCGACGATCCGGTCGGGCCGGTCGGAGAAGTAGATGGTCTGCCCGAGGCCCTGCTCCAGGGTGACGGTGTAGCGGCCCTCCTCGCCCTCCTTGGCGGCAATGCTCCCCGATTGGAACGATTGGAGGAAGAGCATGGTCGGGCCGTGCTCGCCATCTGGGGCAACCGGCTCCGTGGCCGGCGTGGCCTCCTGGGCGGAGACGGCGGTCACGCCGGCGACAGCCAGTCCGGCGGCGGCGAGGCCCGCGCCGCTCTGGGTCAGGGCTTGCCGGAGGGAAAGGCGGCGGTTCGCGAAGAGCATTGCGACTTTGTCGATTCGAGACGTATCCATGGGTCTCCTCTGTCCATCGTGACCGACGTGCGGCCGCGTGCCGCGGCGATGACCGGCGCCGCAACGTCCCCGTCGAACGCCCGTCGCCAGGTGGCGTGGTCCGTCACCCAGTGGAGGGCGATTGGAGCCAGGACGTGCTCATCTCTCGGGGCTCGCATCGGGTCGTCGTCCAGGCGATGACTCGATGGTAGGCCCGCGTACGGAGGTGATCCATACGTACCGGTACGCGTTCAGGTACGTGTTTCGGAGTCGAGCCTGTACGTGCCCGGCCATAACCTTTTCGAGCAACGTTCCTTGCCGAAGGGCGCCGCCCCGTGGTGACAGCAATCAAGGTTATAACCGTCTCGTTTCCAGACGATATAGTCAAGCAACGGCAATTCAACGGTAGACGAACAGGCCGCCGGGTCGAAGTGAGCGATCAACTCGCCAGTAAATTTTCTCGTTGCGGGATTGGTCTGAATTCCTGACAGTAGAAGGCGCTCAACGCCCAGCGAGACACGCGCCTCCTCGTCACGCGCCAGGGAGGCCAGGGTGAGGTCGGGTCGGTCGCGGCCATGACCTTCTCCTCAACGACGTCGCCATACCGAGGAAGACTGACACCGCCCCGGCAGCGCTGGTACGATCCACAACCGCGGGCAACCAACCGGCGCCACCAACTACGGCGCCCAGACCCAGTGCCATCAGGAGGCCGCATGCGCATCCATCTCATTGCCAACCCGGCGGTCGAAGCCACCGCCGGCGACAGCACTGGCCCCATGGGCCACAGGACCGGAGGGTTTGCCCAGGCGTCCGACGCCTATCTGGCCGCAGGGATCGTCGCCGACTTTGCGGCTTCTGGAGCCGACGTTACCGGGACGAGCCGGCCGGAGCTGGCCGCGGACCAGATCAGCGGCGATCGCATCCAGGATCTCGGCCGCCACGGCGCCCTGATTGCGGAGGCGGTCGCCGGCGCGATCGAGGCCGGAGAGGCCCCGCTCCTGGCCGGAGGCACCTGCAGCCACCTGATCGGGATGATGGCCGGGTTGCAGCGCGGTCTCGAACCCGAGGCCCGGATCGGCCTGGTCTGGTTCGACGCCCACGGCGACTTCAATACCCCGCGGACGTCCCACTCCGGCATGCTGGGCGGGATGCCGGTTGCGGTCACTGCCGGCCTGTGCCACTCCGTCTGGCGCGAGGGGGCGGGCATGATCGCGCCGTTGCCAACGGATAGGATCGTGATGGTCGATGTGCGCAATCTCGACCCAGAGGAGGAGGCGCTCGTCAAGGCGACCGATGTCACGATCGCCCAACTCCGCCCGGAGATCCCCGGCTCGCGGATCGAGGATGCGGTCGGCGCGCTCGCCGAAAAGGTCGATCACATCTACCTGCACATCGACGCCGACGTGCTGGATCGCTCGCTCCAGCCCAACCATCCAACCGCCGAGCCAAACGGCCCCGATTTGGAGACGACGGTGGCCGGTATCCGGGCGGTCTTTGCGACGGGCAAGGTCCGGGCACTGGCTGTCGTCTCCGTCGATCCCACCGGGCCTGATGGGCCGACCTCGCTGGGATCTGGTCTGGCACTGCTGCGCGAGAGCGTCGCCGCCTGGACGGCATAGTCCCGTGATCGACGAAGTGGGAGAGGCGAAGCGGGGCGAGCGGCCTGCCCCAGCGGTGGCTCTGGGCGAGCGGCTGGTCTCGTTCAAGCGGTTCTACCGGTGGCTCAATCTGACCCTGGTGCAACAGGCCCTGTGGCCGCTCCTGGTGCTGCTCACTGCCGCCCGAGGCGACTCGCCTGAGGGCGACGCCGATGCCCTGGTACCTGGCGAGGATAGGAGCGCCCGCCCTGGCGGCGGCGCTGGCATTCGTCTATCTGCGCCAGACGCCGCCAAGTCAGGCTCCAGGCGCCGCACCCGACCGCGTCCTCGCGCCCGAGGGTCGGGCGACCGCGGCCG
>CAWKIA010000022.1:0-364207 GCA_963849635.1 uncultured Chloroflexia bacterium | reverse complement strand
CGGCGGATCCGCTGGCCGAGCAAGTCGCAGCCTGCCTCGGTGATCGGTCTCGACCACAGGCTATCCGCCGTGAGCGCGGCGAGTTCGTCGCCACTCCAGGTCAGTTCGAACACGGGCGCAACGTGTATCTCTTCCAACAGTGAGAGAGATCTCCGACAGCTCGTCGCACCACGCAGGACGCTGGTTAGGCTGACTGCTCAAGGTGCGTTCTGCGCAGGTAGGCATCGATGTGGGAAGGTCGGAGATCTCGGTACCATCGACGCCGTAGTGGGTTCTCGGGCAGCGTGCGATAGTTCCGGCGTCTATGCCCGGGTCATCGCGCACCAGAGGCGGCCGCTCTTCGCGGAGAGCCACGTCGAGGCTTGCCCACCAGGGCGATCACCCGGACCGGGCTGCCAGAGCCGTTGACGAGTTTCAGGGGCGCGGCGATGACGATCGCGCCGGTGGGAGGGAGCTGGTCGAGGTTGCAGAGGCTGGCCAGGCCGAGTTTTCCGGCACCGTGCATCAACGTATGGAAGGGGAAGGCGGGGTCGAAGCCGAACGCCTGACCGGCGTCTGTCCCGACCGTTTCTACCCCACCGCCGAGGACATCGCGCTCATCGATCAGGAAGCGGATGCAGTCTGCCGTCCACCCCGGGCGTGTGGGGACCGTCCTCGCCGACGTTGAGGTAGGCGGCCGGTTCGGTCCGATGGGACCAATCGGTGCGCATCAGCACCCAGGAGCCGGCCGGGATGCGGCCGTGCTCGGCTTCCCAGGACTGGATGCGCTCCGGGGTCAGGCAGTAATCGGCGTCGTTGGCCGCCTCGGTGGAGACATCGATCACGCAGGCCGGGGCAACGAATTTACCGGTCGGCAGGGTATCACCCGGTTGTCAGGCAGGTCCTTGCCGGTGATCCAGTGGACCGGGGCGTCGAAGTGGGTGCCGGTGTGCTCGCCGGTGACGAAGCGTTCCAGTACCAGGCCGGTCCGCGCTCATCGTAGCGCGAGATTTCGGTCACCTCGAACATCGGGGAGTTCGGGAAGGGGCGGCAGGGGCAGCACCGGCGTCTCCGGACCAAGCGGCATCGTCAGGTCGACCACCCGCATGTCGCCATGGGCGAGTGCGGCGGCGAGATCGAGCAGCACGTTCGGTGAAGACATGGTCTGTGCTCCTTGCTTCATCGTGGAGGGACCGAGCGTGCCGTGCCCCACAACCCCGGACAGGCGACGCCACGTCGATCGACATGGGTGTTCCGGACAGCGTCGTCGTCACGACCATCACCGCGACGGAGGCGACGACGTGCGGTCGCGTGCACCCGCCGCCAGCGAGGTCACGGCAACGAGCGCGCCGACGGGGTCGATGCCGGCAATACCGAGGTCGATCGCCGCGACGAGCAACTCGAACATTGGCGCGCGATTCTCGATCAAGTATGCCATCGTCGGCGCGCTCCGGCTGATCGGCGCGTGACCACAAACTGCGCCGGTGGGCGGAGCCGTCACAGGTGAGCGGCCGTTTGCGGAAATTGGCGATTCGGCGCGCCTCGCACGGAACGGGCCGGACACCCTGAGGCGCCGACCCGCGAGTCGTGATGCTGTGTTGTGGATGGTCAGTCCGCCGCGACCGCGGCCTCGTGCGACAGGGTCGGGTGCTTCTCCTGCCGCGCCCGCGCCTGCGCCGCGCCTCCAGCTTGTCCAGGGCGGTCCGCAGTTCTGCTCGGGTTGTCATCCGTCCTCCACTCGGGTGGTGTACAGTTCGGACGGTTTCCGGCGATCGATCGTCTCCCCTGGTATCTGTGTCCGGAGCCCACGACCGAGCACGCGCCGGTCGCGCCAACCGCCATCGCAGGAGGGAAGAACCATGAGGCGAGGTATCGGCACACTGCTCGCGCTGCTCCTCTGCGGTGTGGGCCTCTTGCCCGTCGCCGCCCAGGACGCCACCCCCGAGGGCGAGTCGCTGCTCGCCGGGCTTGGCTACCCGGAATTGGTCGTCACCGCCGATGGCACCGACTTCACCGTCCCGGCCGAGGTCGAAGCCGGTCGCTACCGCCTGGTCCTCCAGAACGACAGCGCGCTCTCGACCGAGCTGAATCTGGCCCAGGTTCCCGAGGGGATGACGTCCGGCGACGTCGAGGCCGCCTTCCGGGAAGCTGCGGAGGCCGAGATCCCGCCGCTCATCTACGAGCTCGTCATCAACGGCGGGCCCCAGGCCGAGCCCGGCGTCACCGGCGACGTCGTCCTCGACCTGGCTCCCGGCGACTGGGTCTTCAACCTCGTCGGCTTCGGCGAGGAAGAGGAAGAGGACGAGGGAATTGACCTCTACAAGACCGTCACCGTCACCGGCGAACCACCGGCGGTCGCCGATCCCGAGGCTGCGGTCGAGGTCAGCCTGATCGACTTCGACTTCGAGATCGCCGACACCGTCCCGGCCGGCCCCCAGATCTGGAAGGTCGCGGGCGCCGGCGAGCAGCCGCATCACCTGGTCATCGCGTCGCTGCCGGACGGCGCCACCGAGCAACAGGTCATCGACTTGATGAACGCCTTCTTCGGCATGCCCGCCACCCCCGAGGCCGACGCCACGCCGGCGCTTACCCCCGACACCTTCGTCGAGGTCGCCTTCACCGGCATCCTCACCAACGGGCAGGTCAACTGGCTCGCCTTCGACCTCGCGCCCGGTACCTACGCCGCCGTCTGTTACATCCCGGACAGCGGAACCGGCATGCCCCACGTTATGCTCGGCATGGTCGAGGTCTTCACCGTCGCCTGACGTGTCGAGCGGGCGAGGAGTCGAGCAGTACTGAGATCGGTCAGTCGGCCGCCAGCGCCGCCAGTTCGTCGCCGCTCCAGTCCAGGGTCACGACAGGTTCAACTTGTTGCGTCGGTGACGAACGAGTTCCAGTACCAGGCCGGTCCGCGCTCATCGTAGCGTGAGATTTCGGTCACCTGGACCATCGGGGAGTTCGGGAATGGCGGCGGCAGGGGCAGCACCGGCGTCTCCGGTCCCAGCGGCATCGTCAGGTCGACCACCCGCATGTCGCCCTTGGCGAGTGCGGCGGCGAGATCGAGCAGCACGTTCGGTGAGGACATGGTCTGTGCTCCTGGCGTCGTCGTAACGGGACCGGGCGTGCCGTGCCCCACACCCCCGGACACGCGACGCACCGTCGATCGACACGGGTGTTCCGGACAGCGTCGTCGTCGCGACCACCACCGCGACGTTGGCGACGACCGCGCGGCCGCGTGCACCCGCCGCCGGCGGGTGCACAGCAACGAGCGCGCCGACGGGGTCGATGATGGCAATACAGCGTACGCTACGAGCGGCGGGCCGATCTGCTAGTAGGGCTACTCCACCTGATCTCTGCGCTGATCTGCCTCCGGTTCCTTGATCCGGCAACGGGCTGAGAGGCGGCGCCACACGAGCCGTCGACCGCCCCGTCTGGTCCCGCGCCGGCCGAGCCACGCGCGCGGCGGCTACTGGCCGCTCCGCAGCGCCTGAGCGATCCCGGCCATGGCCTCCATGCTGTAGGCGGCCGCTTCCGGCGAGACCGCCGCCGAGGCCACCAGCGGCACGACGTGGCGCAGACCCGGCCTCGCCGAACGCCCGCAACTTGGCCACGATCTGCTCGGGCGTGCCCCAGAAGATCCCCTCCATCATCTCCCGCGGCACCGCGGCGATCGCCGCCTCGACCGTCTGCCGGTCATACGTTTCGGGGAGCATATCCAGGTAATCCCCGGAAGTGCTCCCCCAGCGGGTGCCGCAGGCCGAATGCCTGCCAGACCTCGGCCGGGAAGAGGAGGCCGAAGAAGCGGATCGCCTTGGCGTCGAGCATCGCCCGCGCCTCGGCCTCGGTGGGGGCGACGACGACCGGCGCGTGCAGCGCCGGGGTGATTGCGTCCGGGTCGCGCCCGGCCTCCCGTGGCGGCGGCGCGGATGACCTCCAGCCGGGCCGCGTAGTCGTCGGGCGAGGCCACGAAGACGGGGTACCAGCCGTCCCCGTACTGCCCGGTCAGCCGCAGCATCCGGGGGCCGTGCGCCGCCACCCAGATCTCCGGGTTCCGGCCGTCGGGGGCCGGGAGGTCGACGACGGCGCCCCGGAGGCGGAAGTGCTCGCCCTCGAAGTCGAACGGCCCGCGGTCGTCGAAGCAGCGCCGGATGATCTGCAGGGCCTCCTCCAGCCGGCCGACCGTGCGCGAGAAGTCGAGGCCGTACGGCTCGGTGCCCAGCCGCTCGCCGGCGCCGATGCCGAGGATCGGCGGGCGCTGGCTCAGGTGCGCCAGGGTGAGCGCCGCCTGGGCGAGGATGACCGGGTGGCGGCGGATCGGCTCGGTGACCCCGACCCCCAGCCGCACGCCCGGGAACTTGGCGGCCAGGTAGCCGAGCAGCGTCTGGAACTCGAACCACTCGTGGGGCGATGCGCTCCCGGCGGCGAACCAGGCGAACTCCTCGTCCCAGATCGCCGAGGGGAAGAAGTCCTGGAGGTGGTCCCAGATGAACACGGAATCGAGCTGCTGGTCCTGGGCGGCCGAGACGAGCATCTCCGACGCCGCCGAGCGGGGCCTTGGCGACGACGTACATCCCGACTTCGATCCGCGGATGGGCCATGGTCTCCCCCTTTCGGCGGCGCACTGAGTTTTCGTGGCGAGCGATGACACCAGCCTAGCACCGCGTCGGCCGCAGTCAACCCTCACTCGGCGCGCCGGGGTGCCCCTTGCCGTGGCGGAACGCGCTCGCATGGCCGGATCGGCGGGTTTTGCAACGCGCTCTTAGTCCGCCGCGAGCGCGGCGAGTTCGTCGCCGCTCCAGTCAAGAGTGACGACGGAGGCAACTTGTTGCGTCGGTGACGAACGAGTTCCAGTACCAGGCCGGTCCGCGCTCATCGTAGCGTGAGATTTCGGTCACCTCGACCATCGGGGAGTTCGGGAATGGCGGCGGCAGGGGCAACACCGGCGTCTCCGGCCCCAGCGGCATCGTCAGGTCGACGACGCGCAGCAATCCGTCCGCCAATCCCGCTGCAAGCCCGCTCAGTGCATCGCCCGTTGCCATGATCGTTGCTCCTCTTGTCCAGGTTCGATGAGGGTTATCGACAGGATATCCTTCGTCACCACCCCAGGTTAGCTCGACCACGGGCGCAACGTGGGACGAAATGCTAGCGGTGAAACTGCGATGGTCGACGCGGTGGGGAGAGCACGATCTCCGTTATCCGCAATAATGAGTTATGCCAAATCAGATCGGGGATAAATTAGGCGCCGTGTTGACCAATACCCGGCCCCATAGAGCCGTCCTCGATCGCCCGCCAACTCGACACTATACTGAGTAACAGCGATGCCTTGTTGATCAAGATAGAGGGTGAGCCAATGGCCAGCAGGACTCGGTGGGAATACTGCACGCTATTTTTCGACCGTTACAATAAGAGCCTTGAAACGAGGCTGCTTTTGTCGGGAGAAGTGTCTTCGCAGTCAGTTGATAAAGCGGCCTCAGAGCTATACCGTGAAATCGCGCGGTTGGGCCAAGAGGGGTGGGAACTGGTCCACATTGATCATGAAGTAGGCGGTTACCCGAATTGGACCTACCACTTTAAGCGCCCTGCTGACTAACACGTACTCCACGACACTCGTCGTCACTGCCAACAGCCAGGCTCTGATTAGGCCGTTGATGTCCCGCAATACCGTAAGTTACTTCCTTGCGGAGAAGACTCGTTATTAGACTGTACGTCTAGCTGCACACAAACGCTATTCGGCGCGCCATGCACGGCGTGGGCCGGATACCTTTCAGGCACCGGCCCGCGAGTCGTTCGTATGCGATTCGGTGGTTCGTCAGTCTGCCGCGAGCGCGGCCAGCTAAACTGGAAGGTGACCATGAACAAGAACGAAGTTGTCCTCGGTGTGTTCGACCTGGGCGCCGAAATCGAGCGCTTCCGACCAGGCGAGTCCGCCTCGGGGCGACGAGCGGAGACCCTGGTCAAGACCGATCGCCTGCGCCTCGTCCTGGTGACGATGCGGTCTGGTGCCACCCTGGACGAGCACACGTCGCCGGGACCCATCACCATCCAGGCGGTGCGGGGCGCGTTCGCGGTGACGGTCGGCGATCACGAGCACGAACTGAGGGAGGGGGCACTGATCGCGATCGAGGCGGGGATTCGGCACGCCGTGCGCGCGATCGCCGACGGCGCGTTCCTGCTGACGATCAGCTGGCAGCAGGCCGGGGGCGATCAAGGGGCGCTCCCCGTTGACGCGCCCACCGCCACCGGTTCCTCCACCGGAGGCACCACCGATGAGCGAGGCGGGGAACACGAAGGTGGCGCCGATGCCGACCACTAGGCACCAACGGGACGAAGCCGGCGACCAGGCCAAGCGCCTCGCCGCAGCGACGGTTCGTGCGCCCCCGTCGCTGCGGCCAACGCCGCCGAGCTCCGCGGCCCATCATGCAGGAGATCGGGAATCCTCAACTTCGCCACGACCCGCACGGCCTGGGTGCGGAGGCAGCCATCAATATCCCCCCCAGGACCGCCTCCGGTGGCGGAGGAACCGGTGCGTCCATCGCCGTCATCCCTGGTCTCCTCGCGCCATGCGTGGCCAGCCGTCGACCGCGACGTGCGACCGTGCGAGCCTCTGGGGGGTGGCGTGTCCTCGCACTCTACGCCGATCGGCGGCGATGTCAAGAACTGATGGACACGCACGTTGACGACCCAACGGTCTGGGGCACAAACGAGCCCGACCGCGACACGTGGCCGCGTTGGTGGCTCCTGCACCCCCTAGTCTGCCGCCAGGGCGCGTAGTTCGTCGCCCGCCCAGGTCAGTTCAACGACGGGCGCAACGTGTACACGCGGTGAAGAACGGTGTCTGGGCGGAGTCCGAGTTGCTCGATGCCCCGGCCCGCCGCCGGAGGTGGCGCTTCAAGGTCCACGCCCGCGACGGCTCGGTCGGCGACGCCGGCCCTCAGCGGCGCGTGGCGACGACTTCCAGGTACTCGGACGGGATCACCGCGGTGCCGTCGTCGGCCCGGTTGAAGCGGCCGATCAGCGCCAGCAGGTCGGCCGCGTACGCCGCCTGCCCGGCCGCGTCCAGCGCCGCGAAGGTCCGCACCGTCGGCCCGAAGTGGGTCCGCATGAACGCCAGCCAGGCCTGGGGCGACGGGAAGCGGTAGACGAAGACGCGCCGCTCAGCCCGCACGTTGGCGACCCCCTCGCCCAGGAGCGCGCGGACGCCGTCCTCGGTCCCCCAGCGCCCCGGCGGCGCCAGCCCCGGCGGGGGCGGCGCGTACCGGTTCCGGATCGCGGAGGACTGGCCGGTGAACCCCTCCGGCGTCCAGTTCGCCAAACCGATCGTGCCGCCCGGCCGGCAGACGCGCAGCAACTCGGCGGCCGCCCGCGCCTGGTCCGGGGCGAACATCACCCCGAAGGTCGAGAGCACCACGTCGAAGCTCGCGTCCGGGAAGGGCAGCGCCTCGGCATCGCCTTCTTGGAACGCGACTGGCAGCCGCTCGGCCGCCGCCCGCTCGCGCCCCCGCGCCAGCAGGGCGGGCACGTAGTCGACCCCGACCGCCTCGGCGAAGCGGCGGGCCGCGGCCAGGGCCGCGTTGCCGGCGCCGCAGGCGACGTCGAGGACGCGACTGCCGGCCCGCAGGTCGACCGCCTCGCACAGCGCCTCGCTGACGATCTGTTGGCCGGTGCCGACCGCGGCGAAGTCGCCGGCGGCCCAGGCTTGCTGCTGGCGTTGCTTGATCGCGGCGAGCTCGGGGGTGGACACGGGCACATCTCCTGGCGGGAACGGGCAGCCGGGGCGGACGACGGCGGACGCAGCGACCGGAATCCTACCGAACAGGGGCTCAGTGTCAACACGGGAATAGGGGCCGACCGACCGTGCAGGACGCAGTCCGGGCAAAGCTGCTCGCCCGCGAAAACGTGCCCTACGGCGACACCTGGCTGGCGCCCACTGGTAGCGCCGCAAGAATGCGCGGCCAGAGACCGGTGATGCTGATGAGCGCCACGGCCGGTCCCGGGGCGCTCGACGGCGGAGTGACGGGGTCCCTCCACAAACCGTTCGGGATCGACGAACTGCTCGACGCGGTGCAGGCGGGACTCAGGGCGACCCAGTGACGCTCTGCAGATAACGGCGATTCGGCGCGCCACGCACGGCACGGGCCGGGCACCATTAGGCGCCGACCCGCGAGTGGTCGTGCTGTGTTGTGGATCGTCAGTCGGACGCATGCGCACCCTGGCGTGGCTGAACCGGTATCGGCGGCTGACGATCCGCTACGAGCGGCGGGCCGACCTCGCTCCACCTAGCCTGCGCGGCGCAGGCTAGGCCATCTGTGCCTCAAGTTCCTCACGCCGTTGCCGGGATGAGGCGGTCGGCCACGGTCCGGGTGGCTGCTCCGAGGCAGCGCCCGCCCTCCGCTCTGTCGGATCTATGTCGCCGCGGCAGGCTCCCACCGCCAGCCCTCGCCGGCCCGCTTCACCCGACCGAGACCCGGGAAGGGAAAGTGGTAGCAGAGCACCAGGGCCCGTTGGTCGGCCGCCCGGTCGAACAGGCGACGCCGGGTCGCCACCACCTGCGCCGGGTCGAAGTCGAAGGCCGCCACCCAATCCGGGTGCTCCAGTTGGAACGGGTCGAGGGCGACATCGACCAGGTGGAGCAACACCTCCCCTCCCGAGGCGATGGCCAGCGCCATGTGGCCCGGGGTGTGGCCCGGCGCGGCCAGCGCGGTGATGCCCGGCACGATCTCGGTCTCCCGGTCGATGAGGTCGACCCGGTCCCGCACCGGCGGCAGGTTGGTCCGCGCCCACTGCCGTAGCAGGTCCTTGAGGTGGTCGTCCACCTGGAGTTCGGCCAGGCTCGGCTCCGACGTCCAGTAGTCCCATTCGGACCGCCACATGGCGAAGCGGGCGTTGGGGAAGGCGAGCGCCCCGTCCGCATCGAGGTTGCCGCCGATGTGGTCGGCGTGGCCGTGGGTGAGGACCACGGTGTCGATGTCGTTCGGATCGATGCCTCCCGCCCGCAAGCGCTCCCCCAGCTTGCCGGTGGTATCGGGCAGGTCCGGCGGGAGCGGCCCCATGCCGGTGTCGACGAGGACCCGGTGCCGCCCGGTGTCGACCACCAGGCAGGTGTACGGGGTGGCGATCACGTCGGTCGGGCGCCCGTTCGCGGCGAGTTCCTCGGCGACGCGCGCGGGCGACACGTTGGCAGCGAAGCTGGGGGGCGGATAAGGAAAGGTGCCGTCGGCGACGGCGGTGCAGGCGAACGACCCGACGGCGAAGCGGTGGCTCTCGGCGTTCATTGACGTTCCCTTCCAATTAGGTGGGGCGCGCATCCAGCGGCTCCCACCCACCCGGACGCATCGTCGATGAATCGCACTGGCTCTGGGGGCATCTTCGGCCCGAGCCCGGGGACCGGGGCCGAGCCGGGATGCCGACCGAGCCGGCGGCGGCCTAGGTCTGGGCCCCGGCGCGCTCCATCGCCCGCTCGATCGCGCTCGGGAAGCGGGTCTCGAAGTCGAGAATCCCCACCCACTCCGGCCGGACGAAGACGCGCGCCATCCGCGGGCAGATCGGGCCCAGGTTCTCCAGCCACGCCCGCCCCTGATCTTCCCCCATGACCCGCGTGGTCATGGCGGCGTACTCCGGGGCAATCCCCTCGACGGTGTCGACTCGCACGGTGCCGCGGATCAGGAGGACCCGGTACGGCATGGCGTCGCTGTCGATCGTGAGGGCCACCTTGGTCCCGTCCCGCAGCGCCTTCATCTTCGGCGCGTCCGGCGGCGTCCCCAGCACGACCTCCGTGCCGTTCCAGTGGAAGCCGATGGGGACGACGCGCGGCGTGCCGTCCGGCCAGACGTAGGCCAGCCGGGCCGGGATGGTCGACCGCAGCAACCGCTGCGCCACCGGGTCCTCGAGTAACGCCAGATCTCCTTGTTGCGTCGGCATGGTGCCCTCCTCAGCCGTCGGGCGGGCTCGCTCCATCACCCCCCGCCCCGTCGTGACGTCACCCGCAATCATAAGACGCCGGCTGTGCGGCGACGACCGCGCGAGCAACGGTGGTCCGGTTTTGCAACGTCCTATTGATCCGCCGCGAGCGCGGCCAGTTCGTCGCCGCGCCAGGTCAGCTCAACGATTGGCGCATGATGTTGCGTCGGTGACGAACGAGTTCCAGTACCAGGCCGGTCCGCGCTCGTCGTAGCGCGAGATTTCGGTCACCTGGAACATCGGGGAGTTCGGGAATGGCGGCGGCAGGGGCAGCACCGGCGGCTCCGGTCCCAGCGGCATCGTCAGGTCGACCACCCGCATGTCGCCATGGGCGAGTGCGGCGGCGAGATCGAGCAGCACGTTCGGTGCGGCCATGGTCTGTGCTCCTGGCTTCATCGTGGAGGGACCGAGCGTGCCGTGCCCCACAAACCCGGACATGCGACGCAACGTCGATCGACACGGGTTTTCCGGACAGCGTCGTCGTCACGACCATCACCGAAACGTCGGCGACGACCGTGCGGTCGCCAGCGATGGCTCACGTGAAGTCCTGCTCCGCCGATCCCGGCCGCGCGGTGGTGCGCGCGATGGTGATGACGACGAAGTACAGGACGGGCACGGCGGCGTAGATCCGCAGACTGGCGGTCGGGGACGCCGTTGCGATGGCGATGGCGACCGCATAGATGGCGCCTTGCGCCGCCACGAGGGCGACCCCCGTCCACCGCGACCGCGCATCGATGGGGACGAAGAGGAGGTACGGCCGCCCAGTCGCGTAGATCCACATGATCAGCCGGGTCACCGCGATCGCGACCAATAAGATCCCGTACATCCTGAGCGCGACCGGTTCCTCGTCGTAGCGGGCGAGCAGGGACGTCGCGAACGGCAGGACGGAGAGCGGCAGCAGGTAGAGGATGTTGAGCCAGACCAGCGTGCGGTCGGTCCGGCGGATGAGCGCGAATTGGTCGCGGTGGCCGGCCCAGGCGATGGCCACGACCACGAAGCTGATCAGGAAGGCGACGAAGGAGGGGCGGATCTCCCGCAACGCCTCCCTGAGGTCCTGACCGCCGGTGAGCTCGGGGACGTGGATCTCCAGCACGAGCAACGTGATGATGATGGCGATGACGCCGTCGCTGAGGGCGAGCACGCGCGCCGGGTCGGTCCCCCGCTCGAATCGCTGACGTCGACGTTCGTCGTCGTCCATCCACCCTCCTCCTCGGCCAACGCCAACCAGACGCGGCCAACTCCGGCCGCGCGCACATCGGGCATACCCGCCGCGGGCCGTGTCAAGCATACTCGGGCATCTGGTGGCAGCCTCCGCCCATCGGGCGGGCCGGGCCGGCCGCATTGCATTGAGTGATTGCAGACAATCCCAATTCGGCGCACCGCGCACGGCACGGGCCGGACACCATGAGGCGCCGGCCCCCGAGTCGTGATGCTGTGTTGTGGGTGGTTAGTCGGCGGCGAATGCAGCGAGTTCGTCGTCCCGTCCAGGTCAGTTCCACGACGGGGGCGTGATGTTGCGTCGGTGACGACGTACTCACCGCCCGCCACGCCGCCCACGTCGCACCTTATCCGCAAGACGCTCTAATCCGCCGCGTCGTCCTCGCCCATTCGCACGACCAACAGCAAAGCCGGCTCGTCGCCCACCGCCTGGACTCCAGAGTCGTCGTCCGCCTCAAACTGCGTGTCCTCGCCGGTCACGAGCGGATCCCAATTCGGCTTGCCGGTCAACCGGATCCTCCCCCTCTCCACGATCACGCCGATCCCGACCACCGGCGTTGGACCGCCGAGGTCGAGCGATTCGAGGCCTGCCCCCGGCGCCAGGACCACGGTCTCCAGCGTGAATCGTGCCGGATACAGTCTGGATCTAATATTTTGTCTGCGGGTCAGCAGACGATGCTCAATGTCGGTCGGCACCATTTCCGGCGTCAAGTTGGAGTAGATCTGAGCCTCGAACTGCGCGGTGGCAGCATCTCGGTCCTCTTCCGTCACCAGGATCAGCGCCAGCCACGAGCCGGGATCGTCCGTGGTGTTCCGTGCGCTGACTGCGATGCCGGGACCGACCACCAACCGGTCGCCCGGACCGACGAAGCCGGCGGTAGCCGCCTCGACCTCGAACTCGCCGGACTCGACGATCGCCACCAACGGCCCGACCAGAATCCCGATTGGCAGCTCCCCGCGGGCGTCGAAGCTCAGGCGAGACAGCGGGATGCGGCCAAACTGGTCCGTCATCCCTGGGGCCTCGTGGATGAGGCGCTCGCCCAGCGTGCCGGCGGCCCCGGGAGTCGCCTGGGCGGCCCGCGCGCTCGTGGCCCGCGAGGCGCCGACGATGCCGGCCCCAACCGAAACCCCCACCAACTCGCGCAGGAGCCGGCGCCGGTCCGTCACGGCGTCCATCCACCATGATGTGCCTTTGGTCCGCGAGCTGCTCATGGGCGCTCCGGTTGCTGTGCAAAACAATTTTGTCGGAATCGGCGAACGAGCGTAGCGTAGCGTTGGCGGATGGGGCGGTCAAGAGGTCGTGCCTGCCGAACCAGGGTTGTGTCAAAGTCCGCCCGCCCGCCGGTCGTGCTCAGCCCGGGAGGGATTTCCGGCCTCAGACCGGGGATTCAATCCTAGGCCCGCGGCGAACGAAGCTCCTCCATGCCGCCACCAACCACTCCTGTCGACTTTGACACAGCCCTGAGTCGTCGGCAAAGGCGGCGAGGTCGTCGCCACGTCCCCAGGTGAGGGTCAAGGGGCCCGTATTGTGCAAACAACCGTGTGGAGTTGTCGGCCCCGGGGTGCCTACCAGTTGTGTGGACGGACGCCGCGCACGTCGATCCGGCCGGCCGCGCCGCGACCCGCCACGACTGAATCGGGGTGGTGGGGCGCCCCGATCGCACATGGACGGGCGGCGCCTATCGGCGGACTGCCGATTTTCGGGCCAGCCCGACCGACCCCGACGCCTCCCCGCTCCGACCGTGCGATCCAGCGGGCGGGTATCCGGGCCTTTGTCCCGTTGCCGGAGGTCAGCCACCGACCGGGCGTCCATCGGTGCATCGGACGTCCGGGGTGGAGGTCGAACCGTTCCGCCCCGGGGTGGGTCGGGGATCCTGCCAACATGCTGGGGCTGCCCCGATAATCCATACTCGCCATGCTTGCCCAGGTGGGAGGCGGGATGTTCGCCTAGCCCTCTCTCAGCAGGTCGAGCACTGGGGCGAATGCCTCAATCCCGGCGATCGAGCACGGGTTGAGCCAAATCTGGATCTCGCTGAATCCTGCTGCCGCGTAGGCGCGGAGAATGCCGGCCAAGTCCTCCGATGTGCCGCGGTACGCGCGCTCGCCAAACAGGACATCGCCCCAGGCTTGGCCGGGGAGGGATGGCGACGACAGGTCGACCGTGACCAGCGCCGAGCGGCGAAGCGTGGTGGGATCGCGGCCAACTTCGCGGCAGGCGACATCGATCGAGGCGCTGAGCGGTCCGATGGAATCGAGTGTCGTCCCGACATCGATGTTGAGCTCGTCGGCGTAGCGGGCGGCGATCCGGATCATGCGCGGACCTTCCGCTCCCACCATCACGGGCGGGCCTTGACGTCGAGGACCTGTCGGGAGGAGCTCGCACTCGCGCGCCTGGTACCAGGTTCCCTCGAAATTCACCTTCCGGTCTCGAAGCAGCCCCGTAATGATCTGGATCGCCTCCTCGAAGCGACTGGCCCGGTGATCATAGGGAAACCCGAATGCGTGCGCCTCAGAGGGGATGTGCCCGGCGCCGATGCCGAGCACGACACGTCCGCCGCTCATCTCGTCAATGGTCTCGGCCATCTTCGCGATCAGGGCCGGATTCCGGTACGTCGTGCTGGTGACGAGCGGCCCCAGCCGGATCCGGGTCGTGACCCCCGCCAGGCCGGCGAGCAAGGTCCAGCACTCCCGGAACCCGATCGGCGCCTCCTCGCCAAACGCCAAGAGCAAATGATCGGACAGCCAGAACGAATCGAAGCCAAGCTCCTCCGCCCGCACGGCGAGCGCCACCAGGTCGCTCCAGCCGACGTTCAGGGGGGCGAGATCGCCCCTGCCTGGCTCTGGAGGGCTGGCGGCCACGGGCACGAAGAACCCAACTTGGGGGGACCGGGCGGAAACGGCTGTGACTGTTGGCGTCGGGGCCATGGCATGCCTCTGGCGAATGGCGGGAGCGGCACGTCCTCGCATCGAACTACCCGTTCATCCGCGAGCTTAACCAGCCTTGCGGGCGACGAACACTATGAAGGTGTCGGCTGCCGTCGCCACCGTGTCGGTGTAGCCCCCGGAGACGGTGACCTCTCCAAAGCCCGCCTGCTCCAACAGCAGCAGCACCTCGTTGCGGAAGTACCGGATCGACACCATGGTGTACTCCTCCTCCGCGACCCGTTGCCCGTCCCGCCAGCGCGTTGACCGGATCTGGATCGTGGTCTGCTGCTCCAGCGGATCAAGGTCCACCAACCGCACGCGCTGCTCCAGCTCGTCCCCATCCGCCGTCCGGCGCCGCTCCCCGCCCGCCGGCCATGCCTTGGGGAAGTGCCGTCGTTCCTCCGGCAGCCAGTTCGCCCAATTCCCGGCGTTCGAGTAGGGGAGTTCCAGGCTGAAGACCAACACCCCGCCGGGGGCGAGGTGGCGGTGGCAGCGGCGGAGCGCCTCGGCATCGTGCTGCCGCTGGCCACCGAGGCCGAACGAATCGCAGATGAAGATCGTGCGGTAGGTGCGCGGCAGGTCGAGCTCATGCATCGCCTGCTCGTACAGGCGCGGCTCGAGCCCCTCCCTGGCCGCGAGCTGGCGGCAGTGGGCGAGCATGTCGGGCGAGAGGTCGCAGCCGTCGACGTCGAGGCCGGCCTGCAGCAGGGGAAGCAGGAGGCGGCCCGTGCCACAGCCAAGGTCGAGGGCGGGTTGGCCGTCGCGCTCGACGAACCCCTGGTAGAAGGCCAGCTCTCCCGGGTCCGGTTCGTTGAACTCGGCCCACCAGCGCGCGATCAAGCCGTAATGCCAGATCTGCGGGGTGTCCGTCATGCTGCACTCCGGGACGAGGATGCTCGAGTAGACTGGTACCCCATGATGCGCTTCATGAGCAGGCGGGTCAACTGTGACCGTCACGGTGACGGTGCCGCCACGACCCTTTGGACCACCATGGTCCTCTCTACAAGATGAGCGACGAGCCGTTCGGCGACTTCGCGCGCTACGTCGTCAGCAGCCCGCCGTTCTTCGTCTGACCCGCCGGCCCACGAGGTCGGACCGGCGCGGTCGGTGCGATAGGGCCCGCCTCCGTCTCGGAGACGGCGACGCCCATTGGAGAAGGCCCGCACCGGTGCGAGGACGCCGCTCCGTCGGCCGATCCCCGATGCCGACGGAGCAGACCGCCATGATGGGGACCAAGGAGCGGGCGTTCGCCCCGCTGCCGAGCGACCCCAGAGAGACCCGACGCATCGCCTGCCCCCTTCCGATTGGTGACCAGGCGCCGGGCCGTGCGAGCGCGTCTCCGTGGGGGCGGTGCGCATTGGCTCAGGATCGCCCGGCAGGAGCGACCGGGCCCCTACACACTCGGATCCATCACCCGCCCCAGAAACAGCAGCGTGCCCGTCTGCGTGTCGCGGATGGCGAAGAGGAACGGGCGGTCGACGCGGACCTCGAGCGGCTCTGCGTCCGGGCCCCCGTCCCCGCCGTCACCGACGACCACCGACCGTTGCCGCCGCCGCCTCGGTGCCGTCCTCGTCCACGCTGATGAAGGCCTTGTGCAGCACGGCGTGATGCAGAGCGGTGCGGGCGGCGTCCTCTCCACCATGCCCGAGAAATCGGCGCGCGCCGGGTCGAAGGCGTCCGTCATCCCCATCGATTGCAGCGTTTCGGCGAGGCTCGCGTCGAACTCGAACTCGAACCTGGGAAGGTAGACCAGCACGTACGGTATCGGACAATGTACCGATCGCCGCGTCGAAGGTCCCGGCGTCCAGCCCCGCCTCGATTGCCTCGAACCGGCCCTCGTCCGGCAGGACGACCGTGAAGGCAAACCCGCTGCCCGCGTAGGGGAACTCGACCACCTGGAAGCCGTCGCCGCGCGCATAGCCCAGCGCGACTTGCTGGACCATGAACGGGACGGTGACGGTGGCGCCGTCGACCAGGAAGAAGTCGCCGTCCTGCGTCTTGTCGGAATCGAACGGAGTCTCCCAGCCGCCGAAGAACCAGATGGCGTTGGCGAGCACCAGCCGCGAGTCCGACGTGATGGCACCCTCGGGCACGATGTCCTGGATGCGGTCGTGGGTCTGCTCGGCGACCCAGCCGTTGACCTGGTGGCGGACGCCCTCCGGCGCATTGATGAGATCGTGCAATTGGAGGCCCGCCCAGTAATACCGCTGGAGTTCCTCGCTGTACGCCTCGCTGAACGGATAGGTCTGCTCACCCCACATCCCGTTCGCGATCCGCAGCGCTCGAACCGTTACGGGGTTCTCCCCATCCGCCTCTTCAGTGCCACTGGCCGCCCAGTCGGACTGGTTCTCCAGATTCTCCTCTTCGTTGCCACGGGCCACCAGGTCGGAGTTGAGGGCGGAGAACTCCTTGTGCAACGCGGGCTGGTCGAGGCGAAAGGCGAGCGTCTCGGCCATCTGCGCCGCCGTCTCGCCTCGCGCTCCCGCGTAGGCCATCGCCAGCGCCTGCGAGACGCTGTAGGGGGAAAACAGCAGGTTCCCGGCGGAGTCCTGCCGCACCGCGGCGTACAGGTCGAGCGCGAACGCCGTGTTGCCGGCGACCAGGTCGGACACGGCCGGTGTCTGCACGAGCGATCGGGCCGCCGGCGCGCCGGCGACCGCCGGTACCGGGAGCCGGCCGGCCGCGGCGACCGCGGGCAGGGCGCCGGTACTCGACCGCAGAAGCGCACGGCGAGTGAGCCTGCGTGGATCGGATGCGAACATGGGGACCTCCTCTTTGTTCCGGGGTCGGATCGATCTCGTCTGACCGATTTGCGGACAACTGGGCTTGTCCCTACTTCGTCTATGTGTCGTCGACCTCCCGACCGCCGCCTTTGTCCAAGTGATCGGCTTCCCCGACAAGAGTGCAACCAGTCCTATATCGGGATGGGCAAACAGTCACCGGCCATAAGGTCGACTTTGGGTATTGCGATGTTGAACAATGGCACAGAAGCTCGACTAGTGAATAGCACTTGCCAGTTGTTCAATTGGGATATACACAAGATCGCCGACTCCGGCCTCGTCTCCACCCTGCAGCACTCCGTCGTCGGCGTCAACGACAGCCTCTGGCGCCGCCGACGGAACCTCGCCCTTATCCTAACTTTCCATCAGTCCGCAACTAGGGCAGCCAACTCGTCCCCGGCCCACGCCAATTCGACGGTGGGCGCAACGTGTTCAACCGCGTAGGACCGACGCCCACGAGGCTTATCCGCTCCGCTGCACCTAAAACTGCAGGAAGGCCACCATGCAGCCACGGCACACCGTACAATGGCTGCACGATGTGCAGTGACCGCCGTTTCATTCCCTTCAGCGGAATTGAGTACACCGGCAAGTGCACATCCTGGTCTGACTAGACCTAAAGGCGGAAGGCATGACCAGTCGGTATGATGCGCTCGCTGCGCACCTGCAGAGGCAACCGGGGACGCGTTACACGATGAGCTTCGCCAACATCGAGCGTGTCATCGGCCATCCGCTCCCGCCTTCATTCAAACCCGGTCACAGAGTCTTTCGCCAGTGGTGGCAGAACAGCTACGCCCCCACCAGCAGTCACGTGCAGGCCCGATGCGGCTGGATCGCCGCCGGGTGGGAAGTCGATTCCCTCGACCCGGTCCTCGGAACCGTCACCTTCCGGCGCTAGTCAGCAGCCCCTAACTCACCCCACAAAACTCCGCGGTTACTCAGGTGCTCCACTCTTCGTAGCCTCGCTCCAACTCTGCCCGCCAAATCGGCCAGTTCGTCGCCGCTCCAGGTCAGCTCGACCACGGGCGCCGCCTGTGCCTCATCCGTCTCGTCGCACCACGCAGGACGCTGGATATCCCATTCGGTCAAGAAATCTTGTCTGCCATTGTGATTCGTCGCCAAGTCGATCCGCCCGGCACCAAGCCGGCCAGGAGCGCGAAGGAGTCATGGATGACCATTGAGGACCTGCCCGAACACGTCCAGCGCAACCGGGCGCAGTGGGACATCAAGGCCGAGGAGTACGCTGGCTGGGCCCCGGACACCTGGGCCCGGGATGAGATCACCTGGGGCCAACTGCGCATCCCCGAGGCCGATATCCGCGCGTTGCCGGAATCCCTCGACGGGCTGGACGTGATCGAGCTGGGCTGCGGCACCGCCTACGTTTCCGCGTGGCTGGCCCGGCGCGGCGCGAAGCCGGTGGGCCTCGACAACTCGCCCAAGCAGCTCGACACCGCCCGCGCCATGCAGGACCAGTTCGACCTCCACTTCCCCCTGCACCTCGGCAACGCCGAGGACCTCCCGTTCCCTGACGCCAGTTTCGATCTCGCCCTCAGCGAGTACGGGGCGTCGATCTGGTGCGACCCGTACGCCTGGATTCCCGAGGCGTCCCGGGTGCTGCGTCCCGGCGGACGGCTCGTGTACCTCGTCAACGGGATCCTGACCCTGCTCGCGACCGGGCCGGAGGACACCGTCGACACGCCCATTTCCACCTGCTTCCAGCGGCCCTACCTCGGCATGCATCGCTTCGAGTGGGTGGATGACGAGTCCGTCGAGTTCCACCTCCCGCACGGCGAGATGATCCGCCTGCTGCGCGAGCACGGCTTCGAGCTCGAGGCGTTGCATGAGCTGGCCCCGATCGACGACGGCGACATCGGGATTCCGTTCATCTCCAACGCCTGGGCCCGCCAATGGCCGACCGAGGAGATCTGGTGCGCCCGCAAGCGCTGAGGAACGGGGTCAGCGTGACGTTCTTCAATGTCGTGGGCGATGCTCCCCCCCTGACCCGGTCGATGAGCTCCCCGACACCGGGGCTGGCATGACCGCCTCGCCCGCGCCTGGTGCGTGGGTGCCGGTGCTCCTGACCGGGGCGTTGTTGCTCACCCTGGCGGGCAGCCGGCTCCGCGCACGAGGACAGGAGGAGGTCATCCGTCTGGCGATACCGCCAGCACACATGTCCATCAAGAGCACCCCGGCCAGCATGATCTGGCCGGGGTGCTCTGTTACCTGCCACGGAGAATGGCGATTCGCCGCGCCACGCATGAAACGGGCCGGACACCCTGAGGCGCCGGCCCGCTAGTCGTAGTGCTGTGTTGTGGATGGTCAGTCGGCGGCGAGGGTGGCGAGGTTGTCGTCGCTCCAGGTCAGTTCAACGATGGGCGCAACGTGTACATGCGGTGAGGAGGGGCTTCTGCGCGTCCGGCAGGTTGCCCTCCGCGTCCAGGTACCCGGCCCGTGCCCCGCTCTCCGGCGTCGATCGCAGGGTGCGGCTGTCGAGGATGGCCGCCGTCGGCTCGGCCGCGCCCCCCTCCGCCAGCCGCAACAGTACGCGCAGGTCGTGGACGATCGTTTCGAAGACCCCGGCCGCCAACCAGCGGCGCGTTTGCTGGTGGACGGCTTCCCAGGGCGGTAGATCGTGCGGCATCAAGCGTCACTGCATACCGCCGCGCACGATGAAGCGCAGGCCGTTGAAGACCTCGCGCAGGTCGTGGCGGCATTGGGCGGCGGCCTCGTCCATCAGGGTCAGGTAGCGCGCCACAAAGGCCCACTCCTCATCCGTCACGTCGCTCGGGTCGGGCTTGCGGGCGATGGTGGTCATTTCCTGAGTCTCCGACCCCACCGACGTCCATGACAGGCTCTAGGCATCGGGTGTGGATTCCATGTCACCTCCCATTCCGACAACTTCAGCCAGGGCGATGCGGCACGTCAGCGCCATTCCCGGCTCGAGCACGAATGGTGTGATGAGCGCATCGAACTCGTGAACGATGTCACCGTCCGCGGTCGAGATGGCACAGCGGGAGACCGCACCCTGGCCGGTCTCCAGGCTTTCCGGCAGGGAAACGGTGTAACGGGCGGGTGGCAGGTCCGGGAAGGTTACGGCACCGTCCACGCCTGTTTCACTGGTGATCTCCGAGAACTGGCCCATGGTACCGAGCATCACCGTCACCCCTGCGGCAGGCACTGGCTCCAGCGCCGGGTCGGAGCAGAGCGGGCCGTCGACCGGTTCGTCGGGGCCAACGTCGGCAACGTCTGTCCCGTCCGGGCACGTTCCAACCGACAGGCTGATCGTGATGCTATCGGCGGCGGCGTCGCTTGCGGCCGGACTTGCCGCGTCACGTCCGGGGACGTCGCTCAGTCCGACCTCGCAGTCATACGTGTGTCCATCTTCCAGGGCCCGCGCCTCAACCAGCACGTCGTACTCGGGGGCATCGAAGGCGGCCATCCTGCCCGGTCGGCAGACGCTCTTGGCATCCGCCGCATCCGGGAACGCGGCGAGGTAGGGCCCAGGGGAGAGTCCATCGACGAAGAAGACCCCGTCGTCATCGGTCACCCCAGCGATCGCGTAGCCGGACTCGGTATTCGTCACGGTCACGGCGGCCGCTTCTGAGCGCCTCAGATCGAGGGCATCCACGTCCTCGCACAGCGGTCCTCCCTGGACGTCGCCGAAGCGAGCAATCGCGACGCCGGGCGGGCAGTCGCTGGCCGTGAACTCGAACCCGACGCCGTCTTCGACCGCCCCATACGCTGCCGCGTCTTCCGCCGAGAGGACCGTTGCAAGGACAACTTGGGCCTGCTCTCCCCCTCCGGCAACGCCAATCGAGAGATCGTCCGCCGGGGCGATGGCCACCGCGCTGCCCGCTTCGATCACCTCTCCGCCGGATTCGATAGCGCCGCTCAGTACGAGCAGCATGCCTGGCGAGGACAGCGGGAGCGCGACAGGCTTGGCGCCGACCGTCGTACCCAGGGCCACGATCTCGGTCCCGTCGTCCGGTGGCACGGAGAATGGTTCACCGGCAAGCGACGGCGCGGTGCCAGGTGGCACCGGAAGCGTCCCAGTTGCAATCAATTCGATGCGGTGGTATGGAACCGGCTCGTTCCCGTCGGCATCGCGCGAGCCGAGGGTGCCTGGCGCGACATACGCGACCTGATACTGGGCAAGCCCGTTCGGCTCCGCGCCGCCCAGGACGTCGTTGACGGTCATTGGCCCGCCGGACGCAACCACGATTCCCAGGCCATACACGTTCTTCGACGGGCCAAACAGCGGCTGGGCCAGATCCGGGGTAGCCGTCCAGAAGACATCTCCGGCCGCCTCGACAGGCACCGGCCCACGTGCCAGCAGGCTGAATACTCCGGCTCCAGCGGCAACTGCCGGGGCAGCCTTCCGGGCCGAAGCCGGCACCGCCACGAACGAGAGCACGAAACTGGTGAGAATCACGATCTTAAACCAGCACGGTCGATCACGTCCTACCAAAGGTTGTCTCGGCACAATCAGGTATCTCCATTGGTTCGAAAGCCAGATTGGTAATACGTGGCGAATCCGAGCAAGGGGTTGACCTGGAACATGGTCCAGGTGCCGGATCGAGGGCAACGACGAGGCGCGTACTTTAGGCGGACACGCCTCATCGCCGCCAGCCAACCGGCTGGCCCCACATCGATCGCCACCACTTACCACAACTACGAACGCCTGTCCGAGTCGTCACGACCATCACCGCGACGAAGGCGACGACCGTGCGGTCGCGTGCACCCGCCGCCAGCGAGGTCACGGCAACGAGCGCGCCGACGGGGTCGAGTCCAGCACTACCGAGGCCGATCGCCGCGACGAGCAACGCGAACAGTGGCGGCGGCGTTCCGTTTTCCTCTCGAGAAGCCCCGGCTCAACTGGCTTCCGCAGGTCCGCGATGCTCGATCAAGTATGCCATCGTCGGCGCGCTCCGGCTGATCGGCGCGTGACCACAAACTACGCTGGTGGACGGAGCCGTCACTGGTGAGCGGCCGTTTGCGGAAATTGGCGATACGCCGCGCCACATACCACACGGGCCGGACACCCTGAGGCGCCGACCCGCGAGCCGTTCGTATGCGATTCGGCGGTTCGTCAGTCGGCGGCGAGGGCGCGGAGGTCGGCGTCCTCCCGCGTCGATCGTCAGAGAGCACACGGACGACGACGGTTTGTGGCCGCGCTTGCTCGCGACCTACCCGCAGCTAGGACGGACCGGAACGCGGGGCTTCCTGCGTGGGACGGAGATCCCACCGGAGCACATCGCCGCGATCGTCAACGCGCTGCCTCCGGTCGCGGCCGTCCGGAAGCTCGGACGGTGAACTCCGTGCGAACGGTCGAATGATACGGGGGAGGGCACGATCGGCGACGTGCGCTAGCAGCGCGACACCGAGTCGCCGGGGTTCGAGCCGGTGGTGCAGGTGTCGCCCCCGGTGCCGCCGTCCAGGGCGTCCACACCGTCGCCTCCGAAGAGGAAGTCGTCGCCGTCGCCGCCCTCGACGATGTCGTTGTCGTTCTCGCCCCTCAGGATGTCCCAGCCGCCGTTGCCCTCGATGTAGTCGTTGCCGGGGCCGCCATCGATGTCGTCCCCGTATCCCACCAACGGGTTGCCCGAGTCTTCGCCGTACAGGTCGTCGTGGCCGATACCGCCGAAGATCGCGTCCTCACCCGAGCCGCCCTCGACGAAGTCGTCCCCCCCGAGGGCGCAGATGACGTCGTCCCCGCCCCGACCGTCGATCACGTCGTTGCTCGACGTCCCGACGATCACGTCGGCGAATGAGTTGCCGATGATCGGGCCGGCGCCCGACGCCTGGATCGTCGCGGGGAGGCCCGCGCAGGTGGCGACCTGGCTGGCGAGTGCTGCCGGCGCGCCCGGGAGAAAGGCGGCGGCCAGCATCAAGGAGGCCGCCAACGCTATAAGCCGGTTGATCGGGTTCATCGTTCGTCTCCTTCGGTTACTGAGGTGCGCAAGCGCGACATCTTCGCGCTCGGCTTCGAGAACCCGGCCGGGAACATCGGCGGTGGGACGGCCACCGCGACCCACCGCGGGTCGCCGGTGGACGCAGCATGCGGTCCGGGCGGCCGAACCGCATCGGTAAGGCTGCCTACCGCCGGGTGTGGTCGTTGCCGATGCCTCGTCGAAAAGCCGGTCTTCGCCTGCAACGGGACAGGAAGCCGTACGCTGTACTCCTTGGGTGCGCGTCAGCGTCGTGGGTGGCAGGGTAGCGGCGGCGAGGTCGCGGAGGTCGTCACCCGACCAGCTGATCGCGACGACCGGTGGCATCAGCGCACTTTCCGTCTAGTAGAATCGAGTGTCATGCCGGCTCAACGTGATAGGAAGACGCTATGGTTGGTCGCACCTTGGCCTCTCCGGCAGACCGCGCGATGATTGAGGATCGCTTCCTTCACACTAAGAGCCTGCGCCAAAAGGTGAGCGGTCAGGTCGGCATAGGCAGCGGGCACGGAGTGCTCAATCATACGGGAAGGTCTTCAGGCTTTCCGTGTGAAGGAGCGACCCCGTGCCCGCCGTTTCATCATCCATCATCGAGCCCATCTGGGACCAGTTCTCTGCCCTCCTGCCTTCCGGCCCGGTGGCCCATCCCGCTCGGCTGCCACCGCCCACGGATCGCCGGATCGTGTGGTCTTCGACAAACTCGTCCAGGTCCTGGTCTTCGGCTGCGCCTATCACCGGATCGCCGACGAAACGGTCTCGGCAACCACGCTCCGGCGGCGCCGGGACGAGTGGATCGCGGCCGGCGTTATGGACCGCCTCCACGGGCCTGGTGCTCGCCGCCTACGATCGCATGATCGGGTTGGCGCTCACGCGACATCGCCATCGACTGCTGCATCACCAAGGCACCGTGCGGGGGCGAGGGAGCGGGCCGCAGCCCGGTGGATCGCGGCAAGCAGGGGCTCAAGCGCTCCGTCGCCGTAGACGCCGCCGGCATCCCGCTCGGTGGTGATCGCGGCGCCGGCCAATCGGCACGATTCGCCCCTGCTGGGACCGACGCTCGACGCACTGGAGATCGGCAGTGGGCCGATGACGGTCCACCTGGATCGTGGGTACGATTCCGGCGGTCACCCGCGCGCTGCTTGCGGCCCGAGGCATCGCTGCCGACGATCGCCGCGCGGGGCAAGCCAGCGCCGGTCACCGCGGGCCAGCGGTGGGTGGTCGAGCGCACCAACGCCTGGACCAATGCGCATAAGAAGTTGGTCTGGTGCACCGAGCGTCGGGCGGCCGTCATCGCGTTCTGGCTCGCCTTCTCGGCGGTGATCGTCACGGTCGGCCGACTCATCCGCCAGGGGTGGACCCGCTACCGGTGGGAGACCCGACCCAGCCGCAGACCCTGAAGCGTGTCCTATTGGCGCAAGCTCTAAGGAGTTTCTTCGCGTCTACGCCCACCTGATTTCCGTTGCCGAGCGCGGCGGGCATGCTTGACAGTCCATCGCCCCGCCTTATCATCGACCCTACCGTGCCCGCGCGCCCCGCCGGAACGCTGACATCACCGGCGGGATGACCTTCGTCGACGGTCGCTTCCGCGCGTTGGCTTGATGTCTGAGGAAGAGTAAGGAGGGGCAGTCGGTGCCGACGTCCCCGGGCAACGCGCCCCGACCCGGCGGGTGGCTGGTGCCGGCGGGCGATCCGGTGCGGCTCTGGCGCTTCCGGCTCCCGGATGGTCCCACCGGCGGCTTTTCCGCCGGGCCGGTCCCGCTCGTCGACGGCGCCGTCTTTGCAGGCGACGTCCGCGGCATGCTCCACGCCGTGGACGCCGCGACCGGCGCCGAGCGCTGGCGCTTCCAGACCGACGCGACGGAGGTGTCCGCCGCCGCCGCCGCCGCGCCGACCCTGCCGTCCCACGCCGGGCTGGTCTACGCCACCGGCTGGGCGGGGCTCTCCGCGCTGGAGGCCGCCGGCGGCGCGGAGCGCTGGCGGTTCCCCCCGGACGGCGGCATCGGTTCCTGGCGGCTGCACGCGGCCGACGACGCCGTCTACGTCGGTAACCGGCACGGCCTCAACGCGGTGGACGCCGCGACCGGGGCGGTGCGCTGGCGCTTCGTCCCGGACGGCAACCGTCCGGTCCGGTCGTCGTACTCGCCGGCGACGGCCGCCGCCGTTCTCGTGGACGACGCCGAGGGCGGCGTCTACGCCCTCGACGCGGCCAGCGGCCAGCCGCTCTGGCGGTCACGGATCCCGGCCGACCTCTCCGCCGGGTTGCGGGTCGTGGGCGAGGTGGCCGGCGGCGTCGTCTTCGTCGACCGCCACTGGAACGAGGACCTCGTCGCGCTGGACCTGGCCACCGGCGCGGAGCGCTGGCGCGTCGCCGTCGGCCGCCACGCCGAGGACACGTTCGCCTCGATTGGCGACGTCCAGGTCGCCGGCGACCTGGTCTGCGTCAGCCTGGGCGGCGGGTACGTCCACGCCCTGGACGGCGCCACGGGGGCCGAGCGCTGGCGGTACCGAGCGGGGGTCGACGCGGCGGGGATCTGGCCGGCAGGGGACGCCCTCTACGTCGACTCGAGCGACGACGACTCGGTCGACAGCGCGGTCGCCGCCCTAGATGCCGCCAGCGGCACCGAACTTTGGCGCTTCGGGGGGTTCGCTGGCCTCGTCATCGACCTGCGGCGGCTGGGCGGGGCGGTCGTCATCGACCTCTTCGGCGGCGGCGACGCCGTCTATGCGATCGACGACGCCACCGGCGCGGAGCGCTGGCGCTTCCAGAGTGGCTACTTCAGAAAAACCGTCCTCGCCAGGCGCGTCCGGGCCGGCGACGCGGTCACGGTGAGCTCGGGCCCGCCGCGCGGATGGGTGCGCCGACTCCTGGGCCGTCGCCGGCGGCACGGCGACGCCGTCGCGGCGCGCCCGAACCGGGCGCCGTACCTGCGGGCGTTCACGGCCTACGGCCTCGTGGCGGTCGACGCATTCACGGGGGCGGAGGCCTGGCGGGTGGAGTCGGCGGGGTACCCGATCACCGACCCCGTGCTCCGGGACGGCCGGCTCTACTTCGTCGGCCGCGCCTCCCCTGCCGTCGCGCTGTACGCGTACGCGGTCGGCGGCGCGTGGGACGCCGGCGTGGGCGCGTGACGGGCAGTTGCAGCGTCCCGGAAACGAGCTCTACAGCGACACGCGTCCACCCTGGCCCGATCGCGCCAGTGTCTCGGCCCGTGGGCCTGCGCGAATCTGGGCGCTCTGCCCGTGCGGGCCTCGGAACATGTCGCTGTGGGGGCCGTTTCTGGGGGACACCTCCGTGGGTGTCTCAAGACCGCCCCCGGCCGTCACGATCCCCAGCAACTCGCTTCTCTGACGCGGTCCCCGGCTGCGGCCATGTCTGCGCAAAGGATCGCGTGGAGCCTTCGCGCTCCCCGCCGCAGCCGGGCGCCGACGGCGTTGTCCCGCTCGCCTGGCCGCCGCCGGTGGGGCCGGGTCGCCCCTCAGCCGGCCTCCAGCTCATCGATGATGCGGCGCAACGACTCCTTGGGCGAGTAGTACGAGTGCTCGCTCTCGGGTTCCTCGGGTTCCTCGGCATGGGCCTGCCACAGCGCGGGGAGCGCGGACGTATCGCCCAGCGCGGCCACTGCGCTCGCGAACCAGCTGCGTATAGTCCCAGGGGATTCGTCGGCCAGCGCCTCGATCAGCACCGGGAGGGCCGGTGCGTACCGCGTACTGCCCAGCCCCATGAGGAGCCAAAAGCGCACGCCCGGATCGTCCTCAACCGCGAGGCGCCGGAAGAGGTCGTAGCCGGTGCTCGGGTCTCGCATTATCGAGAGGGCGTCGGCCGCCTCACCGCGCACACCCGAATCCGGGTCGTTGAGGGCGTGCACCAACATCGGCAGCGCCGCGTGCAGACCGCGCCGGCCCACCCGGTAGCACATGAACATGCGCGCCCACGGGTTGCGGCAGACCTCGTAGGCGGCGACGAGGTCGCCGGCCGAGGCGCGTTCGACCCAGGTGCGAAGCTCGGCCACGCGGAGTAGCGATCCCGCTCATCGTGGAGCAGGAGCTTGAATCGTTTCGGGACGATGCCGGGACCACGCCGGCCAAGCGCACGCACGCGTTTCGCTCTCCTGATTCCAACGCCACGACTCGGTCAGTCGGGCACAGGATATACCACATCTCGGCTGCCGCGAAACCGCCTCTTACAGCGATACTCGGCCGCCGCCTGCTGCCAGCGCTGCGAGGAGGCGCGACCAGGCCGGTTGCGAGCCGGAGCCGGCACCGTCGGGCGGGAGCGCCTCCGGTGGAGCGATCTGTGCGGCGTCTGATTCCGTCGCCCGCGACGAGGTCGACCGGGCCGCCGTCGGCGTCCACGAGCGGGTGGAGCGCTTGCGGAATGCCCCAGGCGGGGGAGTGGTACCGGGCGGACGGCACGGCGCGGGCCGGACACCCTGAGGCGCCGGCACACGAGTCATAGTAATGTGTTGTGAATGGTCAGTCCGCCGCGAGCGCGGCGAGTTCGTCGCCGCTCCAGGTCAGCTCCACGATGGGCGCAACGTGTGCATGCGGTGAGAACAGGCGCCGGATCGCCCCGCCGCGTTCTGCTCGGACACCGGATCCTCCTAACCCACGTCATGGCTCGTCGGACCGATGTCGCATGCCGGCCCGCGCGGCGGCACGCTCGGCCGCTGATCGAACTCGAGGTTGAGGTCGAGCGCCGGAGCGGAGTGGGTCAGGGCGCCGACCGAGATCAGGTCGACGCCGGTCTCGGCGACGGCCCGGACCGTCTCCAAGGTGATGCCGCCGGACGCCTCGAGGAGGGAGCGGCCTGCCGCCAGCTCGACGATCCGGCCGCCCGCGGCTCGGTACATCGCCGTGATACGATCGCCGACACGGACGCAGACGCGGCGCGCGGTTCGCGTGCCTCCACCACGACGCGCGGGCGACCGGGAGTCGCTGCCATGAGCGTCTATTGCATCCACTCGCGCCGCGGGTTGGCGATTTCGGGCGTGGCGGGCCTGGGCGCTGGTGGCATCTTCGTGCTCGCGGGTGCCCTCTGGGCGCTCGGGCTGATCGAACTGAACGACAAGAGTCGAGCGATGTCGGCGGAAGACTTCGCTGTCGTGATCGCCGCGATCGGGGCGGGCTGCTTCGTCGGTTACCTTGGTTGGCGCAGCATGTGGCGACAGCCGTATGAAGTACGCGTGGACGCGGAGGGGACGGTCGTATTCGCTTGGGTCTTGGCCGAGACCCGGGTCCCGTCGGCGGACATCCGGGCCGTCGAGAAGACGGTGCAACGACCGCCGCCTGACGAGGGGGACGCCCGAGGACTCCGCGTCCGGCACGTCCACGGGACCGTTGCCCTCTCCTACTTCCCCGAGGCCGAGCGTTTCATCGCGGACGTGCGCGCGCTGAACCCCGGCGTCCAGGTGAGCGGACGGTGGTCCCCCGAGGTCTCGTGAGACCAGGCCGCCCGCGGCGCGCCTTGCGCTCTCCGGGTGGCGCAGCCCTTGTCGCTGGCCCCCGTTCGGCCACGGCTGCGGTGGTGCGCGAGGCCCCGTGCGAGCTTCCTGCGGCACCCGAACGCCCACTCGAACCGGTTTGCGGACACGTCCTAGTCGGCCACGAGCGCGGCCAGCTCGTACCCGGCCCATGCCAGCTCGACCACGGGCGCAACGTGTACCTCATCCGTCAGGGGCAAAGGTCCCCCGCCGTCTCGTCGCACCACGCAGGCCGCCGGATATCCCATTCGGTCAAGAACCCTTATTCGCAATGATAGGATGCCCGTAGCTCCGGAACGAGTCAGCGTCGTCCAGGACCGTCCGGTCGACCGGCGGACGACGCCACGTTCCGCGGCCGCCGAACGTGGGAAAAGAGGGGAGGCGAGCATGCCCGACACCGTTGTCCCGGTCCGCCTGGTGTCGGATCAGGTCGTTGAGGCCGCTGCGGTGATGGCTCGTGCTGCCGTGGACGACCCGATCTTCGTCCACGTCTTGCCCGACGCCACTGAGCGAGCAGCGGGCGTTCCCCTGCTGATGCAGCTGTTCGTCCGCATGGCGCTCGCCTACGGCGAGGTCTGGGCAACGCCATCGCCCATTCGAGGGGTCGCCTGCTGGTTGGCGCCGTCGCACCCCGAGATCACGCAGGAAGCGCGCGAGGCGGCAGGAGAGCGGGAGGTCAGCGGCGCGTTAGGCGCCGAGGCATCCGCTCGCCTCCAAGCCTTCCGTGCCGACATGGGCGAGACCTTGGGGTCATACCTTCCGGAGCCGCACTGGCACCTGATGTGGCTCTGTGTCGAGCCGGGCCACCATGGGCAGGGGATCGGCGGCACGCTCGTGCGCCAGCTGACGGCGCACGCCGATACCGAAGCTGTCGCCTGCGACCTGTTCACCTTCGTCCCGCGCACGGTGCCCCTCTACGAGCATCTCGGCTTCCAGGTCGGTCTGGACACCACGCTGTCGCGGACTGGTCTCCGTGTCCAGGCCATGGTGCGCCCGTCGATCAGTCAGCGGTAGGTGGTACCGAACGAGGACATCAAGACGTCCTGGCGATCAATCGCCCGTGTCGTTGCGGAGAATGGCGATTCGGTGCGCCATGTACGACACGGGCCGGACACCCTGAGGCGCCGGCCCGCTAGTCGTAGGGCTGTGTTGTGGACGGTCAGTCTGCGGCGAGCGCGGCCAGGTCATCTCCGCGCCAGGTCAACTCGACCACGGGCGCATGATGTTGCGTCGGTAACGAAGGCGTTCCAGTACCAAACCGGAGCGCGCTCGTCGTAGCGGGAGATTTCGGTCATCTCGAACATCGGGGAGTTCGGGAATGGCGGCGGAAGGGGCAGCACCGGCGTCTCCGGTCCCAGCGGCATCGTCAGGTCGACGACGCGAAGTGATCCGTCCGCCAATCCCGTCGCCAGTCCGCTCAGTGCAATGTCCGTGGCCATGTTGAGTGCTCCTTTCATCCGCTAGAGATGTAATGTCTCGCTGGGTCTGACAGCCGGTAGGGGCAGGAGTTGCCCTGCCCGGCCACGCGTTCGCGAACATGGCCAGGGCAAGCCCTGCCCCTACAAGGGAGACGCCCGAAGCCGTTCGAGATGGCGTTTGAACTGAAAGCGATTCTCCAACAAGGGGAGGTCCATCGCGAAGGTTTTGGGGCCGACGGCCGCCACCTTCGCCACGATGGTCGTCAATTCGTTGCTTGTCAGGGCGCAGTCGAATGCGGCGGCGAATTCGGGCACGGTATCGGTGCGATGAACATTCGGTATACCGGAGGCCTCGGCGACCCCGGCCAGATCGGTACCGGTAGAGGTCGCGGTCGGGAAGCCGCCGACAGAGAGCAGCGACTCGTTGTCGAAGACGACGTGGGTCAAGTTGCCGGGTTTGTAGCGGGCCAGAGTCGAGAGCGTGCCCAGGTTCATCAGGAGCGAGCCGTCGCCGTCGATCACCACGACTGGATTCTGGGGCAGCGAGAGCGCGATCCCGAGCCCCATCGACGACGCCAGCCCCATCGCGTGCTCCAGGTAGAAGAAGTTCGTCCTGTGCCCCAGGTTGAAGAGTTCGACGGCGACCGCGCCCATGATTGTGACGACGACCACCTCATCCCGGGCCAGCTTCGGGTAGATCGCCTCCAGGGCGTCCGCCCGCAGCATCACATCTGTCGCCGGTGGGTTGATGGTCGAGGTGCTCATGATGCCTCCTCCCACATGAGATCGCGGGTGAGCAAGAGGGCGACCGGCGTCAGAGCGCTCTCGGCCAGCGCCTGGGCCTGACGGACGGTCTTCGCCACGGTGGTTGGATCGTTCAGCGGGTAGCTCGGGATGCCGAGAGCGCGGAGGACCGGCAGGGTCATCAATCCGCCCTGCGTCTGCCAGGGATCCAGCTCGCCCAGATCGCCGCGGTAGGAGATGAGCATCAGGAGGGGGATCTTGTAGAGCTGGGCGCAGGAGACGATCCCGTTGATGCTGGCGAGGAAGCCATGGTTCTGCATCAGCATGGCCGATTTGACCCCGGCTAAGTGGGCGCCGGTCGAGATGCCAACGCCCTCTTCCTCCTTGGCCAGGCGGACCAGGGTGACGTCCGGGTCCTCCTCGGACATTCGGATCAGGTGGACCAGCCACGTCTCCGGCAGGGCGGAGACCAGGCGGACATCGACGGCCTTCAGAGCGTCGAAGACGACGCGGGAGTTGGCGGTAGATACGGGCATATCCGTGACTTCCCCTGGTTGACCGAAATGGCGAAGCCCCCGAGATCGCAACCTCGCCGATCTCGGGGGGCTCGATTATGCCGGATCAGGGGAGAACCCGGACCGAACAAGTTAGGGATACTGCGCCCTAGGTTGCTCCTCGGGTGCTGGTGGCGCGGCGCCAGCGCAGGAATGCAAGACCCGCCAGGCCGACGCCGACGATAATGGCCGCTGCCCCAAAGAGCCCCATCGAGTTCGAGTCGCTCGATGCCTGGATCAGCACGATCACGCCCCAGGCCGCCAGGAGCAGGGCGATGCCGATGCCGCTCAGACGCAGGCTCGATTCCTCTCGGGTGGCGATCGCGCCGAAGACCGTCACCAGTCCGATCCCAAGCAGGCCGATCCCGACGACCACCCGGGTCGGGGTCAGATCCATAAGTCGAGAATGCGCTCGGCGACCACGATCGTGCCGGTCGCGATCCCGATGCCGGCCCGGATCAGCCGGTACTTGTCCCTCGTGTTAGCTGGTTCGGACGAAGTCACCTCGCCGATCGCGCAACTGAGGCCATCGACCAGCAGTAAGATCCCGATCAGCGTGACGACATTGCGCAGCGCACTCGATTCATTCACGAGGGCGAAAATTCCGACCGCGAACACGACCACCGCTTCGATGGACAGAAGCTGCCAACTAATGTCGGCGCGAAGCGGGTTGCCCTTGAGGGCCGCCGATTTTACGGGCGAGAGTGGATCTTGATTGGATTGGGATAACGTCGGGGCCGCGCTGGCCATTCCTGATTCTCCACGTGACTGACGCTGAACGATGCTCCTAGGCGGAGGCGGTACCTGTGGGCTGGTTGCTAACCGGGGTCCAGCGGTCCTCCGGAAGCAGAACGTTCTGTGCATCGCGTATTTGCACGCCAAAGCCGATCGCGGCGGCGACGAGCCAGATGATCCACAGGTACCAACTGTCGTTGATCCGCTCCCAAAGGGCGGACGTGCTCAGTTCATCCCGGTCGATTTGGTTGAAGAGCAGGAGAGCACCGCCGATCGCGATCGCGGAACCGGAGATTGCCGTGCTAATGGCGACGAGCACGATCGGGAACCGGCCGATGAATGCCAGGATCAGGAAGAGCGCGCCGAAGATCACCCCGATGATGAAGAGGATCCATCCGGAATCGACCCCGAAAGTGGCGAAGAGAGATGCGCCAAGTATTCCGCCCGCGACCGTGGCCGCAAGCAGCACCCCGACGTACCAGTAGAGATACGACAGGGCGGCAAAGATGAGCGCGGAAATGATCCCGATCACGATCCCGAGCGTCGTGGCCAGGAATCCGTCACCAAAGATGGCCGAGACTATCCCGGCACCGAACAGGAAGCCGACGATCAGGCCCCATATGGGAAGGAGGATGGCGAAGAGGCGAAGGCCGGCACTGCATACCGCCGCGCCGGCCAGGAGTCCGAGAACCCCGATCACAATGTCCACTGCAACGCTCCCACACGTCAATGCTGAGGCACGACACGCGAAGATCGATCGGACGCGATGCGGGGACTATAGGGGGCAAGAAGATTTTACGCCATTATGGTAAGCGTGGTATCCCCCAAAACTCCCAAACACGTGAGGTCGCCACCAGCACGTTAGTCCCGCCTTAAATGAGAACGTTCTAAGGTTTGTCAATAACCTGGATTTTGGTGGCGAATGTCGTACTCTGACTGTGGGCCTCACCTTTTCCCGTCCGCCGCCTCGCGACAGCGTGTCGAAGGTGGTGGATCGCATGCGCGTGCCGCGCGGAGAAGGACGCCCGATGTCCGACATTACATCCTGGCAACTTGAAGCGGAAGCGGCTGAGTTCTACGAGGCCAATCTGGTGCCCGCCCTGATGTCGCCGTGGGCGGTCGCGACCGCGTCCGCGGCCGGGGTCCGGCCGGGAGACCGCGTGCTCGATGTGGCATGTGGCACGGGAGTGGCAACCAGAGCTGCTTCGGCGCTGGCGGGTCCCGGGGCCAGAGTGGTCGGATTCGACCTCAACCAGGGCATGCTCGCGGTTGCCCGGCGGATACGCGGCGACCTGGAGTGGCGGCAGGGTGACGCGGCGAGTATGCCGTTTCCCGACGCCGATTTTGACCGGGTGCTGTGCCAGTTCGGTCTGATGTTCATGCCGGACCGGGCCAAAGCGCTGCGCGAGATGCGCCGGGTATTGGCCACGGGCGGCGGCCTCGGCCTGGTGGTCTGGGGCTCGATCGAGACAAGCCCGCCGTATGCGCGCCAGGCCGAGATCGTCGCACGGCTCGTAGGCGATGCCGCCGCGGCCATCGTCCGGGCGCCATTTGCCTTGAGTGACCCCACCCCGCTTGTGACCCTGGTTGAGGCGGCAGGGTTCGACGATGTGCGGCTCGAGACCCGCCTGGGTGAGGTCGTCTACCCGTCGGTCGATGGATTCCTGGCGGGCGAGGTCGACGCGACCCCGCTGGCCGCGGCGATCCGGGCGACGGCGCCACAGCTTGAAGAACAGGTCCGAGAGGAGATCAGTGAGGCCGTCCGGCCGTTCGACGGGGACGGCATGGTCCGGTTTCCCTGCGACGCGCATTTGATTTCGGCACGGGTGCGATAGATATTCAGCATTCGGAGAACGGCCCCCTAACCCCCCGGCCCCCTTCACCCCGCTGCGGCAAGGGGAAGGGGGAGACCGTCGCCCCTCTTGAAACGCCGCTGCCGAATGCCCCTCTCCACCGCAGTGAAGAGAGGGTAGGGGGTGAGGTCTGTTTGAAAGATCTCGCGTCCTTTCAAGGGCTGATCGCACGGATCGATCCTGGGGCAGTGCTGCTTGATGCCAGGCGGTTGCCGGGCGGGGTGTCGGCCGAGGTGACGGCGCTGGCATTTCGGCGGCCCGGAGGGGAGACGAGGCGCGTCGTCGTGCGCCGGCATGGGCCGGTTGATCTGGCCCACAACCCGCACGCGGCCCGGGATGAGTTCCGCCTGATGGAGATCGCTCAGGCGCATCGCCTGGCGGTGCCTGAGCCTGTCTTCTTCGATGCGTCATGCGATCTCTTTCCGACGCCAGTGGTGGTGGTCGGCTTCGTCGAGGGCTCGGCGGAAGACGCGCCGGAGGACATCATTAAGGTAGTAACCGAAGCCGCCCGGCAACTTGCCCGGATCCACGCCATTCCGGCGTCGACTGAACTCAACTTTCTCCGTCCGCTGGGTCGAGGGTATGGCGAGCGGCCCGCGAACCTGGACGACTCTATGGGCGAATCGCATATCCGGGCGGCGCTGGAGGCCGCCTGGCCCATGCCGGTGGTCAATCCCGCATCGCTGGTCCACGGCGATTTCTGGCCGGGCAACCTGCTCTGGCATCGTGGAGCGCTAGCTGCCGTGATCGACTGGGAGGACGCCCGGACAGGCGACCCCCTGGCAGACCTGGGCAATGTCCGATTCGAGTTCTTTCTGCAGCATGGTTTGGAGGCGATGGCGGCATTGACTGACGCCTATCGCGCCGAGGTCAGCCTCGACTTCTCGGGCCTGGCCTATTGGGACCTCTGCGCCGCTCTTCGCCCGTGCGGCCGGATCGGGGAATGGGGCCTGGAGCCCGATGAGGAGCAGCAACTGCGGGCCGGTCACGCCGCCTTTGTCGCGGCGGCCCTGAGCGAACTCGATGGGCGCTCCGGGCGTTAGCGGTCTATCCGCGGATGGAAGAGGTCGGCACGCACATCGATGCGGCATGATTAGCGCCGCCGTCCGCGGTCACGGCAGACGCGCCCTTGGAGGATCCGGTCGCCAGAGCCAGGATGTCATGGTGAAGCCCGGCACTGGCTGTTGCCGAAGAGTTGGGTGGCGTTATGGACGATCTCTCAGCCGCTGACTGGGCGCTCAGGCAGGTGGAGACCGTTCGGGAGGACCCGGCTAGGCGTCTCGCGCTGCTCGAACGAACGTACCACGGTCCGACGGGGCAGGCTCCCCAGCATCTGCCGTTCCGCCGGGCGGCTATGGCGTTCATGCGCTGGCAGGTGGCGCGGGGTGTGCTCGCGTCGCCGGACGCCACCCCGGCGGGCAGCTCCTGGTGGCGGGCGGTCAACGAGCGCCTGGTGCGGGACGGCTGCGAGGCGGTTGCCCGCGCCGGCGGCCGGGGCGGCGCCCCTTCGTCCCCGGCGATCCCGCTCTGGATGGCATTCATCGCTGATCCCCGCCGGCAGACCTGGTACCGGGCGCACAATGCCTCCATCGTGTCCGCCTACCTGGAGCACCGCGACCTCGCCGAGCAAGAAAATGCAGCGGAGCGCTTCTTCCTCAATGTGGTGCTCGTGCGGATGCTGTACGCGCACGCGCTGGTGGCCGCGCCCCGCCTGGCCCTCGGGCCACTGGCTCTCATCGCTCCGGTGTTGGGCGATCCCCGGGTAGCCGTGACCGGTATCTTCCTCTCCCTCTCCCGCATCCTGCCGGATCAATACCCGCTGCAGCGCGACGTTCGTGCATACACCGCCGAGGAGCACTGGTTCGGCCGGATGCTCGACTACGGGATCATCCAGCCACGCCTGCAGCGACTCTACGAATGGTCGGCCGAAGAGTTGGCCGAACCCGGAGTGCTCGGATTGGTGTGTGACGGGACCCCTATCTACGCATGGCCAAGTGAGAACCGGGATGTCTGGGCACCGGAACGGCCCGCGCGAACCGTCCGCACTCTGCGGCGCATCATTCCGGTCCGCTGATGTGTGAGCGCCGATCGTTGGATACGCCCGAGTGCCTCTCCAGCGGTTAGCGCGCCGTGCGCAGGCGGAAGAGGATGCCGGACATTGCGATCGAACTGGCAATGAACCTGGCATATCGGGCCAGGGCAATCCGGTTGTTCCCATCACCAGCTTGCTCCTGGCGAGAAGCCAAACGCACCTGGACGATTGACGACGGCCGAAACGACAATGCAATCACACAATCTCTCCGATCCGCCCCCGCCCTGGGAGAGTCTCCGTGGACCAGCCCCGCCGTGCTCCTCTTTCGCGCCGCCGCCTCTTGCTCCTGGGCGCCGGTGCCGCCGCATCCATCGGAGCCGCCGTCTCAATCGCTCCCAGCGCGCGCGCTGTTCCTCTGAGCGGCGTGACCGCGACGGTCAGCGTCGCGACGCTCGACGTCCGCTCCGGCCCCGCGTCTTCGAATGCGCGGATTGGCGGCCTCAGCCGTGGAACGACGGTGTCGTGTACGTCGACGGCGTCGGCCTGGTTTCGGGTCTCTACCTCAAGTCTCAGCGGATGGGTTCACAGCAGCGGCGTAACGCTGGTCGCTTCTCCGGCCACAACGGTCACGCGTGGCTTGACCACGTCGAAGGCGGTCGCGTTGACCTTCGACTGCGGCGACGATCGTGGATACACCGGATCGATCCTGGATACGCTGGCCGCCAAGGGGATCAAGTGCAGCTTTGGCATGACCGGCAACTTTGCCGCTGCTAATAACGACCTTGTCCGCCGGATCGTCAATGAGGGGCACCACCTCTTCAACCACACGCTCACTCACCGGTCGTTCACAGGGGTCAATGGCAACAACGCACCGCTCTACCCGGCCGAACGCCTGGCGGAGCTGGTCGCGACCGAGGATCGCATCGTCGGCCTCACCGGCGTCTCCCCCAGGCCCTACTTCCGACCGCCCTACGGCGACTACGACGCCAGCGTGCTGCGCGACATCGCCGCGGTGGGGTATCGCACGAACGTGATGTGGTCCCTAGATTCTCTGGGCTGGAACGGCCTGAGCCGCGATCAGGTCGTGGCGCGTTGCCTAGCCAACCATGGTAACGGCTACATCTACCTGCTCCACGTTGGCGCGTGCATCGTCCGATGGTCCGGCGTTGGTTGGAATCATCGACGGCTTGCGGGCGAAGGGGTACGGCTTCGGCACCGTGCCGGAGATCATCGCTGGGACTGCGCCCGGAGCGGGCGGCGTAACGGTCGCGTTCTCGCCGACCTCCGGGACGGTTGATTCCAGCGTCACCGTGACCTGCAAGGGGTTTTCCGCCGGCGAGAATGTGGCCATCCATTGGGCCAAGGTTGGGTCGACGCCCCTCGCGGCCGTGACTGCGTCGTCCTCGGGTATCGCCACGGCGATCGTCCCGGTCCCGAAGGGACCGCTGGCGAAGGTGATCGTCACGGCAATCGGCGCGACGAGTAAGCGGAGCGGGACGGGCGAATTCTCGGTCACGCCCAGCATCCGGCTCAATCAATCAGGCGGTGTCGTCGGCACTGCGGTGACCGCGACGCTGCGCGGATTTGCGGCCAACCAGCCTGTCGACATCGTCTGGCACCACGCGGCCAGCGTCGTCACGGTGGCCACCGTCGGCGCCTCGTACTCTGGCAGCGCCTCGGTGAGTTTTGTCATTCCTGCCGCCTCCTACGGCGCCCACGCAGTCGATGGGGTTGGCCCCGGCGCGGGGAATCGGGCGACCGCCTCCGTCGCCGTCTCTCCAAGCATGGCCCTCTCATCGACGGGTGGCGTGGCCGGATCGACGGTGCGCGTCACGTTGCGCGGGTTCGGGCGCCTGGAGACAGTTGGGTTGTCCTGGAGCGGCGGAGGTCTAACCGAGGAACTCGGGAGCGTGGTCGCCTCCTCTACGGGCAGCGCTTCGATCACGGTCACCCTTCCGGCTGGTGCACCGGCCGGCGACGCCACCATCACCGCGACCGGTGGCAGTACTGGCGCGGCGGTCACTCTACCGATCTCCCTGACGGAGACGATTGCGCCGACCAGTGAGGAGACACCAACCCCAACGCCCGAGCCAACGGCCACTCCGACCGTCGAACCGACTCCAGCGGTCGAGCCGACCGCAACCCCCAGCCCAACAGAGGAGCCCGCCGCATTGCCGCCGGTGATCGCGAAGGTCGAGGTGACGGAGGTCGAGGCGACCAGGGTTGTCGTGCGGATCGTCGCGACGGATGCCGACACCGTCTCGGTCGAGTTCGGCCCAGATGCCTTGTATGGCACGAATATCCCGGCCGAAGTCGAACCTGATGGAGCCTACCGCGCCGAGATCGAACCACTCACCGCCAACACCCAGTATCACTATCGCGTGATTGCCACTGGACCGGGCGGAACCGTGTTCACGGAGGATGCGACATTCACGAGTGCCGCTCAACCGGAGGCGGTTCCGGCAGCGGAGCCGACGGCTTCGACCGTGTAGCTTCATCTGATCGGGGCCGAAGGGAAACTCCGTCCTCGGGTTCCCCGGTGGACACGGCTCCCGTGCTCGGATGTGGCGCGTTCCGCATCGTGGTGCGCCAGGATTGGCTATTCCTGGACGTTGAGGCCACCTTCGGGTCACAATGGCACCACATAGAGGTATCAATGTCGTGTGGGAGGCCCCGCCGTGGTCCAGCAACGCCGCGCGTCCATTTCCCGTCGTGGACTTTTTCGACTTGGGCTTGGGGCGGCCTGTGCCGGCGCCGCACTCGTCGCAGCGCCTGATGCGAAAGCGGTGCCGCTCAGCGGAGTGACCGCGACGGTCCACGTCGGGTCGCTCGCGGTCCATTCGGGGCCGTCCTCCGCGGACGCACGGATCGGCACGTTGTCGCAGGGGACCGTCGTCTCGTGCACGACCGACCGCGGGCGCTTGGTTCCGGATCTCCGCGCCAAGCGTGAGCGGTTGGATCCATAGCAGTAATGTCACGCTCCGGGTCAGCTCTCCGGCGGTGAACTTCAATCGCGGGTCGTTGGCGGTCAAAGGCGGTCTGCCTCTCGTTCGATGCCGATGATGACCGGACGTATACCTCCTGATCCTTGACACCCTCGCGGCCAAGGGCGTGAAGGCGAGCTTCGCCCTTACCGGGTGGTTTGCCGAGGTGCAACCAGCTCTCGTGCGGCGGATGGCGAACGAGGGTCACCACCTCCTCAACCACAGCCTGACACACCGCTCCTTTACCGACCTCGCCCCGCTCCAACACCCGCTGAGCGATTGGCGGAGTTGATCGCGACCGAACAGCGCGTCGTGGCGGCATCCGGACAATCCACCCGGCCGATGTTCCGCCCACCATATGGGGACTCCGACGCCACCGTGCTCCGCGATATTGCCGCCGTCGGGTTCGGACAGCACATGAAATGGACGGTCGACTCGCTCGGCTGGAACGGACTCTCCCGCGATCAGATCATCAATCGGTGTTTGACTGACCACGGCAACGGCTACATCTACCTCTTCCATCTGGGTACGTTCTCGCAGGATGGGCCGGCACTGCCGGCGATCATCGATGGCCTCCGGTCAATGGGTTACGGCTTTGGAACGCTGCCAGAGATCATCGCCGGAACTGCGCAGCCGGGCGGAGTAACCGCTTCGTGCGCGGTATCGCCGGTATCGGGGATCGTCGATTCGACCGCGACGGTGACCTGCAAGGGATTTTCGGCCGGGGAGAATGTCGCGATCCATTGGGGCAAGGTCGGCTCGACGCCGCTGGCGACCGTCAAGGCGTCGACGTCGGGCACGGCCACGGCGACAATCACGGTGCCAAAAGGCCCGATGACCAAGGTCGTCGTCACTGCCATCGGGGCGACGAGCAAGCGCCGCGGGACGGGATCGTTCTCGGTCGTCGCCCAGTATCCGGCTCAACCGGACGAGCGGCCCGGTTGGTACCTCGGTCACCGCAACGCTGCGTGGCTATCCGGCGAATCAGTCGATCTCGATCACCTGGCGCCACGCGGCCAGTACCGCCACTGTGGCGACGGTCCAGACCTCATCCACCGGAAGCGGTTCGGTCAGCTTCGTCGTTCCCGCGGCGCACATCGGCTCGCACGCGGTGGAAGGCGTCGGCGGTGCGGGCCGAGCCGGGTCGTCATTCTCAGTCACGGCGACGTTGGCAGTCTCCCCGGACATTGGCTCTAGCGGCACCTCAATCCGGGCGACCCTGCGCGGCTATGGCAGGTCGGAGTCGGTGGAATTGACGTTGCAGCAGGGCAGCACTACCCAATCGCTTGGGATCTTCGCCGCGTCGTCAACAGGCAGCGCGAACGCGACCGTCGTGGTCCCAGCCGAGGCGATCGCCGGCAGCGCGACGATCACCGCGAGGGGATCGACCAGCCAGGCGACGGTGACACGGCCGTTCACGGTCGCGCAGGGCCTGGCCCCGGCCGTTGAGTCAACCGCGACGCCGGAGCCGACGGCTACCCCGACCGCAACTCCCGCCGCAACTGAGACCCCAACCCCGACCATTGAACCGACCCCAATCGTCGAGCCAACCGCAACGCCAAGCCCAACGCCGACAGAGCCAGCGGTTCCAATGCCGGTGATCTCTTTCGTCGAGGTGACGGAGGTCGAGGCGACCAGGGTTGTCGTGCGGATCGTCGCGACGGATGCCGACACGGTCTCGGTCGAGTTCGGACTGGATACCCTCTACGGTACGACTGTTCAATCCGAGGTCGAACCCGACGGGACCTACCGAACGGTGATTGAACCGCTTGTCGCCAATACGCTATACCACTACCGCGTTCTCGCTATTGGGCCGGGCGGTGAGGTTAAGACCGACGATGCAACGTTCACGACGGCTGCGGACCTGGAGGCGGTGCCACCAGTGGAGCCGACCGTTCCGGCCGCGTAGTCACGTCTCGGTAGGGGCGGACCTCCGTGTCCGCCCGATCACCAACGCCGACGTCGCCCAACGGGAAACACCGTTCCCAATGCGGAATCTGTTGGTCGGCAATCGGGCGGACACGGAGGTCCGCCCCTACAAGGCGATGCCTCAGCGGCCGAACGAGAATACCGTCCCAGGGCACCTCCACGTTGGGGCGACCTTACGCACCTCTACGAGACAATCCGGTTTTCGATCTCCCAGGCGTGGTCGAGGGTGTGCCAGGTGGAGCGGCGGACGTAGTAGCGGGGTGTCCACATCTTGCCGCCGCGGGGGCCGCTCTCGGGGATCTCGCCGCGCTCGGCGCCGTCGAGCGCCTGCATCACCGTTTGCCGGGTGAGGTCCAGCCGCTCCTCCATGTTCGTCTCGTCGGTAGCGGGGACCTTGTAGCCGAGCCTGCCCAGGTAGCCGCCGTCGGCCATGACGACGTGCTCGATGACGCCGTCGAGTTCCCGGCCACCGCCACGCGGACCTTTGCTCAACTTCTCGCCCTTTGCCGCGGCGATTGCCTTGTCGAGTGCTTTCCAGGTGGCTTTGATGATCGTCCGGGCGCGTTCAAACTCAGCCTTGTTCATCTCCCCCGAGTCGTAGTCCGGGGCGATGTTAGCGGCGCCAAAACTGGTGGCGCCGTTGCCTTTGAGTCGTTCGACAATCTCGAAGGCCGACATATCGTCTGGCGGGGAGAAGTCGATCTTCGTTCTGGAGAAGATCTTGGCGTAACGGGGGCCGGCTTCAAGGAGCGCCTCCAGGGCCGAGGTTTCGTCTTTCCCGCTCCGGCACCAGCCGGGCCATTCAAGCGGACCAGCAAAGGTCTTGGTTTTGCCGATTTCGAGGTAGACCGGGATCTTGGACGAGGCTCGGGGCATCGTGTTCTCCTAGAAATGGTGCTGATTCCGCTGTCGAACCGGGTTGACGGTCACCCGGCATCGGCTATGATGCGCACTGACCTGACAACCGATTGATTCTGCACGAATCGCGATTTGGCGATTCCGAGGCGACTAACCGCCCGCGATACCTTCGTCATCCTAACTGGAGCGCGGGCCCGGGTGTACGCATTGACCGGAGTGTAATGTGGACGCTGGTGGCATGCTCGAAGTCCGGGACCTTCACGTCCACTACCACACCTCCCGTGGGGCGGTGAAGGCCGTCAATGGCGTCAATATGTCGATAGCCCGTGGTGAGCGCCTGGGCCTGGTTGGCGAGTCCGGGTCAGGCAAGTCGACCATCGCCCTGGCGCTGCTTCGCCTGATCCGGCCGCCGGGACAGATCGAACGCGGCGAGATCGTGCTGGAAGGCATCGACCTGCGCCAGTTGACCCGGGAGGAGATGCGCCAGTCCCGCCTGGCCAAGATCGCCCTGGTCGCTCAGGGGGCGATGAACTCACTCAACCCGGTGGTGCGGGTCCGCGATCAGTTGCACGATGCCCTGCGCGACCACGACGTCGACCTCTCCGGCAAGGCGTTCGATACTCGGGTGGCGGAGTTGCTCGACAGCGTCGGCCTCCGGAGCGAGGTCGCCAACATGTACCCGCACGAACTGTCCGGTGGCATGAAGCAGCGGGTCTGCATCGCCATCGCGATCAGCCTGCGGCCAAAGCTGATCATCGCCGACGAGCCCACCAGCGCCCTCGACGTGGTCGTGCAGCGACAGGTGATGGGCACTTTGCTCAAGGTCCAGGAAGAGTTAGGCGCCAGCTTGCTCTTGATCGGACACGACATGGATCTGATGGCCCAGGTGGTCGATCGGGTCGGGATCATGTATGCCGGCAATTTTTCCGAGGTGGCGAAGGTCGATGATCTCTTCGGCAAGCCACTCCACCCTTACAGTCAGATGCTGATTGCCAGCCTGCCGTCGCTGGAGAACAAGGGCGTCTTCCAGGGCATTCCTGGTCTGCCGCCGTCGCTGCTCCAGCGGCCGGAAGGGTGCGCGTTCCGTTCGCGCTGCCCGCGGGCGTTCGACCGCTGCGTGATAGAGGAGCCGCCGCTACTCGAAGTGCAACCGGGGCGGCAGGTCGCCTGCCATCTGTATTGACCGTGATGTGTCCGTAACGGGGCGAGGGTTCTTCATGCCGCCATTGCTTGAGATTCGGCACGCCACGAAGGTTTTTGGGGGAGGGTTGCACCTCCGAAGCAAACAGAAGAACCATGCCCTGCGCGACTTCTCCCTCAATATCCACGCCGATCCGCCCAGCATCACGGCGATCGTGGGCGAGAGCGGCAGCGGCAAGACGACGCTGGCCCGACTGCTGCTTGGCGTGGCCGCCCCGACGAGCGGCTCCGTGCTCTATCAGGGCAAGGACATTACGTCTCAGTCCCGAGAGGAGCGGCGCCAGTTCCTGCGCGACGTGCAGGTGATCTTCCAGGACCCTTACGAGGTCTACAACCCGTTCTACACGGTCGATCATGTCCTGGAGGTACCGATCCGCAAGTTCAAGCTGGCGGCACCGGGAGCGGAGACCCGGCGCCTGATGGAAGAGACGCTCAACTCGGTTGGGCTACGGCCGGAGGAGACGCTCGGTCGCCACCCGCACCAGCTCAGCGGCGGCCAGCGGCAGCGGATCATGGTGGCCCGGGCGGTCCTGATTCAGCCCCGGTTGATCATCGCCGACGAGCCGGTCTCGATGGTGGATGCGTCGCTGCGGGCAACGATCCTGGAGAGCCTGCGCCAGTTGCATCTTCGGTTTGGCATCTCGATGCTCTACATTACCCACGACCTGACGACGGCTTACCAGGTGAGCGACAACATCGTCGTGCTCTACCGAGGCGAGATGGCCGAGGTAGGAGATGTCGAAAAGGTCGTCAAACAGCCAGCGCACCCGTACACGCAGCTGTTGATCAACTCGATCCCGTCGTCCCATAACGCGGCCAGTTGGCGCACCAAGGACGTCTCCGCCGATACGACCTCTGTGCCGCTGGCTGTCGAGGGCTGCCGGTTCGCGAGTCGCTGCCCGAAGGTAATGGATATCTGCCGCCAGTCGATTCCACCGTTGTACCGCACCGACGAAGGCCGGGCGGCCGCCTGCTTCCTCTACAAGGACAAGCCGCAGGTGGAGGCGAGCGAACTCGATGGGCTGATGGCGACTGCGCGGGCTGCGGCGAAGGCATCCTCGACGGTGACGGCAGCCTCGTGACCCGGCAAACGACTTCACCCCCTACCCCCTCCCCCCTAGCCCACTGCGGTGGAGAGGGGCGTCAGGCTATGCCATGTCTGACGTTGACTTGGTGTTGGCAACGGCCCCTCTCCTCCAGAGAGGAGAGGGGGTAGGGGGTGAGTTCTTTCTTTTACACCCGATTCCGCAATCGCGGATTCGCGAACTCGTCCAGGCCGACGGCGATCAGGAAGAGGCCGGTAAAGAGGCAGGAGATCACCACGATCGGTGGGGTCCACCACCACCACCAGCCGTTGATGATCGCCGCGTTGTAGTTGACCCAATAGAGGGTCATGCCAAGCGTCGGGGCCTCGAAGGGGCCGAGGCCGAGCATCTCCAGGCCGATCGCGGCCAGGACGGCGGCGGAGATCGAGGTCACGAAGGTGCCGACGAGGTAGGGGAGCAGGTTCGGGAGCAGTTCCTTGACAATGATCTCGGACCCGTTCATCCCCGACATCCGCGCGATCTGGACGTAGCCGCGCTGCTTCATCGTCAGGACCTGAGCCCGGATGGTGCGGGCCGGGATAGAGCCAGGCGATCACCGTGATCACGAAGGTCATCTGCCAGACGGTCATGCCGCCTTGGATGCGCATCGCCAGCACGATCAAGATGAGCAGGCCGGGAATGGTCAGGCCGACGTCGATGAGCACCTTGAGAACTTCATCAACGATGCCGCCGTAATAGGCGGCGATGAAGCCGGTGGCAGCCCCGAAAGCCACGCCCATCAGGCCGCAGAAGAGGCCCAACCGGAAGGTGAGCGGCGTGCCCTCGACCATGACCGCGTACAGGTTGCGGCCCTGCTTGTCGCTGCCGAAGGGCAGCTCCCGCGAGGGCGACTGCAGGCTGCGGACCGAAAGTGGCCGGGCCTCAATCAGGTCGACTGTTAGTCGACCGATGACTACAAACAAAATCAGCGCCAGGATGAACGCCATGCCAACCAGCAGCGACTTATTGCGCCGGCAATAGCGAAAGAACTCGACGCCGACCCGCCGGACGCTCGATTCGCGCCGGGGGATCGTCATTGTGCCTTCTTGAACCGCAACTGCCATCGTTGCTCCTAATGGATAGCGTTCGAACTTCGGCGTCCGGCGTCGAGCGGCATTGAAGTTGTCCTGACCCAACCTGTCATTCCGAGCTTGTCGAGGAATCTCGAAGGAGACGGTGCTCCAATGGTGCCGCCGTCTCCGAGAGGACGGTGCCGTTTTCTCGGAGGCCGGAGCTTCGTCTATACATCGCCTCTTTCGTGATCCCTCGACAAGCTCGGGATGACAGGCAAAGCCAGAGCACCATCGCACCTCTCCGAACGCCGGCCGTTAGTTCCTCGTGTAGGTGATGCGTGGGTCGATCAGTGGGTAGATGAAGTCGAGGATCAAGGTGGTGATGCCGATCGCGAGGATCAGCATGAAAACGATACCCTGGACGAGAAAGTAGTCCGAGCCGCGGATCGCGGTGAAGAGGACCTTGCCGATCCCGGGATAGGAGAAGATCACCTCGACGATGATCGTGCCCGCGATTACCTGGCCCAGGGCGAGTCCAAGGCGGTCGTCTGCGGCAGCAGGGCGTTGCGGATCGCGTAGCGGACGAAGATGGTGCTGTCCTTGAGGCCCTTGGCATCGGCGTAAGTGACATAGTCTTCGCCAGTGGGTGGTGACCATCATCGACCGCATCGAGAGCGCCCAGCCGCCGATCGAGACCAGGATGATCGAGAGGGCGGGCAGGATCGAATGGTAGAGAACGTCTTGGACGAAGGAAAAACTCCACTCCGGGAAGCTGCCGGGGGTGTAACCGTAGAGGAGCGGGAACCAGCCGAGGCGGAAGGCGAAGACGTAGACCAGGACGAGTCCGAGTAAGAAGAAGGGGATCGCGTTCAGGGATAAGAGCGGGGGCATCAGGAAATGGAGGAACTTGGGCGATCGCGGCCAGCCCATGAAGGCGCCCAGCAACCCGCCCAAGTATCCACGAGATGACGATCGTGGTCATCAGCAAACCGAGGGTCCAGGGCAACGATTCGCGGATGATGTGACATCACGGTTTGCGGGATAGTCGGTCATCGAGTAGTTGAAATCGAGCCGGGCGGTATCGCCCAGGTAGGTCAGATATTGTTTCCAGAGTGGCTCGTTCAGGCCGAACTTTTCGTCGTAGTGGCAATCATGTCTTCCATGCCGGTCTGGATGCTGCCGCCCATGGCGGCCTGCTGCACCAGTTGTTGCCGGACCGGATCGCCGCCGCCAAGGCGGGGCAGGAAGAAGTTGACCGTCGCGGCCAGCCAGATCGTGAGCAGAAAAATACCCAGTCGTCTGACGACGTATTCGAGTGGCACCTGACTTCCCTCCGCTGGACAACTGGGAAAGACCCGGATGGCGTTCGAGCGGTCCGGCGTTCGGGCGACGTCGGCATCGGACCGCTCCTAGCCTCCGGCCCCTGCCCCTGCCGCAGCAAGGGGAAGGGGGAGACGGGGCATGCTACTGAGCGCCGAGCGCCGAACGCCGGGACTCCTACGCCGGAGTCGCTGGCTCGATGGTGTGCATGACCAGGCCCCAGGTGAGGTGGAAGTGGGCCGGGTTGACGTACGGGTTCTCCGCGGTGGGCCAGTTCGTCCAGTTGGTGGTGTTCATCGGCAGGCGGTGGAGGCCCTGCGAGATCTGGATGTCCGGGTTGGTCCGGCAGCCAGATCTCCATGCACTTCCGCCAGATCTCCATGACCTTCTCGGTCTCGGTCGGGGAGATGCCGTAGAGCTCGTCGACGAGGGCGTCGTACTCGTCGTTGTGCCAGCGGGAGAAGTTGACCAGGTGGCCGCCGGGGATCTTGGTCGAGCCGGTCTGGTAGAGGTGCAGCGAGTACCTAGACGTCGCGGACGTAGCTGCCGCCGTGGCCGAAGAGGGCGCCGGTGTAGTCGCCCGCGGTGAAGCGGGTGAACATGTCCGGCGGCTCGGCGTAGGTGGCTTCGATTCCGGCGCGTTTGAGTTGCTCGACGATGACCGGGCCGACTGCCGTGAAGTCGAAGAAGCAGATGATCTCCAGGGTGACCGCTGCGCCCGGTCTCGTCGTGCCACATGTCGTCTTCTTTGGTCCAACCCTTGGCCTTCAGGAGGGCGTCGCCCTTCTCCGGGTTGTACTCGTAGTACGGATACTGCTCGATCAGGTCGGCGACGGCTTCGACGAACGGGCTCAGGCCCGGGTAGTCGGGGACGAACAGGGTGGAGGGAGACGATGGCGCCCGACCAACCGACGTCGATGATCTGCTCGCGGTCGATGTAGTAGGAGATTGCCCAGCGGACGTTGGCATCGTCCATGGGGCGACCTCGTTGTTGAGGTAGAGGGAGTGCGGCCACCAGTCGACGTTGCCGAACGGCTCCTCGCGCCCTGTCCAGGTAATGACGTCTTCGCTGCCGTCGAAGACGGTCGGGAAGGTGGCAGGCTGGATGCCGGTCGTGATGTCGTACTGGTTGGAGATGATGCCGGCTGGCCAGGCCCTGCTCGCCGGGGTCCGGGAGGTAGACAATGCGCTTTGGTGCCGGGAGTTTGGCCGACGCCGGCCTCGACGCCCCACCAACTGTCCGTCCGATCCAGCACCTTCTGCGTCGGGGAGGTAAAGACGACCCGCCATGGCGCGGTTGTTACCGGTTAGCCCTTGGCGAGGTCGAGATGGGCGAAGGTCGTCCAGTCCTGGCCCTCGAAGATGTGCTTGGGGACGATGTAGACGCCGATGTCGAACTTGTAGGCGACGAACTCGAAGAAGCGCGGGGCCGGGACCTTGAATGTGAACAGCATCGTGTTCGGGTCGGTGGCCACCGCGGTATCCACGAACTGCTGGACGTCGGCGCCCCACTTGACGGCGGAGCCGATCTCCATCGAGGTGGTTGAAGGTGTAGGCGACGTCCTCGGCCGAGAAGGCTGTACCGTCACTCCAGGTGATGTTCGGGCGGGTCTTGACGGTGAGGGACATGTAGTCCGGCGGTGTACTCGTAGCTCTCCGCCAGCCACAAGATGATCTTGTCTTCGAAGGCGCTGTAGAAGGCCAGGGGCTCGTTGATGAGCATGGGAACCGAATTGGTGGTTGGCGGCGGGTTGATGAACGGGTTCCAGAATTCCGCCTCGTCGAACTTGCCCTGGCGTAGCCGCGCCGGCAGGCGATCAGGGTCTTTTCTCTCGGAACCTCGGGCAGGTCCTGGGCCAGGGCCGGCATCGCCTTAAACGTCGTCGCAGTCAAGGCCCCGGCAATCGCGGTGGCGGAGAATCCCATCGCGGCGGCATCGAGCAGAAAGTCGCGCCGGCTCAGGCGGCCGGCCTTGTAGTTCTCGACGAGCTTCCAAACGGCTTCACGATGCATCATTGCTCCTGGACCTCCACCTCTTCAGTGACGACGGAGTCTTGCCAGCTGCCGCGTTGAGACCCTTTCCGGGAGCGAGACCAGCGTACCCGCCGTGTCCCCACCTGAGACAGCGGGGCAGGTACAGGAGACCCGGAATCCGGGGCCGGAAGCGATGGGATGCGGCGTGAAGTCCTCGCGACGGTGCGAAAACGTAATGCCGGACGCCCAAAAAGTACCGGGTCCCGAAGGTCTGAGTTGGGTCAGTTGGGTGCAATCTAAGGCCGCCTCTAATAGCTGTCAAGCGGTTTTGTTCGCCGGACGTTCGCGCACTGGTCCACGATTGTGCGGATAGATGCTTGACACGCGACGGTGCTGCCGTACCGTACGAAGGTACCCGCTCGTTCGCCCAGATCATCGGAGAACACGACCTCACCCATGGACGAACGATCTCCAGCCGAGCCGCCTCGTCTTCGCCTGGCATCGTCCCACCCCAACACTGAGCGCGACTCGTTCTCGCCGCTGCCCCTGCCCCGGACGCCGCTCGTTGGGCGGATGCACGAGATTGCCGCCGTCCGCGCACTCCTTCTGCGAGACGACGTGCCTCTTGTGACGCTGACCGGTCCCGGCGGAGTTGGCAAAACACGCCTCGCCCTCCAGGTCGCTACCGAGGTCGCGGGGGATTTTGGCGACGGGGCCAGATTCGTCGATCTGGCCGCGGTGCGCGATCCAGATCTCGTCCTGCCCGCTATTGCCCGCGGATTGGAATTGAGTGATAAGGGGGCTTTGCCGGTCTATCGCCAGCTCATCGCCTATCTTCAGCCTCGCCACCTTCTGCTTGTGCTCGATAACCTGGAGCAGGTGATCGATGCCGCTCCGTGGATTGCCGATCTGCTCGCCGATTGCCAGCAGTTGACGGTCCTGGCCACCAGCCGGATCGTTCTGCGCCTCACGGGCGAGCATGATGTACCCGTCCATCCATTGGCGGCGCCGGAGGCCGTTCAGTTGTTCGTGGCTCGCGCTCGGGCAGCGAGCCCTGGCTTTGCCCTGAGCGCGGCGAACGCGGCCACACTGTCCGCGATCTGCACCCGGCTGGATGGATTGCCACTGGCGATCGAATTAGCGGCCGCCCGCATCCCCGCCCTGCCTCCCCAGGCCCTGATGGCCCGCCTGGACCATACGCTGCCACTCCTGACGGGCGGTGCTCGCGATCTTCCGGATCGCCTCCAGACGATGCGGGCCGCGATCCAGTGGAGTATCGACCTGCTCGGTCCGATGGAGCAGACGCTCCTGCCACGGCTCTCCGTTTTCGTCGGGGGCTTCGAGTTGCGCACTGCCCAGGCGGTGTGCAAGCTCCTGTCGAGCGGCGCGTTCGATGGACCCGGCCCGCGTGAGTCAGGGATGTCGCGGTTCGCGCTGCCCCCTCCCTACTCGATGCTCGATGTCGTCCAGTCGCTGGTCGGGAACAGCCTGCTGCGCCAGCAGGGCGGCCTGCTCCCTGAGGAACCGCGCTTCAGGATGCTGGAGACGGTCCGCGAATTCGGGTTGGAGCGCCTGGCCGCGAGCGGCGAGGAGAATGGCGTACGCGCCGCCCACGCCGCGTACTTTCTGGAGGTTGCCGAGCAGGCATCAGCGCTGATTGACGGCCCGGACTACGAGCGCGAGCTGGACCGACTGGATGCCGAACACGACAACGTCCGCGCGGCGTTGGAATGGGCGATCTCAGGTTGCGAGAGCGACATCGCCATCCGGCTCGCCGAGGCGATGGGTCGATTCTGGGCGGTCCGGGGTCATTATCGCGAGGGTCGTCGCTGGTTGGAACGGGCGTTGGCGATTGGCACATTGGATCCATCGCCGGCGCGGATGCGATCGCTGCGCTCTGCCGGGTGGCTGGCCAGACTCCAGGGCGATCCTGATGCCGCATCGACGCTGCAAGGTGAAGCCCTGCGTCTGGCCAGGCTGGTCGATGACCGGTCGAATGCGGCAGCAGCCCTGCAGGAGCTAGGACTGGTCGACATGCATCGTGGCGATCACGAGCGCGCGGTAGCCCAGATGGAAGAGGCTTTGGCGCTCTTGCTCGCCTTGGAGGCAGACTCGCCAGATGGGCCCCAGCGCGTCAGCGTTGCCCAGGCGAATCTCGCTCAGATCACACTCGCTCAGGGGGATACCGCCCGGGCCGCCATCCACGCGGCGGCGTCGGTCGAACGGCAGCGAGTCCTAGGCTATACCTGGGCCCTTGGCGATACCCTGCGCATCCTCGGTGATGTCGCTCATCTGGGTGGTGAGTATGATCGCGCCCTGGAGGCGTACCTGGAGAGTGTCGCCCTGACCCACGATCACGGCGACCGCCGCTTCCTGACCAATGCCCTGGCCGGGATTGCCTGCGTGGAGGCGACCCAACGGCGGTTCGCGCAGGCGGCCCAGCTCTTCGCCGCGACCGCCGCGCTCCGTGAGGAACTCGGTCTGGGCGTCGAGTCGTGGCAGCGCATCCGGCACGAGCGGGCCATCGCGAGTGCCCGCGATGGCCTCACGCCAGAGGCGTTCGCGGTGGCGTGGGCGGCGGGGGAGGCGATGCCACTAGACGATCTCATCGCCGCCACCCTCGCGACCGGGCCTACTAATGTCGTGCCGATGGAGCCGCCGGGAAACGTCGTGAACAATGCTCCCAACCTGACCGCGCGGGAGCGCGAGGTACTGCGTTTGGTGGCCAAGGGCCTCCATGATCGCGATATCGCCGCGATGCTGTCCATCAGCACCCGAACGGTCAACTACCACGTCACCAACATGCTGACGAAGCTCGATATGGATTCGCGCACCGCCGCCGCGGCGTTCGCCGTTCGCCACGGGTTCGATTAGGGTGGAGTCCGAATTGCGGCCCGAGTCGCCGGCTCACCACCTCCACGTCGTCCGGCCAGATGAGGGCGATGCGCCGCAATCCGCGCTGCCCCGTCCGCGCTCCCCGCTGATTGGGCGAGAGCATGATGTCCGCCGGATTGTCGATCTGCTTCTGCAAGACGACGTTGCCCTCATCACCCTGACCGGACCCGGTGGGGTTGGCAAGACACGCATAGCACTCGAAGTTGCCGCCGCGGTGGAGCCCGAGTTTGGCGACGGCGTGCGGTTCGTCGAACTCGATACCGTGCGCGATCCCCAGCTCGTACTGCCGGCGATTGCCCGGGGGCTGGGCCTGGAGGACCAGGGGAGCCTGCTCGCGAGCGAGCTGCTGGTGTCGCATCTACAGCCGCGCAACGTCCTCCTCGTCCTGGATAACCTCGAACAGGTCCTCGATGCCGCACCGCGTTTGGCGGACCTGTTGACAGCCTGCCCGCGGCTCACGCTGCTGGTCACGAGCCGCACTGTTCTTCGGCTCTCAGCGGAGCAGGCCGTGCCGGTGGACCCACTGCCGGCGCCGGAGGCGGTCCAGCTTTTTGTTGCTCGGGCACGTGCGGCCCAATTCGGCTTTGCCCTGACCGCTGAGAACTCGCCCGCCATCGCGGCGATCTGTGCCCGCCTGGACGGACTGCCTCTGGCGATCGAGCTGGCGGCGGCTCGGGTCTCGACCCTGCCGCCCGCCGCCCTTCTTGCCCAATTGGGGGAGGTGATACCTCTCCTTACCGGTGGAGCGCGCGACCAACCGGACCGGTTGCGTACCATGCGCTCCGCGGTCGCCTGGAGCTACGACCTGCTCGACTGGTCCGAGCAGATCCTCTTCCGGCGGCTGGCCACGTTCGTCGGCGGCTTCGATCTGGGGGGCGTCGAGGCGGTGGCGCGGTTACAGCCCCCTAACCCCCCGGCCCCCTTCTCCTTGCCGCAGCGGGGGGAAGGGGGGGACCGCTCGTCACCCCCTCGGCAATTGACGGCATCGTCTCGCTCGTCCAGAAGAGTATCGTCCGGCAGATTGGCGATCAGGAGGCTGGCGAGCCGCGTTACCACATGTTTGAAACGGTCCGGGCATTTGGGCTGGAGCATCTTGCCGAGAGTGGCGAAGAGGCCGACGTGCGCGCCGCCCACGCAGGCTATGTCCTGGAAGTTGCGCGGCGGACGTCCGGGCAGCTCTTCTCACCGGAGTTCAACCTGGTCGCGATGCGACAGGAGGCAGAGCTAGGCAATGTTCGAGCGGCGTTTGATTGGGCATTCGACACGGGAGCGGCAGAGTTCGGCCTTCGCCTGGCCGGAACGATGCTCTATTTCTGGCTCGTCCGGGGATTTTATCGTGAGGGGTTTCGGCTGACTGAGCGCGCCCTCTCATTGTCGGGGCCGGTGCCCGCGCCAGTTCGGGCAAAGGGTCTCATCACTGCCGGATGGTTAGCCCGCCTCCAAAATGAACGGGAGACGGCGGCGGCACGACTAACTGAGGCGATCGCCATTGCGCAGGACGGCGGCGGTCCGGAGAGTATCGCCTTGGCGTTGAACTGCCTCGGCATCGTCGATCTGGAGCGGGGTGAATTCGACCGTGCGTTGGCACGGGTCGAGGCGGCGTTGGACATCTTCCGACGGGAAGAACGCGCGATCGAAGGTGGCGGATTCCTGATCGCCCTGGCGCTTACAAATTTGGGGCAGATCGCCCTCGGTCGCCAGGATCCGGAAGCGGCCAGAATCTATCTCGAGGACGCGGCCAGGAAGCAGAGAGAGGTCGGTTTCATCTGGGGCCGGAGCTACGTTCTGCGGTGCCTGGGCGACCTCGCCTACGACCGAGGCGACAAAGAGGAAGCACAGGAGCTCTTCCGGGAGGGAGCGGAACGCGCCTGGTCCGAAGGGGACCGCCGGTTTCTCGCTGAAAATCTCGTTGGAGTCGCCCGTATTGCCGTTGAACATCGACAGGCTGAGCACGCGATCCAATTATTCGCCGCGGCGGCGGCCCTGCGTGAGCAGCTTGGCGCCAGTAAAGGCTGGCTGCGGACGATGCACCAACGCGGCGAGGAGGAAGCGCGGGCGATGGTCTCCGCTGACGTCTTTGCTCGCGCATGGGCCACTGGCCGCGCAATGCCACTACAGCAGGTGGTCGAGACCGCCCGCGCTGGGGCCGAGTTGGATGTGGTGGCAAAGGCCGCCGAGCCGCTGCCGGAGTCTACGGAGGCGGTCACGGCGCTTGGATTGACCCGGCGTGAGCGAGAGATACTGCGCTTGCTGGGCAAGGGCCTGACCGACCGGCAGATCGCCGAAATGCTCGGGATCAGCCGTCATACGGTCCGGGGCCACGTGACGAATCTGTTAGGCAAATTGGGCGTCGAGTCTCGTGTGGATGCGGGCGTATTCGCGGTCCGCAACGGACTCATATAGCGGTGTGTTCACAAACCCGGTAATTGTGACTGGTTTTCCCTGGTAGATCCCCCAAAAAACCAAGCAGTTTGCCGGGTGTGCTGAGGGCTACCGTGCCTCATTCTGATACCTGTGCCGAGAACACTCATCGCTGAGGTCGGCGGCCTGGATCGCGGAGTGACATCAGGAGCCCGGTGATGCGCACACCAGGGCAAAAGGGATCACTTCCGATCGAGGCCGTTGATTCCGCCGTGGTGCCGGCACACGACGCGGCGCTCATCTGGAGAGTGCTTCAAACAGCAGCACGCGTGAAGGTGAGGAAGCTCGATGACTCCGTCACATGAGGTCCGCAATCCCACTGCCCACGGTGGTCGATTCTCCCGGCGCACGGCCCTGGGCCGGGCGGCCGGCGCAGGTGCAGCCATGGCCGTCGCGGCGTCCTTGGCCCGTTCGTCCGTTTCCCAGGCCCAGGAGGGCACCCCGATGACCGATGCAACCCCGGCTTCTTCCGCTCCGACCGTCCTCCTCGTCCACGGCGCCTTCGCCGATGCCTCTGGCTGGACGGGCGTCATCACCGAGTTGCTGGCCGATGGCATCACCGTGATGGCGCCGGCCAATCCGCTACGGGGAGTCTCCAGCGACGCCGCCTACATTGCCAGCGTCGCCAACCAGATCCCTGGGCCGGTCCTGCTCGTGGGTCACTCCTACGGCGGTGTGGTGATCACCAACGCCGCGCCGCAGATCCCGAACGCGGTGGGTCTGGTCTACGTCGCCGCATTTGCCCCGGATGAGGGCGAGTCGGTTCTGGCGCTCGCCGGCCAGGCGACCGACAGCCTGCTCGGCAATGCGTTGCGCCCGGCTGAGTTCCCGTCCGGTGATCCAGCAGCGCCCGGCCACGAGCTGTACATCGACCAGGCGTCCTTCCACGAGGTCTTCTGCGCCGACCTGCCGGACGATGTCGCGGCGGCGATGGCCGTCTCGCAGCGTCCCGGCGCCGAGACTGGATTTGGCGAGCCGTCCGGTCCGGCCGGTTGGAAGACGCTCCCCTCCTGGGCAGTGATCGCCACCGCCGACGTGACGATCGGCGTTACCGGGTTGCGCGCCATGGCGGCCCGGGCCGGGGCGATCACAGTCGATGTCGACGCCTCACACGTCGTGATGATCTCCCAGCCGACCGCCGTCGCCGACCTGATCCGCACTGCGCTCGGCACCCTCGCCTCCTAAGGCGAGCCGCGGCACTACCGCGAGGCGATAGAATCAGTCGTCAGCGGCAAGCGCCCGCCCCGATCTTGGGGCGGGCGCTTGTCGACGTTATTAGCGTGTTGGCGAATCGGCCGCGCCCATGCGCTGGCACAGGATCTGTTCCACAGCAAGCTGAGACAAGGCACGAAGCATCCACGTCGCTACAATCGCTCGGGATACCTGCACCGGGAGCGGCTGGAGGCCTTGGCATGACGACAGACTCGCTCCGCTGGGAATACACGGCGCGGCTCAATCGGGTGATCAACTACATCGACGAGCATTTGGATGAGCCGTTGTCACTCCAGGAACTCGCCCAGGTCGCGGCGTTCTCCCCGTTACCACTTCCATCGCATCTTCAAGGCACTGACGGGCGAGACACTCGGCGCCTACATTTGGCGGCTCCGTCTTGGAACGAGCTGCCAACCTGCTGCTCTGGCAACCAACCACCCGCGTGACGGACATTGCCCTCGCCTGCGGCTTCTCCTCCCACTCCAACTTCTCCCGCGCGTTCAAGGCCCGCTTCGGCGTCAACGCCACCGAGTTCCGTTCCGCGGGACAACGCGATCCGAGCCGGAAGTGCGCAAGCATGGAGAAGGCAATCTGTTTACCCCGACCTATCCTCCAGAATCGACCCTGCACCGCCTGTTTCGGCAGCTCGATGGCGATGCGTTGGCCGCGATCTTGGCCGCCCACATCGCCCCGGCCGCCGCCCCGGCGACCGGCCGCCAAGGCGTCGCCATCGACGGCAAGGCCCAGCGAGGGCGGCTGCGCTTCGCGGCGACGGCGGGCTGCCCGGTGCATGCCCTGAGCGCCTTTAGTCATGAATCCGGCCTGGTGTTGGCCCACGAACCGATCACCGGCGTGGGGGACAAAGCCGCCGCCGAACTGTCGGTCGCGCCCGCGCTGCTGGAGCGGATCGATTGGGGCGAGCGGGTGCTCACCGGCGATGCCTTGTTCTGTCAACGCGGCCTCTGCCAGCAGGTTCGTGCGGCCGGCGGGACTACGTGTTGCTGGTCAATATTATCAACCCGCCTTGCATGCGGCCATCGCCCTGCTCTTCGACCCGCCGCCCGACCTTGGCGCCCTCCCGTTGCTGGACCGGCGCGAGGCGCAGACCGTGGAGCCCTATCCTCCAGCTGTCGACATGATGCAGAGCGAAGTCTGAACGGAGGACAGGACATGGTGGTCGAAGTCAAGACGTTGCCCAGCTATCACGTTGCCTACATTCGCCGGCTCGGCTACAGCAAGGGTGAGTTCCAGGAGCACCTCAGCGCCGCGTTCCAGCAGGTCTGTCGCTGGGCAGCCGACCGCGATCTCTTCAGGTCGGATACCCTGGTTATCGGCGTGCCCCACGATAACCCTGACATTTCGCCGACCGCACGCTGTCGCTACGACGCCTGCGTTACCGTCCCCTGGGGAGGTGACACAGGGCAGTGCCAACGTCGATATTCAGGACCTCCACGGGGGCAAATACGCGGTGCAGCGAATCGACGTCGAGGACCCGGCCGAGATCGGGCGACTCGTCGACGCCATGTATGGCGGGTGGCTGCCCGAAAGCGGCTATCAGGCCGACGACCGGCCGCCCTTCGAGATCTACTTCGATAGCGAGGAGCCAGGCCCCAAGACCCGAATCATCCTGGACTACTGTCTTCCCGTGAAATCGCTGTAGGGGTGCAATCCGTGAGATCACACAGGTGGAGTATGCCGACCGTAGGAAATGGCCACGTTGCCGGGTTGGTCGACATCGGTGGGCGGCGGCTGTGGCTCGAATGCCGCGGCGCCGGTGGCCCGACTGTCGTCCTCGAGGCCGGCTATCCTCATCGGGCCGACATCTGGGACACGATCGCGCTTGGGGAGTCGCCTGGCAAGACTGCGGTCCTGCCAGGAGTTGCCGCTTTCACGTGCGTCTGCGCCTACGATCGCCCGGGGACGATTCTGACCGACCCCGGCGATCCGGGTCAGCGCTCCCGCAGCGACTCAGTCCCCCAGCCCCGCACCGTCGCCGATCTGGTCGCGGACCTCCACGCGCTCCTCCATGCGGCGGGTGTTCCAGGACCCTTCGTCCTGGTTGGACATTCACTCGGTGGAGTCGTCGGCCGTCTCTACTCCGCCACCTATCCGGCCGAGGTCGCCGGCTTGGTCCTCGTCGACGCTTCGCACGAGGAGCAAAGCGAGCGGTTTCAAGCGGTGATGACACCCGAGCAGTGGGCAGTACTTGATGGGATGGCGATGAATCCGCCGGGTCTTGATGTGTACCCGGACTTCGAGCGGATCGACCTGGATGCCAGCTTCGCCCAGATGCGTGACGCCGCCATGGCCCGGCCGCTTGACCCGATCCCCCTGGTTGTTGTCACGCACGGGCGTGGATACACAGCGGCCGAGATACCGTCCGGTATCTCGGCCGAGGCAATGGAGGCGGTCTGGCAGGACTTGCAGGCGGACCTGGCCAAGCTGACGCCCACCGCCCGGCAGCTCGTCGCGCCTACGAGCGGGCACTACATCCTGCTCGAGCAACCTGAGCTGGTCATCGAGGCTATTCGGTCGGTTGTCGTGGAAGTGCGCAACACGGGAAGTGGGGCCGCCCGGGTCTGATGGCTCCGGGACTGGGTGATCACGGTGCGGATATCATTCGCGTAGTCGCTGAACCCGTTAAATGCCACAGTAGGGCGGTGCCTTCCATGACCTGGGACGATACATGGGAACCGACTCCGGACCTGGTGCGTGAAGTACTTGAGGTCGTAGGTACTATCCCGGCGGGCAAGGTCATGACGTATGGCGATGTTGCCGATGCCATCGGTCCTCACCCCGGCTTCGGGGACGTGGACGGTCCATTTGTCGCGCGCATGGTCGGCAGGGTCATGCAGCACCATGGCGCCGACGTAGCCTGGTGGCGGGTGATTCGCTCGACCGGGCACCCGCCCCGGTTCCTGGAAGCGCGAGCTTGGACCTATTACGTCGAAGAGCGGACACCTGTGCTTGGTTCTGAGGATGATTATCGGATCGACCTGAAGCGGGCCCGTTTTGTCGCCGGAGAGGAAACCAGTACCCAGGCGTCGTTGTTTGACCTGCCCTGATCGTCCAACATTGATGCGGTCCAATCATGCCGGAGACGATCTCCGACGAGGGTGGTCCCTGGTCGGGATCGACGTGCGCGTGGTGTCTGAATACGTAGCGCCTCCATGTTCGGCAGTCGGTGCTGAATCCGTAACCTTTCGGATGCCTGCGCGTCCCATGTGGCCGAAGATCGATGCTACCCAAGGTATCGATTCGGCAGTGGAGTGGGAGCGAGGTCGGCGGCAATGAGTGCTCAGGGTCTGGTACAGGTTCCAATACTTTCTGGCCGGGAGCGCCAGGTTCTCGCCTTGCTTGTCCAGCGTTTCACGGACAAAGAGATCGCCGCCGACCTTTACATCTCCCCGCGCACGGTGATGTCGCACGTCGCGAGCATCCTCACCAAGCTCGGGGCCGCCAACCGGCGGGAGGCGGCGGCGATTGCGATTTGCCTCGGGCTCGTTGTGACGACAACCAACGAGATTGCGCCGCCGTTGGTCCCGGCCGGGCATTGACCCTGGGCCGGTCAACATCAATGGCGAATTACGCAATTTTTACTGATGTCACGCGGTAACTCCTGCCGGATGATGGCTGGGCACTCGCTCGCTACCGTCAAGGTCGCCCAATCTTCACGTCTCCACAGCCTCATACTGGAGGTATCCATGTCCCCGCGATCTCATAATGATTCGCGCCTCTTGGCCATGGGGCGGGAGCGCAAGGTTTCCCGGCGCACGTATCTCCAGGTCTCGGCGGCGGCCCTGGCGGTGTTGGCCCTGCCAGCACTACGAGTCAGGGCCGCCGGCAAGGGCGCGCTCGTGCGCTACGTCAACGTCGCGGCGGGGGCGCCGGCCCTCGATATCTACGTCGACGGTGAACGAGTAGTGGACGAACTTGTCTTCGGCAAGGCAACCAAACCGGCACGTCAGCCAGGCGGCACGCTCGAATTTGTCGTCGTGCCAGCGGGCGAGGATCTAAGCCAGGCGGGGCTCACGTCGACGTCTGACGCTCGACGAGAACCTCCGCTACGTCATTCCCATCTACGGAGAGTTTCCCGACCTCCACAGTCAATCCTTCGCCGTCCTGGTGCGGCCGCTGGAGCCTGACACCGCTCGCCTCCGCCTCGTCGATCTGGTGACCGACCTGGACGGGATCGATCTCGGGATCAGCGACGGCCCTACGATCTACGAAGATGTCCGGTATCCCGGTGCGACCAAGTATGCCGATATCGATGCCGGAGCGGTCGATTTGGAGATCCGCGCGACCGGCACGAGCGACGTCCTCCTGAGCCGGCCGGCCACCGAAATCGAAGCAGGTCGCGTTTACGACCTCCTCGTCTATGGGCGGGCGGCTGACGACTCTCTGGACAGCTTGCTGCTCAGCGCGACGGCTGAGGAGGCTGACGAAGAACAGGCGAGCGCCGCTGCAGATGCCGCTGAGAAGGCGTACCTGACGGATCTCAAAGACAGCGCGTCCCTGTTGCGTCTCTCATTCCTCCGTCTCGACCAGCTGTTGCAGATCCTCGCAGCGAATCCGAATGCTCCGATCGATGAACTTGGCTGGGTGTTCCTCGGGTGGGTCGTCGTGCACAAAGACGTATCGGCAGCGACGACACCGCCACGCTTCGAGGAGTTGAAGTCGGCCTATCTGGCGGTGCTCGAGCCGCTCGCGACGACGGCACGCCAGATGGCCAACGTCGACGACTATCTCAGTGGAGCGGCCGACACCGTCAGCCTGACGGGCCTGAACATCGACGTGATGTTACAAACCGTCGTCAGCATCCTGCCTCTGCACGAAGCCGCCGAAGCGCAACTGAATGCCGCCCTTGAGGAAGCCGGCCTGCCGTTGGACTAGGAGAATTCTTCGAGTCCGTGATGGCCTATCGTCGCCCTTAGAACCCGAGCGCTACCCCATCCCGTCGTGGGTCGGCGCCGCCGTAGAGCGCGCCGCTGTCCGGATCGACGAGGGCGCCCTGACCGCCGCCGACCAGGAAGGACCAGTCGTCGATGAGACGGATGGTGTGCCCGCGCCGGATCAGGTCGTCGCGGACGACCTTCGGGATGCGCGCTTCGATCTCGACCGTGGTCGCTTCGTAGGCACGCACGCGGGGCGCCTCGATCGCGGCCTGGATGCTGAACCCGTGGTCGATGCAGGTTCATGATCATCTGCGGCGTCGTCTGCAGGATGCCGAACGAGCCGGGTGTGCCGATCACGCCGAAGAGCGCGCCGTCCCCGTGGGTCATCGCCGCCGGAGCCATGCACATCTCGATGCGCTTGCCGGGGCCGATCACGTTCGGGCTCTCGCGGGTCGCTGTCGAACCAGTAGTTGAAGTTGTTGAGCATCATCCCGGTCGAGCCCGCCATCACGCCGCTGCCGAACCCGTCGCCCAGGCTCTGCGTGACGGCGACGGCATTGCCCTCGCCGTCGATGACGTCGAAGTGGGTGGTCGACTCTGGCATCTTGTGCGTCGTCCGGAGGGATCCGGGCGGGATCGGCGCTGGCGTCGTCCAGCCGTGAATCGAACCGCTCGCCCTCGCTGAATCCGACCGTGCTGCGCGTCGATCAGCGCGCTGCGCTGCGGCGATGTAGCTCGCGCGAAAGCAGTTCGTCGGTGGGGCAGTCCGCGCCCATTGGCGCGTAGTGGATGCGATCCGCCGTCGCGATCTTCATCGCCTCCAACATGATGTGGATTGCCTCGGCGCTGTTGTGTCCCATCCCCGCCAGATCGAACCGCTCCACCAGCTTGAGGCTCTGCAGATACTGGATGCCGGAGCATGGCGGGGGCGCGGTGTGCACCGTGTAGCCGCGATAGTCGATCGATGTGGGCACTTCCCAGAAGGGCTGGAACTCCTCCAGGTCTGCTTCGCTGAGGAGGCCGCCTCGTGATTGCACCGACGCAACGATCTCCTTCCAATCGGTCCACGGTAGAACGCGTCCATGCCGCCGTCGACGACGCGCCGGAAGGTCTCGGCGAGCTATCGGTTGCTTGATGACCGTGCCGGCAGCCGGAGCGACGCCGCCGGGAACGAAGACCGCTTCTGGCGAGTTCGTCCAGGTGCCCGGCGCCCGCGGCCCGGCCGAAGAAGTGCTCGTTCAGGGTCGTCAGGGGCACGCCATACTCGGCGTATTCGATCGCCGGGGCAAAGACGGTCGCACGATCAAGCGTGCCCTTAGTCTCAAGCGCGGTCAGCCAGCCGCCGCACGCTGCCGGAAGCATCGGCGACTTGGGGCCATGCTCTTGCTCCTGCCGGTTCCCAAACGCATCGAGATGCGCGGCTTTGGGGGCGTTGCCGTTGTAGTTGAGGACGCGGACCGCGCGGTCGTTAGCGTCGTAGTGCATCAAGTATCCGGCGCCGCCGATGCCGGACATGTAGGGTTCGGCGACGTTGAGCGCGGCGGCGACCGCGACCGCGGCATCGACCGCGTTGCCACCCTGGATCAGCATGCGCAGGCCCGCGAGCGAGGCCAGTTGGTTGGCCGATGCGACCACGCCCCTGCGTTCCCACGGCGATCGGCCGGTGCGTCAACCCCCGATTTGCCCAGACCACGATGTCCTCCTCACTGCCGCGATCGTGCCGAAAGAGCTCTCTGATTTGCCGGTGGCTGTCTACGGCTCCGCGCCGCCAAATGATCTGCCTCGAAGCATGTCGAAGACGGCTTCTCCATCTGCGATGGCGAGCGATCGACGCGATACTTTCGGCAGTGTCGCACGGAAGCTCGCACTCCACAGACGGCTGCCCCGAGGGTGAGGAGAGATCATGGCGAACCTGCGTGTCGGAGTCATTGGGCTGAACCACTATCATGTCACCGGCTGGGTCAAGAGCCTGGAACTGTTCCGGGATCGGCTTGAGATCGTCGCCCTCTATGACCCCGATCCGGCACGGGGAGCAACACTCGCTCCCAGCCACCACGACGCTATCCTCCCCGCCGCTCTTGACGATTCCTATCGCTCCATCCCCTTCTACACGGATCTGGATGCCCTCCTCGCGCAATGAAAAGGTCGATCTTGCCCTGGTAACCCTGCCGAACAATCTGGCGCCCGATGCAATCGCGCGCCTGGCCCAGGCTGGCGTCCACATCCTCGTCGACAAGCCCGGAGCGCGTACCGCCGCGGAAGCGGAGTCTGCCTTTCGCGCCGCCCGTGAAGCCGGCGTCAAGGTCGCGGTCGCCCTGACGCGGCGCTATGGGCAGGGGTGGCAGGACGCCAAGTCGATCGTCGCCCAAGGACGGTTGGGCCGGCTGCTGACGACAGAGGCGGTCTTCACGACCTCGTCGGTGAGCGTCAGAGATCCCAGCAATCCGATCTTCGATGGCGAGGCAAGCGGCGGCGGGATCCTTCATTGGCTGGCCGTCCACGACATCGATCAACTGCTCTGGCTGACGGGGGACGAGATCGTCGAGGTCCAAGCGATGACAGGAAATGTCGGAGGCGAACGGATCGACGTCGAAGATGCAGTCTCCGTCGGGCTGCGCTACGCGAGCGGGGCGCTCGGCACTATCCACTACGCGTACGCGCTCCCAAGGCCCGGCGGTGACGGGTATCTGGCGCTCAGAGGTGTAAAAGGATCGATCACGATCAGACCTGACGGCCGGCTGACCTGGTTTGGCGGCGGCACGGATCTCGATCCGGTCGTCACGCAGGAGACCGTCTATACGAACCGGGCGGTCCCAGGATACGGGGCAACCGGAGCGACGATCATCGCCGATCTCCTCGCGGCGATCGACGAGGACCGGGATCCGAGGGTGACCGGTGAGGATGTCACGAGAGCCCTGCGGATCATCGACGCGGCCTACGAAGCCGCCCGCACGGGCCAGCGCGTCCGCCTTTCGTAGCGCGATCACCTGACGTTCACAGTTCCTCTCCGGGCATGCGCTACATCAAACTTGCCGGTATGCTGGGCGACCGCAAACGCGGGGCGAGTTCGGACCGGGCCAGAGAAAGACGAGGCGGGCTGTGCAGAATCAAGGCAAAACGGCAGTTTCCGATCGGTCGGCACAGGCAACCCTGGAAGACTTTCTCCTGGCGCGGTCGGCGAATTCTCCTGTCTGGCGGACACCGACAACGCTTGCCTACCTGGCGAATGAGTCCGGCACCTATCAAGTCCATGAGATCGACCTCACGACTGGCGCTTCCCGGCAACTGACTTCCTATGTCGAACCGGTGTCGAAGCTCATTACGGCGTCGCGCACAGACCGGCTGGTCTTCGGCGTCGATAGCGGCGGAAACGAACGTCACCAGCTCTGGACCCTCGACGGCGAAGGCCCAGCGCAGAGGAGGACGACCGAGGACGACGTCATCCACCAGGACCCGGTCCTCTCGGCTGACGGCCGGTGGCTCGCATACGCCAGCAACTCCAGATTGCGTCAATTCTTCGATGTCTGGGTGATCGATCTGGAAAAGGGATCCTCCAGGCTCGCCTGGGCGATCGACGGGTGGCTGGCGCCGGTGGCGTGGTCGCCGGACGGGTCCGCGATCCTGGTACGCCGCTCCAACACGAACCTCGATCACGACCTCTTCCTGGTGTCGCTCGATGGCGCCGCTGTGCCGCGTCACCTTACGCCCCATGACGGTGAGGCGACGATAACGGCGGCGACGTTCGATCCGGCCGGCGGAGCGATTCTGGCGGCCTCCAATCAAGACAGCGACGTAGAGCGCCTGCTTCGGATTGCTCTCGATTCGGGCGAGCAAACGGTGCTTGCCAGCGGCGAGTGGGATGTCGATGCCCTGGCGCCGTCGCCGGATGGCTCGAAGCTCGCCTACACGGTCAACGAGGACGGCAGTTCACGCCTCTTCCTGCGCAACTCCGCGAGCGGTACGTCATCACCTGTGTCCGATCTCCCCGCTGGTGTCGTCTCGGGGTTGGCGTGGTCGCCGGATGGATCCCGCTTAGCGTGCGCGGTTAACGGCGCGGTGATTCCGTCCTGCATCTGGACGTTCGAACTTGGCGGCGCGACCCAGGAAGTGGTCCGTTCCTCAACGACACAGCGCCTACCGGATTCTCTGCGCCAGCCGGAGACAATCCGGTATCCCGACCTTTGATGGTCTCCAGATCCCGGCCTTCTGGTTCCGCCCGAAGGCGATGTCCGCCAAGGTGCCGGTCGTCGTCTACGTCCACGGGGGACCGGAGAGCCAGCTAAAGACGGAGTTCTCCCCGTTTACCCAGTATTTGGTTGAGCGCGGCTATGCTGTTCTCGCTCCAAATGTCCGTGGCAGCACTGGCTATGGCAAGCACTACCATCACCTGGACGACCGTGAAAAGCGGCCGGATGCTGTTGCGGACCTGGCATCCGCCGTTGAATGGCTCAAGACGCAGCCGGAGGTCGATGCCGCCAAGATCGCGGTGATGGGCCGCAGCTATGGTGGCTTCATGGTGCTGGCGGCCGTCACCAGCTACCCGGACCTCTGGGCGGCCGGTGTGGACATCGTTGGCATCGCGGATTTCCAGAGCTTCTTCGAGCGGACCGGACCCTGGCGACGACGGTTGCGCGCCGACGAATACGGCGATCCCGAGCGGGACGCCGACCTGCTGCGGAGTATCTCGCCACTGCACAAGGCGGAAGAGATCACCGCCCCCATGATCGTGCTCCATGGCCGAAATGATCCACGGGTGCCGGTGCAGGAGGCCGAGCAGATCGTGAGCCGGCTGAGGGCGCTGGGTCGAGACGTCGAGTTGGTGATCTACGACGACGAGGGCCATCTCTTCGGCAAGGAAGCCAACCAGATCTCGTCGTTCCGCGCGATCGCCCGTTCCTCGATCGCATCCTTCTTTAGCCGGCAGCGCCGGATGTTGAGCGTTCGGGCCGGACGGGATCAAGCCGCTGGCAGCGACTCCGGGAACGGATTGTCGGGGAAGAGGATGGCGCGGTAGCGGCCCTGCTCGGCGAGGTGCGAGGTGGAGGAAGGCGCTGCCGACGCCGGCCGCGCCGATCATGTAGCCGGTCTCGGCGGTGACGTCGTCCGGCTTGGCTGCGGGTCCAGGCCTGATACCAGCGCGCTCCCTTGCCGTCGAAGTCGGTCGCGCGGCTGAGCGTCTGCTCGGCCATCGCGCCGGGCGAAGGCCAGGTAGCCCGCGCTCCCGCGTTGCCCGCCCAGAGGCCGAGGAAGAAGTCGATGATGCCCGGCGTGCCGCAGCACTGGCAGACGACGTTCCACAGCCCCGGCGTCTGGCGCTCCGGCACGCCGCTGCCGGTGATCCCGCGCGCGAAGCGCTCCGTCCACTCGGCGTATCCGGGATCCCGGTCGTCGGTGCGAGGTCGTAGAAGAGGCGCGCCGTGCCGACCGGGCCGTGGCAGTAGCCCAGGTAGAAGAGGTCGGTCATCGTCCGGCTCGCCTGTAGGTGGAGCAGCGCAGCGTCGCCGCGCACCGTGGCGATCGCCTGGACGTGCGCGGCGCCCGCCTCGCGCGGCGTCGAGGAAGCGCTGCGTCGCCGGTCTCCTCGGCGAGGCGTGCCAGGACGTAGGCGACGCCGGCGGTGCCGAACTCGAAGTTCGGCATGTAGGCGTCCGGGCTCATGCCGAGAGTCTCCATCGGGAAGCCGGTCCACTTCAGCCCGCCGCGCGGCTCCGGTTCGGCGAGCTTCAGGTGTGCTCCCCTGCGCGTCGCGCCAGATCGAGCAGGGCTGGGTCGTCGAATTGCCGCGCCGCCCAGAGCAGATAGAGGACGATCGAGCCATCGCCGAGCGCGGCGGACGGCGCGCCGGTCCAGCTGACGGCGCCGTCGCGCTCGGTCGCCGCGTCCGCGATGTGGCGGGTGATCGCCAGCGCGGCGTCCCGGTAGGCGCGGTCCCCGTCGCGCGCCAGACGTGGCGAGCGTGAAGGCGGTCCCGGAGAGGCCGTGGCTGAAGTCGAGGTTGACGTGATCGAGCGGGATCAGGGACGGGAAATCCAGCACATCCCGCCAGGTCGCGGCGATCTGATCGGCGCCGCGCCGCGCCTCATCGAGGTACGAGCGTCGCCGGTTGCCTCCGCCAGTTCGAGGAAGAAGAGCACGATGCCCGGCATTGCCGCTGTAGATCGTGGCGGGGCGGTGACGGTCGCGTCGCTGCTCCGGGCTGGTCCGGATCGGGCAGCCAGACCAGTCCATGCTCGGCCTCTCGGGCGGTGGACCGGATCCAGCGGGCCGCATCGACGGCCGCCGCGATGAAGTCGTCGCTCGTCGGCGCCTCGAACCAGGTCATCCTCGCCTCCTGTCCGCCCTCGCGGCGCGATCAAACCGCCCCAGAGCGACTGGATATTCAATAGTTGTTCATCAAGATATCAAATAATTCTCGCGAGGGTTCGTGATAGAGAATGCAAAGAGTTGGCCGTCGTGGACGGCTTGTGGCGTGCCGACGTCGCTGTTTCGGCGCGACTGGCGGATTTGTGGAGGCCGCCGGCTTCAGTGAGCCAAGCCACGCCCGATGACGTAGGGGCGAACCTCCGTGTCCGTCCGATTGCCTACCACCTTCGGACAGTTAGAAACACCTGCTCTGGACTACCCCTTGAGGTCAGAGACGATATGAGCGGCGAGCCGGGCTTCGTCAATCTCGATCCCGAGACCTGGGCCCTCCGGAACCCGCAAGAATCCTCCCACAGGGTGGAGAGGTGATTGCAGGAGGTCGTCACCAAGGGGATTGGGAGTGCTCGGGAACTCGAAGATGAGGAAGTTGGGGCTGGCGGCGGCGAGATGTGCCGCCGCCGCGACGTGGACGGAGCTGCCCATACTGACGTGGGCAGCCCAGCGCACGTTGTGGAGGCGGGCCACGTCGGCGATCTTGCGACCCTCGCTGATGCCCCCAGCGCGGCAGACATCGGGCAGAATCGACGTCGAAGGCCCCGGACCGCAGCCGGGTGTCGAACTGCCAACGGGTGCATTCGGTCTCGCCGCCGGCAACCGGCATGTCGAGCGCCGCCGCCAGCCGGGCGTAGCCGTCGATATCCTCCGGCGGAAGCGGATCTTCCAACCAGGCGACGCCCGAGCGCTTCCAGGCGACGGCCAACCTTCAGCGCCAGATCGCTGGCGTAGGCGCCGTGCGCGTCGACCAGCAGGTCGGCCCTGCCGGCGACCGCCTCGGCGATGGCGGCCAGTCCGGCCAGATCCGCGTCGATGTTGCCGCGCCCGATCGATGCCTTGACGGCCGTATAGCCCTCGTCGATGAACCCAGCCGCGCGCCGCGCCCGCTCCTCCGGTGTTGCCCCGGGGACGCCCGAGGCGTACGCCGGCAGCTCAGTGCGATAGGGGCCGCCGAGCAGCTGGTAGACCGGCAGATCGAGCAGCTTGCCCGCGAGGTCCCAGAGGGCGATATCGACTCCGGCGATCGCCTCCATCTGGTAGCCGCTAACGTGGCCGCGCAAGCGCTGGCTGCCGTACATGTAGTCCCAGTGCCGCTCGATGGCGAGTGGATCCTTCCCAAGCAGAAGCGGAGCGAGAACGTCCTCGACCACCGCCTTGGTCGCGGCGGGACCGAGCGGGGCGTGCGCTTCACCCCAGCCAACCGTGCCGTCGTCGGCGGTGATCTTCACCAGGCAGGTTTGGGCCTGGGGTGGATAGGCGCAGACGTGGAGATCGCCGATTTCGCCCAGCGCTCGGGCTCGCTGGGGAACAACCTCAGTCAGATGAGGGCGTCTTGAGGCCGGCTCCAGTGGCGTAATCCTTTTTGCCGGCGATGACGAGCGCCTCGATGGCGGCGATGTGGTTTCGAGGTCGGGTCATGCCTCGCTCCGCGCGATAGATAGCTTCGAGAAGGAGCGGATCAGTTCAGTCCGCTTCGATGAACCCCGTCCGCTCCATCGTCACGATCAGCCAGGAGACGGTGCTCTGGGGCAAATCGAGCCGGCGGGCCACATCGGCGACACGCAACTACGGTTCACCGCCGGTAAAGCAGGTGAGGACCGCCAGCGCACTCGCTCAACGGATTGCACGACCGATGCGCCGTCCCGATTCGCCATTCCATGCACATCACGTCCATCAGGCGTTTGATAGATGCACATTGCGGTGCCCATAACTCGACGTCAAGATACCCTGGCGCACTCGCACGAGCGAGGACGATCTCCAGGCGCCACGAAAACCGGCGCCGCCGGGCTGATATCAGCCCGGCGGCGCCTTCGACTATGCGGGTTGTCTAGGTGGGTGCTCCCGTATGCTGACGATGGGCCCACTCCTCGACGAATCAAATGCACCCGGTTTCGGTGCAGCGTTGCAAGGCTGTGCAGCAACCGGAGCCGAGGAAGGCAACGTCCGCTGGGCAACAGGTCGTGGTAGCTTCACAAAAGAGAATCTCGCCCTGGAAGATCCTGCCGCAGCACTGCCCCTGAGTCGACAGGCAAAGCCCCTCACAGAACCCGTCGCACTGGCAGATCCCATTAAGCAGAAGCGATTTCCTTGAGCCCCGCACGACGTTCCGTCGGGCGCCGGCCCGTACGAGCATCGCCCTGTGCCGGGGTTGCAGATTCCTTGAGCAGTCTGGCACTGAGTACGGAGGACTGTCGCACGTGACCGCGGGTCCAAAGTCCACACAACTACCGCCAGCGCAAAGGAACGTGTTGCACCTGTTTTGGCCATCACACGGCGTGAGGTGAGACCCCGGCCTCGCCACCACCGTGCAGTTTCCGGTGACTCCATCACACTGTCCGATCCCACACTCGGTGTCGAGATGGGAACAGTCCACGGTTGATGTGGCGACGCAGGCCCCGTCCTGGCATTCGCTCGTCGAGCACGCGTCGAACGGCGAGCTACAGTCGGTTCCGTTCGGAGCGGTGGCCGTCGCTTCGCATTGGCCGGTGGACGGGTTGCAGGTCGATTGGGGCGCGCAAGTGGTGGCGAAGCAGAGCGTGGGGAAGATGCCAGGCCGACAGACGCCCGCCTGACAGGAGTCGCCGCCGGTGCAGAGATCGCCGTCTTCGCAGTCCGTCCCGTCCGGCTGGTCTGGATTTGAGCAGAGGCCGGTGTTGGGGTCGCAGGTTCCGGCCGCGTGGCATTGGTCCGTAGCCGTGCAATCAGTCGGCTGCTCGCCAACGCACGTCCCCGCGCGGCAGACGAAGGTCTCGAAGCACTTGTCGCTGCTGCCAGAGCAGGCCGAACCTTCGTTTGCGGCCACGCACGACCCAGACGCGGGGTCGCAGGCGAGGCAAGAACCGCAGGACACCGGCGTCCCTGGCACGCAGGTCCCCGCCCCGTCGCAGATCTCGTCGCCGTCGCAGCGGATCCCGTTCCCGCAGGCCTCTCCCCGTCCCTTCGGCGTCGTTACGCATCCACGGACCGGGTCGCAACTTGCGGAGAGGCAGGGGTTGTCCGTGGTGCATGAGACCGTTGTCCCGCCGGTGCAAGCGCCCGCCTGGCAGGTGTCGCCTGTGGTACAGGCGTTCGTGTCGTTACACGACACCCCGTTGGGCGCGTTCGGGTTAGAACAGGTCCCGGTCAGTGGGTCGCACGTGCCCGCCACGTGGCATTGGTCGAGCGGCCGACAGACGACCGGGTCGCCGCCGACGCAGACGCCGCCGCGGCAGGTGTCGGTCTTGGTGCAGAGGTCTCCGTCATTGCACGTCCCGCCCTCGTTGGCCGGGATCTGGTTGCAGACGCCGCTTTGGCAGACGGCCGCACGGCAGGGATCGGCCGGTGTCGGGCACTGAGCGTTGGTGCAGCACTCAGCGCAGCGGCCGAGATCCGAACAATAGGTCTGCCCCGCCGGGCAGACGGTTGTGCCGGGATTGCAGGTGCCTGGTGGCCGGCAGCGGCTGTTGATCACCTTGCCGGTGACGGCGTTGGTGTAGACGCAGCAGACGCAGCCCGGCTTGCAGCCCCCCGGGTTGCTGTCACAGAACTGATTGCCGCAGTACGCCTGCGTGACCATGGTGCCTTGCGCCGCCCCCCGAGTGGCGGCGGACCCGGCAAGTGCGCCCGCGATGATCCCCAGGCAACCTTTGAGGAGTCCGCGGCGAGTAGTCGAGGTACCAAGCGAACGGGCCAGTTCGTCGAAGCGGTGTCCCTCCATGCCTGCTTTGCTCCCCCTGATCCAAACCGTGGGCGGTTGCAATGGAACTGCCCGGTGGCCGGGCACATCCACTGGATTCACGGTACGTGGCGGAGGGGATCGCGCCTACTCGTGGAACCACGGGATCGCGGACCACGGACCACGGGATTTCCCCGTGGTCCGTCGCTCGTGGACGGGAAATAGGCTCCGGTGGTTTGCCGGTGCGCTATTCGGGGGCAGAAGATGGCGCGGACGGGTCAACCAGACCCGCGGAAAACGCGGCGGCGACCGCGGCGGAGCGGCTCGCGACCCCCAGCTTGGCGAGGATGCGCGAGACGTGGAACTCGACGGTCCGATGGCTAATGAACAACGCCGCGCCGATCGCCCGATCACTCTGTCCCGCGACAAGCAAACGGAGGACATCCATCTCTCGCGCTGACAGCGCCTCTTGACCATCAATGGAGTGGGTCACGGCGGCGCTGGTGCGGACCTTGGCCGAGCGCTGCACGGCGGGGGAGTCGAGGATCTCCGCGAAGACTTGCTCGGTTCGCAGCGCACGACCGGCCGCCCAGGAGGCCGCGAATGCCGCCTCGCCGAGCGCTCCGCGCGCGCTTTCGAGCGCTCGATTCCAGACGGGCCAGGCGTAGGTGTCCACCAGCGGACCGAGCCCCAATCGCTCGCCCAACGTTTCGGCGGCACCCAGCCAGCGGGTCGAGAGCTCGTGCCAACCGAGGCCCGCGGCGGCGATAGCCACGCCGACGATCACGACCTGGGTATCCCGAGACGCCCGCTCGCCCCGCGCCCGCGCCAGAAACACCTGGTACCCGTTCATTGCCTCGGCGTACTCGCCGCGCACGACCGCCAGGTAGGCGAGATCGGCCTCTGACCGCCGCTCGCCAGCCCGATAGGCGATCGCTTGATACTGTCGCAATGCCTCTTCGAGAAAGCCTTTCGCCTCGGTGAGCTGACCCCGTTCCCGCGCGGCGATGCCCAGATTGGCCTTGACTCTTCCGATCATGAGCGAAGCCAGGCGGGGGTCCGGCACGGTCTCGGCCGCGGCCATCCCCTCGGTCAGATGCACAGCTCCGCGCACTGGGTCACCGAAGTACAGCGCTCTGAACCCAAGGCCGAGGAGCGCCTGGGCTTCGAAGAATGCGTCTCCGTGCGTCCGTGAGAGCACCAACCCTTCGGTCAATACACGTTCAGCTTCGTCGGTCTCTCCTCTCAGGATCAAGATCGAGCCGAGCCAGACCAGGGCTCTGGCTCGTAGAAGGGACGGGGCGCCACCATATTTCGCCAGTGAGCGTTCGAGCCATTCCTGGCCTTCTCGCAAATGACTGCGGGCGAACCAGAACCCGCCCAGCATGGTCGCCATCTCTAGGCATCGCTCGGGTTGGCCCGAGTCCTCCAACCACGTTAGGGCAGCGCGCATGTTCGCGCGCTCCGCTTCCAGACCGTCCAGCCGTCGGTCCCCGTCCGGCTGCAGGTCCGCCATCCCATCCCGCTCAGCCTGTGCCTGAAAGAACGCGGCGTGATTCTGACGGGCCGCGGTAGTCGCACCCGACTCCGCCAGGTGCTCAGACGCGAACTCCCGGATCGTCTCGAACATCGTGTAGCGTGGCTCCCCGGAGTCGGAGAGCTCCTGGCGTACCAGGCTCTTCTCGACGAGTGAGCGCAGGAGGTCGAGTGTGCCGGGGCCGACTGGGCGCGGATCACCGGGATCGGGATCGCCAGTGTCGACTGCTTCCGCCGCCGCCAGCGTGAATCCACCCTCGAACACCGCCAGACGACGGAAAAGTCGCTGCTCCGCCGGAAGCAGGAGCTCGAAGCTCCAGGCGATCGCGTCCCGCATGGTCCGCTGGCGCTCTGGAAGATCCCGCGCGCCTTCGATCAGCAGTGGCAGGCGCCGGTCCAAATGGTCGAGGAGCGACGGCAGCGGCAGGTGACTCATTCTGGCCGCCGCCAGTTCGATCGCGAGCGGGAGCCCGTCCAGGCGCGCACAGATCGCTTCGATCGTTGCCGTATTCGCGTCACTCAGGGAGCCATCTGGAGCGAGGGGAGCGGCCCGCTCGACGAAGAGCGCCACCGCGTCTGGGAGGTGGGTCGTGTCCGGGCTATCGTGCGCAGGCAATCGTTCGTTCCCACGCGGCCCTTGCGTTGCGGCGCTCGTCGAGAGTGGTGGCAGTGAGAGGGTGTATTCCCCGCGGATCCGCAGCAGGGATCGGCTCGTGACCAGGGCATGAAGCTTCGGGCAGGCAGCAAGCAGATCGGCGATCCGAGGCGCCGCGTCGATCACCTGCTCGAAATTGTCGATCACCAGCAGGAGGCGGTCGCCACGGATCGCGCGGATCAGCCGTTCGAGCGACGCCCCACCTACAAGCCCGACACTCGACGCCACGACGGCGAGGACGGCGTCTGGATCGCGAACCTGCGTCAGCGGGATCCAGATGACGCCATCGAACTCTGTCTCCAGATCGCTACCGATCTGGAGTGCCAGCCGGGTCTTGCCGATCCCGCCTGGGCCGGTCAGCGTCACCAGGCGCGTTCCGCCGCGGAGAAGATCACTGGCGGTTTGACGTTCTTGCTGACGCCCAATCAGCCGGGTCAGGGGTGTAGGGACAGGCGAATCCCAGCCGCGTCTGCCGAGCGGAACGAGCGAGACCGGCTGTCCCTGGGTGGCGGCTCGATCGGGCGTCATCGTCCTTCCCACAGGCACCAGACGCGCTCCCTGGAGGGGATAGCGAATGCCAGGCACGGGTCGCGCGTCATCGTGGATTCCGCCATAGGCATAACCGGACCATACGCTACCCGGTTATCCGAGCGCCACCCCGGTGTACCTCCGGGCCGCATCTGGATCGGGTGTACTGGCTACAGGCGTGGAATCCGCTCAGGGAAGGCGGTATCTTGCGCTACCTATGAGTCATACGTTCCAGATACCTCTGCCCCGGCCTGCTCCCCGGCCGTAAACGGGTTGCTCCACGCAGTCCCGAACGTTGCGAAGCGGTTGGGGTCGAACGGGGCCAGATCGAAGCTGGGGTCGATGCCGTCGAGGAGGTCGGCGATGATCCTGCCGGTAATTGAGGTCCAGGAGAAGCCGCCCCCGTTGAAGCCGACCGCCAGGGTGAGTCCGGGGGCGTAGCGGCCGATCAGGGGCAGGCCGTCCGGGGTGAAGCCCATGATTCCGGCCCAGCAGCGCACCACTCGTACGTCCGCCAGGGCGGGGAAGAGACGGACCAGATTGGCGGCCAGTCCGTGGATGACGGCGGGGGTCACGCGTTCGTCCTCGTGACCCAGCCCTTGGTCGTCATCGAGGCGGCGGAAGCCGCCAAAGAGGATCTTGCCGTCCGGCGTCTGCCGACCGTACTCCTTGTCGAAGTTGGTGCCGAACGGACACTCAAGGATCGGCGGTTGCGCTTCGGTGACCAGAATCTGGCCCCTGGCGGGGACGATCGCACCATCCGGCAGGTCCGGCAGGAGGTGGGGCGTGTAGGCGTTCGTCGCCAGGACGACTTCGTCGGCCAGGATCGCCTCGCCGCCGGTGCGTACCCCGGTGACGCGATCGCCCGCCCAAATCAGCGCCTCCACCGCCGCTCCAGTGCGAATGACCGCGCCATGTCGGCTCGCTGCCCGGGCGAAGGCATGGACCAGGGCAAATGGCCAGAGATGGCCTCGGTCCGGAAGAAACTTCGCCCCCAGAATGTCCTCCGCCAAGGCGGGCATCAGCTTCCGCGCCTCCTGCCGGTCGAGCAGATGGGCTTCGATGCCGTTCGCTCGGTGGGAGTCGACGGCCCGAGAGACGTGGTCCCACTGCTCCTGGTTCGTGGCGATGTCAAGCGATCCCGTTAGCCGCAGCGAAAAATCGGCGTCAAGCTCCTCCGGCAGCGTCTTGATCATTGCCAGGTTTGCCGTCGTCAGGGCGGCGACGGCGCGGCCCGCCGCATCGTGCAGCGAGGAGCCGGTGCCGGTATGACCGGCGTTCCGTCCCGATGCCCCCGAGGCCAGCTCTCGCCGCTCCAGTAGGAGCACCCGGCGACCGCGCTCCGCCAGGCGATAGGCGATCGAGCAACCGGCCACGCCGCCACCGACCACGATGGCGTCCATCGGCTTCCCGTCGACCGTGCCTTCGTTGCTCATGCCACCTCTTCCCGCTCCGTCATGTCCAAAGGCTCACTAAACCCTATCACCAACCACGTTCGGTTGTGCGCATGGATGTCCGCATCTCCGTACGCATCGTCCCTGGGGATCTGGCGGATGCAACGGCAGACTGGGGTAGGTGGTGCTTCGGTGATGGAAGCCGGCGCCGCCCATGTACTTCGAGGAGGCACGCATCATGAGACGCATCTACCGTCCGTTGCTTTCTCGACGGACGCTGCTGACCAAAGCTGGAAGTGCGGCAGGCGCCGCCGGCATGTTGGCCGCCGCGGGGATCGCGACGACCGCCGCCGCGGTGCCACCGCTGACGGAGGAATCTATGGGAAGTACACCGACCACGACAACCGACCGGAAAGCCGGCGCGGTGGAAAATGCCCTTGCCGACGTGTACGGCGGGGAGATCATCCGCCCCGAAGACGAGGGCTACGATCGGGCGCGCCGGGTCTGGAATGCGGCGGTCGACCGCCACCCGTCGCTGATCGTTCGACCTCGTGACGCCGCGGACGTCATCTTTGCGGTCAACGCCGCCCGCGACAACGGCCTGACGTTGGCAGTGCGTGGCGGCGGACACAGCGTCGCCGGGCACGGGACTGTCGACGGCGGAATGGTCCTGGACCTCTCCGCGATGACGCGCCTCGACGTCGATCCCGACGAGCGCGTCGCCTGGGCAGGCCCTGGCCTGACATGGGGCCAGTTCTACGCGGGTACTCAGGAGTACGACCTGGCGACACCGGGTGGTGACGTCGCGACCGTTGGCGTCGGTGGTCTGACCCTCGGCGGCGGACTCGGCTGGCTGATGCGCAAGCACGGTCTGACGATCGACAACCTGCTCGCCGTCGACCTGGTAACCGCCGATGGCCGGTCGCTGACGGCAACCGCCGACGAGTATCCCGACCTCTACTGGGCGCTCCGCGGCGGCGGCGGAAACTTTGGCGTCGCGACCGGCTTCAAATTCCAGCTTCATCAGGTCGGGACGGTCCTGGGGGGCGCGATCGTCTACCCAGCGACAAGGGAGGGTCTGCTGGCGTATGCCGACGCGATGACCGCTGCGCCGGACGAGTTGACGACGATCTCCTTCGTCATGCCCGCCCCTCCGGCTCCATTCATCCCAGAGGCGGCCCACGGGACCCTCGTGCACATGATCACGGCCTGCTACACGGGCGACCTGGAAGCGGGTCAACAGGCGCTTGCCCCACTTCGTGCACTCGGAGGCGGCCCTCCGCTTGCCGATACGACCGGCCCGATTCCCTTCCCTGCCATGTTCGACCTCACGGAAGCGGCGTCCGCCAGCCGTCCCCTCGCCGCCCGGGCCGGCTTCCTGCACCGGCTGGACGCGGGGACGATAGAGACCATCCTGGACTATCTCAACAGGGCCACGTCTCTCTTCAGCGTCGCCACGCTCCGTGAATTGGGAGGCGCGATGGCCCGCGTCCCGCGGGACGCGACTGCCTTTGCCCACCGCGACAAGCGCTTCTACCTCGCGATCCAGAGCGGCTGGGAAGAAGGGACGGACCAGCAGCCAGAACGCCACGTCAACTGGATCGAAGAGTTCTGGCGGGAAATCGCCCCGCGCACAGACGGCGCCTACGCGAACTTCATGGGCGATGAGGGCGAAGACCGGGTCCGCGCGGCCTACCCGCCGGCGACCTACAACCGCCTGGCCGAGATCAAACGGCGCTACGACCCGGACAACCTGTTTCATCTCAACGCCAACATCCGCCCCGCATAAGCGAGCCGGTTCAGCACCAAGCCTCCGCGCATGAGGCAATGGCAGAGCCGTGTCCAACTGCAAGCGACAACGCTCACGACGAGAGAAAGGAGAACGACGATGAGAAAGCTCATTCCGCTGGCAATGATGCTGGCCATGATGACGGCGCTCGCCGTCCCAGGTTCGTCGAGCGCCAAGGGAGACCGTGACGAATATCCGTGCGCCGACCCGGTCTGGCATAGCGGGCGAGGCATCGATGTCCAGTACTGCTACATGTGGCGGGGAAACGTCCCGGTCCACGCTGACCGCGACCCCGACAGCCCCGTCGTCGGTCACCTGAAGACGGCGAAAGGCAACTGGTTCGAGTGTCAGGCCGAGGGAGTGGAGTACCGGGCACCCAAGGTCCCCGGGAACGACCTCAGTGGTCAAATGAATAACTGGTGGGCCGCCACCGTGGCCGACAACGGGGAATGGGGCTGGGCCCCTGAGGCGTTCTTCGTCAACGGCGGCAACGACATCCCAAACGGCAATTTCCCGGACGGCAATCTCGCCAAATGCTTCGAACCCGGGTGATGAGCGAACGCTCACGAGTGCCGTCAGTAATCAGCCGGACAGAGAAAGGAGACGACGATGAGAAAGCTCATAGTGACGGCGGCGATGCTCGCGCTACTTCTACCGCTGGCCGCTCTAGGGAGTGGCGGACGCCAAGCCGCTACCGGGCGACGGACCGAACCTCCCGAAGGACACCGAGCCGTGCGGCGAGCAGTACAAGCACACTCCCCCAGGTGAGGGAGTGCAGCTTGTCCAGGACTGCCCCTTGTGGCAGGGCAACGTGCCGGTCTACGAACTCTCCAACAGCGGGATCAGGCAAATCGGTGAGCTGAAGCAGGCGGACGGCAACTGGTTCTCCTGCCAGAAGCGGTTCACGGACCGGTCGTATGAGGTGCCCGGGACGGACTACGTCAACAATTGGTGGGCCTGGACCATGGCCGACAACCACAAACGGGGGTGGGTCCCCGTGGCGTACTTCGCCGGCGGCGTCAACAACCAGGGGGACGGCGGTCTCGTGGTCTGCTGATCCCGGCCGCGGATACCTATCGGGCTTGAGCACCGAAGGCGAGGCGTCCGTCACGCGGGCACTTCGCTTTCGGGCCCGCCGTGGAAGAGCGATTTGACCCAGATCTCATCATCACCGTCCGCCGTGACGGGCCAAAGGAGAATGTCAATGAATCCTCGCACCACCGCCGTGGTTGCCGTCCACTGGCAACAAGACATCGTCAAGCGTGAAGGAGCCTTCGGCGAGTTCTACGCGGAGATGGTCGAGCGCACCGGCATCGTCGGGCGGGCCAGAGCGGTACTCGCAAGCGCCCGCGAGCTCGGCGTCCCAATCTTCTATACGCGGGTGTGCTTCGGAGACGGATACCAGGAGCTGGTCGCCAATAACCCGTTGTTCGAACTCACTGCGCAGAAAAAGGCCCTGCTAGACGGCTCGCCTGGCGCTGCGATCGTTCCTGAGCTTGCGCCCCGACCGGACGATGTGGTCATCAACCATACGCGGGTAGCGGCCACCCACGGCACCAACCTCATAGAACAGCTCCGTGCTCGCGACATCACGAGCGTGGCCATCCTGGGTGTATCGACCAACGTGTCGGTGGAGAGTACCGCGACGCAATCTCGCAGACGCCGGCTTCGATGTCTATGTGGTGGCGGACTGCTGCACGACGACGACCCAGGAGGCGCACGATGCGTCCATAGAAACCCTTGGCATGCTCACGCGCGCAATCGTAAGCGCCGACGAATTCTCCGCGGCCCTCGCGAGCGGCTGATTGAGCGGAGCCTCGTCTGTTTGCGCCGCCCGTCGGAGGAACCATGATCGGGATTGGCACCGCCATCAATGTCGGCGCGGTTCTGGTCGGAGGCGGCGTGGGGACGCTCGTCGGGGCCAAGCTGCCGGACGGCATCCGCACGGCAACGATGCATGCCATTGGCATTGTGACGCTCCTGATCGGGGTCTCGAACTTTCTCGAGTACGACAATCCGCTCGTCCCGCTTGTCAGCGTGATTCTCGGCCTGCTGGTTGGTGAGTTCTGCCGGATCGAAGATCGGCTCAAGCACCTTGGGGACTATCTGGAGCGGCGGTTTTCGACGGGGGAGAGCCCGGTGAGCCGGGCGTTCGTCACCACCAGCCTGCTCTTCTGCGTGGGGCCGCTCACGGTCCTCGGCGCGCTCGAAGACGGCCTGAGGGGCGAGTATTACCTGCTCACGCTCAAGGGCGCGCTCGATTTCATCTCCGCCCTCACTTTCGCGTCAGTGCTTGGCTGGGGCGTGTTGCTCTCGGCGGGAACGGTGCTGGTGGTGCAGGGCATTCTGACGCTCGGGGCGGGGTTCATCGAGCCGGTCATCACGGACTCGATGATCTCCGGGACGACCGCCACCGGTGGCGTCTTGATCTGCGGCCTCGGCCTGATGCTGCTCGATCTGAAAGAGATCCGGGTGGCGAACATGCTTCCTGCCCTGCTGTTCGCGCCCGTTCTGGTGGCAGCCTCACCTCTCTGGCCGTTCTAGCCATCTCAAAGCTGGACATCCGATCTCAAAACGACAGGAGGTTCATCATGCCCGCACGAAAACCCGAAGAAGTCGACGTTCTCCTTGCCGAAGCCTTCAACGCCCAGGACCTGGATGCCTGCGTCCAGCTCTACGACCCGGAGGCGAGCGTCGTCCGGCTCGACCGGACCGGCGATGGGCCGGTTGTCGTGCCCGATGTGGATGCAAACGCGTCGGCTTCTGGAAATGGCGAGTTGATCGCCGTCTGCGTCGGCCTGGGCGGCGACGGATACTCGCTCGTCGAGTGGACATCGCAGGAGCTAGCGGACCACGAGGCTCAATTCGGACCGGCTCAGCGCCCCCATCCGGCAACGGGGACCTGCGCCGATCCGGCGGGGCTGCCCCTCCTCGGAGATGTTGTGAAGAGCTTCTCGTGGGTCTGCACAACGGACGCGAATGGCCTCTGGCATGGCCCGAGTTGGACGGCACCTATCTACCTGCCGGCGAACGCAGTGCCGCCGGATCCCGCCATCGGCGGTTGCCCCACCCCGCGCGCCGAATCGGTCATGGTGGTCTCCGATACCCAACAGGCGGCCGCGACCGCGGTCTACCTCTCCCAACTTGAAGCGGCGGGCGATATCGATACGCTCTACGAGTGGATGCACCCGGACGCCAAGATGCTCGTGCCTAAGGCGGCCGTCGCCGGCTGGTACAACACCAACTTCTTGCCGCTCGGTCCACAGCCGATAAGCGTCACCGACGTCGAAATCACCGCCTGGACCTGGGATGTGTCAGGGGCCGCCTATGAGCGAACCGCGGTTGTCTCGTTCGCTCAGGCGTTTGCGGACGGCTCCGTCTACGACGACGTCATCCGCCTGGTCCAGGACGACCAGGGGACGTGGTGCTGGTTCTTCGGCCGCGATGCCGCGTTCGTAAACGATCAGATTGATCGCTACGTCGATTAGGATGCCGGCGAGGAGACCACAGGTGAATCGCGGTGAGCACGGAGGACGGCGTCGCGTCGCCGCGGCGTGGGATTCAACCGCGTAAAGCATCGAGCATGGCGGCGGCGGTCTGCGGAGCATAAACTCTAGGCAACACGCATCGTGGAGCAGGCATTGTCTACGCCGCAGTGCCACATGGGGGGGCGATCAGTCTCGTTTCCACACGCACTCAGTATCTTGTCTACCGAGCGGAACCCGGCCCGGTCCTTGGCGCAGCATGACGCACGACCCGAGACGTACGCCTTTCGGAGCCGCCCATGCGGAACCTGCTTGGCCGCCTCAATACCCGCCCGCCGGACGACCTTGCCCGGATTGCCGGGTTCTGGGGGATTCCGCTGCCGACCGGCGAGGGCAACCGCCACCGCCAGGTAGGGGCGCTCTACCGGGCGATGACCGATCCACGCGCAGTGCGCGATGCCTGGAATGGATTGGAAGAGCCGCAACGGGCGGTCGTGCGCAACCTGGTGCTCGGGGAGGAGCGGGCGGTCTCCCTCGTCGACATCGCCGAGATGCTCGGGACCGATGAAGCTGAGGCGCGAAAAGTCGCGACCGTCCTCTACCGGGTCGGCATCCTGACGCGCGACGGCGACGACGCCTCCATGCCGGTTGGCGCGGTTCCCCAGTTGTTCATCCCGCGCGAACTCGGACAGGGATTCCGCCGCCTGCAAGACGAGATCGAGGCCGGCGACCTGAGCAAAACTCCTCTACGCGCCCTGCTTGAACTGCTCGACGACGCCGAGATGGAAGAAGCGGCATCGCTTTGGGGGATCAGGGTGATCCCTGGGCTGCGCCGTCGCGACGATCTCGCCCGCCAGGTCTTGCAGCAGGTGGCGGACCCTGCCCGGGTCAAGAACACCGCCTCCAAGCGCGGACCGATCGCGTCCCGGATCTGGGCGCGCATCCGGGAAGAGCGCGAGCGCGGCGAACTCCCTCTTTCCGAAGCCGCCAGTACCGCCGGGCTGGACCCGGCGAAGGCCAGGGATGTCGCCCAGCTTCGCCACGCGCTCGCCGAACTGGAGGGCGCGCTGCTCGTTTGGCACACCTACCGGCCCGACGGCGGCCGCTGGCTCTTTGTCCCGGCCGAGCTTGGCGCGGAACGAGCCGGGGGAGCGGTGGTCATTCCGGCGCCGGAGCAGGTTGCCCCCGATCGCGTGACGCCCTTCCCTTGGCGCAGTCCCGACGCCCTCGCCTGGGATCTCCTTACCCTGGTGCGGGAGGTGACGCTGGCGTCCGCTCCGCGCCCAGAGCAGCCGGATGCGGCGCCGCGACCCTGGCTGCGTCATATCAACCGTCTGCTCTGGAATCGTGGCGAGGAGACGCCCCCACCCGGTTACCTGACGTACCTGCTCTCGCTGGCGAGCACCGCCGGGCTCATCAGTCGTCGCGCTCAGGAGGATGGACCCCTCTTTGAACTGGCCCCCGGTTTTCGGGCATGGCGAGACCGCACCTTCGCCGACCAGACCGCCAAATTGCGCGACCTCTGGCTGGGTGCGACTGAGTGGATCGAAGGGCGGGGGAGAACGGAGCTGGCGGTCTGGGGCGCGGACTGGCGCGGGTTTCGCATGCGCCTGCGCGCGATCTTCGACGAATTGGTGCCCGCCACACCTGAGACCGAAGCCTGGTATCTCCTGCCGGAGGTCGCCGAGTGGGCCGCGGCCCGCGACCCGGACCTCCTCGGCGCCACCTTCACCGCCGCGACTGCCAGACGGGAGGACCCTTCGGGCGACGCCAGCGACCGCCGGCGCGCCGCCGTAACCGATGCCGTCATCGCCGAATGCGAGACCGCGTTCTTGTGGACGAGCACCATCGAGTTTGCCTCGGTCCGTGGCCGGGGCCGGGCGCTGCGAGTGCGGCGCCGCCGGGCGGACAGTGGCAACATCGTCCCGTTCCCGATGCCAGGGGCCGCCTCCGCCCCGGCCCTGAGCGTTTCCGACACGGGCGAGATTGATCTGGCGCGGCCAAGTCCGCTTCTCGTCTGGTCCCTCTCTGCCTTCGCCACGAACGAGTCATTGGGTGAGACTTCCCGGTACCGGCTCTCGCCTGACAGCCTCGCCCGGGCGCTGGGAGCCGGGTTCGACCTGGAGCAAGTCACGGCCTTCCTCGCCCGGCAGTCGGGCGAACCACTTCCGCCGGAACTCGGAGCACAGCTTGAAGCCTGGACGCGAGGCTACCGCCGCGTCCGTCTCCGCCGGGCCTTCGCGCTTACGCCGGATGATCTCGGGTCGGTCGAAGACCTCGAGCGTGCCATCACTCTGGCGGGCGGAACACTGCAGACGCTTGGGGATGGCCGGCTGTTAGTCGAACTGCCCGACGCTGCGTCCCCGGACGATGATGGATCCGCCGAGCTGATCGCCATCTTGCGGGCTGCCGGGTTTACCCCGCAGTTGGGGTAGCGGTGCGTCGAACGTCGTTCGCCAGCGCGATCGGCTAGTTGGGGCACGGCTTGCCCTACCCATGTCCGCGGAGAAGGTGTGTCAGGAGGTCCGGGCGGGAACGGCGGAAACGACGCCGTTGGTGGCTTCGTCCTTGGCCCGCCGTTCGAGGTCGGCAAGCACACGTCCCAGCGCGCCGATCGATTCTTGGAGCGTGGCGAGCTCACTTTCGGGGAAGTCGTTCAGGCGGGCCGCGACGATCCCGATCAAGGCATGTTCGGTATCCATGCTGACCTTGCGCCCGGAATCCGTCAGCGTCAGGCGAACGACGCGGCGATCACCGGCATCCGCCGTGCGCCGCACAAACCCGCGCCGCTCCAGGCGATCGACGATGCCGGTGACGACCGCCGGGGTGACCATCAGTTGCTTGGCGATGTACCCGAGCGTTGGGGTCTGCTCCCGGATGTAGTAGAGGACAGTCAGTTGGCGCAGGCTGAGATCGCCGCCGATGTGATCCTGCTCGACCTGGGCCGAGACCCAGCGTGAAAATTGGGGGATCAGGCGCAGGGTCTGACGCGCACACTCCTGAGCGCGGAAAGAAGCGTCCGTCCCACGGTTTTGCTCGATCATCTCGTCGTCTTTCCTGGCACAAGCACCATTGCTCTCGCCGGTTGCCACCAACTGGGCCGGTGGCCGCCGCCCACAGCACGGGGCTCCATCGACGGCGCGGTCTGCAGCGGGGTGTTCGGTCCCGCTCCAACTCGGAATTCGGGTTGTAACACCTTCTGGTTGACATCAGCAACATTTTAGATCGTATGGGGAGAGAGAGGAGGGATCCGCATGCGTGGGACGCCGCCAGATTTGGTTGCCGAATTCGCTCTAGAAGCGGGGCTACGTCTCCGGGCCGTCAGAGCGATCACGCGTCGACCCGCCGGACAGCCGTGCCGCACCAGGCGCGCCGCATGCAAGGGCGCAGTAAGGTTGCGCGCAGTCGAACGAGGTCACACAGGAGTGGTGGGCCGGGCAGTCGGCATTCGTCGTGCAAGGGACTTCCATAGCGGCGAAGAAGTCGGAACAGACATAATTTCCGCTGGTGGTGCGGTGGCGTTGCAGGGTTCATTACCTGGGGCGCACCCGCACGTGCACCCGACACAGAAGCCGGAGCAACAGTCGGATCGCAAATGTGCATGGCTTTTTGAGGTTGGTGCAGGCGGCGATTGCGTCCTCACGTGCGCGGGCGGTCCAGCCAATTACCCCGGCCAGGAGACCAAACACGAATCTTCGCCGGGGAACGTCCACCGCAAGCGCGGGTCAACCGATCGAACTGTGAGCCGTCCACCCTGCCCCCTTAGTTCGTGCCACGCGTGCCGACATGTGCAAGTGCCGCTCGCAACCTAGCGCATGGCGCGGCGGCTGCCAAGGTGTTGTCGTGCCGTTCATCCGGCCTTCCGACTGGTTATGGTCCCGGCGAAGGCGTACCATCCAGAATGGGTCATTCGTACGGCACAATCTACCGGTCCGTAGGGCCAGCCCGAAGACCTGCCCGGCGGATGGGCGACACGCATGCGGATAGGCGGCGACGAGTGGACCGGCAACGACAACAAGCCAGACGCCGAAATCTCGGGTCGTCGCTGATCTTCGCGGCACTGGCAATCGTGCTGGTCGTGATCGCCGGCTACCTGTGGTACGAGGAAAACAACGACGAGGACTCCGCGACCGCGCCGCCGCCGAACCCCGAGACAGTCGGCCGGATCGAAGCCATCAACGTGCTGGACGCGCTGATCGCGCAAGATCTGGATGCCGCGTTGGGACGTTCTTCCGCCAGGGCATCGCAGCTCACGAACCCCGGTCAGGCAATTACAGTCGGCCCAGAGACGGTATACGTCTTTGTCTACTCGTCCGTGGCAGAGCGGGAGGCCGAATCGGGCGAATTGGACGAGGCATCCCTCGTGCTAACGTCGATAGGCACCCCGGTCGCTGGCAGCGACGGTCCGCCTCACGTCATCGTCAAGGGCAATATCATCGTCGTCCTTCCCGGTGGCGACGACGACCTCCGCGACAAGGTCGACGCGGCGATTGCGTCGTTGCCCGAAGTCGGCGGGGGTCGTACGCCCGAGGCCGCATTTTCCCCCGGAAACCCGACCACCACGTGAATCCCAGCAGCCCCGAAACTACCACAACGACGCCTGAAACGGAGTCTCCGACTTCAGACGTGACGCTCGATCTAGACGACCATGGCCGGGTCGGCTACGGCGCCTATGCCAGGTACACCCCGCTGGCCCTTGCCCTGATCCTCATCGCCGGCCTAATGGCGATCGGGATTTACCGCTATGGCGACGACCCCGACGACGATGCCCCGGTCTCGCGAGCGGGCAGCCTCATTAACACCCAGGCGCCGGACGTCTCACTGACACTGCTGGACGGCAGGACGCTGCGCCTCGCCGACCTCCGCGGCCAGGTCGTCGTGCTCAACTTCTGGGCAACCTGGTGCCCCCCATGCAAAGAAGAGATGCCCCTGTTCCAGGACCTCACGGACGCGGGACCGGCCGGGGACACACCGTTCACGATCGTCGGCGTCGGCGTCAAGGCTCGCGACACCCGGGAGGCGGTCGCGGAGTACGCCCAGTCCCTGGGAATCACCTACCCGATCGGTCATGACGGTGGCGGTAACTCAGGAGTGGTCGGGCCGGTCGAGGCAAGTTTCGGCACCGCCGATATCCTGCCGGTGACGTTCATCATCTCCCCAGATGGCGTCATCGACCACGTCCAGGTCGGCCAGTATGACGACGCCGACGCGCTCCGCGATGACATTGCGGACGCCGCAAACGCTGGATAACGCAGAGCGACCGCGTTCTTCAAGAACGCGGTCGCTTCGATCACATCGGCAGCGTGAGCTAGGCGTCTTCGAGCACAGTGAGCAGCGTTTGTCCCGTCGTCCGGGCATCGCTCAGGTTTTCGCTTGCCTCGGTAATACTGGCGTCATCGTCGTCGCTGATCCCGACCAGGAAGTTCGAGGATGCCGATCAAAAGCAGGTCGGTGAACTCCAGATAGAGCTCGTGGGCGTCCTCGAACCCTTCCGGCGGCGTCAAGTTGGATGCCGTCGATGATGCTCCGGCCCAGAGCGTCAGGATGCCGCTCATTTGGTCGATCGACTCGTCGTTGCCGAAGTCGGGGTCGCCGATCAGGGCAAAGAATTCGTCGATGCTGTCGAGCAGCGTCTCGACCTCGCCGCGGACTGTCGCGACATACTCGTCGGCGTCGACGGCCTGTTCTTCTTCTTGTGGCTCGGCGGTCGGGTCCTCTTCCTCCTCGGGTGAGGCCTCCTCTGTCGACTCGGCCTCCTCGCCCTCCCCCTCTTCCTCGGGACCGGTTTGCTCTTCGAGTCCAATTCCGATCTCGATCGAGGAGACGTCGTTGTCCGCATTGAGGCGCAGGACGAAGTGGACATCGCCGAGTTCGCCATCCGCGCCGTACCTGGTGTAGGTGCCTTCGCCGAAGCGATTCTCCATCGCGTCACTGTGCCCGGGGATGATGAGATCGCCGTCCTCGGTCTCGTCCGGCTGATCGCCCTGTTCGAAGTCCTCCGGCAGGAAGTCGAGTGCGATCTCCTCGGCCTCGCTCTGGCTGAATGGTGAGCGCCGTTCCGCGGTCAAGATGATGTAAGCGGCGTAGTCCCGGTGATAGAAGACGGAGACCCGGCGAAAGCCCTCGACGTCGTACTCGGCGCCGACCGGCCAGGGTTCGTCCTCGTCATTCGTCTGATCGCCGTACTCATCCTCGATACCGGCGCGCTCGCTGCCAAGCCGGCCGTCCAGCTCTCCAATGGTCGGGTCCGCGTCCTCGGCCTCTTCGAGCGCGGCCAGGTCGTCTTCGGTGCAGGCGTCCCCATCCCCGTCCGGATCGAGCGCATCCTCAAAACGGTCGTCGGCGTCGAGCAGGGCCTGCGCGGCCACGGAATCATTAAAGTCGTCGCAGGTAATCTCCTGCGCGGACACGGACGCGATCGGAGAACCACCGGCGATTCCCGCCGCAAGCACCTGAATGAGCAGGAAAAGCACGACCAGTAGACCGAATCGTCGCCGCATCAATACGCTCCTCTCCCAAGGGAATCGGTTGGATCTGGCGCAGCCTTGACGTCCGGCTCGGCTCGTCGCCTCCGGTAACACAACGGGAACTCGCAGCCGGGTAACGTAGTTTCAGTTTCCGTGGCGTTCCGCAGGAGAACGGCGACTCGCCCTCCGATCCTCACCAGTTACGAACGGCCGGCGGCGATCCGGGAGCGGACCGGCGTGATCCACTCCGCGTAGCGATCGCTGCGGCCGCGCACGGTATCGAAGAAGACATCGCGCAGACTGACCGTGATCGGGCCGGGAGCGCCGTCGCCGATCGGCCGGCCGTCAATACTCGCGATCGGGGCGACCTGGACTCCTGTGCCGCAGAAGAAGGCCTCGTCCGCGAGATACAGTTCCGAGCGGTCGATATCTCGCTGTTCGATTGGAATGCCCAGATCGGTCGCGAACTTGAGGAACGAGCGCCGGGTGATGCCTTCGAGGATGTCCCCGGTGATGGGTGGCGTGGTCAAGATGCCATCGCGCACGATGAAGATATTGCAGCCGCTGCCCTCGGCCACGTGGCCGTCTTCGCCGAGCAGAATCGCCTCGTCCGCGCCCTTCTCCTCGGCTTCGTCCTTAGCGAGGGCGGAGTTGATGTAGGCCCCGCTGAGCTTGCCCCGGCTGGGGATGGCATTGTCGGGGATGCGGGCCCAGGAGGAGACGATCGCGCGGACGCCTGCCGAGGTATCGAGGTAGTCGCCCAGAGTCAGCATATAGACCGTGACCTCGTCCTGGAGGCCGCGCAGGCGGGGAGTCAGTTGAACGGAAGCCTTGTACATGAACGGGCGTACGTACACATCGGTCTGAGGAGCGTTCTTCTCCATCAGGTCGACGATGATCCTGGCGAAGGCATCGCGGTCGTACGGCAGGCTGGCCCTCAGGAGCTTGGCTGAGTTGAGGAAGCGGGCCGAGTGCTCCGGCAGCCGGAAGATATTGATCGTCTCGCCGTCCTGGTCGAGATAGCCCCGGATGCCCGCGAACGCGCCGGTGCCGTATTGCAGCGCGTGCGTTCCGACACTGATCTTGGCTTCGGAGAACGGGACGATGGCGCCCTCGAAGAAGGCGTACTCGAGCATCGGGGATTTCTTCGTCGCATCCTGATGGGCCATGGAACGCTCCCTTCGCACGTGGGTTACCGCTGGGCGTCCGGAATCGGGTTCCGATATTGCCAGCCTGTCGACACTCGCCGGCAGCCGGCGAGAACGTATTGGCGCGCCATCGCCCGCGGTCAGGTGATGATTGGTCGCGGGATTATCGCATAGCGCTGGACTATGACCGCGTTTTCCCGGCATTTCCTCATGGTGAACGTGCGGTGGCCGCTGCCAGCGATGGTGCAATTGCGATTCGGAAGATGTGTGAGCGGCATCACAACCGCCCGAAAAACGGTGCCAGATAGATCATTGACGGATTTCCAGGGGGCATGGTACCGTTACATCACGGGCCGCTAACAGGGTCCGACGCCTTCCAAAAACCGCGTAGGGTAAAGGAGGTGATGCCCATGAGTAGTCACGGTTCTGAGGGCATCACGACGGAGGTCGTGAGCTAGTCTCGCGATAGTCGTGGTGTCCCAGAATGACGGGTCGGTCCGCAAGGACCGGCCCGTTATTCGTTTTCACGAGACGTGAGTCAAAAGTTTCAAGATTCAAGATCCAAGTACCAAGTCGACTGCTGACGCACAGTTCTCGGCTCCTCACACACGTTTCTTGGAACTTGCAACTTGGGACTTGGAACTTGTCTCACTCCTCCGGAGGAACCCCGTGCGACTCGGCATCTTCGACATCCATCAGGTGGATCCGATCGATCCCGACGACTCGGCGGCGGTTTATCGCCGCCGGCTCGATCACCTTGCCCTCGCCGACGACCTGGGGTTCGACGTCGCCTTTACCGCCGAACGCCACTTCATGACGGGCTATCGCTGCCCGGCGCCCGGCGTCTGGATCGGCGCCGCATCGCAGCGCACAAAGCGGATGCGGCTCGGGATTCTTGCCTACACCCTACCTCTGCATCTGCCTGCGGCCCTGGCCGAAGAGATCGCCGTGCTGGACCACCTCTCCGGTGGCCGCCTGGAGGTTGGGTTGGGACTGGGTCACCGGCCGCCCGAACTCGAAGCGATCGGGGTGGACCCGGCTCGCCGGATCCCGATCTTTCAGGAGCGGCTGGCTATTCTCCTGGCCTTATGGAGCGGGGGCACTGTCTCACTCGAGTCCGACATCAGCACGCTGCGCGAAGTCGGCATACACCCGCTGCCGCTGCAAGTGCCCCATCCACCTCTCTGGTATGCAGGCACCGATGCGGGCGCGGTTGTGTGGATGGCCAACCAGGGAATGAACCTGGCGGTTGGGTTTGCCCCGATCGTGCGCTTGCAGCCCGCGACGACGGCGTACGCCGCATCAAGGATGGAATTCGCCAAGCGCGGCCAGGACCTGGCCGGGGGTGAGATCGCATTGATGCGCCACGTCTACCTGGCGGAAACGGACGAGCGCGCCCAGTCAGAGGTCGTCGACGATCTGCTCCGGATCCATGAGATCCGCGACCTGGGCGGCACAGCAACTCCAGCCTCTCGCCCCGACCGGCGCGGAGCCGCGGAGGCGAGCGCCGCTGACCTCGTCCGCAATGAAGTGATGTTCATCGGCTCACCAGAGACAGTCTCGGCTGGCATCCGTACCGCCCAAACCGCCCTCGGCCTGACGACCTTCCTGGCCAACCCCTACGCCACTGGCGTGGATGACCAACGCGTTGAACGCTGCCTCCGCCTGCTAGCGACGGAAGTTGGGCCACGGCTAATGGCCCCCTAACCCCGGGAGAGTACCTCACCCCTTACCGCCTTACCGGGTCCAGCGCGTTGAGACGGGCCAGATACTGATTCACCGACTCCACGAACGCCGCATGACTCCACGTAAGCGGCGAGACCGAAATTGGCTGGCCAGAGTAAGGATGGACCTGCTCCGCCAGAACCCCGCTGGGAAGGGCGTGCGCACAGACCCACTCCAGCAGCTCCCTTGCCCTGGACAGGTCGGCGGCCGTGCGGGCGCGGGCGGCGTACCAATCGGCCAGCCAGAGGGTGCAGATAAACCAGGGGTTGCCGGGGACGGCGGTGAGATCCTGGCTCACCTGGTGGTAGTAGTCGTCCTCATATCTGGCCATCCCGCCGACATCGGTGCGGCACCAGAGCCGCCGTTCCAACGCCTCCATCGTCGCGGCCATCGCCGGGTCGTCCGGCGGGAATAGCCCGAACTGGAACGCCCCGGCAATACTCGCGTCGAGGGTGGAATCGCGCGTGACCGTGCCGTCGGGCAGGACATTGATCATCCGCGAGAAATGGCCCTTCTCGGAATCAAAGAGGTGCTTGCGCGCCGCCGCCCGCATCTGGGCAGCCTCCGCCCGGTAGCGAGCTGCCCGGTCGTGCTCGCCGAAGGCGGCCACGAAGTTGGCGCCCGCCTCGATGCCGGCCACGACCGCCGCCACGGTGTAGGTCGAGATCCCGTGACGCTCCTCCCAAAGATCGTATGACGGAGCGGGTAACCCAGTTTGCGGCTCGCGGAAGTCGCAGAGGAAGTCGGAGGCGGTCACCACCAGTTTTCGATAGAGACTGCCGATAAACTCGACATCCCGGAACCGCTCGAAGTGGGCCCACAACGCCCAGAGGACCAGGGCCGTCTCATCCTCTTGAATCGGTAACTGCCTGGTCCCATCTGCCGTCATCCAGGGGTGCCATGAGGAGCCAAGCGATCCGTCCGGGTTGTACTTGTGGAGGAGGAAGCCGCCGGGCGTCATCACCGTGGCGCAGAACTCGAAAAAACGTCGTGGTGAGCGGCCATGACCAGCTCCCACGAGCGCGTGGGCAACCAGGGCGCCGTCGCGCGGCCACATGTAGGCGTAGGTGTCGCGCCCGAACTGCAGGATGTCGAGGTCGGTCGCGGCGATGATTGCGCCATCGTCGTCGATCTGGGTGCGCAGGATCAGCAGGCTCTGCTTATAGAGCCGGACCACCCCGGAAGGGAGGTCGCGGAAGTAGCCGGTCTCATTGCGGTTCACCCACAGGCGCCAGTAGGACGTAGTCCGATCGATGAAACTCTCCGGTCCGCGGCGGACGACTAGATCGTGCAGTTCGACCACATCGTCGTACCGAAAGCCGGCCGTAATCCAGAAGTAGGCGGTGGCGGAACCTTTCGCCGGCACGGTGAGGTCGACACCACCGACGCAGTCGACTGACCCCTGTGTGATCGGATTGCCGCCGAGTTCGCCGTCCTCGGCGTCGCGCCAGGTTCCCTCGCGGCCATTGACTTCCGCTTGCCCGGTAGCCCACCGGGTGAACCCATTGTGCTCAGGCGTCTGGCAGCCCAGGAGCAAGTTCCGGCGGCCCTTGTACGCGATCAGGGCTCGAAGATCCGGCTCAAGAAAAACGGTATCCCCGATCGCGTTGCCCCAGAGATGCGGGTCCAGGTGCTGAAAGAGGCGGACCTGCCGCGCAGCATTCTTGCGATCCCGGACCTCAACCCGACGGAGATAGATTTCGCGTCCGATGTCGACGCAATCAGCGCAGTGGAGCTCCAGGCCAAGACGCTCGTTGGTGCAGACAACACGGGTGACGAGCGAATCGACCTCGTAACGCAGGTCGAGGCTCCAGCTGTCGTCGGAGAGCCACGCGAATTCACCATCGATCCAGACGCCAAAACGGTTCGGTTCGCCCTGGGTCTGATTTTCCTGGCCGACGTGCGGGTAGTAGATGTCGCGCAATTGGTAATGGGCGTCGAAATTGACCAGCAAGGTGCCGTTGCCAACGGGCAGATCGCGGGGCATGAGCGGTCCTCCGGGCGTGCATCGCTGCGTGTGTGTTTCGCGCACGGTACACGAGCGCAACCTCGCCGGAAAGTGGGTACCGCTCCCACAGTGTTAACGCATGATCCACGAGCGCCCGCAGACAAATTCGCCGTCCGGGCCGACAATGCCCGGACACAGCATCGCGGCGTCTGGAGAAAATCAGTGCAGTCCATCCGAATCCGGGCGAAGGCGCTCGTCGATGCCCTAATCCCGTATGAGTGGGCGGTCGAAGAGGCCGCCGGGAACGTACCGTCGGCGCTGGAACGAGCGATCCGCGAGGTGTGCCTGCAGTCCGGGCTCTTCGCGCCCAACTTTCCGGCCGCTTGGGGCGGTGCAGGTCTGTCTTTTCGAGAGCAAGTCATCCTTGAAGAGGAGCTTGGGCGGCTGACCGGGTGCATTTGGGCGGTTCTGTGGAGACCGCCAAACGTCCTAATCAACGCATCGCCGGAACAACGTGCCCGCTACGTCGAGCCGTACTGCTGTGGCGAGTTCCGCGCCTGTTACGCGATCACCGAGCCTGATGCCGGCAGCGACACCTCCTGGCTGCAAACCACGGCTGTTCGCGACGGCGATGGCTGGGTCATCTCCGGCGAAAAGTGGTTTGCCACCGGCGGGGATGTTGCCGGCTTCTTCCTGATCGTCGCCACAGTCGAGACAGGCGACGGTCCGGCGCCGACTATCTTCTTCGTCGATCGCAACGCGCCCGGCCTGACGGTCGGGCGCCACCCACGATTCACTCACCACGTCGTCTATGGCCACCCAGAATTGCATATCAAAGGGGTAAGGGTCGGGGACGACGCCATCTTGGGCGAGGTCGGCGGCGGCCAAACGCTAACCCAGGCCTGGTTCCGCGAGGAGCGCGTCATGATTGCGGCTCGTTGCCTGGGCGCGGCCGCGCGATGCATCGAACTGGCTACCGAGTTTGCCGCTGGGCGGCAGGCCTTTGGCCAGGCTATCTCCGATTTCCAGGGTATCCAGTGGCTGTTGGCTGAGAGCGCGACCGAGCTTGCCGCCGCCAGAGCCCTGACCTACGAGGTCGCCGCGGAGATTGAAGCCGGTTCCGATCCCAAACTGGCCCACGGCCGGGCATCCGTGGCCAAGCTTTTTGCTTCCGAGATGGCCGGGCGCGTCACCGACCGCTGCGTCCAGGTCTTCGGTGGACGCGGCTACATGCGTGAGAATCCAGTCGAGCGGCTCTGGCGCGATGTTCGAGTCGACCGCATTTGGGAAGGGACCAGCGAGGTCCAGAAGGTAATAGTTGCCAGGCAACTGGCCAAACGCGGTCTTCGTGCACTCCTGGGCGAGATCGCTTGACGCCGCCCATATGTAAAGCGCATCATCCCTAGGTTCGTGCGTACGAAAGCGGAGACTGGGACATGGGTGCGATGGAGGCGGGCGCTCAGTGGGGCGACGGCCCGCCGACACTATTGGTTGACGTGAGCGCGGAAGATGGCGATCCTCCGATAAGCGGCCGCTTGCCCGTTCCCTTTACCTCTTTTCTGGGACGTGTCCGCGAGATCGAAGCGCTCCTCCATCTGCTTGCTCAGCCCGCCACCCGGCTAGTGACGGTGACGGGTCCCGGCGGCGTCGGCAAAACGCGTCTGGCGGCCGAGCTGGCCAGGAGAATGGACCGCGAGACCTACGGAGACATCGTCTTCGTCCCTCTCGACGCGGTCACCGACGCCAATCTGGTTCTCTCGAGTATTGCGAAGGCCATGGGCTCCCGCGAGATCGCCGGTGAGCTACCCCTCGAACTGCTCGTGCGGACGGTCCGTGACCGGCGAATCATCCTCGTGCTGGACAACTTCGAGCAGGTGCTAGTGGCGGCGGGCAATATCGCCCGGCTGATCTCCGCCTGCCCGGGTCTCAAAGTATTGGTCACCAGCCGGGCGCCGCTCCACCTCAGCGGCGAGTTCGAGTTCCCGATGCCGCCCCTGGAGATTCCATCTGATTGGCCGGACGGCCCGACGCCCTCGCCGGAGGCGATTCTGGCCAGCGACGTCGGTGCGCTATTCGTCGATCGCGCCAGGGCGGTGAGGCCCGATTTCGTCGTGACCCTGGAGAACGCGTCGGCGGTGTCGGAGATCTGCCGGCGGCTGGACGGCCTCCCCCTGGCGATCGAGCTGGCGGCGGCCCGGACGAAGGTCCTCTCCCCGGCCGCCCTGGCGGCCCGCGTCGGCAACCGGCTGCAACTGCTCACCCGTGGCGCCCGCGACCTCCCCCTGCGTCATCAGACGATGCGCGACGCCATCGCCTGGAGCTACGACCTCCTGCTTCCGGAGGAGCAGACGTTGCTCCGGCTCCTCGCCGTCTTCGCCGGCGGATTTACCCTGGAAGCGGCCGAGGATGTCAGCCGGGGTGTTGACGAAGCCCGGCAACGAGAGGGTGTCAATCCTCGTGCCCTCGTCGAGTTTCTCTCACCCGACTTGCTTGACGCCATCGCCGCCCTGGTCGACAACAGCCTCCTTCGCTCGGAAGAAGCGCCTCAAGACGAGCGCCGTTTCCGGATGCTGGAAGTCGTGCGCGAGTTCGCCTGGGAGCAGGCGGAGGGGCACGGCGAGCTGGCCGAAGCAAGAAGACGGCATGCCCTCTGGTACCAGCGATTCACCGCCGATGGCGAAGACAGGTTCTTCCGCGACGACGAGCCGATCTGGGTCGACCGGCTGGAGCAAGAACTCCCCAACCTGCGGGCGGCACTCACCTGGGCTGACGAGACCGGCGAGACCGAGACCGGACTGCGGATCATCGGGTCGCTGTGGTGGTTCTGGGTCGCCGGTGGACACGTCGCCGAAGGCGGCAGATGGGTCGAGTCGTTCCTGGCCAAGGCCGACGAGGCGACTCCGCCCGAAGCCCTTGCGCCAGCACTGGAATCGGCCGGCCTGATCTCCTGGGGCGCGCTCAAGCTTGAGACCTCCGAAAGGCAGTTCCTGCGGGCGCTGACGATCTACCGGGAACTGGGCAACAAGATGGGCGAAATACGGGCGCTCCACTGGCTCTCTCTCGTCGCTCGCTACGCCGACGACCTGGATGGCACGATCACTTACTCGCAGCAGGCGCTCGTGGGAGCTCGCTCACTCGGGAATCAAATATGGACGAGCAATGCGCTCGGGCACCTCGGGCTGGCGGCGTCCCGCAGGGGGCGGCTCGACGAGGGCAGGAGCTACCTCGCCGAAGGCATCGCCACGATTCGCCGGTCGGACTACAAGCGCGGTCTGGCCTGGTTGCTTCAACTGCTGGCCGACCTGGAAGCGGCCGGCGGCGACTTCGTCGAAGCCGCCGGACTCCAGCGTGAGAGCTTGTCGTTGAACCGGGAGATCCAGGACACGTGGGGGCTCTACGAGGACCTCTACTCGCTTGCGATCATCGCGTGTAGGGCGGGCCGCCTCACCGAAGGGGCGGCCCTGCTCGGCGCCGCCGCGCGGCTCCGCGAGCATGCCGGAATCGTCCCTCGCGTCGACGCCGCAACCTTCGACGCCACTGTTGCCACTCTCGCCACCGCGCTCACTCGGGCGAACTTCGCGGTCGCCTGGAACGCCGGGCGGACAATGTCGCTTGCTCACGCGCTCGATGTCGCCAACGCGCTGGCGCAGGAGATTGCGACAGGTGTTCGTACCGCCGCTTCGCGGCCTGCCCCATCGGCCTCGACCAGTGCTCCGGCGAAGTCAAGCCCATCTCCGGCGGCGGCCGAGCCGACTTCCCGGGCGATGCTGACCAAGAGAGAATCCGACGTGCTCTCGTTGCTGGCCGAAGGACGGTCCGATCGCGAGATCGCGGCGGCGCTGTCGATCTCGCCGAAGACGGCCGGCAATCACGTCACCAATATCCTTGGCAAACTCGGAGTTGGCAGCCGGGCGGCGGCTGTCGCCTACGGCGTCCGGCATGGCATGATCTAGCCCAGCATTGGCCCGGAGATCGACGCAGACCAAGTGAGGATCGACATGCTCTTCATGGTGGTGGAACGATTCGCGGCGGGGCGCCAGGCGGAGATCTACCGGACCGTGCGCGAACGAGGCAGGATGACGCCCGATGGTCTGGTCTACGTCGATTCCTGGATCTCCGCCAGTTTCGACGTCTGCTTCCAGTTGATGGAGTGCGACGACCCGGTGCTCTTTCAGGAATGGGTCGTCGGTTGGGGTGACCTGGTCGATATCGACGTCATCCCCGTCACCAACTCGAAGACGACCGCGGCCCTGATGAACCGTCTCGCCGCGGCGGAAGCCGCCGTCAACACGTCGGAAGGGTAGCGGCCCGTCAGATTGTGGCGGAGGGGGAATGGACGGTGCGCTAGACCCGCTACTTCGCCCCAAGTCGATTGCCATCATCGGGGCAAGCCAGCGCCCCGAATCCTTTGGCCGGATCGTTCTCGATGGTCTGGTCGCCGGCGGCTACCAGGGTCGCATCGTCCCGGTACACCCCAGCCACGCGGATGTTGCCGGCATCGCCGCCGTTCCGTCGCTCGGCGAGGTCGCCCCGGTCGATTGCGCATTGCTTGCGGTCGGCAACGACCGGCTAGAAATTGCCCTCGAGGACGCCGCGGCGGCCGGCGCGAAGGCGGCGGTCGTCTTCGGCAGCGCACAGGGCAGTGCGCGCGGCGGCGGTCCGTTAGGTCGGCGACTGGCCGAGATTGCCCACGGCGCGGGGATGGCACTCTGCGGCGGCAACAGCATGGGCTTCCTCAATCTCACCGACCGGTGCTACGCCACTGGGTATCCCTATCGCGGTGATCCAACCCCCGGGCACATCACCTTCATCTCTCACAGCGGCTCCGCCTTCTCCGCCCTGGTCAACAACCGGCGCGACCTGCGCTTCAATGCGCTGATCTCTTGCGGGCAGGAGTTGGTGACATCCGCGGCAGGCTACATCGCCTGGGCGATCGATCAGCCGGAGACACGGGCAGTCGGCTGCTTTCTGGAAACGGTTCGCGACGGAGTTCACCTAAGAGGCGCCCTGGTCGCGGCGGCGGAGCGCGGCATTCCGGTCGTCGTCCTGAAAGTTGGTCGCTCGGAAACTGGCAGCCGTCTGGTAGAGACGCACAGCGGCGCCCTCGCCGGCGAACACGTCGCCCACGAAGCGGGATTCTCGGCGTACGGCGCGATCGTCGTCCGCTCGCTTGACGAGATGGTGGACACGCTGGACATCGCCGCCGCCGATCGCCGCCCCACCGGTCGCGGCCTGGCCCTTGCCACCGATTCCGGTGGCGAGCGAGCGTTGATTTGCGACATTGCCGCTGACCACGACATCCAATGGACGGACCTCGCGCCCGCAACCGTTGCTCGCCTGCGCGAAGCGCTCGATCCCGAGTTGAAACCCGCCAATCCGCTCGATCTTTGGGGCAGCGGGGTCGGATTTGTCGAAAGCTACGTCAACTGCCTAATCGCCCTGGCCGAAGACCCTGGCGTCGACCTCCTGGTCTTCGCGATCGATCTCATCCCGCGCAGCCGCCTACTGGAGCCATACGTCGATATCGCCCTCCGTGTCGCCCGGCGCATCTTGACGCCGTTTGCCGTCCTCGCCAACCTGGCGGCCACGGCGGATGGCGATGCCGCGAGACGGCTTAGAGAAGCCGGAGTACCGGTGCTGCTCGGTACCGAGAACGGCATGGCGGCGATTGGCCACCTGCTCAAACTTCCCCAGCGCCAGCAACGAGCGACCCAACGGATGAGACACGCCCCACCGGACGCGCAATCGCCGTGGCTGGACATTTTGCGAGGACGGCCAGGACAGGCATTCGACGAGGTCGAAAGCAAGGCCTTCCTGGCGAGCGCCGGTGTGCCAACCGTACCCGAACGGGTCGTCCATTCCGCCGCCGAAGCATCACGGGCGGCGACCGAGCTGGGGTTCCCGGTGGTGCTCAAGACGGCGGAGCCTGGAATCATCCACAAGGTCGACCGCGGTGGGGTGGTCCTGGGATTGCGCGGCGGCGCCGCCGTCGCGGCCGCCTACCGGCGCCTGCGGCAAACCTGCGGACCACGGGTGGTGGTGCAGCCACAGGTCAATCTGGCCGATGCCTTTGAGATGTACCTGGGGTTGACGATCGACCCGCAATGGGGCCCGATCCTCACCGTCGGCTTCGGCGGGACCGACATCGAATCGATACGTGATGTGGTCAACCTGATCGCAAACACCGACACCAGCGAGATCGAGGAAGCGCTTCACCGGCTGCGCGGCTATCCCCTGCTTCTGGGCACCCGAAGCCGAAGTCCGGTTGATCTGGAGAGCCTTGTCCGGATCATCAACCTGTTTGCGGAGGCTGCCGTTCGGTTTGGAGAGGAGATCTCCTCCGTGGATGTCAACCCGCTGATCGTTGGACCGTGGGGAGTCATGGCGGTGGACGCGACGGTAATCACCAGGCAGAAGGGCGACGAGGACCCAGGGCCAGACTACTTATCTTTGGGGGATGGCTGACGCGTAATGATATACCCGCAGGCGGCGATAGCCACGATAATCCCGGACATGATCGCGCTCCGCCCGGCGTTATCGCCGACGATGGTCACGCCAAAGATCAGGAAAAAGACGTAAAGACCGATCCCGGCCAGCGTAACCCCGAGATTGCCGGGAAGCTCGCGCAAGAACGACAGATTTGGACCGCGGCGGCCAAAGGTACCGCGCGGAAACGAGTTCCGGCGGCGACGGCGGCGGCGGGGTGAGCGGGAATCGAATCTCCGCATTGGGGGTCTCCAGAATGATGGACGGCCCTACATCGCGGTGTACACGGGCACTTATACCGTGCTGTAGGGTAGCACAGGGATCGACCCGGCCGGGGCCGTTTGAGCCCGATCGGAGTATTCACTACAGATCTTTGGCAGTCTGAAAGGAGCGTCTGATGATAGAGTCAGCGGCGGTGCAGCGGCAGCGCGACGACGAATGGGTGGTCGATAACCCGACCATGCGTCGGTTCATCGAGACAGTCAATGAGATTCGGCGCAACTCGCCGGATCCCGTCACCACCATCGAGGCGATCCGCCCCCACTTCGCCGACCTGATGGTCGATAAATCCTGGCTCCCCGAGGTCTATCAGGAGGCCGCCCCGGAGGGTGGAATGGGCAGTGGCATCGGCAACTGGCTCCTCTACCGGGCGGGAGACGGTGGCCTCGCCTTCACGTCCCTGGTCGTGCCGTCCGGTGTGCAGACTCCCGTCCACGATCACCTTGCCTGGGGCATCGTCGGGCTCTACCGGGGCGATCAAGACGAAGAGTTCTACACCCGCCAGGATGACGGCTCGGTCGAAGACCGCGCCGATCTCACCCTGAAAGAGCGCCGCACCCTGACCGCCGGCCAGTTCTATGTGCTCCTACCGGAGACCGACATCCACCGGGTGCGCACGATCTCCGACGTGACGTCCGTCTCGCTCCACCTGCTCGGCAACGACAACGGCTGCATCTGGCGCCACCGCTTCGACCCCGAGACCGGCAAAGTCGATCCTTTCCGCTCTGGCTACGTCAATGTCGACTGCGGCCTGAAGGACGCCGCCGACTACGCCCCCCCGCGATGAGCGCGTCTCCCCCTTCACCCTGCCGCGCTAGGGAGGAGCGGGGGGAAGGGGGCCGGGGGTTAGGGGGCCACACCGTTCCGCATCGCGTCAGCAATCTTCTCCGCGACGGCAACAACCGTGAAGTGGATGTTGGCCCGCGGACCAGTCGGGAAGATCGAAGCATCGGCGACCCGCAGTCCCTCGACCCCATGAACCCGGCCCTGGTGGTCGACAACCGCGGTCGGGTCGCTGGCTGGCCCCATCCGGCAGGTGCTCGACGGGTGGTAGGTTGTGCCCGCGTTGGCGAGGAGCCACGCCCGCAGTTCGTCCCGGTCCTTCCAATTGGTTGGCCACGCGGGCAGGCGCTCGATCTTGGCCGCCAGTGGCTCGGTCGCGGCCAACCTGGCCGCCAGCTCGACCCCGTCGCACAACGCCTCCAGATCCCGCTGTTCGATTAGGTGGCGATGGTCGATCTCAAGGGTGGCGTGCGGGTCGGTCGAGGTCAGCCGGACGTAGCCGCGCGAGACCGCGTACTGCAGGCTGGCCGATATCCAGAAGACCCAGCCGCGCTCGTGATCAAAATACTGTCCCTGGTACAGGTGCACATCGATCTCAGAAGACGACTGACTGCTGCGAACTTTCACCAATGACGGTATGAGGGATGCGGCACCTGGAGTCTCCTCCGGTCGGACCAGCGCGTCGAGTACACCCACCACTGGGTGATCCAGCAGATGCTGGCCGACACCGGGCAGATCGATGGTGACCGGGATGTTTAGATTGCGCAGGTGACTCGCTGGCCCTATCCCCGAGCGCATCAAAACGGCCGGAGATCCAAACGCGCCGCCGCAGAGCACGACCTCGCCGCCGCGCCACTCGCGTCCATCCGCCAACCGCACGCCAACCGCCCGTCCCTCTCCGACCAACACGCGGTCGACCTGGGCATCAGGGACGATCGACAGGTTGGGCCGGTTGCGGGCCCCCGCAAGGTAGGTGAAGGCAGCGTTCATCCTCACCCCACCAGCGACATTCTTTGGCGCGGGTCCGACGCCCGGCTGCTGCGCCGCGGCACCATTCAGATCGGCGATGCTGGGGAATCCCAGTGCTCCGGCGGCACGCTCAAAGGCCCGGTCGATCGGAGTGGTATCGTCCTTCCCCATCCGGTGGATGGGCACCGGGCCATCGTTGCCGTGGTACTGTCCTCCGATAGGATCGGACTCCGCCCGGCAGAAATAGGGCAGCAGATCGTCAAATCCCCAGCCGGGATTGCCCGCGGCCACCCAATCGTCGTAGTCGGCGGCCGAGCCGCGCATCCACACACAACCGTTGACCGTCGACGTACCGCCGACGATCCGGGCGCGGGGGAGCGGGAAGGGCTTGTCTGCCGGCCGGCCGGTGTGGAGATAGCCCCAGGAATGGCTTTCCAGCCCTAGACTCGCTGGGTCGTGCAACTCGGAAGGCCAGGCGGACACAGTGGGGCCATAATCCGGACCCGCCTCCAGCAATAGAACCGACCGGTTCGGATCCTCACTCAGGCGGCTCGCCAGGACGCAGCCAGCCGGCCCCGCTCCCACGATCACCACATCGAACACGCGCCCGTCCGTCACGGTGCTCCTCCACATTCAGCCCGACCAGTCACACATTCGCCGACGTCGCGATCTTACTCCCTACAACGCTCGACGGGGATGACCCAGAGCGATAATCCTCCCAGTGGTCGGGCGCTCGCAGGAAGGGGTTAAGAAGCATGAGCAATCTCCAGGGACGTGTCGCCTTGATCACCGGTGCGGGCTCGGGCGTCGGGCGCGCAACGGCCCTTGCTCTGAGTGTGGCGGGCGCAACGACGGTGCTCGCAGGACGAAATCGGGCTTCGCTAGATGAGACCGCCCGGATGGTCGAAGCCGCTGGTGGCCACGCTGTCGCCATTCCCGTCGATATCACCGACGAGACATCCGTGCGCGACCTGGTTGCGACCACGACATCGACGCTCGATAGCTCCATCAACATCCTGATCGCGGCGGCCGGAGTCGGGCTGTACGGTGCGGTCGCGGACTACTCCCTGACGGATTGGCAGACCACCATCGCCACCAACCTGACAGGCGTCTTCCTCTGCTGCCGGGAGTTCTTACCCGGCATGGTCGCGGCGGGCGGTGGTGCGATCATCGCGGTCGGCTCTGGCGCGAGCAAACAGGGCTACGCCAACCTGGCCGCTTACGCCGCCAGTAAGTTCGGACTTCTCGGCTTCATGCAATCGCTCGCCGCGGAGGTCGGGGAGCAGGGGATCAAGGTCAGCACCATTCTTCCGGGCTCGATCGCGACCACCTTCGCCGGCAAAACCCTGGTCGATGTCGACGCTGGCCGTGCCGCCGGAAAGACCTATCTTGAACCCGAAGATGTGGCAGAGGCGATCGTCTATCTCCTCCGCCAGCCTGATCGCGCCTGGACCCAGGAGATGAATCTCTGGCCACGATGACCAAGAATGGAAATGCGTTGAAGCCCGACCGGGCGATCCTCGGCAATTGCCGCCCCTACCAGGCGAACCATCGCGTAAAAACAGAACACCGCGGCAACGAAGGAGCGCTTACGTTGACGCTATTGCGGGCGTCCTGTCTCTGCGCCTCATCCACCGCCAGACTGCAACCCCCACCCCCACCACCGTCAACACCAGTGGCGGCCCAAACGTGACTATCACGCCGACCGCCCGCACCTCGACCCATTCCACGCCCCACCAATCCCAGATCCAGATATAGACCCCATAGGTCCCTAGCGCCGCCGCACACCAGATTGTCAGGCGGGCAAACGGCCACCCGAGCGGCAGCAGCGCGACCAGGGCCACCGGCCAGACCAGGTACCAAGCCCGGAAGTAGAACGTCGCAATGAGCAGGAAGGCGAACATCACCTCGAAGGCGACCCGGGGTAAATGGTTCGGCCGGCGCCAAACCCACACCAGGCAGCCAATGCAGATCAGGGCAAACAGCGCCATGCAGATCCGCTTCATATCGTCCTGCACGCCGGAGGAGACCGGATTCGGGGTGATCCAGCGGGCAATGACGGCGGCCGGCGACGTCGAGATAAACTCGCTCTGGCGCTTCGCGCTGTCGATCACCGCCTCGACATCGTAGAACGGCCAGAACCCGATCAGGACGGCCAATACCGAGAGAATGGCGCTCACCAGCGCCGTCCGCATTCTTGCTCGGAAATCGGGCAATGCTCGCCAGACGGCGATCATGGCGAATGGCACCAATAGAAGCGTCACGAACTTGAGCAGGGCGGCCACCACCAGCAGCGGCACCACCAGCGCATACCGTCGCCGTAGCCAGGCGGCCAGTGTGAGTGCCAGCGGCAGCGCGAGCACGATGTCGTTGTGCGCGTTCCCGACACCTTCCCAGAGCACCAGCGGATTCCACAGCCAGATCAGAGCGCCGGTGGCGGCATTGTCGGGCCGCTCCGGGCGGACAGCCGCCAGCGTGTGGAAGATCACCACGCCGGTCGCGAACAGGGCGACCACCGAAATAACCTTGAACATGAACAGCGCGGTGGCAATCGTATCTCCGCCGATCAGCGTTGCCGGGGCGGCGACAAGGTTCCAGAGCGGTCCATATGGGGAGACCTCCTTGGCCCACTCCATCATGCCGAAGTGCATGTAGCGATCGGTATCCCAGAAGATCTCTGGCCGGACCGCGTTCGGATTCTCGCCGTATTCGGTCCACAGCCGCGACCGCACGGCGTAGATGTAGATGTCGATCGCGTTGACCGGGTACATCCAGGCGAAACAGCCCGCCAGTGCCGCCCCGACCGCGAAAACGAACGGTGCCGCGACGGCGCGTGGCAGGCGGTGACATTCGATCGCGGCTCCCGCGTAGCACACGAACATCACGCCCAATCCCAGGCAGTACCACACGAACTCCGGACGTTGATACTGGGCCAGCTTGCCGATATCGACCAGTTCGTCCGAGTGGCCGCGCAACGGGTATCGCCCGGCGAAGTAGATCGCCGGAATCAGCATCCCCAAGCCATAGAGCGCGAAGCGAGCGTGACCCCAGGTGAGCCACGTCGCCACTGGCCTTGCCTCGATCCGGTGCTCAAGAGCGTTCGTCGACATTCAGATACCTATTCTGCCGCGGCCTATAGGTGCGAGGTCTCCCGCCTGTCGGCCTGTACGCGTGGTACGCTTTTTGCGGCTAAATGAACCTAGCAGGCGGGCCAATGGTTCGGCTGAGTCGTGCTTGAGATGATCGTCTCACGCTACGTATACAGGTTGGCCAATACCTTAGCGTACGAACCGCGCCCAGGTCTGGGCGCGGTTTGTGTTGCTCCAGCGAAGACTGGACCGAGCAATTCAGTGGCCGCGTGCTGCGCTCGGCCGGCTTCTTCGGCCCGAACATTCGATCGTGCGAGGAACGATACCCATGGTTGCGACTCGGTCAAAAGCTAAGAGCAGCCGTACCTTGGGCGGGCTCACGCCGGGCGCCCCGGAGGCGGCGGCGGCTGTCGAATTGCCCCCGCGGATCGCCAAACTAAACGAGATCTCGTTCAACCTGTGGTGGAGCTGGCACGAGCCGGCTCGCGCGCTCTTCCGCTCGCTCAACCCCGGGTTGTGGACGGCGACGGAGGAGAATCCGGTCGTCTTTCTGCGCACCATCAACCCACAGCGCCTCGACGCCGCTGCCTCAAACCCGGCCTTCCTGGTCCGCTACGACACCGTTGTTGCTGAGTATGACGCCATGATCCGGCGCCAGGGCGGCACCTGGATCGAGCGGCACGAACCTGCCCTGGCCGAGAAGACACTCGCCTATTTCTCAGCTGAGTTTGGCCTCCATCCGACACTGCCGATCTATTCCGGCGGTCTGGGCGTCCTGGCCGGCGACCATGTCAAGGAGACTAGCGACCTCGGCCTGCCCCTCGTTGGGGTCTCTCTCCTCTATCGCCAGGGCTACCTCAAGCAGCACCTCAACGCCGACGGCTGGCAGCTCGACGTCACCGCCAGTATTGAGCGCGGCGGCGAGCCGATGGTTCAGATGAAGGACGAGTCCGGCGCCCCAATCCTGGTCGAAGTCGCACTCGACGACGTGCATGTCCCCCTGCGGATCGCCGTCTGGAAGGTCCAGGTCGGCCACACCGCGATCTATCTCCTCGATGCCGACGTTGACGGCAACCCCGACTGGACCCGGACGATCTCCTCACGGCTTTACGGCGGCGACCGCGAGCACCGGATGCGTCAGGAGATCATCCTCGGCATCGGCGGCGTCCGCGCCCTCCGCGCGATGGGAATCGAACCGTCCTACTGGCACGCCAATGAGGGCCACGCGGCCTTCCACCTCCTTGAGCGCGCCCGCGAGCTGGTCGCCGAGGGCATGTCGTTCAAAGACGCCAAAACCGAGGTCTGCAACCGGACAGTCTTCACCACCCACACGCCCGTTCCCGCCGGCCACGACATCTTCTCCGTGGAGCTGATGGATCGGTATTTTGGTCACTTCTGGCCGCAGTTGGGCATCGATCGGGAGACGTTCCTCAACCTGGGTCGTTACTCCAATGGCCATGGCGATGGCTTCAACCTGACCGCCCTTTCTCTCCGCCTGGCCGGCCAACGCAATGGCGTCAGCGTTCGCCACGGCGAGATCACCCGCAGTCAGTGGAGCGGCATTTGGCCCGGAATTGAGCCCTCGATTGTGCCGATCACCTCGATCACGAATGGTGTTCATCTCGGATCATGGCTCTCCCCTCGGATCGCCGATCTCCTTGACCATTACCTGCAAGCCGACTGGCATGACTTCCAGGACGATCCGCTCATCTGGGAGCGTGTCCGCACGATCCCCGATCGCGAGTTCTGGGATGTCCACCTGGCGGCCAAGCAGGACCTGCTCGATCTCCTCGACGAGCGCTCCCGGCGGCGTTGGGCGGCGGGTGGTTTCGATCCCGCCCAGGTCGTCTCCGCCGGCCCGTTCCTCGATCGCTCGGTCTTCACGATCGGCTTTGCCCGCCGCTTCGCGACCTACAAGCGCGCCACCCTGCTCTTCCACGACATCAACCGTCTGGCCCGGATCCTCAATAACCACGACCGCCCGGTCCAGATCGTCTTCGCCGGGAAAGCCCATCCCGCCGACGAAAGCGGCAAGAAACTCATCCAGGAGATCATCCATCGCGCCCGCGACCCACGCCTCGGCGGCCGTGTTGCCTTCGCCGAGGACTACGATATGTTCCTGGCGTCGCACCTCGTCTCCGGCGTCGACATCTGGCTGAACACGCCCCGAGCGCCGATGGAGGCCAGCGGCACGAGCGGCATGAAGGCTGCCATCAACGGCGTCCCGAACGTGAGCATCCTCGACGGCTGGTGGCGGGAAGGTTGGCGTCCCGATAACTCCAACGGCTGGGGCATCTCCCCGATTCCCCTCCACGAATCGGAACAGGACGCCGCCGAAGCTGACCTGGTCTACGAGGTTCTTGAGAACGAGGTCATCCCACTCTACTACGACCGCGACGCCACGGGCCTACCAGCTGGCTGGGCCCGAGTCGCCAAGGAAGCGATCCGCACCACTGCCCCGCGCTTCTCCGCCCGCCGGATGGTGATTGAATACATCCACCGGTTGTACCGAAACGCGGCGGCGGGGCGGGGGTTGACGGAGTAGGAAGAAAGAGGGGCATCAGGCGGTGTAGTTTCCGGGGCGGTCCTTCTCCTGTCGTCATCCTGAGCGAAGCGAAGGATCTTGGCCGCCGCGCGGCCTGTGCCGCCGAGCCCGTCGCAAAGCGGTGGATGCGGCGCCCGGCATCATCCAACAAGAACGAAGGCGCTGACGCGCCAAGATCCTTCGCAAGCTCAGGATGACGTCGGGGCGGGCCAACGCGGTGCCAGTAGGCACCGCGTTCTCCCCCTTCCCCTGGCCGCGCTACGAAGGTGTGAGCGGAAGGGGGCCAGTGGCATTCTCCAGACGTGAGACCCCTTATCGCCGCCGCCCTGGTGCCGCCCGCGGCGCCTCTGGATCGACCCGCTCACTCGGGGTCTCGCCCGGCTCCACCCCCGCCAACAGCACGTCGTTGTAGACCAGCGCGGCGATCACCGCCCCGATGATCGGCGCAACCCACCACAGCCACTGGTCGCCGAAATCACCCTCGACCAGCGCTGGCCCGAATGCCCGAGCCGGATTCATCATCGCCCCGCTCACTGCCCCACCGGCATAGATATCCATCGTGATCGTCAGCCCGATCGCCAGCCCAGAGATCGCCCGACCCGTCCGATGATCGACCGCGACCCCAAAGACCACGAACATCAAGAAGAACGTCAGGACGATCTCCATGAAGAAGGCGTTACCGGTGCTGAGCCCCTCGCCGATCGCCGGGACACCCAGATTGACCGCGTCCCGAGCCTCATCCGAGTACATCATCGTCAGGAACCAGGCCGCGACCGTGCCCCCGGCCAACTGGGCCACGATGTAGACCGCCCCCCGCACCGGATCGAGCCGCCGCGCCGCCACCAACCCGACCGCGAGCGCCGGGTTATAGACCCCACCGGAGATGTGCCCCGCCGCCGCCACGAACAGGCCGATCGCCAGCCCGTGCGCCAGCCCGATCGCGACCAGATTCTCCCCCTGGGTCTGGATGATCGCCCCAACCCCGGCAAAGATGAGAGCGAACGTCCCCAAAAACTCGACCACAACCAGCTTCGCCCACTCCCGTTCCTTCATACCGCTCCTCCCAAAAAGCGCGGCCCGACGCCCATCGTCGAACCCTCCCACTTATACCCCAGACGATACCCAAGAAGACCACTCTCTGCACGCCCCATCTTAGGGCTCCGGCACATCCAGAGCATCAGCCCCGCGTTAGCCCATTCGGCCCCGCCCGTCGCCCACCGAGGAGGTGGCTCACCACCTCGCGGTGGAACCTGAGCCAACACGTGCTCATTTGATCGAAGGGCCGTCCAAATCGGACGGCCCTTCATCACCTCTACCCAACCGCCGCCGCCATCCGCTCGCCAACTCCGAGTGGTGCAGCCGCGTACCGTTGACCGCCCGCGACGATTGTCGCCTCTACCGATCGATATGGGGCCGTCGGTGCGACGATGATCAGGTCGGCGCGGCGACCCGGCAGCAACGCGCCCCGGTCGGTCAGGCCAACCGCCTGGGCCGGGTTGTTGGTCATCAGGGCTACCGCCTCGGGGAGGGTGGCCAGGTTGAGTTCGACGATCTTGTCCACGGCGGCGAGCAGAGCCGGGGCGTGGTAATCGGCGAGCAGGATATCGACGAGGCCCCGGGCCAGCAGCTCTCGGCCGCCGATGTTGTTCGAGAGTGATCCGCCGCGAAGCACGTTCGCCGCTCCCATCTCGATTGCCATCCCCAGCTCCCGCGCCCGTTGGGCTGCCTCAAGGGTCAGCGGGAACTCGGCCAATCGGCAGCCCAGACTGTGCATCAGATCGACTCGCTCGGCCGTATCGTCGTCGTGGGAGACGAGAATCGGGGAATGGTCAGGGTGCTCCCGGTGGACCTGCTGCAGACGATCGAGGGCGTCATGGACGCGGAACTCGGTTGCAGCCGCCTCACGCAGGGCATCGTCCAGCATCAGATCGACCTGAGCGGCCGGAACACCGCCGAGCAGATCCCTGGACAGATACTTCCGGAAAGCTGCCAGATCGCGAAACTGCCCCTGACCCGGAACGTGATCGTTGAGCGACAGGAGGGGTACGACCGCGTCATCCAGGCATGGCAGGAGGGCGTCGATCGCACCCGGCGTACGCAGATCCAGTCGAAGCAGGATGTGATGGTCGATGCTCGCCAGCGGTCCGGAGCGAAACTCCGAGATCGAGCCGCACAGCCGGCTGGCCGTCTCCAGTGTCCGGTTCGCGGCCTCGCGCTCGGAGAACGATACGGCGTGAAACTGGGTCGTCACCCCCGCCGCCGCCAGCTTCCGGTCGAGATGCAGCAGGGCAAAGGCCGCATCAAGGTCGGCGCCAGGTCGAGGATTGATTTCCCGTTCGATGGCGTCGTTGTGTAGGCAGACGAAGCCCGGCATCACCATCCGCCCGGCCAGATCGATCGCCCCGGGGTCGCCGGCGTAGGACCGATCGAGCACGTCGGTGATGACCCCGTCCGCCACGACCACCGTGCCGCCGTCGATCACCTCGGTCGGAGTCACGACGATGGCATTGGTCAGCAGTTGCTGTCTGGCAGTGTGTTGGAAAGCAAAGATCATGCTGCTCCACTCATCAGATGGTTAACCGCGGCCGTCAACGGCTAGACGACGGCCCCGGCTCGCACCAGCGCCGTTGCGGCAGGCCCGATCAGTGCCTTCGGCGTTCCGGCGACAATCGTGGTTTCGACGAGCGGAATCCCGCCGTGCAGGTCGACCACGAGGAGATCGGCCCTGCGGCCCGCGACGATCTCGCCCCGGTCATCGAGCCCAACTGCCGAGGCCGGCGTGGCGGTCACCAACCGGGCCGCCGCCGGGAGATCCAGCGCACCAGCCCCGGCGACCTTGAAGATCGCGGTCAGGAGGGAGGGCGCGTGGTAGTCGGCCACCAGCAGGTCGACCAGTCCTCGGCCAACGAGGTCGAGGGCACTGATATTTCCCGCCAGCGAGCGCCCGCGGACGACGTTCGGAGCGCCAACTGCTATGTGCATGCCTCGCTCGCGGGCACGCTCCGCTGCCTCCAAGCTGACCGGGAACTCCGCGATCGTGCAGCCAAGGTCATGCATCTGGTCGACGCGCTCGGGCGAATCGTCGTCATGGGATGCCAGGACGATGCCGCGCTTAGCCGCTTCTTCGGCCACCCGCATTAACGTCTCGTGGGCCAGGGCATCGGTGGCGGCCACGTGCCCGAGACGGCGCACGATCTCGGCCTCAACATCGGCGTCTGTCGCGTCCGGCCCGAAGCCTGAGCGGATCGAGCGGCGCAGGGCGTTCAGGTCGCCGTACTGGCCCTGCCCGGGAATATGCTCGTTGAGGGAGATCAACGCCGGTGACGATCGATCGATCACACCAAGCAGAGCGTCCAGCGCGCCGGGCGTGCGTAGATCGAGGCGATGGAGGATGTTGTGCTCGACCAGCCGATGCGGAGCGGACCGGAAGGCATCCACCGCCAGCGCCATCTCGACGCCGTGCTCGACGCTGCGGCCAAACCCGGCCTTGTTGGCGAAATAGATGCCGTGGAACTGGGTGGTGACACCCGCTGCCGCCAGCTTCCGATCGTAGACCGAGAGGGCGTAGGCCGGATCGAGGTCGGCGCCCGCCCTGGGCGCAACCTCGCGCTCGATATTGTCAGCGTGGAGATCGATCAGGCCCGGCAGCAGGTAGCGGCCGCCCAGATCGGCGACGTCCGGCGCGGCCGGATACGTCCGCTCCGAAACCTCGACGATCCGCTCCTCCTCGACGGCGACGGTCCCGCCGGCGATGACGCGGTCCGGCGTCACGATCTGGGCATTGGTCAGCAGGTAGCGGTTCTCCGGCATGCGTCCTCCGCGCAATCTGTCGGCGATCTGAATGGAGTCTATGCGGTTACCCGTACGGAGAGGTGGCAGTTGCTCAGCGGTCCCCGATGTCACCAACTGGCCGTGGTCGAAGGCCAGGACATGGTCGGCGAGCCGGCGAACCAGATCGATGTCGTGGAAGATGCCGAGAATGGTCGTTCCGGCCTGCCGCGCCTCGTCCAGCAGCGCGACCACGGTCTCCTGGTTGCCGGCGTCCAATGCCGACGTCGGCTCGTCCAGCAGCAGGAAGCGACTTGGCGCGATGAGTGCACGGGCGATGTTCACCCGCTGCTGTTCACCGCCGGAGAAGAGCGCCGGGAAGCCATCGAGATGATCAGCGGGCAATGCCAGGCGACGCAATAGCCCCGCGGCGCGCTCCCGCGCATCGGGCGCGGCCACACCGCGGTCACGCAGGGGCGCCGCGACGAGATTGACCGCCGTCACCCGCGGTGTCGGCCGCAGGAACTGCGACACGTACCCGATCTCCCGTCCCCGGATCGCCACGATCTCGGCGTCCGACGCGCTGGCAAGGTCGGTGACGCTTCCGTCCGCCGAGCGATAGAGCGCACGACCCGCACTCGGCAGGTAGGTCCGGTAGAGGCACTTGAGTAAGGTCGATTTGCCACCGCCGCTGGGTCCTACCACCGCCACGAAGGCCCCCTCGGCCACCTCGAACGAGGCCGGCCGCAGTCCTTCGACCCGCTTACCTCCTAGCAGGTGCAGCGTAAAGGTCTTTTCCGAGGCCATCGACCTGGAGCAACGGCGCTGTCACGAGCCCTCCAACAACCACTACGGATTGATCGAGCTGACGAGCAATTGGGTATACGGGTGCTGCGGGTCTTCCAGGATCTGGTCGGTCAGGCCCGACTCGACCACCCGGCCGTTCTTCATCACCAAGGTGCGCTCGGTCAGCAGGCGGATGACGCCGAGATCGTGCGACACGATCAAGAGGGTGATGCCAGACTGGTTCTGCAACTCGCGGATCAGGTCGAGCACACCGGCCTGCACGGAGACGTCCAGGCCGGACGTCGGCTCGTCCAGCAGCAGGAGTGGCGGTTCGTTTGCCACGGCCTTCGCGATCTGGACTCGCTGCTGCATCCCCCCGGAGAAGAAGGCCGGAAGGTCGTCCATCCGGGCCGAGGCACTTCCATCCGGGTCAGCAGGCCGCCGGCGCGCTCACGGATGTCGGCCACCCGGCGCCACTGCACCGCCATCAGCCGCTCTGCCACGTTGCCCCCGGCGGAGATGCGCAGGTTGAGGCCCTTCTGCGGGTGCTGGTAGACGATGCCCATCGCGAAGTTGCGCAACTGGCGCCGCTCCGCCGCACTGGCCGCGAAGATGTTCCGTGATCCGTCGGCGAATGTGCCCAGGTACGCCTCGCCGGAGGTCGGCGCGATGTCCCCGTACAGGGCCGCGAGCAGCGTGCTCTTCCCGGAACCGGATTCGCCGACGATCCCTAGCGTCCGCCCCCTCGCCAGCTCGAAAGAGACCCCTGCGCAGGCGATGATCGCGCCACAAATCGGGCACGCATTGGTCTCGTGCTCCGGCCCAGTCAACTCCATGCACCGTGGACAGCCGTGGCCGTAGCGCTTCGTCACGTCGTGGACACGGAGGAGGGGGGGACAAGCCTGAAGGCTTGAGGGGGACACGGCTGCGCCGTGAGGGGGAGAGGACATCGTCATGATATCCTCCCCCTCTCCCCCACAGCCCGCAGGGCTGTCCCCCTCAAGCCTTCAGGCTTGTCCCCCTCGGGGCGCAGCCCCGTCCCCCTCCGTTTCTCGCAATACGCCGTATCTGAGCAGGCGTATGCCCGTGCGCCGCCGTCGCGGATGATCTCGTCCAGGTAGGTGTCGGTCGCCCCGCAGAGCAGGCAAGCCCGCCCGGCGAATTCCTCGACCCGGAAGGGGTAGTCTTCAAAATCGAGCGGGACGACGTCGGTATACGGTGGAACCGCGTAGATCCGCTTCTCCCGGCCCGCGCCGAGCAGCGTCAGGTGTTCGGACTGATTGAGGCGATGGATGTCCCAACGCGGGATCGGGCTGGGCGACATGACGTAGCGGCCGTTGACCAGAACGGGGTATCCGGCCGCCCGGCTGATCTCGCCGTTCGTCACGATATCTTCGTAAAGGTGCACCCAGACGCGAGTGTATTCCGCCTCGGCGTGCAATTGGCGGGTAACGACCTCGCGCGGCTCGACCATCCGCAGCATCTCCGGCATCGGCACCTGGAGGACCAGGACCTGATCGGGCCGCAGCGGCTCCTCCGGCACCCGGTGCCGCGACTGGATGACCGTCGCGGCGGTCGTATCGGTCGTGGTCTCGACGCCGGGCGCGGTGCGTTCAACCAGGCGGCGGATGTTGACCGCGTTGACGCTGGCGTCCGTCCCCTGATCGATCACCTTGAGCGTATCGGTCGGCCCGATCACGGAGAGGGTCAGCTGCAACCCGCCCGTGCCCCACCCGCGCCCGATCGGCATCTCGCGCGAGGCGAACGGCACCTGATACCCGGGGATCGCGACGGCCTTGAGCATCGCCCGCCGGATCTCTTTCTTCGTCTGCTCGTCCAGGAACGCAAAGTTGTAGCCCGGCTGCTCGCCCGCCAGGGCGGAGAGGCGCGGCGTGGCACTGGTCGACGGCGCGATATCTGGCGCATCCACCGTTTCCATGATTGTCCCGTTCGTCGCCCGGCTCATATTCCTCACCCCAATTCTCCCGCCGCCGCGAGCTTCGCGAGCCGCCCATACCGGAGGCGGTCGAGCTGCGACTGGAAGGTGACGTAATGTGGCAGCTTGAGGTGCTCGACGAACCCGGACGACTCCAGCGCATCGCAGTGCTGCAAAACGAACTCCTCGTCCGCCGCCGGACCCTCGTTCCCCGGGATGCTGAGGGCGAGATCGAGGATCGACATCGCGATCGCCTTGCGCTCGTTCTGGCCGAAGACCACCCCGTAGCCAAAGTCGAACCCGTCCGCGTGGGCGTCATCGTTGTCATTGCCGACGCCGGCCGCGCCGCTGCCTCCGACCCCTGAGGCCGAGTGCGATACCCCCTCAACCTCGGTGATGGCGACTGTCCCGATGGTGACCGGTTCGCCGGTCAACGGGTGAGCGATCTGCACGGGGAGGTCGCCGGATCGCAGTTCGGCGATGGTGGGATGGCCCGCGCCAAAGCCGCGCATGATGCTGTAGGCCATGCCGACCATGAACCCGGTCTCGCCCCGGGCAAGCGCCTGCAGGCGGGCCGAGCGTGGGGCAGGATACCGGGGAGCCTCCCGCGTGATATCGAACGGTTCGGGATCGATACCGGACGCATTCGGCACCGGGGCGACGAGTCCTTCGTCGCGCAGGTGGTCGACAACCTTCGGGAACTCGGGCCGCGCCGGTGTGCTGGGGACGGCGCTGTGGTGGCCATTGCCGTTCGCCGAAACAGCGGATGCTTCTATAGCAGGAGATGCTCGATCGATCCGGAGCAGGCGCTGGGTATAGTCTCGGGTCCGGCCCAAGACCTGGCCACCGGGGATCTCCTTGAAGGCCGAGGAGATGCGCCGCCGGACGCGCAGCGCGGACGCCGGAACCGGCAGGCTGTAGCCGACCCGGGGCAGCGTCGTGCGATAGGCCCGGAGCAGGAACGAGGCCTCGATCGGATCGCCCTCGACCTGCTGGATCGCCAGCCCGGCGAGATCCGGTGCGTACAACCCGCCTTCGCCCATCACCTGATCGACGAGCAACCGGAGGCCGGCGCCAGGGTTGCTCCCCGGCTCCAGTGGTGTCCTGTCCGCACCGTCCTGAACCAGGGCTTCCGCCGCGGAGATTGCATCCAGTCCGCCCTTAACCGCGGTGTAGGCCATTGGCCACCTCCTGGGCGTTACTCGCGTTCTCGGACACGTTTTGCGGCGGTGACTCGGCCGACACATGAGTCGAACGTGGGAGACACATGACCCGACCCTCGGCGTCCACCAGAATGACATCTACCCCGAGCGGTGGGGCTGAGTTGGCCGCCGCCAGGCTGGCGAGGTCTGCGGAGGACCACCCGGAAATTGTCGCCACGGTTCCGGGAGGAATCCCGGGACCAGAAAGTCTCAGGGAGATGCCGGCCGTGCCGTCGAGAGCCGGAACGAGCGAGATGAGTGTTGCTCCTTCATCCGGATAGGCAGGCAGGCCTGTCTTGAGGCTGGCGGATAAACCAGCGGGTAGTGGGCCCAGGGCAAAGACGTAGTCGGCTTCCGGTAAAAGGGACTCCCGGCATCCCGTAACAGACCGGGCATACGCCGCAAATGTCGGGCCCGCCTCCGTCGCGGAGTCGCCCATTCCAGGGACCACCGTGAAGGTGACCTCATGATCGAGCAGCGTCTGGGCAACAGCGGCCAGGCCCTTTACCGTCTTGATCGGTGCGTTCCCATCGAGCGCAGGCAATTGCCGGATGGTTCCTGGGCGAGCCATTGCGTCGAGCAGGACCCTGAAGACTCCCTGCGGTCCCTCGCTCGTCCGGAACGGGTCGCCGTGCTGGACGATGGTCTGTTGCCGGGCTCACTGGTGCATCTCCTCGAACTCGACCCGGGTCGAGGCGACCGCTTGCCAGGATTGTGTGTCCCGATCGGCGATAGCCGCCGCTTGCTCATCCAGCAGTGAGCCGATACGCGCCGCGAGCGGGTGCTTGGCGGCCAGGGCCGCGTCGAGGATCGCGGCGGCGAGCGCGGTCTCTGGTTCCCGCCCCAACCGGATGCCGTGTCCTGGCTCGCCGCCGACCGTCGCGGCGGCCTCCGTCACGAGGACCTCACCGGCGTTGAAGACGACACCCTGGACCGGCTCGCGCATCCTGAGCATCAGCACTCCGGGCCGCGGCGGCGAGGTGACCTCTATCGGGAAGCCAGCGTCCTCAGCCAGAACGGCCTCGGCCATCAGGTGGAGTGCTTCGGCGTCGGCCTGGGCGAGGATCTCGAAGCGCCGGTTGCGATCAGTGGCGGCGTGGTCTTCGCGTCCTGCTTGTATGTGTCCGTTGTGATCTACCGCCCCCATCGACTCCCTCCGGGTTCAACACCGGTCCTCACCGATCGTTGTATTTCCATCCTAAGCCCAATCATCCTAACGATCATTCAGGAATCTGTAAAGCCTTACAGAATTGCTTGACATGGACTGCTTTGCGCATCAGAGTTGAGCCATGCCATCCCGTAACCACGAGAACCCCGACAATTCGATGCCGCCGTTCCGGTTCTCCCTGGCCCCGACCGTTCAGGTCGACGGGCAACCGCACTCGGACTCCTTGCAGCCCTTCGTCCGCTACCTGGAGGGCGCGCTTGGCCGGACGGTGCGAATCGTCTCGGAAGGCGGCTACGCCGAGACTCTTGCTGCCCTGCGCGAAGGCCGGCTCGATGCCGCGATGCTGGGCCAGATCGCCTCCCATCAGGCAGAACTGGGTGGAGGCGTCGAACCGCTCGTCGCCCCGGCCTCCGCCGGAGGCGAAGCGCCCACCTACGAGAGTGTGATCATCACCCGCCTCGATACAGGCATCCACGACCTCACCGGTCTGCGCAATGCGACCGTGGGGCTGGTCGACCAGCAATCGACCTCCGGGTATCTGGTGCCGCGCGCGATGCTGCGCGAGGCCGGCCTCGATCCGGACGCGGATGTCGAAGTGCGTCTCTTCGGCCATCACCGCGCCGTGATCGAGGCGGTCATTGCCGGCGAGGTGGTCGCGGGTGGTGTTCACGCGGGCAGGTTCAAGCCGCCCTCGCTCGATCGCGGACCGGACTATGCCCGCCTGCGCATCCTGGCCACGTCGCAACCGATTCCCCTCGGCCCGCTCGTCGTCCGCGCCGATCTGGACCCCGGCACGCGGGCCGCGCTTACCACCGCGATGTTGCGTGTACACGAGGCCGATCCCGCCGCCGCGTACTTTCTCCTGCGCGCCGGGCTCCGTTTCACGCTGGCCACCCGCCGCGCCACCCCGACGCTGAAGAGCATCGCCGCCCTGGCCGGCGTCTCCTACGCCACTGTCTCGCGGGTCGTGAACGGGGCTGGCTACGTCGCGCCGGAAACAGCCTCCCGCGTTCAAGCCATCGTGCGCGAACTGGGCTACCGCCCCAACGGCAACGCCTTAACGCTCCAGGGTCAACGCGCCCCCATCGTCGGACTGGTCGTTCCCGGGCACCCCGATGCGATGAGCCCGATCCTGGCTCGGCTCTGGGAGAGCCTCAGCGCCGAACTCGCTGCCGCCGGGGTGCCGTTGGTGCTCTGCCCAGCAAGTGGCCCGGCGGGCATGGCTTTTGCTCTCGACATGCTTCAGGACGGCCGCCTCGGCGCCCTCGTCGTCACCGATGACGCGGCAACACACCCAGACCTGATGGAAGTCGCCCGCACCGGCCGGGTGGTCGTCGCCGTTGCCTCGGACATCACCTCTTCGGCGACTGGCATCGTCCATTCGACCGTGACCCGGGCGTCGGAGACGGTGCTGGGAGCGTTGGGAGTCTGGAAGGCCCCCTAACCCCCCAACCCCCTTCCCCCCGCTGCGGCAAGGGGAAGGGGGAGCGTTTCCCAGTTTGTACACTGGTTCCCCCAACACCACCGTCATCCTGAGCGTGCGAAGGATCTTGGCGCTTTAGCGCCTTCGAGCTCGTTCATGAACACGAGACACGCGGACTCACCGATATGCCGGGGTCGGCGACATAGGCCGCGTGGCGGCCAAGATCCTTCGCAGGCTCAGGATGACGTATCGGGGCGGGGAGACGCGGCGCCCACAGCGCCGCCGCTCCCCCTTCCCCCTGCCGCAGCGGGGGGAAGGGGGCAGGGGGGTTAGGGGGTTAGCTCGTTACCCCGCCAACTCCTCCAGGTTCAGGTCCAGGACGGAGACGACCTCGCGCAGCGGGTCGTACAGGGAGTCCTCTACGACGACGTAGCGGGCGCCGTTGTCGTCGAGGATCGCGGCGATGACCTCGGGATCGACGGCCTCGTGGAAGCTGAGGAACGCCCGGCGGATGCGCTCGACCAGGGCAGGATCGAGGTCACCACGGTACGCCCATGGGCTCTCCGGGATCGGATCGGACTTGAGCAGCTCGACGAAGTTGGCCGCGTCGATCAGGCCCTCTTCGATCATGGTGTTGTACTGCGGCTCGGAGGCCGCCCCAGCGTCTACCTGGCCCTCGTTGATCGCGAGCAGGCTGGCGTCGTGTCCGCCGGCGAAGATCGTCTCCAGATCGCTTTCGGGATCAATGCCGTTGTTGATCAGGTTGTAGGTGGGGATGAGATAGCCAGACGTCGAAGCGGGATCAACGAACGAGAAGGAGTGGCCGGGAAGATCGGCCAGGGTAGCGATGCCGGCGTCCGCGTTGGCCATGATCAGGCTGTAGTAGACGGACGGGTTCCCTTCGGCGTCGCCGACCATCACCAGCGCCTGGGCATCGGCGACCTCGTGGGCCAGGACGTAGAGAACGGGCCAAAGAGAGCCAGATCGACCTTGCTCGAGCGCATCGCCTCGATCACGGCGGAGTAGTCGAGGACCGGAACGATCTCGAATTCCTCTACCTCCAACTCGCTCTTGAGGTAGTCGGAGAGCGGCTGGTACTGCTTCAGCATCTCCTCGGAATCTTCGGCCGGGATGAGCGCAACCTTCAGCGAGGGTGTCGGGCCAGTGCTTGGCTCGACCGCCGGCGTGCTCTCCTGAGCGGCAGTGCGCCGTCCCATCGCAGACACGGTCGCGAGGGCAGTGGCTCCCGCGGCGGCTTTGATGACAGCGGAGCGACGGGTTAGCGCGTGGGTAAGGAGAACGTCCTTCATCCGATAACTCCTATCCGAAAGGTCATGCACGGTCGTTGTGTCCGCCCGGCGCATGCCGAGCGGCGCTACCAGCCGGATGGCTGGGCGAGCGCTAGTTTGGAGGGGTGTCCCTACGTGATGCGCGAGCGCAGCCAGGCGCTGGCCCGGTCGATCACCGTGACCGCCGCGATGAGCATCAGGACGTAGGTCGTGAGGTCTTCGTACTGGAAGAGACGCATAGAGACTTGGATCTCGAAGCCGATCCCGCCGGCCCCGACAAGCCCCAACACCGTTGCCGCCCGGATGTTGTGCTCCCAATAGAGCAGGACATAGCTCAACATCCCCGGCAGGGCTTGAGGCAATGACGGCATAGGTGATGGTCTGCAAACGGGTCGCGCCCGCCGCGGTCACCGCTTCGACGGGACGGGGATTGATCGACTCGAACGTCTCGGCAAAGATCTTCGACAGGCTGAAGACAGAATGCACGGCCAGAGCGAGTGTGCCGGGGAATGTGCCGAGGCCAACCGCCGCCACGAACGCCAGGGCCAGGACCAGTTCCGGGATCGTACGGCCGACATTGAGGAAGACTCGGATCGACTGGTAGACCCAGCGGTGCGGGCTGATGTTTGCCGCCGCCAGGAGCGCCAGCGGCACGGCGAGCACGGTCGCGATCAGGGTGCCGATGATCGCCATCTGGATAGTCTGAAGGAGCGGTTGGACAGCGTCGCGGGCGACGCTGAGATCGGGCGGAAAGAGCCTGGAGACGAAATCGGCCATCGCCGGCCAGCCGTCGATCAGGGCCGATAGCGTGATCCCGGTGCCATTCCACGCCCAGACGATCACCGCCCCGATGGCAACCGCAACCGCGATCCCCTTAAGTCCAGGACGAGGAACGGGCGCCGCGAGTGGGTTGGCGCGGACGGTCGCCGAAACATGGTCGGAGACGCCGCCGATGCGGACAACGGCCATCAGGCGGCATCCAGCTTGATCGCGGCGGCGATCGAATCGACCGGCTGGACCTGCCCGTCCAATTCGTCTGGCGCGGTAGTTTCCGCCGGATTGACCGGGTTGGCCGGACTGCGTGTAGATCCGGTCGAGGGCCGCCGTGTCGAGTTGCTCCGGGGGACCGTCGAACACAATCTCGCCCCGGGCGATCCCGATCAGCCGGTCGCTATAGCGCCGGGCAAGGGCGACATCGTGGATGTTGATCAGTGTCGGGACGTTGTCGGCCCTGGCGATCTGGCGCAGATCTTCCATCACGCCGCGCGCCAGTTCTGGATCGAGGCTGGCGACCGGCTCATCGGCCAGCAGCACAACCGGCTCCTGGGCCATGGCCCGGGCAATCGCCACCCGCTGCTTCTCACCGCCGGAGAGCGAGTCCGCCCGCTGCTTCGCCCGGGCCAGGAGATGGACCCGCTCCAGGTTGGCCAGGGCGCGTTCCCGGTCCGCGCGCGGAAAGAGGCGGAGGGCGCTGAGGACCGGGTGGGCATGACCGAGGCGGCCGACCAGGACATTGTCGAGCACGGAAAGGCGCTCAATCAGGTTGAATTCCTGGTAGACAAAGCCGATCCGGCGGCGCAGGCGGCGGCGCTCATCCCGGCCGGCCCGGACGACATCGACGCCGTTGACCACCACACTGCCGGAGGTGACCGGCACCATCCCATTCAGACAGCGGAGCAGGGTCGATTTGCCGGCCCCGCTTCGCCCGACGATCGCCACACACTCCCCGGGATTGACCTGGAACGAGATGTCTTTTAGGGCCTCGTGGCCGTTGGGAAAGACCTTGCGCAGACCCACAACCTCGATCACGGCATACTCCCTATGATGGAGGGGACGGGGTGGTACTACTGGGTAGTACGACCGTAAGGCTTTGCGGATGCCGAGAGATTAAGGCGAATCGGAAAACTTATTAGATTCTTGTGAATCAGTTGCCTGGGTTTGGAGCCAATCTTGGCTAGGGGTCTGTCATTTATGTGTAGTTGAGGATAAAATGGGTGTATCCAGACGTTGGCCGCACGCCCCCGCTCCGGCGAACAGACACCGGGTTACGGTTTTTCGGCGTTGACCGGCACGAACATTGGAGGAAGACGCATGGCGGGAGCGACGCTGCAAGACCGCTCCGACCTGCCCGGTCAATCAGGCCAGTCCAGCGAACTCATCCACCTCGACGGGTCCGCCCTGCCTGCTCACCTGGGCGCTAACCTCAGCGAAGCGGGCGGCCACGGACCTCGCCGTCTCGCCATCGGCGAGTCGGCCTTGGTGCCGTGGTTGGAGCGGCAACTTGCTGCCCGGGAGTGGCGCCAGGCCGATCTGGCCAGGGGTCTGGGCATCAGCACCGGCATGGTCAGTAACTGGCTGACCGGCCAGCGCCGGGTCAGCCCCTACTATTGCGAGCGGATCGCCGCGCTGTTCGGCGCGGATGTCGACTACCTGCTCGCCCTGGCTGGCCACCGCCCGATGGTGCTCTCCTCCGACCCCGATGACCCCATCGAGCAACTGATCACCAAGCTCAGGCGCATCAGGCTCACGGAAGACCGCTTCGACACCCTCAGCGACGTCCTCGACGGCATGCTGGTTCGCGACCGCCGGGATGAGCGCGGCCGTCAGCTATCGTTCCCGATCGCGTTTAGCGCCATGCCGGGCAGTGACGAGGAGTAGGCACCACCATACGATCCATCGTGGCTCTGGCAATCCGCCCTCAATCCAACAGATTCCCAGGGCCTAATTGGGCAAGTCCCGCCGAACAAACACGACCAGCCCGGCCAAGCTCCCGACCAATCCGACCAGTCCGAGGACGAACAGGTTTGATGCATCGACCCGGCCATTGACCAGCGCCTGGCCCGGATCGAAGTAGTTCAACACGCTCAGCGGTTCGATCGGCTCCATGGCATCCCACAGGGAAGCGAAGTAGTCGACGAAATAGGAGATCACCAACGCGGAGGTGGCCCAGGCGACGCACCGGCCGCCGGTATCGGCCGCCGCCGAACCCAGCAGGGCCAACCCGCCGATCGACCAGAACAAGAAGAACGTCGTGATCCCCGCGTAGACGAAGTTGGCGCGGTCGAACTCACCCGCAGGCCTCGCCAGCTCCAGCCCGATCAGCATCCCGATCGGACCCACCACAGAGAGCAGCACAGCCACGGCGATCACGCCGTAAACCCGCGAGAGATAGACGCTCGCCCGGGAGATCGGCCGGGCCAGAGCGAGCTGGATGGTGCCCCGCTCCATTTCCCCGGCCAGACCCCGGGCGGCGAATCCGACCAGGCATACGCAGGCAATCGCCAGGTAGACCGGGTGGGTAAAGCTGACAGAAAGGAAGCCGGCCAGACCCGAGGCGGCGATGAACTCCGGTTGGCTCTGGGTGAAGGCACGCAGCGCGGGTGGCAACGCCTCCAGGATGCCCTCCAGACCGGCACCGCCGCCGATCGAATCGGCAATGAGGGGATTGATGAGCAGAACCAGGGCGACCAGGGCCAGCATGGCGATCAGCCCGCCCCGATCACGCCGGAGCAGCCGGGCGGTCAGATGAAACGGCGTAGTCACCGCTGTGTGCTCTCCAGCAGCACGGCTGCCTCGTGCTCCCGGCCGTTCTGGCCGGGGCCGAACGAGCTGGTGTCGTAGAACGACATAAAGACGTCTTCTAGGCGCGGTGGCGCGATCGATACCTCGGAGACCGGATGCCGGGCGAGGAGCGCAAGCAGCGGATTGACGTCCCCCTCGATCACGAGCCGCACATGCCGTCCATCACGAACGATGTGGCCGACTCCGGGCAACATCGGGAGTTCAATGGGGACATCGTCGATGAAGGTCATCTCGGCTACCCGACGAGCTCGTCGCTTGAGATCGGCCACGGTCGATTCGACCACCAGCCGCCCATTGCGCACCACCGCCACCCGTTCGCAGGTCCGCTCGACCTCGGCCAGATCGTGGGAGGACATGAAGATTGTGCGCCCGCGCCGGGTCAGCTCACCCAGGAATTCCTCGAACGAGCGCTGGATCAGCGGATCAAGGCCATCGGTGGGCTCGTCCAGGATCATCAAGGCGGGATCGTGTTGAAAGGCTGCAATCAGTGCCAGCTTCTGGCGCATGCCCTTTGAATATGAGCCTAGCTTGCGCCCCAAGGCGTCGGAGCCCAGTTCCAAAGACTCCTGGATTCGCTCGCGCAAGACAGGTGGCCGGCCCGACAGGCGAGCCAGGTAGTCGAGCTGAGCAACCCCGCTCATGTCCGGGTAGAACGCCTCCGGTGCGACCAGGAATCCTAGGTCGTTCCGCGCTCGCACCCCATCGCGCCAGGTGTCACGGCCAAAGATGGCCGCCGATCCAGCCGTCGGGCGGATGAAACCGAGCAGCAGGCGGATTGCCGTCGTCTTGCCGGCGCCGTTCGGGCCAAGGAAGCCGAACATGGCTCCGGGGGCCACGCTCAGGTTCAGATCGGTGAGGGCGGCGATCTCGCCACGGCGGCCATAGCGCTTGGTCAGACCGCGAATCTCGATAGCGGCGTGTGCGGGCGGAAAAGCAGCGCGAGGGCCAGGATTCGACATGCTGGCAGCGTAGCACCTGCTCAGGGAAGGACGCCAATCAGACGGTAGGCTGCGCGGCAAACATCGGCAGCCGCGCATGACAGAACCTCAAGATTATGGACAATGGACGGGTCGGCAAGGCGCCTTCCTGCCGCGTGACCGTCAGCCGTGACGGATACCGGCGCCGAGGGCGATCACGGGAGAAGGCTTTTCATGATCGGGTTTCCTGGTTCCGCGGATGGAAATGGCGAGGCGCGTTGGGGCCGGCGGCGGCCGTCGCCCGTCTTCGGCAGCCGGGGTATGGTCGCGGCGGCCCACCCACTGACGGTCGCTGCCGGTCTCCATGTGCTCGAGCAAGGCGGGAACGCGGTCGATGCCGTGATCAGCGCCGCCCTGACGGCGGGCGTCGTCATGCCGGAGATGTGCGGCATCGGCGGCGACCTCTTCGCCATCGTCCACGCTCCCGGCAAGAACGGCAAAGCGGTCACGACATCGTACCTGGGCAGCGGCATCGCCCCTCGGGGCGCGTCCCTGGAGCACATGCGCAAGCACGGTGATCCCGATGGCCACGGCGGGGTGCGCATGCCCTATCGCGGTTCACTGGCGCCTGGGGTGCCGGGCATGGTCGATGCCGCCTTCAAGATGCTCGAGCAGTTCGGCACCCGCACCTTCGCCGAGCTGGCCGAGCCGGCGATCACGCACGCCGAGCAAGGCTTCCCGCTCACGCCGCTGGGAGCGGGATACATCGCCAGCAGCGCCGACCTACTCCGCCAATACCCCGCGTCGGCCGATGTCTTCCTGGCCGGCGGTTCGTCCCCGGCCGCCGGTGACATCCTGAAGAACACCGGGCTGGGACGCTCATTGCGCCGGATCGCCGAGGGCGGCCGGGACGTCTTCTACAGCGGCGACTTGGCCGAGGAGATCGCCCGGTTTATTGCCGCAACCGGTGGCGCGATCACGGTCGATGACCTCTCCAGCCACACGACCACGGTCGAGGCGCCGCTGGAAACGACGTACCGGGGCTACACCGTCTACCAGACCGGCCTGCCCACCCAGGGGCTGATCTTGCTCGAGAGTCTCAATCTGGCCGAGCAGGTCGATCCCGACACCCTGGCCGCGTGGGGCACCCAATCCGTCCACCTGCTGGCCGAAGCGACCAAGATCGCCTACGCCGACCGCCTCGGCTACGCCGGCGACCCGGAATTCGTCGACACACCGCTGGCAATGCTGCTGTCGAAGGAGTGGGCAGCCTCCCGGTTCGCGACAATCAGTCCGGGCATGGCCGCCGCTGAGGTTTCCGCCGGCTCACTTCAGGATGGCGACACCACCTACATCGCCGTCGTCGATGGCGACGGCATGATGGTCTCGCTGATCGAATCGGTCTCAGCCAACTTCGGCTGCGGCGTTGTTGCCGGGGAGACGGGCATCGTCCTCAACAACCGGGTCGGGCGCGGATTCACGCTCGAGGATGGCCACCCGAACCAGTACGCCCCTGGCAAGAAGACGATGCACACCCTCAATTGCTTCTCCGTCGCCGACACCAGCGGCCGCCCCGTCCTGGTCGGTGGTACCCCCGGTGGTGACGGCCAGCCTCAATGGAACCTGCAGACCCTCGTCGGGCTGATCGACGGCGGATTGGATGTGCAGGCGGCGATCGAACTGCCCCGCTGGACAGTCTGGCCCGGCACCGATCCAACCACCCTGCCCAACCCCTACGAACTGCGCGTCGAGGATCGACTCGGCGCGGCAGCCCTGGCGGAACTCGCAGACTTGGGACACAGGGTCCGGACCATCGGACCGTGGGACGGGGGTGGCGCATCACAGGTGATCGCGCGCGATCCAGACACCGGCGTGATCACCGGCGGCACCGACTCCCGGGTCGAGGGACTGGCCCTCGGGTTTTAGCAATTGGCGCAGGCTGGCTCTAACGATCTGCCATAAAACGCCAGCCGATAACTTCGATATAATTCTGGCCTTGGTTTGGACCAGATACGGCACCGGCGCCGTGCGGCGAGGTCGGCTGCCTCGTCGTATGCGGATGTTCGAGGCTCGCGGGTGCGCCCGAGCCATGGTCAACCGCGGTCATTGACCGATCGGCCGGCGCCCTGGCGGGCGTGGCCGCCGTCCAGGACAACGCATGCGCCGGCCGATGCTCCTCCAACTTTGGCAGGTCGAGTTCCGGACTTACTCGACGAGCCACCTCCAGCGCGATCTCCTGGCGGGCTTGACCGTGGCGGCGGTGGCTCTCCCGCTGGCTCTGGCCTTCGGCGTCGCCAGCGGGGCGACTCCGGCGGCCGGATTGGTCACCGCCATCGTCGGCGGAGCCCTCATCGGCCTCCTTGGAGGGGCGCCCTATCAAATCAGTGGCCCGACCGGCGCGATGTCGGCGATCCTGATCGTGACCGCCTCGCAGCATGGCCAGCGCGGGATCTGGATCGCCGGCGTCATGGCGGGCGTGATGATCCTCGCGATCGGCGTGCTCGGGCTTGGCCGGATCGTCCACTTCATCCCGGCGCCGGTCATCACCGGATTCACCAGTGGCATCGCCCTGATCATCGCCATCGGGCAGATCGACAACTTCTTCGGGATCACCACCCCTGCCCACGACCGTGCCGCCGAGAAGGCTCTCGGCTACTTCACCGAGCCGTTCCCGACGATCGCCTGGCGAGCGGTAGTCTGCGCCATGATCGTCGTCGCAACGATGCTGATCGTGCGCCGCGTCTGGAACATCCCTCAGATTCCCACCGCGTTGATCGGGATTTCCCTCGCCACCATTGTCAGCTGGGGCCTTGATTGGAACGTCGGTGTCATCGGCGAGATCCCCCGCGGCATTCTTCTGGACGACCGATTCATACCCAATCGCGACGATCTCGAGACCATTGATGACCTTCTCGCGCCGGCCTTCGCCATCGCCCTCCTCGGCGCGATCGAAAGTTTGCTCTGTGGCGTCGTGGCCGGACGACGCACCAAGACCAAGCTGGCGGTGAATCAGGAGCTTGTCGCCCAGGGGATCGGCAACGTCGTCATTCCGTTCTTCGGCGGCGTGCCCGCCACCGCCGCCATCGCCCGCACCAGCGTCGGTGTGGACGCGGGAGGAGCGACCCGGCTCGTCAGCGTGATCCACTCGGGCGCATTGCTGCTGGCGATGCTCTTCTTTGCCAGCGCGATCGGCGAGGTGCCTCTGGCGGCCCTGGCGGGTGTCCTCATGGTCACCGCCTGGCGCATGAACGAGTGGCATGTGATCCAGTTCTACTGGCGACACCGGCTCAAGGGGGCGATGCTCACCTTTGCGGCGACGATGTTGGCCACGGTGGCGCTCGATCTCACCCAGGCGATCATCGCCGGGTTGATCCTCAGCCTGGTGATCTTCCTCACCCAGGTTTCGCGGCTCTCGGTGGTCTCGTCGCCGGTTGACTGGGATAAGATCCGGCGGACCGGGGTGACCCTACCCGAGGATCTGCCCGACGTCCGCGTCATCTACGTCACCGGGGCGCTCTTCTTCGGCGCGACCAATCAGTTTGTAGAAACCATCGAGCGCCTGCCACCGGCCAAGTTCCTGATCCTCTCGATGCGAGGCGTGCCGATGGTCGATGTCTCCAGCCTTCAGGCGATCGAACACGTCTGGCGCGAACAGTACGAACGCGGCGGCTCCATCTACCTGACCGGTCTCCAGCCCCAGGTTCGAACGCTCTTTGAGCGGGGCGGCCTGATCACGGCCATCGGCGAGGAGCACATCCTCTGGAGCGCCGACCGCGCCATCCTCCGCGCGTGCGGCCCCGAGGTCTTTTCGCCGTCCCCCGCGACTGCGCAGGCGTTGAACGAAGATGACGGATTCGACGATATGCCCCTTGGGGTCGCGACGGCGGACTAACGCATCCGTCGGACGGGCGACGCCGGCCCGGCGCTATTTTCTTCGCTGGGCGTCAACGTTTCTAAAGCACGATCCGCCACTCATTGCAATGCAGCGGATTCCCTGGCGGGTACTCGAAGTCGAATGCGCCAAGCAGTTCGAAGCCAGCCTTCCGGCAGATGGCGTTAGAGGGCGGATTGGTGACCGAGGGGTAGGCATGTATTGAACGGTGCCTGCCATGCGCGCGGGCATGATCCACAATTGCAAGCACCGCGGCGGTCCCGATTCCGCGTCCCTGGAATTCCGGCAAGACGCCCCAGCCAGTCTCGTAGACCGACTCGCCCTGCCACTCCCGTTCCCAGTAGCCGATCAGGCCGACCGGCTCGCCGTCGGGCAAGAGGACGATCCGGAACATGCCGCCTGTTCCCGGTTCGGCGAAGGCGAGATAGCGCTCGTGGCGCTTGAGAACCTTCTCGTCGCTCTCCGGCCCGCCGATGTGTTTCGTCATCTCCGGGGCGTTGTTTCGCATGAGGAGGCCAAGATCGGACTCGCTGTACGGCTCGATTCGGACCTGAGGCGAGGTGAGGTGGTCAGCCATTGTGCGCGTCACTCCAACACTACAGTGGATCTGGGCGATCCAGCGGTTCGTGCTGAGGGAACGGGAACTGGTCGAAGCGCTGCAGTGCCTCCTGTGCGAGCGACGGCTTGTGCGTCAGCTCCATCGCGGCATCGGCGACCCGGCGACGAGCGGAGGCCAGATCAGCGTACGTCCGATTGCCTGCAATGTGTTTCTTGGCGCCGGCATCGGCATAGCGGCCCCACACGACTAGCCAGCCGGTCCGGACGGCATGCACCTCCACGTACCGGCTGAAGTCTTTCCAGATGAACCCGGATTCGTCGATCCTGTGAGTCACTGAGTGCCCCGTAATCTCGCAAAGGCGGACCAATATCCGGTCCGGATTCGCGACCTGAGCCGTCGCGATTCTCATGCTATTAAAGCGCAGAGCGCCGGGCTAAAACTGCCTGGCGCTCTGACACGTTGCCGCGAAAGCTGGAACGTCGTGGCTTACTGCGTCTTCCTGGGGTCGAGGGCATCGCGCAGGCCGTCTCCAACGTAGTTGATGGAGAGCACCGTCAGGAAGATCAACATGCCCGGGATGATCGCCTCGTGCGGGGCCAGCTCGATCCGGTCCTTGGCATCGAAGAGCATGCTCCCCCAGGTCGGGATATCACTCGGGAACCCCAGCCCCAAGAAAGAGAGCGTCGACTCGGTGATGATCGCCGCCCCCACTCCCAGGGTGGCCGCCACGATAATCGGGCTCATCACGTTGGGCAGGATGTGTTTGGAGATCAGGCTGCCCCGCGTCGCCCCGATCGACTTGGCTGCCTCGACGAACTCCTTCTCTTTCATCGACAGGAAGGAGGCCCGCACCAGCCGCGCCGTCGGCATCCAGTTCAGTGCCCCGATCACCACCACGATCAGGACAAAGGTGCCCAGGATGTCGCTCCCGGTGCGCGCCTCGAAGAACCGGTTGACCGACTCGCGGAACAGGTAGGTGATCATCAGCAGCAGTGGCAACTGGGGCAGGGCCAGGAACATGTCGGTCAGGCGCATCAGCCCGGAGTCGGCGAACCCGCCGAAGAAGCCGGCCGCCGCCCCGATCGCGGTGCCCAAGGTGATGCTGACCAGGGCGGCCACGAGACCCACCGCGATCGAGATCCGCCCGCCCCACAGCGCCCGGGCGAGCATGTCCTGGCCCAACGCGTCTGTGCCGAACGGGTACTCCAGGCTCGGCGGGGCGTCGGTCAGGAGGAAGTTGATCTCATCGATCTCGCGGGGGTAGATCGCGTTCCCGACAAACGTCACCACCACGAAGGTCAGAAACAGCACCAGCCCCGCCATCGCCAGCCGGTGGTGCCGGAACTGCCGCCACGCGTTCCCCCACAAACTCCGCTGCTTCCGCGTGGCACGCTCCAGCCCGGCGGCGCCCGGCGTCGCCCCGGCCGACCCGGGAACCGCGACCGCGGTTGCACCTGCGCCGCCTGCGCGCGCAGTGACTCTGGCGTCGCGGGTAATCTCGGACATTGGGCTCCCTCATGTTCGACTGGCGTGTCGTGGACGAACGGTCGGGGTACTGGGCTACCAGTGCTGTGCTCGACGCGCGACACCGAGAAACGATACGGACGACTAGCCGAGCTTGATCCGAGGATCGAGAACGGCGTACAGGATATCGGCGATAACGTTGAAGACAACCACGAGGATCGCGACACCGAAGGTAATCGCCATCACGACCGGAGTATCGGCGCCGCCAATCGCCGAAATCAGGGCACTGCCGATGCCGGGAACACGGAAGATCTGCTCTGTAACCACCGCGCCGCCGAAGACACCTGGAATCTGAAGCGCGATGATCGTCACCACCGGGATCATCGCGTTGCGCATGGCATGGAAGAAGATGACCGTTTGCTCCCGCAGGCCCTTCGCCCTGGCCGTACGGACGTAATCCTGGCTGATCGTCTCGAGCATCGATGCCCGCACGAACCGCGTCAACTGGGCGGCACCTGCCAGCCCCAGCACGCAGATCGGCATGATCGACTGCTTAAAGTTGCCCCAGAATCCCGTCACCTGGGAGTCATAGACAAAGGGTAACCAGTCCAGTTTCACACTGAATAAGAGGATCGCAAGGAGCCCTGTAAAGAAGGTCGGCAAGGAAAAGCCAAGGAAGGCGAAGGTCGTCGCGATCTGGTCGAAGGCGGAGTATTGCTTAATCGCGGAGATCACGCCGACCGGAATAGCGATCAGAATCGAGAGGAGGAGCGACGACCCCACGATCGTCAACGTGACGGGGAGGCGGCCGAAGAGGTAGTCCTGAACCGAGCCCTTGGTCTGGAACGACTGGCCCCAGTTGCCCTGGAGGTATTCACGGCCCCACTTCACGTAGCGGATATGGATGGGATCGTTGATTCCGAGTTGATCGCGCAGCCGCTCGCGCAATTCGGGTGTCACATTCGGATTCGTAGCGAAACCGGCGAGCGGGTCGCCCGGCGCCAGCGCCAGAATCGAGAAGACCACCATGCTGATCGCCAGCAAGGTGACGACGGAAATGAGAATCCGCCGGATCAGGTAACGCCCCATCGTGCTACCCCTCTAAAGCGTTGGCGGGTGGATGACGGACTCCACTGCTTCCGGGATATAACCGGTAAGCGGGCCACCCCTGCCAACTGACCATCCAACAGCCTGACACTGCGCGGACGAGACGGGAGGAATCGGGGCGGGATCGGACCCGCAATTGCAATACCGTCGATCATCGGCGCAAAGCGCGGCATACCTGTACTCACCGGTGATTTCCTAAGAGTGGCGGAATCCTACGGGGGTGGTCCGCAGTGTGTCAAGGAAGCCGCACTCCACCCGGGTGTGCAACCGGCACAAGCATTTAATGAGGTGTTGGGTTCCCCCTAGGGCCGAGTTGTGTCCCGGATCTATCCCTTGGCTGTGCTACACTGCGCGTTTGTGCGGCGCCGGCGAGCCCGGAGAGCCGCACGTTGTGTGTCCGGCAGTTGGTAGCCGGGCCTATTTGTCTCCCCGTCTTCTTCCTCGGTCGTCGGGGAAGCTACGGAAGTAGGAGTCAGCAGGAGGATGGCCACATGGCCGAACTGATTCTGAGGGCCGAACCCCGAACCATTCTCGGGAAGAAGGTAAAGCAGCTTCGCCGGAACGGTCGAATCCCGGCGGTTGTCTACGGGCCGGTGCTGTCCGAGACCGTCTCCGTCTCCGTCGATTCGCGTGAGTTCGACCGGTTTTACCACCGGGCCGGGCATGCCACCCTCTTCACCCTCAAGTGGGAAGGCGGCGAGCAGGCCGTCGTCATCCGCGACGTCCAGATGGACCCGGTCAGGCAGATCCCGATCCACGCCGACTTCTTTGCTCCGAACTTGCGGGTCGTTCTGACGGCATCGGTGCCGATCAACTTCCATAACGAGCCTGAGATTACGGATGCGATCCTGACCCACAACCTCAACGAGTTGCAGGTCAGTGCGCTTCCGGCCGAAATCCCGCAGCACATCGAGGTGGACCTCAGCAGCATGACCGCGGTCGGCGATTCTGTCCGCGCCGGCGATGTCTCCCTGCCAGCGGGCGTAACCCTGATAACATCTGAGGATGAGATCATCGCGATCCTCTCGGGTGTTGCCGCTGCGGAGGAGCCGGAGGAAGTGGAGGTCTCCGACGAGGAGGCAGCGGAAGCGGTCGCCGAGGAAGGCGCCGAGGCCGACTCCGAGACTTCTGGCGAAAGCGGGTCCGACGAGTCCTAATCGGCCTCACCGGGCATCGTGTTTCCATTGCGTCCAACCAGCACCGGCGCCCGCATGCGGGCGCCGGTGCTGCATTTTCTGGAGAATGTTCCAGGCGGCTTGGCAGGACAGCATGGAGGCGAAGCGATGGACACAGGCGCCAAGATTGAGACCGTGCGGGCGTGGCTCGCGGAGATGCAAGACTGCGTGCAGAAGATTGATTTCGAGCGCTGCCGCACGATCTTCGCACCCGACGTGACTGCCTTCGGCTCCCTGGGGGAGCGTCTCGTCGGTCTGGAGCGCCTCGAAACCGACCAGTGGCGCCGGGTCTGGCCCCGTATCGCCGGATTTACCTTCGACCTGGACCACCTCGACTGGGGCGGTACGGAAGATGTCCTGTGGCTCGCCTGCCCCTGGAACTCAGAGGGCCGACGCGACGACGGTACACCATTTGCCCGCTCCGGACGGATCACGGCCGTCTTGGAGAAGCGGGATGAGGTCTGGGTAGCTGTGCATACCCATCACAGTCTGGCGGCAACATAGGACCTAAACCGCCGGATCCGCTACCCCCAGCCCCAGTGCCTCACGTGCTTCCGCGACGATCGCCAGGGACCCGGTCACTACGACGAGGCCAGCGGGCCCAGCGTGGTCGACTGCCAGGACCATCGCATCCGCCACGGTTTCGGCCTGAGCGACGGTGGAACCGGACTCCGCGAGGGCGGAAGCGACATCCGTGACGGGCAGCGAGCGGGGACTCCTAGACTGGGTAGCGATGAAGCCGGCGGCGGCGGATTGGAGGGCGAATGCGAAGGCGTCCGGGTGTTTATCGCGAAGCATGCCTAGCACGATCCAGGCGCTGCGTCCCGGCACTTCCGCGGCCAGAGTGCGGGCGAGCGCCGCTGCGGACGCGGGAGTGTGGGCACCGTCGAGGATAACGAGGGTGCCACTGTGGTGAATGGCGCGCTCGAAGCGGCCGGGCCAGGTGGTCCGCTCCAGCCCCGCTCGGATCGCGGTCTCTTCAACCACGATTCCGGCGGAACGAATAAGCCAGAGTGCTCCGAGCGCCGTTCCGGCGTTCTCGACCTGATGAACGCCCGCCAGCCCGACCTGAAGATCCTCGAACACGCCCCACGGCCCGTCGGCGGTGAAGCCGCGCCATGATCCCTGGACGCGCCAGTCGCGACCACCGACGAGCATCTCACTCCCGTTCTCCTGAGCGATCCGGGAGATGACGGCCAGAGGGCTTGGGGACTGGGGCGAGACCGCGACGGGACGGCCGGGCTTGATGATGCCGGCTTTCTGGGCCGCGATCTCCTCGATCGTGTCCCCGAGGACGGCCGTGTGCTCCAGATCAAGGGCAGTGATTACGGCGACAAGGGGATCGACGACGTTGGTCGAGTCGAGGGTGCCGCCCAATCCAACCTCGATCGTGGCCAGATCGCACCCGGCGGCGGCAAAGGCGTCCAGAGCCATGGCAGTGGTGAGTTCGAACGCGGTGATCTCGCCCAGGTCCGGCCGATCGTGTTCGAGCGCCCGGGCGAGGCCGATCGCTCGTTGAGTCAACGTCGCCCAGGCCTCTTCTGAGACCGGCACCCCGTCGACGGCGATGCGCTCGCGGAAGGCGTGCAGGTGCGGCGAGGTGTAACGCCCGACCCTGTAACCCGCGGCGGAGATCATCTCTCCGATCAGGAGGCTGGTCGAGCCTTTGCCCTTGCTCCCCGCAATGTGGATGATTCCGAATTGCTGCTGGGGGTTCCCCATCCGCTCCAGGAGCGCGGCGGTCCGTTTCAGACCGAGGGCCGCCGCCTCGTCGCCCCAGAACGGGTTGCTGATGAAGCCCCGGTCGTAGCCTGATCGTTCCCAGATTGCTCGCAGGGCATCACGGTAGGTCCACACCGGCTCAATGTGACTCACTGCCCGCCCGTCCATGCCTGCTGCAATGAGCGGAAGTCGAGCAGGATGATCCCTTCTTGCTCGATCAGCTCACGGGTTGACGGCGCTACGGCAAAGTCGTAATCCGCTCGACGGATCTTCCAGTTCTCCGGTTCCAGGGCCTGCGCTTCGCCGTCGCCGAGACTCGGGTGGATCGCCCACTCGGTCAGGCCCGGCGGGAGTTCCTGGAGGAACCTGGAGAACAACGCTGCCTTCTCGGACGGCGCATACCGGTAACTATCGAGCACAGCGTGATCGTGAACCGGAAGCCCATGCGAACGGCAAATGGCGGCGGACTCGGGCAGGTGGACTCGGACGGCGAGGCCGTGCTCCCGGGCCAGCCTGAAGGTCAGCTCGAAGATGTCGGGTCGGCCGCCGTCGGCCAGGCAATGCCAATCGAGGTGAGTCGGCTGGAGCCCGGCGGCGAGCACGGTGTTGATTTGGGCTCTGAACTCGACTTCGACCTCCTCGATCCGGGCCTGAGCGAGCATGACCTTCTGGGAGTCGTATTGGAACAGGTATCCCAGATCGTCAACCAGGGTAGGTACGGCGGATTTCGAGGCGACCGGGCCCCAGCGGTAGATATGAAAGTCGGTCACGAGGGTGAGATGGACCCCGAACGGGACCTCGGGATGCTCTTGCAGCATCTTGATCGCCTGGGGCGCCCATGGGCAGGGTGTCATCAGGGTCGTCGAGGTCACGACCCCTTCGAGCAACGATTGCAGGATGGCCTCGTTGTTCGCGTGGCACATCCCGAAGTCGTCGGCATTGAGGATGAGAAGGCGCGCATCTTCGGGGTATCCCAGGAGAGCGTTCGTGGAGGGAATTTTCTGATCGGTTGTCATATTCATTCCACTTCTGTGGTAGTCAGGTTTGGAGTCAATCTGGGGCCAGGCATAGATCCAGCCACAGCCGATCCATTCTCGTCTATTTCAATATGATTCACGGACATTTCAGACTGAGATTTCAGCTTTCGTGAGATCTCTGAGCGCACTCCAGGCGCCAGGTACGTCTAGGTTGCGGGCCGCGTACGCCTCGGTAAGCAACGACTCTCCCAAAAAGCGGTCGTGCTTGTCTCGCTCCTTGTTGAGCACCCCGACGGCCAGTGACACGGAGTCGGGCTCGGGCGAGGAAGCCAATTTCGTGAGAATGGCAGAGAGTCTGTCAGGATCAGTATTCCGACAGGTGAGCGCGATACGATCGTCCTCAAGCTCGATGCCTTCCCTGCCAAGGACGACCGCAAGCGTATTGATGATCTGATCGCCGCGCCAGGGGAAGAGAATCGTGTTGTTACCGTAGGGGAGGACAGCGGAGTTGTGGAGATTCAGCCGCCGGAAGGCTGATCGACCTTCACTCAGCAAGGCGCGGGTAGTGGAGCTCAAGTAAGCGGGGATCAGTTCGTCTGCGTAGAGGGCGCGCATCTTCTTCCGGATGCCGTCTGCAACCTCTGCCAATCCGCCGGAAAACTTTGGCGGGCGGCCCCCTTTTGCTCTCGTTAGCTGGATGACGCGGGCATCGCGGTCGATGTCAAGCACTTTCCAGCGTCGCCCAGCGAAGACAAGAAAGCTGCCGATCTCGATGGCGAATTCGATAGGCATCGTGCCGAGAGGCTTGCCGTGGGCTTCCAGCCGATACTCCGGCGATGTCTCGAACGCCGCGTAGAAGCTGAAGTGGTTGAGGAGCTTTTCGCCTGTGCCGCCCGGAAGAATCGTGCCGTCCGAAGCCTGAACGATGAGGTCGTGTCCACCAAGATCGCGCAACAGGCGCAGAAACATCGGCCGCGACACGTGTACGAAGGGGCCGTCGGAACAGAGGGCACTGAACAGTTGCGGGGCTGATGCACCGCCGTGCTGGGCAATGACGGACAAGATCTGCTGAATAAGCGTAGACAGATGCAAGCTGGACGTGTTTGGCGGTTCATACCAACGCTCAAGGAGCAATTCGACGACCGCAATCGCCTGCATCGTCTCCAGGCGCAACTGATCGATTGGTTGCGTGCTCGCTTCGAGTGTGCGCTCGGTAACGTACATCCGCAGGACGGCTGGTCCACCCCGCCGGCCGGAGCGCCCCAGCCGTTGCCGCAGGGCGGAGACGCTCGAAGGTGCTCCGATCTGACCGACCGCGTCAGCTGATCCGATATCGATCCCCATTTCCAACGTGGATGTACAGATCGCCGTTGCCGGCGTTTCCGGTGACTTCAGTTTGCGTTCGACATCTTCGCGGTGTTCCTTAGAGAGATTGCCATGATGAGCGTAGAACTCGTTGGGAACCCGGAGGTCTTCGCACATCCGGGTCAGTATGTCCGTATAGATCTCGACATTGCGCCGGCTGTTCGCAAAGACGAGATTGTCTTTGCCTAGCATATTTCGATAGATGTTCTCGGCGATTGACCGGGATTCGACCGCGTCGTCTTCCGGATGTTCCTCGTCTTCCAGCGCGGTTACTCCGGCGTCCTCCGTCTCGGGCCGCAATGGGCCGGAGGTATATCCGCGGAGGATCATCTGGATTTCCGATTGCTCCATGGCGCCGCCGGTGATCACGATGACCTGCTCGCCGCCACCCGGCCTTAGAAATTCCGCGGCGATAGTCGTGTCGGCGATCGTCGCCGAGAGGGCGACTCGTGGAACATGCCGGCGGATGGCAAGTTCCACTCGATGCAGCAGGGATTGCAGCTGGGCGCCGCGTTCGCTGCCGATGAAGGAATGAAGCTCGTCGATCACGACGTATTGAAGACCACCCAGGAGCCTGCCGACCTGCGATCCCTGATTGACGAAGAGCGCTTCGAGCGATTCTGGAGTGATCAGGATCAGGCCGTCCGGGTTCTTGAGGAAGGACGTGCGGTCTTTGCCCATGACATCGCCGTGCCGCCGGTAGACCGGTACGCCGGTGACTGCCCCTAGATCGCGCAGGCGCTCATACTGGTCGTTGATCAGGGCTTTGAGCGGGCTGACATAGAGCGCCTTTGCCCCAGGTTGCGAATTGCCAGCATCTGCGCCAAATGCCAACGTGGAGAAGATGGGCAGCCAGGCCGCTTCAGTTTTCCCGCTCGCCGTAGCCGCGCTGATGATGACGTCCTGGTCGCCCGCGATGACCGGGCCTACAGACCGTGCCTGGACCGGGCGTAGTTGCTGCCAACCCTGGTTCCAGATCCACTCCTGCACTTTTGGGTGCAGACGGCTGTAGGCCTGGGCTGGATCGTCCTCCCGGCTAGAGCCTGAAGCTTGCGAGGTCATCGTCATCGTCGGTTGCGGGCGGCGCTGCGCCCACTAGATCCGGAGAGGCGCCGTCCTCAACCGGTGAAAGCGGCTCAAGATCGGGGTTCGACTCCGTCGCGATCGGGACTCGCGCGACCAGATCGTTCCATGTGAGCTGCGGATTCTGTTCGAGCACCGCGAGCAGATCGAGGAACCCCTTGATGGTGTTGCGCGGGGTGCGGAAGTAGGCGTCGCCGATGCGGGCGGAGCAGTGGACCATGAAGGCATGGAGCGCCTCGTCCGGAACAAGTAGCCTTGCTCGGATCACCGCCCGCCTGGACGTTGCGAAGCTTGCCGAGCAGGACGTACATGTCTTCCGGCGTCAGGCTGGCGAGACGAACCACCGGGCCGGTGTAATCGACCACGCCGTTGGTGGCAAACGTGTTCTCGGCCAGCCGAGATTGCAGGGCGGTGTAGGAGTACAGTCCACGCCGGGTGTCCATCAGAAAGTCCGGGGTGCCGCCAAAGACGAAGCCGAGCCCGACCGCCGTTCCCTGGGTCGAATCGTTGAGAATCCGCAAGATTTGCTCGTAGTTGGCGTTCCGTGCCTGGGAGTTGGCCAGCTTGTAGAGGTTGACCATCTCGTCGAGGCAGACGAGCAGGCCGGCGAAACCGGCCAGGCGGACGAAGTACGCGAGCAACTTCAACTGATCGTAGACGTTCGCATCGTCGATGATCGTGCGGACCCCGAGGGCGGTGCGGGCGTCGGTTCGGGTGGAGTACTCGCCGCGCAGCCAGCGGACTGCGTCGGACTTCAGTTGCTCGTTGCCGGTGTCGTGCCCCTGCCAGTACTTGGCGATGACCTCGGCGAAATCATAGCCGCCGGTCAGTTCGGAGAGCTGGCCACAGCTTTCGCCGGATGATCGCCTCCGGCTGCTCACCGCTCGATCTGGCTTTCGGTGAGCGCCTGCGTGACGAACCGCTCGACCACCGAGGACATCGCCCCGCCGTCCGGCTTCGCGCGGGTGGCGATGTTGCGCATCAATTCGGCATACAGGCTGCGGGCCTTGACCGCCGCTCGCGTGGAGCCGGCGATCGGGTAGAGAGATCGGCGTGGACCGTGACGAGTTTCTGCTGGAGCGCGACGGAGCGGACCAGGTGCAGAAAGAACGTCTTTCCAGAGCCGTACTCACCGATGACGAACCGCGTGCCCGAGCCGCCGTCGGCGACGCGCTCGATGTCGCGCACCAGCGCCCGGACCTCGTTGGACCCGGCCAACCTGGATGTGCTGCTGGCCCACGCGGGGCACGACCCCGGCGCGCAGGGACTGGAGGAGGGCATCACGCTCGCGCGGGCGGATGAGTGTGTCGCTGCGGGCTTGTTTTGGTCGCGGTCATGCAAGCATCGCCTCGGTCGCGTACGGGTTGACCGTCAGATCCTCGTCACCGTCGATCACGGGTTCGCCGCAGGTTTCATAGGCTGCCTCGTTGAGGACGTCGATTGCTCCGTCCGGCATCAGGCGATACTCGGCGGCGAGCGATTCGAACTCCGGCTCTACTCCAGGTCGTGCGTTTTGCCACGATTCTAACAGCATTGTTGAGTGGGCCGCATCGAGTGCCCCAATTTTTGGGGACTCGGGGTCTTCTCGCTTGGCAATGGGATGTGCCGGTGGTGTTGGCACCGGATGCGTGTCTTCATCGACGAAGAGATTCGCCAGGAGGGCCCCGACTTCCGCCGTCTCAGCCAGCTTGCGCTCGATTGCCGCGGTATCGAGCGCGAAGGGCCGCGCGGCCGGCGGGGTGGCGGCCCCATGTTTCTGAACGTGCGGTCGCGGCGGAATCGGATAGCCCGGTTCTGGGGTGTCGCCGGGCCGGACAACGACCGGCCGGACCGCCGGCGGGCGTGCTCTCTCCCGTCATCGATGCGTGCACATGGGATGTGACGTCGGCGGGATTCAGACCCAACAGCCGATAGATCTTGCCGAGCATGGTGATCTCGGCGGGAGACACGACACCATCGGCCATCGCTACGGAAACCATTGCCTCGCCAATCCGCTGGCGTTGCTCCTGGGTCATCGAGGCCAGACGCGTCTGGAGTCCAGAGAGCTTGATATTGATCGTCGAAAGCCAGAGGAAGTGGGCATAGAGCCGGCCCATCTCTGCCGGGGACAGACCCAACGACGAGCGCAGGTGTTCGCCAAGCTGGTTCACCTCGGGACTGGAGACACCGCCATCGGCGATACCGACTGCTGCCGCTAAGTGGACTAGCGTCGATGCAGCACCGTAGGCAGTCGACGGCGCCTGCGGTGCATTGGCGTCGGTTCGAAAGAGCACGAATTCAGCATCTGCGGAGGACCTGTGCCCCACCAAAGCGGACATCCGGCTCAATCCCGACTCCCATTGAGCCGAGTATCTGAGCCAGGGAGACCGCTTCTACCTTGGTCAGTTTGGTCGTGGCGGACGGGCGCCACAGCTTGCAGAATCTCCTTGCCCGGCACCTTGACGGCAAATCGGTTGCCCAGGGTCTTTGTCGACCAATCGCGGAGACGGTCAAGCGCCGGTGATGGCCCTTGGGTCAGGTCGGGCGGGAGCAGGGCAAATGAGGCGAGGCTCCCGGCCCCGTCAGGATTGCGTCCCAGCCAGCGACTGTAGGCGTCTAGTTCGATGGTGACCGTGTCGAAGATGGCCGCCAGTTTTCGGGTTGGCCCTCGTTGGTCAAAGACGTCCGGGATATCAGGTAATCGCACAGCAATTGACCGCAGGCCGGCGCTCGCCGAGTAGTAGCTCAGCTCCAGCCCCTTTGCCCGTCGGGCGCAGGACAAGACCGTTCGGAAATGCCTGACCGAACCGCACCGCGAATAGCCGCGCGAATTCTTCCGGGCAGCGAACCGCAGGCGTCCGTGGGGTCACGTCCGGCAGATACCAGGCCCATGCGAGCGCGAGGTCGGCCGAGATTGGCGTGCCATTCAACGCCCGCCGGCCGAGTTCGAGGCGAAGTGACTCGGGAATCGCAAACCGGTCCGGCCTGAGTTGCGGCGGCGGCAGCGGGGCATCTGATCCCCTGGCGATTAGGACATCGATGATGCCAAGAAGGGTATTCGCGTACTCAGTGAACGAATTGCTTGGCTCGCCGTAGCGATCGAGTAGCGCCGATACCTCGGTGCGGATCGCCGGCAGTTCCGATTCAAGCGATGTGTCATGTTGAATATCCAGCAGGACACGCCGCTCCAGGCCATAGAAAAACACGAAGACGTAGCCGATTTGAATGCCGGCTCTGCGGCGTCCTCCAGTGAGCCACGCGAGGTAAACGGCGCGATTCACGGGCGACATCTCTTGGTAGGAGGGCCAATACCCAAGAGTGGCATCGCCGCCCGAAGAGAGGCTGTTGTCAATGGGAAGTGTCGGATCGATCAGCGCCGGTTCGATGCCACCGGCCGGCGAACTGCAGTCTCTCGCCGACGTAGAGCAGACCGTCTCGAATTTCGAATCCGTGGATTGCTACGTGCTCACCCGGGCCAATCCAGCGGGCCGCTGCGATCGGATGTGGCCGAAGAGTGGCGGCAGGACCCGGTGTGACCTGTGCACCACGATGTTGATGTGGCGCTCGCGGTGGTTGAGCACGAGGCAGCGGCGGAACAATTTGGGATGGGGTTACAACTTGGCGGACCGCCGGCGACGGTTGTTCGTTTGGCGAGGCTGCAACATCTGGTTTGTCTTTCCGGCCAAAGATTCGATTGAGGAGACCCATCGGTAAATCGTCCTACGCAGTTCACACCGGTGCCCGGGCGGGTCCGAGCACGAGAATCCTCCATTACCATTGCGCGCCAACGGTGTCGGCGTCGACGGCAGCGCAAACATCGGTGACCTCGGTGCCATAAACGCAGGTTGACACGAAGGTTAGTGGAGTTGAGAGAGTATACAGCCGAGTGCACAATGGCTGTAACCATCACTTATCCATCATTTCTGGCAGGATATCGATGAGAGGCCCGCGCGGTGTCAGCGTCTCCTGACGGCAAATGCCATTCGCGAGAATGGCTTCACCGAGGCGATCCCGCCCGCCGCGCCGGATTCTGCTGGCACGAATCAAGCGATAACCGTCTCCCCGATTCCCCTTGGGGAAAAGTTGGCCGGCGACCTGCCGGAGAGCATGACGGTACGCATATGCGCCTGGAGGCGTCCATGGCTCGACAGCGCCGGATTCGGTGGTCCTTTGTCACGCCGCTCCTTACGGTCCTCCTTGCGCTCTCGCTCGGTGCTCCGACCCTGACGCTCGCCCGGCAATCCGGGGATTCCGCGGTCCATGGGATCAATCCCGCCGACATGGATTTCTCGGCCGATCCGGCGGAAGACTTCTATCAGTTCGCCAACGGCGGCTGGCTCGACCGGACCGAGATTCCCGCCGACGAAGGCGCCTACGGCGTCTTCGAGGAATTGAATGATCGGACCAGGGTGCAACTCCTCGACCTCCTGAATGATGTCGCCAGCAGCGACGATCTCCAGGAAGGCTCCGATGAATGGAAGGCGGCCGAGATCTACCGGCAGGGGACCGATATCGAGTCCCGCAATGCCCAGGGGATCGAGCCAATCCAGCCGATCCTCGACCAGGTCGACGCCATCCAGGACCTCGACGACTTCCACGTGTTCCAGCAGACCGCGGCCTTCTCCTGGCTGACCGGCCTCTTCTGGATCTACGCCAGTACCGATCTGGCCGACTCGACCGTCAACGCCGCCTATCTTTCCAGTTCCTTCTTTGGGCTCCCGAACCGGGATTTCTATCTTGAAGACGATGAGAGCACCATCGAGATCCGCGAGGCCTACATCGACGTTCTCGCCGAACTCCTCGGCTACATTGGCTACGACGACGCGGAGGCCGCGGAGGCAGCCCAGGCGGTCTACGACCTGGAGCGTGCGCTCGTCGAGCCAACCTTGACCCGCGAAGAGCAGCAGGACGCCTCCCTCTCCTACAACCCGACCCCCGTCGCCGAACTGGCCGAGCGCTACCCGTTGATGGATTGGGACGCGTACCTGGCGGATCTCGGCCTGACCCACATCGACACGATCGTCGTGACCGAGCCTCGTTACCTCGATGCCCTCGAAGGCATCGTGACCGCCGTGCCGATCGAGACGCTCAAGGACTTCGTCAAGATGGAAGTCCTCTGGAGTTTCGCCGGTCTCCTGGGCGAGGAGATTGGTGAGACCGCCTTCTCCTTCCAGGGCGGCGTCCTCGGCGGCGTCACTGAGCAGGCTCCGCTGGAGGAGCGCGTGCTGGACGAGACCAGCAGCATGCTCGGCGAGGCGATCGGCCGGCTCTATGTCGAGGAGTACTTCCCGCCGGAGGCGAAGGAGCAGGTCACCGAATTGGTCGAAGCCCTGATCGTCGCGTTCCGGGCCCGCCTCGAAGGCAACCCCTGGATGTCCGACGAGACGAAGGCCGAGGCGCTCCAGAAACTCGATGCGCTCGGCATGAAGATCGGATACCCCGACCGTTGGCGCTCGTACGAGGCGGTTGAGATCGCCGATTCCTACATGGGCTCCTTCCTCAGCGCCGTCAACGCCGACACCCGCCACAACCTGGACCAGGCCGGAAAGCCGGTCGACACCGAGGAGTGGTTCATTCCGCCGCAAACGGTCAATGCCTTCTACGATCCAACCGCCAACGAGATCGTCTTCCCGGCTGCCTTCCTCCAGGCGCCGTTCTTCGACTACCAGGCCGACCCCGCGTCTAACTTCGGCGCCATCGGCTTTGTGATCGGCCACGAGATCACCCACGGCTTCGACCTGCAAGGATCGCAGTTTGATGCCGACGGCAATCTGCGCAACTGGTGGACGGAAGCAGATCAAACCGCATTTGACGAGTTGAACCAGCGGGTTGTCGATCAGTACAGCGCGATCGAGGTCTTGCCGGGCGTCAACATCGACGGTCAGATCACGGTCACCGAGAACGTCGCCGATCTCGGTGGCGTCCAGGTGGCCTACGACGCATTGCTGGTCTACCTGGAAGCGCAAGGGGATACGTTGGCAACGCCGGGAGCCGATGGATCGCCCGCCGCCACGCCGCTGGCTACCCCGGTAGGTGGGCTCGATGCCACCCCCGTTGGCGGAGAGGTGGCGCTGACACAGCAGCAGCGCTTCTTCGTGGCGGCGGCCACCGTCTGGCGCGAAGTGATCCGGGACGAATCGCTTGAAACGCAGGTGCGGGTCGATTCCCATGCCCCCGCCGAACAGCGAGCGACGGTCCCGATTCAGAATATGGAAGAGTTTTACGAAGCGTTTGGGATCGAGCCGGGAGATGCGATGTATCTCCCGCCGGAGGAGCGCATCACGATTTGGTAAGAGTTCCGCGAATGACCGCGCAGAAATGACGAAGCCCGGCGGCAGCGCCGGGCTTCGTCAATTCCGGTATCCTCCCGTGAGTGGCAGCGGGAGAGCGATCAAGTCGCTCTCTATGGTTGCCAGTGTTCCATGCCCGCTTCGGACTTCGGACCTCGGAGGATCAGCGCAATGCCCGCCGCAACCGACCAATCCCTCATCGCCCGCCGTGAAGACGTCGTCGATACCGTCCACGGCGTGCAGATCCCCGATCCGTACCGCTGGCTGGAAGATGGCCAGAGTGCCGAGACCCGCGCCTGGACCGATGCTCAGAACGCCCGTACCGCTGAGATCCTTAGCGCCGCTCGTGGCAGGGCGGCGTTGGAGGCTCGCCTGAACGATTTGCTCCGGGTCGGGTCCGTTGGGTCACCGGTCCTGCGTGGCAACAGAGTCTTCTTCATGCAGCGCACTGGTGACCAGTCCCAGCCGGTGCTGGTTGTCCGGAACACAGACACCGGCAAGACCCGCGTGCTGGTCGATCCGAACGCGATCGACGATACCGGGTTGACCGCTCTCGATTGGTGGCGGCCATCGCCGGACGGTGCGTTGCTTGCCTTCGGCACCTCCGAGCGTGGCGACGAGTGGAGCACCCTCCAGGTCCTGGAGGTCGAATCCGGCGAGCGCCGGCCGGACAAGATCGCCCGGGCGCGGTACTCCTCGGTTGCGTGGTTGCCGGACGGGTCCGGGTTCTTCTACACCCGCTACCCGGAGCCGGGATCTGTCCCATCCGGACAGGAGCACTACAACAGCCACGCCTTCTTCCACACGCTCGGGACCGATCCCGCCGGCGACCCCAAGGTGTTCGGCGAGGGTCGCTCGCCCCAGGACATGATCGATCTCATCCTCTCCAAGAATGGCCGCTGGCTGGTCGCGAGCGCCTTCAAGGGGTGGGTCAAGAGCGAGGTCTATGTCCGCGACCTGGAAGCGGACGGAACGGACTTCGTGCCCGTGGTTGCTGGAAAGGATGCCCTCTTCCAGAACCCGAAGATCGACGGCGACCGCCTGCTCCTGCTCACGAACCTGGAATCGCCAAACTACCGGATCGTCGCGATCGATCTTCCGGGTGGCATAGGGTCTGAACCCAGCCAATGGGAAACGGTGGTGCCGGAGCGGGCGGACCGGGTGATCGATGGGTTCGTGCTCGCGGGCGGTGAGATCCTCTGCGACGAGTTGGAGCGTGCTTCGTCGCGGCTGCGTCGCTACGGGCTGGATGGCGTCGAGCTGGGTGAACTCGAGTTGCCGGGCCTTGGGACCGTCGCCGGGATTGCCGGGGAGCCGGACAACCGCACGATCGTCGTGGGATACACCTCGTTTGCGGTCCCTTCACACCTCCTCTCGTATGACCTCGACAGTGGAGAGCGGTCTGTCTTCGCCTCGCTGCCACCGGCGCCGGGATTCGATCCGGACGGGTTTACCGTCGAGCAGGTCACCTACCCGTCCAAAGACGGCACAGAGATCTCGATGTTCCTGGTTGCCCGGTCCGATCTGCCGCGCGATGCGGTCGCTCCGACCATCCTGACCGGATACGGCGGGTTCAACATCAGCCGGACGCCCGGCTACCTCTCGGCGATGATCGCCTGGATCGAGCGAGGCGGACGCTATGCCCTGCCCAACCTGCGCGGCGGCGGCGAGTACGGCGAAGCCTGGCATAAGGCCGGAATGCGAGATAAGAAGCAGAACGTCTTCGACGACTTCCATGCCGCGGCCGAATGGCTGATCGCCCAGGGACTGACCGACCAGGAGCACCTCGGGATCGCGGGCGGCTCGAACGGCGGGCTGCTCATGGGCGCCGCCATCACCCAGCGGCCGGAACTCTTCCGGGCTGTGTACTGCGCGGTGCCGCTCCTCGACATGGTCCGCTACGACGAGTTCAGCATTGCCAAGCTCTGGGTGCCCGAGTACGGCTCGGCGACGGACCCCGATGCGTTCAGGTGGCTCTTTGCCTACTCGCCATACCACCACGTCAATGAGGAATCGACCTACCCGGCGATCTTCTTCACCACGGCCGAGCAAGACAGCCGGGTCGATCCGCTACACGCCCGCAAGATGACGGCGCTGATGCAGCACGTCGTCGCGCCATCCGATGAGCGGCCGATCCTCCTCCACGTCGAGCGCGACGCGGGTCACGGCGTCGGCAAACCCCTGCACAAGCGGGTCTCCGAGGCGGCCGATCAGTTGAGCTTCTTCGCCACCCATCTTGGCTTGAGTTGGGAGGATTGAAAACGATCGGCGGGATCGCAGGCGGGCTCCAGTCGGAGAGGCTGTAGGGGCGCGATTCATCGCGCCCACGGTACCCGACACGGATGTTCACGGTTGGCAGCCGGGCGCGATGAATCGTCCCCTACACGACCAGATGGATGTTCGAAATTCCGTTTCGTGATCGGGCGAACACAGGAGACGCGCAATGTCCTGTAGGGGCGGACCGGTGTGTCCGCCCGGTCACCAGTCCGCGTGGTTGCCGTCTGGAATCACCGATTCGCCGATTCCATTGAGAAGCGACGAGGTGTTGGTCGTCCGATGGATTCCGCCCAACGGCCGGATTGATGGGCGCACGGTACGGTCGTTCCGGAGCCAATGCGATTCGGTCGCAAAAATACGAGGGGCAGCGCCGGCGGTGGCCGGGCGGACACACGGTCATCTGTACCAACTGATCCCACCGACCGCGCGGTGGCAACGTGCCGCGCGCCGGCACAGGGCCGCCTCTCGCTCGCCTTCTCCGTTCACGCTCTCGATCGCCGCTGCGCTCCTTGTGGGTGCTGCGCCTCCACCCCGTCTCACGTGCTGATCACCGCGCTGGAGCGTTCCCATCGTCCCACCGCAGGCGGCGTCTGCGCGTGCCGCCGTCCTGTGCGACGTTGCCCAGGACCAGCGCGTCGCCGTCGCGCCTGTCTAGCGGCCGCCGTCTGCTCGCTGTCCGCAGTGTTGGCGGCGTCTGAGCCGCGCCTACGGGCCGAACCCGGCCGGTCACGACGGTGTAGCTTCCGCCGTCGACCCACCTTGCCAGCCCGATTTGTCCGTGTGCCTCGGTGTCGATGTCGGTGTGCGCACTACGCCGGCCTCGCTGTGCTGCTTTGCCAGATGCCGCCGCGGGCTCGGAGGACCGTGCTGTCGGTCCAGCTGCCGTCGACCACTCGGGTTCGAGAAGGGCGGGGCTTCCGGATGGTGGGCCGGGCGGACACACCGGTCCGCCCCTACAAGAGGGGCGGGGTCGCCAAAGTCGGAATGGATGTTGTCTCCGGGCGCGATCAGGATCTAAAGTCGCGCTTCCGCGCCGGTTGCCAGGGCCAGCGCCTCACTGAGGGCGCCGTACCGCCAGTCGCCGTCCTCGCTTTGGTGGAGAAGGTGACGACCATCGAGCGTCAGGTCGGTCTCCGGGTAGTCGGTGCGGAAGTGGGCGCCGCGGCTTTCCAGGCGGCGGGTCGCCGCGGCCACGATTCCGGCCGCCGCCAGAGCCATGTTGCGCACTTCGAGCCGGGGGCGATCGAGACCGCTCGTCTGGGCGATCGTCTCGGCGACGTCGACGAGTTCACTTCCGGCGCGTTCGAGTCCCTCGGCGTTGCGGACAACGGCAACGTCGCGACTCATCGCCCGCTGAATACGCTCACGAAGGGATGCGAGCAACGCGAGCATCGTCTGCTGGAACGCCACCGTGGTACTTGGGCATTCCGGACTGTTCCTGGACACTTGGCCGGAGCGGGAAGCCGGTCGTGGCGATACGGTCGGCGGCAGCGAGACCGAAGACCAACCCTTCGAGGAGGGAGTTGCTGGCCAGCCGGTTGGCGCCGTGGACTCCCGTGCAGGCGGCTTCACCCAGGGCGAGGAGGCCAGGCAGACTCGTCTCTCCAGTTGAGCTTGCGACGATGCCGCCCATGAAGTAGTGGGCTGCCGGGGCAACCGGGAGGAGATCGAGAGCTAGATCGAGGCCCCTGGTCGCAAGTTCTCGCGCAATCGTGGGGAATCGGGACCGGGTTTCGTCTGGGTCGAGGTGACGAAGGTCGAGCCAGACGTGGTCGGTGCCGTCCAGCGCCATTTGCCGTTGGATGGATCGGGCGACGACATCGCGCGGAGCCAGCTCGGCCATGGGGTGGAGTGGGAGCATGAACCGCTCGCCGTCCTTGCCCCGCAGGTACGCTCCTTCGCCGCGGACTGCCTCAGAGACAAGGAACGGCGTCGCGCCCGGCATCGCCAGGACCGTCGGGTGGAACTGGGCGAACTCCAGATCGGCCACCGCCACCCCGGCCCGGATCGCCATTGCCAGCCCGTCCGCGGTCGCCCCGGCTGGGTTGGAGGTCACTGCCCAGAGCTGTCCGGCTCCACCGGCCGCAAGGGTCACGATCGGGGCATGGAGGAAGACGGGTTGGGCGCCGGCGCTCAACTCGGCGATCACCCCGGCACAACGGCCTTCCGAGACCACCAGGTCGAGCGCGAACGCCCCGGCGAAGACGTCGATATCGGGGTTGGCGCGGACCTGTTCGACCATCGCCCGCTCGATCTCGGCGCCGGTGGCGTCCCCACCGGCGTGCAGGACCCGGCGGCGGCTGTGGGCCGCCTCGCGGCCGAGGAGGAGGTCGCCAGGGCCATTTGCGGTGGCGGCACGGTCGAATCTCGTGCCGATGTCGAGCAGCCAGCGCACGGCCGCCGGTCCGCCTTCGACCAGGGTGTGGACCGACTTCGGGATCGCACAGACCCGCCCCGGCGGCCAAGGTATCGGCCTCGTGCAGCTCGGGCGAGTCGTCGGCGCCGACCGCCGCGGCCAAACCGCCCTGGGCGTAGCGGGTGTTGCTCTCGCCCAGTGCACCCTTGGTCAGGAGGGCGATGCGCAGCCCTTGCGGCAGCCGTAAGGTGAACGCCAGCCCCGCCACCCCGGCTCCGATGACGACGATGTCGTAGGCATGGCGTTCCAGGCCGTCAGGAGAAAATGGGGTTGTGATCGCCGGGGAGTTGAAGAGACGGTCGGCAACAATGAGTGGCTCATCCATGGGGTTAGTGTATCAGAGACACGAAGTCCTGTCTGGCACCCTCATGAGCCAAGACGGACGAACCCCCTGTCCGTGACACGGGCCTCGGGGATGACCGACAGGGCCATGAAAGCGAGGAGCCCGAAGGGGGATTCGAGGGTGCATCCCAGCCCGCGCGCCGCTCCCTCCACCTCCTCATAAGTTGCCGCAACCTCCGCCAGGGGACGGTCTGAGAGAAGCCCACCGATCGGCAGGGGAAGGTGCGCCAGGACGCGTCCTTCGGCAACCACTGCCAGCCCGCCCTGCGTGTCGGCCACGGTCGCGATGGCCGAGAGGATGTCGGCGTCGTCGATGCCCACCGCGACGATGTTGTGGGCATCGTGGGCGATCGTCGAGGCCAGCGCACCGGATTTGAGCCCAAACCCGTGCACGTAGCCTACCCCGACGCGGCCCGTGGCCTCGTGGCGCTCGACGCAGACGAGTTTGAGCAAGTCGCGTCCCAGGTCGCTGACCGCCCAGCCGTCGACGATGGCCGGCTTGACCTCGATCGCGCGGGTGACGATCTGTCCGGGGATGAGCTCGACCGCCAGTTCGGCATTCTCGGGTGCGAGGCGGAGATCGGTCAGGCGCAGGGGAGCCAGGTTGACCGAGTCGCGGAGGGCTTCTGGGATGACCATCTCCTGCGGCAATGGCGTGAGCAGTTCGCCGTCACGTGCCACCACAACCCCATCGAAGATCGTCGCCGTCACGTTGACCGAGCGCAGATCGTCCAGGATCGCCAGATTCGCGCGGTAGCCGGGGGCGACCGCGCCGAGGCCGTCCAGCCGCCAATAGTCGGCCACGTTCCAGGTCGCCATCCGGATCGCTCGGACCGGGTCCAGTCCGGCGGCGATTGCCTGGCGGAGGATGTCGTCGATGTGGCCGGTGTGGAGGAGAAGATGGCAGTCGCGGTCGTCGGAGGCGAAGCAGCAGCGGCCATATGTCCGGTCGTCGACGAGCGGCAGCAGTTCGAGCAGGTTGTGCTCGGACGAACCCTCCCGGATCATCAGCATCAGGCCGGCCCGCAGCTTTTCGCGGGCCTCTTCGAGGGAGGTCGATTCGTGGTCGGAGCCAGGGCCGGCCCCGGCGTATGCCTGTAGGGCGCGCCCACGTACACCGGGCGCGTGCCCGTCGCGGCAGAGCCCGCCGGAGAGGACCGACCTTGGCCGCCAGACCGGGGTCGGCCGCCAGCACGCCCGGGAAGTTCATCAATTCGCCCAGCGCGACGGTCTCCGGCCAGGTGAGCATCTCCGCGATCTCGGCGAGGTCGAAGACGGCGCCGGGACTCTCCATCGGGCTGGCCGGAACGCAGGAGGGGGCGGTGAAGGCCACGTGCAATGGCAGATTGGCGGTCGCGGCCCGCAGCGCGGCGATCCCGGGAAGTCCTGCCACGTTGGCGATCTCGTGGGGATCGGTGACGACTGCGCCGGTGCCGCGAGGAACGACCGCCCGGGCGAACTCTGTTACCCAGACGAGCGCGCTCTCCAGATGGACGTGGCCGTCGATGAACGACGGCGCCACATATTGGCCGCTCACGTCGATCGTCTGGGTGGCACTGGTGTAGTCGCCGACGCCGGCAATCCTGCCGTCCGCGATGGCAACGTTCGCCCGAAACACGGTGCCGCCGAAGACATCGACGACCTCGCCGCCGGCGAGGAGGAGGTCAGCCGGCTCCTGACCGAGCGCAACCCGGATTCTGCGCGTCCAGACTGCCTCGTCGAACGCCGCATGTGCGCTGAGCGCGTTCCCGTTCGCCATCCCGCCTCCAAGCAGCCCCATGGATCGTGTCGTTTCGCGACCGTTCAATCTAGTCGGTGATCTGACGTTCGACGCGCTCCAGTAACTCCAGCAGTTCCGGTAGCCGGGTGCGCACGATCGTCCCGGCCTCTTCGGCGCGGGCTGGGGGAATCAAGAAGCGGGCGGAGATGGCGATACCCTGTTCCGCCTCGTCCCAGTTCGCCCGCTGGTGTGGCTGCAGCATGCCGCGTGATACCCGCACGAGTGACCGCTGGACGGCGAACTCCATTCTGCGTCTCCGCCAGGGGTTATCGACGTCGGCGAAGAGACCGGGAGATGAGGTCCATAGAGAGAGCACTACTCCGCCATAGCCAACCCAGGCGTCGATTCGCCCCGCTTCGTCATCGGCGGCGATGGTCCACCGGTTCTGGTCGTCGACGGTGCTGTAGGCGTAGAAGCCGGCGTCGGTGAGCGATTGCTGCACAGGCGCCAAGAGCTGGCGGGCCTGGGCGATTGCGCCAGCTCGACCAAGGGTCGCGGTTAGGTCGGCTTGCTCCTGGTCGTTGAGCAGGCCGGCGGAGTAAAGCGGATCGATCAGGATCGTGGTGTATTCCCAGTCCGGGAAGAGCGAGAGTGGTTCCGCTTCGGGCTGATCGTCGCTGCGGTCGTGGCTGGAGCGTGGGTGATCGTCGTCATCGTCGTCGCCTGTGATTCGCATGGCGGCGACATCATCTTCGTTGAGCCCAGAGAAGGCGTCAGGGTCCTGATCGACCAATCCTGCTAATTCGTCGAGGATGTCTTCCTCCGACGGGCTGAACTCACGCCCGTTACCGTCTTCAAGTTCGTCGTCGTCCCGGTTGTGCCGCCTATTCACCTATACGATCCTGCCCTTGATGCGCCTCACGTCACCCCTGAACTGGGACGCCGCGGCGGTGCGCTGGTGTTCAGCACTGATGATGCCATGAGCGAGCAGCCTTGCGACATGCGACGACCTACTCTATAGTCAACCATATGGTTGACTATCACTTTGCGGACTCTAACCTCGACGCCGCCTTCGCCGCCCTGGCCGATCCGACCCGGCGGGATGTCGTGGGCCGGCTGGCGGTTCTGCCACCGGGGACGGCCGTGCCGGTGAGCACACTGGCCGCTCCCTACCCGATGTCGTTGCAGGCGGTGATCAAACACCTGCTCGTACTCGAACGGGCCGGCCTCATCTCCTGCCAGAAGTCGGGAAGAGTGCGGCGTTGTCACCTGTTGCCATCGCCGTTGCGCGAGCTATCGGCATGGGTCGAGGCGCACCGGTCGTTCTGGGAAGGACAGTTCGACGCGCTCGACCAGTTTTTGGCGATGCCGGAGGCGGAGTCTGACGTACCGCGGGGAGATGCAAGCATGATCGAGCAGGATGGCAGCGAAGCGACACTCCGCCTGACGCGGACCCTCGCCGCCCCGCGCGAACGAGTTTTTCAGGCCTGGACGGAGCCGAAATCGCTGGCTATCTGGTGGTGGCCATGGAACCCCACCATTGCCATCGATCTGCGCCCCGGCGGCGCCTACCGGTTCACCGCCGACGTGCCCGGCGCGGGGGAGTTGGCGATCTCCGGCGCGTTTCTGGAGGTCGATCCACCGGAAAAACTGGTCTACACCTTCGCCTGGGACGGCGAAGATCGTGTGACTCGCGTCAGCGTCGAGTTCCGTGACATTGGTGAGGAGACCGAGGTCGTCCTCGAGCACACTGGATTCGCCAATAGCGAGGAGCGCGACAACCACGGGCTCGGCTGGAACGACTGCCTGGACCGCCTGCGGGATCTCGTCTCCATCCACGTTGCTCGATAGTGGGCTTCCCAACAGAGAGGCGGCAGTTTCTGGTTGCTCGGTCTAGATGCTCGGTGGGCCCTGCAATATGCGGGCGCGCATGTCTGCATAGGCACCCGCCCGTCCGGACGTACCGATAATCCACCAGGTTACGCCTGCGTCTGCCCACTGCGTGATGGCATTGCGTACTGCGACAGTGTCGCCGGAGGGCAGACTGGCGGCGCGAACGACATCAAACGGATCGGACCCCGCGCGGTGCTGCTGGATGTAGTCCAGCATTGCTCGCTGATCGATGGGCGTCATCTTTCCCGCCCCTTCCGCACAGACCCCGTCCCAGCGGGCAGACCGGCGGAAGGGCGCCAGGGCTTTGGGCCAGGTGCCCGCGACCCAGATTGGAATTCGCGGTTGCTGGACGGGTGGTGGCCAGAAGACGGTCTTCTCAATCTGGTAGTGCTGCCCGACGTAGCTGAATGGCTTGCCACTCCACAGCCCGACGAGAATGTCGAGCCCCTCGTCAAGCTTGGCTGCCCGGATCTTCGGATCCGGATCCTCGCCGAAGCGTGCAAATTCATTGTCGGGAGGGAAGCCGATTCCCACGCCGAGAATCAGACGTCCGCCCGAGAGATGATCAAGTGAGACGGTCTCCCGGGCGACCTTCCAAGGGCGTCGCCGCGGCAGGGCGGTCACCAGCGGTCCAATGCGGATGCGTTCGGTCCGCATTGCGATGGCTGCCAGCGCGATCCATGGGTCAATCACCGGGCGTTTGGTCTTGGCATACAAGATGTGGTCCCAGAGGAAGAAGCCGTCCCAGCCGGCCTCCTCAGCCTCGTGCGCCAGCTCGGCGATGGCTCGCAGATCGTGAAAGTCACCGAAGTTGGGGACATGCACGCCAAAGCGCATCTCTGCCTCCGTCGTTGCAGGGCGCGGGGTGGGCTGATCGGCCGGCTCGCCCTAAGCGGGAACGGGGGCCGACGCAACCGCGAGGCGCACCCTGTGCCCAATCCAGACGATGACCCAGGTCCCAAGGGCGGCCAGCGCGGCGATGCCAACCGCATAGGCCGCTACCCCACCGTAGCCGCCGACTTCGTCGGGGTTGAGGAACGGGTAAGGATACCAGTCGACGATTGGACCACGGATCAGGGAGTAGACCAGGTACGCGGCGGGCGGCACGAGCCAGAAGGGAAGGGCACGGCGCCAGGTCAGGGCGTTATCCGGTGGATCGATGATCCAGTCCAGGATCATGACGATAGGCAGCACCCGGTGGACGACGGTGTCGACCCAGGGGATGGTCGTCTGTTGCTCCTCTTGATAGCCGGAGAGCAGGACGCCGTAGACGATGAAGGTCACGGTCCTGTAGAGGACCGCGGCGCCCCGTACCAGATCGAGGGTTGGAGAGCGGCCGATCATGGTTGGCCGCGAGACACCGTACAGCAGAACTCCGGCCGCAAGGATGTTGCTCTCGATCGTGAAGAAGCTGAAAAAGTTTCCGGGGTTTCCGGGGGTGTCCCAGACCTTCTCAAGCTGGGTCGCCATCGCGACGATCCCGAGGGCGCGAAGATGGCCCTGTAGCCAGACACAATCGGTTGTTTCCTCATGGCGGCACTCTATCACGCGGAATTGGGCTTGGGAATCGACTCCGCGTGGCGCGATTGACACTGTGTGGCTGCCCCTACAACTCGATCGAACGGCGAACAGGGAAAACGCGAACCGGCGGGGCCTGGTGGGGCCTCGCCGGTGTCGAGTTGGGATGGGGAGGGGGGAGAGAGGAAGGGTGGGAAGGGAAGTGGGGTGTTGGGGCGCGTCGGACGGGTGGGTGGGCGGCTGGCTGGGTTGGGGTCTGATCGTTGGCCGCCGGGCGGTGCTGGGTGTCCGGGCGCGTTCACGGTGGTGCTTGCCACCGAGGGAAGGGGTGACGACCTAGGCGCGGATGACGTGCGTGATCGACATGGCGTGCGTCCTTCTTTCTCGGTGGCCGCGCCGGCTCTCGGTCGCGGTGGGCTTCGTTCTCGGATCGGGGCTCGTTTCCCTGACCACGACCCTATGATGCCCTGTCCCGCCCCCCACAACATCGGGAGAACGCCTCATTTTTTCGCGGTATCGAGCTGAGGGACCCGAGAAGCACCCTAGGGTGTCTGGGGTGTTTACCCTAGGACCGGTCTAGGGTGCCGGCCGAGCGCTGCGTCGATGTTGCGGACAGAAGTGCCGTACGGGGACGAGCGGCCGGTAGAACTGTGGTATTCGGCGACACAAGAAGGAGGTCGGCGGCGGCGGCGATGGCGATGAGGGTCGTGGCGATCCCGAGGGTTCGATCCTCACCAAATTGCGTGATCCCCACGACGGCAAGAAGGGCACCAGCCGTGATTGTCACCCGTGCGGCGATCCGCATCGCCCCGCCGACCTGTCCGGGAGAACCTCCCGCCAGGTCCGCCGCCTCTGGCATCAAGGCATGCCGGCTCACGCTTCCAAGTGCGGTGATGTAGGCAAACACGGCGCTGAACAGGAGCAGAGAGGCGAGGGGGAGCCTGGCCGCGAGATCGAGGAGGGGAATCGCCGCAACCATGACACTACCCAGGATGCTGGCGGCGATACTCGCCGGCTTGTGACCGATCCGGGTGGCGAAGGCATTGCCGGTGGGATCCGTCAGGAGCCAAGGGAAGACGAGGCAGGTGGCGGTCAGGCCGGTCTGGGCCAGGGAGCCGGTGGCAACGTAGGTCGCCCAAGGAATCGCGACGGTGGCGACCTGGCGACCGAGAAGCGAGGCGCCGGTGGCGGTGAACAGGGCAGCGAGCGGGATGCGCCGCCGCTCGATCGTAGCGACAAACCGAGCGGCGACATCGAAGGGGACGACGGGTTTATCGATCACGGGCGTAGCTCCGGACTCACCGAGACGTGAGACGTGAGTCGTGAGACGTGAGTGAAGAGGCGGCAAGGCGGTGAGGTGGCAGGGCGGCAAGCAATCGTCATCCTGAGCTTGCGAAGGATCTTGGCCGTTTACGGCCTTTGTCGCCAACCGAGACGCAATGGTCTGGAACGAACACGAAGGCGCTGAAGCGCCAAGATCCTTCGCAAGCTCAGGATGACGACTCTTTCTCACGACTCTTTCTCACGACTCACGTCTCACGTCTCACGTCTCACGTCCGAACCATTTCTCAGCTTGCGAACCGAGATGTGCTAGCCGCTGGAGTGGTACCCAGGGTTGCGCTCGGGCGGGAGGGCCGCCGGTCGGCGATCGCCTCGCCCGCGGAGATCAACGCCAGACCTACGTAGCGGCGCATGCTCGCGAGGAATCGGGGAGTGGCGCGGGTGGAGGCTGTGCAGTAGCGCTCGTTGCGGAGGTCGTCCTGGCGGGCGTCGGCGATGGCTTGCAGTTCGATCGAGCTGTAGTACATGTCGATCCTCCTTGATCTCGTTCGACCGAATGAACAGCGGACGACAGCGGAACGTGGACGCGCCGGGCGGTTGCCGGGCCCCGGTGGGCTCGGCTGCCGGACAATGGACTGCCTACGGACTAGCTTTCGGCGGAGGCCCCGTCGAGACGGCGCATGGCCTCGTCGATGTCGATCTCTCCCCGCTCTAGGGCGGCCAGGACAGCCAGACGGTCATCGGCCTGGGGGGCGGAGTTGTCCGGCAGAGCGGATTCCTCGGGCGGGTAGGAGTAGGTGGCGACGCCGTCGCCGTTGAGCGAAGCGGCCATCTCGTCGGCTAGGCGACTGAGGGCGTCACCCTTGGACTCCAGCTCGGCGATTTCGGATGGAGTTTCGGGCTGGCCGTTCTCCTCACCGGCGGCGGCCAGGGCAGAGGCCTGGTCGGACTCAGCCAGGATTGGAGTCGCTGGTGTCGGTGGAGTCGGCGGAGTCGGTGGCGTTACGAGCGCCGGTGGATGCGGTGGAACGGACGGGAATGGCGGGACAGGAGGGGTGGGCGGGGTGGGTGGAATGGGCGGGATTGGATTGGTCGACTCATCAGCCTGTGCACTTGGCGGCATAGCAGGGATCGGCCGGGTGGCATCGTCGGGTCCGGTCGTTCTGGGCGTGGTGCCGCTATCCGGTCGCCGAGTGAGCGAGACGTTCGCGTCTCCGGAAACCGTCCGGGTGGCAATCTCAATGGCGTTTTTGGTCTCCGGTCCGTAGTGCCAGGTGCGGCGGTTGATCTTGCGCGCCCCGCCAGAGACGTTCAGGTCGCCAGAGAGCGTCTGGAGCTGGATCGAGGCGCCGCGGTCGAGCAGGTGCCCAGGGGCGTCCAGCACCAGATTGACGTCGCCGCTCACGGCATCGATGCGGTACGGACCGTCACCGATTAGCGTCGTGACCAGGTGAATATCGCCACTGGCCGTGTGGAGGACGTACTTGTCCAGAGTGCCGTCGGTGATACTGAAATCGCCGCTGGCACTGCGCGCCCGGAGCGTGCCGGTCGGCTCGATTACGGTGAGTTCGCCGGACGCGGACTGGACGGTCAGGTCGCCGCTCACCCGTCGCAAGACCATCTCACCCGAGGCAGTGGCAGCATCGACGGCGCCGTGAACCTCCTCGATCCGAATCTCGCCGCTGGTCGTGTGGGCCTCGACGCGAGTTTCGACGCCACTTGCGGGAATCTCAATCTCCAGGTCGACCGTTCCACCGCGGCCGAAGGGGAAGATGTCGCGCAGCTCGTGCTTGATGTGGTCGTCGAAGTCGATCTGCCAGGAGCCGAGGAAACCGCCCTTGTTGAACTGACCCTCGCGCCGCCGGAAGATGTCGTCGGTAGCCGCGCGCGTCGCCTCGCGGGCGGCCCGGCCGGCCTCGCGGGCGGCCCGACTGGCTTCGCGGGCGGCCCGGCGGGCCTCACGGGCGGCACCGCGGCCTTCACCGCGATGATCGGTGCGGACCTCCAGGCGGTTGTTGGAGTATTCGATCCGGATGCCCTCGACCTCGTCATCGCCGTCGGATGAGGTTGCCCGGACAAGGATGTTGTTCCGCTGGGTGCCGCGGATAGTCAGCTCGCCGTTGCGATTGTGGGCGACGATCACCAGTGGGCGAGAATTGTCGATCGAGAACTGGGCGGGAAGGCTGAAGGTTGAGTCTGAATAGTGGGTGTCTGCCATGGTCGTGATCCTCGTGAGTGGCGCGATGGTTGGTGGGTAGGCGGCAAGGCCTGTCTTATTCGACCAAGATTTCAACGCGCTCGTTGCCATCGACCACGTCGATCAGGTGCCCCTGGAAGCCGGTGCGAACCGCTTCTTGGAGGTCTTCGACGGCAGGAACGCGGCCTGGCGCGATCCGCCTTGCCAATCCGTAGCCGGCGTTCAGGAATCCGAGGGGAATCGCGAGATTGACCCGGGCCACCCCGGTGCGGACGTCCGAGACGCGAATGCGCAGCTTCGGCGGCTGGCTCTTTCCGCCGCTTGGCCGCTCCGGGACGACCTCGACCGTCTCAGTCTTCCGCGGGCTCGTTGGGCGCGGTTGCCGCTCCGCGATTAGTTCCGCGTCAAGGGCGTCCAGGAGCAGCCCGGCCTCATCAGCGGTAATCTCGTCGTTCTCCAGCAGCCGGAGCACCTGCAACCGCTCGTCGACATCGGGAGCCGTGGTGATCGGCGTTGTCGGATCGCTCGGAGCGGCCGGAGCATCGTGGTTGCTTGCGTCGGTGACCGGACTCATCGCGAAGTTCCTCCAGAAGTCGATGCGAATCGGCTAGCGGCTAGCGGCTAGCGGTTGCCGCGCTCTGAGAGCGCCGCCAGCCGGCGGGCGGCCTCATCGGCGGTGATGTTCTTGGCGCGGAGCTCTTCCAGGATCCGGCGGCGGTCTTCGCGGGCGGGGCCGGCCGGTGCCTTCGGCTCGGTGCCGTCGTCGCTGGCGGTGAAGCCCATCGCCCGGAGAGAGTCGTCGAGGCGGGCGCGGACGGTCGGGTAGGAGATGCCGAGTTCGCTCTCGACGTCTTTGATGATGCCGCGGTTCTTGAGGAAGACCTCGACAAAATCAAGCTGCTCAGGGGAGAGGCGGCCGAAGCGCCCCAGGCGGAAGCGGCCGTCGATGCCGGTGTCGCAGGCCTGGCAGTGGAGTCGGGTAACTGTGAGTTCGTCGCCGCACACAGGGCAGCGTCCAATCACCGTTGGGATGGCCACGGTGGATCTCCTTCATCTGGGGTGTGGAATGGGATTCGAGCCGTCCGGCGGTGGTCAGTTCCCGGCGGATCGTGCCAGATTGGAGTCCGGCAACTCGTCTATGAAGAATCTAACCCACACCTTGATATTTGTCAATACCATTTCAATAAAATCAATATCGACCTTGATTGCGGTCGGCGAGGCACCGAATCGGCCTGCTGGCGGCAGGTTCGTGGGCGCCGGCCGGTTCGCTATACTGCGCCATATCGGCAATTGGGGATGCGGAGGCGGGTTGGATGGCACGAATCGGGGTTGGTGACGAAGTCCGGGTTGAGTTGCCCAAGGGCAAGAGCAAACGTGGTGTTCCAGGCGTGAGCGTGATGTTCTTTACCTCTATGGAAGCTCGGTTTGAGGGGGCGGTCGGCACCGTGGTCGACATTAACCCGCGCGGTCCCTACGGGTTGCCGGTCCTGCTGGTCGATTTCACGACCCATAAGAACCGGGTGGCTATCCCGTGGCAAAAACATTGGTTCCGGGATGAGTGGCTGGAACATGCCACCACGCCCGCCGATCCGACGGCGGTCGACCGCACCTCCAGTGCGACCGGCCAGGCACAGACGGCGGCTGGTATCGCCAGCTAGGGAAGCGGCCCAATCCTGCCGCTGCCAGCGCTCCCAATGGATCGACACCCACATGCCCGCGAAGGGAGGGAGTGCGCGATGCCCAGGAGCGGCACCAAGTCGGAAAAGACGATTACCTATCGGCGGTACCTGACGATCTTGCAGCGGGTTCTCCAGCCGCTGGGTAACCACGTGGACGGATCACTGCTGGATGAGTCGGCGATGGTCCTTGGGCTGCTGGTCGATGGCCAGCTTGATCTCAGAGGCCAGCACGAGCTGGGCGCCGTCTACGAGTTCGCTCTCTACGAGATCCGCCGTGACGGTGAGACCGCCATAGAGCGCTACGTCCGGACGCACCCTCCCGACCTGAGCTCACGTGATGGCCGTCTCCTGCGGGCCCTGGCGGAGGCTCGGACGTCAGTCTTCCTCATCGATGGGGTGGAGGAGGGCGTCGGCATCCAGCTCCATGACATGCTCGGCGGACCGCCGGCCTTCGTCGCTGAAGAGGCCTATGGCAACTCCTTCTTCCTCGGTGAACGATTTTGCGGGCGGCTGGCGACGGTCGACGATGTCACCCTCTCAGTCGGGGGATTCATGCCGCTCGATGTGATGGCGATGGAGGAGATTCTCTACGACCTGGTCGAGCGGTTTCCCGACAGCCCGGTCGACACCCTGCACACGCTGTCGGGTGACGACCGGACGGATGCGGCGATCATCATCGCTCGGGCCGGAATGGAGTCGATGGACTGGCTGGCGGCGCAGGCACTTGAAGATGAGATAGCGCTCGAAGCAATGAACGAGCTGGACGTTCCACTGATTGCCGACGCGCTTCCGCCTCCGCCGCCAGTGCACTCGTCGCGTCCGAAGCGCCGTCGGCGGTAAGCGGACGCCAGGTTGAAACCTGGCGCTGAACCCGCGAAGTCCCTCCGGGACTAGGGTCGGGGCAAATGCCCCGCCGAAACGATCAACCTCGGAGAGGTTTCGTAGGTTGAGCCCGGGATTTCAATCCGGGGCAAGGCACGCGCGGGTCCCTATCGCGCGAACGCCCGGAACGGGTTGTCCGTGAGGAGTCGCTCAACGGTCGATTCAGAGATGCCGGAGTCGATCAACTTGGGCAGAAAATTTTCGAAGAGGTAGGTGTACGGCCGCGGGTTGCCGCCCCCGGGCTGGGCCGGGTCGTACCAGCCGCGGTCGTGGCTGAGGAGCAACTGCCGCTCGAACCCGGCGTCGATCGCGTGGTGAATCAGCTCAATGTAGCGCTCATCGGACCCAGGTTCGCCGATCGTGTCGTACTCGATCCAGCCACCTTGCGCGGCGAACTCCAGATGAATGGCAGTGTCCGCTTCCATCTGGGTGTGGATCCAGATGAACTGATCGGGCAGGGCGCCTGCCCCTTCCAGGATCGCCAATTGCTCCAAAGCGACCCGGCCGCGGGCGGTGTGGCTGCCGACCGTAGCGCCCGTGGCGGCGGCGGCGGCCCCGGCGGCGCGGAGGACCTTGGCTTCGGCCGGGGTGATACCGTCATCGCCAGCACTGACCTTGATCCATCCGGCCTGAACGCCTGTGCTCTCGATCTCGCCGGTCAGTTCGCCCTTCATCCATTCGCGCAGCGCGTCTTCGCTCGCGTCATGAACCCAGGGAGGCATCCACGGCTCGCGGTAGACGCCGGTCGGCACGACGATCGGGAAGTTAGTCGCCTTGGAGACGGCCAAAAGCAGGTCGGCGCGGCGACCGACACCGATGCCGCTCGGCTCGACCAGAGCAGTGACGCCGTGGGCCCGGACCCGTTCGATCTCCGGAGCCATGAGGCTGATGACATCGGCTGCGTCGGCCTCACCGTATCCCGGCTGGTCCCAGGTGCGCAGGTCGACGAAGACGTGCTCGTGCGGCAGGATCCGGCCGAGATCCTCCCGAGATTTTGGCCCTAGCGTCGTGATCAGGTGCGGCATTGCGACCTCACTGGTGATTGCGTCAGGCGCCATTCCCGTGGCCCGGGGCTCACGGTCCGGGCGACGAGGACGCGGCATCCAGGTTGCCCTCGCTATCCCTCCGGGATCGCCACCGCGATGCTCACCCGGGAGACGGTCGTTTCGAAGTCGAGGCTCGATTCGAAGGCGCTTGTCGTCCGAATCGCCTTGACCCGACCGACCTTCACCACGAGAAAGGTCGATTCCAGGGTGTCGGTCCCGTACGGAACCGCGTCAAGCGTGGCGCTATCGTACCGAAAGACGCTCAGGGCCGAGAGAGCACCGGGTGAAGGTGGCAGGTAGTAGCTGTCGGCGTAGGTCTTGTCACTGGGCATCAGGGGTTCGATCGCCGCGTCGAGTTCGTCAGCCGCAACGATGCCAGTCTCGAACGCCACCTCGATCGAGACGACGATCCCGCCGCCGTCCACTTTCGAGCCGGAGAAGGCAACGTAGTACATCCCGCCGTCGAAGGCGTAGGCGGTCAGCTCACCCCAGATGGGACTGAGGATGTCGACCTGATCGCCGGGACCATGGACCGCCTCCCAGGCTTCCCGGGAGATACCCAGGCCGCCCGAGTCGAGTTCCTGGGCGTGGCCAGTTGCCGGATGCACGAGCACAGCTCCAACGGCAAGCAGAATAAGAAGCGGTAATCGAGTAAGCATCGGTGACATCTGGCCCTCCTTTGGTGGCGCACCGTGACCGCGACGTCCCGGTACCTCTCAGACGCTCCCTTCGCCTGGCCCGTTTCGCTCCTCGTCTTCCCGTCTTCCCGCCTTCCCACCTACCGTTGCAGGACCCCACCCGCGTCGGACGCCAGCACCGCTTCGACCTCAGCCCGCGTCGTCGCCAGGAAATCGCCCGGCATGGTGTGCTTGATTGCGGCGGCGGCGGTGCCGAGTGAGGCGGCGTGGGTGATGTCGGAGGGGTCGTCCAGGTAGGCTGCGAGGAATCCGGCCGCATAGGCGTCGCCTCCGCCAAGGCGGTCGACGATCTCGACTTTGCGCCAGGGGCTCTCACCGATCTGGCCATCGGCGCCCAGGGCGATGCTGGACAGCGAGATCGACCGGCTGGCCTTGCCCTTCTTCTGGGTCAGGGCGACGACTTTGACGCCCAGGTGCTCCTGTGCCTGGCGCATGATCCCCTCCGCCTCGCCGTCGAAGCCGAAGAAGGTGCGCAGGTTTCCCCGGGAGGCAAACAGGATATCGGCGTGGGGCACCAACTCCTGGAAGCAGGTGCGGGCGTCGTCTTCGGACCACAACTTCGAGCGGTAATTGAGATCGAAGGCGACGGTGACGCCCGCGTTCTTGGCCACCGTCATCGCCGTCAGGGAGTCCTCGCGGGCGCCGGGACCGACCGCGGGCGTGATGCCGGAGATATGAAAGGCCGACGCCCCAGCGAACAAGCCGGGCCAGTCAAGGTGTCCCGCCTGGCTCCGGGCAATCGCCGAGTTTGCCCGGTCGTAGGTGACGGAGGAGGGCCGCGGGTCAGTCCCTTCTTCAAGGAAGTAGATCCCGGCCCGCCCTTCGAGTTCCGGTACCCAACGTATTCCGGAAACGTCAACGCCACCGCCGCGGGCGGCGCGGGCAATGGCACGGCCGAGGGCATTGTCCGGGAGGACGGAGATCCAAGAGGCCGCAACTCCGAGGCAGACCAGGCCGATCGCGGTGTTGAGTTCCGCGCCGCCGACGGTCACCCCGAGACTGACCGCCCGCTCCAACCGGTCGTTTCCGGGAGGTGTCAGACGGAGCATCGCCTCGCCGAAGGTGACGACCTTCTTCTCTCGGATGCTCACCTCTGCCGAGTCTGTCGCCGCAAGTTCCGTCACGGTGCCTCCCTCGTCGCATTCATCGCTGGCAATCTCGCTTGGGCCACGGTGCAATCGTCGTGGCTACGCTGTCACCTATCTTGCCAGACTTGTCCCGATCGAGGAGGTCATTCGACGCTGTACTCCGTCATGTTACCGATCCAGGGAGACAATCGAGTTGGGGGGCAGCGTCACTGATTGTCGGGAACCGTCTGGCATCGTGATTGCGCGCTCCAGCGCCTCATGACCGTGATGGAGGAGGACGACGCGGTCGTTGAGTTGCGCGGCGTAGACGCCGTCAACTTGGCCATCGACCATCGGCACCCCACATCCAGTGAAGAAGGCGGAGAGTTCGGCGACGACGGCGTCGATTTCCTCCGGATTCGATCCCAATGAGCCACGCCAGAGCGTCCTGGGTTGGCTGTTAGCGGAGAAAAGGCGCGCGGTCAGGTCCTCGCCGTCGATGGCGCGGACCGCGGGCGTGCCGAAGCCTGCAAGGATGCCTCCGCTCGCGATCCAGGCCGAAAGCGTCTCGATCGTCGTTCGCTCGAAGTACGGTCCGCCGGCGATAAAGGCTGCCTTGTAACGATCCAGAGCGCCAGCCGCGACCATGCCGTCGTCGAGGAAGTCGAAGTTGAAGCCGTCGCGCAGGCGGCCGAGACGGCGGGTCAGGTCGTCGATCTTGAGGTCGCCGAGGACGAGCGAGGTATCCGGGTAGAGCAGGGCGATCGGCTCGTCTGGCTGGCCGATCTCTATCTTGTCGAAGTTTTCCAGCCAGGCTTGGATCGTCTTGGTCCGCTCGTAGATGTTTGGTTCGTAGAAGTGCAGATTCTTGGCCCCGCAGACGGCGGCGTTGTAGATCCTGCCCGTGACACCCCGCTCGTCGACCCCGCCGGCCGGCTCAAAGCCGAAGTAGGCGTCGTAGAACTGGCCAGCTGAGGCGACCCAATGGGTGATGACGAAGTTCTTGCCATAGTTCGAGGCTTCGTTCGTGATCCGTATTCCGGCGCCGTGGGCGGCGGCGATCCGGCACTGATCGCCGAAGTGGGCACCGTGGTAGGGCGGGGCGTCGCCGCCGGTGCAGAGGTAGATCGGATGATCCGGGAAGCAGCGGCGGGTGATCGCGATCCAGCGGTCGGCGAGGTCGTTCATCGCTCCGCGGTACCAGGCGACGAAGTCGAGCCAACGTTGCCGGTCTTCAGGCGTTCGTAGCTCTGGCTCCCCCGGTTTCGTTGGTTCGTCGACCCGGAACCCTTCACGTGGGTCGGTGCGGATGACGGGGAACTCGATGTCGCTTGCCTGGCGGAACGAGGTGCCCCAGGAAGCGTTGAGGGCGTCGATTTCGCCGCCAAACCTGGCAATTGAGTGGCGGCGGAAGTCGGCCTCAGCGTAGCGATCGCCGCACCAATAGCCGCCGTGGGTGTGGTAGTAGCCGGGGATGATCGTCGTCCAGGTAGTGCCGGTGACGGGGAAGATCGCCTCGCCAAAGTCGCCGGTGATACCCAAGAGGAGGGATTCGATGACCTCCGCCTCGCGATAGCGCTCGGCGAAGGCGCTCATGAAGCGCTCGATATGGCGGTCGAAACGGCGGTCCCAGATGCTCTGGATCCGGGATTCGATCCGGTGCTCCAGGCAGACAAGCCCACGGAACTCTTCCGAGTTGCGGTACCAATCGGGCAGTGAGTATGCCGGGCCGGCGATCAAAAACGGTACCCAGCGCAGGCCGTGACGTTTCATGATGGCGACCTGCTCGTCCCAGGCCGAGAAGTCGAGTTGACCTTCCCCGGCGTTCTCGATCGTCTCCCAGGTGACGTACTGCTCAACGCTGGTGAATCCCATCGCCCGGATGCGGGCCGCCTGCTCGTCCGTCAAGTTCGGAGAGACGCCGAGGCAGAGCTCGACGCCGCGCTCCATGCGGAGCGTCACGCCATCGAGTAGGGCGCCGATGTCGTCCAGGACCTTGGGTGGATTCTCGGTGGCAGGGGCGGTCTTGGGTGGGTCGTCGGCGAGGTCGAAGGCGCAACGGAAGCCGGTGCCGTTTCCTCCCACCCCGCCGAAGACCCGGAGACGGCGCGATACGCGCAGATCGTCCGGTGGGCTGTGGAAACAGCCTCCGCGTACTACCCGCTGCATCCCCCAACCTTCGCCGGCCTGCTCCAGGTCGAGGTCTTCCCAGGGGTAACGGTAGAACCAGTTGGCGCACCACTCCCAGACGTTGCCGGCCATGTCGTGGAGACCGTAGCCGTTCGGCGGGAAGGCGCCGACAGGAGTCGTGTAGCGATAGCCGGATCCAGAACGCCAGTCTCGCCAGGCATATGCCGATTCACGGGAGGCGTATTGGGCGCGATCGCCGTGCGGGGCGTCGTTACCCCAGGGATAGCGTGCCTGGGTCTGGCCACCGAGGGCGGCGTACTCCCACTCGGCTTCGGTGGGCAGGCGTTTCCCGATCCAGGCGGCATAGGCGGTCGCGTCCTCGTGGGTGACGTTGACGACTGGGTAGTCCGGATAGGCGGTCAGGTAGTTGGGGCGCTCGTCCCAGCGTGGCTCAACGGGGTATGGCCGACCCGTCGTGTCGCAGAACGCGCGATATTGGGCGTTCGTAACGAGAGTTCGGTCCAAGGCAAAAGCCGGAATGTGGACCTCATGGGGCGGTCCTTCCTCTTCATAACCGTCCGCGCTGCCCATCGTGAACGATCCGGCGGGGATGGCGACCATCTCTTCCGGGACCACTCGGGTTGGCGCGACCATGATTGCTCCTTTGCTGCCTTACGCGAACTACCTGTCTCGTCGTTGCCAAGTTGCCTTTCGCCATCGACCTGCAGGGGCGCAATTCATTGCGCCCACGCCCCCACTCGAACGTCGACATTGGGCGACTCGGGCGCGATGAATCGCGCACCTACGATGTCACCGTGATGTGCAGGATCGCCGCCCTACCCCTTTACCGATCCCAGCAGGATCCCCTTGACGAAATACCGTTGCAGGAATGGGTAGACCAGCAGGATTGGGACGATGGCAAAGATTGTCGTGGCGGCGCGGATGTTCTCGGCAGAGACAACGAGCTGGGAGATGTCATTGTTTGGCGTATTCGCGCTGCCCATATTGAGCATGCTGCGATCGATGATGATCGAGCGGAGGACGACCTGCAGCGGCCACTTCGAGTTGTCGCTGATGAAAAAGAGGCCGGTAAAGAAGTCGTTCCAGTGGCCGACCGCATAGAAGAGGGCGACGGTGGCCAGTACGGGCTTCGAGAGCGGCAGGATGATGTCCCAGAGGACGCGAATGTCCGAGGCGCCGTCCATGCGCGCCGAGTCTTCGAGTTCGGGCGGGATGCTCCAGAAAAAGTTGCGCATCAAGATCAGGTTGAACGGGGAGACAAGGCCCCAAAGGACCAAGATCCAGATGCTGTCGAGTAGATGCAGGTTCTTGATTTGCATGTACGTTGGAATCAGTCCGGCGCCAAAGAGCATCGGAATGATCACCATCCACATCAGAAACTTGTGGCCAGGGATGTAGGTCTTGGAAAGGCCGTAGGCGGCAGCGGTGGTTACCACCATGTTGAGGAACGTCCCGAAGAGAGTGACGAAGGTGGTGATGCCGAACGACCGCATGAGGACGCGGGTGTCGAAGATGTAGCGGTAGGCTTCCACCGTCCAACCCTTTGGCCAGAGCATCATCGGGTGGGCGTTAACTTGGGCGCCTTCGCTCAAAGACCGGGCGAGGATGTTCACCATCGGGAGCACCGTTACCAGGCCGGCGAAGGTAAGCACCAGGTAAATCAGTGCCTGCGCCCAACGTGGGTTCTCATCCCAGCGCCGCGAGCGGGATGTCGAGATGGTGCGATCGACGGTATCAGCGGCGATGATCTCGGCGACGGGTGTGGCGGTTGGCGCTGCTGTTCCAGTGTGCGTTGTGCTTACCATATCGAGCGCTCCCCGAAGCGTCGCAAGATCGTGTTTGCGCTCACGATCATGACCAATCCAACGACGCCTTTGAACAAGCCCGTTGCAGTGGCAATTTCGAACTGGGCATCGAGCAGACCGACGCGATAGACATAGGTGTCGATGATGTCGCCGGTCTCGAAGACGGCACCATTGAGGAACATGAAGATCTGGTCGAAACCAGCGTCCAGGAGGGTGCCGAGCGACAGAACGAGCAGCACCGCCATCGTCGGCCGGAGGCCAGGAAGGGTGACGTCGCGAATCTGGCGGAGCTTGCCAGCGCCGTCGACTCTGGCTGCCTCGTAGAGTTGGGGATCGATACCGCTCAGCGCCGCAAGGTAGATGATGGCGCCCCAGCCGAATTCTTTCAGGATCCCGGTGGCGACCATGTTGGTCCGGAAGAGGTCCGGGTTGGTCAGGAAGTTGACCGAATCAAATCCGAGATCGTCCAAGATCGTGTTGACGATACCGGCGGGGCCGATGATGTTGATGACGAGCCCAGCCATCACGACCCACGAAAGGAAGTGGGGGAAATAGGTGACGGTCTGCACCGTTTTCCGGAACCACATCTTGCGAACTTCATTGAGCAAGAGGGCGAAAAATATTGGAACCGGGAAGCCGAAGACCAACCGATACAGACTGATGAGGATCGTATTGCGCATCAATTCCGGGAACTTAGGCGATGTGAAGAGGTCGTGGAAGTGCTCGAAGCCGACCCATGGGCTCGCCCAAATACCGCGGAAGACCTGGAAGTCCTTGAAGGCGATCTGTAGTCCGTAAAACGGGATATAGGCGAACAGGATGAAATAGACGATCGCAGGAAGGATGAGCAGGTAGAGCTGGCGATGGCGCCAGGCAGTCCGGAGCGTGCCGGAAGCGCGCGACTGCCGGTCATGGGCAATCGAGCGAGACATGGTTATTTGCACCGGCGATCTCCCTGTGAGTGCAGGACCTGGCCCACGGACCCAGATTGGACAGTGAATTGGGCAGCAGTGGGCGGTGCTGTCTCCTCACCAAGCCAAGACACCTACCTGACCGATCTCTGCGGCACGGCCCCACTTGGGCCGTGCCGCAAAGGTGCTACTACTCAGGCCGTTCTGCGTCGTTAGGCCAGGTAGTTGGGCTTGGCCTTGTCGGTCTGAAGCTCGTTGACCTCAGAGATGATGTCGGCGCCGCCCGCCTCTTTCCATTCGTCGACTTGAGCGATCCAGTCATCCTTGGTCAGATCATGATTGATGACCACGCCCTCATCGATTCCCCTCAGGTAGTCCTCATAGAGGCGAGAACCATCGGAGGCTTCGGTCGGGGAGATGACGTAGCGGTTGCGGTAGTCCGGGTAATCGTTGGCGAAATAGGCATCGTACTTCCCGCGGATGTACTCGAAGTCCTCACCGACCCCGGCGGCGGCGAAGTTGAGTTGCATCTGGTCCCAGTCCAGCTTCTCGGTAAAGGGATCCAGGAACTTCAGCGGCTCAAGTTGCGGGTACTTGTAGTCGGCCTCGCGGTCGACGTCCGCGATCGGCGCGTGGACATCGCCTTCGAGCGTGAAGGTCTTGCCTTCGACGCCGTAGCGGCGAAGGTCGGATCCAGCGGTCAGCGTCCAATCCAGGAAGGCGAAGAAGCCGTCCGCGTTGTCGAACGATGACGCGACGTAGAAGCCGCGGTCGACCGGGTAGACGGAGCGCGTGCCGGCGGTGGCGCCAAGCGGATTGAAGACGCCGACTTTTGCTTCCGGAACGACCTTGCGCAGGTTGCTGACGATGTCTGGGTAAGCAAGCCAGTTTTCGGTGGCGATGACGACTTTGCCGGCCTTGAAGTTGTCCGTGGAGCGGTTTGGCTCCTTGGTGATGCGGTACTCAGGATCGAGCAGCTCGCGCTTGTGCAGGTCCTGCATCCAGAAGCGAGCGTCGATCTCCTTGTCTTTGGTCATCCACGGTTCGAGGGTATTGGGGTCGTCTGGCAGCGGCTCCCAGGAGCCCGCGCTGAGGCCGAGGGCGGTGAAGATGTCCTTCATGTGCCACTCGTAGCCGGCAGAGAAGGCAACATGGTCGGGGAGGGCCGCCTTGACCGCCTCCAACGTGGAGACGAACTCTTCGATGGTGGTCGGCTCGCTGAGCCCCGCCTGCTCGAAGAGGTCCATCCGATAGAAGACGAAAAACGGGACGATCGGCCAGATGAGATTGGGCACAAAGTAGATGTTGCCGTCTTCGGCCGTCAGGTTGTCCCAGATCGTGCTGGGGACCGCATCGCGCACGGCCTGGTACTTGTCCAGAAACTCATTGATCGGCTGGAAGGCACCTTGCTCTTGCGCTTCAAGCCAAATCCCTGAGTGGGGGCCGACGCCCCACGTGACGTCCGGAATCTCGCCGGAGGCAAGGATGGTGTTGATCTTGGTGTCGAAGTCGATAACCGGAATGATCTGGACGTCAATGGTTGCCTTACCCAGATCCTGAAGCTGCTGCTGGTAGGCGCCATCCTTGGTGAAGGTGGCCGGTCCCCAGGTCGGGCGGAGGTAGGTGAACTCGACCGGGTCGCCCTCGCGGGGCGTTGGGGTCGCGGCCTGGGCGGACGCGCGCCGGGGACCAGTCGCGGTCATGGCCGCGGCCCAGGCGGCCCCGCCCACGCCGAGCGCCGCGCTTCGTTGCGCGAGTTGTCGCCGCGTCAGCGACCGCTTCCCAGCGGCCGCTGACCGGCTGGTCAGGCGGGTGAAGGTGTCGTCGGTCGCCATCGTTGCGTCCTCCTCCTGCGCCGCGCCCGTTCAGCCGGAGCGGCATTCGCCAATCCATCGTCGCCCCATGGCAATCGGGCGGCAGCCGAAACCCCATCGTCCGGTTTGCTGGCCTATGCCCTTCCCATGAGCGACCCCTCCGTTGTAAAGTCATCAGGTGACTTTAGGAGATACCAGCGATCCTACGGAACGACAGGGAGTCTTGTCAACATGGCATTCGGGCTGGGAATACGGCGAGCGCACAGCCACTCGGCCGCCAGTCGATGCTTGACATAGTCAGTCGCGGGGCCTAGAGTCGCGGGAACCTGACCCAGCTATATTGCGCCTGATCCGGCCTGAATTCGGATCGACCAGCCCTGCTGGTCGCGGCGTGGGAGGATCGGCAAAACCGCGCATGGGCGCCATCACCACCCGGGCGATCGTCGAGAGCGAGCGGCCCTCACCATCCCAGCAGCCCGAGATTCAGCCGCAGATTCTGCCGCGCTCCGATCTTCCGGCGTCGATCGCCCGGAAGATTGTCGAGCACATCCACACGCATGACCTCCAGCCAGGAGATCGGCTGCCATCGATGCAGGACCTCGCCGATCGGTTCGCCGTGGCGAACCCGACGGTGCGGGAGGCGCTGCGCCGCCTGCAAGTGACCGGGGATGTCGAACTCAGGCAAGGTTCGGGGACCTACGTCGGGCAGGGACGCAAGGGGCTCGTGCTCGCCAACCCGAACGTCTCATCGCTCGAGATGGAAGATCTCATCAGCATCATGACCGCCCGGCTCGTGGTCGAGCCACACCTCGCCGGTCTCGCGGCGGAACGGGCGATCGCGGCCGACCTCGCCGAACTGGACGATCTCCTCCGCGAGACCGAACGCCATCTCTTCCCCAACGACAGCACCAGCGATCTGTCCAACAACACCTTCCATCTCGCCATCGCGCGGGTGGCTAGGGAGCCGGTGTTGGCCCAGATCGACCGGGCGTTGCTGGAGTTGTACGGCTCAGGTTACTGCCCCGAGTTCCATCCGGGTCGGGGCCGGTCCAAGGACCTCCACGACCACATCGGGATCCTCAACGCGATTCGGGCCGGCGATTCCGCCCAGGCGGACGCTCGAATGCGCCAGCATCTGAGCGAATCCTTCAAGGACATTGAGGATCGGCTGGCGGAGGCGCGGGCGGAGGCCAAGAAGGGCGGGCCGGTCGCGGCGGACGGGGCAGGCGGATAGGGTCTGGCCCCATCGGGGGATCGTTCTTGCCAGTCAAGCACGGGCCAACTTGTCACGGCGGACCAACGCGTAGTTGGTGGTGTCGCTCTCACCGGCCCGTGCGCCGGTGTGAACGGACAAACGCGAATGAAAAATGCTTGACAAGTTGTAACGCTTCGTTGTCTTATCCCTCCGCAAGCTGCAAAGCACCGTAGCTGGCCGTAGTGAAGGGTGCTTCAGGAGCCGGAAGCGGCCCCTGTAGTCGAAAGTGGTCGGGAGGAACGTTGCGATGGCGCGCGTTATCTTCGACGGGGTAACCAAGCTTTACGCCGGGAACAATCAAGCCGCGGTTCAGGATCTCAACATGGAGATCGCTGACCGGGAGTTCCTGGTTTTGGTTGGCCCCTCAGGTTGTGGGAAGTCCACCGCGATGCGGATGGTCGCCGGTCTGGAGGAAATCTCCGGCGGGCGCATCATCATCGGCGACCGGGTCGTCAACGACCTGCCGCCGAAGGATCGCGACGTAGCGATGGTTTTCCAGTCCTACGCGCTGTATCCGCACATGACCGTGCGGGACAACCTCGCGTATCCCCTAAAGCTGCGCAAGGTCCCCAAGGCCGAGCGCGAAACCCGGGTGCGGGAGGCGGCACGAACCCTCGATATCGAGCAATTCCTCGACCGCAAGCCCAAGGCGCTCTCCGGTGGCCAGCGGCAGCGCGTCGCGCTTGGCCGCGCGATCGTCCGTAACGCCGATGTCTTCCTGATGGACGAGCCGCTGTCCAACCTCGATGCGAAGCTGCGCGTGCAGACGCGGGCCGAGTTGATCAAGCTCCACGACCGGGTGCAGACGACCATCATCTACGTCACCCACGACCAGGTCGAGGCGATGACGATGGGCGACCGTATCGCGGTTATGAGTCTCGGCGTCCTCCAGCAACTGGCCACGCCGCAGGAACTTTACGACCGCCCCGCCAATAAGTTCGTCGCCGGCTTCATCGGCTCCCCGTCGATGAACTTCCTCGATGTTACCCTCCAGGGCGAGGGCGACAAGCTCTACGCCATTACGCCGAGCTTCAAGATGCGAGTGCCGGACGCCGCGGCCCGCGGAATCTCCAATTACCTCAACCAGACCATTACCCTCGGCGTACGGCCGGAGCACCTGATCGAGCGCTCCCGCCTCAACGGCGCTGCTCCGCCGGACGCGACGATCCCGGTCCAGGTCGACGTGGTCGAGCTCCTCGGCAACGAGATCTTCGTCTACCTGACGAACGGCTCGACGGTCTTGACCTCCCGCATGCCACCAGACATCAAGCTGGAGCGCGGCCAGCAGATCGAGGTCGCGGCCGAGCCGGACAAGCTCCACTTCTTCGACCCGAAGACGGATCAGGCGATCCGCTAGACGGCAAGAGCGGCAAGAAAACGCATTTAGACGAGAGGAGGCCGGGGCGTTAGCCCCGGCCTCCTCTCGTCTCTTTCTACTTGCCGTCTTGCCGGTCTTCCCGTCTACCTGAAGATCTCCCGTACCGGGAGGCGAAACCCGGGAAGGATCTCGCCGCCATCGAGCGTGCCATCCTCGCCGATGGTCTGCGGCTCCTGTCCGGCGGCATAGACAATTACGGCCCGAGGACTCGGCTGAACCAGCCAGATGAGCGGGACGCCTACCCGTTGGTACCGCTCGATCTTCTCGGCGACTTCTACAAAGCGATCGTTGGGCGAGACGACCTCGACCACTAGGTCCGGTACGACCGGCATGAACCCGATGCGCTCTTCGACCGGCGGTAGGCGCCCGGCAAGGACGAAGGCAACATCGGGCTTGAGGACGGACTGTGTCACGGCATCGACGATGAAGCCGGTGTCGGACGTGTACAAGCGCCCCAGCGCGGCGGTGCGGTTGAAGACAAATAGGTGTCCGTGAATCTCCGACCCGAACTCGCCATGTCGTCCGCCCATGATCTCCCGCTCTCGCAAGGCGCCATCGACAAGCTCGAAGCCGTCGCCAACCGAGCCCATACGCTCGAAGTCCTCTATTGTGACCGTTCGCGATGCGACCATCGGAGTGGCCCTTTCCCAAGGTGAGCGCCTAGTTACCGGAAGATCTCTCGCACCATGAGGCGGAATCCTGGCAGGATCTCGCCGCCGTCGAGTTCGTCGTTTTCGCCGATCGTCAGCAGATCTCGTCCCGGTGAGTAGACCGTGATTGTGCGGGCAATCGGGTCGACAAGCCAGACAAGGGAGACACCGGCACTGAGGTAGCGCTCGATCTTCGCGGTGATCTCTGCCTGCCGATTTCCAGGCGACAGTATTTCGATCACCAGGTCCGGCACGACTGCGTAGAAGCCCGAACCTGAATCTTCGGAGGGGAGTCTCGCGGCCCGGACAAAGGCGACATCTGGTCTCAAGACCGAGAGCGGCTCGCTCGTGATGATAAATGCGGTGTCGGACGTGTAGAGTTCGCCGAGATCTTGAGCCAGCACGTAGTTCCCGACTCGCAGACCTAGATCGAATCCGACGCGCCCATGCAGCCGGCCCACCGCCTTCCTCTCCCACAGCTCCCCGTCCAGGATTTCGTAGTCGTCGATGTTCAGCTCAAAGAGCGCGAGATCGGCGATGGTGAGGTGTCTGGTTGCGATCATTTCGGCGGCTCCGCGTCGTCAAGAGGGATGTCGGCGACCATGGGTTCGATCATAGCATTCGACCGTTAGGCGGGAAGCCGGAAAGACGGAACGTAGACCGAGCAAAAAAGAGAGGAGGCCGGGAATCGTTCCCGGCCTCCTCTTCGTTCGTTCCTACCCGTCTTCCCGTCCTATCCCTCGGTGATGGCCTCGGGCTGGGACTCGGTCGCGGTCTCGGTGCCGCCGACGCGGACCTTGATCTGCTTCGGGCGGGCCTGTTCGGCCCTTGGCAGGCGCAGGCGGAGGATACCGTGCTCGAAGACGGCGTCAGCCTGGGCCGCGTCAACCTCGAACGGAAGCGAGATGCTGCGCTGGAAGTTGCCGTACGGCAACTCGTGCAGGTACCACGTCGCCGTCTTGCCCTCTTCGGATGCGGTGGCGTTTGGAATCTGGCCACTGATGGTCACCGTGCCCTGATCGACCGAGATCGACACGTCTTCTGGGCTCAGGCCGGCGGCGGCGGCAACGATCACGACCTCATCAGCTGTCGCGTAGACGTCGAGCGGGAGCGGACGGCGCGGGGTCTGCCCGTTGGCGGCAGACCACAGGGTGCGGAACGGCGAACCCGATACGCCCTCGTTCACGAAGCGATCCATCGCATCGCGAAGAGCAACGAAGTCGCTGGCAAACGGTCGGCGAGCGAGAGTGTACTGACTCATCCTAGAACCTCCGGACAAAAGCGTGTTGAACCTGTGAATCCAAGTGCAGCCACTTCTTCATCGCGGTGGCTACTTCTTCTGTTACTCCTTAAATCTACTATGCGGCGCATAGTGTGTCAATAGGTCTGACACGGATCATGTCAGGATAGCTTGGAAAACGTCAAGATCGCTACGCCCGCAGGGTCAGGCGAATAGCGCCTCGACATCGGCTGGTGTCGTCTCTGCCGCCTCGAACCAGAAGTGCCAAAGTTCGCTCAACTCCTGGCCGGAGGCTGCTTCAAAGGCGGCAAGCACATCGGACGGCTCGGCGATGCCGAAGCCAAACTCGGCGGTCAGATTTGCCAGAGCGGCGCGGAAGGCGTCGTCGCCGATCGATTCATCAATCGCGAAGAACCCGAGTGAGGACTTGCCATAAAAGATGGTGCCCCTGCCGGACTGCCCGTCGGCGATTGGCAGATCGGCGACTTGGTCGCCGGTGGCCTCCAGGAGGGCAACGTATGGCCCGGCCAGGGAGGACTGCATCGCGGCGATTGCCGCCTCGCGGCCGGAGGTGGCCTCGATCCAGAGGATCGAGACGTAGTTGGTCAGGCCCTCCAGGAGGAAGGTGTGGTCGTTGGAGTTGAACCCGACCAGGCTGCCCCACCATTGATGGCCCACTTCATGGGCGACGATCGAGGCGAACCGGACCGGATCGTTCGGGGCCAGTACCCCCAGCATCCCCGGCCCATCGAGATAGATGATCCCCGCCCACGAGACGCCGAGCGCTCCGGCCAGCGGCGCCGCGATAATGTCCAGTTCTTGAAACGGATATGGCCCAAACCATGACCCGTACACTTCCAAGGCGGACACGGCGACATCGAGCGCGGTTTGCCCGGCGGCTTCCTCGCCAGGGTTGATATAGGTTGTGACGGTGGTTTCGCCCGCTTGAGCTTCCAGGGCAACATAGTCGTCGTCGGCGATGATGGAGAAGTCGCGGGCCGGGCCCGCGACGAACCGCCGGGCGCCCTGGCCATTCACCGAGTCGGCTGCGGCTTCGGCGCCGCTGGTGACAAGGGTCAGGTCGGCTGGAGCGGTTATGGCGACGTCGTAGAGTGCCGTCTCGGCGAAAGTCGGATCGCCAAAGGCTGTCGGTGGGTCGATCCGCCAGCCCCGTTCAGGCTCGAACCCGGCCAGACTGGGATACCAGTCGGTCAGGATCCAGGTGCCGGAAAAGGTTGATTGGCTGAGGATGCCGAAGCTGCCCGGGGAGTCGATCGGGACGACGGTGGTGAAAGCCATCGCGATCGTGGCGGCCGCGCCGGGCTCAATTGGGCTGGCCAGCGGGACACGCAAGACGGTGTCGGAGGCGGACAGTTCGCCGGCCGCCGGTTTGCCATCGACCGTCAGATCAGAGACCGTCAGCGATCCCTCGCCGTAGTAGGGTGCATTGGGAAAGAGGCGGAAATAGACCTCGCTCTGCTGGACGCCGGAAGAATTGCGGTAGATTGCTTGCTCGGTTCCCGCGATCGTACTGGCGGCAGGATCGATCGTAACGTCCAGAAGGTACGAATCGAGTTCGTCCTCAGTAGCCGCGATCGTGGCTTCCCTGATGGCAGGGATCAGATCAGTCCAGACCGTATCCTGGGTGTCCTGCGTTGCCTCCGACACCGACACTCCGCGCATTAGCGCGACAAGGACGACGATAGCCAGGAAAAGCCTGGCACGAGCCCGCCGGTGTGGATGCAATGTCATTCCCTTTCTAACTTCTGGTTCGCTCATCGAGACACTGGGGCTTCGATGGAGACCAAGTTTGACGGAGCATGAGTAAGGAATCGAGGGCAATGAGTCCAACCAACGTGCTCGCATCTGCGTCGAGGTTCTCTTCACCCAGCCATCACGCCCTGGGGCTCAACGCCATTCATACCTATTGGGATCGGAGTCTGCCGGCCAAACTGACCATCGAGCCAGGTGACACCGTAACGTTCACCACTCGTGAGCCGTCGCAAGGCGGCGTTGCTCTCGATCTCAAGGTGGCAGGTGAGGTGGGCGGAGACCCCGAACTTATCGCCCTGATTGCCGCGATCGACACGGCGCCGATGGCGACGGGGCTGGGAACCGAGCTGGGTGGCCATGCTTTGACCGGACCCGTAGCAGTTACTGGCGCGGAGCCTGGCGATGGCTTGATCGTTGAAGTCGTGTCGGTGGAGCCATCGTTCTGGGGATGGACTGCCTGCGGACCGGGCGATGACTCGCCGTTTGGCGATGAGTTGGCTGAGTGGAGGCTCCATATCTGGGATTTACGGGGCGGGGAGTTTGCCGTGTTCCGGCCAGGAATTCGAGTGCCGATCGATCCATTCTGCGGGGTTATGGGCGTGGCTCCTTCAGCGGCCGGCAAGCACCGAACCGCGCCTCCGAGGAGGGTCGGCGGCAATCTCGATATCCGGCAGTTGACCGTTGGGTCTACCCTGACTCTGCCCGTTGAGGTTGCGAGTGCATTGTTCTCTCTGGGTGATGTCCACGCTGCCCAAGGGGACGGAGAAATAGCAGGAACGGCGATTGAGATCGATGCGGTGGTTACGCTCCGTCTAGACCTCGTCAAAGGCGGTGCTCCTGCCACGCCAAATTTTGCCCTTCCCGTGATGCGGCCGACTCGCGGTCCCTGGTTCGCCACAGTGGGGACTGACGCGGATCCCCGGCTTGCCGTGAAACAGGCACTCAGGGGCGTGGTCGAGTACCTCCAGACACACCAAGGCCTCACGCGTCAGGAGGCGATCATCCTGGGGAGCGCGTGTGTCGATCTTCGGCTCAGTCAAATCGTGAATGCCGGGAGATGGACCGTCACCGCATTCTTGCCACTTGTCATCTTTGAAAAGGAGCCAGGTCGAAGATGAGAAAGGTGGGCACGCGGCTGGCACCTTCCAGCTTCGGAAACTTGTCGACCTGCTCTGGAGTCGGCCTCGGTTCGTTCAGAATTCGGATGCGCAGGCCAGCGTCCACGATAAGAGCACTCCAGTCGGAAAGCGTCCGGTGCCAACGAGTCGTTTCCCAGTGCGCCGTCAAGCGGGCCATGTCCCAATGTTCCGTCAGCGGTCCGCTCTCAAAATAGCGATCGATGCCGAGCACTGCCTTGTGTCCGTGGTCGTCACGCACCCAGTTGCGATGGCGGGGGTAGGTGACTGGATGAAGTATCGAGAATACGAATCTGCCATCGTGCTCGAGTACCTGGCGTGCGCCCGTAAGAACCGCTCCTGCATCGGAAAGGTCGTGCAGGACGAGGCACGCGGTGACCAGATCAAAGCTGCATGCGGGAAATCGGTCTCCGACCTGGACGGCGTCAAGTTCGACGTAGCTGATGCCGAACGGGGTTTCGACCTCGTGCCTGCGTGCGTGGGCGAGCATTCCGGGCGCCACATCGATGCCGGTAACGTGCGCCCCAGTCTGTGCCAGTTGGCGCGAGAACCATCCCTGGCCACAGCCAAGATCGAGAACCCTCTTGCCTGAGACCGAGCCGCATGCCTCCAGGAGTGCGGGACCGTGGACTTCGGTCCGGTAATAATCGGCGCCACTCTCGACGAAGTCATCCCACGCATCGGCGGCGCTGTCCCAAGCATGCCTGGGATCGAGCGGCGGCTGGTCGTCGCACGGCTTTTCCACTGCACTTCTCCCATTCGGTGGCACGTGACTCAATGGCTTGTTGGCACCAGCAGACTCGGCCAAAGCAGTATGGTGGTCGGGGCCGACTCGCGTACTAGATGACCGACCGACGTGGAACTTGCTTCACCGATCACCGTTTGCCGGCGTCGTCCTCTCAACAAGGCGGAGTTGTCCGGTTTCGCGGCCGGTGACCCAGGAGAGCAGCCAGTCGGAGCCGAGTTGGAGCCGGTTGCGCCAAGAGGGGATCGCGTAGAGGTAGTAGAGGTGCCAGAGTAGCCAGGCAGGGAAGCCAGTAAATGTGAAACCTTTTACTTCCGCTACCCCCGTCCGGCTTCCCAGAAGGGCCAGGTGCCCTCGCGTGACGAATTGGAAGGGGCGAACTGACGCTCCGCGTAGCTCCGCGGCAATCGTCTTTCCCACATAGCGGCCTTCATGTTGGGCCGCCTGCGCCGTCGGTGGGACGCCCGCACCAGTCTCGGAATTGATGACCCAGGCTGCGTCACCGACGACGAAGACGTTCGGATGGGTGTCGATCCGAAGGTGATCGTTCACGAGCACGGCTCCATTGCGGGCCTTCTCCACGGGGAGCGCCTGCACAAGCGGCGGTGCAGTGATGCCCGCCGCCCAGAACAGCGTCCGGGCGGGAATATCCCCAGCTGTCGTGTGCACGACCTCCGCGGAGGCACCGCGTATCGCGACGCCGGTCAGAACCTCGATGCCTTCACGCTGGAGGACGCTCCGGACCGACTCCGAGGTCCGTGGTTCACTCATCGGAATCAATCGGTCAGCACGACCCGCCACGACGATGCGGACCGGCGCATCCGTCAGCCATGGGTACCTGGCCAGGAGTCCTACAGTCAGGTAATCGTGGATCGTGGCCGCGAGTTCGATGCCCGTATCTCCTCCACCGCCGACGACAAAGGTCAACCACGCCCGACGTTCTTCCGGGTCGGTCGTCTGGTGGGCAGCTTCGACCGCGTCGATGATCGTGTTGCGCAGATCGACGGCGTCCGCGGGCGAGTGAAACTTGCGCCCATATGTTCGCAGCCCTGGCAGGTCCGGCACACTGGTAACGCTGCCGAGCGCCAGAACCAGATAGTCGTATGGTCGATCCCCTGAAGATGTCGAAACGAGCCGCTGGTCTAGATCGATCCCGGTGACCTCGGCGTGCAGAATGTGAAAGTGCCGTCCCCGTTGGAAGGAGCGCAGGGGAACCATCACGCCGTTTGGGCCCGCGCGACCGTCGGCGACGGTCCAGAGCAATGGGGTGAACAGCAGGTCGTTATTGCGATCCACAACCAGAACGCTGACGTCGCCGGTCTTGCCCGCACGTTGAAGTTCCTTGTCGAGCGTGAGGGCGGTCTCCAATCCCCCAAACCCGCCGCCCAGAATCAGGACACGCGTTTTTGACACCGAGTAGTCTGCTCCGGAGTGGCTGACGTGGCTGTTCCGGTTGGAGCGTGCCGATCGCGCAACTCGGCGCGCGACATGGATGACGCCGGCCGCGACGGCCACGTTTCGGGCTACACGCATTGGAATGACCTCGAGTTGCGGCATTGAGCATTGGTCCTGAACTCGGATCGAAGGCCAACGTTCCGCCCGGCGGATGATCGTTCGAACACCGCCGCGGCGTGCACCGTTGGGCCACAGATCGCCTCGATCAGCCGCGCGTCGTCGTCGCGGGCGATCTTTACGGAATCGTCTTTGCAGCACACGGTGTGCCAAACGGGATCGCAGCGCAGCACACCGTGTGCCAAAAGAGTTCGCAGCTCGGTGTCGCGGGCGCGGCCGGTAAGTGCGTGAGGCAGGTGGCAGCCCCGGAGGAATATGGCTTTCTGTGGTTGCAAGGTCAAGAATGTTGTCGATGATACCCATCCGTCAGGACAGCGCCGAGTGACTGGTCGTCGGCAACGGCCCTGAAAACTCGGTAATCACCTATCGCCGGATCGGCGAGCGCAGCGCCCACACCTGGTTCGTGCTGAGCGAATTGCTTGGCCGGCCCAACATCCGCAATTACGACGGCAGTTGGACCGAATGGGGTTCGCTCATAGGCTCGCCGATCGAACGATCGTAGACGCGCGACTCGCACCCGATAGATGAGCATGCAAGAGCGGGCCGGAAGAGTACTTTCCGGCCCGCTCTTGCATGGAGGTCGCCAGGTCTGACGTCCTCGTAGGGGCAGGGCTTGCCCGCAAGCCCTGCCCCTCCAAGCCGAATACAATGGCAAACGACAACTGACACACCACTAGTCTCTGGCCGAGTCACAGCTTGGAGGGAGTCTCCGTCGTCATGAGCAGCGAACCGCGGCGACAGCCCGTCATCGATGCCGATGTCCACAGTGTCGTCACATCGGTTGAGGTGCTCTTCCCCTATCTCACCGAGCACTGGCGGGAGTACATCTCCCAGTCCGCGTTCAAGGGGCCGGTTGAAATCCCTATCCACCGAAGGCGCCCACCTCGGTCCGTCCCGATCTGCGCGACAAGGTTGGCGCCGCGGCGGGCTCCACCCTCCAGCATCTCCGGGATCATGTCCTCGATCCCCTCGTCCTGGAGTACGCCATTCTCAACTGCGCCTACGCTGTCGAAAGTGTCCACAACCCCGATGCCGCCGCGGCCCTGGCCAGCGCCGTCAATGACTGGCACATCGCCGAGTGGCTGGATGCGGAGCCCCGCCTGCGCGCCTCGATCGTGGTTCCCAGCCAGCAGCCGGAGATGGCCGCGGCCGAGATCGATCGGGTGGGAGGACACCCCGGATTCGTCCAGGTTTACCTTCCGGTCCGCTCCGCCATGCCCTACGGCAACCGGAGCTACCACCCGATCTACGAAGCGGCCCTTCGCCACGACCTGGCAATCGGCCTTCACTTCGGCGGAGTCACTGGCACCCCACCGACGCCGGTCGGCTGGCCCTCCTATTACCTGGAGGAGTATGCCGGCATGTCACAGGTCTTCCAGTCACAACTTACGAGCCTGATCGTCGAGGGTGTCTTTGATCGCTTCCCAACCCTGCGGGTCGCCTTCATCGAGAGTGGTTGGAGCTGGCTCCCCGCCCACCTCTGGCGGATCGATAAAGAGTGGAAGGGGCTGCGCCGCGAGGTCCCCTGGGTCCGCCGCCCGCCCTCCGACTACGCCCGCGAGCACGTCCGCTTCACCCTCCAACCCGTCGACCTGCCATCCGATCCCGCCCTGGTCGCGCAGCTCCTCGCCCAGTTGGAGTCGCCCGATCTGGTCATGTTCTCGAGCGACTATCCCCACTGGCACGACGACGTGGCCGACCTCTTGCCGCCGGAGTTGTTGCCCAAGGTGATGGCAGAGAACGCACGGAGCTTCTATCGCCTCTAGCGGGAGGCGGTGGGGCTCCGCGCAGCCACACCTGTAGATTCCCTACCACTCGATCCACTCGGCCGCCGGATCCGTCCAGGTGGAGACGGCTGGCGGAGCGTCGAACAGGTCCTGGAAGGCGTCCACCAACTCTGGATTGCTGTAGTGCTCCTGCATCCCCGCGACGTTCATCCAGACATCGACGGCTAGGAACTCCATCGCCTCCGGAGCGTCAGGCGCCGCCACGCGGAAGTACGCGTCGTGTGACACGCTTCCCAACAGCCGAGCTTGATGGGCGAGAGCGGCGACGATGGCGTTGTGACTCGCTTGCGCGTCGGCGCGCGAGCGCACCGTCCCACGCACCACGGCGATGATCTGCTCGCCCTCATTCGCCGGCGTCGGCAGGTGATAGCTGACGAAGTCGGCGGCAGGTTCCCAGACGAGCGGCTCGCGCGCGCTGAAGAGGCCGCCGGCTTGCTCCTGGACATCCGGGTTCGCGAAGAATTGGTTCAGTCCGTCCAGATTGGTCCATCGATCGAGGAAGAGGATCTCCCCGGCGCCGGCCGTGGCGACCTCGACCGGGACGTAGACCATGTGACTCAGATCGGTGAGCGCCCGCGCCGCGGCGACGCTTTCCGGGGCCCCGGCCGTCTGGTTGTGGAGCGTCCGCGCGTCCTCCAGCGTCGGCGTCGCCAGCGTGCCACGGATCGTCAGAAGGTAGATCGTCAGCGTCGATGCCGCCTCTGGCGCCGGCGTCGCATCCTGAGCGCCGGCGCTGACACTGCTCCAGATCGGTGTTGATAGGGCGGCCGCCGATGCCAGAACGAGTGCTCTTCGGTGAAGGTTCATGCGGTCTACGGTCTCCTCGCTTCGAGGATGGGCTCTCCCCACCCCGCACAATGGTCAGACGCCATGGGCGTCACCCATATGACGGGCGGAGATCGCCAAACTCATCGGTCAGAGGATGAGCGGCAGACCGAATCGCGCGAAGAGACGATCGTCAGTCGGCAGGAAGTCGTGCATCTCGACGATCCGGGCGTCGACAATGGTCAGCACCTGCAGGGCCCCCAGCCGGTAGCGACCCGTCTCATCGCGTTGATAGACGGCGAAGGCGGGGCAGCCGTTGGCGCGGGTGCTGACAAGATGGAAGCGCCCGTGCGCGTCGCCGCCAAACAGATTGGCGGTGAGGAACTCGGCGATCGCGGAGCGGCCCTGTAGCCAGAAGGGCAGCGGCGGCATCGTCAAGGCGGCGTCCTCGTGGAGGAGCGAGACCAGGAGCGAGGCGTTTGCTGTCTCCCAGGCCTGCACGTAGCGCGTCAGGAGTGTGGTCGTTTGCTCGTCGGGGGGAGCAGTCGTGGCATCGTGAAGACGTGGCGCGTGCGCTCGCATCGTCGTCCGCGCACGCTGGAGCGCGCTGTTTACCGCGGTGACCGTGAGATCGAGGAATTCCGCTGCCTCGCTGGCACGCCACTCGAGGATATCGCGCAGGATCAGCACCGCTCGCTGGCGCGCCGGCAGATGCTGGAGCACGGCCAGAAACGCGAACGTCACACTTTCGTGGGCGTCATAGAGAGCGTCGGGACCGGCTGCCGCCTCGGGAAGAAGCGCGTCGGGAAAGGGATCGAGCCAGAGCGGCTCCGCGCTCGGCGCGGGCAAAGGATCGCGCGGATCGCCCGGTGGGAGCGTGTGCATCGGCAAGGAACGCCGCGCGCTCTGCCTGGCGCACGCGTCCAAGGCAGCATTGGTGGCGATCTTGTAGAGCCAAGCCCGGAGCGGGGCGCGTTCTTCGAAGGTGTTCAGCCGCCGCCAGGCGCGCAGCCACGTCTCTTGGAGCGCGTCCTCGGCGTCCTCGAACGATCCAAGGATTCGATAGCAATGGACGAGGATCTCGCGTCGATAGGGTTCGACTAGGAGCGCAAACGCGTCATGGTCACCGCCGCGTGCCGCGGCAAGGTGCGATGTCTCATTGGTCTCACTCATGCCCGAAGTCTACCGGACGGGTACCCGGGCGATGATAGGGTTTGCTGAAATGACGACTCCCGCCCAGACGACTCCAATAGGGCCGTGGGATCATGTCCGCCATTGTTCGGCAAGCCGTATCATCATCCCCGACGCAGGGATTGCGACTCCAAGGATCAGGAGGATGGCCGTGGCGCAGACGATGACACGCGAAGCTGAGACTCTGTCGACCGAGGTCGGGCTCGTCGATGGCGACATCCATCCCGCGACAGCGTCCAACGAGGCCCTCCTGCCATATTTGGCGGAGCGCTGGCATTACAGGCTCAAGACCTACGGGCTGCAAGGCTATCCGGGATCGTATTACCCCCGGAACAGTCCTCAGGCTGCCCGGGCGGATTCCTGGCCGCCGTCAGGACTTCCCGCCGGGGCCGACCTCCCCTTCCTCCGGGAACAACTCCTCGACGAATGGGGCATCGAGTTCGGCATCCTCAACCCGCTGGTCGGCATCCACGGGCCGTTGGCCGAATACAGCGCGGCCCTCGCCTCGGCCGTCAATGACTGGCAGATCGGCGAGTGGTTGGAACTGGAACCCCGTCTGCGCGGCTCGATCACGGTCCCCTACGAGGACGGCGAACTGGCCGCGGCGGAGATCGACCGGCTTGGAGCAGACAGGCGCTTCGTCCAGGTCCTCCTCCTGGCTCGCACCCACGAGCCGCTTGGCAAACGCCGCTTCTGGAAGATCTATGAGGCGGCCGTGCGCAACAACCTGCCGGTCGGTATCCACTTCGGCGGATCGGGTGGCTCGCCCTTCACCGGGGCCGGCTGGCCGTCGTACTACCTGGAAGACCACGGCGGCATGCCCCAGGCCTTCGAGGCACAGCTGCTCAGCCTCATCTGCGAGGGCGTCTTCGAGCACTTCCCGACGCTTCAAATCGTCTTTATCGAGAGCGGCTTCGCCTGGCTACCCTCCCTGCTTTGGCGGCTCGATCTCGCCTGGGAAAAGCTGCGCGACGAGGTGCCGCACCTCCAGAAGCGGCCTTCCGACTACGTCCGTGAACAGCTCTGGCTGACGACCCAGCCGATGGAGGAGCCGTCAAAACCGGCCTTTTTCCACCAGCTTCTCGATCAACTCAACATGAACGACCGCCTCATGTTCGCCACCGACTATCCCCACTGGGACTTCGATGCCCCCGACCAGGCCTTCCCGGTTCGTATCCCCCCCGATCTCAAGCGCCGGATCATGAGTGAAAACGCGCATTCCCTCTATCGCCTGACCGCCTAAGCTACCGACTTGCCTGGGAGAGAACGACGGCATGGCCAAGTACGCGGTGGCGACGGTCGATGAGATCCCACCGGCCGGACGCAAGATCGTCGAGGTCGCTGGCCGCTCGATCGGGATTTTCAACGTCGATGGCGAGTTCTTTGCCCTCCGCAATAGCTGCCCACACGAGGGCGGACCGCTCTGCCGCGGTGTCCTCAGCGGCGAAGTCACCTCGGACATGCCGGGCGAGTACCGCTACAGCCGGGCCGGTCAGATCTTGCGTTGCCCCTGGCACGGCTGGGAATTCGACATCCGCACCGGCCAGTCCTGGTTCGACCCGAGCAAGGTCCGTGTTCGCAGCTACGAGGTGACCATCGAGCCGGCCCCCGTCATCGCGCCGGGCGATTCAGGCGATCCGCCGGAACCAGGCATGGAGCCCGGCCCTTACGTCGCCGAGACCTACGAGGTCACCGTCGAGCGCCGCCAGTTAGTGGTGGAGGTCCCGGGTTGAGGAAGGAGCTATCAGCTGTCAGGCTCCAGGAAAACCCTGTTGCCTGACTTCAACCCATCACCCGTCATCCCGAGCTTGTCGAGGGATCTAGAGGGAAACGGCAATCCATATCGCCGCGGCGTACGAGAGAATGGCATCGTCTTCTCGGACCACGCGGCTCCTATGGCCGCCGCCCGGTTCGAGATCCCTCGGCAAGCTCGGGATGACAGCCTACGGGATCGGCCACTGGCGACATGATTTTCCTGACGCCTGACGCCTGACGCCTGACGCCTGACAAGGAGTACCCCATGAAAATCACCAACGTCGAGACGTTCCCCGTCTGGGGCGGGCAGCGGAATTTCCTCTTCGTGGTTGTCGATACCGACGAGGGGATCTCCGGCGTGGGCGAGGCCGGCATCACCGGGCGCGAGCTGGCGGAGGCCGGCGCGATCGAGCACTTCAAGCCGCTCCTCATCGGCCAGGACCCGATGCGGACCGAGCACCTCTGGCAGCTGCTCTTTCGCGGCGGCTTCTTCCCGGCCGAGCGCATCCTCGCCAGCGCCATCTCCGCGATCGACATCGCCCTCTGGGACATCAAGGGCAAGGCGCTTGGCGTCCCGATCTATGACCTGCTCGGCGGGCGTGTCCGCGACAAGGTGGTCTGCTACCCGCATAACGCCGGCCACGGAATGGAGATCGCCCCGCTGGTCGAGTCGTGCCTCCAGACGAAGGAGGAGGGCTGGAAGTTCGTGCGCTGGGGGCTCCCGAACGACGGCGAGCTGCTGGAGCCGCGCGTCGCCGTCAACACGGCGATCAAGCAGTTCCAGGCCGTGCGCGAGGCGGTCGGCGACGACATCGAGCTCTGCTTCGATGTCCACACCCGCCTCGACCTGCCGGACGCGCTCCGGCTTTGCCGCGAGGTGGAAGCCGTTCCGCCCCTTCTTCATCGAAGACCCGCTCCGCTCCGAGAATCCCGATTCGTTCAAGACCCTGCGGCCGCGCACGTCCGTGCCCCTCGCCGCTGGCGAGCAGTTCAGTTCGAAGTGGGAATTCCGCCAGTTGATCGAAGAAGAGTGGATCGACTACGCCCGGATCGACCTCTGCATCGTCGGTGGCTTCACCGAGGCCCGCAAGATCGCCGGCTGGTGCGAGACCCACTACATCAAGCTGGCGGTTCACAACCCGCTCGGTCCCATCTCCAGCGCCGCCTGCCTGCAACTCAACCTCGCCACGCCCAACTTCGGCGTGCAGGAGCAGCCGCGGCGCACCGGCGAGGTCCTGACCGACGTGGTCCCCGTCCAGCCGGAGTGGGAGGACGGCCACCTCCTGCCCCCGGACCGCCCCGGCCTCGGCGTCGAGTTCGACCGGGAGGCCGCCCGCGCCCACCCCTTCCAGTTGGCCGAGCTTCCCCAACTCCGCCGCCTCGACGGCAGTTTCACCAACTGGTAGGCACGGGAGATTCCCGCCGCGAAGTTCGTCCCGCGTCACGCCTTCACCCGTCAGGCGCTCGGTTCACGCACCTTCGCGACGACCTGCTGAACTGCATCGCTGACCAGGTCCGGCTGCTCCAATTGGACGTAGTGGCCGCTATCGCTGGCAGAGAGGTGGAGGGCGTCTGGTAAGAGACCGGCCAGCCCGTCTTGGGCAGCGCCCCACGCCGACTCCAGGGCATCCGGGTCAAACCCGAGTGCTTCGGCCGGCAGGCCGAACGGCTGCCCCTTCGAGATGACGATGAGTGGTATTGAGGGCAGCGGTGTCGCGGCGGCGGCCCGCCGCATCGTCGCCGACGCGGCGGCGAAGTCGATCGTTTCAAGGTCTGAATAGACGGCAAACTCCGCCGGGACTGCCGAATTGAGGGCGACGTAGGCCACCCATTGATCCGGCGTCAACTCCGTTTCCAGTCCTTCAAACCAGGCATCGACGAGGACCATCCCGACGACCTCCGCCGGGTACGTCGACGCGAAGAGCCGGACCAGGAGCCCGCCGAGCGAGTGGCCAACCAGGATGTAGGGCCCGGGCTCGCCGGCGGCCGTTAGGAGCGCGTGCAGGTCGGCGACGACGCTCTCGGCGGTGCGAGGCATCGGGACAGGGTCGCTGCGGCTAGGATGGAGTTCGCCGTCCAGGACCGCGACGACCCCCGGCCGCTCGTAGGCGCAGACGCGGGTCCCAGCGGCCAGGGCGGGCAACACCATCTGCCGGGGCGACTCGGGCTGGAGGAGGTCGTCGGTCCAGACGGTGGCGGGCGAGCGGTACCCGGCTTCGAGGATGACCGTCGGGCCGCCCGCGCCCCGGCATTCCAGATAGAGCGATCGTCCGCCAATGTCTACTACGCCCGCGAAGTCACTGGAAACTGGAGCGGGTGAGGCATCCTGAAGAGTACGGGCGTGCGTCGGCGCAATCCACGTGGCGGCGAGCAGCGCGGCGAGAGCGATGCCGGCCGCGGCCTGGGCGGACAGGCGCATCTGAACCTCCTTTTACCGCTAACTGCCGTCGGTCCGCGGAAGCAGGCGAGCGCCCTGGGAGAGCCAACCGACACGGCCGGCGTCGTCACGGACGAACGGAAGACGAATTCCGCCTCCGATGGCATCGCCCCCCGCGAGGAACTCAATCGGCGTAGGCGGTGGGGCAACCAGCACTGGCTGGATCGCTGCCTGCACGGTGTCTGTTGCCTCGACCGGCTCTTCGGCCAGTTCGAGGGCGTCGTTTTGCAGAGTAACGCTGTAGGAGATGCCAGGGGCGGTGTAGCGGCCGACGTGTTCGGCCAGCGTCTCGGGCGGGAGGCTTACGGTTTCGGCGCCGGCGGGAGCGAGGAAGCCGTGCAGAATGCCGACCTTGCCGGACAGCGGTTCGAGGCCGGAGTAGCTCGCGAGAGCTGCGTCGATGACGTCCATGGCCGTCAGCCCGGCTGCCGAACTGTTGGCCAGAATGACCAGGGCGAAATCGTGCTCCGGGATCGCGACGAGTTCAGAGCCCTGGCCGAGCGTGGCGCCGTTATGGGTAAACACCTCTACCCCATCGACATCCTGCAAGAACCAGCTTCGCCCAATGCTGAGTGGCAGCCCGGGAATATCCATCACCGGCTCTCGCATCCGCAGCAAACTCTCCGCCGAGACGACACCGGCCCCGTTCGCGATCGCCCCCGCCGAAGCCTGGGAGGTCCCGGCAGCGAGGTGGAAGCGGGCGTAGCGGAGCACGTCTCGCGTCGTCGACCAGATGCCGCCGGCGGGGACGAGCGATCTGGGGGTCCAGAGCGGGGTTTGGACTGCCACTTCGTCGCGGCCATTGATCGGCAGCGCCACGTGCGCGTCCGTGTACTGTCGCTTGCGCACCGCCGCACGGTCGAGGAGGCTGTCCGCCAGACCGAGCGGAGCGAAGAGGAGATTCTCCATGGCCACGTGGTAGGGGGTGCCGGTGGCGACCTCGATCAGGCGGCCCTGGAGGATGAACGCGGAGTTGTTGTAGGAGAAGAACGCGCCGAGTGGGAAGAGTTGAGGCATGGTCGGAAGGCGTTCAGCAACGTAACGCGCGATTGCGTCGTCGCCGTCGCCAGTGTCGAACACGTCGTCACCGAACCAGCCAGCGGTATGGTCAAGCAGGTTGCCGACCGTCACCTCAGCCGCGACCGCCTCGTCCGCCAGCCGTAACTCGGGGATGTACGTCCGGACCGGAGCATCCAGGGTAAGAGCGCCCTCATCGATCAGGCGCCAGATGGCGGTGGCGGTGTGGGTCTTGCTCAGCGAGCCGATCTGGAAAATGGTGTCGGCGGTGACCGGAGCCAGGGAGGAGACGCTGGCGACGCCGAACGTCGCGTGCTCTTCGCGGTCGCCAATCAGGATGCCGAGCGCCGCCCCGGGGACGCGATAGCGGCGCATCGCGTCCACGACTGCCTCGGCAACCGCCCGGAACTCGGGGGAGGCGTCGGCGGCCAGGGTGCCGGGCATCGGAATATCAGCGATCGGAGCGGCGGCAGTTGGCGCCGCCTTGGGGGTCTGCGTGGCGGAGATGTGGACCGGGCCTGACATTGCTGCCGCGGTCGCGCCTCCGGCGAGCGCGAGTAGGCTCCGGCGGGAGAATGGCTTGGTTAGGGGGTGATGCATGGTTGCCTCCAGTTTGCGTCATGGGTAGGATCGAAGTACGGTCTGTCAAACGATCGGGACGGCACGGCCGCACCCGGGTCTCCTGCCCGCTATGCTGCGTGGCAGAGGCCCTTGCACTCTGGGTATGTGCTGTTACAGAGTTTGCTCAGGTATTCATCCGGCGAGAATTCAGGGTCGGCGACATTCGTGTTGCCCCTTGCCTCGCACGGATGGCACACCCAGTCACCGAAGTTCCAGCATGTGGGGTACGGGCCACCGGGGACCGGGCCGATCGATTTCCACACCAATTTGGCGGGAACCAGGAGCCGACTACCGCACTCGGTGAAGGGCGCGCAGTCGTCGATAAAGAGTGAGGAGCGGCCGAAGGTCTCGGGCAGGGCGCCGTCCTGCTGCTCGGCCGCGACGTGGGTCAGCCCGTCGCCCTGATACTCGGCCAGGATCGTCGCCCCGTACGTCAATGTGCCGGCCTCTTCGTCGTAGGTGGGGGCGAGTAGTTCCAGCACAACCACGTCCTCGGTCCCGTCGTCGGTCTGGGTCACCAGGGCGGCGTTGGGGGGATTGCTGGGCGAGAACCCGAGCCCGTCGAGGAATCGCTGGGTCGGGCAACCCCGAAGACGCGCTCGGGTCGGTCCGAGAAGTACACCGTTCCGCCGTGGTGGCCCTCGAGGGTGAGCAGGTAGTCGCCGCCGCCGCCCGGAGTGGGCGTGCCATCGGCCTCAGGCGTGCCCGCGTCGGAATTGGCGGTGAAGGTGCCAGCGGCGGCTGTCTGGACGAAGAGGAAGGTGGTCTTGTTGATTCCCTCACCGGCCGGTGTGGCCTCCGGCGCGGCGTCCTGGGCGGTGGCCCGAGAGGTGGCCAGCCCAGCGGCGAGTCCGAGGCCAGTCGCCTGGAGGGCGGTGCGACGAGAGTGCCGAGCGGCGAAGAACTTGGTGAAGGCGTCGAAGCGATTGTTGGCCACGAATGCACTCCTTAGGCTTTGGCGAACAATTGAACGGGGCATGTGATCCCGTTAGGGCACACCACCCTATCCGGGATTCGATCGCGCACTGGCCAGGTTTGGGCCGCGGCCGCACGGCGAGAACCCGTGGCGTTCGCGTCCATTCAGCCCATTAGATGAAATCCATAGCAGAGCGAGTTGTCGTCTTCACAGCGAAAGAAGGGGGCGCACCGTCCGCTGCAGTCGCTGAATTTTCTGTTGCATTGGTCTGACCAGTAGGCATTCAACGTGTCGGGGTCTTCAAGCCAGGGATCGCAGGGTAGACATGAGCCCATGCGGGCGCTGTAGCAGGCTTGGCCAGCCGACCCGCTGGCGACGTAACCGATCTGGTGGACGCTGCGCCCGATGCCGTTATTCCAACAGCCAACGTTGTTGTTGGGGCAGTCATCGATGAAGAGGTGGGCGGCGCCGAATGATGGAGCCAGCGTCGCCAGGTCGGTCGGCGCCGCGGTGAACCCCAGCTTCAGCGACGACTGCCAGTTGGCGAGGACGGCGACGTCGTAGGTTACGTCCGGGCCGGCGGGGTCGAAGACCGGGTTGAAGAGTTCCACCACCGCGATGTCGGTCTCCCCGGGCGCCGTCTCGACGACCAGCGCCGCGTTCGGCGGGTTGTCTGCCGGGAAGCCGAGGCCCGCCAGGAAGCGGTCGGTCGGGGTGGCCCCGACGAGACGGTCGGGACGATCCGAAAAGTAGATGGTTTGGCCCAGCCCCGCCTCCAACATCAAGGTGTAGCGGGCGTCCTTGCCCTGCCCGGAGGGCACCAGCGGGACGATGCTGCCGCGCTGAAATGACTGCACGAAGAGCATGCTGGGGCCGTGTTCGCCGGCCGGCGTGGGCGGCGGAGTGCCGGCCCCTCCGGGATCGGGAGGCGCCTGAGCCGCCGCGACTCTCGGACCGGCGGCAGCAAGTGCACCGGCGGCGAAACCGGCCACGCCCTGGGACAAGGCGCTGGCGGCGCGAGAGCCGGCGGAGGGCGAACAGCTTGGCGACGGTGTCGAAGCGGTTAGTGTTCATCGGCTCCTCGTGGTCCATGCCAGGTCATCGAACCAGGCGTGGATGCGACCCGGCGCCCCGGATGGTGACGCCGGATGCATTGCCACATGGCGCATCGCTCATCTCCGAACGCCATGGACGAGGGAAGGGACCGGACCGTCCAGACCGCCTCCCCGCCACCCATCAATAGAGAATCTGATTGCATTGGCCCTCACACGCGGCAAAGGTCTCGTTGCACTGTCCCACCCAGTACCGTCCTGATATCGTCGGGGGATTGCACATTCGGCGCGACAGGAAGGCACGTGAATTCAGAGAACCAGAATGTTTTGTAGACGCCCCGAAACGTTCCCACGATGTCGCCCTACCCCGCCAAGACGCCCCCCTTCAAACAACTGACGTTGTCGTAAATAGCAGTCGTCGATGAAGAGATGGGTCGCGCCAAAACTGTCGGACAGGTCGGAGAGGTCGATCGGAGCTTCGTGGAAGCCCAATTCCAACCCGTTCTCCCAGTTGGCCAGGACGGCGATGTCGTACGTCGCGGTGTGCGTCGCCTCTTCGTAGGTGGGGTTGAACAGCTCGACGACGGCAATGTCCGTTTCGCCGTCGGCCGTCTCCATGAGCATCGCCGCATTGGGCGGGTTGTCGGCATCGAAGCCGAAGCCGTCCAGGAAGGCGGGGGTGGGCGCGGTGAACACGTCGCGTGCTGGGCGGTCGGAGAAGACGATCGTCTGACCCAGCCCTTGCTCGAGGGTCACGGTGTGGGTTCCGAAGGTGCTGGTGGAGGGGGCGATGCTACCCGACCGGAACGACTGCACAAAGAGCTGGGCGGGCGGATTGTCCATGGCTGGCGGGGACACCACCTCTGGCGTGGCCGCTGGGGTGGCGTCCTGGGCCGCGGTGGCACGGATGCCGGTCATGGCGCCGGCCCCGGCGGCGAGGCCGGCGCCGGCCTCGGCCAGGGCGCTGACGGCGGGAGAGGCGGCGTCCGGCGAACAGCTTGGTGACGGTCAAGGCCTGGAGTCCATGCGTTCCCTCTTTCCGAATCGTTGGCGATGCGGTCCCTCAACCTGCTGGAAGTGCACGGTGTTGCCCGGTCACCGGACGCTGGTTTTCGGAGCCTGACGAATCCGTACGTGTACTCAGGTTCGGCGGGAGCGGGTGCTCATTCCAGCGCGAAAGGAATACGAACCTGCGCCGCGATGTGCCGACGACGAGGACTTGCGCCGAGCGTTCAATCCACGAGCTGAACGAACGTGCTGCGTTCGACCGGCCAGGGCCCGACGGTGTTCGCATAACACGAAACCGTTCCGTTCGTTTCAATAGGGTGAACACCGGCCCGTCCACGAAACCACTGAACAGGGTTCGCCCCTGATGCACCGGCCGTTGCAGGCACTGAGCTTCTTGTTGCATTGGTCCGTCCAGTATGCATCCATCACCTCGTTCTTTGTGCAACTGTCACACCTGTTCCAGAACGGGTCCCAACACGTTTTCCGGCACGGCCCTGCGTTGAAGGAGCCGACCACGTCCCCCTCGATCCGACATGAAATACTGATTCCCGGGCAGTCGTCGATGAAGAGGTGGGCAGAACCGAACCTCGGGGCCAGCGCCGGCCAGGTCGGTCGGCGCCGCCGTGAACCCCACCTCCAGCGACGACCTCCCAGTTGGCCAGGACGGCGACGTCGTAGGTCACGCCGTGCGCCGGCGGGGTCGAAGACCGGGTCGAACAGCTCCACCACCGCGATGTCGGTCTCCCCGGGCGCCGTCTCGACGACCAGCGCGGCGTTGGGCGGGTTGTCCTCGGGGAAGCCGAGGCCCTCCAGGAACGCGGCGGTCGGCGCCGCCCCGACGAGGCGGTCCGGGCGGTCGGAGAAGTAGATCGTCTGGCCCAGGCCCTGCTCCAGCGTCACGGTGTAGCGGCCGTCCGCGCCGGCCTTCGGGACGATGGTCCCGGACCGGAAGCTCTGGAGGAAGAGCATGGTCGGGCCGCGCCCGGCGACCGGCGGTTCCGGCGGCGGGGTGGCGTGCTGGGCCGACGCTCCCAGGAGGCCTGCTGCAGCAACCGCCCCGGCGGCGAGGCCGGCCGCGCCCCGGGACAGGGCTCGGCGACGGGAAAGGCGCCGGGACGCGAAGATCTTGGCGACCTTGTCGAAGCGGTTAGCGTTCATCAGGCATCCTTGTGATGCACTCATTCCCGGGTGGTCACGGCATCGGTTCATTGCACGAGCGGCAATCTGATCTTGGGAGCGGACGGCCCTCGGCAACTGCCAGCGATTGCTGGCACCCCTCGCAACCTCATCTCTCCTCCCCGGCGCCGGGAGCTCCGGGCCGCGGCCGGGACGGATGACGCGCTCGGTCCCGGCTAGTTGTAGGAGTTATGGCATGCGTAGTGGCCGTACCACGTATCGCGGCTGCAGAAGTTGAACAGCGTGCAGTTCCCGTTGCAGGGATCGAAGCGCTGGTTGCACTGGTCCTACCAGTTGCTCATATATGTCGCGGACCGACAGATCCCATCTGTCGCAGGGCCCGCAGATGAGTTCGAGTCCATAGAAGCACTAGCCACCGTGACCACCTGGAGAGATCGACTCGCCATCGCACACGGTTCCTGGCGTTAGTGACGCAATGCATGTCTCGGTCGGGCGAGGTCTTGCCAATAAAAGTACGCACTGCCGAAGGCGGGGTCGAGCGCGGCCAAATCATTGGGCGTGGTTTGCAGGCCCAACTCTAAGCATTCTTCCCATTCGCTAAGCCCTGGATGTCGTAGGTGACGCCGGGGCTGGTCCCCTCCCAAACCGGGTTGAAGAGCTCAACCACGGCGATCTCGACTTCACCGGGAGCCCGCTCGATCAGCAGCGCGGCGTTGGGCGGGTCGTCGTCCGGGAAGCCGAGCGTGTTGAGGAAATACTCGGTCGGCATCGCGCCGACGATGCGATCGGGCCGATCCGAGAAGTAGATGGTCTGGCCCAGCCCCTGCTCCAGCGTTAAGGTAAAGGTGCCGCCCTCGCCGTCCTTGGGGGCGATGCTGCCGGACTGGAAGGACTGGAGGTAGAGCATCTCGGGTTCGGGTCGCGTCTGGCCGGTCGCCGGGGTAGCATCTTGGGCCGCGACCCCGGTGGCGGTGGTCAGACCGGCCGCGGCGAGCGCCCCGGCGGCAAGCCCGGTCCCGCCCTGCGTCAGAGCTTGGCGACGGGAAAGGCGCCGGCCGGCGAAGAGCTTGGCAATCGTGTCGAAGCGGCTGACATCCATGGATCAAGCTCCTTCAGCTGGTACGTGGTGGCGTGGCACGTCGGGTCGTGGGGTCGTCCCGCTGATGGGCAAACCGGGGCCGAGCCCAACTGGTTTCCTCCAGGTACCAGCCGTCATCGTCCCGTCGTCGTGGACCTTTCCGAGATCCGGGCCGAGGTGGACCTACCGACTTGGGCCGCTCGGCACCGGATCGCCCCGGCCCGAACGATCGCTGAGTCTTATTTGCTCGTGAGATGACGTTAGGACGCCGGGAATCGTGGGGCAACCAGGGGATGTACTCAGTTCCTAGGTACTGGGTTACTCATTTCGCGCCCTTGGATACGGATCCTTAGGGGCGAGATGCCCGGCGGCATCTATGAGTAGGTCGCCAAACTCGCCAGGGCATTGTCCCTTGAAGTCAGGCTGGGGGAGGGTCTTCGGCGGCATCAAACCGGCCGCGATACCAGCCGCGCCGCGGCTGCGGACGCCGAGCTTGGCGAGGATGTGGGCGACGTGGTTCTGGACGGTGCGGACGCTGATGAACAGCGTCTCGGCGATCCTGGGGTCGGACATCCCCTCGGCGATCAACTGGAGAATCTCTGTTTCGCGCGGAGTCAACGTTGTACCTGGGTTGGCGGGAATAAAGGTCGGATCGAGCGCCTCGGCGACGGCCTGCTCTGGAAGCAGTCTTTGACCCGCGCTCCATGCCGCCGCATACGCCCCCTCGCCGAGGGCCGAGCGCGCGGCGGCGACCGCCTGCTCAAACGCCGCTCGCCTGGTCGCCATCCGATAGCGCAGCCCGATCCGTTCGCGCAGTGCCTCGGCCGCGCCGAGCAGCCGGGCGGTTCGTTCCGCCTGGCCGGCGGCGGCAACGATTGCGACCGCCTCGACGACCTCGGTCACAACGCGCGTGCCGGGGTACCCTCGGACCAACCCGAGCGCCTCCCGGTACAACCCCAGCGCCCGTCCCAGATCGCCCTGGTCAAATGCCAGGTCGCCGAGGTCGCCCAGTACCGGAATAATTCCCCTGGTGTACTCCGCTTTGCGCATCCTGGTGAGCCCATCCTCGAGGAGTTCCGCCGCACGCGCGATATCTCCGTGCGCCCGAGCCACCATGGATAGGTTGGCCAACGCCCAGCTCGCCATGATTTCCGCGTGGCGTCGGTTCGCCATGGTTAGGGCTGCCGCATGGCATGCGTTCAGTAGCGCCGCGCCCCGGTCATCGTCGCCCTGCTGAATGGCCAACGCACCGAGCCCGAGGAGCGCATGGGCCGTTTGAAGCGCATCGCCCGCGTCCTGGGCGATTGCCAACCCCTCCGTCAAGTGGATCTCCGCATCCTCGTTCGCCGCCTGGTATGTCTCGATCATGCCGAGGCGGACAAGAGCCCTCATGCGATCCGCTGCCGGTCGTGTGCCCCCCTGCGCAAGGGCCCGTTCCATCCACTGCCGGCCCTCCTGGTACGGGCCCTGACCGGACCAGAAGATGCCCATCGCAGCCGCGAGCCGCAGGAACATCTCGGCCTCGCCGGACTCCTCCAGCCAGGCTAGCGCCGCCCGGATGTTTGGGTATTCCGAGTCGATAAGGGCCACGATACGTTCACCATCCGGTAGCATCTCCGCAAGCTGGTATCTCTCGGCGAACGCCGAGAAGAAGGCTGCGTGACGCCGATGGCACGCTTCCCGCTCGCCGGTCTCCGTCAACCGTTCGCTGGCATATTCGCGGATCGTTTCCAGCATCGAGAAGCGAGGATGGCCATCATGCTGATCGATCCGAATAAGCAGCTGGTGATCCACCAGCGAGGAAATCATTCCGATGATGGATGACTGCGCACCCAGACTCGCGATTGCCTCCGCCGCATCCAACGTGCAACCGCCGACGAACACGGACAGGCGGCGAAAAACACCTGCTCATCCGCAGAAAGAAGGTCGTGGCTCCAGGCAATTGCGTCAGCCATCGTCTGGTGCCGCTTGGGAAGGTCGCGCGGTCCGCCGGTCAGCAGCGGTAACCGCCGTCCCATGCGCGCCAGGAGCGCCGCGGGCGGGAAGAGACGGGTCTGGGCCGCGACCAATTCGATCGCAAGCGGCAGCCCGTCGACGGCGGCAGCAATTGCCGCGACGGCACTCGCATTCTCGCCCGTGAGCTGAAAGTTGGGATCCACGGCCTGCGCCCGCGCGACAAAGAGCTGCACCGCTGCCGCGTTGCCCACGGTCTCGGCCCACGGTGACGGCGTCATATTTGGGGAATGAACCGGTAGTGCCAACGGCAACACATGATGCTCGTGCTCGCCAGATAGATTGAGCCGGATCCGGCTAGTCGCGAGGACAGCCAGGTTGGGACACGCCGAGAGCAACTCGGCAATCAGCGGGGTCTCTTCCAGTAGATGCTCGAGATTGTCCAGGACCAGGAGCAGTCGCCGATCTCGAATCACCGATCGTAGGATCTGGACTTCCGGGCGGTCGTACTGCTCGACGACTCCCATGGTACGGACGATCGCGGTGCCGAGGAGAGCCGAGTCGCGGATCGGGGCGAGCGGAACGAACCAGACACCCTCAGGGAACGCTGCACCAAACTCGGCCACTGCCTGGATGGCGAGGCGGCTCTTGCCAACGCCGCCCGCGCCGGTGAGGGTGACAAGCCGCTTCCCCGCGGTTTGCAGAAGCTCGCCGATAGCGGCGATATCCTCGTCCCGTCCGATCACCGGTGTCAGCGGCAACGGGAACGTGTGATCGGTATTTTCATCTCGAACGGGAAAGGGAAGCAACCGCGGTGGCTCTGGACGTCTTGCGACGGGCGCGGCAGTGATCCGGGTCGGGACCCGGTAGCGTCGAAGGTCCTCCCGCGCGATCTGGAAGACGCCGCCGCGCTTGACGGCGGGCAATTCGCCACGGGTGATGGCGCGCCGGACGGTGCGCTCGTGGACGCCGAGGATCGCGGCCGCCTCACGGGCGGACAACGTGCCCGCTGAATCGGCGGCCTGTCCGGTGTCCGGTGTCCGGTCGGCGGCTCGTTTGTCCATATTGACGGAAGGATCGCCCACCGCTCGCTATCTCACAAGGTTTTCTTCTCTACAAGGCGTTTTATCTCTCATGGCGAGCGTGCGAAAAGTGCGTCATCCATCCCGCCTCTATTGGCCCGCGTTCCCGCCGTCCGCGGGCTTCGCCACCTGAAACGGCAGGAGTTTCCCCCGCGCTGTCGGGATTGGCTCTGCGCGGCGGACACGGAGAAACCCCGCCTGCTCCCAAACCAGGTCTGCAAGGCGATGGCCGGCCGGCCCCCGTTGCAATTCGGCGCGTAGTGTCGCAATGACGTCGGCTTCGGTGATGATTCCGAGGCGCGGGCTCACCAGCACGGTGAGATAGAGGAGCTTGTCGTCCCCCTCCTCCTCGATCGCTTGATAATCGGTGGCCGATCCGCCGAATCGAGCGGGCAGCACCTCCTCGATCACGCTGACCAGGACCGATGCGTCGTAGGTCATCCCTTCCCCGGTCAGCTTTTCGTAGCTCGTGATCGAGTCGAGGTGCCGCGTGTAGCCAAGACGCCCATAGGGGCAGGCGCAGGCGCGCTCCGTCAGCCGCCCGGTATCACCAGTCTCGACATTGAGCATGACCTTTCGCGCATGCGGGGAGAGGGTCGTTAAGAGCAGACCGTCAACCAGGCCGCCACCGCTCTCCATCGGATGTTGAATCACGGCGGCGCGATCGAGCAACAGATGGACGTCGTCGGGCGTTGCCGGGTCGCCGCAACCGCAGCCGACCGTTCCAGCTTCCGTCATCGAGTAGGTGCATCTCACGTCCGCTCCTGTCGCGCCCGATCGCCGCCGCCCGGCTCGCGCTGAGCGGCTCGCCGATCACCACGAACAGCGCCCCGTCGAGACGGGAGCCCGCTGCGGTGGCCGCCGCGCAGACGCGCATCGCCGAACTGACATAGGTCACGACCTGGCAGCGGTTGCCGCGGCGAAGGTGGTCGATGACCCAGGCGGCAACGCGACCGGCATCGTCGAGCGGCACATACTCGGGCCGCGGCAGCGGCGCAGCGAACAGACTTCCCAACCGCAACACCGTCCGCGTCTGCAAGGCCGCTGGATTGCTGGCGGAGAGTGAGACCGGGGCATGGCTGAACCATCGCTCCGGCGCACGGTTCAACTTCGCATACCGCAAGACGTTGGCAATACCGGCGCTGCCCGGCAAGACCGGGAGCCAGAGCGCGACCGGTCCCTGCTCGTTTCCCGCTGCCTTGAGCAACAGCGAGCGGTGGGCGGCCTCCTCGGTCAACGCGTCGAACTGGATCAGCGTCGGTGTCCCGGCGCTCCGCGTCGCTCCACTCCGAACTGGCACACCCGCTCGAGCACCCACCGCGTCGAACGCGCCGGGGGCAACGGTCAATTCGAGGCTGCCGCGCCGGATCGGGCGGCGACCCTTGAACTCGTCGAGCGTCACGTAAACGCCGTGGGCGGCCAGATGTGCCAGTGCGCCCTCGACCCCTTCCCGATCGACGAGATCCGCAACATCGACTTCGGTCATCCCGGCGTGCTGGAGGAGCGCCAGGTAGGGACTCGTCGGGCTATCCCATACCCGCTCCCGAAGCAACGTCAGCAAGCGGCCCGGACGCTCAGCCAGCGCGCTACCAACCGTCCGCTCCGTGGCTTCTGGACTCAGGGAACTGCGCAGAAAGGCGCGAAGCCCGATCGCGGTCCGCGCGTACGCCCGCAGCTGGCGGAGCTTCCGTGTCGGCATGCACGCATCCTCGACGAGCGATCAGCGATCGTTCGCGCTGTCCAACGGCCTCGCCACCTGGAACGGGAGCAGTTTCCCCCGCGCCGTCGAAATCGGTTCCGCGCGGCGGACACGCAGGAATCCCGCCTGCTCCCAAATCAGGTCGGCCAGGCGATGACCGGCTGCTCCCCGCTGCATTTCGGCGCGCAGCGTCGCGACCAGGTCGTCGTCATCGATCGGTCCCAACCGGGGGCTTACGAGCAAGGTGAGGCGAACGAGGTGGTTGTCCTCGAGTTCCTCGTACGCCTGGTAGTCGGTTGAGCTTCCACCGAAACGGGCCGGCAGCACCGCCTCAATTGCGGCGGCCAGGGCCGACGCGTCGTAGGTCATCCCTTCGCCGGTGAGTTTTTCATAGCTGGTAATCGAGTGGAGGTGCTGGCTGTAGCCGAGAACGCCATAGGGGCAGGCGCAGGTTCGCTCGACAATCTGGCCGGTGTCGCCCGCCTCGACGTTAAGCATGATCGTGCTCGCGGTTGGGGACAGCTTCGTCAAGAGCAGCCCATCGACGGTGCGTCCGCCTGCCGGCATCGGATGCCGAATCGCCACGGCCCGGTCGAGCAGCAGGTGGACATCGTCGGGAGCGATCGGGTCGGCGCATCCGTCGGCGATCGTGCCGGTTTCGGTCGACGAGTAAGTTGACGTCACCTCCGCGCCGGAAGCTCGGATCGTGTTCGCCCGGCTCTCGGTGAGTGGTTCGCCGAGCACCACAAACAGCGCCCCCTCGAGGCTGGCACCCGCGGAGATCGCCGCCGCGCAGACGCGCATCGCTGAGCTGACGTAGGTCACGACCTGGCACCGGTTCCCGCGGCGAAGCCGATCGATCATCCAGTCGGCAACGCGCTCCGCGTCGCTGAGGGGCACGTACTCAGGTGACGGGAAGCCAGACATGAATAGCCGGCCGGTGCGCAACAGCGCGTGCGTCTGCCAGGCTCCCGGGTTGTCCCGACCCTTCGTTACCGGCGCGTGGCTGAACCAACGCTCTGGCGGACGCCCCTGCTTGGCATAGATAAGGATATTGGCGAAGCCGGCACTCCCAGGCAAGATCGGAAACCAAATGGCCAGCGATCCCTGGTTGTGTCCCCAACCCTGATGCATCACCGACCGATGGTTGGCGACCTCGACCAAATCGTCGAACCGGATCAGACTGGGTGTCCCGCTGCTCCGCGTCGCGCCAGTCCGGACCGCCAGGCCGGCGCCCTGCCGCGGCACACCGAACGTGAATGTCTCAATAGGCAGTTCCAGACTGCCCCGCCGAATTGGGAGGCGGCCCTTGAATTCGTCGAGCGTGACATACACACCCTGGGAGGCCAGACACGACACCGCGCCATCGACGCCCTCGCGGTCAATCAGCTCTTGGGCATCGCCGTACTCGATCCCGGCGTGCTGAAGGAGCGCCCGATAGGGACTGCGTGGATGACCGTAGATGCCGTGTTGCAAGAGGACCAGCAGGCGGTCTCGGCGCAGGGAAATGGCTTCGGCGACACGTTGCTCCGCAACGGGCGGCGAGACTGGACTGCGCAAGAACCGACGAAGCTCGTTCGCGGTGCGCGCGTACGCCGGCAGCTGCCGGAGCTGCGTCCTGATCATTAGTCTTCCGCGAGGAGCGAGCCATCGCCAGCGTGTGCCACCGCCGGTACCGGTTCCACACGGGAACCCGGGGCCGCCTCCGCGGACCGCTCCCGCAGAAAGAGCGCGAGGCCAATCGCGCAACAGACGCCGTTGTAGGTGTAGTAGAGCCAGTGCCACGGGATGGTGGCGAGCGCGAAAAGGACGCCGCGCTCCCGCCGAAAGAAGGCGTAGAGTGGCAAGTTGACGACGAACAGTGCAACCGCCAGCAGCAGCGCGACCACCGCCACTGGTGGCCAGAACGGGATCGCGATCAGAGCCGCCCACAGCAGGTAGATCCCGACCACGCTGACCCGGTTCGCGGTTTCCAGATTGAGGTCCATGGCGAAGACGCGCTCGCGCAGGAGGAGCCGCACCCAGGGGATACCGCGGTCACGGATGTCGGTGCGCACGAGCGAGCGAGCCGTCCACCGCTTGAGGTGAGTCACCTGGATGTGGTGGCACAGGCGCACGGTATACCCGGCCCGCGTCACCCGGTAACCCAGTTCGATGTCTTCAATCGACGGTCGCCCATAGAGGCTACTGTCGAAACCGCCCACTTCCCGGAAGACCGCGGTGCGGATCGCGCCGCAGCCGGCCCAAAACGTGGTCACCCCAGGTGGCGACGTCTGGTGGACGTGATGATGGAAGAGGTTCTTGTATTGGGAGATGAAGTTCGGGGCGGCTGGTCGTGTGTCATACGACCCGAACAGGGCGTCTAGCTTCGGGTCCCGGTCGAACTCCGCCGCCACGTCGGCGATGGTTGCCGGCGTCACCACCACATCGGCGTCGATGAAGAGGAGCATCTCGCCCCCGGCAATCGTCGCCCCGATGTTGCGCGCGACAGCCGGACCGCTCCGCGGTTGGTGGGTGGTCAGGATCCGCGCGCCGGCCGCCCGGGCGTGCTCGACCGACGCATCGCTCGACCCGTCGTCGACGACGATCAACTCCCAGGGGAAGTCCGCCGTCGACGCCACAAGCGCCTGGAGGCAGCGGACAAAGTCACTGCCTCCGTTGAACACCGGCACGATCACGGAGACCCGGAGCGTCAGCTCAGGGGCATCCCTCGCCAAATGTGGCTCGCCGACGACCAAACTCCCTCTCCCTCGCATCCCGGCTCTCGTTCGATCACACAGCCGGCCCTGGGCGACGAGCCGCACCCCATCTCCCCGGGCAGTCCGTCGGCATCTCTTCCAGTTGTGTTTCTATCCGTATGATAGCAGCGACGGAGCGGATCTGGTTGCCCTGAACTATACTTTGGGCTGCTAAATCGCGTAGACATCACTCCTAGGACTATGATCCGTGCCATGCTCCGATCGCTTCTGGACCGCGTGCGCGTCGTGCTGATTCGAGTTTCCCGCGGCACGTCTGTTCTGGACGGGGATGCTCGGGTAGCAGGCTTCCCGGAACGCAATGACGGGATCTCGGGCTAGAACGCGCGCCGACCGGCGCGCCATTAACCAGGCGAAAGTCAGGTCGCGCGCCACGCGGCAAGCCAACCGTTCATCGATCCCCGTTGGCATCGATGCCCCAGGATCGGCGCCCGCGCTCGACCAGGCAAAAGTTCATATCGGATCGCTAGCGATCCCAGTGGACTACCTCATTGCGGTTCTGCTGATCGCCGCCGCCCTCGCGATCTCTCTTCCCCGAATCACCACCCCGGACTTCTACGCCTACGACGAATACCTGCACGCCTTTACCGCCCGCGAGTACCTCGACGGGAACCGGGACGCGTTCTGGTGGGATCAGCCCTGTGCCGTCGCCCGCGGTAGCAACGAACGGTGCATGGCGAGCGATGCCTATCGGAACCTGCCAAGCACGGTCGTCGGTGACCGGCCAGGCCGGTACGAGTGGACGCACCCACCGCTCGGCATTGAGTTGATCGCTGGCGGTATGTTCGTCTTTGGCGACGGTCCCTTCGGCCGGCGCATCGCCGCCGCGCTCTTCGGGGCGATCGGGATCGCGCTCACCTACTTCCTGGCGTTGACCCTCACCCGCCGTCGAATCGTCGCGCTCCTGACGGCAGGCTTGCTCCTGATGGATGGACTCTATTTCGTGCAGTCGCGCATCGGGGTGATCGACATCTTTGGTACCGTCTTCATGCTTGGTGCCTTCCTCGGGTTCACTCACTACCTGAACGCGCCGCCCAACCGCGTCCGCTGGCCACTCGTCGCCACGGGGGTGCTCCTCGGCCTGAGCCTGGCGGTCAAATGGAATGCCGTCTATGCGACCGGGATGATCGGTATCGTCGCGCTCTGGCGTCTGTTCCAGTTGCGCCGGGCCAGCCGCGGCCGGAGGGTAGACCCTGCCACGGTTTCCGGTTACCAGCAGCATCTCATCTGGGTGCCGGTAAGTCTGATCCTGATTCCCCTCGCCATCCAGACCCTGGTCCACTTGCCCTTCTTCCTCGCGGGCTACAGTTTGGCCGACTTCTTCGACTTGCAACGCGCGCGTTTCCTCGTTCGGGAGCCCGGCCTCGTCCCGGCAACGCTCAATACCGACGGCACCTGGCGCCACCAGTATTCCTCTCGCTGGTGGGAGTGGCCGCTCGCCCTCCGTCCGATCTGGCACAGCACCGTCCCTGACGGCGACAAGATTGCCGTGACGTACGCCAATGGCAACCCTCTCCTCTACTGGGCATTCCTGCCGGCGCTCTTTTGGCTCTGCCGGCGATGGTGGCGGATGCGTACACCCGCCCTCCTGGTGCTGGTCATCGGCTTCTTCGGCCAGTGGCTCCCCTGGGCGGTCGTCTCCCACACGTCGTTCATCTACCACTTCCTGCCGGCCGTCCCCTTTGGGTGCCTGGCCGTCGCCGTCGCCGTGGTCCACCTCGCCGAGAGCGGCGACGTCCGCCGTCGCACGGTGGCCTTCGGCTACGTGGCGCTCGTCGTCCTGTCCTTCGCCTTCTTCTATCCCATCTACTCGCTCTACCCGCTCAGCAAGGACCAACTCGACATGCGGATGTGGTTCGATAGCTGGAGGTAGTTGAGCCGGCACCCCGTGCCGGCAAATCAGTCCGGTTGAAGCGGACGGGCATGTGGGATCCGCCCAAGGGAACCCACAGGTCTTCTCCGAACCGTGTCGATGCGCCGCCCGCCTAGAAGTTCGAGACGCAAACGCCTTCGACGCTGCACTGGAAGCCACTTCCGCAGCAGTCGCAGACATCCCTGCAGCTGCCCCCGGTCGTGTGGCAGCACACGACACTGAAGAAGTTGCAAAAGTTATTCGCGCAACTTGTCGGCCCGCCGGACTGGTCGCACTGGTTGACGTTCACGCAGACCTCCTGCAGGGCGAGGAGGGGCGCGACGGTGGTAGTCGGCGTGGTGGTTGTGGAGGTGGTCGTGGTTGTCGGCGCTGGCGTCGTAGTTGTGGTCGTCGGGGCCGGGGTCGTCGTGGTCGTCGCGACAGTGCCTGGGGCGGCGCAGTCCTGGGGAGGGCGGCAGCGGGAGTTGCCGTTGGGGTAGACGCAGCAGACGCAGCCGGCCTTGCAACCACCGGGGTTGCTTGCGCAGACCTGGTTGCCGCAAGAGACCTGCGTTACCTGGGCGTCCACTGCCCGAGTGCCGAATAACCCTGCCCCGAGGGCGGCCAGCGATCCGAGCAGGCCGCGTCGGGTCTTCGGCGTGGCGAGGGAGCGGGCAAGGCGATCGAATGAGCGTGAGTCCACCCCATATCTCCTGACGTCTCGGTCGTCGCGGCCGCTGTGCCGCTGGGATGCGCCCACGATACGGCGTCCTGGAGGGACGAGCTACCCGTACGAGTACGCTATTCCGGCGAGGGGTGTACTTAATTTCGCCAGCGATCGATTGGGTGAGGGGTTAGACCCGCCCGGCCGCCAGCACCACGAACGTCGCGATGAAGCTGATCGCCCCGGCCGCGGGGACGGCGACGACCACGGGGTGGACGGGCCGGCTGGGGCGCCGCGCCAAGGTGTGGATCACGTCGACCAGAGCGACCGTAGCGACGACGCACAGCGCGCACCAGGTCAGCGACTCTTGGAGGCTGGAATAGGTCTAGACCTGGTACTCGATGATGCCGCGATCATCGCACTCCGAATCGGGCTGACGAGCGCTTCCCCTTCCCCCTTTCGCATTGGGGAAAGGGGGCCGGGGGGTTAGGGGGCTGTATTCTGTCGCCGCAGCCGCGCCGAGACTGCCGCCCGCACTGCGGCCCGCTCGCCTGCACTGAACTCTCCCAGCGCGAGGAATGCAATTGCAACAGCGATAGCCATCGTCAGCAGTTGGAGCAGGATCAGCGGCTTGGGGCGTGACCACTCATCGGCCACGACGTAGGCGGCGACGCAGATCAGCGTGCTGCGCACCAGCGTTCCCATCGGCGGCAGCACGTGCCAGACGCGATAGACCGCCAGCACAGCTGCCACGGCGCCGAATGCCGCCACCAGCGTCGTCGCGGCGGCCGCGCCCTCGATCCCGAACGGAGGGACAAGAAGCCATTGGCCGGCAATAGCTAACAGCAGCATCGACACACCGATCGCAACCGGTAGGTCGGGCCGCTCGGCTGCCGTCAAGATTGACGCCGCAATCGAGAGCATTGCGGTCGCGAGTGTCTTGAAGATCAACCAGGCCAGGACAGCGTGGCTGGAGGCGTAGTGGGGGCCGAACGCGAGCAGCACGATCTGTGGCGCTGCCCCGGCGGCAATGCCCACGAACGGCATCAGGATGACCACGAAGCGGAACGCATTGCGACTGATTTCCTGGGCCAACTCGATCTGTCCGGAGCGCCGGGTACGGCTCAACGTCGAGAGGAGAAGCGGGGTAAAGGCGAGCACGAGGAAACCCGGAGCCCCTGCCACGCTCTGAGCGGCGGCGTAGATACCCGTCTCCGCCGTTGTCGTGTCGAGCAATTTGAGGGCAAACAGATCCAATCTGCCGTACAGGCGCATGCTCACGGTGAAGACGAAGAGCGGCGCCGCCAACACCCAGAGTTGTCTGGCGGGAAAGCTGGATCGGGCGGTCAGCGACGGCCGTATGAACCAGCGGGCGATGACCAGCTCGATGATGCTGGCGCCGATGCTGCCGAGGAGAGCCCCCTCCACCGAGAAGCCCAGCGTCACCAGCAAGACGATTAGCACCAACCTGCCCAGCCAGTAGCCGGCGCTGGCAAGCGCTCGTGCCCCGTAGCCGCCCAGCCCGATTAGGAGATGGAGGTGGGCACGAGACAGACAGAAGAGTGGGATCTGAATCGCGATCAGCCGCAGCAAGGAGGTCAGTGCCGGCTCGTCGAGGAGCATCGCCACCGGTTTCGCCAATAGGCAGAGCAGGAGCGCCACCCCGCCGCCGATGGCGAATTGCACGCGCGTGGCGGTCGTGCCGACGGGCCGCCAATCCTCGGCGTCACCGACGGCCTTGATCGTGGCCCGCGCGAAGATCGACGTGATCGTCCACTCGATCCACGTGATCAGTGTCGCCGCCAGGGCAAAGCGGCCGTATTGCTCTGGACTGAACTGCCGAGTAAGGAAGACGCTGGTGATCAGACCTGTCGGCAGCACCAGGGCCTCGGCCAGCAGAACGCGCGTGGCCCCGCCGAGCAACTCGCGGCCCGGCTGGGTCGAGGAGCGCGGCGGGCGGGTCGCGACGTCCACCGCTGGAGTTCTCACCGGCGCGTTGCCCGAGCGGCGACGAAGTGGCCTGTACGAAAGCGTGTCGGCCAGTGGGCCAGGCGTTCGAACGTCATCAGCCAGCGAAGGAAGCGCCGCTGCATCGCCGGCCCGGTGTGCCGCTCCACGACGCGGGCCGCGGCCACGGCGACGACCCGCGGACAATGCATGATGGCTTCAAGGTCGAGGACGACAAGACCCGCATCCATGAGCGCGCCCCGTAATTGCGCCGGATCATAGGTTGCACCGACAAAGTATGGTACGACGCCGAGGCGATTGAGCAGGCGATAGGGCAGCAGCCCACGAAGCGCAACGACCGGATTCGCCCGATTGTCGAGCGTGACGATCAGATACCCTCCAGGTCTCAGCACGCGGTGCAACTCGCGCAGACTAATCGCAATGTCCTCCGGCGACGTGAAGTGATCGAGCGTCGAATTGGAGATGACGGCGTCGAACGAACCATCCGCGAAGGGGAGCCGGCGGACATCGGCGCGGACGGCGAGCAGGCGAGTGTACCGCGACCGCGCGGAGTCCAACGCCGCCCCGGAGACGTCCATGCCAACGACCGATTCCATCGGCACCGCCAGCCGTGGCAAGACCCCCGTGCTGACCGCTTCGTCGAAGATGTCGGTTTTCAGCAGCCGCCCCACGCCGTCGTTCCGGCAACCACCTTGTTATCAGTGCCTCGTTGACCGCGTCGCTGTGAGCGCGCCACAGGCCCTGGGGCACCGTCTCTGTCCAATGCTCCGCAACCTCGTCCCAGTATCGAGATCCACCCCCCGCCTCCTCGGTCACAGGGGCTCCTCCGCCGTTGCAACCAGAGGGTACTTGCCTGACGGCGCGGGCGGAATGTCGGCGACGAACTCCACCTCCACCCGAGTGCTCTCGCCAAGCACGTCCTTACCCCTGGTCAGGATCGCGCTCCGCCATGCCTCCCGATCGACACCTGCAAAGGGCACGATGCGCCAGCGGACAACGCCGGGCGCAGGATGGACGATCTGGACCTTGAGTGCGGCGGCGTTCTCCCGCTTGAATAACGAACCTACGATCAGGGCGGACAGAACCCGACCGTCACCGAGCACGATCGCCTCGGTCCGGCGGCCTTCCAGCCGCTCCAGCAGCGGCAGTGACCTCCCACACGGGCAGGGTTCGACCGCCAGCGCCCCCCAATCACCGAGGCGATAGTTCAGCAAGACCATCGCCCGATTGTGCAGATTGGAGGCGATGATCTCGCCGTCCTCGCCCGCGGCGACATCGCGCCCCGACTCATCGATGACCCGGAGCGCGCAGAGGTCCATGTTGAGGTGGAAACCCCGACGCCGCTCGCACTCGAAGCCGATGCGGCTCATCTCCACAGCCTGATAGGTCGAGTAGACCGTGCAGCCGAATCTCCCCTCGATCAGGTCTCTCCCGTCGGGCGAGAGCATGTCGCCGCCGTACTTCCAGACGCGCGGCAGGACGACCTTCGCGCCTGATATCGGCCAGATACCGGAAAAAATGATCCGCGTACGACCCATACGAAATCGCCACGTCTGGCTTAACCGTATTCAACGTCGCGACCAGCGCCTCGAACGGCTCGGCGGCGGAAAAACGGTACCGCCGCACGAGCTGGCTCACCCACGTCTGCGCATCCGTCTTATCCACGATGGCCTTGCTTGAGGAAGTCGTCGGTTGGATATGCAGTTGGCGTCGTCGCCACGATGTGCCCGACAACTTGGCGAGTACGACGCGGTCCCGCTCGTTGCGGGGGAGCATCCGCAGCAAGGACGCATTGTCCCAATAGATCTCTGTGCGGATGCGTGACCGCGAGCCGCTGCTGCGAAACGTGTGCCTGGTGTGGTCATTGTAGCGGGAGGACGCGAATTGGCTAGGATCCTGACGCACCAGGACATCGTCGAGGAGCGGCAGCTTAGCAAGGTCCGCAACCGTCTGGAAGTCGCCGGGCCGCAGCCCCAACTCATCCATCGTGCGCCGGTAGTAGGGGACCGTCTCGTACGCGTGGCGGACGATCGATTTGAGGCGTTGGCTCTGGCGGTGCTGGATGCGCTCCAGCGGCCAGAAGGGGATCCGCCGCTCGACCGCGGCGAGGGCCGCCATGTGGCCGGTGTTGATCAACCGTTTCGGCCATGCCAAGGCTCCTGCCACCATGGTCACCGAGATTCATCCGCCGTTACGACTAAGGGGAACTTGCCGGCAGGCGTGGGTGGGATGTCGGCAACGAACTCTACCTCCACCCGGACGTCCTCCCCCAGCGCCTCCTTTCCCCTGGCGATCACCGTGTTTCGCAGCTCATCCCGATCGACTCCGGCGAAGGGGACGATCCGCCACCGAATGTGACCCGGCGCGGAATGGACGATCTGCGACTTGAAAGTGGTTCTCAGTTCCTGGCGAAAGATCGAGTTCACGGTTAGTGAAGAGATGATCCGGCCGTCACCGAGTGCGATCGCTTCGCTCTTGCGGCCATGCAGTCGCTCCAGGAGCGGCAGCGTCCGCCCGCAGGGACAAGGAAATCCCGCCAGCGCACCCCAGTCGCCAAGGCGCTGGTTCAGCAGCACCATCGCCCGGTTGTGCAGGTTCGAGGCGACAATCTCGCCGTCTTCGCCAGGGGGTAGATCGCGGCCGAACTCGTCCACCACCCGCACCGCGCAAAGATCGATGTTGAGGTGGAAGCCCTGGCGCTGTTCGCATTGGAATCCGATGCGCCCCATCTCGACGTTCTGGTAGGTCGAGAGGACCGGGCAGCCAAACGTGCCCTCGATCAATTCCTTTCCGCCGGGCGAGAGCGTGTCGCCACCATACCGCCAGACGCGCGGCAGAGCGACGCCGACGTCGCCGTCCGCCAGGTAACGGAAGAAATGGTCGGCGTAGGAGCCGTACGAGATGACGACATGCGGATGCACGTCGTTCAACGTGGCCACCAGGGTCTCGAACGGCTCCTCAGCCGAAAGGTGGTACCGGCGTACAAGGTGCCGTGCCCACGTCTGGGCATCGGTTCTGGCGATGATGGCTACTCCCACCCCCGTCGGTGGCATGATGAGCAGTTGGCGCCGTCTCCACACCCGCCCAGACACCTTCGCAAGAACGGCCCGATCGCGTTCAGCGCGGGCAACCGTACTTAGGACGGATGCATCGTCCCAGTAGATCTTCTTCCGCACGTGCGACAGCGATCCGCTGCTGAAGTACGTGCGCCTGGTTCGGTCGTCGTAGCTGGAGGACGCGAACTGGTCGGGATCCTGGCGGACCGTGGCGTCGTTGAGGAGCGGGAGCTTGGTGAGGTCCGCCACCGTCTGGAAGTCGCCGGGCCGCAGTCCTATCTCGTCCATCGTGCGCCGGTAGTAGGGGACCGTTTCGTACGCGTGGCGGACAATCGATTGAAGGCGACGGTCTTGGCGCTGGCGGATGCGCTCCAGCGGCCAGAAGGGGACGTGCCGCTCCACCGCGGCGAGGGCCGCCATATGGCCGGTGTTGATCAAACGCATTGGCCACGCCCTGAGCTCAGCCAACGCTTGTCCTCCCCTGGAACGGCGGTTCGTCGGTGCTGTGCACCACTCGCGCGAACTTGCCGGCTGGTGATGATGGGATGTCGGCGACGAATTCGACATCCACTGCCACCCCTTCGCCAAGCACTTCCCGACCCCTGTCGATGAGCGCACGCCGCATCTCGTCCCGATCCGCATCCGCGAACGGCACGATGCGCCAACGGACGTGGCCGGGCGCGGGCTGCGCAATTGGGCCTTCAGCGCGGCAGCAAGCTGGCGCGGAAACAGCGAACCTATTATCAACGAGGTTAAGACCCTGCCATCAGGGAGAGTGATCACCTCGCTCTGGCGACCGACCAGTCGCTCCAGGACCGGCAGCGTTCGCCCGCAGGGGCAAGGCCGCTCTGCCAGTGCCCCACGATCGCCAAGGCGATAGTTCAGCAGCACCATCGCCCGATTGTGCAGGTTGGAGACAATAATCTCGCCGTCCTCGCCGGGGAGAACATCGCGCCCGCGCCCGTCCACGATCCGCAGCGCGCAGAAGTCGGTGTTGAGATGGAACCCCTGGCGCTGTTCGCACTGGAAGCCGATGCGTCCTGTCTCTACGGATTGATAGGTCGAGTAGACCGTGCAGCCGAACTTCTCTTCGATCAGCTCCTTGCCGCCGGGCGAGAGCATATCGCCGCCGTACCGCCAGACACGCGGCAGGGCGAGCGATGTCGCCGGTCGGCCAGAAACCGGAAAAAGTGCTCGATTATGAGCCGTACGAAATGACAACGTGCGGTTGAAACTCATTCAGCTTCGCGACGAGCGCTTCGAAGGGCTCCTCCGCCGAGAAGGCTGGACGCCGCACCAATGTTTGCGGGACCCACTTCTGCGCGTCCGCCATGGCCACGACGCGCGCGACCGACCCGGTCGGCGGGTAGATGTGGAGTTGGCGCCGCCGCCATGTCTTGCCCGCCAGCTTGACCAGCACGACCCGGTCCCGCTCGTGCGGGGCGAGCTGCGTAGCATGGACGCATTGTCCCAGTAGATCTCCTTGCGGATGCGTGACGTGGAGCCGCTGGTGCGATACGTGTGCCGGGAGCTGGCATCGTAGTCGGTAGACGCGAACTGGTCGGGATCCTGACGCACCAGGACATCGTCGAGGAGCGGCAGCTTGGCGAGGTCCTCCACCGTCTGGAAATCGCCGGGCCGCAGTCCCAGCTCGTCCATGGTCCGGCGGTAGTAGGGGACCGTCTCGTACGCGTGGCGGACGATCGCTCTGGAGGCGGTGGCTCTGGCGGCGTTCGATGCGCTCCAGCGGCCAGAAGGGGATGCGCCGCTCGACCGCGGCGAGCGCCGCCATGTGGCCGGTGTTGAGCAGCCGTCGTGGCCATGCCGTTGGCTCAGCCAACGCTCATCCTCCCGGGGCCGGCGAGTCGGCGGTGCTTCGCACCACCCGCGCAAACTTGCCAGCCGGCGTGGGCGGGATGTCGGCGACGAATTCCACATCGACCCGGGTATCGCTGCCAAACTCCTCCGCGCCTCGTGCCAGTAAGGAGCGCCGCAGCGCCTCCCGATCGGCGCCGGCCAGGGAACAATGCGCCAGATGACATCGCCGGGGGCCGGGTTGACGACCTGGGCCTTCAGCGTCGCGTTGATCTCGCGCTTGAAGAGCATGTCGACCACTAACGTGCTGAGTTCCCGGCCGTCAGCGAGGGCAATCTGCTCGCTTTGCCGGCCCTCCAGCCGCTCCAGGAGCGGCAGCGTCCGCCCACACGGGCACGTTCGGTGGCCAGCGCGCCCCAGTCGCCGATGCGGTAGTTGAGCAAGACCATCGCCCGGTTGTGCAGGTTGGAGACGATGATCTCGCCGTCCTCGCCCGCCGGAACATCTCGCCCCGTCTCGTCCACGACCCGGAGGGCACACAGGTCGATGTTGAGGTGGAAGCCCTCGCGCCGCTCGCACTGAAAGCCGATGCGCCCGGTCTCCGTGGAGATGTAGCTTGAGTGGATCAGGCAGCCGAATGTGCCCTCCATCAGCTCCTTGGCGCTGGGCGAGAGCATATCTCCGCCGTACCGCCAGACGCGCGGCAACGCGGCGCGTCGTCCACTCTCGACGAGATAGCGGGCGAAGTGCTCGGCGTAGGAGCCGTAGGAGAAGGCGATGTGCGGTTGAAACTCGTTCAGCTTCGCGACGAGCGCCTCGTAGGGTTCTTCCGCCGAGAAGGTGTGGCGCTCGACGATGCGGCGAGAGACCCACGCTTTGGCATCGTAGAACGGCATGATGGCTAAGGAGGTTCCCGTCGGGGGGAAGATATGGAGCTGGCGTCGCCCCCACCGCCGTCCAGCCAGCTTGTACAGCACGGCCCGATCCCGTTCGTCACGGGGCAGCTTTCGCAGGACGGACCCATGGTCCCAGTAGATCGCTCTGCGAACATGCGACGAGCTGCCGCCGCTGTACAGTGTCTGCCGAGAGGAGTCATCGTAGCGAGTGGAGGCGAACTGCTCGGGATCCAGGCGGACCATAGTGCCGTCGATCAGCGGCAGCTTGGTGAGGTCCGCCACGGTCTCGAAGTCGCCCGGCTTCAGGCCCAACTCGTCCATCGTGCGCCGATAGTACGGAACCGACTCGTAGGCGTGGCGGATGATCGCCTGGAGGCGCCGGCTCTGGAGGCGCTGGAGGCGCTCTTCGGGCCAGTAGGGGACACGATGCTCGACCACGGCCAGAGCGGCCAGATGACCGGTGTTGAACAGCCGCCTTGGCAACGACGTGACTGGTCCCAACGCTTACCTCTCTGCCTCCGCGGCTGATGAGGACTCGGCGTGGCGAACGACCTGACGGAACTTGCCGCCCCGCGTGGGTGGGATGTCGGCCACGAACTCTACGTCCACCCGCGTGCCAGCGCCGAGTTCCTCCTGCGCGCGGGCGAGTAGTGCTCTGCGCAACTCGTCCCGATCGACACCCGCGAAGGGCACGATGCGCCAGTGAATGTGACCCGGGCGCGGGATGGACGATCTGCGACTTGAGCGCGGACTCGAGCTCGATTGTAAACAACGATCCCACCAACAGCGACGGCAGGACCCTACCGTCCGCCAATGCGATCATCTCCCCCCGGCGACCTTGCAATCGTTCCAGCAGCGGCAGCGTCCGCCCGCAAGGGCAAGGCTCCGTCGCCAGCGCGCCCCAATCGCCGATCCGATAGTTCAGCAGGACCATCGCCCGGTTGTGCAGGTTGGAGACCACGATCTCGCCGTCCTCGCCGGCCGGCACGTCCTGCCCAGCGTCGTCGATGATCCGAATGGCGGTGAGGTCGATGTCGAGGTGGAAGCCCTGGCACAGCTCACACTGGAAGCCGATGGGTCCGGTCTCCACACTCGAATAGGTCGAGTTGACCGTACAGCCAAACGTCCGCTCGATCAGCTCCTTCCCGCCGGGAGAGACGAGGTCCCCGCTGTACCGCCAGACGCGCGGCACGGCGGAGGTGATGCCGCTATCGACCAGGTAGCGAAAGAAGTGCTCGGCGTAGGAGCCGTAGGAGAAGGCGATGTGCGGTCGGAACGCGTTCAGCTTGGCGACGAGCGCCCCATAGGGCTCGTCCGCCGAGAAGTTTGAGCGCTGCACGAGACGGCCGGATATCCAGGTCTGGGCGTCGAAGAGCGCATTGATCTTTGGAATCGTTCCCGTCGGCGAGAAAATGGAGAGTTCGCGTCGCCCCCACCGCTTCCCCGCCAGCTTGAACAACACGACCCGGTCCCGTTCGGCGTGAGCAAGCCGGCGCAGCATGGATGCCTTGTCCCAATAGATCTTCTTGCGGACAAAGATTTCCGTGCCCCCGCTACGAACGATGCCTCGACTGCTTTCGTCATAGTTGGTGGAGGAGAATTGCTCGGGATCCAGGCGCACCAACGCCGGATCGAGGAGCGGCAGCTTGGCGAGGTCCTCGACGGTCTCGAAGTCGCCCGGCTTCAGAGCCAACTCGTCCATCGTGCGGCGGTAATACGGCACCGTCTCGTAGGCATGGCGGACGGTCGCTTGGAGGCGGCGGCTCTGGAGACGTTCGACGCGTTCGATCGGCCAGTAGGGGATGCGGCGCTCGTACGCCGCGAACGCCGCAAACTGGCCGGTGTTGAGCAGCCGCCGCGGCAATGACGTCATGTCACCCACCGCGCGGTCCGTCATGGGCGTTGTCCGACGTCACGACCCGGGCGAACTTGCCACCGGGCCTCGGTGGGATGTCGGCCACGAACTCGACCTCCACGATGGCGTCCTCGCCGAACACTTCCCGCCCGCGGGCGAGTATTGCGCGCCGCATCTCCTCCTGATCGACGCCCGCGAATGGGACGATTCGCCACCGGATGTGGCCAGCGGCGGGATGGACGATCTGGGCCTTGAAGGCTGACGCAAGTTGGTGAGGGAACATCGCACTGACAACCAGACCGGGAAGCACCCGACCGTCGGCCAGGACGATCAATTCGCTCTGGCGGCCCTGCAGCCGCTCCAGCAGCGGCAGCGTCCGCCCACACGGGCACGGTTCGGTGGCCAGCGCGCCCCGGTCGCCGAGGCGATGGTTCAGCAGGACCGTCGCCCGGTTGTACAGGTTCGAGATGACGATCTCGCCGTCCTCCCCGTCCGGCACGTCGCGCCCAGACTCGTCCACAACCCGCACCGCGACGACGTCGATGTCGAGGTGGAAGCCCTCGCGTCGCTCGCACTGGAAGCCGATCCGCCCGGTTTCGACGCTCGCGTAGCTTGAGTGAACGAAACATCCAAATGTCTCCTCAGCAAGACGCTTCGTCTCGGGAGGGAACACGTCGCCGTTGTACTGCCAGACCCGCGGCATGGCGGCGGTGATGCCGTTATCGGTGAGGTAGCGGAAGAAGTGGTCGGCAAAAGAGCCAAAGGAGAAGACGATGTGCGGTCGGAACGTATTCAACGTCGCGACAAGATCCTCAAGAGGGTCGTCCGGCGAGAAGTACTGGCGCTGCATAATCCGGCTGGATACCCAGGTCTGCCCAGCGAGCAATCCGATGGTATTCCTGACCACTGAACCTGGCGGGAAGATGTACAGCTCGCGCCGGCGCCACCGCTGCTCCGCCAGCCTGTAGAGCACGACGCGGCCGCGCTCGGCGATCGGGAGCCTGCGCATCAGGGCCGCCTCGTCCCAGTAGATACGCTTGCGCACATACGATGTCGTGCCGGTGGTGCGTAACGCTCGTCGGTCGTTCTCACCGTAGCGGGTGGAGTCGAAGAGGTCTGGCTGTTGACGGACCAGAACATCGTCGAGCAGCGGCAGCTTGGTGAGGTCCGCGGCGGTCCGAAAATCATCGGGCTGGAGCCCCAGCTCGTCCATCGTCCGGCGATAGTAGGGGACGGACTCGTAGGCGTGGCGGACGATTGATTGGACCCGACGGCTTTGGCGCCGGTGGATGCGATCCAGGGACCAGTAGGGAACGCGTCGCTCGACCGCGGCCAGGGCAGTCATATGCCCGGTGTTGAGCAGTCGCTTTGGCCAGCTCGCGAGATCAGCCAACGCTCATGCCTTTCCCCCCGCGTTCGGCGGGGTGTCCATCTGTCGTACGACCTTCGCGAACTTGCCGGCCGGCGTGGGGGGGATGTCGTCGACGAATTGCACGTCGATCCGGGTGTGGTCGCCAAACACCTCCTTGCCCTTCGCGAGCAGGGACCGCCGCATCGCCTGCCGATCTGTTCCGGCGAAGGGGACGATGCGCCACGTGAGGTCGCCCGGGGCAGGGTTGACCACCTGGACCTTGAGTGCGGCGTCGGTCTCGTGTTTGAGCAACATGTCCACCACCAACGCGCTGAGCACCCTGCCATCGCCGAGCGTGATCTGCTCGCTGTGGCGGCCTTCCAGGCGTTCCAAGAGCGGGAGAGTCCGCCCACAGGGGCAGGGTTGGCAGCCAAGCGCGCCCCAGTCACCGAGGCGATAGTTCAGCAGGACCATGGCCCGGTTGTGCAGGTTGGAGACGATGATTTCCCCGACCTCGCCCGGCGGCACGTCTCGTCCCGACTCGTCCACGACCCGGAGGGCACAGAGGTCGATGTTGAGGTGGAAGCCCGCGCACCGTTCGCACTGGAAGCCGATGCGCCCGGTCTCGGAGGCCGAGTACGTCGAGTTGACTTTGCACCCGAACGTGCCCTCGATGAGCTCTTTGCCCGCGGGCGAGAGCATGTCTCCGGCGTAGCGCCAAACCCGCGGCACGGTAGCGGACAATCCGCTTTCGGCCAGCTTTCGGAAGAAGTGCTCGACGTATGAACCGTAGGAGAACACCACGTCCGGGCGGAAGTCGTTGAGCGTTGCCACGACACCCTCGAATGGCGTGTCCGCCGAGAGGTTGTGGCGTTGAACGACGAAGTCGGGCGTCCAGGTCCGCGCGTTGAAGAACGGCATCACGACGGACGGGACGGTTCCCGTCGGCGGGTAGATGTAGAGTTGACGTCGCCGCCACGACTTCCCGGACAGCTTGACGAGCACGACCCGATCGCGCTCGCCGCGGGCGAGCCGGCGCAGCATGGAGTCAGGGTCCCAGTAGACCACTTTCGGGACGTGTGTGAGACCGCCGCTGGTCTGAACGGTGCGCCTGGAAGAGGCGTCGTACTGGGTCGAGGCGAACTGTTCGGGATCCTGGCGCACCGTTGCTCCGTCGAGCAGCGGCAGCCTGGCGAGGTCCTCGACGGTCTGGAAGTCGCCCGGCTGAAGGCCCAACTCGTCCATGGTTCGTCGGTAGTAGGGCACCGTCTCGTAGGCGTGGCGGACCGTCGATTGCAGGCGACGGTTTTGGAGGCGCTCGATGCGCTCGATCGGCCAGTAGGGGATGCGCCGCTCGACCGCTGACAGCATGGCCATGTGGCTGGTGTTGAGCAGCCGCTTCGGCCATGCCGCGAGTTCAGCCAACCCTTGCCCCTTCTCTCCGAGCCATCCATGCGCCAGCGTCCCATGTCGATACACTCTGATCGGTGGGAGGATGATACACCCGGGCGCCCGCTCAGACTCGAACGTCCTCCGTCGTGACGACCCGTGTGAACTTGCCCGCCGGCGTGGGCGGGATGTCGGTCACGAACTCCACCCGCACGGGTGTTCCCTCGCCAAACACCTCCTGCCCCCTGGCGATCAGCGCGCGCTGGAGAACCTCTCGGTCGGCGCCCGCGAAGGGCACGACACGCCAGGCAACGTCACCCGAGGCAGACTGAACGATCTGGGCCTTGAGGGACGCGTCGAGCTCGCGACGAAAGAGCGTGCCCACCACCCCAAAGGGCAGGACTCGGCCGTCGGGGAGGGCGATCACCTCGCTCTCACGACCTTCGAGCCGCTCCAGCAACGGGAGCGACCGCCCGCACGGACAAGGGTCTGTCCCGAGCGCGCCCCAATCGCCGATGCGGTAGTTCAAGAGGACCGTTGCCCGGTTATGCAGATTCGAGGCGACGATCTCTCCCTGGTGGCCCGCGGGTACCTCGCGGCCCATCCCATCGACGATCCGGATCGCGCAGAAGTCGATGTTGAGGTGAAAGCCCTCACGGCGCTCGCACTGGAAACCCATCCGCCCCGTCTCCGCGGCCTGGTAGGTCGAGTGGACGAGGCAACCAAAGGTCCCCTCGATCAGCTCCTTGCCGCCGGGGGAGAGCATGTCGCCGCCGTAGCGCCAGACGCGCGGAACGGCGACGGCGACCCCGGAATCGGCCAGATAGCGGAAGAGATGGTCGGCGTACGAACCGTACGAGAACGCGAGGTGGGGCTGGACGGAATTCAGCGTCGCGACCACGGCCTCGAACGGCGCCTCGGCCGAGAGCATGTGCCGCTCCACGAGGCGTTGGGAGACCCAGGTCTGCGCATCCCAGATCGCCATCACCGCCGGGACTGTCCCCGTCGGCGGGTAGATGTGCAGTTGGCGCCGCCGCCACGTTTTGCCCGACAACTTGGCGAGCACGACGCGATCGCGTTCGGCGCGGGCGAGCTTGCGCAGCACCGAGTCGTAATCCCAATAGACCGTCTTCGGGACGTGTGTCAGATTGCCACTGCTGTGGAACGCACGCCGGGAACGATCGTCGTAGGCCGTCGAGGCGAACTGCTCGGGATCACGACGCACCGTAGCGGCGTCGATCAGCGGCAGTTTGGTGAGGTCATCCACCGTTGCGAAGTCGCCGGGCAGGAGCCCCAACTCGTCCATGGTGCGGCGATAGTAGGGGACCGTCTCATAGGCGTGGCGGACGATCGATTGGAGGCGGCGGCTTTGGAGGCGTTCGATGCGCTCCAGCGGCCAGAAGGGAATGCGCCGCTCGACCGCGGCGAGGGCCGCCATGTGACCGGTGTTAACTAAACGCTTCGGCCATCTCAGGGCCTCGGCTACCATCCACCCTCCGCGTGCATTCGGCCACACTTTTCATGGATCCGGCGGATCATCTCACGCCGGTCCTGCCTGGACAACCAGATCCGTCCCAGTAGGGCTCGACATTATTCCTACCGTGTCTGAACCAAATGGGTCATTTCGCTATGGAAGAACGCGAGTGTGTTTGCCAGGCCGGTGTCCAAGTCAATGTTCGGCTGCCATCCGAGGAGGCGCCGCGCTTTGGAAATGTCTGGGCGCCGGCGTGCGGGATCTTCCGGAGGACGCGGTACGAATTCAATCGCCGACTGGCTGCCCGCCGCGGCGAGGACCGCCTTGGCGATAGCCAGGACCTGCAGCTCGTCAGGATTGCCCAGATTGACGATCTCGCCTGCCAGGCCGTCGCGTTTCATCAGTGCAGTGAGGCCTCGCGTCAGGTCGTCGACGTAGCAGAACGACCGCGTCTGGGTGCCATCGCCGTGGATGGTGAGTGGGCGGCCCGCGAGGGCCTGGACGCAGAGGTTGGGGATCAAACGGCCGTCTAGCGGGGCCGACCGGGGCCCGTAGGTGTTGAAGATCCGGGCGATACGGATGTCGACCCCGTAGACGTCGGCGTAGTTGACGGCCAGGCTCTCGGCGTAGCGCTTCCCTTCGTCGTAGCAGGAGCGCGGGCCGACCGAGTTGACATTGCCCCAGTAGGTCTCGACCTGGGGGTGAACGAGGGGGTCGCCGTAGACCTCGGAGGTCGAGGCTAACAAGAAGCGGGCGCCATCGCGCCGCGCGACCGCAAGCAGGTGGTCGGTCCCGACCGAATTGGCACGCAACGTTTCGAGCGGGTGCCGTTGGTACCCGACAGGGCTGGCCGGGCTGGCCAAGTGAAAGATCAGATCGTACGGTCCATCGAGGAGCGTCGGCAGGAGTGGATCAACGACGTCGGCTTCGATCAGGGTCAGGCCAGGATTGCCTATTGCATGCGCGAGATTCTGACGGCGGCCGGTGAGAAAATTGTCGACGACGGTGACTTCATCCCCATCGGCGAGGAGCGTGTCCACGAGATGACTGCCGATGAAGCCACTACCGCCGGAGACCAATGCGCGCAATTACAACCTCCGGAAGCGTGGGGCTGTTCAACCGAATGTCCAGGCATTATTCCATTCTGGAGCCTTGGCCGCACAGGACGTCGCCAAGCCGGACCCAGATCCATGGCCATGGTCCGTGGACCTTTTCATGCTCCAGATGGAAGGACTCGTTCCCGGTCCGATTTCTAGTGTTCCTCGTCCGGTGTGCGGTGAGCGGCCCCGACGGGGTGGATGTGCGTGGGCGTAACCGTCGTGGTTGTGTCCACAATCCATCGCTACTCGTGCTTCGGTGGACTGACCATGAACTCTCCGCCGGGATGGTTGGAGAGGCAGCGGACTGAAATATAGGAGCAGCCCGGCTGACCTCATCATACCGTCGAACATGCCTTCAAAGAAACGAACTGAACACAACCGTGCACTTGGGACGTTGCGCTGAGCCGACCGCAACGAGGCTCTTGCCCCCGCGGCCGACTATGACACCGACGCGCCAGTGTTGAGCCTTGAGTGCCGGGACGTTCATCTCTTGACGATGCGTGGCCGATGGATCATGTCGACAGACTGACTTTCCGCCATGGACCCAAATGCTGTGTTCCCGATCCCGACCGCGCAGGAGACCGAAGCGCTCATCGTCGCCTCCGGCTACCTCGCCAGGACCGCTAGCGCGCTCGGAACCCGAAGGTCGTCCCCAATCCTTCCGCTTGGGGACGACTTGATGCTGTCGGAGTTGCGTCGCCAGGCCATGGCCGCGGCGGCGCTGTGCGTGTGCATGCTCGAAACGAGCGGGGCGACCGATCTCCGAAAGAACTGACGAGGAGGACCCGATGGGTATCCCGGATCCGGGGACGCCGGCGTTCGCCGGGTGCGTGGTGGTCCTTGCAGCGCTTTACGTCGCCCGCGAGGTCGCGGCGGGCGTCATGTGGGAGGCGGGAGGGGACATCTGGCGGTGGATCAAGCGGATCGCGCGACGGTGACGAGCGGCACGAGCATGGACCGACTTCAGCCTGGCACGCTTTGGCATGACAGAAGGCAGGCGACGTGCGAGCTCCGATCCCGAGCGATGATCTGATCGATGGTCCTCGTACAGGCGCAACCTGGATACGATGGTTCGCGCGGTTGCAACCGTGACGGGCTCCACCTAAAGCAGCGGAGGCTTCGGCTAGAGCCTGTATTATGCACTTTTCAGAGCACCCGCAGCACCCGCAGCAGCGGCAGCGCCGCCTGCAGGGCCGGCAACGCGAAGGCGACGTCGTGGAAGCCCTCCAGGGTCGTCTGCGTCGCCGATTTCGAAAACACCACCCTGGTAGACACTGGTAGACACCCCACCCATCAGGGGTGACGATTCCCGCTCCTGCAAGGTCCGCCTCGACCTTGACCAGGGCTAATACCTGCACGCTCGCCTCGCCGAGCTCATCCCCCACCTCGAGGAGGATAACGGCACGTCCGCGTTCTCGCTGGCTACCGGCGCTGCCCCCGCTCCCCCGCCTGGCCATTTGGCAAGGAACACGAGGAACGCCACGAAGCACACGGTGATGATCCAATCCCGCTCCGAGAACCCCAGTCCCACGGCCAGGCAAGATCCCCCGGTTCGCTGCCGTCATAGCCACGGTCGTCCATCGGCCGTCTCTCCGGGCTTTCGGCAACATAGCCATGACATCCGAGCAACTGATGGGGAAGATCGGTGGCCGATTGACCACCCGCGCGGGCGGCACCCGGCGCGGTTCGCCGCAGGCGATGCGCCGGCGGGCTCAGGCGGCCGCCGGTGCCACCTGGGGGAGAACCTCAGCGGCGAACACCTCCGCCCCGTTGACTGGGGGCTCCTGCCTGACCAGGTCCGGGTGAGCGGGGGTGGGAACGAGCAGCCGTGCGGCGGTCAGGACGCGCCGGCGGCGCCGCGGTGGCGGAACCGTGCGGGCGGTTCGGCGCCGAGCGCCGGTGGCCCTTGCGCCTGCTCGTGCACGCAGACGGAGACGTCGAGCCACCAGTCCTCGCGCGCCTCGTCGATCTCGCCTTCGCCGACCAGGAAGCACGTGTTCAGCCAGCGATACGGCTCCGCCTCGGTCGTCACCTCGACGCGCGCGAGGATGGCCCGCCGGCGACCGGGCGCCGCCTCGTCGACGCTCTGGCCGTGGACTGAGACGAGCAACTCGCTCCCGTCCCGAGCGCGGATCATGCCGCGCAGGTTCGGCGTCCAGACGCCGTCTTGCCGGCGGCGCGGCGCGTTCGCCCAGACGACCTGCCCCTCGATCTCGCCGCTGACGGTGCCGTCGCCGTGGCCGAAGCCGGCGGCCTCCTCGTCGCCGCCGCGCGCGCCATACGGTCGGTGCCAACTCGCGTCGCGGTACCGCAGCGAGATCCGGCACAATGGCTCGAGCCGCACCATGCACCTCCGTCCGGCTGGCGGCCCCCATCGTGCCGCGCCGACTCCAAACCGGCCGACCAGGCGCTGGAGCAACCTCTGGCGAGGTATGCGGCGTCTCGACGACCGTGCGGGCACTATAGCGCCGCGACCACCCGGAGTCGAGCCGCCCGCGACGGTCGCTTTCTGCCGCGCATTGACCATACCCATCGCCGCGCCGGTGGCCAGGCCAACTACCGGAAGGAAGAAGATCGAGCCGACCAGGTAACCGAGCGCGCCGCCGATGGCCGCCTTTCCCATGACGGCTCGGCGCCTCGTGTAGACCTTCAGACCTTCCTGGTCGTGTGCGATCCAACAGGCATCCTTGACATGGACCAGGCGGTCGAAGTCGAGCCAATTCACCGACTCCATCGCCTGTCGGGCCCGATCCGATTCTGGATAGGTAATCGCCATAAGCAGCGCCATCGTCATTCTCCCTGCGGCGGGGCCTCCAAACCCGAACCATCCACCACCGCCGCCATCTACGGCACTGTCATATCCAGGCTCGGTTGCTCGCTCGGTACTCGGCTGCTCCGGTGCAGGACGTAGGCGTAGGCAAGCAGGATCGCACCGATGATCATCGCGACGATCCCGACCGGCCTGACGAATGGGTTGTCACCGGCGGAGGTGCCGAAGAGCATGACGGCAAAGGCGATGCTCACCCCGCTCAGGATGACGGTGTTCCAGCGCAGCCCACCCTCGTCGTGCGTCGCGAAGGCCGCATAGAGCCCGATCAGGCCCCACAGCGCCAGGCCGACCGCCAGGATCGTCCGCGCCGCGTCGGCGTCGACGTAGTCGAAGACCGGTTGCAGCACGACCACCAGCCCGGTCAGGAGGCCAACTCCGCCGCGCAGCAGGCGGTACGGCGCCATCGGCAGGTTGCGCGTGGCCGGGCGCAACTCCGAGAAGATCGCGAGCACGCTGCTGAAGATCAAGAAGGCCCCGATCAGCCCGCGCATGGTCGACCGGGCCGCGTCCGGCTGGACGGTCAGGAACAGCCCGATCGCGATCACGATGATGCCTTCAACTAGGACCAGCCACCAGGGATGCCCCGTCGCTAGGGTATCCCTTGCCGCACGACCCCATCCATTCTGCTGGACATCACTCCCTCCATAACCCCAGCGGAGACCTTCTTATCTTGTGCTGGCGCGCGGTGTGGCCAGTTCCGATCGTCGCGAGTCGACAAGGGAAAGGCAGTGGCCAAAAGGTGCAATTCTCAGGTGTAAGCGGCCGGACGGTTGACCACCGGTACGGCGAAATACGCGGCCTAGACTTGCTTCTCCAGCACAGACTGATTGACAACGGTCCCCTTGACACTTCGGGCACGCACCTTCGCCCGCGGATAGAGCCCATGCAGGTGCTCCACGACCGCCGCCTGAACCTCCTGCTCACCCCCGCCCTGCCAACTGATCCACGCCTCGTGTGCCCAGGCCGCCGCCCGACCTTCCGTTGCCGTCCCGGCGATTCCCTCACGCAATGGCGCTCGCAGCGACGATCGGCGCTGCCGAATACGGACCTCGACCGGCTCCTCGACGCCGTCGATGCCGGCAACCTCCTTCGCGATCGCCGCCCGGGCTTGGGCCGGCTCGCCGCTGATGCCCGCGAGGATCAGATTGGTCCGAATCTCACGCCGGAGGCTGTAGTTGGTCATCGTGTCCGTGAAAACGATCGAGTTGGGCGCGACGATCCGGTGACCGCCGTCCGAGCGGATAACCGTCGTCCGCAGCTCGATCCCGATCACCCGGCCGGTGACGTCGCGGACCTGGATCCGGTCGCCGATCGAGTACGGCTTCTCGATCAGGAGGAAAATTCCGCCGATCAGGCTCTTAAGGACATCCTGCACCCCGAGCAGGATGCCGAGTGTGCCGATGCTGATCGCCGCGAGAATCCCGGACCAGGTAACCCCCCAGAGCGCCAAGAGCACGGTCGCGCCGGCCATGCTCACGACCACCGTGGTCAGGACGCTGATCGCGGTGTGGCTGCTGCTGGAGACATCCGGTGAATCGATGCGCTGTAAAAGCCAGTTGCGAACGAACCGATGGATGAGGCGAGCGATAACGACGACGACGGCGAATTCGACGAGGCCGATGCCGAGCGCGACGAGGCTGTCGAAGGTCTCGGTTAATTGCTCCTCGAAATCCTCCGACATTGACCTTTGCCCAATCCATCAGACTGCGATACGCACACGAGCTTTCGTGTCAGATGTTGCGAACCTTCGCCGCCCGCAGGATGCCCCAGACGGTCATCGCCAGGGTGACCACCACCGCTGCGATTGTGAAGGTCGTCAGACCGAGCACGTCGATGAGCGGCACAGACAGGGCCGTGATGAATCCGCCGCCAAGCAACGGCCGAGTAAGCAGTTGGCGATAGCCGTATCCGCGAACGACGTCGGTTACGCGCGCCGGATCCACCATGTCGACCATGACGAAGCCGGTCGCCACGTTCCCCTGCGACTCACCAAACTCCGCGATGGAATGCTCGAACCAGTCCTTCGTGAAGAGCCTCCTGCCGATCACCATCGCGACGAAGACGCTCCACGCCACCGACGCGGCCGCCAGGATGACCAACGGACCGAGGTTGTCGCCGAGGGCGGCCAGCGACAGGGTGCCGATCGCGCAGATGACGATTCCATCGACCGCCAGCCCACCGAGCCCCTCGACGGCCGTGCGGTTGACCGCCCACTCGAAGTCAAACCGCACCGCGGCGAGCTGAACGAGCACGCCGCCGATGATCGTGAAGGGAAAGAGCGGGAACATCTCGAAGAAGTTCGACCCGAACAGGCCGAACACCCAGCGGAAGAGCTCGAGCAGCCCGATACCCACGGCGATCGAAACGCCGAGGAAGACGGCCGCCGCGGTGACCTGGGTCATGCCGCGGTTCTCGTCCAGCAGATCGTCGTCGGGCCCCGGCATGTGGTGATCGATGTCGAGGTCTTCGTTGGGGCTGGTCGGGTTGTCCCGGGCGATGGAGATCGAGGGGGACTTGATCGCGTAGTTGACCAGCATCGTCCCGATGACGATGCCGGTGACCATCCCAATCGTCGCCAGACCGAGGCCGACCTCTAGGAGCTCCTCGGCGTTGTACTCCTCGAGCACAGGGGTCAGCCCGGCCAGCGTACCGTGACCGCCGGCGAACGACATCTCGATCAGTGCGCCCGCCTTGTCGCTGAAGTCGAAGACGGGTTCGAGCACCAGCAACGTCAAGATCCCGCCAACCGCGAACTGCCCGGCCGACATGGCGCCGCCCATGATGACGTGGGGACCGGAGATCGCCCAGATCTGCTTCAGGGGCGGCAGTCGCTCCCCCAACAGGAGCGAGGCGCACATCACGTTGATCAACAACCCCGGGAGCGAGGTCCAGACGGCGAACGTCTCGACCGAGAAGATGCCGTTCCCGTCGTTGAACTGCCCGACTCCCTCTGGACCAAGGGCGAGCGCGACGAACCCTCCTATCACGGCGGTGGGGATAAACAGGGCTCGGAGCGGCCTCGTCCACCGGCGGATCAACGCGGCCGTAGCGAAGACCAACGAGAGGACTATGAGCCCTGTTCCGAACTCGGTCGCGCTGAACATCGTCCGTCGTCTCCTATCGTGGGCTGGCCGGCGCGTCGGATTTGCCTGGCGCGGACGCGAACAGACTCAATCCGAGGCGCTCGGAGAGAAAGCGCGCGGCGAGCTGGCCCCGCACGCTGTTTCCGGCCACGTCGAGCGGCGGGGCAAACGCACCGAAGCCGCCCTTGCCGGGAGCGACTGTGACGATCCCGCCGCCGACGCCGCTCTTCGCCGGCAGGCCCACACGCCAAAGCCAATCGCCCGACGTCTCGTAGAGGCCGGCGGTGGCCATCACGGCGAGGACAGGCTGGCAGAGATCGGCGTCGATCACGCGGTCCGCCGTAACCGGGTTTACCCCACCGTTGGCCAGGGTCGCGCCCATGACCGCGAGGTCCCGGGCCGTCACATCGAGCGAGGAGTGCCGGGTATAAACATCGGTCGTCGCCTCGGGCTCGAAGTAGAGCCGGTCGATGCCGAAGAGGAAGCGAGCAAGCCCGCGGTTTCGGTGGTTGGAGGCCGTGGCGGAGGCGTAGATCTCGTCGTTCAGGGCGAGGGACCGGCCGGCGAACCGCGAGAGCCCGTCGTGGATGAAGCGCCATTTCTCTTTTGCCGTCCCGCCCGGTGCCAGGCTCACCGTCGCCAGGGCGCCAGTGTTGACCATCGGATTGGTCCGCCCGTTCGGGTTCAGTTCGATCGGCATGACCGCGTCGAACGGAAATCCGGTCGCGTTGGCCCCGAGCTTCCCGTGTGCCTCCTCGGCCCCGATCGCCTGGCAGACCAGGGCGAAGACGAACGGCTTGGCCACGCTCATGATGGTGAAGGGGACCTCGGCGTCACCGCTGGCATAGACGCCCCCGTCGATGCCGGCCACGCACAGACCGAATAGATCTCGCGGTACGAGCGCAAGCGCCGGATAGTGGGAGGCGTTCTGACCCTGGTCATTCACCTTGAACCTGGCATGCGCCGCGTCGACCAGGGTCCGCACGTCGTCGGGCGCTGGCAGATGCCCCGTTGAGATCGGCGAGGCGCCCGCACCGTTGTCTGTCTCCATCACCCGCCCTTCGCCTGTGTCAGTCGATGAGCCCACCGAAGCCCCTGCCAAAGATCATGACGCCGAACACCAGCAGCAAGACCGCCGTGATCGCGTCGTTGTTCGCCGTCAGCCAGGATCTCCAGCTCTCCAGCGCCAACACGGCGCGGCGCGGGGAGGCTATTTGCCAGATCACAGGCGCGCCAATGCCGACGCTGGCGACCAACGCGTACACGGCGACTGGGACGATCTCCTCGCCAGCCGAGAGATCGGCCTGGCCGATCATGGTTCCGGCGGCAATGTTGAAGAGGATGCCCTTCGGGTAAATGCTGGAGAACATCACCCCGATCCCCAACGCTGTGATCGGTGTCGCCTTTGCGATCGCGCCGATCCACTTGGGCATCGACGGCGTCTCGTCGTCGGTTGGCCGCTTCCTCCATGAGTTGTAGGCAAGGAACAGCAGCACAAGCCCAACTACGACCTCGATCACGTACGAGGCGGAGGCAGGATCCCCGTCCTCCCCGGAAATGTCGTCCGGCGAGGTCACCAGCACGGCCAGCCCGGTCACGACGATGATGCCTATGATCCAGCCGACGAGGAAGGCCGGCCCTTTGGCACGCGATTTGGGGGAGAGAACCATCAAGATCACCGCGATGATCGCGAACGGGTTGAAGCCCACGATGACGGCGGCCGGCAGAACGTCGCCGATCGCCTGACCCATCGCCGCCACTCCTGACGCTGTCGGCGCCGGACACGGCCGACAACTGTGCCGCGATCACGATGGCCGTTCCAAAGGTCCTCATTCGTACCTGTTAACCGACCCAGTCCAGGGGCGATTCCGGATCGGCGGCGAAGTCCGCTCGTCCATGTGCGAACCTGCCGCCGTTCCTCGCCCTTCAACGCTCCACAACTGCGCGAGCGCGACACATAGTTCGGTGGCGCGGACCATGTCCTGCACGCTGATCCATTCCAAGGGTCCGTGGATGTTCTGCATGCCGGTGAACAGGTTGGGGGTGGGCACGCCCATCTCGGTCAGGCGCGAGCCGTCGGTGCCGCCGCGGGTGGGCGTCGAGAATTGGGCTCGATCCCGAGCTGGCGGCACGCCTCCCGCGCCAGCTCGACCGGCCGCATGTCCTTCTCCAGCCAGTAGCGCATGTTGCGGTACTGCGGAGTAATCGCGCAGGCGATCTGGGCACGCGGCTCGGTGCGCCTGCACCGCGTCGCAGACCTGCTGGATCAGCTCGCCCTGCGCCTGCAGACCGTCCGCTCGAAGTCGCGCAAGATGAAGATGCAGTTCGGCAGCCGCGGCGGTGCCGCTCATCGGGTAGAGGTGGATGAATCCCTGGCGATCATCGGTGGTTTCCGGCGTGCGGGTCACGTGCGGCAGCGTCATCGATGATCTTCGCCGCCAGATGCAGGGCGTTGACCAGCATGTCCTTCGCCTGACCGGGGTGGATCGAAACTCCCTGGACGTCACGTCGCCCTGTCGGCGGAAAAGGTCTCGTAGACGATCTCGCCCAGCACGTCGCCGTCGAGGGTGTAGGCGAAATCCGCCCTCAGATCTTCCGGCAGGTTGGCGTGCACGCCGCGGCCGATCTCCTCGTCCGGCGTGAAGCCGATCCGGATCGGACCATGGGCGATATCCGCGTTCCCCAACAGGTGCCGCGCCATCGCCATCACGATGGCGACGCCCGGCCTTGTCGTCCGCGCCGAGCAGGGTCGTGCCGCTTGCGGTGACGATGTCCTCGCCGACCTTTCTCGCCAGGTACGGGATGTCCGTCGGGCGAGAGGACCAGGCCCGGGTCGTCCGGGAAGGTGATTCGCTCCCCGTCGTAGTCACGGTGGACGATTGGCTTGATGCCCGTGCCGCTGAATCCTGGCGCGGTGTCCACGTGCGCCAGGAAAGCGACGGTGGGCATGTCTGCCTTCTACCGTTGCGGGAATCGTCGCCATTATCGCGCCGTAGGCGGTCAGGGTCACATCCTGAGCGCCGATCCCGTTCAGCTCGTCGACCAGCAGGCTGAGCAGATCGTACTGCTTCTCGGTGCTCGGCTGAGTCGGCGAGGTCTGGTCGGCTTCGGTGTCGATGACGCAGTAGCGGAGGAGCCGTTCCTCGAGTTCCGGGCAAGGCGAGGATGCTGGACATGTTCATCTCACCTGTTGTTGATGGCGAATGGCTGCCGCATCCCGATCCTGGCCGCCACAATGGCGGCCACTATCAGGCGAGGCATCTGGATCAACTGCGGCAAGTTCTTCGAGGTAGACGATGGCCGTTTCGATCCCGCGCTGGAACATCTCGATGCTGTAATGCTCGTTCGGCGCGTGCAGGCCGTCGCTGTCGAGCCCGTAGCCCATCATCACCACCGGAATCCCCATCAGCCTGGCGAATGTCGGCCACGATCGGGATGCTGCCGCCCCCGCGGGTGAAGACCGGCGTCGCGCCCCAGCCCTTTTCGTAGGCGCGGGCGGCCGCCTGCATCTCCGGCAGGGCGAATCGGATCAGGGCCGGCTCGCCGGTGGTGAGCAGGTTGACGACACCTCGACCGTTCACGGTCGGCGGGGCAATGGAATCGACGTAGCGCCTTGATCTGCTCGTAGATCTTTTGCGGGTCCTGGTTGCCGACGAGGCGGCAACTGACCTTCGCCCCGGCCGTGGCCGGGATGATCGTCTTCGGGCCGGGCCCGACCAGCCGCTCCAGAGTCCGTTGATCTCCAGGGTCGGCCGGGCGGAGACGCGCTCGCGGATGGTGAACCGCTCGTCGCCCCAGACGGCCGGGACGCCGGTCGCCGCCTGCAACTGCTCGTCGCTGATGCCGGTTTTCGCCATCATCGCCCGCTCGGCGTCGGTCAGCGCGACCACGTCGTCGTAGAAGCCGGGCACGGCGATGGTGCCGTCCGGGTTGTGCATCTTCGCCAGGATCTCGGCCAGCGCCAGCGCCGGGTTGTGGACGGCGCCGCCGTAGAAACCGCTGTGCAGGTCGTCGTGCGGCCCATCGACCTCGATCTCGATGTAGGTCATACCGCGCAGGCTGTGGGTGATCGCCGGTTCCTCGATCAATCGCCGGCATCGAGGAGTCGCTGATGACGCAGACGTCGGCCTTGAGCAGGTCGAGGTGCGATCTCGATGAAGGGGCGCAGGTTAGGCGACGAGACCTCCTCCTCGCCTTCGAGGAGGAACTTGACGTTGACCGGCGGCCCGTCTCCCGTCCTCAGGTACGACTCCAACGCCTTGGCGTGGATGAAGAGCTGGCCCTTGTCGTCGGTCGCGCCGCGGGCGAAGACCTTGCCGTCCTTGACCACCGGCTCGAATGGCTCGGTGTCCCAGCCGTCCTCGAGCGCGGCCGGCACCACGTCGTAGTGGCCGTAGACCAGAACGGTCGGCTTGTCCGGCCCGGCGCCCATCCACTCGCCGTAGACGACCGGGTGCCCGGCGGTCGGCATGATCTGCGACCCGTTCGATCCCGATCGCGCGCAGGCTGTCGGCCAGCCACTCCGCCGTCTGGCGGATGTCGCCGGCGTGAGCCGGGTCGGCGCTGATGCTGGGGATGTGCAGGACCTCGATCAACTCCTGAACGAATCGTTCGCAGTTGGCGCGCGCGTACTGTCGCGCGGCGTCGCTCGAAGACGCCATGGCAGTCACCCCACTTTCCTTGAGAGTGTTCAACGTTCGCACCCGGGAGCTGTTTGTGGCCCGGCACGTCGGTCCAACGGTCTCCCCTAGAATTCGACCGGAGACCCCGGTCCCAAGGGGATGCCGACCAGGTACCAGAGCACGAAGAAGATGGTCCAGAGGATCAAGTTGATCAGCGCGTACGGGATCATCAAGGCGATGATCGTGCCGAGGCCGGCACTCCGTTGGTATCGCTGGGCCACGATCACGATGAAAGGCAGGTAGACCATCATCGGAGTGATCACGTTGAAGGGCGAATCGCCGATCCGGTAGGCGGCCAGCACCGTTTGGGGCGCGATCCCCAGGTTGGCGAAGAGTGGCACGAAGATCGGAGCGAAGATCGCCCACTTCGGCAGGCTGCCGGTCATGATGATGTCGATCAGGGCGATCACCAGGATAAAGCCGACCAGGAGGATGACCTCGTTGACGTCGGCCCGCTGGAGGAGGTCGGCCATCCATCCGGCCAGAACCTGGGGCATTCGGCTGAAGTTGAAGACGGCGATGAACTGGCTGATCACCAGGAGGATAAACACCAGACCGCCCTGGGCTTGAAAGGTCTTGGTGATGCCATTGACGACATCGGTGCTGGTCTTGACCGTCCCGGCGCCGATGCCGTAGCAGACGCCGGCCACCAGGAAGATCATCGTGATCATGAAGATCAGGCTGTCCATGAACGGCGTGTTGCCGATGATGTCGCCGTTTCGGGGTCCCGAAGCGGCGCCCCCGACGGCAGCGTCAGCAGCAGGATGACGATCAGGGCGCCGAGGACGCCCAGGCTGGCGTACCGCAGCCCCCTCGATTCCGCCGCGGCATCGGTTTCGACCGCTGGCTCGGGCGCCACCTCGCCGTCCCCCTCGCCAGCCGGCGCCGCCTCGGGCTGATACGTGCCAAGTCGGGGCTCGATCAGACGCGCGGTGATGACCGTCATCACGACGGCGAAGAGCAATGTGGAGACGACATTGAAATACCAGTTGGCGGTGATCGAGATCGGCTCGGCCCCGGCCACGGTTGAGAGCGCCTCGTTGGTCATCTCGGTCAGCAGGGCGTCGAGCGGGGCGATCAGGATGTTGACCGAGAAGGCGGCACTGACCCCGGCGAAGGCCGCCGCGATGCCGGCGATCGGGTGACGCCCCACACTCAGGAACGCGGCGCCGGCCAGCGGGATCAGGATCAGGTAGCCCGCGTCCGTGGCCACGCTGGAGAGTCCACCGACCAGGACAATGACGAAGGTGAGGGTGACGCCCGGGGCGACGGCGACGAGCTTGCGGATCAACGCCGCCATCAGCCCGGCGTGCTCGGCCACGCCGACGCCGATCATCGCCACGAAGATGGTGGCGACGACCCGGAAGTTGGCGAAGTTGTCGAGGAACGAGGTGAAGATGAACCGAATCCCGTCGACCGTGAGCAGGCTTTGGATCTCGACCCTGATCTCCTCGGTTACGAACTCGTCGTCCCAGTCATCGACGGTAGTCTCGAGCGGCTCTGTCGTCCCCCCTTCGATCTGGTTGAGCACGCCCTCGACCGAGATGACCGGGTCTACCGAAACGAGGACCTCTTCGGTGATGCCGACATCGAAGAGGTCGAGAATCACGGAGAGGGCGATCACAAATAAGATCAGGTAGACGAAGATCATCACCGGGTGGGGGACCTTGTTGCCCGCCCGCTCGATGCCATCGAGGAGTTTGTCGGTGAATGACCGCTTCGCCGGCGCCTCGATCGCCACCGCCGCTCCGTTCGTCTCAGCCATCCAGCTGACCTCCCCTTCGCCTGCCGTTCTGTTTCGGATGCACGCAAACCAGCGTGCGAGTTTTCACAGCGTGCCCCCATCTTTGCGGCGCCATTGCGCGCGGATATCGGCCAAAAGGTGTAAAGGGCGGATGTAGTTCACTTGTCCCGCCCGCTCGCGCGTCGATCGCGAGGTGGCGGACTCATGCGCTTGGGGTCGCCGCAAGGGGCCCAAGCTCCTCCCCTGGTTCGACCACCGGCGCGGCGTCCGCCGGGGTCGGCTCGCCGCGCAGTTGCCAGTAGAGCAGCGTCAGGCCGATCACAGAGATGGGAACCATCACGGCGTAGACGAGGCTGCTTATCAGGTTGACGAACGGGATGGCCGGCGACGCGGTGACGAGGAGAATGATGCCGAAGAGCGGCGCTGCCCACGCCCCGATGACCGCCAGCAAGACGCTGGTCGTTGCGGTTCGCCACCACCGGCCCGCCACCGCTCGCTCGCTGATCTCGATCGCCTGCCGCGGCGTCGCGTCGTCGAGCAACACCGCCTGGGAGATGAAGAGCCACCGGACCGCGCGGGAGATCGCCCACGGAATGCCAACGACCGAGACGGCCAGCGCAGCAACGACCAGGTACGAGCCGCCCACCGCCACGATCAGGCGCTTCAGCCGCCGGAACACCTGCCGGTAGGTCGAGGCAAACGACGGCCGCCGGCCGGCCCGGATCTCGCCGGTCGCCTCGATGACCGACGGGCCGATGATCAGGTAGTTCACCACCTGATGCATGCCGCCGACCGTGAGGACGGCCGCCAGCCGGCCGCCCGGTCCTCGGTCGAAGAGGTTGAGGATCTGCTCGCCCGGCGGGTACTCGACGAAGACGAACTGGATGGCGCCAGCCGCCAGCCCAATCGGGATCAGCATCAGCCCGAGTGGGGCATACACGTGGAGATGGCGGAGCCAGAGCCGCAGCGCCGAGGCGAGGGTCTGCTTCCCGAACAGGAACAGCAGCGTTGCCCCGACGGCGACCGCACCGATCAGGAGCCCCACGAGCCACGGATAGACCACCACCCGGGTGAACAGGAGGGATCCGAACCCCGTGACGTTGCAGAAGACGCTGGTCGGACCGGGGCCGAAGGTGAGGGCGGACGGGATCTCCAGGCTGCTTTCGCGCAGCCGCTCGTCTTGCCAGGGGAACGGATCGGTCCAGATCTCACGCAGGCCCGGCCCCCTCGGCCCGTTGTAGAACGACCGCTGGCGCTCGCCCCAGCGTCCGTCCCACGTCAGCCAGGCGAGCGGGCCGGTGGCCTCCGCGACGTCGTTGGGCAGCAGGACGACCTCGGGGATGATCCGATCGGAGGGGCCGGTGGTGACGTCGCAGCCGAAGCCGGCGGCATCTTCGCCCCAGCCCAGATAGACTCCGCTGCCGAACTTGCTCGCGTGGGATCCGGACGCGGCGAAGACGATCGGGTGGTTCTCCTCCCGGGACAGCTTCTCGTCGTCCCAATCGGCGCGCTCGCCGCCGGCGTGCTGAGAGTAGCCGACCTCGGTCGGTTGCTCGGTCAGCGCCTCCTCAACCGATTCGGCCTCGAAGATGAGCTGGATCCGCTCCCAGTCGCCCTCGTGCGTGTTGTTGAAGTCGTTGAAGACGTACCAGAACCAGTACTGGAGGGCGACGCGGTCCTCGCCGACGACGACGTTGGCGTAGGTGACGGGCTCATATCCGGCCATCCGCGCCTTGAACCACTGTTCGTAGCCGCACCCGGGGCTGCGCGGATTGCCCGGGAAGTCGAGGAAATAGTCCGCTTCCTCCTCGCCCCCCTCCAGATCAGGCAAGTTCGGCTGGGTCATGATCAGGTCATTGTTGGAAATCGAGCGGCCCGCGGCCCGGTTCAGCGTCACCTGGGGGTCGTCGAAGACCACCTCAACCGGTGCGGGCAGGTAGGCCTCGCCGACGCTATCGCACGGGTGCTCCTGCCGCTTGAGCATCACGATCGGCGCATACATGTCGGCGAGCTGCTGCTCGGGCGAGGCCGCCTGGCCGCGCGGCTCCGCGCAGGAATCGGCCGCCGTCCCGCTGGCGCAGAGTCTCGGCGCATCGGTTCGGCTCCGGCGACCGCCGGTGAGACGAGCACCACCGGGAGCACGATGCCGATCACCAGAAGCAGCCGTGCGATCACGTTGGTTGCGCTCACCGGAACCCTCCGTCGACGATCGTCCATGGCCGGCCTCAGCACGATGACCGGTTCAAGGCCGGATCCGGCGTTAGTAAGCGCTGCCACCGTTCAACTCCTGATAGATGATGACCACCCCGAGCAGCACGAAGGCGCCGCCGGCCAGGCCGTGCGCCGCCGCGCCCAGGCGGGATCCGAGCTTCCTGCCGAGCGCGAGTCCGATGAGGGTCGCCGGAAAGGAGACCACCGCGACATAGACCAGCGCGACGCCGATTGAGAGATCCGTCACCGCCAGCGAGAACCCGATCGCGAGCTTGTCGAGCGAGACCAGGACGGCCGTCAGGACGACTGGCCGCTGCAACGCCGGCGGGTCGTCCAGCGCTTCGATCTCGTCGACTTCTTCACCGGTGACAACGTCCCAGATGGCCTGCACACCGATCGCCAGCAGCCCCAAACCCGCAACATAGGAGACGGCGGTGCTTACCGCTTCGCTGAGCGCTTCGCCGAGGAGCAGACCAGCCGTGAACAGCGTCAATCCGACCACGGCAAAGACACCGGCGGTCGCAATCCAGCGCTGGCGCGGCAACCCGGCAACGCCGTACGCCAGACCGCCGGCGAAGACATCGATGCCGACCGAGAATGCCAGGAGTGCCACCCCAAGCGTCATCGCGACGCGCTCCGGCCGAATCGACTTGCGGTAGGCGGCCGCCCAGGGGTTGCCGTCACCGCTCGTTCCTTTACCGGGGCAGCGGGCCGGTCGGGCTCCGCCAACTCCTGCCGCCAACGAGTGAAGACGTCGTAGAGCGCGCGCGCGCCTATCAGCGGCCCGCCGGCACGCAGCGAATGTGGATAGAGCAGAAACGGCTGCGCCTGCGGCCCTCCCAGACCGCCATGCAAGCCTTTGGTCTCCTCGAAGGAGACCACCTCCCCGGAGACCGGGTCGTACCTGCCGTGGACGAGGATGTCGGGGCAGTTGGTGAAGAGGCTGTGCCGGCGGAGGTGACGCGCCGCGTGGGGCCCGTGGTCGGCCAGCGGGTCCTTGCCGTCGATGCACTCTTCATCCAGGTAGTTCGTGCCGCTCGCCCCGATCACCTTCGCCCCGTCACGCGCAGAGGTGACGAGGATGAACCCGACCGCATCGTGGTGCGCCAAGCCAGGAATCAGGCGTGGAAAAGCGACCGCGATCTCCTCTTCGGTGAGGCGATGGGACCAGGCCGGAAACGAGATCAATCCGAGGTTGCCCGAGAGGAGCACGAGGATATCCCTTCCCCCGGTGGGGGCGGTGGGACCAGGCAGGCGTTGACGCCCGCGCCGGGACGACTCGGCGATCTCGACTTCGGCGTCGCGGTCGGCAAGCCGCGCGGCCCACCGGCCGAATCGCGTCGCGTTGGCGGCCTGGTCCCCGAGGAGGGTTCGGGCCGTGTCGACGTGCTCATCTGGCACATGCCGCTCAACCAGGACCCGCGCGTCCGGGGCCAGGTCGTTCACGACCTCGCCGAGCATCCGTCCGTGGGACCGGCGCAGCGTCCGCCCCTGGCTCTGTCCGTGCCCGGAGAGGACCACCAGTTCGTATGGACGGGCCGCGTACCGGTGGGCTCGCTCCAGCAACGCCACCTGCTGGTCGATCCGCCGCAGGGCCCGCCGTGCGCCACGGCTGTGGATGCCGTGGTGATGAGCGGCCGCGTCGTAGCCGGCATAGCTCAGGTAGACGATCGGCGTCCCACGGATCATGTCGCTGGCGACGCGGTGGAGACTCAGCTCGCGAACCTCGACGGTCGTGAAGATCAATGCCGCGGCCCGAGAAACGATCTCCGGCATCGACCATAATCCCTGGCGGTACAGGCGCAGGGTTTCGCCTGCCCCTTCCCACACCCCTAGGACAGCCAGCCTCGCCTCGCCGAATCGGCCAAGGCCGGTGTCGGGGGGCGCCGGTTGCCCATCGCCCCGGGGGTGCGCCGTGCTGCAGGTCAGAAGCGTGTCGACGGCATCCCCGGAGAGCAGCGTCCCCCGGGCCGCGCCCTCCCCAGCGAGCAGACCGTGTCCGTTCGAAATCTGCCGCTCGATCGTGGCCGCGCCGTGCCGCAGGTGATTCGAGACGACGATCGTGCGGGTCGCCTTGTCGTACCAGCGGAAGGCGGGGATGTTGAAGTTGTCGCCGTGGAGGATGCCGGCTTGCCCGGCCCCGGGTTGGGCGGCGAAGTCGCACTCCCAGCCGTTCAACCGGTACCGGCCGGACGCGAGCCAGCGGAACATCGTCGGGGCGTAGCCGGCGACGATGCCCTCGCGCAGCATCGGCTCCGACAGGCCGTTGATCTCAACGAAGAGAAGCCCTTTCGCCTCTGGATGACCGGGACCAGGGGCCTCCGGTTCGGCGCCCTCCACAAGCGGCCGGATGACGAACCGGTCGTATGCCGCTTCGTCGGTGAGGGCGATCACGCCGGCGACGCCGGTGTAGACGATGGTGAGCAGGAGCGCCGCCGTCAAAATACCGCCAGGTCCTCCCTCCGCCCCCCAGAAATCAATCGTGACGAGGCCGGCCACGGAGAGCGCAAACGCGAGAAGCGGCAAGAGCGACGGGTGCCCGTGGATCGCCAGCGTGGCGACGACGGGCCAGGCGACGCCATGGGCTAGACCGAAGACCGTCGCCCACAGCAGGGCGGACGACAGCCGGTCGAAGGCGATCCCGGCCTGGAGGAGCGCGACGGTCAGGAACGCGGCCGCCAGCGTGAACCCGATCGCGGCCCGTTGCCCCGCCTGCGCCGCCGCCGCGCGGCGCCGGATCGCGCCGAGGAGGTGCGCCCGATGCTGAGAGGTCGCCACCGTCGCCTTCACCTGGGCGGTCCTTCCGGCAGAACCTGCCCGGCAGGCCCGACCACGTCACTGCTCTTCCGCCGGTCGGGCAGGTTCTGCGTGCACATCGACACGCCACCGGGGGAACTGGCCCTTATGTGGCATCTCCAATTGGCGCTCACTCAGGACGTTCGGGGGGTTTCGCTTCGCCGACGGGCGTGGTAGCGTATGCATCGTTGTCGAAACCATATAACCTGTCGATACCTGCAGTCGGCATCGGCCAAAAGGTGTAGCGCGTCGGTTGCATTCGGCGTGGTTTGCGGCGAGAGATTGGGATAAAGAGTCACCTCATGGGCGTTCCGGGGCATCTGGGATCGCAGGGCAGAGGTAATCTCTAATGCTCACCGGGCGCCACATGTGTGCGAGTTGACCGAAATGGAGTGTGCGCCAGGGCACCTGCAAAGCAATCGAGCGCCGCCAGCGGTCCCTTTCGGATCAGTTCCGGCTCATGAGACTTCAACCTTCACGCCGGTCGGCGCCGAGAGCTACGGTGCGCCGCTCCTCTTGACGAAGCTCACCGCGCCGCGCCTGCCCGATCCATCCGGATTGTTGGTCAGGTCCGGCCTGATCGGTCGCATCCTCGACGCCGATCGGACCCGGCTGACCGTGGTGTGCGCCTCCGCCGGCTACGGCAAGACGATCCTGGTCGCCCAGGCGGTGAGCCAGGGCGACCGCCTCTGCGCGTGGCTCTCGCTGGACGACCGCGACAACGACCCCAGCCGCTTCGTCGCCTACCTCATCGGGGCACTCCGGCGGGTTCACCCGACCGTCGGCCAATCCCTCCATCAGGCTGAGCCGGGCCAGAATTCGACTTGGGCGGCGCTGGAATCGGCCCTGAACGACCTCGCGATGTCCGAGACCGCCGTCACGCTCGTCCTCGACGACTACCACCGCATCCACGCTCCGGTTGTCCACCAGATGACCACCTACCTGATCGAGTTCATGCCGCCCCAGCTGCGCGTAATCCTGACGAGCCGGGTCGATCCTCCGCTGCCATTGGCGCGGCTCCGGGCTCGTGGCGAACTCCTCGAGATTCGGAGCGATGACCTCAGCTTCACCCGTAAAGAGACGGCGCGCTACCTGGCGTTTGGGCACCAGGATCGCCTGCCGCCCGGCGTGATCGCCCGCGTCCACGCGCGGACCGAGGGCTGGGTCGTCGCGCTGCAGCTCGTCGGCCTCCTCGTGCGCGATGCGCCCGACGGGCGTCGATCGGAGATCCTCGGGGGGGTCCTCGGCAGCCGCCGGCAGGTCGCCGAGTTCCTCGTGTCCGAAGTGCTCCTCCGGCAACCTCCCGCCCGTCGCGCCTTCCTCCTGCGCACCTCGATCCTTTCTCGCCTCAGCGGCCCACTCTGCGACGCGGTGAGCGGGGAGACGAACGGTCAGACCGTGCTCCGTGAGCTCGAGCATGACGGCATCCCGCTGCTGGCCCTAGACGATCAAGGGCGGTGGTTCCGCTACCACCACCTCTTCTCCGAGTTCCTTGCCCAACAGCTCGCCGATGAGGTCGGCGAGGAGGAACTGGCGCTCCTCCACCGCCGCGCAAGTGCCTGGCTGCGGGACCACGACCAACTCGAAGAGGCGATCGACCATGCGCTGGCAGCGCGCGACTGGGAACAGGCCATCAACTTCCTCTATCAGGTGGACCTCGTGGCCGTGTCATGGCGCCACACGATGACCTTGAGGCGGTGGCTCGAAGCGCTTCCGACCGCTTTGGTGAGCGCGGATCCGGTGCTCACCCATTGGTACGGCCTGGTTCTCTATTCCACCTGTCAGCCACGCCGCGCCCGTCCTTTCCTCGAGAACGCCGAGGAGGCGTTCATCGCACGGGGGGAAAGTCAGTCGATGGTGGCCAGGGCTCGCATCACGCGCACGTGGGTAGCGATGGTCGAGGGACGCACCGCAGACGCCCTCCACCTGGCATCGAGCGCGCTCGAGCTCTGCGCCGGCGAGCCGGCCGCGACGCGCTCGTTAGCGCTCATTACCCTCGCCACGGCGACGGCACGTGATGGTCACGTCATCGCGGCGCGATCCTTGGCCGCGCAGGCGATCGGCCTTCACCCGCTGGTCACCATCGCTTCAGTCGACCTGGGCCGCATGTCGATGCTTGAAGGCCGCCTCCGTGAGGCGGCCGAGCAAATTCACTATGGCGTGAGCAGCGGCAATCCGATCGAAGCGCACCGCCGTGCCTACGTCTGGCTGGCCGAAATCTACGGCGCGTGGAACGATTTGGAGCGGGCAGAGGAATCGCTAGAGCAAGTGGAGGAACTGGCGTCCTTCTTCGATGCCGAAACCTACATTCCGTCGCTTGAGGTCGCGTGGGCCCGGCACTTCCTGGCGAAAGGTGACATCGAGCGGGCACTTGCCGAGCTCGACCGTGGCATCGCCGGCGCGAGAGCGGTCGGCGTGGAGGTCGCCGTCCGCGAGGCGGAGGCGGTGCGGGCGAGCATCTGGATCGATCAGGGTCGCATCGACGACGCGACCGCCTGGAGTCGCGACGCCGGCATCACCGCCGATGCCCCGCCCGACTACGCCCGCCTGGAAGAACACCTCGTCTATGCCACCCTGATGACGGTCCAAAGCCGTCTCGACGAGGTGCCGCCATTCCTGGACCGGCTACGCCGGTCCGCCGAGGAGGGTGGCCGCGTCGTCGACGTCGGGCGGATCCTCATCCACACGGCACTGGCCCTTCAGGCCCGGGATCAGTCGAGCGCGGCCCTCTCCACGCTCGCGTCGGCCGTCGCGCTCCTCGAACCGAGCGGGCACATCCGGGCGTTCCTCAACCCGGGACCCGCCCTCGTCGGCCCCCTGCGCGAGGTCGCCGCCACCGGCGTACACCTCGCCTATGTCGGGGACATCTTGCGGGCGGCCGGTGAGCGTCCCCTCCCGGTTGCGGGCTCCTCTCCCGGCTTGATCGACTCATTGAGCAGCCGAGAGCTCGAAGTGCTGCGCCTGGTCTCGGTCGGACTCTCCAACCAGGAGATCTCCGATCAGTTGTTCATCTCGGTGCCGACCGTAAAGCGCCACATCAGCACCATCCTCGAAAAGCTGACCGCCAGCAGCCGGACGCACGCCGTCAGCGTCGCGCGTTCCCTGCAATTGATCTAGGTTCGCCTCGAACCGCCCCGGTTGCAACCACCCGCTACACCTTTCGCACGATGGCACCGGCAAAGCTCGCCCGCATGATTCGGGTAGGGCGCGTGGCGTTCGGGATGAGCCGCTTCCCGGTGCGCCGGCGCAAACCCAACGGGAAGGAGCCGAGTGGTGAGTCAGTCGGTTGTGGTTGCCTACGACGACGAGCAGCGGCGCCCTCTCCGGCGCCTTCTGGGGAATGCTCGTCGGCTTCGTCTTCCTCGCGCCGGGACTGGGCGCGCTGGTCGGCGCCACGGCCGGCGCTCTCTCCGGCAGGGCCGACGATCTGGGGATCGACGATCGCTTCATTAAGGACGTCGGCGAGGCGATCCCGCCAGGATCGTCGGCCCTCTTCCTCCTCTTCCATCGGGTGACGCCGGACAAGGTCCTGGCGGAGATGAAGGAGTTCGGCGGGCGGGTCGTTCAAACGAACCTGTCCGATGAAATCGCAGCCGCGCTCCGCGAGGCCTTCGCGGCGGCCTGAGGCCACGCCGACCCCTGGAGGTGCCAATGTCCTACGGACCGGCGGAACTGCTCGTCGTCTCGTTTCCCGGGAACGAGTTTACCGGAGAGATCGTCCCGGCCCTCGAGGAACTGATCGAGACCGGGACGATCCAGGTAATCGATTTCCTCTTCGTGAGCAAGGATGCCGACGGCGCTGTCATCGTCGCCGAGCTGGACGAGCTCGGCGAGGGCGTCATGACCAGGCTCAACCCGCGCGACGCCGAGATGGCCGGCCTGCTGAGCGAGAATGACGCCTTCCGCTTCGCGGCGGAAATGGAGCCGAACACGTCGGAGGCGCTCCTCCTCTTCGAGAACACCTGGGCGGCCCGCTTCGCCGAGGCCGTCCGCAATGCCAAAGGTCATGTCGTCATCAACGAGCGCGTCCCCCATGCGGTGATGGCAGAGATGGCGGCGGAGGTCGGTCTCGACGTGTAAATCCAGGCGCACGGCGACACGGACAAGGAGCGAGACGATGATGCGGCGAGGTAGCGGCCGGCGGGGAACAGGGTTGATCGGTACGATGGCGCGAACGGCCGTGGTGGCCGGGACCGCGACCGCCGTTGCCGGCTCGGTCGCCGGTCGACAAGAGGCCAGGCAGCAGGAGAGGGATCAATCGGCGGCGGCCCAGCAGGCGGCATTTGACTCCCAACGCCAGATTGCAGAAATGCAGGCCCAAATGGCAGCCATGCAGGCCCAGAACATCCAGGCCTCCGTCCCCCCCGATCCACCGGGGACTGGCGACGACCTGTTGGCCCAGATCCAGCAACTGACGGCGCTGAAGGACGCAGGTGCCCTGACCGACGCCGAATTCACGGCGGCGAAGGCCAAGCTCCTCGGCCTCTAGCCGGGCAAACCGAGTAACGAGGCAGAGAGGCGACCAGGGAGGACATGGAGATGGGGGATTTCATCGTCGGGTTGTCGGTGCTGCTGGTCGGGGCTGCGATCTGCTGCATCGGCCTTCGGCTTTGGTTCATTACATTGCCGATCTGGGGCTTCTTTGCCGGGTTCTTCATCGGGGCCGATCTGGTGACGGCCATCGCCGGCGACGGGTTCTTGAGCACCGTCGCCGGTTGGCTCGTCGGCGCCGCCATCGGCGTCGGCTTTGCCTTGGTCGCGTACTACGTCTGGTACGCTGGCCAGATCATCGCCGCGGGGTCGCTCGGCGCGCTCCTCGGCTCGGGGCTGATGGCCGCCGTTGGTGTCGACTCGGGCTGGATTGTCTTCCTGATCGCGGTGCTGGGAGCCGGCGCAGTCTCGCTTGCGGCGCTCGCGCTGGATGTCCCGAAGTACCTGGTCGCCTTTAGCACCGCCCTGGCCGGAGCTACCGCCGTGGTCGCCGGGCTGCTGCTGATCTTCAACCGGGTCGATCTGGAGCACTTCGACCTCGGTGCGGCCTGGGCGATGATCGACGACTCCTGGTTCTGGTTGATCGTCTGGGTCGTCGTGGCCGCCGTCGGGCTCTCCGCCCAATTGCGCGGGATAGAGGAGCTCAACCTCCCGAGGAATCGATGGGCGCGCGCCCGAATGAACCCATCGGCTTCGTCCGCGACGTGATCGCCGCACCGATCCGCCACGGCGCGGTGTACCTCCGGTATTACGCGCGCGTGCGGGCGTTTGGCAAGTGGCAGGCTCATTCGCCGGGGGCAAGGGAAACTCCTATGACAGCCGACCCGTACAGTGGAGTCCCTCCCGCCATCGTGGCGGCAACGCCGGCCATCGAACGAATATCTACCGAGGTCTGGAATCACGCCGAGCTCTCACTCGAGGAGGTCGCCTCCGCCGAGGTGCACACGCGAGAACTGGAAGCCGCCGGATTCACGATCACCAGTCGCGGCACCAGCGGTCAGTCGACCGCATTCGTCGCTGAGTGGGAACAGGGTATGGGTGGTCCCCGCATCGGCTTTTTGCCGGAGTATGACGCGTTGCCAGGTCTCGGCAACGCCGCCGTGCCGCGGCTAAGGACCGGCCCCGAATGGCAAGACGAGCGGTCACGGCTGTGGTCACAATCTCCTCGGCGCCGGCTGCACCGGCGCGGCGATCGCCCTGAAGTCGATCTTGGAGCAGGACGGTACCCCTGGACTCATCCGCGTCTATGGGTGTGCCGCCGAGGAGACGACCGGCGCCAAGGTCTACATGGCGCGGGATGGCCTGTTTGACGATCTCGACGCCTGCCTCGCCTGGCACTCGGGTCCTGTGGCGGCCGTTGGCTTGGTCCGCACCGCGGCCGTCAACAACGTGAGCGTCGAGTTCCACGGGAGAACCGCGCACGCCGGCACCGATCCGTGGAATGGCCGCAGTGCGCTCGATGCCCTGGAGTTGTTTTGCCATGGCCTGAACCTGATGCGCGAGCATGTCGAGCCGACGGCACGCATCCATTACGTCGTAGAGTCGGGCGGGGAGACGCCGAATGTGGTGCCGGACTACGCCCGCCTCCGCATGTTCATCCGCGACGTCGACCGAACTCGCGTCGAGGCGACGACCCAGTGGGCGCGGGAACTTGCGGACGGTGCCGCCATGGGAACCCAGACCCGGGCCACGTTCACGGTTGCATTCGGACTCTACGACCTGTTGCCGAACACACCGTTAGTCGAGCGCCTCTATGGCCATCTTCAAGCGGTAGGGGTACCTGGGTGGACAGACGAGGAGCAGGCCTTTGCGCGGGAGTGCCAGCGCGCCTTTGGCGTCCCGGAGCACGGCCTCGCTCCGCAACCGCTGCCGCTCATCCCCGACCGAGCGATAGGCGGGTCGAGCGACGTCGGTGACGTCAGTTGGAACACACCGGTCGGCATATTCTTGTACCCGTCGTTTCCGCTGGGCATCGGCCTCCATACTTGGCCCGTGACGGCGTGTGGCGGCATGTCGATCGGGACCAGGTCAGCGATTGGGGCAGCTACGATCCTGACCCGTCTTGCGCAGGATCTCATAACGGATGCGGACCTCCGCGCGGCGGCGCGGGCAGACTTCGACGCAAGGAAAGCAGGGCGGACGTACGTCTCAGCGGCGGCGAATATCGATCCAATGTCCTACAGTACTCAAGCGGCCGCTCACCAGGTTAAGGTTGCCTCCGATGAGATAGTCGGGGCCTTCGAGTAGGGGAGATCGCTTGGCGATTACGTCGGTCCAGGCGGACTTGCCGTCCGACTTGTTGGCGCCGCGCTCGAAGGCGTAGAAGTCGCCCTTCGGGTCGGCTTCGGGGGGGAGACGCCCAGGACGGCGCACAGGTCGATGAAGTGCGACTGCGAGGCGGACCGCTCCTTCAGCGCCATCGCCCGCCACTTCGCGATGAAGGCCGCCGCGTGCATCACCGCCCCCCGTATCCGGGCGCGGACGCCCGTTCCGCTCTTACCATGTCCCGCTTGACGGAGGCTATTCTACGGCCCCACCAAGGCAACCGGCCCTCGTGCGATACGGGGCGCCGCGTCGGCCTTACCGATTGGCCCCGAGCCTCCGATCGATCTGGGCAAGGAGTTTGTCGCCTCGGGCGGTGATGTCCGCCATGGCACCGTACTGGCACGCCCGGAGTTCGCCCCGCAGCCGGTCGTAGGTGGCCCACCGCATCCCCTTCGGCTTTGGCACCCATCCCCACAAGTAACCCGAACTCGGCGCCCCCAGCCGCTTCCGGATCACCGCCGCCCGCCGCATCATCCGGTCGCCCTCCGTCTCGCGGGTGCTCGAATAGGCGAGGTCGTGGCAGGCGCGGCACCGGAACCGTCCCCACTTGCTGAACAGGACCGCCCGCCGGCTGAGGCAGCGCGGGCACCGCAACCACGGGCGCGTGCCGCCGTAGTGGCAGCCGGTGCGCTCGATCAGGACCGCCTCGCGGACGTCCTGCCACGGCTCGCTGTACCGCTGGGTGCGATAGTCGAGGATCAGCCCGTCCGGGTCCTTGGGGTCGAGGCCGTCCACGAACAGGTCGAGGGTGGCCTGCTCGCCCCGGCTGCGCACCGGCACGACCGGCCAGCCGACATCGCGCCATGTTGGCGGGATCGGGACGCCGTCGCACGGCACGACCACCCGCAGGACGCCGTCCGCGCCCCGCCCGGTGCTCATGCGTCCGCCTTGTCGAGCATGGCCCGCCGGAGCTTGGTCAGGGCGTAGGCGACGATGCATTGGGACTCGTCGCGGGTGATGGCCCCGCCGGACGCCCAGTCGTGTGTGTCGTACCACTCCGCGGCGAACCGCTCGACCACGCGGGCGGTGGCGCGGGCGTGGCGGTCGAGGGCGTCCGCGAAGGCGCCCGCCGCCCGGACGACGGCCGCCCGGAGCGGCGGGGGCACCGTTTCGGACACCGTTAGTGCGCGGGCGAGCCAGTCGTGCGCCTCAGCGAACCGCCCGAGGTCGATCCAGGCGCCGTGCAGGTCCGTCGCGAGGCGCACGAAGACCGTCGCCTCGCCGTGCTCGCTCGCCCAGGCCAGTGCTGCCCACAGGTTGTCCTGCTCGGCGCTCACCCGGTCGAGGGTGCCCGTCCCGTCCAAGAACCGCGCGGCGATCTCTGCGGCGACCGCCGTGAAGTGCGCGGCGTGCGCCTGCCGAATCGCCTGGCGGTCGCCCGCGTCCGCCAACCGCTCCGCGGCGTACTCCCGCACCGTTTCCAGCATGGCGTAGCGCGGGGCGTCGTCCGGAGCTCCCGCTGGAACGCCAGGACCAGGTCCACGTTCGGTGGCGAGCCCGGGCTCGTGTCCGTCGATCCCATCGCGTCCCCGCCCTACCTGTCGGCGCCGCTGTCGGCGAGCCCCTCGGCGAGGAACACCGAGACGTCGGTGGCCGAGCCGTCGGCCGCGTTGTAGGCCAGGTAGGCGATCCCGACGAACCCGGAGCCGTCGACCTCCTTCAGCCCGACCGCCAGCGCCCCGTCGTCGTTGTCGACCCCGCCGATCTCCCCGCAGGCCACGATCTCGGAGTCGGCGGCCGACGAGGTGCGCACGACCACGGCGTGCGGCTCGTCGATCAGGACGTCGAGCGGGTAGGCGACGGTGCCGCCGCCCGTCTCGGCCTCGATGGCGACGTCGAGCCCGACCGCCGGTCCCTGCGCGGCGAGGACGGGCGCAAGAATCACGTCGACGTCACCGAGGTCGGCGCAGGTGCCGGCGTGGATTTCCGCCGCCCGACCACCCACGGCTTCGGCGCCGGGTGGCCCGGCGCTCTCGTCGCCACCGGAGTCGGTCCCGTCGTCGACGACAATCGGGTCGCCCGGCTCGCCGTCCTGTGGCACGATCGCGAAGCCCACCACGGGGCCGTCGCCGCCGCCGGGGATGAGGCTGCCCACCTCCAGCGTTTGCGGGCTGTCGACCGCGACGTACCCTGGGGGCAGGGAGGCCGGGTCGACCGCGATCACCAGCGTCGCGTTCAGGGGAACCCCGGGCACGCCGCAGCCCGAGGCGACCCCGCCGTTCGGCGTGTCGAAAGTCTCCAGCACGCAGGAGCCGACGAACGTCCCATCGGGGAGGCTCACCGTCACGACGGCGCCGCCGTAGGCGGTACAGGTTGTTTGGGACGACACGTGGGGGTCCGCATCGCACAGGTAGCCCCCGACCGAGAGGGTGAATGTCTCAGGGTCCTGAGCACGCGCCGAGCCCAGCATCCCGACGAGCCCGAGCAGCCCGGCCACCATCCCCAGCACCAGCGCGATCCGTCCGACCATGACTCCCTCCCCGGAGCGGACCGCGGCCGCCGCGCGCAGGGCGGACCAGGCGGTCCCGTGGCGACAGCATACCGGACGGGGGAACGGGCTCCAAACGGGTTGGGACGACTCGGGAACGGCGCGCGCCCAGCATCAAGCGCTCGCGCGACCGGCGTGTTGCCCGCCGGCGTGCGAAGCCACCCGCCGGGGTCGATCAGCGTTCGGGCGTAAAGGTGGAGCCGAGGCACGGGCCCTGGGACAGTGCCGTCACCGCGGCCCGTCCCGCCGCGCCCGGATCACGATCAGTTGGAGCGGCGCGTTGGGAAGGCCCACCCCGACGTCCTCGGGCGAGAAGGCCACGTGCCGCCCGGTCTGCGCGCTGAGGATGTCCGCCTGGAGCGCCCGATCGCCCATCCGGCGCGCCGCCTCGAACGCCGCCCACACCCCTTCGGGCCAGTCGTCCGGGTAGACAATCACGATGCCGCCGCCCCGTGTGGCCATTGCCACCGTCCGGAGTCCGTCCAGCCGTCGCATCAGCGCCTGTGTCGGCATGCTCACCGCCTCATCACGCCGGTCCCGTGAGGATCTCGTGCATGGCGATCACCTCGTCCAGTTCCACGTCGGTCAGCCCTTCCACCCCGACCGCCTCCCACCGCACCTGCAACTCTGCCAGCCGGACATTCTGCTCCGTGGTGAGGCGGGAAGGGTCGAGCGGTGGCTCCGGCGGTGGGGGCTCGGGGAGCACCGCCCGCACCCGGTCCAGCCGGACCAAGATCCCTTTCATGGTCGCCGTCCGCCGGCGACGGCACCAGGATGATGCGGCGCAGCAGCCGGATCTCGACGCACCGCCCGCACCCCCCGATCTCGTAGACCACGCCGCTGACGAAGTCCAAATTGGTAGAGAACGAGCTCACTGCTTCAGTCGTTCGAAGGATATTCTCTGAAATAGCGTCGGGCGGATCGGCTCGCCAGGTGTCTCTCCGCCTAACGGAGGAGCGGGTACCAACGCCAAAGGGCCTGGGTACACACTGGTATTGGTCGACCATCCGGACCATCGTGCGCAATCCGCTGTACTGGGGCGAGCCGCGCGCCAACCGCTGGCGGTCGGAACGGAAACCGGGTGGGGGGCACTGCGTGCGACCCAGGCCGGAGCAGGAGCAGGTGGTCTTGTCCGGAGTTGCTCCGGCACTGGTTTCGGCCGAGGATGCTAGGGCCGTCCACGCCCGCATGGAACGAAACAAGGCCCAAGCCACGCGCAACAACAAGAGTCCAAAGTCGGCGTTGCTGCGTGCGGGCTTCGCGCGGTGTGGTTACTGCGGTCGGGGGCTTGAGGTGCAGCATGCCAGGGGAGGATGGATGTACCGGTGCGGAACGTCCAACCGAGACAAGTTTGGCTGTCCCTCCTTTAGCATCATGGCGCCGATCCTGGACGAGGCGGTCTGGTCGAAGGTCGAGGGGGTACTGAGGCGCCCCGAGATTATCGCTCTCGAAGTGGAGCGGATGCTCGGGACCGACACGACACAGGTCGACTTGGACTCGATTGACCGGCGGCTGAACGAAGTCAACCGACGGCGGACCAACCTGACGAAACGCCTCGCGCTTTTCGACGACGACGATTCCGCCGCGCCCCTGGTCCACGAACTACAGCTACTCTCCGACCAGCGACGTCAACTTGAGGCCGAGCGGACCACCATTCAGGATCGTAGGCAGGGGTGGGAGTCAGCGCAGGGGAGGCTCCACGACCTCCAACACTGGTGCCGAATGCAGGCTCGGAGCCTCGACACACTCGAGTACGAGCAGAAGCGCCTCGCGTTGGAGGCGATGAACGTCGAGCCGCGCGTGTGGGCGAGCGGACACGACCCACGCTACTCGATTTCGCTTCAACTAGACGGGCTCGTACCCGACCCGATGCTTAGTGATCCTCGTCCGGGGTGCGGTGTCGGCCACGCCGAGGCGCATGTTGATGACTATAGCCGTCGTGGTTGTGCCAGACAGGACGGACATCCCGGGGATCGGCTTTGAAGAGCAGCTTAGGCATCGTGAAGATGCGCGTGCCCGGTGAGCCGCAGACCGGGCAGGGAGCGGGGTCGGTGCTCGCGGCCATCCCTCGCTCGACCTCGTAGCGGGCGTCGCATTCGTGGCATCCAAAGTCGTACGTCGGCATTCCTGCTCCATTGGCATGAGCGCGATCAATCAGGGGTCGGAGCACACGCCGCACAGTAGCCAAAGAGGGCGAGATGCTCGATCGGGGCGGCGAAGCCGTATTGGGCGGCGATCGCATCGCGCATCGGCTGGACGACCGTGTCGTCGAGCTCGATCATCGCCCCGCAGCCGTGGCAGATCAGATGGTGGTGCCGGTCCTCGCCCAGGATCTCGAACATACGCACCCCGTGGCCCAGGTCGGTCTCACTGATGATGCCGGCATCGCGAAAAGTCTCCAGCGTGCGGTAGACCGTCGAACGCGTCATTGCCGGCATGTGGACCTCGACCTCGGAGAGGATCTCGTCGGCTGAGCGGTGGTGGCCGTGCCCGATAGCCCGCAGGATCGCGATCCGTTGTGGTGTCACCCGCTGGCCCGCCCGGCGAAGCCGCGCCGCCAGTGCGTCAATTGCGCCTGGGTTCCAGGAGTGCCGGTGCGGTTCCTGGACATCGGACATCGTTAAAGTCTCCTGCAAAAACAATTCATGTGTTTAAGCGATTGTGCGCGAAGGGACGCGGCCGGTCTTTCACGCGGGGCCCATCAACCGTTGTACAGGCAACCGAACACGATTGCCATGCTCCCGCGGACACCGTAGTATGCCCTGGATGAATGCATGAGCAGTCGCACAAGCGATTTGTCGGTTCTGCGACAGTTCCGAGAAGGGTAGCCGCAACGATGGTGTTTCGCTCTGGACTGGGGGTCGCCGCTTTCGCGTTTCCGGTTCTGCTCGCCCTCGCCAACGTTATCGCGGTCGTTCGTCCAACCGCCGCCCAGGATTCGACGCCTACGGCCGCTCCGACCGAGTCACTCGGCTGGTACGACGATTTCGAAGTAGAGAACGGAAAGCTGAATGTGGCCACTACGGTCGCGCCAATCAGCTCGATCGTTCGCAATGTCGGCGGTACCCGGATCGACATCTACGGAATCGTCCCCGATGGCGTCAATTCCCATACCTACGAGCCGGCGCCATCGGACGCCGCCATCCTCTCCCGGGCCGATCTGGTGATCGTCAATGGGCTCGATCTCGAAGACCCGACGATCGCCCTGGCGGAGGCCAATCTCAAAGACGGTGCCGCCATCTACCGCCTGGGTGAGAACACGATCACCGAGGACGAGTACGCTTACGATTTCTCCTTCCCGGAAGAGGACGGCAAACCCAATCCCCACCTCTGGGTCAACGTTCCGTTCGCTTTGCGGTACGCCGAATTGGCAGCTGGTTGGTTGTCGGAGCGTGACCCCGCCAATGCCGACTACTACATGGAGAACCTCCGCCGCTACGCCGAACTCCTCACCGCGCTCGACGCCGGGATCATGACGGCAGTCCAGACGGTCCCCGAAGCTAATCGCAAGCTGGTGACGTATCACGACTCCTATGCCTATTTCGCACGACATTACGGCATGAACGTCGTGGGGGCGGTCCAGCCGTCGGATTTCTCGGAGCCGTCCGCCCGAGATGTTGCCCAGTTAATCGAGCAGATCCAGGAAGAGGATGTGCCGGCGGTTTTCGGCTCCGAGGTCTTCCCCAGCGATGTGCTCGAGCAGGTCGCCGATGAGGCCGGCGCCGTCTATATCGACCAGCTCCGCGACGACGATCCGCCTGGCGAGCCCCACGCGCCCGAGCACACCTACGCCGGCATGATGCTGCGCAACATGGAACTCATGATTCCGGCCCTTGGCGGGAACGTCGATGCCCTGGCCGGCATCCTTCCATTCGACACCTACGTTCCCTAATCGCATGGGATGCATGATGGAGCGAGGGCACCCTGCAACCTCCGACAACGTGATCGAGATCAGGCGCCTGTCATGCGCCTACGACCGAGCGACCGTGCTCAACGGCGTCTCATTGCGGGTGGGGGCCGGCCAGTTCGTCGGTCTGGTCGGGCCAAGCGGCGCGGGGAAGACCACGCTGCTTCGGGCATTGCTTGGTGGGGTTCCGCGCATCTCGGGGACAGTTCGGGTGCTCGGGCGTGAGATTCGTCCGGGCCAACCGCCGGTGGGTGTTGGCTACGTCCCCCAGGTCGAGACGGTCGATTGGAATTTTCCGGTGACCGTCGAGGATGTCGTCCTTATGGGACGAGTCGGCCGGATGGGCGCGCTGCCCTGGGCCGGGCGCGTCGACAAACTGGCGGTTGGCCAGGTGCTTGAACGCCTTGGGCTCGAGAAGTTTGCTCGCCGCCAGATCCGTGACCTCTCCGGTGGTCAGCAGCAACGCACCTTCCTGGCCCGCGCCCTGGTCGCCGAACCCCAGATCTTGATCCTCGACGAGCCGACCGCCAGCGTCGACGTGAAGACCCGGGACGACATCCTTCACTACCTTGTCGATCTCAACCAGGAGGGCGTCGCCATCGTGATGACCACCCACGAGCTCAACGCCGTCGCCGCTCACCTGCCGTGGGTTATCTGTGTCAATCGAGAGGTGGTTGCTCAGGGTCGCCCCGCCGACGTCTTCACGAGCCTCACCCTGAGCCGGACATTCAACGCCGAGATGCGGGTCGTTCCGGACCCGGTTACGGGGGCACTGTTAGTGGCCGAGGCCGGAAGCCATGGCCCGTTCGGAGCATTCTCCAGACCGATTGCACCCGCGGGGATTGCGCCATGATCGACCGGTACATTCTGGAGCCGCTTGACTACGAGTTCTTTCAGCGGGCTCTGATCGCCGCCACCCTGATCGGCGCCCTCTGCGGGATGATGGGCACCTATATCGTCCTCCGCAAGATGAGCTATATCGGCCACGGCCTGTCTCATTCAGTCTTCGGTGGGGCCGTGGTCTCCTACGTGATGAATCTCAACTTTTATGCCGGCGCAGGGATTTGGGGCTTCCTCTCCGCCCTGCTCATCAACGCCACCGCCCGGCGGCGCGGAGTCGGGGCGGACGCCGCCATCGGCATCGTCACGACCGCGTCGTTCGCGGTCGGTGTGGCGATCATCTCGCGCGGCTCTAGCTTCACTCAGAACTTTGAGGCCGCCCTCTTCGGCAACATCTTGGGCGTGGACGAGCGCGATCTCCAGGTGATCGCCGGCGTCCTGCTCGTCGTGGCGCTCGGGGTCTTCTTTGGTTACAAGCAGTTGCTGTTTACCACCTTCGACAGCGACCTGGCCCGGATCTATGGTGTGAAGACGGGTTGGGTCGAAACCGGATTCGCCCTGGCCCTGGCCGCGACGATCGTGGCCTCGCTCAACGTCGTTGGCGTGACATTGCTTGCCGCCGCGATCGTGATCCCGCCCAGCACCGCTCGCCTGCTGACCCGCTCGTTTGGACCGCTGCTGATCCTCTCGACCGTCCTCGGCGCACTGTATGGATTTGCCGGCATGTTCCTCTCGTACGCGACCGATATCTCCTCGGGGGCGTCGATCGTCCTGCTGGCGACAGGCGGATTCGCACTTGCCTTCGGCGGTTCGTCCGTGCACCGGGCATTCCTGGCGCGGACCCCGGCTGGCGCCGTGGCGCCGTCTCACCAGCACGCCAGGCAGGGATCGTTGGTGGCAGACGCGGATGGGCAACACTTCGATTAGGTGGCTGTCGGGGGCTATTGCGCTGCTCTGCGGTCAGGGGACGGGCGGTTCGCGAACCGCCTCTACCATTGGCGTATTCGACTATCGTTCTTTGTGCAAATAGCTTCCCGAATCAAAGACCTATTTTGTTGCGCCTCGAACTCTTGGTTGACATGCCTTTAGCCCTCGCGTAGCATCGACCGCATCGACACAAGTACTCCCCGGTACTACTAATCGCGGGCGGATATGGCATCCGCAATCGCCGGAATGCTCCTTCCCAGAGACATCCGTGGCTTGCCGCTACAGTGCGGACCCCTCGTTGACGGACACAACCAGACCCTGGGCTCCGCCGGAAAAAGTGCTCCACGACTAGGTCGACCGTCCTGATTCCGTGCGTTCGGCATGCAATTGCAAGGAGGGTGATCAATGGGCCAGGAGGATTCTCGTAACCCAGAAGTAGGACAAGGAGCCCAAGTTTCCCGTTTCTCGAGACGCGAGCTATCTCGCCGGGCGGCCGGGCTGGGCCTGTCGGCGCCATTGATTCGCGGGCTCACAAGTGCGGCTGGAGCCGGGGCGATAGCGATCGGCCGAAGGTCCACCGCCAGCGCTGCTCAGGAGGGCACCGGGGGGATCGTCTTCGTCGCCCAGACCGGCGGCGACGCCGGTATCGGCAACCCGATCCTCGTTAGTGGAACCGACAATTACCCGTTCTGGTGGGCATTCAGCCGGCTCGTGATCCTACGACGATACTGGCACCCCAATTCCAGATCTGGCCGATTCCTGGACCTACAACGAGGCCGGCACCGAACTCACCTTCAAGCTCAACCCCAACGCAAAATGGCACGATGGAACGCCCGTCACCTCGGCGGATGTGATCTTCACCTTCGACAAGGTGAAAGACCCGGCGACCGAGTCCGACCGGCTGTCGCGCTTGCAAGTCGCCGGTGAGTTCGCGGCCTGGGCAGCACCCGATCCCCAGACGGTCGTTCTCACGATCAAGGAACCGTTCGCGCCGTTCCTCTTCGCCCTCTCCGGAATCGGGATCATCCCGAAGCACCTCCTTGAAGGTTCGGCGGACCTGAATACCGACCCGTTCAACACCGCCCCGGTCGGATCCGGCCCCTTCCGGATCACCGAATGGGAGGTCGGCGTTAAGACCGTCTACGAGCGCTATCCGGACTATCACCGGAGCGTCGCCGCGGCAGACGGAATGGTTGAGGTCTTCTACGAAGATGTGCAACCGGCCCTGGCATCACTAGAAGCCGGCGAGGAGATGGACATCGTCTTTACGCCGCCGGAGTCACAGGCGGCTTACGAAGACAATCCCGACTTCATGCTCCTACGCTACGTCTACTTCACTGCGATCACCTTGAGTTTCAACTTCAAGCACCCCTGGTTGCAGGACATCAAGGTCCGGCAGGCGATCCGCTACGCGATCGACAAGGACCGTCTAGCCGAGGTCGTCACGAAGGGACGCAACGTCCGGGCGGACAATCAGTTTGCTGATACGGGCCCACTTGACCGCTACAACGACTACAGCCTGCCCAAGGACGAGTACAACGTCGAGCAGGCGAACGCCTTGCTGGACGAAGCAGGCTGGGTGCTAAATGGCGACTGGCGCGAGAAGGACGGAGAGCGGTTCTCGCTGCCGATCCTGACTTACTCCGGCTTCCAGGAGTACCAGGACGGTCAGGTCATCCTCCAGGAGATGCTGGCCGAAGTGGGCATCGAGTTGAAGCCAGAAGTGATCGACTATCACCACCCTCGCGGACCGCTGGGCAGACGAGAACGACGATCCCTTGACGCGACCGCTCACGCTTGAGGAGTACCCGCACCCATACGAGCAGGACCCGGATCTTTATAACGAGCTCCATTCGGCAAGCATCCCGCCGAACGGAAACAACTACAACTACATCAGCGACCCTGACATCGACCGTCTGATCGAAGAGGGCCGGCGAGAAACGGACGACGAGCTACGAATCCCGATCTATCACCAGCTCGATGCCCGCCGCAAAGAGCTGATCGTCTCCATCCCGTTGTATCTCGCCACCGACGGATTTGTTGTCAGCCGCCGCGTCGGCGGCATCCCGGAAACGACTCCTAGCTCCCGTTGGTTCTTCCGCTGCTGTGCCAACATGCTGTTCAAGAACGAATAGCTGTCAGGCGTCGGGCATCAGGCGTCAGCAATCAGCCATCAGCGACGAACCGTACTCTTCCTGACGCCTGACGCCTGACGCCTGACACCTCTTTACGGAGATGCCATGCTCGCCTACGTCATCCGGCGATTGCTGTGGATGATCCCGATTTTACTCGGGGTATCCGTTCTGACGTTCGCGATGCTCAAGAACGTGCCGGGTGACCCTGTTTCCCAGCTGATGGCGCAGGCGGCGCGCGGAGGCGGCCAGATGACCGCGGCCGACCGGGACCGCCTCGCGGAGCAGTACGGGCTGGACAAGCCGGTGGTGGTTCAGTACTGGGACTGGTTGCGAGAAGTTGGCAAGGGCAACCTCGGCTACTCCTACGAACGCAACGTGCCTGTCACGGACATGATCCAGGAGCGGCTGCCGAACACGCTCAAGCTGGCGGGCGTGTCGCTGGTGCTCACGTTGCTGATCGCTATCCCTCTCGGCATCCTCTCGGCGGTCAAGCAGAACACGTGGATCGACTACAGTCTGACCCTCTTCTCGTTCGTCGGGATCTCGGTGCCATCGTTCTGGCTCGCCCTGATGATCCTCTACTACTTCGGGGTGGAGTTGAAGTGGCTGCCGACCCGGGGGATGGAGTCGCTGATGGTCGAGCCCGGGCGTTGGAATGGCTTCCGGGACTCGATCGAGCACTACATCTTGCCGGTGATCGCCGTGACCCTGATCGGGCTGTCCGGCTACGTCCGCTTCCAGCGGGCGGCGATGATCGAGGTCATCGGCCAAGACTACATACGGACGGCCAGGGCGAAGGGAGTACCGGAGCGGACGGTGATCTGGAAGCACGCCTGGCGCAATGCTCTTCTCCCGATCGTTACGCTGCTTGGCTACGTCCTGGTGATCCTGGTTGAAGGTTCGATCGTGGTCGAGACCGTCTTTACCTGGCCGGGGATGGGGCTGCTGGCGGTCGACTCGCTGACAAACAAGGACTACCCCGTCGTGATGGGGATCGTCCTGCTCTCCTCGCTAATGATCGTCTTCGGCTCCCTGCTCTCGGACATCCTGTACGCGATCGTCGACCCGCGGGTGAGGCTGGAATAGAGGGGGACAGCGCTGCGGCCCTGAGGGGGACAAAGCTCGCGCTTTGTGGGGGACACGGCTATCGCCGTGAGGGGGAGAGGAGAACGGTGGGACGAATCCCATCCGTCTCCCCCTCTCCCCCACAGCCCGCAAGGGCTGTCCCCCTCAAGCCTTCAGGCTTGTCCCCACACGGCGATAGCCGTGTCCCCCTCAGTACTCGGAGAGTTCATGCAGCAGATTGGGAGCATTGCCGAAGGAATAGAGCTCACAGCGGGGCGTCCAGACGCCGTGCTGGAGGAGGTTGAGCCGCGGAGTCGTGGTCAGTGGGAACTGACCTGGCGGCGGTTCCGCCGGCACCGGCTGGCGGTCGTCGGCTTGGCGATCCTGCTCGTGATGATCATCGTCTCCGTGGCTGCCCCAATCGTCGCGCCCTACGATCCGAACAAGCAGGACAGCCAACTCGCCCGGTTCGGCGAGCCCGCACCTCCCAGTTGGTCGCACCCATTTGGGAGCGATAACCTGGGGCGAGACTATCTCTCCCGGACCATCTATGGGAGCAGGGTCTCGCTGGTGGTTGGCTTCCTCTCGACCGGCCTGGCCATTCTGGCCGGAACGGTGGCGGGCGCCGTGGCCGGATACACGGGCCGCTGGGTGGACATGGTGATTATGCGGTTCAGTGACGTGCTGCTCGCCTTCCCGCCCCTGCTCTTCCTGATGGCGATGCTCTCCACATTCACCTCGCGGTCGGTCTGGTCGATTTCGCTGGTCATCGGCGTGATCGGCTGGATGACGGTCGCCCGGCTGGTCCGGGGCGAGTTCCTGACCCTACGCACCCGGGAGTACACCGAGGCCGCCCGCGCAATCGGCGCCTCCGCCACCAGCATCATCTTCCGCGAATTGCTTCCGAATGCGATGGGGCCACTCATCGTCGCCGCGACCCTGGCGATCCCAGGCGCGATCCTGCTGGAGAGCACGCTCTCGTTCCTGGGCTTCGGAATCCAGCCGCCGACGGCCTCCTGGGGCAACATGCTCAATCGGGCCTTCTCGGAGATGCGCGACTCCGGCGCTTGGTGGATCGGCGCCTTCCCCGGCGTGATGATCGCCCTGACCGTTTTGAGCTTCAACTTCCTCGGCGATGGATTGCGTGATGCGCTGGACCCGAGGGCGAGGCGGTAAGAGCCGACAGCCCATGTGCCCGTCAGGTGTCTACCGGCCAACAGGTGGCAGGGGCCGTCCAAGCACCTCGTCATCCCGAGCTTGTCGAGGGATCTAGAGGGAGACGGCGAAGCGATGAATCCCTGGCATCCGAGAGAACGATTCCGCTTTCACAAAAGCCGGAGCGTCCTCGGACCGTCGCGTGCTTCGAGATCCCTCGACAAGCTCGGGATGACAGGTAAAGCCGAGTGACCTAGCGATGAGTGATGAGGTGGCACACGTCGGGCCTGCTATGAGTGTTACGGAGGTCAAACACATGCTGACGTCATTCGTCAAGAAGCTGACGGCTGATAGCTGATGGCTGATAGCTTATTAGATGTCCAAGGTCTCCGCACCACCTTTCAGACCGAGGATGGTGTCCTCACCGCGGTCGATGGGATCTCCTACCGGGTCAACGCGGGGGAGGTGTTGGGAATCGTCGGGGAGTCGGGCTCGGGGAAGAGTGTTGGGGTGTTGTCGCTGCTGCGGCTGCTGCCGTCGCCGCCGGCGACGATTGCGGGCGAGTCGGTCCGGTTCAAGGGTAGGAATCTGCTGGGGCTCTCGGAAGAGGAGATGCGCCACGTTCGCGGCAATGAGATCGCGATGATCTTTCAGGAACCGCTGACGTCGCTCAATCCTGTTTTCTCGATCGGGAATCAGATCGATGAGGGATTGATCCTGCACGAGGGGCTGTCCCGGCGGCTGGCCCGGGAGCAGACGATCGATCTGTTGCGGTCGGTCGGCATTCCCAATCCCGAGCGTCGAGCCGATGCCTACCCGCATCAGCTCTCCGGCGGTCTGCGCCAGCGGGCGATGATTGCGATGGCACTGGCCTGCTCGCCCGATCTGCTCATCGCCGACGAGCCGACGACCGCGCTCGACGTCAGCATCCAAGCCCAGATCCTGGAGCTACTCCGCGGCCTCCAGCGCCGGACTGGGACCGCCATGCTCTTCATCACCCACGACCTCGGGGTGGTCGCCGAGATGTGCGACCGGGTCGCGGTGATGTACGCCGGCAAGATCGTGGAAGAGGCGGACACCCGCACTCTTTTCCGCAATCCAACCCACCCCTACACCTGGGGATTGTTCGAATGTCTGCCCCGGATCTCCGAGCCGAAAGGGACCCGGCTCACGCCGATCGCGGGCAGCCCGCCGAACCTGCTACGTCCGCCGCGAGGCTGCGCTTTTGCCCCGCGTTGCCCCAGGGCGTTCGATCGCTGCCGGGTGGATGCTCCGCCACTCTTTTCTCTGCCGAACGGCCAGACCTCGCGGTGCTGGCTCTATGACGGCGGTGCGGTCGCGGGGGAGGGAGTTCACGCAGGGGTATCGGCGTCCGCGCGGGCCGCTCCGCTCCACATCGATCTCGGGCCCAAGCGGTTGATGGGAGTTGGAACATCGCCAACCGTGACCGTCCCCGCGGCCGATTCGGCCGTCACCGCGGAGCGGGACGATCTGATCGTCGTGCGCGACTTGCAGAAGTACTTCCCGATCACCAAGGGCGTGTTCCGGCGGCATGCCGGCGATGTGCAGGCGGTCGATGGCATCAGTTTCGGCGTCAGGCGGGGCGAGACGCTGGGACTGGTCGGAGAGTCCGGCTGCGGCAAGAGCACGACCGGGCGGCTCCTTCTCCGCTTGATTGAGCCGACGGCTGGAAGCGTCACGTTCGATGGCCGTGATGTCACAGGGATGGGGCCGGGAGAACTGCGCGCTCTCCGGCGCCGGATGCAGATCATTTTTCAAGACCCGTATTCCTCGCTGAATCCGCGCCGGACCTCCGGCAGCATCATCGCCCAGCCCCTCGAGATTCACGGAATCGCCAAGGGCCGCGCCGCGAGGGAGCGTGCCCAGGAGATCCTTGAGCTGGTCGGCCTCAATCCCCGCCACGCTAATTCCTACCCGCACGAGTATTCCGGTGGGCAGCGCCAGCGGATCGGGATCGCCAGGGCAATAGCGGCAAATCCGGATTTCATCGTCGCGGATGAGCCGGTTTCCGCGCTCGACGTCAGTATCCAGGCCCAGATCGTGAACCTGATGCAGGACCTGCAGGCCAAGTTGGGGTTGAGCTACCTCTTCATTTCCCACAACCTGAGCGTCGTCCGCTCGATGTGCGATCGAGTTGCTGTCATGTATCTGGGCAAGATCGTCGAACTGGCGGCCAATCACGATCTCTACGAAAGCCCGCTCCATCCCTACACGATGGCCTTGCTCACTGCAGTTCCCAGCCCGGACCCCGGTGGAGGCGGCAGCCGGATCGTCCTGCCCGGCGATGTGCCCAGCCCGATCAATCCACCGTCTGGTTGTCGCTTCCACACGCGCTGCCCGTACGTCTTCGACCGGTGCCGGACCGACGTCCCAATCCTGACTGATGCCGGCGATGGCCATCTGGTGGCGTGCCACCTGTACCCCAGGGACGCAGAAACGCTGGCGGAACCGAACCCTGCCGAGCACGATAGCGCGGCCGACTGACTGTCCAGCGGGCGCATGAGCAGTCTTGCCGGTATGATCCTGGACCCGGCCGGGCTCGACCCGGGTTCCTCCTGTGCGCGAAGGGTTGTGCGACACCATGCCACGGATCGTGATCGCGGAATGCCGGCAGGAAGTTTCGACCTTCAACCCGGCGATCAGTCACTACGACGACTTCGCCGTGTCGTTCGGCGATCAGATCTTTGCCCAGCAGCGTGGTACGGGCATGGAGCTTGGTGGCGCACTAGCCGTCTTCGATGCCCGTTCCGACCTCTCGCTGGTCACGACGACCAGCCACCGCGCGATCACCTCTGGTGGCCCGTTGGCGGCGATGTCCTGGGCGCGGATCGCGCGGGAGTGGGAAGAGGGACTTCGGACCGCCGTTGGCGCGGGCCCAATCGATGGCGCCTACTTTTGCATGCACGGCGCGATGATGGCCGAGAGCGAGCTCGATCCCGAGGGCGCGCTGCTGGCGATCGCCCGCCGGATCCTGGGAGAGCGCATTCCAATCGTGGTCTCGCTCGACCTCCACGGGATCGTCACGGAGCGGATGCTCAGCCTGGTTGATGCCGCCGTTCCATACCACACGTATCCGCACGTGGACTTCTTCGAGACCGGGGAGCGAGCAGCCAGGCTGCTCCTACGATTGCTCGACGGAGCGGCGCGCCCGCAGATGGCCTACACCGTGGTCCCGACCCTCGTTCGTGGCGACGAGTTGATCACTGCAACCGGACTTTTCGGTGAGATCGTCCGAGATGCGGCCGCGATCGAAGCCGGCTCAGGTGGCTACTCTGCCGGGATGTTCATTGGCAACCCGTTTACTGATGTGCCTGCCTTGGCGTCCGGGGCGTTGGTGATTACTGACGACGCGGAGCGATCGGCCACGGAAAGCGCGCGGTTGGCATCGCGCCTCTGGGAGGTCCGCGATCGGCTCCAGGCTCCGTTAGTCACTCTGGATGGAGATGGTCGCGCGATTGCAGGCGGCATCTGGACCGGTGCTCCTCTCGGATGCGGCCGATGCGACCTCGTCCGGCGCCTCCGGTGATAGCAATGCCATCGTGCGGGCGCTCGTCGATGCCGGGTACAGAGGCAAGATCTTGGCTCCAATCGTCGATGCTCCCGCAGCCGCGGCCGCATTTGCCGCGGGCGTAGGGGCGACGGTCAGGGTGCCGGTGGGTGGCGCGGTTGACACCGGCAGGTACATGCCAATACCGGTTGACGCCAGGGTCAGGTTGCTGTCAGACGGCGATTTCATCAGCGAGTCGCACGGCACGATCTGGACGTCAGGGCCGACGGCCGTGCTGGAAGCAGGGTCGCTGACGCTCATTGTGACGTCTCGTCCAGTCAGCCTCTACGACCGGTCGCTCTTCTATGCCCATGGTCAGGACCCGGCCCGGTTCGACGCGGTCGTCGTCAAATCGCCCCACATCCAGCAGCGGTTCTACGCCGATTGGGCGACCGAGGTGATCAACGTCGACGCGCCCGGCTCGACCAGCGCCAACCTGCCCTCGCTCGGTCACACGCGCTGCGCCCGACCGATGTACCCGATGGAGTTGGATTCTGAGTTCCGGGCGGAGACAAGGGTCTACTCGCGCGCTTGAGTCAACTCCACGCCCTACGCCGCTAAAGACGCAAAACAGTTCGTCGGTACAATGACCGTCCGCTAAGGCGGACTGGGCAGCTTGAAGGTGCGCGCGAGGAGTCCAGCCAGCGTGAAAATCCGCGAAGTTCGAGTGCTTGGGTTGCGCGGCGCGACGCCGGAAGGGGGCTGGAGCAACGAGCTACAGCCTGATACCTGCGTCCACACCCTCGTCGCGGTCCACACCGACGAGGGGATCGTCGGTGTCGGCAGCGTATTTACCAGTGATGACCTTGTCCGGGGTGCGCTGGACGTCCTGCGGCCGCTCCTGATCGGCGAGCGGGCGGACGAGCCCGAGCGGGTGAGCGAGAAGCTCCATCAGCACACCTTCTGGCAGGGGCGGGGCGGCTCGATCACGCATGCGATCAGTGGGGTCGATATCGCTCTCTGGGACATCCTCGGCAAGATCACGGGACAGCCGGTCAGCCGCCTGCTCGGTGGCCGCTACCGCGAGCGGGTGCGGCCCTACGCCTCCCTGCTCATGGACGAGCCGGCGAAGCTAACTGAGCACTTACTCTCGATCAAGGCGCACGGGTTCCGGGCGTTCAAGATCGGCTGGGGACCGTTCGGGCGTGTCTCCGACGAGCTGGACGAGGCGATCGTGCGGGCTGCCCGCGAGGCGGTCGGCACAGAGTCGCTCCTGATGGTTGATGCCGGCGGGAGCGACGCATTCTGGGCGCAGGGGTACAAGTGGGCCCGGCGCACGGCGGACATGCTGGCGAGCTACGGGGTGGATTGGTTCGAGGAGGCCCTGGCCCCGGACGCGCTGGAAGACTACGTGCGGCTCCGCGCGGAGGCTCCCTTGCCGATCTCCGGCGGCGAGGTGCTTACCAGACGCCAGGCGTTCCGGCCGTGGTTGCAGGCCGGCGCGTTCGACATTGTTCAACCGGACGTGACCAAGGTTGGTGGGATCAGCGAGGAGCGCCGGATAGCCTGGATGGCGGCCGAGTATGGAGTCAAGTTCGTGCCGCACGGCTGGAACACGGCGGTCGGACTGGCGGCCGATCTCCAGCTAGCAGCGGCGATCCCCGGCACCGATCTGGTCGAGTACCTGACGGGATCGCCGTATGTCGACGGCATCGTCGCTGCTCCGTGGCAGCTCGACGCGGAAGGTTATCTGGCAATTCCCGACGTTCCCGGGCTGGGCGTGGAATTGGATCTAGACGGGTTGGCCCGTCTCAGCCGTGGCGAAGATCTGTTTGGCGCCTAGGTTAGGCCGCCGTGTGAGGAGATTGACATGACAGAGCAGCGAAAGCGTGTGCTGGTGACCGGAGCCGAAGGTCAAATCGGCGGGGCAATGCGAGAGTTCCTGCCCGAGCGCTACGACGTGCGGTTCATGACCCGGACGCCCAAGGATTTCGAGAGTGTCATCGGGGACGTTTCCGACTTGGAATCGATCGTGCCCGCGTTCGAAGGGATCGATGTCGTCGTCCATCTGGCGGGGAAGTCGAGCATTGGCGCGACCTGGGAGGACCTCCTCCCCAACAACTTTGTCGGCACCTACAACGTCTACGAGGCCGCACGGCGAGCGGGCGTCGGGGCGGTGATCTATGCCTCATCCAATCACGCGGTCGGCATGTACGAAGTCGATGGCTCTCCGGAGATCTTCGAGCTGGACGACACCCGGTCGATCGACCATACCGTCGAGTTACGGCCCGACTCTCTCTACGGCGTGTCGAAGATCTATGGGGAAGCCATTGCACGGTATTACCTGGAGCAGCACGGAATTCGCTCGTTCTGTCTCCGGATCGGGGCCTGCCGCGACGATGACGATCCCGTCAGCGAGCGGGTCCTGACCCAAAACCCGATCCACCTCGACCTCAAAACGCCGGAGGAGCGCCGGAAGCGGATGCGAGCGGGCTGGCTCAGCCGGCGCGATTGCGCCCAACTCGTCTCCCGCTGTATCGACGCCGATCATCTTGACTGGGCGGTGGTCTACGGTATTTCCAACAACCCGCGCCAATTCTGGAATATCTCTCACGCCCGCGAACTGCTCGGGTACGACCCCCAGGATGCGGCGCCGGTTTAAATACCGCAGCCACACGTACGGCGGCGAAGCCGTCACACTTTCCAGCTGCCGGAGCTTGATCTGGAATCTCCCTCGGCCGGAGCGGTGCAAGGGCATTTTAGGGTTGGGAGGCGCGGCGGTCGTGGTACAATCCGTGCTCGTTCGGCGCCATAGCCAAGCGGTAAGGCACGGGTTTGCAAAACCCTGATCGCCGGTTCGAATCCGGCTGGCGCCTCCAAATACGCGACTTGTGGCGGCATCCTTCGGGATGCCGTTCGTCGTTTTCGGGTCACGGCGGAGCAAGGCGATGAGCGAGCTGCGAGAGACGGTTGTCCGTGGTCAAGTGGGATGGCGGGGAACGTTCCTAAGGGTGCAGGTGGACGATGTTCGTCTACCGTCGGGCCGGCAGACGAAGCGAGAGTACGTCGATCATCCTGGCGCCGTTGCGATCCTGCCGTTGACGGTCGACGATGACGTGATCCTCATCCGCCAGTACCGATCGCCGATCCGGCGGACCATCCTCGAACTCCCGGCCGGAACCAGAGAGCCAGGTGAGGACCCCGTCACGACCGCCAAAAGGGAGTTGGCTGAGGAGATCTCCTACGAGGCGGAATCGCTGACCGAGATCGCCCGGTTCTTCTCCAGCCCCGGGTACACCAATGAGCAGGTGGTCCTCTACGTGGGCGACGGCTGTCGACCGGTCGCGGCGGTTGCCCGGGTCGAGGAGACGATCGATCTGGTGCGCATCCCGATCGAGGAGATCCCTGGCCTGCTGGCTGATCCACGGCGCCCCGTGGAAAACGCAACGGCGCTGATCGCGCTCCAGTGGCTGGTGAATTGCGAGCGTCCGGCCTTGTTGGCTGCGGAGAGGGATCAACGGCGATAGAATCGCCCGGCCGCGGCACCTGGGCGCGACGGCCGCGACGATCCAGGGCCAGCGCGGCGAGCAGCCAGAAGGGAGCGATCGTGGACACCGAACGACCCGATCACCACTCACATTTCTTGGCGAAGTTTGTAACCCGGCGGGGTCTGCTGCGAGGAGGCGGCGCCGTCGTCGGGGTGGGAGCCGCTCTTGGCGGTGTACGGCGATCCGGACTTGCTCAAGATGGAACGCCGGTTCCAGTTGGCACTCCGGACAGCGAGGGACCACCAGTAGTTCCTCCGGGGGATGGCGCAACGCCCGTTGTCGAAGCATCTCCCGTCGCAAGTGGCGGAGCGCGGTTCGCCTACGTCGGTACCTATACGACAGAAGCACCGGGAGGAAGTGGTCAGCTTCCCTCCGAAGGGGTTTCGGTCTACTCGGTTGATGCTGCTGGGGCACTGACACTCGTCCAGACTGTGCCCAGCGCCAACCCGTCCTTCGTCGCCCTGAGCCTCGACCAGAGCGTGCTCTATGTGATCAACGAGATCGCGGACTTCGAGGGCGGGGAGACCGGTTCGGTCGAGGCATACTCCATCGACGCCACCACCGGCGAACTTACGCTGATCAACCGGGTCGATTCCGGCGGGGCGATCCCCGCCCACCTGGCGGTGGACCCGACCGGCGCGTACCTGGTCGTGGCGAACTACGTTGGCTCGAACTTCGTCGTCTTGCCGATCCTGGCCGACGGTGGCCTGGGCGAGGTCAGCGGGACGGTCCAGCAGACTGGCACCGGACCGAACGAAGAGCGCCAGGAGGCGCCCCACCCCCACGCGGTCGTCTTCGATCCGGCGGGTGCGTTCGTGGCCGGCGCCGACCTGGGCATCGATCAGGTCGCCACATTCCAAGTTGATGCTGCGACTGGGGGCCTTTCTCTGGTGAACGAGGTCGCCGCGGCGCCGGGCGCCGGACCGCGCCATCTCGCCTTCCACCCCAGCGGCTCGTACCTCTACGCGATCAACGAGCTCAATGCCACGGTCACTGCCTACGCCTACGACACGGCGACCGGGGCGATCGGCCCTGAGATCCAGACGATCTCGACCGTGCCCGACGATTTCGAAGGGACCAAGAGCACCGCCGAGATCTTCGTTCACCCGAACGGGCTCTTCCTCTACGGCTCCAATCGGGGCATGCCGGACGCGCCCTCGGCCGAAGCCAACAGCATCGTCGCCTACTCGATCGACCAAGCGACGGGGGAACTGACCTTGATCGGCTGGGCGACCGACGGAATCGACTTCCCGCGTAACTTCGCGATCGATCCGACCGGCACCTGGCTCTATGCCTGCAACCAGCAGGGCGACTCGATTGTCCAGTTCGCTATCGACCAGGCGACGGGCGAACTCACATCCACGGGCCTGGTGACGACCTCGCCGACGCCGGTCTGCCTGGTGTTCAAGTCGATCTAGCGGTTCGCACCCTAAAGTCAGGACCACACCACTCGGCGGCATTGTGTGCCGCCGTAGTGGTGCCGCGCGCCTGAAGAACGTCGACAGGAGCCCAGGCGGTGACGTGGCGACGTCACCTACCAGGACAGCCAGCCGCCATCGATCGGCAGGATTGAGCCATGAATGTACGCGGCGGCGTCCGAGGCGAGGAAGACGACGGCGCCTTGGAGGTCTTCGGGCGTGCCCCAGCGCCCGGCCGGAATCCGCCCGAGCATGGCGGGGCCGCGGACTGGGTCGTCGCGGAGGGCGGCAGTGATCTCGGTCGCCATGTAGCCGGGAGCAATGGCGTTGACGTTGATGCCGTGTCTCGCCCACTCGTTGGCGAGCGCATGGGTGATCCCGGCGATCCCGCTCTTGGCCGCCGTATAGGCCGGGACCATGGCGCCACCCTGGAAAGAGAGCATCGAGGCCAGATTGACGATTTTGCCGCCCCGCCCGGCGGTGACATATGCCTTGGCCGCGGCCTGGCTGAGGAAAAACGCCGCGCTGAGGTTGATCGCGATGGTTGCGTCCCAGGCATCTGCCGGGTAGTCGATCGCCGGCCCCCGCTGAAGAATGCCCGCGTTGTTGACCAGAATGTCTATCCGGCCAAGTCTATCGGTCACATGGGAAACGAGGTGCTCAGCATCTGCCTGAGTGAGATTCCGGAGGTCGGCCTCAATTCCCAACGTCTTCCGGCCCAAAGCTCCTATCAATGCTTCGGAGTCGGCGGTGGAGATCCGGTCGAGGAGCGCAACATCGGCCCCGGCCTCGGCCAGGCCGACGGCAATACCTTGCCCCAACCCCCGGGCTGCCCCGGTGACGAGGGCAACCTTCCCGTCCAGGCGAAATGCATCCAGGATCAACGGACCTCACCCCCTACCCCCTCTCCACTGCGGTGGAGAGGGGCGTCAGGCAGCACCGTCCCCGATGGGAAACGATCCTCCCCCTTCCCCTTGCCGCAGCGGGGGGAAGGGGGCTGGGCGGGTTAGGGGGTGGTTTCCCGCCTCGCCTCTAGTACCGCAGGTCGAGCGGCTCGATGTTGTTCTCGCGGCAGAAGGTCAGGTAGCGGTCCATCTTGGTGAAGACATCGTCCTGATAGATGACGTTGTCGTCGTCATCGAGATACTGGATTACGCCCTCCAGGATGAAAAGGGTCAGCATCTCATCCGCCCCTTCGACGACGAGCGTGTGGATGTCTCCTGGCGGCTCGTAGACGAAGGTGCCGGGGCGGGCAACCCACTCCCGCTCCAGATAGCGCCAGCCACCCTGGACGACAAATCCGAGGACCTGGCCGCCGCTGTGGCGATGGCGGTTGACCTTGCCCTTCTTGGTGACCTTGAGCAAGTTGACCCAGCGACCATTGGCCAGGTCGAAGCGCAGTGGCTTGAACCAGACCCCCTCGCCCTGAGGAACCCAGGGAATCTCGTCGCTCTGGATCGCCTGATCCGGTAGACCGAGATCGGCGATCATCGTATCCAGCGATGTTACCGAAGCCAGGGATGCCATGACGTCCTCCCGATACGACGTGCCGGCGATTGCGGGCGTCCCGGTCACCTGGCAACCAACATCGGATTGCCCGGCTCGCGCCGTAAGCGTTCCCGGGATGGCTATTGTACGGGCGTCGCCGCCGGTGTGGCTGCCGCCGGTTCCAAGATGGCGAAGAGTGAGCGATCGTCCGCGATGAAGACCACGTTGCCGGAAACCGTGGCCGGGAACACTGGCGGCGAGCTCAATCGAAATCGCCAGAGAGCCGCGCCGGTAGTGTCGGTTGCGGTGATGACACCGCTAAAGATGTTGCCTGCACTGACCACTCCGCCGCGCTGGCTGATGTAGACCGTGTTGCCGTCGCTGGCGAGTAACCGGTTCGCGTCGATTTCGCCACGGGCGCGGCTCTCGATGATCTCTGGCGGGCGGATCACCTGGCCGGATTGGGGGTCCAGGCGATAAAGCTGTCCGTTCAACTCCAGGATGTGGGCGACCCCGCCAACGATGGTCGGAGCCACTTGGACCGGCGTGATGAGCGGGAAATTCCAGAGGACGGTCCCGGTGCTGGGATTCATCCCGATGGCGCCCCCGGTGTTCTGGGCTGCGTTGTCCTGACGGACCTCGTAGCCGGCAACCAGGGTTTGGCCGGCGAGGACCGGGGGAGTGAAATAGGTACTGGGACCAATGTCGTACATCCAGGCGCCGCGCACCTCGCCGCTGCTGGCCTCCAGGAGGATGACGGTGATCTCTCGGGGTGAGTTGAAGGCATACAGGTCTTGGCCGGTGATGGCAAGCTGCGCTCCGGTGACCGCGGTGGTGACCCGCCACCGTTCGGCCCCGGACTTGCCGTCGAGGGCGAGGACCGTCCCGTCCGCGCAGGCGACAAAAACCTGGTCCGAACCGTTCATGGCGAGTGCGCTGACCGGTCCCGGGGTGGCGGCGGTCCAGAGTTGCTGGCCAGCTGGAGTCCAGGCCGTGACGGTTGAGCCGTCACCACCTAGAACGACTTCGGGCTGGGCGACGATCGCCACGGAGGCAGCGCCGGCCCCCGATTCCCACGCGATCTCGCCGGTCGCTTGGTCCAAGGCGGTCAATGTGCCATCCATGGAGGCCAGATAGACAGTTTCTCCGAGCGTGGCGACGGCTTGAACCGAACTGACCGACTCATGGCACCACGCGATTGACGGAAGTTGCTCCGGATTGACGGAGTTGATGCCGGGCGAGATTCGACCGGCGGCGGCACAGGCGGACGCCGGTGGAATGATTTCGACCTCGGCGTGGGTGACAGCCAGCGGTATCCCAACTAGGGCCCAGATCAGCGGCGCGAGCCACCCCCAGGGCGAGCGCCGTATCCAAAGAATCCCGAGCACCGCCAGCGCTACAAGCCACAAGAGAATGGCAATACCGAGTTTCGTGTCGCTAACGTCGAGCCGCTCGTTGCTCGCCAGATTGTCGTCGAGGGTCGTTACGACCGCGATCAAAAGAGCGAGCGTGCCGAGGAGGAGATGAAGCGCAAGGCTGGCTGCGTAACCAATATGACCTGCAGCGGTCAGTGAGCCAGTGCGCCGGAGCCATTGGTTCGTGGGTGATACGCCGAGCAAACTCGTCACTGAACGTCGCTCCTCGAAGACCACTCTCAAACACTCGCTATGGCCCGAATCCATCGTCTGAGCGCCGGGTATCGGCGGTCGGTTGCGGTCGGGAGTCCGTCGGTGACAATTCGTTAGTGGACTCTACCAGTTGCGACACACTGGCACACCTGTTCGTGGTAAAGTGTACGTACACCCCCGCAACGGTGAGGAGATCGAGATTCGGCGACAACATCTGGCGTCGGTCACGGTGACATGACGGCACATATTGTGTCTGAACGATACCGTGGTATACTACATATCGTGTTACACCAGATATGGGGTGGCATGGGTAGTGCGAGCGCATAGATGTAGTTCCCGGTCGATCTCCCGCCAAAATGACTCCCGCGCCTGGTTCACAAATGCGCACGGAAACCGTAAGATAGAACGAATGTTCTTTTTCGGCGGTGGGAGGGGTTCAATGCGTCGATTGGATCGGCATCACCAACTCATCTGGATCTCTTTCAACCAGGCGAGCATCGTGATCAGAGCAGTGACATGAACCCCGCCCTGCCGCGTCTTATCAGCAGGGGTTGTGGGCATCAACACGGTTAGATTCACAGGCAATCACGTCGAGGGTCGACGGACGGCGGGCGAACGCTCTTGTTGCGAGAGGGAAAATGATGGAGTCCACGGGATCCAACGAGCACGTCGGCACAACCCAGGTGGCAACGGCTGCTGAGACCAAGGGGCTGCGGATTCCCCGCCGGTTCACGAAGGCGGGCGAAGATCCGTTCGCGTCGGTGGAGTGGGCGAAGCGCTCGACTCGGATTGCCAACCCGGACGGGTCGGTCGTGTTCGCCATGGCCGACGCCGAGATTCCGGCCGCCTGGTCCCAGGTCGCCGGCGACATCATGGTCTCGAAGTACTTCCGCAAGGCTGGGGTTCCTCAGACCGGTGAGGATGGCCAGCCCGTGCTGGATGAGTCGGGGAACCCCGTTCTCGGCCCGGAGCGCTCTGCTCGGCAGGTCATCTCCCGGTTGGCCGGCACTTGGCGGCTACTGGGGCGAGACCCACAACTACTTCGCCTCTGGCGAGGATGCGCAGGCGTTCGAGGACGAGCTGAAGCACATGCTCGTCCGCCAGATGGCCGCACCGAATTCGCCGCAGTGGTTCAACACCGGACTGGCCAATGCCTATGGCATCACCGGGCCATCCCAGGGCCACTACTACGTCGACCCGGCCGATGGCCTCACCAAAGAGAGTGACGACGCCTATACCCGGGCGCAGGTTCACGCCTGCTTTATCCAGTCCGTCAACGACACTCTGGTGGGCGACGGCGGCATCATGGACCTGTGGGTGCGCGAGGCCCGGATCTTCAAGTACGGCTCCGGGACAGGCACTAACTTCTCCGAAGTCCGGGGAGAGGGCGAGCCGCTCGTTGGTGGCGGGTCCTCGTCCGGCCTGATGAGCTTCCTCAAGGTTGGCGACCGCGCCGCCGGCGCGATCAAGAGCGGCGGCACCACCCGCCGTGCCGCCAAGATGGTCACGCTCGACCTCGATCACCCCGACATCGAGGAGTTCATCGGCTGGAAGGCCAACGAGGAGAAGAAAGTCGCCGCCCTGATCGCCGGGGGCTACCCCAGCGACTACAACGGCGAGGCCTACGCGACCGTCTCCGGCCAGAACTCCAACAACTCCGTACGCGTTCCGGACGCCTTCATGAAGGCGCTGGAAGATGATGGCACGTGGGATCTGCGCTGGCGGACTGATCCAAACCATGTCAGCAAGACGGTCAAGGCGCGCGACCTGTGGAGTCAGGTGGCAGAGGCGGCCTGGCAGAGCGCCGACCCGGGCGTCCAGTTCGACACCACCATCAACGACTGGCACACCTGCCCGGAGGCGGGACGGATCAATGCGTCCAACCCGTGCTCCGAGTACATGTTCCTCGACAACACCGCCTGCAACCTGGCCAGCCTCAACCTGATCAAATTTATCGACACCGAATCGGGCGAGTTCGATGTCGAGTCGTACAAGCACGCCGTCCGCCTGTGGACCGTCGTCCTGGAGATCAGCGTCCTGATGGCGCAGTTCCCCAGCGAGGCGATCGCCCGCCTCTCCTACGACTACCGCACCCTGGGTCTGGGCTACGCCAATCTCGGCACCGTTCTGATGCTGCTGGGTCTGCCGTACGACTCTCCGGCGGCCAGGGCATACGCCGGAGCGGTCACCGGGCTCATGACTGGTGAGTCGTACGCCACATCGGCCGAACTGGCCAGCCACCTGGGCCCGTTCCCGGGCTATCAGGCGAACGCGCGCCACATGTTGCGGGTCATCCGCAACCACCGTCGCGCGGCCTACAACGCCCCGGCAAATGAGTACGAATCGTTGGGCGTGGTCCCGATGGGCATCGACGCCGACTTGGCTCCGGCCGGTCTGCTCACGGCGGCTCGCGAAAGCTGGGACAAAGCCCTGGCGGGAGGCGAGCTGCACGGTTACCGCAACGCCCAGACGACCCTGCTGGCCCCAACCGGCACCATCGGTCTCCTGATGGACTGCGACACGACGGGCGTCGAGCCGGACTTTGCCCTCGTGAAGTTCAAGAAGCTGGCAGGTGGCGGCTACTTCAAGATCGCCAACGGCAGCCTCGATCCGGCCCTGCGCAACCTCGGCTACTCGCCGGAGGAGCGCAAGGAAATCCTGACCTACGTCCTCGGCACCCTGAAGCTGGACGGCGCGCCGCACATCAATAGCGAAACGCTCCTCGCCAAGGGCTTCACCCTCGCCGATCTGGCCAAAATCGAGGCGGCGCTGCCGGGCACCTTCGAGCTGCCCTTCGCCTTCAACGTCTGGACCCTGGGGCAGGAGGCGCTCGACCGGGTTGGCATCTCCGCCGAGGCGGCGTCCGCGCCGGGCTTCGATCTGCTGCGGGCTCTCGGCTTCACCTCGAAGCAGATCGACGAGGCCAATACCTACATCTGCGGCACGATGACGGTCGAGGGGGCGCCGCACCTCAAGGACGAGCACCTGCCGGTCTTCGACTGCGCCAACCGGTGCGGCAAGATCGGGACGCGCTTCATCCACCACCGCGGCCACATCGGCATGATGGCTGCCGCCCAGCCCTTCCTCTCTGGGGCGATCTCGAAGACGATCAACATGCCCAACGAGGCGACGGTTGCCGACATCACCGAGGCCTACGCCGAGTCGTGGTCGGGCGGCATCAAGGCGATGGCCCTCTACCGCGACGGCTCCAAGCTCTCCCAGCCGCTCAGCACCAAGAGCGATGTGGGCGTGAAGGAGGGCACCGAGGCCGAGGTCGAGCACGAAGAAGCGGTCCAGCAGCGGATCGACGATGCGGTCGCCGCGGCCGTGGCCGCCGCTCGGGCCGAATGGGACGAGCAGAAGGCCAAGGAGGACGCCGAGCGCGAGGAGCAGGAGCGGCTCGTCGCCTCATCCCGCCCGGTCGGTCCGGATCTCCAGCAGCTCTCGTTCGTGGCAACGCCGAGACCGGCGCCGTATCGGCGGCGCCTGCCGGCCAAGCGCAAGGGCTTCACCCAGGAGGCTCGGGTGGCGGGGAACAAGGTCTTCCTCCGCACCGGCGAGTACGAAGATGGCAGCCTTGGTGAAGTCTTCATCGACATGCACAAGGAGGGCGCGGCCTTCCGGTCGATGATCAACTGCTTCGCGATCTCGATCTCGAAGGGCCTGCAGTACGGCGTGCCGCTCGATGAGTACGTCGAGACGTTCACCTTCACCCGGTTCGAGCCGCAGGGGATGGTGACCGGCCACGACAACATCAAGTTCGCGACCAGCATCATCGACTACGTCTTCCGCGTCCTCGGTCTGGAGTACCTGGGCCGCACCGACCTGGTCCAGAACCCGCCGGAGCAGGTCGAGCCGCCGCACTCCAACCCAGGCGAGATCGGCAGTCGACGATGAGGGCGGGGAGTCCGAGCCCCTCTTTCCCTCCTGGAACGCAACCGCCACCCCAGTGACATCGTCTCCGGCCCCGACCGCCACAGCTCCGGCCGCCCATCACCCCGATCCCGACCGCCTACGCCAACGGCCACGTGAACGGGATCGGCAACGGCCATGGCCACAGCCACGGCGCAGAGGCAGGCGCACGAACTACCGGTGGTTGCCGCCCCGGTCAGCGTCCTCGACGCCCAGCTCGGCAGCATGATGGGCGACGCCCCCTTCTGCGACGTCTGCGGCCACATCACCGTCCGCAACGGCGCCTGCTACAAGTGCCTCAACTGCGGGAACAGCTTGGGGTGCTCATAGGCGGCGGCACGGGCGCCTTGTAAAGATGTGAATGCCCGCGATCCGACTGGTTCGCGGGCATTCACATTGTGGGCATGAGCAAGTCACAGGTCTCGGTAGACCTCGCGCCGATGCCCAATAGCGAGAACTGTTACAAGTTGGACGTCTGCATCTACCGAATAGAGGACGCGATAGTCCCCGACACGGAGTCGAAAGTTCTGACTGTTTCGGAGTCGGATCGATTGAATTGGATGTGGGTCATCCGCAAGGAGCCGGAGCCGCTGACCAATCCGCGACGCCATCTCGGCCGACAACGACTTAAGTTCGCGTTCAGCAGTCCGGCTGATGACGACTTGAAAGGCCACAATCGTTAGTGACCAATCTCACCAAGCACATCTGCCAACGATCTCGTCGGTTCGCCAGATCGTTCCTGAGCTAGAGCCAGATCGAGAAGATCCTCTAGCTCGTCTCGTGTTGGGCGATCTTCGACCAGCAGTTCCAGGAACGACTCACGAGATTCGGCAGGCAGTGTCTGAAACTCTGCCCAGAGCCTTTCTACTGTCGTACTCGCCATGCGCTTTCATCTTTCTTCATCGTCCAGTTTGTCTGACTTCGTACCAACTCTATCAAACATCGAAATGACCACAACCTTGGACAAGCGGTAGCCCTTTCCCAAGGTTATTCCGATGTTCAGGGGGATGTTAGAAACGAGCACATTGCGCCACGCATATCGATTGACATCCTCCTTACCGAGCGGTAAGATAACGGCGTTCGGCGGCGTGCAACAGCGTTCGGAAAACAGTGGGGTTCACGGTTGGTAGCGATTGACGAGAAGGTCGACGAAGCCGGACAGACGACCCGGATCGTTCCCAGGCGGGAGCGGGTCCGGGCGATGATGCGGGAAGAGATCCTCGAGGCGGCCCGGAAGATCGTGCAGGAGCACGGCTTCGAGGGGCTCGCGATGCGGGCGTTGGGGCGTGAGGTCGGCGTCACCGCTCCCACCCTCTACGACTACTTCCCATCCAAAGAAGCCGTGGTCAAGGCGCTCTTCCTGCAAGGGATTGCCCTGCTCCATGAGTCCTTCGATAAGGCGGAGGTGACCGCCGCTCCCGGAGCGGAGCGGCTGCAGGCGATGTTCAACGCATATCGTGAGTTCGGGGTCTCCCATCCCGATCTCTACCAGTTGATGTTCGGGCGGATCGACCCTTCATTCAAACCCGACGAAGAGGCGATCGAATTTGCCGGGACTATCCCCGAGCGCGGCTACCGGACTGTCCAGGACGCGATGGATCTGGGCGAGATTCGGCAGGGTGATCCCGGGCAGGTCTGCAACACCATGTGGGTGTTGGCACACGGCCACGTGATGCTCGAGATCAATGGCTTCTGCGACGCGAAACCTCAGTTCGGCTCCGCGTTCGAGATGTATCAGACCAACTTCTGGATCCTCTACACCGGGCTGGAGCCGAGGCCGGATTCCTCGCCGATCGGACCGCGGCCAGCGACCCTCTCAGAAATTCTCCGCAGGGACAGTTCCACCGATAGTGACGCCGAAACTCGGTGAGGGGATTCACTGATCGCCCGCGCGGTTCGACCTAACACCCCGTGTGATTTCCCGTTCTAACTAATGGCTCGACGCTGAGCCGGATCGAAGATGTCCATCGTTGGCGACCGCACTGGCGCGGTCTGCGCCGAACAATCGTGTGCCCTGCGCGACTGTAGCGCTCGGCATAAGGCGAGTACGGCACAGGTCCGGCGATGGTGCCGGAGGTTTTTCTCGGGCCGGCGCATGACGACCCGGAGGCGGTGTCACAAGCCTGGCCACTGCCCCGTCTCGTGATAGACGGATGATGGGTAGGCCGGCGAACTGATCGACTACCAGACCGCTGGTCAAACGGAGGATTCCCGTTCATGGCGTCTCGAATGAACCTCGCCGGTCGTGTGAACGACAGCAACGCGAAGTGGTGGGCGCTCGCTGCTTCCTGCTTCGGCCTCTTCATGGCACTGCTCGACAACCTGGTCGTCAATATCGCCCTGCCAACGATCTCGGAAGATCTGGACGCCACTACGACCCAGCTCCAGTGGATCGTATCGGCCTACACCTTGATCTTCGCCTCGCTCCAGATCACCGCCGGCGGCCTTGGCGACCGCTTCGGCCGCAAGCGCTGGTTCCTGCTGGGTCTGGCGCTCTTTACGGCAACCTCGTTCATTGCGGCCTTCTCGCAGAACGTCGAGATGCTGATCGCGATGCGGGCGATCCAGGGTCTCGGCGCGGCATTCGTCATGCCCCTCTCGCTCTCGATCGTCTCGAACGCTTTCCCGCCGGAAGAACGGGGCAGGGCCATCGGCATCTGGAGTGCGGTTTCGGTCTCCGGGATCGCCCTCGGCCCGATCGTGGGCGGCGTCCTGGTCGAATACGCGTCCTGGCACTGGGTCTTCCTGATCAACGTGCCGATCGGCATCATCGCACTGCTGGTGACCCAGGCTGTCGTGCGCGAATCGACCGATACGTCCGGCACGGTCGCGACCGATGTTCCGGGCACGGTCTTGATCACCGGCGCGATTGCCGCGCTGACCTTCGGCTTGATCGAAGCCGGTAACCGCGGCTGGGGCGACACCCTGATTGTGAGTTCCTTCGTGGCGGCAGTGGTCCTGGGCGTCGTCTTCATCTGGGTGGAGAGCAAGACGGAGCGGCCGATGATCCCGCTTCGGTTCTTCCGCTCCCCCACCTTCACTGGCGCCAACATCGATGCCTTCTCGATCTCCTTCGCCTTGGCCGGGGTGGGCTTCTTCATCACGCTGTACCAGCAGAATGTCCACAACCTGTCAGCGATCAAGACCGGCTTAGCCCTGCTGCCGATGGTCATCACGATGATGGCGCTCTCGCCGGTTGCCGGTACCTTCCTCAACCGGCTTGGCCCGCGCCGGATGATCACGGTCGGGATGTTCGTTACCGGCATCGGCATGCTGCTCTTTTTGCGAGCTTCGGTTGGCGCGAGCTACTGGGACATTCTGCCGGCCTTTATTGTGATGGGCATCGGCATGTCCGGTATCTGGACCCCGATGACCACCGCGGTCATGAATAGCGTCGAGAGCGACAAGAGCGGCGTCGCCTCGGCGGTGAACGGTGCTATCCGCGAGATCGGCACCGCCTTCGGCATCGCGTTGCTAGGCACGGTCATGAACCGAACCTACCAGGATGTCTACGATAAGGACAGCTCGATTCGGGCACTGCGCGATGACCCGAACGCGAGCCAGTTCCGGGCCGTGATCGACGCTATCGGCGACGGCAACAACATGGCTGGCCACGTCATCGAGAAGATCTCCGACTTCGACTTCGTGCCGGCCGAGATCAAGGCGCCGATCATCCAAGCCAGCTCGAAGGCATTCGTCGACGGCATGGACGTGGCGGTTTACATCGCGGCGGCGTTCCTGATCGGCGCGTCGATCGTGAACTATATCCTCGTCAAAGATAGTGTCGTCGCCAGCCATGAGCCCGATCCGGTCGCGGCCCCGGATGAAGCGTTCGCGCCCGTCCCGTTGGACTAGGGCACCGAAACAATCTGGCTCGAACGGAACGTCACTCCAATCGATCGCGCGGGTGGCCCACCTGGGCCGCCCGCGCTGGTTTTTCGCCCTTATCGGCGGAGCATCTCGCAGGTTTCAGACGTTGGCGAAGGCGGGATCAAGTAGACTGATCTGGTGCGGAAATACACCTCGACCAGCGCATCCAAGTCTCGGATGACTGCGCAGATCGACGTTTGGGAAGGCGGGGAATCCTTTGGACAGGATCCGACGTATACCGGAAAGACGTGGGCCGCTCCGTGCGCTGTCCACCATTCGTGCCGCCGGTCTGGGGTAGGCGGACGGCACGATGGACCGTCAAGAGCGAGCGACCGACGCCGGGGATATCCCGGACCTAGTTTCGTTGAGCGACGCCGACCTGATTGGTCGAGCGGCCGATGGGGATGCGCGTGCCCTGGAGGTGCTCTACGACCGGTACTCACGTGTGGTCTTCTCGTTCGGGCTGCGGATCGTCGGCGACCCACAACTCGCCGAAGAACTGTTGCAGGAGGTCTTCTTTCGCGCCTGGCAGCAAGGAGGATCGTTCCGGTCCAGCAAGGGATCGTTCATCACCTGGCTGCTCAGCATCACGCACAATATGGCCATCGATGAGGTGCGCAAGCGCCGGCGGCGGCCTCAGAAAGCCGACAGCGAAGACCCCGAGACCGTGCTCGCCGCTGTGCCGGATTCGGGTCCAGACGTCGAAGACGAGGTTTGGCTGGGCGCGTTGCGTGACACGATTGAAGGGGCGATGGCATCTTTGCCGCCGGCCCAACGTCAGGCGATCGAGATGGCCTACTTTCGGGGGTTGACGCAGCGCGAGATCGCCGAGCAACTTGGCGAGCCGCTTGGTACGATCAAGACGAGGATGCGACTCGGCATGCAGAAACTTCGCGATCAGTTGGAAGGGAATCAGGAGGACCTGGCGTGAGTAACCCCGGGCATACCTCTTCCCCCTCCGGTCTCGGCGAGCAACGCAGCGGGGGCGAGACACAGATGAACTGCGACGCGATCCACGATTTCGCCAGCGGGTACGTGCTGGATGCCCTCGATCCAGACGAGGTTCTCCTCGTCGACGCACACGTTCGCGCTTGCGCCGCCTGCGCGGCCCACACCGACGAGTTGGAGCGCACTGTCAGCCTACTGCCGTATCTTTCGCGGCGTGCCACTCCCCCGCCAGATGTAAAGGCCGCACTCTTCTCCCGGATCGCCCAGGCCCAGACACACCCATTCGGACAGCACACCGACGTTGCATCGCGTCAGCCGTCCGTCGTCCATGCAATTCCCGAGGCCACTCCTACCATCCCGGCATCTCGCCCGGAGGTAACCGAAACGACACCGAGGGGAGGGAGCCCTTCGCGAAAGCGACGGGGGCTGTTTAGTCTGCCCTCGAGCAGGGCAGGGTGGGCGGTGCCGGGCTCGTGGCGCTCCTACTCCTTGCCAGTGGCAACGACGGCCATCCCTCTCGTACTGGCGCTGGCCCTCGTCGGCGGCTGGGCCTATACCCTCTACGATGATGCCTCCAGCGCTCGCGACGATCAGAACTTCATGGGCACCTTCAGCAGCGTGCTTTCCGGCGGCGATGGCAATCTGTTCGAGCTTACTTCCACCGCGTCGGCGCAGGGAGCCGAGGGTCAGTTCCTGGCCAGCCTCGACGGAAACGACGGCATCCTGATGGTGTCTGGGCTACAGCCCGACCAGGCGGACCAAACCTATGAAGTCTGGATCGAGCAGGACGGCCAGAAGTACCGCTACTCGACACTCGATATCGATAGCCGTGGCAACGGCCAGATGCTGATCGAGGTCGACGGCACCTTCAAGCGCTGCCGCGGCGTCTACATCCAGCTCGCCCCGGTCGACGGCAACGGGGGCACCCGATCGGACGTCCTCTGGACCTCCCTCACGACCCCAGGACCGGCAAATGGCGACAACCTGACCGAGGGCGACCCGGAGATCGGCTCCTCCACGGTTGCGACGGTGCCGCTGTCATCCAAGTAGATTTGGCCAAATCGAGAGCGAGAATGTGCACGCCGCCGGAACAATCCGGCGGCGTTTCTATAACCTGTTGCCGCGTCTCCCTTGCCGCCCGCAGTTAGTGGACTCGAAGTCCCTGGCTACCTAACGGACGCCGGCTGACGCTCGCTGGATCTCCTACTCCTCCTTCGGACCCGACTTCTTGGCGCGCTCTTCTTCTGCGAGCCAGAGCTCGTCCACACCGTATTGAAGGACGAACAGGCGACAGAGCCGCTTCCAGCCAAGGTCGCTGTAGTAACGTTTGAAGACCGCGCGGACATCCTCCGGCGTCTTAGCCGCGTCGAACTCGGCATCGATCTTCTCGAGCAGTTCCTTGGTTACTTCTTGGGGCATAGCGCGCCTCCTGCGATCGCGGACCCGTTGGCGCATCGTCCATTGTTTGCGCCACGTGCACGGCGGCACTATAGTCTCCAGGGCTCGGGTGAGGAGCGTCATCGATCGGACTTCGAGGGGTTTTCGTGGAACAGCACCCGTCGCGATTGGCCGCGTCTTCCATGTCCACTGGACCGGGGCGGGACGACACGATCCTGACAATGGCCGGCGCCGGGGCCTTGACTGGGGCGATTCCTGGCCAGACACGGCCGGTTGAAGGGACCACCGAGGTTGCCTACGCGGCATCGCTGGCGACCGACGCCGAGCCGCCGATCCGCAGCCTGAGTTTCCTCATTCCGGCACGGAACGAAGAAGGCAACATCGGCGAGCTCTACCGGCGTCTGAGCGATGTGCTCGCTCGGATCAATCTGCCCTACGAGATCATCTTCATCGACGACGGTTCCACCGATAACACCTGGGGTCTGGTGCGCGAGCTGCGCGCGGGCGATGAACGCGTCCGCGGCATCCGACACCGGCGCAACTTTGGCAAGGCCCAGGCGCTGGCCAACGGTTTTGCAGTGGCTGGCGGTGACGTGATCGTCACCATGGACGCCGACCTTCAGGACGACCCCGACGAGCTTCCCCATTTCCTGTCCAAGCTCAATGAGGGGTACGACCTCGTCTCTGGATGGAAGCAACGGCGCAAGGACCCGCTCGGCAAGACGTTCCCCAGCAAGATCTTCAATCGGACTGTGCGATCCGCCTCCGGCGTCCCCCTGCACGACTTCAACTGCGGCTACAAGGCGTATCGGCGCGACGTGACTCAGAGCATTCGCCTCTACGGCGAACTGCACCGGTTCACGCCCGTTCTCGCTCATGCCCAGGGGTTCCGCATCGGCGAGATCCCGGTCAAACATCATGCCCGCACCTGGGGCCAGTCCAAATACGGCTGGTCGCGCTTGGTCAAGGGCTTCCTCGATCTGTTCACGGTCGTTTTTCTCACTCAGTACCGCCAGCGGCCGATGCACCTCTTTGGCTTGCCGGGTCTGCTGGCCCTCGGCCTCGGCGTGTTCATCGGGCTATGGCTATCGGCCGACAAGATCTTCACCGGCGCCCAGATCGGCACCCGCCCTCTCCTGCTCCTGGCCGTTTTGCTCGTGGTCCTTGGGGCGCAGTTCTTCGGGCTGGGCCTCCTCGGCGAGTATCTCGCCCACAGCTCGGCGGCACCCCAGGTGGGACAAGGCTTGCAACCCCTTGTGCGGGACACGATTGGCTTCGCTCCCACCCCGCAGGTCGATCCGGCGACGGTCGTCTCGATGCCAGAGCCGCCGATGCATGGAACGGGACCGGCGTGACGTCAGGTTCCGAAACGGTTTCCAATCCGCCGGGCAGGGTGATCGGCCGGATGTCATCGGGTCCCACGCCAGATCCAACCACTCCGGCGGCGGGCATCCCTATCGACGCTGATAGCCCGACTCCACAAAGGGGCGGACGGTTAGCTCGCATCGGCGGGCCGATCGCCTTTCTCGTCAGCATGGTCGCCGCCGGACTCGTCCTCTGGTGGCAGGGCGCCCTCGATGACGTCGGGCCTGCTATCCGCGGCGCTAATGTACCCACGATCATTGCCGGATTGCTCCTTTACCTGGCTGGTTTGGCCCTGCTATGCCTCCGCTGGCACATCCTAGTCCGCATGACGAAGGGCGTCTCCGATCTGGGGAAGGCGACTGAGGTCTTCCTGACCTCGGTATCGTTGAACTATGTCGCCCCGCTCAAACTGGCGATCCCGATGCGGGCGGCAATGACCAAAAAAGCGCTCGGCCTCGACGCCACGGAGACTGGCTCGGTCGTCCTCTGGGAGATCGCGGCAGATGTCGCCGTGCTAGCCCTGGGCACCGCCTTGTGGTTGTTGACGACCCGAAGTGCCTATGACGATGTTCTGGACGCTGTCGGTGGCCAGGGAGTGCTGATCGTCATCGCCCTCGTCGGTGGGGTCATCTTTGTAGCGGCTGGACTGGCGATTGCGGCCCGCAAACCTGCCTTGCGGGAAAGGCTCATCGGCTCGTTCGTCCGAGCCCTGACCTACCCGCGTCATCGCCCGGCCGATGCGGTCAAAGCGATGGTCGTGACGGTCGTCTATTGGATCGTGCAGGCAGGAGTATTCTGGGTGCTCCTTTTGGCACTGGACGCGGAGATCAACGCGGGCCTGCTCCTGGGCCTGGTGACGCTGCCGATTCTGTTTGGCATGTTCAGTCCGGGCCCTGGCGGCGCCGGCGTCCGCGAAGCCCTGATGATCGTCGTCGCCGGTGCAACCGGCGTGGCTTCGGCTCCGGTCGTCGTCGCGGCTGTGACCTATCGCATCGCCCTCTTCGCGGCCATCCCAATGCTCTACATCGCCACCCGCATCTGGACCTCGATCCGGGCAGGCAACTCCACCCCCACCGCAGACTCTCCCGCCACCGGTGCTGGAGTAACCCGGGGTTGAAACCCCGGGCTAAACCTACGAAGCCCCTCCGGGGCTGAGTACGAACCTCTTCCCCGCTACGCCGCCGGTCAAACACGCCGATACGCGAACCGGCTATCCTTCCTCACGACTCTCACGACTCACGACTCACGACTCACGACTCACATCTCCATGGAGGGAACCCGTTCGTGGCAACCAGTTCCGGCACCAGCCCGCAGACCGACCTCAACCCGCTGGCGGCCGGGTATAGCGCCAGCAACTACCGCAAGCACATGTCGTCCAACCCGGTGCAGCGGTTGTTGATCAACCGGTTCCATCGCCAGATTGCCGATCGGATCGCCGCGATGGCGCCGGAGAGCTTCCTGGACGCGGGCTGCGGTGAGGGGTTCGTCGCCAAGATGCTGCTGGAGCGAGTGCCCGGATTGAAGCTCACCGGCTTCGACTTCGATCCGGCGGCCGTCAAGCTGGCTCAGACTGCCAACCCGACCTGCGATTTCACGACCGCCAGCATCTTCGAGATCCCCTATCAGGACCAATCGTTCGACGTGGTCGGTTGCTTTGAGGTTCTCGAACATCAGTCCGATCCGGTACCCGCCCTGCGCGAGCTCGCTCGGGTAGCGAAGCGTGCCGTCATCATTTCCGTTCCGCATGAACCATTTTTCTCGCTGTCGAACGCGGCGCGGGGCAAAAACTGGGATGTCCGGCCGCGAGGCAGCGACCCCGACCACAAGCAACTTTGGTCGCGGGCGGCGCTGGGCGCATTCGTTTCGCAGGAGCTGGATGTTGCCTGGCTGGGCGGTTCTTTCCCGTGGACGATATGCATTGGTACGAAGCGGTAGGCGTTCCTTGACTCGGACCCTGGGGGAAGCTGTCTGATATGCAGGTGACGCTGTCGTTTGATTAAGCAGGTCAGACGGACGGCTTGATCCCCGGGAGTACACTTAAGAGCACGTAGATCGACCGGGCCGAACGCGGCGCGCTCCGATCGCGAGGTGAGCATGAGCATCACCATCCGCAGTTGCCCAACCTGTGGAACGGACAACCGGGCGACCGACAATTTCTGCCCCGTCTGCGGTGCGGCCCTCTTCGACGTGCCGGTGCAAACCCTCCTGACCCAGCATTCGACCCCGGCGTTCTCACTCCCTGCCTATCTCCTGGGCGATGCGAAGCGTCGCCGCCGCCGGCCCACGGTCGAAGGCGCGGGGGGAGGTCTGGTCACCATCGGGCTGGCGCTCGTCATCATCTCCTTCTTGACCGCTATTGGCCCGATACCGTTGTGGGTCTCGTGGGGCGGTGGCCTGCTGATGATCGCGGGCGGGTTGTACCGGATGCGGTTCGACCGGGTGGCGTTCAACCGCCTGGGGATCGCCATGGCGGCGAGCGGGATCGCCTGTCTGGGTGTGATCACGGTTCAACTGACCGACATCGATGAGCTGGGCATGATTCGCTCGAGGTCCAACGAATCGGCGATTCTCACGCCGGTCCCAGATTGGATCGAAGCCGCCGCGACCACGCCCGAGCAGGAGCCCAGCGGCGGACAGGCGGCGCCCATCACGAATGTTGCCAATGTACCGATTTTCCGTGGCGATGCAGCCAGGACGGGGCTGAACCCAGGACCAGGTCCGGCTGGCGACCCGAAGCTGATTTGGAAGCTCGATACCCGTGGACCGGTCTATGCCTCCCCAATCGTGGCAAACGGCCTGATCTACTACGGCACGAAGGAGGGGTTCCTGGTTGCGGCCGATGCCGCTACTGGTGATGAACGGTGGCGTTACGACTCCGGCGGCACGATCCTGAGGTCGTCACCGGTCGTCCAGGACAATGTGCTCTACCTCGGTGCCGGCTTCCTGATGGCCGCGATCGATCCCGCGACCGGCCAGGAGCTGTGGCGCCAGACGATCGAGTTCGCGGGCACATCCTCGCCGGTCGTCGCCGATGGAGTGGTCTTCGTCTGTAGCGAACAAGGGACGCTTTACTCGTTTGACGCGGCTACCGGCGAACCCGGCTGGTCCTTCCCGGTCGAGGGCCTCTTTTTCTCCTCGCCCGCGGTGTCTGAGGGCTCGATCTACGTGGGCAGCGATAATGGCGAGGTCTACGCGCTCGAGACCAAGACGGGCCGGCAGCGCTGGCGCTTCCCGACTGAAGGTCCCGTATTTGCGTCACCCGCCGTCGCGGACGGCACGGTCTACATCAGCAGCAAGAGCGGCCAGGTCTTTGCCGTCGATGCCCGTACCGGGCAGGAGCGCTGGTCCTTCGACGCGGGCGGCGATTCCTCCCCGGCGATCGTCGGCGAGACGGTCTACGTCGGCAGCGACGACGGCGCGATGAACGCCCTTGATGCACGCACGGGCGAGCGGCGGTGGACCTCCGCGACCGGTGCGCCGATCCGCTCCTCGCCGGCGGTGGCGGGCAACACGGTCTATGTTGGATCGGGCACGACCGTCTATGCCTTCGATATCACGACCGGCGACCAGGTCTGGCGTTACCCGACCGCGGAGCCGATCGAATCATCGCCGGCCGTCGTCAACGGCGCCGTGTTCATCGGCAGTCGCGACGGTTTCCTCTACGCGATTGGTGGCCGCGAACGCTCGAATGCGACCCCGGAGGCGAGCTAGATATCCTCCAACGCCAGCGTGGCCAGCACCGGCAGGTGATCCGATCCGGCGTCCGGGCCGAGTTCGGTAGAGATCACGCGCCAGTGGCTGGATGCCCAGATGTAGTCGAGCCGTAGCACCGGCCGCACCGGTAGACGACGCAGGCGCCTTCCGCCATCTCCGGTTGTCGTCAAGCGGGTGGGATAGGTCGCCAGCGGGCGACCGTTCTGCTTAGCCACGTCGATCAGACCGGCCGCGGCGAACTGGCGCGGAATGATATTTCTGGCCACCGCATTGAAATCGCCCAGCAGCAGCAGCGGCTGGGATGTACCGCGCACGACATCGAGCAGGTCGGCGATTTGGGCCGCCGTCCCCTCCCTGGTTACCAACCCGGTGCGTTTGAGATAGGGCGGCGGGGGGTGGGCGACGATCACGGTCACCTCAATACCGCCGACATCCACGGAGGCGACCAGATCCGGCCGGGTTGGGTCCGATTCCAGCAGGCGGGAGGAGAGGATCGGAAATCGGCTGAGAAGTGCCTTGCCGGGAATGCCGAGCGGATGGATTACCTGATGGGCGAGCACATCAACCGATTCTGGCAGCGCGTTGCCGGTCGGACTGTCAACCTCCTGGAGGCCGACGATGGCAGGCCCGCGCTTGCGCAGCACCGCCACCAGGAGCTCCGGCGAGGCAAGCCCATCGCCCAGGTTATAGGTCATCACGGTGATTCCGGTAGAGAATCGTGCGTTGGTCGGACATCACGCTAGCTCGTGCGAATCAGGTTCACCGGCTGTAGGATAAGGTGTCCGTATTGCCTTGAGCCACCCTACGAGCAAATGATGGACCGAGGCTGCACCGACGAGCGGCTCATCGGGAAGGGGCAGCGCACTCGGATAGAGCAAGAACGGCTGAGTCTGAGTGCCGCCAAGACCGCCGTGGTTGCCGAGGAGGTCTTCGAATGCCCCGGTCTCGCCGGTGGCGCGATCGACCGCGCTATTGACCAGGATATCCGGGGCATTGCGGAACGAACTCGCTCGGCGGAGATGGGCGGCGGCATTTGGACCATACGGTGCGAGTGGGTCTTCCCCGGCAAAGTTGCCCTCATCGAGATAGTGGATACCTGCCTCCCCGATCGCGATCGCACCATGCTCCTCGGATTTGACGACCACAAAGCCAATCCCGGGATGACTAGCAAGTCCGGGGAGCAATTTGGGAACGCATCTGCTATCTCTTCGAATGTCATGCGCGATGGCCAGCCGGTAAACGAGATCAAGCCCAGGTTGCCCGAGCCGAGAACGACCACGTCTCCGACTTTCGCCGGTTCATGACGCGGGCCCAGGTCAGGTCGCTGCCGGGGTGAGTCGCTCACCCGGCGGAGATCCTCGCGCTGCGGGCCGAGCGCGACCGTGTCTTCGCCCCGGCGGCGCAGCAGCCTCCTGAGAAGCTTTGCGGTTCGGGCATCGTGGGCCATCGCTTCGTTCAGGACGAGCGCCAGGGCGCCGGCGTGCTCATCTGTCTGCCGGGTCCCGGCGACCGTGACATTCCCTGCCAGCTCCTCAACAACTGCCCGGAGCGTCTTGCCGAACTTGCGGGCAAAGGTCGCGCCTTCGCTCTGCCCGTGATCTGAGAGCAGCATCAGATGGTATGGCCGGGGCGCCAGGGAGACCGCCCGTTCAAGGTATCGCAGATGGTGGTCGATCCGGGCGAGAACCGCGAGTGCGTCCGGAGCACGGATACCGGAGTGGTGAGCGACCTCGTCGTAGGAGAAGAGCGTAGTGTAGACGGAGGGCACACCGCGCAGCACGTCGCGGACGACCATGTAGATGCTGAGCTCCTGCATGAAGCTCGTCGTCGCGGCCCGGACGAACGGGTAAGTGCCCCAGCGGCGGACCCGGGGCCCGCCCCGGAACCGGGAGCGCAGGTGCGCCCACAGTTCGAGCAGGACATCGGTCACGAACAACGTGATCACCCGGGCCAGGCTGTAGGGGTTGGAGAAGTAGGCATAGTAGTCCCGAGATGAGCGGTCTCGGATGGATGAGCGGAATGTACTGAAGGTGAACAGGCAATCCGGGGCGTCGCCGGACATCATGTTCAGACGGCTGGCTCCGCCATCGGCGAGCAACCCGCCGTGGGTCGACAGCCGAGCTTCGATCTCACCGGCGTCCCGGAACTTGCTGGAGACGACCAGGCGGCCGAGTTCCTTGTCGTACCAGCGGAAGGCCGGGATGTCGGTGTTGTCGCCGAGCAGGATGCCGGCCTGGCTGGCCGACGTCTGTGAAGAGAGGTCCGGTTCCCAGGCAATCAGCCGATGACTCCCGGATTCGAGCCACCGGGCCACCGTCGGCATCCGGCCCTCGGCGATAGCTTGCTTCAGGACGGGTTCGGCCAGTCCATCGATCTCGATGAAGGCGATGCCGGGGACATCTGTCGGAGGAACTTTGCGGTAGGACCTTTGCACCTCCCTGGTTACAAATCGCTCGTATTGGCGATCGTCGTTGATCGCGAGGAACCCTCCCAGCACGGTGCTGGTGGCGGTCAGTGCGAGCGGGATGAGGATGGCGGCCCAGATCGAGACGAGGCGAACGCCGGGGAGGATGCTGGCGGTGGCTTCCACCACGAAGCCGACCGTCAGCATCATGACCAGAGGAAAGATGACAGGGTTGAAGCGGCCGGCCAGGCGATAGGCCCACGGCCAGGTGAAGCCGATCACGAAGGAGATGACGACCACAGCGATCACCGACCAGGTGATACTCGAGAGCTGAAAGTCGTCCAGGATCCAGGCCAGCAGGAGGAGTACACCGGCCTGGGCCGCAGTCATCGCCGCGACGCGAACCCAGTGCCATTGCCCCTTGTGCTCCATCTGGGCTAGGGGTGACTCGCCGCGGGTGTATCCGCGGTCAGAAACAGCGCCATCGCCTCATCCAGGACGGGAAGCGACGCCTGGGCACCCAGTTTGCGGATGGCCAGGGCGCCGACGGCGTTGCCGAATGTGGCGGCCCTGGCCAGGGGCCAGCGGAGGGCAAGGCCGTAGGCGAGGCCAGCAGTGAAGGCATCACCGGCGCCGGTCGTATCGACGATGTCGGCCGGAAAGGCGGGGATGTCCCAGACCTCGGTTTCCGTAATGGCGCGGCAGCCGTGGGCCCCGAGCGTGACAACGGCCGCCCGCAGGTTCGCGCCGGTCATCGCCGCCTGGAGATTGGCGGTCGCGTCGTCCAGATTGGTGTCTCCCGTGAGGAGCAAGATCTCCCGTTCCTTGCCAGTGATCGTGTCGTAGCGGAGGGCGATCTCCAACTCGTCCGGCTCACCGGATTCAACCAGATAAACCAGCGTACCGAGGAGGTGAGCCCGGGGCGCGGTATGCGCCGGGAGATCGGTGAGGAAGCGGCGCAGGGGCGCATCGGCGACGTCGAGGACGACGAGGTCATGGTCGAAGGCAGCCGCGATGTCGATCCTGTCCCCTTTGACGATGTGGGCGCCCTTGTGCCAGTAGATCGTGCGGTCCGGGGGATCGCCGCCAATGATGATCGTCGAGGCGTCGGTCGGCTCATTCTGGCGGACGCGGAGCCCGCTCAGTTCGACCCCTGCTTCGGCCAGCGCAGCTCGCAGGCGGGCGCCGTCGGCATCATCGCCGATCATCCCCGTGAACGATGTCTCCGCACCGAGCCGGGCCAGGGCGACCGCGGTGTTACTCGTGGTACCGCCCGGCAGTGACGCTTCCGAGACGACGACCGCGTATCCCCCCGGCGGGGGCGATCCGGTCGACCACCAGCAACCGATCCCAGGACGCCAACCCGATCAACGCGATCCGGGGTGCGCGGCTCATCGATTCTTATCCAGCGACATCTGTGGACCACGTTGCGCCGCCACCCGCCCGCCCGGGACTGAAAGTCCCGGGCTACCTCTCGGAAGTCCCTCCGGGACTGAGTACGGACGGCTGCTGCACGGGATATTGGGAGTAGCCTGCAGTCGGCTTGAGCCGACTTCCGTCAGATAGCCCAGGACTTTGAGTCTCGGGCGGACCCAACCGCCGAAGATCGCGGAGCCGGGCGCGAACAACCCGCTGAGCTCTCTCATGCCTCGAAGACCATCTCCCCGCCGATGATCGTGGCCCGCACCGGCACATTGGCGATCTCGGCCGGAGGCACGGTTGCTGGATTCTGGGCGAGCACCGTCAGATCGGCCAGCTTGCCTGGGGTGATTGTCCCCTTGTCGCGCTCTTCGAACGATGCGTGCGCACCGGCGACCGTGAAACACCGGAGGGCGGCGTCGACCGAGATGGCCTCCGCCGGAGCGTATGGAACACCGCTGCCGGTGCGTTCGTCGACCGCGGCCTGGACACTGATCAAGGGCGCGTAAGCGGAGACCGGGCAGTCGGACGAAAACACGAGGTTTACACCCGCGTCGAGCAGGCTCTTGAATGGGTAGGTCAACTGGCACCGCTCCCGCCCCAGGTGGCGGAGGAAGCCATCGCCGTACTCGGGGATGAAGACCGGCTGCGAGACGGCGAGGAATCCTCCCCTGGCGATGCGCTCGATCAGCTCTGGCCGGCAGATGCCGCAGTGCTCGATCCGGTGCCGGTGATCCGGGCGCGGATTGGCCGCCAACGCTCGCTCGTATGCGGTCAGGACCATGTGAATCGCGCGGTCCCCGATCGCGTGGATCGCGACCTGGAACCCGGCATCGTGGGCCTGTTTGACGCAGGCGTCCAACTCTTCCTGAGGCATCATCTCCAGCCCGAGATTGTCCGGTCGGGGATCTTCGAGGAATGGCTCGAAGACGGCGGCGGTCCGCCCGATCAGCGATCCGTCGGAGAAAAACTTCATTGGGCCGATGCGGAGACGGTGGTCACCCAACCCGGTCCGCAGGCCAAGGTCGTCCACAAGTTGAAGAAGGGGTTTGCCAATCATGGCGTAGGTGCGTAGCGGCAAGATGCCCTCGAAGGCGGCAATCTGATGGGCTGCCATTTCCGTCTCGGAGTTGACTCCAGCCGTATGGCTACTGGTGATTCCCGCGGACACGTACCGCTCGCCGCAGAGTCGCAGCGCCTCGACCATGTCGGCCTGGGTGGGCGCCGGGATCAACGAGGTCACAAGCGTCTGGGCGGTCTCCTGGAGGAGCCCGGTCGGCTGTCCGGCGTCGTCAAGCATGATGTGGCCACCCTGGGGCGCCTGGGTCGCGCCGGTGACCCCGGCCATGCGCAGAGCGCGGGAGTTGGCGACGGCCATATGGCCCGATCCATTGACGACAATCACCGGGTGGTCCGGTGAGACAGCGTCCAGATCCTGGCAGCTGGGGTGGCGGCGCTCGTCCAGCTTGTTGTCGTCGTAACCACGGGCAAGCACCCAGCGGCCCGGCTCGTAGGCGGCCGCTCGTTCGCCGACCAGACGGACGATCTCGGCGATCGAGCGCACTCCAGGGTAGCGAACGTCTATCTGGGCCGCGCCGAGTCCGAACATGATCATGTGATTGTGAGATTCGATCAGACCGGGAATGACGAAGCTTCCACCCAGATCGGTTTCGACTGCCCCGGCGTGAGCGTAGGCTCGCGCGCCCGCGTTGTCGCCGACATAGGCGATGCGGTCACCCACGGTGACCACGGCCTCCGCGCGGGGCAGGTCTGGATCCATGGTGTGGATATCGCCGTTGAGGAAGAGTAGTTCGCGCATCGTCTGCACATCTCCGCGGAAGCTATCGGCCGGGTCCCATGGTCGGCAATGGTCGCAGGGAAGGAAATTCCCGGCAACCAATGGTGGCCGGGGTGGGCCAAGATGATGAGGATAGGGGAATTGATCCCGGGTTCCCAAGTGCGGGAATGGGATGGGGAACTGCGTCTCCGCTGCCGCCCGGGCCACCTTCCTACCCCGCGCGGCGGCGGCCACGAACGCCGATGCCCTGGAAAAACTGTTCATAAACACTCCCCATCAGCCTGGGGTCCGCCGCGCCATGTGCCACCTTTAGCGCCGAGGTTTCCGATCGTCGTTGACCGGAACGGCACGATAGACCTACCATCGGGCGAGTCGATGGATCGCGTGTGGATCTTCGTCTCGGTTGGCAGACGTCATTGAGTGCAGCTTCACCAGCGCAGGTATGGAGTTGTGGCAGAGGTGAGTAGGATGGCTCGGATCATCATAGGACGGAGGTCCGGGCTCGGGCGATGGCTGCTGGTCACGCTCGTCATGCTTGGCGTGACATTGGGACCCGGAGTCGCGGTGGCGGTGGCGCAATCTGACGACGCGACCGCTACGGCCGATCTCGACGTATACGAGGCTCGCTCTTTTGGCTTTTCGGTCGCTTACGACCCGGCGGTCTGGCAGATCGCCGATAGCGCGGCCGATGAGATCGAGGACTACGTCGTCTTCGCCAACGGTCCTGGGTTTGTGACGCTCTCGGCCTCCACCGTCTACGGTGGTGATATCGTCGAGTGCCAGCAAGACTGGGTTCGCTTCCTCCGCTCCACGCCCGGAATCGAGGACTACCGACCGCTACTGGACGAGAACGGCAACGTGATCGCCGTTCAGGAGGAGGGCACGGCCTATGCTGGCTACGCCTTCACCTCATCCGATGGCAACGAGTTTTTTCATATTGAATGCCTCAGCCTGATCGAGAACGAGGCGACCCTCGCGCTGGTCGTCGAGGGCTTCATCGAGGACTACGCGGTCCAGCTTGCGGCCACGCAGGGATTGTTGGCCGGTCTCGACACGGCTGAGGTCGCGGTGCCGGTCCCGACCGGGGATGGCACCGGCGGGATGGGCGGCTCGGGCAGAGCCGGCGGCGTCCAAGGCGCCCCCGATGACATTCCGGGGCGGAGCTTCGCCGATGCGTTCGACGATCCCGCCGCGGGCTTTCTCAGTACTGCTTCACCGTCCAGGACGGAGGCTCAGTTTGCCTATGCCGACGGCGAGTTCGTCATTCAGACGCTGGTCGATGACGCCGGGATCTGGCAAGCGGGCATTCCCGGCTCGTTCGCGGATGCGTCGATGGCTGTCGATGTCCGCCTGGTCGGTGACGAAGGCAGCGGCACCATCCTCCTTGGGTGCCGGTCAACTTTGACCGAGACATCGACCAGTGAATACACCCTCTCCCTGAAACCGGCGGACGGCTCCCTGGCGTTGACCCGCTGGGATGATGGCGAACCTGTCGTGCTGGCGGACGAGGTTCGCGACGATCTGGTCGCCCTGGGCGATGGCACTAACCGGATTGAGCTCGCCTGCGTGGGCTCCACCATCACCGCGATCGTCAATGGCGAGGCGGCCCTGGCAGCCGAGGACAACACCTACGCCTCCGGCGGCTTCTTCATCGGTGCGGGCGTCGAAACCGGCCAGGACGGTACGGTTGACGCCCGCTGGGATAACCTCGAAGTCATCAACGTCGCGGCGTAGCGTTGACGCCGGCTGGAATCGAACGCATTGCGAGTGCACGTAACGGAGAATGGACGGTGAGCCGGGTGCGGGGAGGAGCCGGGATTGTCGTAGTGCTGCTCATAGCGGTGTTGTCAGGGATGATGACGGCGCGTCACGGCGACGCTTCTAGTGGGAGCAACATCGCTGCCCTCCGGATCCAGACGGATGTCATTGACACGACGCCCGAGGAAGGCGAAGACTCCGAAGAGTCTGCGGTCTACCAGAGCCCGAACTTCAACTTCGCCGTCACATACGACGCCGATGTCTGGGGGATCAATCGGGAGTCCAGCGGCAACGGCGAAGACTACGTCACCTTTTTCAGCGGTCCAAGCTTCCTCACGCTGAACGCGACCGCTGGCTACGGCGGAGACGTCGTCATCTGCCGAGACGACTGGACCAGAACCCTACGACGCATCGACGGGGTGACGGACTTCCGGCCAATGGTCGCCGATGATGGCAATGAGCAGGTCGATGAAGTTCCGGGATCGGCTTTCGGCGTTTACACCTACTCGTCCGCGAATGGTGAGGAGGTGGTCGACCTCGAATGCCGCGAGTTGATCCCTGATCGGGCCAACCTGGTCATCATCCTCGAAACATACCCCGACGTGTACGACGAGGAGCTCAAGGCGGCGGAAGAGTTCCTCGATGGTCTCGATACGACGGATGTCGTGGATGCCTCCCCAGCAGGCGTTGCGGTGGCACCGGGCAGCAGCGACGATCGGGAGGCGGTTGATCCGAACGAGGTTGGCGTGGACCTGATCCTGCTGGTCGACACGTTCGAACGGCCAGAACGCAGCCTCCTCAGCACGACGACGCCCGATCCCGGCAAGGTTCGCTACGCCTACGAGGATGGGGAGTTCGTGATCGCAACGCTGGCCGACGACGCGGGCGCCTGGCAGGCCGGCCTGCCCAACGTGTACCGGGAGGTCTCGATCGCGGTCGATACCACCTTCGCCAGCGAACCGGGCGGACGCTACGCAAAGATGGCCTGCCGTTCGAACACGACCGACGGCGGACTGAACGAGTACAGTCTGCTCATCGATCCCCTCGACGGCTACGTCTCCCTTGATTCTTGGGTGGACGGTGAGCGTCGGACGCTCTACGGAGAGGTTCGGTCAGACGTCGTCATCCTGGCCCAGGAGACGAACCGGATCGAACTCGCCTGCTTCGGCAACCGAATCGAGGCGATCATCAATCGCACCGTCGTCGCATCGGTCGAAGATGCCACCCACACTGTTGGTTCGGTCTATCTCGCCGCCGGTACCTACACCGATACCAAGGGCACCGTTGAGGTCCACTTCGACAACCTGCACGTGCAGATCCCCGAGAGCGAGCGCCCCGCGGAACTGGAGCGGTAGATCCAGATCCTTTCGCTACCAGTCTGGACAGCCGCCGATGGCCGATGCTCCGTTCAACTTCTATGCCGATGGCGCCCATGAAGCGTTCCATTTTCCGGCCGCTCATCCGTCCGAGGTCGGTGCGCTGCTGATTCACGGGTTCATGGGATCGCCAAAAGAGTTGCGTCCGATCGGGGAGCAACTGGCGGCGGGCGGCATCAACGTGCATTGCATCCTGTTGCCTGGCTTTGGGCCCCAGATCTCACGGTTGGCGACGATCAAGCGTGCCGAGTGGTTGGAGGCTGCTTGCCGGGCCTGGGATGATGTCTGTGCCCGGTACAAGCGAACGATCCTCCTTGGCTACTCGATGGGCGGGGCAATCGCGATCCACCTCGCGGTCCGGCGGGCGCCCGATCGTCTGGTCCTGCTCGCCCCGTTCATTCGGATCGCCGACCGGCGCGCAATTGTCTTGCCCCTCCTGCAATACGTCATGAGGGAGTTCAAGCCCTACGAGAAGGCCGACTTCAACAGCCCGCAGGTGCGCTGGGACTTCCAGCACATCGACCCGGACATCGACCTATCCGACCCGGCGGTGCAAGAGCGCCTGCGCCGCGAAGCGACGATTCCGATGTCGTCCCTGGTTGAGCTCCAGTTCATGTGCCGGGCCGCTGCCCGGATTGCCCGCCGCTCGACTGCGCCAACCCTGATTGTGCAGGGCACCCGCGACCCCATCTCCCGTCCGGCCGACACCCGGCGACTTGCCCGGAAAATCGCCGGTCATCTCACGCTGACGGAGATCGATGCGGACCACATGTTGCCGTTTGACGACCGGCCCTGGTGGCCCGTCGTCCGCGACCAAATCAGGCAGTTCGCGGTCGCGGACGCGGCGCATGAACTCTGACGCGACTCGCCTTGCCGGCGGGCGCGAGACGGGCGAAGATGGTGACAGAAGACGTGAATCGGATGCGCATTCGCTCGGGATACGTCGCCACGTGATCAAGCTCATCGCAACCGACCTGGATGGGACGCTACTCAGGCGGGACAAATCCGTCTCCGAGCGCAATAGAGCGGCCCTGGCCGCCGCGCGCTCCCTTGGCATCGTGGTGGCGGTCGTCAGCGCCCGGCCACCCCGGACCGTGTCGGTCTTCGCTCGCGATGCGGGCATCGGCGGGTTCGCCATTTGCTGTAACGGCGCGATCGTCTATGACCTCGACAATCGTGAGATCGTCCACAACGAGCCATTCGCCGCGGAGATCGCTTTGGGTCTGGTGACCAGCTTGCGCACCGCGCTGCCGGGCGTGATCTTCGCGATGGAGCAGGGTCTCGACTATCAGAGCGAGGCGGAGTTCGCCGCTCTCCACCCCGAACGCGATGTCGAGCAACCGACCATCATCGATGCCCTCGCCCTGCTCTCCAGTGCCGACGCCGTCCCTGTCACCAAGCTGGTGGTGCGCCACCCCGAGTACGCCGCGGTCGAGTTGCTCTCCCTGGTCCGCGATCACGCTGGATCGCTGGCCGACGTGACCCACTCCGGGGCGCCGTTCGTCGAGGTGTCGGCGGCCGGAATGCACAAGGCGGTCGGTCTCGCCCGGCTCTGCCAGGACCTGGGAATCGAGGCAAGTGAGGTCGTGGCCTTCGGCGACATGCCTAACGATATCCCGATGCTCTCCTGGGCGGGCCTGGGTGTGGCGGTCGCCAACGCCGACCCAGAGGTGCTGGCCATTGCGGACGAGGTGACGGCCTCGCACATGGACGACGGAGTCGCGGTCGTGGTTGAACGGATTCTGGCCACACAGGGGGCATGACGACCTAGGGCGTCACCACGTGGATGGCCCTGGGCCGGATCTCAAAGACGGCGGGGGTCATGGTGGCCACGTCGCCGTCGAGTTGGATTGGGATGGGAGGGTCGGAACTGAGTTCGACCCGGCGGGCGGGGATCCGGAGGACGAACGGCGAGTTGGACAGCCCCCGTGTCGCAGCGCGGCCGAGCGTGCGCAGGACCTGGAAGGGGCCCTTTGGGGTGAAGATGAGTACGTCGAGCAGGCCGTCGTCCTTGCGGATCCCTGGGTAGAGGTTCAGTCCAGGCGCGATTACCGAGCCACCGTTGGCGACGATCACCAGGGGGGAGACGACCTCGATCGTCGTGTCGTCGGCCCGGATGGTGAAGTTCGCTGGCGGTTTGACGAGGTTGCGCGCCCCCGCCGGCAGGTAAGCCAGCCAACCGGCTCGCCGTTTCAGGCTCGGATTGGTGGCCGCGAACAGGCGGCTGTCGAAGCCCGCACCCGCCATGTGCAGGAACCGCTGGTCGCCGCACACCCCCAGATCGAGGTCGCGGTGTGTGTGCTCGCCGTAGATGAGCTCGATCGCGGCTCTGGCCGCCGTTGGGATTCTTAACTCGCGGGCAATGATGTTGGTCGATCCGGCCGGAATGATTCCCAGCGGAATGCCCGAACCGTCGATGGCGCTGGCGACTGCCGCGACCGTGCCATCACCGCCGACCGCCACCATCATGCTCGCGCCCTCGAGGGCGGCGCGGGCGACATCGGTCGTCGTTCCCGCTCCACGAGTGAGGAAAATCTGGACCTCGGTGCCGGCCGGCGCCATTGAGCGCAGGAGGTGGACGATCGGATCCGGTTTGCGGCGGGTGGCGGGGTTGACGATCGCGACGATCTTCCCGGCTCCCGGGGCGGTTTGACTGGCGCTCACCATGCTCCCGGCGTGTCCTGTCGAGCGGCACAACACGCCCTAGACGGGCGCTGGGTCTGAATAGGCATGGTATCACCCCGACTTCACATTCACGCGTCAGCCGTGGCCCCTGGCGTCGCGTCGGCGGGAATCAGGTCGGCAACAAAGGCGGCGTTCGCGTCGAGGTCGGCCGGGATCAGGCCGCGTTCGACCATCCAGGCCGCGTAGTCTGCCCATCGGGTTGGATCTTGATGACCAAATGGGATGGACCCGTCGAACCACTCGGGGCCCAGGAGCGCCAGACCCTCAGCCTCGACATCACGGACGATATCGCCGCTAGCGGCCTCCAGAGCGTCGAGCGCGGCCTCCGGTTCGGCTGTGGCTGCCGTGTACCCAGCGGCGATGACGGCCAAGAAGGAGGCGACGAGCTCGGGCCGATCGGCGACCGTGTCCTCGCTGGCGACGAGCACCAGTTCGTAGTAGTCGGGCACGCCCCACTCCTCGACCCGGAGCAGCGACATCGGATGCCCCTCGCGCTCGGCCAGGATCGTCTCGTGGGTCCAGTAGGCGCCCATCACCCCGGCGAGCTGGCCGGAGATCGCGGCCGGAACGAGATCGAAGCCGACGTTGACGAGTTCGACGTCATCGAGGCTGGCTCCATCGGCTTCGAGCATGGTGGCCAGAAAAGCCTCCTGGCTGGGGATACCAGGGTAACCAACCTGTTTGCCGGCGAGATCGGCCGGACGAGTGATCCCCGCCGACTCCAGGGACATGATCCCGAGGAGTGGGTGCTGGACGAGCGCGGCAATCGAGACGACCGGCACGTCTTGCGCCCGGGCGAGGAGCACGTCGGTCTGATAGGAAATCCCAAAGGTGTCCTGGCCGGCGCCGACCGTCTGAAGGACGACTGTTGGATCGGATGGGGTATAGATCTCTGCCGCCAGCCCGGCGGCCTCAAACAGTTCCCGCTCCAGAGCGAGGTACAGTCCGGCATGGTTAGCGTTGGGGTACCAGTCGAGGGCCAGGCTGAACTCGGTGAGTTCCTGCGCCGCTCGCGCACACTGGACACCCCTGCCGAGTCCAACTCCAAGGGCGCTGACGGCAGCGCCGCGAATGACGTCCCGGCGAGAAATGCGTGGGCCGGTAATGGTGGGGCGGAACATGGATGTGCCTCCGTCGCGAGCGTGTCCGGCGGATGTGGCGAGCCAGACAGCAAAACGCACCGCCAGGAAAAGGACGGCGCGCGGACGGGGCTGAGGTGCGCGTTCGGCGTTCCTGCGCGGGCATTACCCCGATCAGGTTCGACGGTCGGTGGCAGCGACCGCGGTGCGGTCCGTCCACCCTCTCAGCCCGGCTCCCCGAGCTCCCGTTGCGGCGCTCTTTGGTTGTGGATGCGAGCCTACGGTGAGGGAGAACCGGTGTCAAGGCGACGTCAAGTGCGGCACTGCGACCAGAGCGGCACAGCGAGTGACGCAGAAAGCGGGCCGGCGCAGTGCGCGCCGGCCCGCTTTGTGGTTGTACGAGGGGCTACTATGCTCGCGCGGACATCGGCTCCGGCGCGGCCTGGAAGCCGGCGCAACCGCTGATCGGGGTGACCATCAGATGGAGCGGAGCGAGTGTCGGGTGGCCGCACTCCTCGACCAGATTCTCAGGTGCCTCATGCTTGAGGCGAATCTGGATGATCTTTGAGTCCTGGGGGTGGTTTTCGCCGAAGTGGGCGCACAGGCCGCACTGTCCGCTCTGTACCTGAGTCATTTTGGATTCATCCTTCCGCAGTTGTCGCATAGGCAGTGCCCAATTGGCACCAAGATGTGCAATCAACCACGAGAAGGATCATATCAAAATAAAGCGATAGTGTCAATCAACCTTATTTCCGAGTTGCTGAATCGGGATTGCCACAGTCCGAATTGACGGGGATGATGTGCGGATGGTGTCCTGACTGGACCGCGTAGGTGGCAGATCGAGAACAATTGAGGACATTGGAGAAAATCGTGGGTTCCGGTACCGAAATGCCTCCGGCTGAACATAACGACATGATACGGCCGCGGCGCAAACTCCTTCCCCCGGAGATCGCCGCGCGCAAGGGCGCCGAACGGCTGGTGATGGTGGCCGCGTATGACGTCCTCACGGCGCGCTGGGCGGAGGCGGCCGGCGTCGATATCATCCTGGTCGGCGATTCGCTCGGGCAGGTTGTTCTCGGTTACGAAAGTACCGTACCAGTCACGGTTGACGAGGTCGTTCACCATACACGGGCCGTTGCCCGGGGTGCGGGCGGCACCCACGTGGTTGCCGATATGCCCTTCCTGGCGATCGGAGCGGACGATCACGGACGCGATCCGAGCGGCAGGGCGCCTGATGAAGGAGGGGGGAGCCGACTCGATCAAAGTCGAGGCTGGCCGGGCATTAGCTCCCCGGGTGCGGCGCCTTGTCGATGCCGGCATCCCGGTGATGGGCCATGTCGGGCTTACCCCACAGACCGCCGGCCTCCTTGGCGGCCTCAAGGTCCAGGGAGGCACCGTTTCCCGCGCCAGGGAGATCCTGAGCGACGCTGAAGCGCTCGTGGACGCGGGCGTCTACGCCATCGTGATCGAGGTCGTACCGACCGAGCTTGGCGCGCTCATCACCGAGCGGGTGCCTGTACCTACCATCGGGATCGGAGCGGGTCCGGGTACTGACGGGCAGGTGCTGGTCGCGGCCGATCTACTCGGCATGACACCGTTGCCAGGGCCTCGCTTTATTAAGCGCTATGCCGATCTGGCCACGGTTTCGCAAGACGCTCTAGGTGCATTTGCCGCCGATGTCCGTTCGGGGATCTATCCGGCGCCCGAACACACGTACGCGATGAAGGCCGGCGTGGCCGAAGCCCTGCGCGACGACCTTGCCGGAGTGCAGCCGGGGGACGATCGGTGATCACCGTCGTTCGGACCAAAGCCGAGCTCCGCCGCGCCTTGACCATGCACGAAGGCGATGTTGGCCTGGTGCCGACGATGGGAGCGCTGCATTCCGGCCACGCGGACCTGATCGCGAGAGCCGCCAGGGAGAACCGGACCGCCGCGCTCAGCATCTTCGTCAATCCCGCCCAGTTCAACGATCCGCGCGACCTGGAGCGCTATCCACGACCCCTCGATCACGATCTGGCCATGGCCGAGGAGGCCGGAGCGACCCTGGCATTCGTTCCCGCCGTCGACGAGATCTACCCCGCTGGGTTTGCCACCAGTATCGATGTCTCCGGATTGACCGAGCGATGGGAGGGAGCCAGCCGTCCCGGCCACTTTCGAGGGGTCGCCACCGTCGTGGCGATCTTGCTGTCGGTCTTTCGCCCGGAGCGGGCCTACTTCGGGGAGAAGGACTTCCAGCAGTTAGTGGTCATCCGCAGGATGCACGCTGATCTCGGGCTCTGGGGCGAGATCGTCGCCTGCCCAACGATCCGCGAGCCAGACGGATTGGCCCTCAGTTCCCGGAATGTGCGCTTGACTCCCGAACATCGTCGACAGGCGCCGGTTCTTTACCAGGCATTGCGGGCGATGGCCGAGGCTTATCAGGGGGGGATCTCGAATGTGCCCAACCTGATCGGGATCGGCAAGAATTCGCTCGGACTTGCGCCGGATCCGGAGCTGGACTATCTGGCGGTGGTCGACCCGGTGACGCTGGAGCCCATCGACATCGTGACGGATGGCAGTGCCAGGGTGCTAGTTGCCGCTCGGTTGGGGGCTGTGCGGTTGATCGACAATCTGGCGTTGGGGTCGCCGGGGTAACTGGGGACGCCGTTCCGGCTTCGCCCGGCGTTCAAGACCAACGCCGCGCTGCGGCGTCGCCCGAGGCTAAAGACCTCGGGCTACCTACTAGATAACCCGGCTAAAGCCGGCTGCAACACGGTGCAACTCACGGAGGCGGAGACCGGCTGCCGATCCGATGCCCCGGGGCTGTGGCAGCCCCCTTTAGGGCGCCGGGTTATCTGGATTCAGCCCGGGTCTTTAGCCCCGGGCGAGGCCAAGGCGGCGGTCTCCCGCTTGAGCACGGGGTGGCAGCATTCGCTGTCCAACAGCATCTTATCGGTGCGACAGTCGCAACGCATCCCAGGAGCCGTCGCTGGCCCAGCCGCCGTCGACGCTGAGGGAGTGGCCGTTGACGAAGGCGCTCTTTTCCGGGTCGGCGAGGAAGGCGACTGCCTGGGCGATGTCGCCGGGCGAGGCGAAGCGGGCCATCGGGATGCGACTGGTGATATCGGCGTCGGAGTAGCTGCCGGTCGCCTGATCCTTGTCGTCCATGGGCGTCTTCACCCAACCGGGGCAGACGGCGTTCACCCGCACCCCACGCCCGCCCCATTCGGCCGCCAAGGTTCGGGTCAGGCCGATCAGGCCATGCTTGCTGGCGTTGTAGGCGGAACGGTCGGCGACGCCGAGCAGGCCGGCCACGGAGGCGATGTTGACGATCGAGCCGCTGCCGCGCTCCAGCATTCGCCGGCCCACGGTTTGGCAAAGGATGAACGGGCCGGTCAGGTTGATGCGCAGCACGCGCTCCCATTCTTCCAGCGTGGTCAGTTCCGCCGGGCGAACCATGCTGATCCCGGCGTTGTTCACCAGCACGTCGATCTCGCCGAGGTCGGCAACGACATCCTCGACCATCGAGATCACGGCGCCCGCATCCGCGACATCGGCGATGTACGACCGGCAGGAGCCGCCCTCGGCCTCGATGTTCGCCTGGGTCACTTCGGAGAGGACCAGATCGTTGAGGGCCACCGCGTAGCCATCTCGAGCGAGGACGATCGAGATCTCTTGGCCGATCCCCTGGGCCGCGCCGGTCACCAGCCCAACCCGTCTTGCCACTGTCACGCTAGGTCATCTCCATGAATTGTCAGGTCAACCAGCCTACGCTACCGACCGACGACCGTGCCCGCTTCGACGGCATCTGGCCAGCGGTACCGATCGGGCATGCGGTTGGCCAGGGATGGCACCTGACGGCGGACGTTGCGCACCCTGGCCACGTCGATAGTGCCAGTGATGACGGTCGGGGCGTCGGGCGCCGTCGCCAGAACCGTGCCCCACGGATCGACGATCAGGGAGCGGCCATAGCTCCAGCGGTCGTTCTTGCCGTCGAAGTAGGAGCCGACCTGGGCCGGCGCGACCATGTAGACGCCGTTCTCGATCGCCCGAGCCCTGATCAACGTTTCCCAGTGATCCTTGCCGGTCGTCATGGTGAACGCGGCCGGCAGGATGATTGCATCGGCCCCGCGCAGGGCCAGAATCCGAAAGAGTTCCGGGAAGCGAAGGTCGTAGCAGATTGCTAGCCCGACCTGGACGCCGTCGATCTCAACGGTGACGATCTCGTCTCCGGGCGCGACGTTCTCGGACTCCTTATAGCCGCCGATCCCGTCGAGGGTCACATCGAAAATGTGGATCTTGCTGTAGCGGGCGATGACATCGCCCTGAGGATCGAACACGACCGCGGTGTTGAAGAGCCGTGGCTCGCCCGGGCGCGATTCGAGCATGCTCCCGGCGTGGAGGTAAATCCCGTGCTTGCGGGCCCGTGCCGCCAACAGTTCGTGCGTGGGACCGGGAAAGCCCTCGGCGGCGTCGCGCTCGCCGGCGGACGGGCCGAGGTAGGGCCAGACCTCAGGCAGCGTCACCAACCGGGCACCACCGGCCGCGGCCTGATCGATGAGTCCAAGAGCGGTGGCGATATTGACGCTCTTGTCGGCGCCCGAGTTCATCTGCACGGCGGCGACGCGGAGTGTGGGGAGGGCGTCGGTCATCTGCAAAACCTCCGGCGATCAGGCGAGTCCGGTGAATAACAACGGGCCGATCATAGCACCTGGGTGTCTTCAGCTATGCATCGTCGCCGTCGCTGGCGGGTCCCAGATTCTCTTCGGGGACCCAGCCAGCTTCGTCCTCCTCGGTGACGCACCAGACCCAGCCGTTCACAGGATCGCCGCCCATCAGGAGGTCGCCGGCCGAGACTGTCAGTTCGATTGCGTCGCAGTCGACTAGCGCGGTCGCCGTCCCGTCGATGATGTCGAGGAATTGTTCGGGGATCCAGCCGGACTTGCCGGCGCTATCTGTGCACCAGATCCAGTAGCCCTCGTGCCCGCCCGGGTTGTCGCGCTCGCCGGCCGCAACCTGCTCCCCTTCGGTGACAGAGATCGGATCGGGATAGGTGCGGGCGTGAGATTCGATCACAACCAGTGGTCGGGTGGTGCGGGTGTGGTCCATGGCGTCATTGCCTCCAGAGCCAACCGGTTCGATTGGAGCAGGATACCCGCATCTTCGATTGGAAGCCTAGATGTTAGAAACCTAGAAGACGAGGCGGAACAGCCAGCTGAGGCAGGCCAACAGCAGAATGACCACGATGAGGACGATGATTACCAGGCAAGACCGAGAAGCCGAGCCGATCTCCTGGATCGATAGAGGGGAAACGTCGGTGCTGGACGACTGCATCGGGTCCTGATCTGGATCGGACCCGGGTTCGTAGATTGGGGAACGGTCGGTCAAGCGTGATTCCTTGTCTGGCGCCTGCGGTAGCGTCAGCGCGACTGGGCGGTCAGTTGGCGACTAACGGGGGCCGGACGAAGCCGCTGGCTCCTGGAGTGACGCCCGCCAGACGTGAACAATGCGGGTAATAGCAGTCAGATGGGTCGCAACCGCAAGTACCCACAGCGCCCAGAGGGGCTGCCCGAACAGCAAGCAGAGCGCCAGCAGCAGTACCCGTTCGGTCCGGGCGACCAGGCCGACCGATGCCTTGTAGCCGGCGGCCTCAGCGCGGGCGCGGGCGTAGGAGATCAACAGGGAGCCAGTCGCGGCGATAAAGACCAGGATCGCGCCGAGTTTGGCGTCATCGGTGTCGAAGAAATAGACCAGCAGGCCCAGGTAGACCACGGCCTCTGAATAGCGGTCTAGTGTGGAATCGAAAAACCCGCCGAATGGCGTGATGTTGTTCGTGGCGCGGGCGACGGCGCCGTCGAGCATATCGAAGGCACTGGCGATGAGCAGGCAGGCCCCCCCCACCTCCAGCCACCCGAACCCGAGGATGATCGCTACGATCCCGTTCAAGATCACACCGGAGATCGTCAGGATGTTCGGGGTCAGTCCCCATCCCGCCAGCACACCGCCGATGACGACGGTATAGCGACGTACCCACGGACCGATGCGTTCGGAGATCACCTGAAGGCCCCTTTCTCCGTCGGCACCGGGATCGCCCACGACCTCGAACTGCCGGCCGGTGCGGGCGCGATCAACCAGAGGCTCATGCGAATCCCTGACGCCAGGTCGCCTGCGGGGCAACATTCATCGCGCGCTCGTAGACAGTCAGTACGCGTTGGGCGATCCATCGCCAGGAATGGCGGCTCGCCGTCGAGAGACCTGCCTTGCCCATTTGAATACGGAGTTCGCGGTCAGCCAACAACCGGACCAGGGCCATTGCCAGATCCGTCGGCTCCTTCGGCGGGACCAGCAGCCCTTCCTGCTCCGTGGTCAGCACGCTGGCATACCCCGGAATCTCGCTGGCGACGACCGGTTTGCCGGAGGCCATGCCTTCGAGCAGGACGATCCCAAAGCTCTCGTTCCGGGTGGATGGGGCGCAGAGGATGTCGCAGGAGGCGTAGTAGCGGGGCAACTCTTCTTTCGGGATGAACCCGGCGAAGTCAACCGACCCGTAGAGATCGTACCGGTCCATGATCCCGTCGTACTTCTCCGCGTCGCCGGTGCCGACGACCAGCAGGCGCGCCCGCGGAAACTGGGAGCGAACCAGCGCCATGGACTTGAGCAGATACTTGAAGCCCTTGCGCGACTCGTCGAAGCGGCCCACAAACAGGATTCGGGGCACGCCGTCGCTGGCCCAGGGGAAGGGTTCGACCTGCTCGCCAAAATGGTCCGTGTCGATGCCGTTCGGGACGATGTCGTAGGTGCCTTCGAAGTACGTCGAGACGAATTCCCGAGCTGGCTCCGAGACCGCGATCCTGGCATCAAGGCGATTGGTCAATGCCGACATATATGGCTTGAACGCGGTGTACCACGGATTGGCAGTGCGGTAGGCGTGGAAGGTGGCGACGTTGGCCGCTTTGGAGTTGAGGAGGACCATATAGGGTAGGACGGGCATAAAGGGCTCGTGCAGGTGCACGACGTCGAACTGCTCGCGGCGCATGATCGCCTTGACCTGGGCATAGAGGGTAACGTCGAAGGTCAGGCTGGCGCGCGATCCACCGGCCGGAATCGTGACCGAGCGACCGATGCCATAGAAGCCAGGCGATGCCTCCATGCCGCCGCGTTTGCCGCGCGGCGCGATCAGGGTCACGTCGTGGCCCAGCGCAAGAAACTCCTGGCGCAGATGGCCAACGTGCTCCGAGACCCCTCCGGGCTGTTGCAAGCTGTAGGGTGTCACGAGCGCGATCTTCAACCCGGCTCCCCCGCCATCAGTCTCCGCCGATCCGCGTCGCCGTGCCGCTGGGTGGCCGGCGTCGTGCGTTCCTCCTCGCGGAAGACTGGCGCGGCGATGATAGCAGACGAGACGAACGGCACGGCGGTGCGATCGAACGATTGGCCGAATTCGGCGGTAGCGCGGGAATGCCCGACCGCGCCATGTCTGACGCGGCCGGGCATCTACTATGTGTGCAACGGTTTTTCCGCTCTTTGGAGGCTATGGAACGATGTCACGGGTACTCGGCTATGTCGCGATCGCGGAAGCGATCTCGTTTCTCGTGTTGTTACTAGCGATGGTGCTGAAGTACGGCTTCGATCAGCCGATCGGTGTCGAGATCATGGGGCCTTTGCACGGCATGCTGTTCCTCGCGTTCGTCGGCCTGGCGGTGATCGTGGGCAGTCAGGCGAAGTGGTCGCTCAACCGGTTCGCCGTCGTGCTCGCGTCGGCGGTCGTCCCGGTCGCGGGTTGGTTCGTGGGACATCGGCTGCTGCGCGAAAGCGCCTAGCAGAGCGACTTTACTGAAATGCCGGCACAGTTTCCGTAGGGGAGATGCGAAGGGCTATTCCTGCCCGTCCTCGACGTATGGCTTCAATCGGCCTTCGAGGAGGGCTGTCCAGCCGCCGGTGTAGTTGGCGACGGTCTCGGCGTCGATGTCGCCGATGGCGCGGTGCGTCAGTTGCAACCGCGTGCCGCCGTCGGTATCGGCCAGGTCGAAGCGGATCACGCCGACGACCGCGCCGTTCATCCCCATCGTCCCGTTGAGATAGAGCAGATCTGGCGTCCGGATGCGCGTCACTGTTGCATAGAGGGCACCCTGCCCATCGCCCCAAACTTCGTGGAAGCGGCCGCCGACCCATGGCTCCAACTCGATCCGCTCCGGGGCCGGGACGAAGCTATGGCTCCACCACGCGCCGATGCTCTGGGTCAGGGCCGCGAAGACGGTCTCCTTTGGCGCGGCGATTGTCACCTCCTGGGCGATGTCGAGCGAACGGCCGGTATCGGTGGCCACCATTGCTGTCTCCATCTGGTCAGTCTCCATCCGCTGGCGTAGAACCTCGGCGGCTTCGGTTACCGCCTTCATGTCCAGGAGCGAACGCGCCCACAACCCCTCGTACCGTCCGATCCAGCGGTCTGCGATGGCCTGGATCGGGGCGGCGTTGAGGTGATTCCACCGCTCCCGGCCATCGCGGCGCGCCGTTACCAGCCCGGCCTCCTCGAGGATGCCGAGATGCTTCATGATGGCAAACCGTGATGTCGGGAACGCCCCGCTGAGGTCGCCGGTTGTGCGGGGGCCGGTCCGGAGCAGGTCCAAGATCGCCCGCCGGGTGGGATCGGCGAGGGCTTTCCAGATCGGGTCGAGGTGGTCGCGCTCGTTCATGTGACCAAATAGTAACATGTTCTCCGGCAGAGTCAACCCACGTCATTGCTCCTTGGAACTGGCCTAACTGGAGCGGCGGCGCTCGCGGAAGGCGGCGACGTTGGTCCGGTTGGCGCAGCGGTGGGAGCAGAATCGGCGGGCGCCGTTGCGGGAGGTATCGACGAATGCTTCCCGGCAGGGGCTGGCGGCGCACTCCCGGAGCCGCTCGATCCCGAAACGCTCCAAGGCGCGGGTCAGACCGATTGTGGCATCGGCCGCCATTCGCGCCACCGGCGGATCGTCTGGGTCGCTCGTCAGCGCTAGGGAGGCCGCGCCAGAGTCGAGCACGATCGGTGTCACCTTTACCCGCGTTCCCGCCATCGCATCGGCCAAGACGCGCACGGCGCGGGGGATGTCCTCGGTGGCAAACACGGCACGCAAGTGATCGCGCAGTGCTAGCGCCTCGATCAGATCGCCATCGTCGACGTCGATCTCTGGCCCGTACCCATGCGCGGCGAGGAAGCGGGCAAGCGCGGCGGTATCCCTGAGCGCCTCGGGTTCATCGAACCAGGGATCGTACGTGTTGACCAGATCGACCGCGGTCGCAAGCTGATTCGTGTCATATGTTTGAGTGTGTTGAAGCATTACTGACTCCATGCTATGGTCATATGTAATACGTCATTGACCTATGACAAGTTGAGCCTACCTGGTAGCGCACCGGTCGTCAACTACGGGAGTGCTGGATGGCGGTCAGGGTTTGGGGAGTGGGATCGAGGCGAGGCCGCCGGTCGGTTTCGGCTGAGAGCGCCGCGTTCGGAGCGCTGTGGACGGCCTCGGCGGCCACGAACCTGGCCGACGGCCTCTTCAAGTTCGCCCTGCCGGTCCTGGCCGCCCGTCAGACCGATTCTCCAGGTTTGGTCGCGGGCGTCGGCGTCGCCCTGACGCTGCCGTGGCTGCTCTTCGCCCTCCACGCCGGCGCGTTGGTTGACCGTCTCGACCGGCGTCAGGTGATGATCGGCGCCAACCTGCTTCGTGGTGGTGTGGTTGCCCTGCTTGCGGTCACCATTGGGGCGGGTTGGGATGCGATCGCGCTGCTCTATGTCGCGGCGCTCCTGGCCGGCATTGCTGAGACCCTGGCGGATACCGCGGCAACCGCCGTGCTGCCCACGATCATCGCTTCCAATCGATTGGAGGGCGCCAATGCCCGCCTGATCGGCACCCAGACGGCCGCGAACGAGTTTGTCGGCCCGCCCTTGGGCGGATTGCTGATCGCACTTGGAGCCGCGTTCACGGTCGGGTCGAGCGCCGCGTTATACCTTGGTGGCGCGGTCATCCTGCTGGGGTTGCCGGCGCGCCGGGCCGCGCGTTTCGATGCTGGCCTGTTGCGCACGTCATTGACCGCCGAGATCGTCGCGGGGTTGCGCTACCTCTGGGGCAACGCGTTGCTCCGGGCGCTGGCCGTCATCGTGGCGGTCATGAATCTGGGATGGAGTGCCTGGCTGGCGGTGCTGGTTCTCTTCGCGGTCGAGCCCGGTCCGATGGGCCTCTCCACCGTCGAGTACGGCGTTCTCCTCACTGGGCTAGGGGTGGGTGGGCTGGCGGGGACGGTGCTGGCCGGGCCGATCCTGGGGCGGATAGGCCGGCGGTGGGCGATCCTGGCCGATATTCTGGGTACGGTCTTGCTGGTTGGCGCTCCGGCGGTGACGTCGAACGTCTGGTTGATCGGCGCCGTCGTCATCCTGGGCGGTCTGGGCGGAACGATGTGGGGAGTGGTGGTCGTCTCGATCCGGCAGCAGGTGGTACCGGACGAGCTGCAGGGCAGGGTCGGAGGAGCGTTCCGGCTCTTCGGCTACGGTGCAATGGCCGTCGGGGCCGCCCTGGCCGGGATCGTCGCGGAGCTCATCGGTGTGCGGGCGGTCTTTGCCATTGGCGCGGCGCTCAACCTCCTTCTCCTCGTCCCGTTCTTCACAACTATCACCGAGCGTGCGATGACGGGCGCACGGCGCGAGGTCGTGGAGCGAGAGCTGTCGCGGGTTACTCACAAAACTGCCAATGACCAACGTGGAGTGTGAGCCGGGCGTAGCCGATGGTACCGTCGAGACACGTGGGGAGCGCGCTGGATGTGGCGATGGGTAAGCGGTACCCGGTCATATGGCCTGCTGAGATCACCCTGCCCCCCGCATGGCTCATTTCGCCCGGCATGCGCGCGCCGCCATATCACTTCAATTGAAGTTCGTTCGACAAGTGCGTAGATCCTGTCTAGGCGATGGTAGTTGCAGCCACCGCGAAGCGAATTTGACAGTTTCGCACGCGGTGCGTTTGTCCAACGAAAGGAAGCCAATCGCCATGCGAAAGATCGTCGCCAGCCTGTTCATTTCCCTCGACGGCGTTTACGAGGCGCCGGACCAGTGGCACTTCCCCTACTTCAACGACGAGATGGGGGCGGCTATCGGTGAGCAGATGGCCGCAAGCGACACCATGCTCCTGGGCCGAGTGACCTACCAGGAGTTCGCCGGCTTCTGGCCGAGTCAATCGAGCGCCGAGAACGATTTCGCCGATCGCATGAACACCACGCCTAAAGTCGTCGTCTCCTCCACCCTCGACAACGTTGACGCCTGGCAGAACTCGACACTGATCAAAGACAACGTCGCCGACGAACTCACCAAGCTGAAGCAGCAGCCCGGAATGGACATCGCGATGACCGGCAGCGGCATCCTGGTCCACTCACTGTTGCGCGACGGCCTCCTCGACGAACTCCGCCTGCTCGTTCACCCGATCGTCGTCGGCCGTGGCAAGCGCCTCTTCGACGATATCAATGCCCAGAAACCTTTGAAGCTCGTCGAATCCCAAACCTTCAGCACCGGCGTCCTCTACCTTACCTACCAACCGACCGGCGGCTAGGTCGTGTTTCGGCTGAGATTGCGCACACTGGTGTCGGGATATGCCTCAACCGTCTCGAGCGGATCAGTGTGCTCGAAGGTGAGAGTGGCGTCACCCACTTGCGCTACCGGGTCCGTCGCTGAAGGCTTGGCACAGTTGACTTGATTGGGCCGACGTATATGCCCGTCGGCATGGCAGATCAGGAGCACAATGGGTGACTGAGGTAGGACGAATCGCACTGGTCGGGGCAGGCGGCGAGCCTGTCGACTTCTGGCGTACGGTCTGTTCGCATGGGTTGACGTCTCTGCCGCCCGTGACCATCGACGAGGAAGACCGATCTTTCTCGGTCACGATCTGCTTGCCTGGCGGTCCAAGGACCGTCCGCGTCGCCTCGATCGGGCCAGATATCGCCGTGGTGACGGCCCCGGGAGCAGTCCTGACCTCCGAGGCAGTGGAACCGGCGTTGGGGACCGTCCGGCACATGCTCCGTTTGGACGCCGATCTGTCGCCGTTCTATGCCCTGGCCCAGGCGGATCCCACTCTTGCCTGGTGCACGCGGGGAGCAGGGCGGATGGCGCGCAGTGCAACCGCCTTCGAGGACATCATCAAGACGGTCTGCACGACCAACTGCGCATGGTCCGGAACGGTGCGCATGGTCCGGGCGATCGTCGAGCATCTGGGCGAGCCGGCACCGGACGCGCCACCGTCCGGTTGGGAAGGGCGTGCCTTCCCTCTCCCGGCGGTGATGGCCGATGCGCCAGAGTCGTTCTACCGCGAGACGGTCAAGGCAGGCTATCGCGCACCCTATTTGCGTTCGATCGCGACAATGGTGGCGGACGGGTCACTTGATCTGGACGGGCTGGCCCAGGCCGCCGAACCTGACCTCCCTGACGACGAGCTGGCCAAGCGTCTGCTGGCCCTGCCGGGGATCGGGCCATATGCGGCGGCGCACGCGATGACCCTGTTTGGGCGGTCGTCCCGCCTGATCCTCGATTCGTGGACCCGGCCGACATACGCCGCCAGGATGGGAAACGCGGCTGGTGAGCTCATCGCCGACACCGAGATCACTGCTCGATTTGCCCCGTATGGCTCGTTCGCCGGTCTGGCGTTCTGGTTGGTGGTGACGGAGGATTGGGTTGCGGCGGAGGGAGTGTAGGGTGCTGGGTGGAAGGTTGACGCCATGTCCTAGCCGCCCGGGATTTTACCGATCCCGGACGGCGCGGTTTTGGGGATTCTTGACGACCTGGAGGCGTCGCCATTGAAGCATCCATTCCGCCACGTTGTTCAAGCGATCCGCGTCAACCTCTGACCTCTAGCGCGGTCGCGTCCGCGTTGCCGTGCGGGAAAAGCGTGAGCTTTCCGGCTGGATCAGATTGCCGCGGTTATCGTCGTCGAGGTCGACGTCGGACTCGTAATCGTCGTCCCGGTCGATGGCAGCCACACCGATGGCGGGCAGCACAACATCCGTCTCCGCTTCGAGTTCCTCTACGTCCGCCTCGTAGTCATCCTCATCGTACTGGTCTGCGTACAGCTCGTCCTCGTCGATTTCCTCGTCCGCGGGCAGACCCAATCGCGCCCTGGCCGCATCCGCCTCATACTGCTGGCGGTAGTTCGGCAGCGCCTCTTGCACGAGCGGGTGACCGCCGTTCAGCTCGGTGGTCACGAGCTCCTGACCCTGGCCGTTGACCGTCTGGCGCTTCGTCAGGATCCCCTTGCGCAGGAATTCCATCACCTTTGCCTCAATGTGCTCCGAGGGCAAGAGACTGCGATCGAGGAACCGCCAGAGGGTGCGGCTCATGTGGCTCTGCGTTGGCACAAAACCGTCGTGGAGTTGCTGGATGTAGGCGTCGATCGCGCGGATCACCGCCAGATCGACATCGACGGACTGGGCGATCTGCAGCGGATCTTCCTCGCCCGCGGCGGCGACCAGATCAGGGCTGACTGAACCAGGCACGCCGCAGATTACGACCCGTTTGCCCAATCGGTTCCGCAAGGTGGTCACGACTCGGATGAAGTCTTTGTCGCCCGTAAAGAGGAGGAAGACCCGGATATCAGGCCGCGCCAGGGCTGTGTTAATGACATCGATCACAAAGTTGAGATCCGACCGGGTTTCGATCTTCTCTCGGCCGGTTTGATCAAACGAGCGCTTGGATGGGTAATGCTGAGCCTCGAAACCCGCCACATCGAGCCGGGTGCGCGCCTGGGCCGGATGCTGATCGAAGTCCGCGTAGGCCTTGGCGACCGCCATCAGGCCGTACTTGAGCGCCTTATCGCGCCATGCAACGGGATCTGGCTCGCGTCCGTATGAGTTGATCGTCGAGTACCTGATGTTTTCGTAGTCGACAAAGACCGCAACTTCGGTGTTGGTTGTTCCTTGACCTGGGGTCACCATCGTAAATTCCCGCGTCCTTCCGCACGCGCGGCTCGCAACCATTCGCGACCGTCGCGTCCTGCTATTCCCGCTCCGACTATGGCGTTCGTGTTCGTGAAGTTGACTTGGCTCCCATTGGGCTATCCTGGAACTCCCCACCGCTCCTTATTCTGCGGCCGCTCGTCCTCCAGCGGGCCGCCGCAACCTCCAGCGACTCATCGATAATCAAGATCGCATACCACCCGGCCAGTTTAGCACTTCGGCATTGGCGGTCCTCGTTGCGGGCCGACATCTGCGCCCAGGTGTCAGGAGGATTACCCAGCGGCCAGGGCGCCAAGCAGGGCCGCACCGACCACGCCGGCATTGTCGCCCAGGCCCGCCTTGGCGAACGTCATCGCCTTCGACGCGGCCGGTAATGCCTCTTTCCGCGCTCGCTCGATGGCAATATCGTAGAGCATCGGCACGGCCTCAATCACGCCGCCGCCGAGCACAATCCGGCTCGGATTCAAGATGTTGATCGCCGACGCGATCCCCAGCCCCAGATAGTAACCAGCCTCAGTCACCGCCTCAATCGTGAGATCGTCGCCACCTTCGATGGCTTTCGCCAGAACGCCGGATCGAAACGCGGCGCCGCCGTCTTCGTCGGTGGCGTCGGCAATATCACGAAGGCTGGAGGGCCGGCCCCGGTGCAGTTCCGCCTGGAGCACCTTCGTGATTGCTGTCCGCGAGGCATAGGCCTCCGAGGTGACCCCGGCCGCCACACCCGCAGAACCGGCCCCCGGCCGCGACCACCAGATGGCCGATCTCGCCGGCGGCGCCTGAGGCGCCGGTGAGCAGCCGCCCTCCGCGGACCAATGCCCCGCCGATCCCTGTGCCAACGAAGATGCAGAGAAAGTCCGGGGCTGCCTTGCCTGCCCCAAATTCGGACTCCCCGAGGGCCGCTACCTGGACGTCGTTGCGCAGGGCGGTCGGCACCCCGAAGTGGTCCGACAGCCGGGCGGCGATCGGCAGGTTGACAGTCGCCTGGCTCAGGTTTGGGGTCCCGATCAGGATGCCGCGTTCGGCGTCTACCTGGCCGGCGATCCCCACGCCGATTCCGGCGATATTGCTCTTCTTCGGGAGATTGGCTCCATTGATCGCGCCTTCGCTGGAGGCGACAAGGCGCGCGATCAATTCGTCTGGGCCGTCGGTCGCCTTGGTCCGCTTCTTGGAGGTCGCCATCACCTCGCCGGTGGAGACATTAACCACGGCCGCCAGAACCTTGGTTCCACCGAAATCCAAACCGAGCGCGAATTGGTCTGCCATCTCACCCTCCGGTTTCGCGATCCAGGCCGAATCCTCTGCCACCCGGTTACCTGGGCACTGTGGCCGGAGAAGGCCACGTCGTCAACTATGCACGCAACCGACCAGCAACGAGAAATGTACGCTCAAGTGTTGTCCAGAGCGGAGAGGACGGGTGCCAGTGCCGAGATCGCCTCGCTCGTGTTCGGGTCGAGCACGATCTGAACATGCGCTACCCCGAGGTCGGCACACCGGCACAGGGCGGTGGCAATCGCGTCCGGCGATCCGGTGATCGGCTTCGCTCCGGCCGAAGCGTACTTCGTCACACCGTCCAGGTCAGGAAACTGAATCAGCAGTGCGGCGGACCTCTCCAGGCTCGCGGGGTCGCGCCCGACAGCGGCGCATGCAGCGTCGACCTCAGCCAAAAGCGGAGGCAAGCGCTCGACGTCGTTGTCGAACCAGGCGTACCAGGCGTTCCAGCCATCCGCATGGGCGGCGCACTGCCGCAGCATGTGCTCGCCCCGGGTCCCGATCAGGATAGGGAGCCCGTGCGGCCGTGGTCCGCGGGGAACCAATGTGCAGTCGCGGGCTGAGTAGTAGTTTCCGTTGAAATCAACCTGGCCGTCCCGGAGAAGCGACCTGATGATCTCGAACGATTCCGCGAACCGCGAGTAGCGATGATCGAAGGGGAAGCCGTAGGCGTCGAACTCGGGCTGGTTCCAACCAGAGCCGAGGCCCAGGATAAGGCGGCCGCCGCTGATCTCGTCGATCGTCTCGGCCTTCTTGGCGATCATCGCCGGGTTGTGGAAGGCGGTGCAGGCCACCAGTGGCCCGATCTCGATCCGTTCGGTGATGGCAGCCAGGGCCGCCAGTATCGACCAGGCTTCCCACGGCGCTACATCCGTCTGGTGGTTGTCATCTCGATAGAGCAGATGGTCGGCGACCCAGATTGAGTCGAGTCCGACTGCTTCGGCGGCCTGGGCCATATGCAACAAATCACGCCAGGAGGCGGGTCGTTCCACTTCGGGCAACTGGATACCGACTTTGAGGGGGCGAGGCACTGTGGTCCTCCCGACACGTGAGGCGTTCTAGTCGCGATCGAGTATCTCAAGAGTCGGCGCCAGCAGCTCGATGCTCTCGACGGTGTTGGGGTCAAGCACAATCTGGACGTGGGAGATGCCCTCGCCCGCAAACGCGCGCAGCGTCTGCGCCAACTCCTCCGGCGATCCGGTCAAGAAAGGTCCCGTTTCACGGGGCGGCCGATTTCCGGCGCCTGGAAAGTCCACCAGGACCATCACCGTGCGTTCGAGGGTGGCGGGGTCACGGCCGACTGCCGCGCAGGCGGCGTCGACCTTCTCCCGGGCCGGGGCGATCTTCTCGGGGAAGCTGAGGTGCCAGGCGTTCCAGGCGTCGGCGTGCCGGGCCGTGAGTTCCAGCATCCTCGGGCTGAGGCTTCCGATCATCAGCGGTGGTCCGCCGGGACGGGGGCCGCGTGGGCGCAGTTCACAGTCCCGTGCGGCGTAGAAGGTGCCTTCGAAATCGATGTACCCCTCGCGGAGGAGCGTCCGAACGATCGTGAACGCCTCTTCGAACCGGGAGACTCGGTGATCGAAGGGGTAGTTGTAGGCCCGGAATTCGGGCTCGTGCCAGCCGGCGCCCAGCCCCAGTATCAGGCGGCCGTTCGACATCTCGTCGACGGTCGCGGCGGTCTTGGCGAGCAGAGCTGGATTGCGGAAACCGGTGCAGGTCACCATTGGGCCGAGTTCAATCCGCGCGGTGATCGCGGCAAAGCCACTCAGCAGAGACCAACACTCCCATGGCGCCCGAGTGGAGACGTTGTCGAATCGGTACAGCAGGTGATCCGCCACCCAGATCGAATCGAACCCAGCCTGCTCCGCCGTGCGTGCCATCTCCGCCAGGTCGGCCCAGCGTGGACTCTTGCCGCCCATCTCGTACTCAGTGTCCGGTAGCATCAGCCCGACTTTGAGTGGCCGGCGCCGAGGCGAGGCTATTTCCACTGATTCCTCCTGCTCAACACCCGATTGCGACGAGCAACCGACAGTCCGGCATCCTACGCCATCTTTGGGGTCGCAGAAACTCGCATGTATCAGGATCCATCCGCGGCGCTCTGCTCAGCTGGAGATTGCCCATCGGGACAAACGCGCGGGGGCGGACCCGTCGCTACTGTCCCCTTGGTCCTGAGCACAAGTGCCGCCCCCTCTTAGCGCGTCAAAGCCGTGACTAATCCAATTCGGTAGCGCGCTGGGCATCCTCCACCGGTGCCCCAGGAGCGCGGACGGATTGAGAATGATAGACACCGGCCCGGTCACAGAGAGACCGGGCCGGAACTCGCTATTCCGCAACGCCATTCACAGTCCAGCACAATGCCGATGATGTAGGGGCGGACCTCCGTGTCCGCCCGGCCACCAAACTCGGCGTACCGAACCGGAAACGGCGTGTCCAACCCGGTACAAATTGGTCAGGGATCGGGCGGACACGGAGGTCCGCCCCTACGTGGGTTTCCGGGTTGGCTGGTCAGGACGCGTTATCCCTGGTCATCAGTTGGTTCGCGCCGGTGATGCCCACCGAACCTATGCGTCGAACAACTCAATGGTCCGCGCAAATGCTTCGAGGCTCTTAGGCGTACACGGATCGAGGCCGACCACGTAGTGGGCGAGGCCCAGGTCCTGGAAGCCGCGTAGCTGCTCGGCGATCTCTTCCGGCGAGCCGCGCATCGGATCGGGGCGGACGCCGGTGTAGCCCTCGACGGCGTAGTTGCCGCCGGCGGTGCGGACAAGCGTGGCCGGATCGCGGCCGACATCGATGCAGGCGTCATCGACCGCCTTGAATCGCTCGGCGACGACAGCGGGGTCCGTGTGCCAGACGGTGTTCCAGGCGTCCGCGAACCGGGCGGAGATGCGCAGCATCCGGTGCCCGGAGGTGCCAACCAGAATCGGAATGCCGCCTGGCCGCGGACCGACCGGTATGTTGACGCATGCCTCGTTCTGGTAATAGGCGCCGTTGAAGGTCACCGTCTCGCCGCGCAGGAGGGGATGGATGACCTGGACGGCCTCCTCGAACCGGCTGACCCGGTGGTCGAAAGGATAGCCAAACATCCGGTACTCTGGCTCGTGCCATCCAGCGCCGAGACCAAGGATCGAGCGGCCGTCGCTGATCTCGTCGAGCGATTCGGCCACCTTGGCCAGCAAGCCGGGCGAGCGGAAACCGACGCATGAAACCAGTGAGCCGAGGATGATCTTGTCGGTCGCGGCAGCCACGCCGGACATCATGGTGTAGCACTCCCAGACCCCGCGTTGCTGGTCGAGATCGTCTGGATGCCCGATGACCAGATGGTCGGCGAACCAGGCGACATCGAAGCCGACATCTTGGGCGACCCTGGTAATCTCCAGCATGTCCTTGAAGCGGGGAAGCCCGCCGAAATGGGACCCCTGCGAGATCGGGACCATCACGCCGAGGCTCATCTTGCGCTCTGGGCGCAAGGCGCCGGGCCAGCGGTCGCGGCCATCCGGAAAGCTCATGGTCGTCGTCGTTCCATCAGTCAAAGCCAATCTCCTCCGTTCGCACCGGATCTGGTCCGGCGCTCAGAATCGCGGACGTGCCCCGATTATCCACAACCGCGGCAAACGCGGCGCCGCCTCGGCGTAGCCTATCTGCCGGGGCGGTGCATGGCCGTGCTTGGTTGAGTTGGACGTTACTCGAGGTTCATCCGGCTGAGCCGCCAGGTCGCCAGCGCAATTGAGACGATCGTGACGATCGTAAGGGTGAGCACCGACGCGAACACGGTGTAGTGGCCGTCTAGCGTCGCGTCACCGGCATCCAGGAGGCCAACGAAGATGGAAGAGACGTACTGGCGAATCGAAAAGGCTCTGACTCCCGGGAGAAATCGCCCGAGGAGGCTCTCCCATGCGAACACGTACAGGATCCCGACGATTAGCGCCCGGGGAACGATCAAGCTGATCAGGAGGAAGACGGCCGCCGTCACCACGATGCCGGCGGCCGCGGATGCCAGCATGGGCCAGAGGAGTGGATCGACGGATGTCGGGTTCCCGCGGCTGACAAAGACGTCCGACTCATCTGTGCCGATACGAATGATCAACCACCCCGCGACGATGCCTAGCAGGATCGTGGGCAGGGCAATGACGAGGGTTCCGACGAACTTCTCGATCACGATGCGGAGACGGCTGACGGGTTTGAGGACCAGGTACGGAAGGGTGCGGTCTTCGATTTCGTTCCCGAGCGCGCCTGTGGCGAGAATCAGGGTCGCGATCGGGATGATGGTCCCAACCATCACGTCATTAAAAGTGGTGTCGATGATCCACTCTCGCGGCGTCGCGACATCGGTATTGATGAGGTAGATGGCCGCCATGAGCACCGGAGCCAGCGCGAGGATGGCGACGATCCGCGCCGATTTGCCGCCCAGGAACTGGCGGACGGTCACGGTCGCGATCGGCGCTGGTCGCCAGAAGACGGATAAGCTGTCAGCCATCAGCTTTCAGCTTTCAGGACGAACGAACGAGTGAGGTACATCGTGAATCGCTCCTTCTCGGGGCACAAGATCGGATTTCATCGGCTGATCGCTGATCGCTGACGGCTGACCGCTATCGCTCTACCAGATAGGCAAAGACGGAGGTCAAAGATTCGTCGGCGGGCTGGATCTCGAGGAGGCGCACGTCGACCTGCCGGGCCATCTTCGGCACAGCCCGGTAAAAGGCTTTGACATCAGCCGTCTCGGCAATGATCCTGCCGTCCGGCTCGATCCGGATTGAGCGGGTAACCGGTTGGTTGATCAGCGCGGCGGCGAGGCTGCGCGGGTTGTCCGCGCGGATGCGGACCGCGTGCGGGTGGGCGTCGATCTTCTCGCGGATCGCGCGATAGTCGCCGGCGGCGGCGAGCTTCCCGTTGACGATCACGAGGATGTTTTCGGCGAAGCGCTCGACCTCGGTCAGGACGTGCGACGAGACAAGCACCGTCTTCCCGGAGGCGCCCAACTTGCGGATCAGGTTGATAATACTGACGCGTTGGACAGGGTCGGTCCCGTTCAGGGGCTCGTCCATCAGGATCACATCCGGATCGTGGACGAGGGCGGCGGCAACTTTGATCCGTTGCCTCATACCCTTCGAATAGCCACCGAGCTTGCGCTTCGACGCCTCGACCATCTCGACCGTGGTGATCGCCCGGTCAGTTGCGGCGTCGACATCGGGCAGTTTCTGCAGGATGGCGTTCATCCGCACGAATTCGCGCCCGGTGAGGAAGGGATAGATGTACTCCTGCTCCGGCACGAGGCCGAGCTGGCGATAGGCGTTTGGCCGTCCGCGCGCTGGCTGACCATCAATAGTGATCGAGCCGGACGAGACCGCCAGGAGCCCGGACATCATTTTGAGCAGGGTCGACTTGCCCGCGCCGTTTGGCCCGAGAAGGCCTGTGACACCGGGGCCAACCCCTAGAGAGACATCCGAGACGGCGACGACATCGCCGTACCACTTGGAAACGTGGTCGACCACGATCGTTACCGGCCTCCCGGGAATGATCCCCGGGAGGTGCACGACGGGTGTTTCGGCGGTCGCCTGTTGGTCAGCGATGTAACCGTTCGCCGCCTGGGGAGGCGCGGACCTGGAACGATTGAAGAGAGCCATCGGAGTCCTTCCCGGAAGTCGAATCCCTACCGTCGACCCGTTACTCGTTGGGGCGGTACCGGAGGTACATCACCGCTGTCGCGACAGCGGTGACACCCAATGTCCAGGCGACGTAGGCCCAGGTAGGGAAGTCGGCGACGTCTGCCCATTCCGAGCCTTCCTGGGAGTTGTCAAAGAGGCCAATACCCAGGGCGATGATGGTATTCGGCGGGCTGAGAAAGATGGTGTAGCGCTGAAGCTCTCCGTCCAGGGCTTCGTAGAGCACGATTGCGATCGCGTTCGTCACGATGAACAGGACGACGATCACGCCGATCGCGATGCTCTTCCGATCTGTGAACGCCGACACCAGTAGGCCCACTGAGCCGAGATAGAGGGCAACTAGCGTTCCCATCGCGAGGATGGCCCAGAACTCGTCCTGTCGATCCGCCATCGCCTTGATCGGCGAGTCCTCCAGCAGCTGGACGCCTAACCAGTAGATCAATACCGGCACCAGTGACACCGTCATCGTCAGGAGCGCGGTCGCGAGAAGCTTGGCGACCAGGTAGTCGATCCGGGTGATCGCGCGCGAGAAATAGAGGGCCAGCACATTCTCGCGACGATCACTGCACAGCATCTCTGGGGCAATGCTGGCGACGAAGACGCCCAGGATGATGAAGACGTACCCGTAAAATCCGACGTAGTCGAAGATCTCAGCGTCCTCGACGAAGGCGCGGATACCGATTCCAACGGCGACTGGGATCGCAATCGCGCCGTAGAGCACGAAGGGTGTCACCTTCGCGGTCCAGTTCTTCTTGATCCCCATGGCGCGTTTGATCGAATAGAGCGTCAATGCCCAGATGGCATGCATCCGGCCGAGTCTCGGGCCGTCGTAATGCTTGTAGCCGCGGTCGAAGACCTCGCCGTAGCGTTGCGATTGAGCCCCATCGATAGGAATTGGCGGGGCCGCCTGTGGGTTCATGCTAGCCACGGGTCACCTCTGGTGGCGTGTCGGCACCCTCGTCGTTGATGCTGCCGAAGTAGACGTCCTCCAACGAGTGCGCTCGCGTGCGCAGACCACGGAGAGGCAGATCCAGGTCTGCCGCGACATCCCGAACGATGTCGTACACGCGGTCATCGGTGCGCTGGACGATGAGTTCCTCCCAGAGGTCTTCGCTCTGGGAACGCCGTACGTCCAGGCCTATCTCTCCTAGTCGTTTCATAAACAGGTTGGAATCGCCATCGATGCGGACGATCAGCTGGCTGTCGTCACCACCGAGGTTACCGATGGGCTGGGAGAGCACGAGCTTGCCGTGGGAGAGGATGACGACGTAGTCGCAGACACGCTCGATGTCTTCCAGGATGTGGGAGGAGACGACAACGGAGATGCCCATCATCCGGTGGATCCGGACGATCAGGTCGAGCATCTCGTCCCGGCCCTTCGGGTCCATGCCGTTTGTCGGCTCGTCCAGAAAAACGAGGGCCGGGTCGTGGACGATTGCCTGGGCCAGCTTGACCCGCTGTTTCATGCCGGTCGAGAAGCCCTTGATCAGGCGGTAGCGCTCTTCGTCCAAGCCGACCTGGTAGAGCACATCGGCAGCGCGCTGCCGGGCGGCGCGGGCGGGCAATCCGCTCATCTCCGCCATGTGGCTGACGAAATCGGCCGCCGTCGCCGCCGTCGGCAGGCAATCGGACTCCGGCATGTACCCAACATAGCGGCGTAGCTCGGCCCCCTGGGTGGCGGTGTTGAAGCCGAGCACTGTCGCCGATCCGGAACTAGGCTTTGCCAGCCCGAGCAGCAACCGGATCAGCGTCGTCTTGCCCGCCCCGTTCGCGCCGAGCAGTCCGACCGCCGCCTGTGGCACAGAGAGATCCAGCGCCTCCAGCGCGTTTACGCCCTTGCCGTAGCTCTTGCGCAGTCCTCGGGCTTCGACTGTAGTGGCGTTGTCAAGTCCCGCGAGTGGGGGCGCTGTCTCTGGGTCGGTGGCGTCGGAAAGGCCAGGTGGGCCAGAACCGGCCGGTCGTTTTTCAGCGGTCAGCATCGCCTCGCCTGTCGTGTGGATCGGATAGACGCACGTTGCCTGGGTCTCACATCCCGTTGAGACCACGTGGGTCCGTGGACGTCATCTGGAAGGCCGGTTCAATTCGCCAGCGCGCACGAACCGGCTCTGAGTGTACCAGCGTCGCCCGCCGTGACACCGTTACTGTGCCCGAACGGTATTCGTACCGTTTGGCGGAAGTGTTGCGAAATGTTCACGGGAATGAAAGCCGGAATCGGCCGATTCCCCCGTTTAGTCTTCGGGGCTGATCGTCCGGCGCGTTGCCCGGGCATGCATAAACTGCAGCACGGCCAGCAGTGTCCCCCCGGCGCCGCCAAAGGTCACCGCCCGCAGCCCCCAGCCGATTTCTGCCCGAAGCAGGCCAATCTCGCCGGATTCGCGCAGCTCGCGCAGGTTTTCGCTCACAGTCGTCCAGTCGCTGGCGCCGATGACAGCCGCCATGAAGAAGGAGACCATGGCGACTGAGGTGAGCAGACCTCGCTTGTTCGGCGCCACCAGGAGCAGAAGCAGGCAGGCAACGGCCACGGTCCCGCACCAGACGGTGATCCGGCCATCGACCTCTGAACCTCTGATCTCGATCGAGCCAAGGAAGCGAACATGGGCGGTGACCCACGGCCCAAACGACCCGGCCACCACGATCAACCCACAGCCAATCGCGAGGAGGTTGACGAGCGGATTCAGATCGTTGGACGCTGACCCAACCGGAGTAGCGGGCGCGGTCGGCGCTGGGTGAAGCGATACCGTGATTGGCGCCGCGGCCGCCGGTGCATCAATGGCGGGTGGCGCGACATCTCGCTCCGCCGATGTTGGCTGGCTGGGCCACGTCCACCCGTTCGGGGCGATGCCCTGGGCGGCGGGATCAAAGACGGCATCGGCCGCCTGGGATTGCCCGCAGCGATAGCAAAATGCCGCTACGCTGGGAAGTTTGGTGCCGCAATGCCAGCAGAACATCGGGAGGTCCCTGGGATGTAGATGCGCGTGATAGCACCGATGTCGGTAGTGTGATGATAGCACCGCGCCGATCTCGGCTCCCGATTTGTCGGTTGCATTGCGGCGGAATTGGTGAACGTGCAATGAAGGACGTTCCAGGACTCGTCGATGTTCCTAGCCGGACGAGTAGGATTGCTCCTCCCCACCCCGCCGATGATGCGGTCTCGGCGCGGCCCGTATCCTCTCTCCATCATCCAGTTCTGGGTGAATGGACGGCGGAGGACACACCAATGGATTCGAGCACGAACGGCGGATCAAGCATTTTGACACAACTCTCCGACGATCTCGCCACGGCCGTCGAGAAGGCCGGAGCGGGGACCGTCACGGTCTTTGCCCGCCAGCGGATGCCGGCCAGCGGGATTGCCTGGACTACCGACGGCTACGTGGTGACCGCCAACCATGTGGTTGAGCGCGACGATGACATCACCCTTGGGCTGCCCGATGGCCGCACCGTGCCGGCCACGCTCGTCGGGCGTGATCCTGGCAGCGACATCGCCCTGCTCAAGGCGGACGTCACCGACCTGACTCCGGCGCCTCGAGCGACGGCATCCGCGAAGATCGGTCACCTCGTGCTCGCGGTCGCACGCCCGGGCAAGAGCGGGGTAATGGCCTCCTTTGGCGCCGTCAGCGTGGTCGGCGGGGCCTGGCGGACTGCCACCGGCGGTTCGATTGAGGGGTTCGTTCGCGCCGACGTGGCAATGTTGCCGGGCTTCTCCGGCGGCCCGCTGGTCAATGGCGAGGGTGAGGTCATCGGTCTCAATTCCTCGACCCTGGGCCGGGGAGGCGGCATGACCATCCCCGCCGCGGCGATCGAGACCGTGATTGCGTCGTTGAAGGAGCACGGCAAGGTCCGGCGCGGCTTCCTGGGCATCGGCGCCCAGTCCGCCAAGGTCCCGGCCGCGCTCGCCAACGAGTCTGGGCAGGCGACAGGTCTCCTGATCGTCAGCGTTGAGCCGGAAGGTCCGGCCGACAAGGGTGGGCTGTTGCTCGGCGACGTGGTCCTGGCCCTCAACGGTGAGGCCGTCGGCGAGGTGGACGAGCTCCAGGCGAAGTTGACCGGCGACTGGGTCGGTAAGCCGCTCCCGATCAAGATCATCCGCGGCGGCCAGCCGCAGGAGATTGCGGTGACGGTGGGGGAGCGGGGATAGACATGAGACGTGAGACGTGAGACGTGAATATAGAGCCGAGAACAGTCGTCTTCCTTGAGCTTGCGAAGGATCTTGGCCGTTTACGGCCTTCGCGACCAACCGCCACGGAGCGGATTGGAACGAGCACGAAGGCGCTAAAGCGCCAAGATCCTTCGCGGGCTCAGGATGACGATTCGTTCTCACGACTCACGTCTCATGTCTCATGTCTCACGACTCACGTCTCACGACTCACGTCTCACGCTACGACTCACATCTCCTCGTATCATTGGCTTGAAGGGACACGGAAGAACAATGTCCACGACGATTGAGCGACCAACCGATAGTGCTGATGTCAACGATGTTCCCTCCGGCCTGGGTGGGGCCGGGAGTTCTGTGTCCCAGGCTGCCGCGGAGGTGGCCGAACGGGTGCGCCCCTCGGTGGTGATGGTGCTTAGCCACGGCGGCAACGGCGCCGGGGTGATCTGGCGTAATGATGGCCAGATCGTGACCAATAACCATGTTGTGCGTGGGGATCGGGCCGAGGTCGTCCTCAGTGACGGACGGCGGTTCGAGGCAACGCTGGCCGCGCGCCATCCCGATCGAGATATTGCGCTGCTGAAGATCGATGCCGATGACCTGCCGGCCATTGATGTCGCGGATTCTTCGACCGTGCGGCCCGGACAGGTGGCGATTGCCATCGGGCATCCGATCGGCTTCCGCGAGGCGGTTACGGTTGGCGTGATCGTCGCCGCCGGACAAATGGCGACCGAGAAGGGTCTTCAGACAGGAGACTTCTTGCAGACCGATGTCACGCTGTTGCCCGGCAACTCCGGCGGGCCGTTGGTGGATGCCTGGGGCCGCGTGATTGGCATCAACACGATGGTCAATGGCCGGCTCTCATTGGCGGTGCCCAGCCAGGCGGTTGAGCGATTCGTCATCGGTGGTAGCGGCCGCGGAGTCGTCGGATACCTGGGCGTCAATGGGATCGTCGTGCAGACCCGTCGTGATGATGCGCCGATTGGCTTCCTCCTGACGGAGATCGTCGAAGGAACACCCGCCGACCGGGCCGGGCTGATCGTCGGAGACGTGGTCGTCGCCATCGGCGGCCAGGCGATCGAGGATCAGGAGTCGCTCCCCGCCGCTCTGATCAGGCTCGTCCCGGGTGACGCGGTTACCCTGGACGTTCTGCGCGGCGGCGAGCCTCGCTCGTTCGTCGTTGTGCCGACGGAGCGGGCGTGACGCTCGACCTGCTCACCGGCGCGGACCGGATCATCAGTTCCGCCGGTCAGGCCAGTTCTGACATGCCTATCGACGACCCGGGGACCAGCGATGTCCTCCGGGTCGTCGTCATTGCGGCCTACCCAGCGGTTCGTGCCGGATTGGTCGCGCTACTGGCTGAAGACCCGTTGCTCCTCCCGATCGAGCCTCTGGGGATGTCCGGCCGTCGCCAGGCGCGGACCGATCAGGAGGTGATCGAGCCGGTTCCCGCCGCCATCGTGGTGGACCTGAATGGTCTGCCGGAGCATCGCCTCGACGACCTCGCCGACGCCTATCCCGGTGTGCCGTTCGTACTTCTAGGTGGCAATCCCGCCAGCGACGGCCCAGGACTGGGCGGTGAACCGATCGCCTATCTCAGCCAGGAAGCGGATGGCGCCACCCTCTCGGCGGCGGTGCGCGGTGTTGAGCAGGGTCTGACCGTGCTCGATCCATCGCTGGTTGTTGCCGCCAATCTCCACGCCCATCCGGTTGTCGGGCCAACGCCGGACTCAAGCGATGTCCTTACCGCCCGTGAGCGCGAAGTGCTCACGCTCGTGGCGGATGGGTACCCCAATAAGGCCATCGCCCGCGAGCTCGGTATTAGCGAACATACCGCCAAGTTCCACGTTGGGTCGTTGCTTGCCAAGCTGAATGCGGGTAGTCGGACGGAGGCGGTGACGGTGGCGACGCGGCGGGGGCTGCTGACTGTATAGATCGGGGAGGCGTGAGTAAGCCCCCTAACCCCCCAGCCCCCGTCCCCTTGCCGCAGCGGGGGGAAGGGGGAGAACCTGGCGCCGCCTGACGCCCCTCTCCACCGCAGTGGAGAGAGGGGGTAGGGGGTGAGGTCTCTCCGTCTTTACAGCCGTATCACCGGATTCCGCAGTGTACCGATCCCGTCGATCGAGATTTCGACGTCGTCGCCGTGTTCGAGGGTGAACTCGTTCGGGGGGATGATGCCGGTGCCGGTCATGAGGAGGGCGCCGTGGGGGAACTCGTTATGGCGGAAGAGGTAGGTGACAAGCTCGCTGAAGGGGCGGCTGATCTGGCTGGTCGAGCTTGATCCGTCGAACAGGATCTCGCCGTTGCGGCGGATGACGAGCCGAATTGTGCGATCACCGATCTCGTCCCACTCCCAGACCGGCACGATCACCGGACCGACGGCGGCGCTGGCGGTGTAGATCTTGGCCTGCGGTAGGTAGAGCGGGTTTTCGCCCTCGATCGAGCGGGAGGAGACATCGTTGCCGATCGTGTATCCGGCGATCTCACCCGCGCTGGTGATGACCAGGGCGAACTCCGGTTCGGGTACGTCCCAGGTCGAGTCGCCCCGGATCGCGACCGCATCTCCTGGTCCCTTCACCCGGCTCGGGGTGGCCTTGAGGAAGATCTCCGGGCGGGGCGCGTCGTAGACCAGGTCATAGACGTCCTTCTGGGTCGACTCTTCCATGCGGGCGTCACGCGAGCGCAGGTAGGTCACGCCTGCCGCCCAGACCTCTTGCTGATCGACGGGCGCCGTCAGCGTGACATCCGCAAGGGGAGTTCCGGTCGCGCTGGAGATGGATTGAATCCGGTTCTGGAGATCGGCCACCGAGAGGTTCAGGGCGGCGCTGAGGGTGGCCGGGCCGCCGTTGGCGGCGACATCAATTACCTGGTCGCCGTCGATCAGGCCCAGGCGCGATTCGGTTGAGTCCGAGGTGCGGTAGAGGCAAAGAGGCACGCGGCAATTCTCCCGCGGCAGGCGCCGCATCTGTAGCCGGAACGGTGAGGGGCGAACGCCCGCGGCATCCTACGGCAGGAGCGGTGACATGCCAAGGTTGCCTCGACGTCGCAGACTGCCCGAAGTCGCAGGGCACCGACAACGCTATCGGCGACACCGTGCAGTGATCATGTTCGACGCGTGTCTATGCCCGGAGCGACTGACTCGGCTGACGGCACGTCGTTCGGCCCGGGTTGACGGACGGGGCCGTCTCGGTGATCTTGAACGAGCTTAACGAGTTCGTTCCCCGTTGCGATCAAGACCGAATCACCGGCATCATCCTCGAACCCCAATACAAGCACCGATACATAGTCCGAGCCGTGCTCATCAAGCGCGCGTTCGAGCGCGTCGAGCGCCTCAAGCTGACTCTCGAACGCCCCGACTATGTTGGCGCTTTCGCCGTCCCAGACGTCAAAAACCATCGGGATCTTCTCCAAGAATTTCGCCAACCGGAATCACCTTAACCACACTCCGCAAGAGTAGGTCCGGATCCGCCCAAACCGTGTGGTGTCCCTGACTCCGTTCGATAGTGCGCTCGATTCGAACTGAACCATCGGCCGACAGACGAACTTCCGCGAGGTACTGCCCCAGTACAGGATAGCGCTGCGCCTTCCTAAAGGCTTGCGGGAGGGTCGCAAACATCGAGAGCCCATCGTGGAGGTGGGCCAGACGGTGGTCGAGCGGTGGCGGTTTCCCTCTCGCTGAATCGGACAAAAAGTCGTCTCGCGAAGCCACCTCGCGACGAACGATACGGTACAGCGTTTGCCCACGTGAACCGTTCTCCACTAGTTTGCGACTACCACTGAGCGCTGCGCCAGTCGCTCTGCGACGAGTTCGGCGATGTGTTTCACCTGGAGTTTGCGGCCCGATGCGTCGCAGCCGCCGCGCAGGTGCATGATGCAGCCCTGGTTGTCGGTGACGATCATCGGGGCACCGGTGGCGGTGGCATTGTCGAGTTTGCGATTCATCAGGCGTTCGGCCACGGCCGGGTACTCGAAACTGAATGAGCCGCCAAAACCGCAGCAGAGGGTATTTTCGCCGAGTTCGCGGACCTCCAGCCGAGGATGTCAACCAAGATCTGGCGGGGTTCGGACGTGGAGGTCGAGGGCGTTCAGGCCCTGGCAGGAGTCATGGTAGGTGACGACCTCGGGGCGCCATCCGTGGGGAACAGGCTGCCGGCCGGCACCTGGGCGATCTTGGTGAAGAACGAGGTGAAATCGATCACCCGTGGCGCCAGAGCGGTTGCGCGCGATTGCCAGGCGGGATCGTTGCGGAAGAGGTGGATGTAGTCCTGGGTCAGGGTTGCAACGCAGCTGGCGCTGCCGGAGACGATCCAGTCTGCCCGGACCCGTTCCAGGGCGCGAATGGTGTGCTTGGCCATCCGGCGGGCATTGGGGTCGTCACCGGAGTTGTTGGCGGGCAGGCCGCAGCAGTGAAGGCCGGCTGGAAAGACGACGTTGGCGCCCAATGCTCGGACCGAGGCGGCGACTGCGGCGCCCTGCTCGGGGAAGAGCCGGTCGGTCATGCAGCCAGGGAAGAGCGCGACCGTCTTGCCAACGACCTTGTTAGGGACGACGGGTGGCAGCGCGGGCAGCGACGTGCCGCCTTTCAGGCGGTCGCGTAGGGGCCGCCGGGCCAGGGCAGGCAGGCTCCGCCACCGGGTTTGGCTCTTCAGAACCGGCAGATGTCGTCCTCGCACGAACGGGCCGCCCCTTGTCACGGGGAGTTGCCCTTTTATGCCAATGCGGGCGGCCGCGTTGAAAAGGCGGGGACGGGCATAGGTGTCGAGGATAATGCGCTTCGCCCGAGGCATTCCCTTCGCCGCGACGACCATCTTGCGCACGTCGAGGATCTGGCGTGGCAGGGGGATGCCGACCGGACATACCGTTTCGCAGGCGTTGCAGGAGAGGCAGAGACTCTGCGGCTTGGCACCAGCATCCAGGCCGTGGTGAAACGGCGTGATGACCAGACCGATTGCCCCGGTGTAGATATGGCCAAAGACGTGCCCGCCCACCTCGCGGTAGGGTGGGCAGACGTTGGCGCAGGCCGCGCAGCGGATGCAATGGAGCGCCTCGCGGAATTCCGGCATGGCGTTCATGCGGCGACGGCCGTTATCGAGTAGGACGATGTGCATCTCGTGGCCGGGCGTCGGCCCGGTGATGAACGTCGTGTAACTCGTCAGGCGCTGGGCAGTCGCCGACCTTCCCAGGAGACGGATCTGGGTGATAGCGTCGTCAAAGGTGGGAACGAGCTTCTCGATGCCCGCCAGGACGACATGGACCTTTGGCAGGGATGAGCAAAGGCGGCCGTTGCCCTCGTTGGTCGTCATCATTACCGTGCCGCTCTCGGCGATGAGGGCGTTCGCCCCGGTGACGCCCATCCCGGCGGCGAAGAAGACCTTGCGCAGCTCGTCCCGCGCCACCCGGACCTGCTCGGGGATGTCCTCCTTCGAGACCTCCCGGCCGAGGGCTTCGCGTAAAGATCTCGCCGACTTCTTGACGGGCAAGGTGGACGGCGGGGACGACGAGATGGCTCGGGCGCTCACCCTTGAGCTGGATGATCCACTCGCCCAGATCGGTCTCGACGACCTCGATTCCGTCCTCGGCCAGAACGTGGTTGAGTTCGATCTCTTCGCTCACCATCGTCTTCGACTTTGCGATGAGGGAGACATCGTGTGCCTTGGCCAGATCGCGGACGATCCGGTTCGCGGCCGCCGCGTCGGCGGCGTGGTGGACGATTGCGCCCGCCGCCTCCGCCGCCGCCTGGAACTGGGCCAGGTAGCGGTCGTGGTCGTCCAGGACTTCGGTCTTGGCGGCTTTGAGCATGGCGCGGAGGTCGACGAAGTCGACCTCATCCATCATCTGGTTGCGCGATGGCCGCCAGCTCTGCTGAAAGTTGGTGAGGTTGCGCGAGAGGCGAGGGTTCCCCAGCGCTTTTTCGTAGCGCTCCCGGAAGGGAGCTTCAGGTTGACCGTGGTCAGCATCGTTGTGGGCACTCGTCGCGTGCCTGGTCGCCTGTATTGGGTCCGGGGTGGCGGTCCGTGCCATGGAGTGCGTATCCCTCACGGTCAATTGATGTCACCGACGATCAGGTTAGATCATCGACGAAGAGGATGGAAAGCTTCGCTGGTCCCTGCACACCGACGGTGAGCGTCCGTTCGATATCAGCGGTGCGGCTGGGACCGGTGACGAGAGTGGTGTAGGCGCCGCCCGGCCGCATCGCGAAGGTGCGCAGGACTGGAGCGGCATCGTCGAGCGTCGGAACGAGTGCCCGCGTAGGGCAGACGACGATCTGCTCCGCGACGAGGAGACCAATGCCTCGGTCGGCCAGGCACTCCTCGGCAAGCAGGACCGAGGCGGTCTCGGCGACGGCGAGGTGGGCGAGCGATAGCCCGAGCGGTGCATCGTTGGTTTCATTTGGGTCGCCGGGCGGACGGGGCATCAAGCCGAGCGCGCCGAGTGCCGCGCAGAATTCTTCAGCGGATTGAGCGAGTTCCGTGGAGGCCAGTGGAGCGTGGGTGCCGAGCATCGCGGCGATCGAGGCGACCTCCGCAGCCGCCGCGTTGCTATCCGTTACTCGGATAACCGCGACGCCGAGCGACGCGGCACGCTCGCTGAACGCCGCGACCAAAGGTGACTGATCGGGTGACAGGAACGGATCGGATGGTTTGGTCGACGCCTCTCTCGTTTCCATGGGTCGGGGCTTTCTCGATCCGCGTTGGGCGGCCATCTGGAGAGTTAGAAAGTGATCGGTGGCAATGGCGAGATACTCGTGCCGCAGGGACGATGCCGCCCGGGGCTAAAGACCCCGGGCTAACTCTGGTGCGGAAGCCGGCTAAAGCCGGCTCGCGAACCCGCGGCCGCGCGGAGGGGGGATGCCAAGAGTGCTCTACTCATCGCTTTGTCTCCAATTGGCCGCTCGGGCTCCGCGAAGCCGTTCGTCATCATACCCGCACTGGTACGCAAAGATCCTTCTGCTTAGATGTGCATTGTTCGTTGCCTAGGGGCATGCCCTTAGATGCCTAGACCCGGACCCGATCGATGCGAGGGCTCCCGATCTTGAATAGGCAAACGTCTCGATGGCGTCTAGAAACCGGTTGCCTATGTTGCTGGTATCAAGTCACCGCTGACGGCAGCGGTGGCGGACTCTAGCAAAGGAGGAACCGACATGATCGCGATGACTCGCACCTACAAATTCGCTGTTGTCCTGCTCGCGTTGGTCTTTGGTGTCTTCCTCATGCAGGAGGGCGGCGTCAACGCCCAGAGGATCGGCACGTCTCCAAAGTCCGCTGAGGAACTTGCCAGCAGCAAGGCTCAGACCTGTCGAGACCTCGGCGGCACCGCTGACGTCCACTACGACATGAACACTGATGGCTCGGTCGATTCCATCACCGTCACATGCACTGGCGACGGCGGGAAGCCAAGTACATGCACGTACTATCAGGGAACGGTCTCCACCGAGGTCTTCTGCGATGTCCTGCCCGGTGAGACCGAGCAGTCGGAGCACACCACTATCGGAGACGGCGTCCTGGAGGATGTTGAGCCGACCACTACCCCGGTCCACGGCGATCTCGGCGGTGGCACCCTTGACACGCTCTGACGCTAGTTCTTCTCGGCCCGTCGTCACCGGTGGCACTTCGCTATTCTGTCGTTCAGGCGGACGACGACGAACGGCCATAGGCGGTGAATCCGAGCGCCTTCGCTGCGGTAGGTTCGGGCGGACCTCGGTGGTCCGCCCGCCATAGCCTAACCAGATGTCGCTCATCGGACAGCCATCTCTGGAATTCGTGATGCGCCGTTCTTCGTCGCCGGGCAGACACGGAGGCCCGCTCATACGATCAGGGCGCTCAGGTCCTACAGCATCGCTCCGATGATCCAGGGATTGAATTCCTCTTCGCCGACGCCGGCCAGTTCGCTTTTGCTCTGCTTGCCGGAGGCGACGGCGATGATCTCCTCGAAGATCTCCTTGCCGAGGTCCTCCAGGCTGATGCCGTCGAGCACCCGACCGGCATTGATGTCCATGTCGGGTTCCTGGTTGGCGTACAGGGTCGAGTTGGTGGCGATCTTGATGCTGGGAGCCGGCTTGAAGCCGAAGCAGCTTCCGCGGCCGGTGGTGAAGACGACGACGTTGCAGCCTCCTGCCACCTGGCCGGTGACCGATACCGGGTCGTAGCCGGGAGAGTCCATGTGGACGAAGCCGCGCTCGGTGATCCGCTCCGCGTAGCGGACGACCTGGGTCATCGGCGTGTTGCCGGCCTTGGCGATGGCGCCGAGGGACTTCTCGTAGATCGTCGTCAGGCCGCCCAGCTTGTTGCCCGGGGCGGGATTGTTGTCGATCGAGGCGCCGTGCATGGCGGTGTGGTTCTCCCACCAGTGGATGCACTCGATCAGCTTCTCGCCGACCTCCTTGGTCTTGGCCCGCCGAGTGAGGAGGTGCTCGCCGCCGTAGACCTCGGTCGTCTCCCCGAGGACGACGGTGCCGCCCTGGCGAACGATCTCATCGGCGGCGAGGCCGAGGCCCGGGTTGGCGGTCACACCCGACCAGCCGTCGGAGCCGCCGCATTGGAGCGCAACCACGAGCTCGGAGACCGAGACCGGTTCGCGCACGTACTGATTGGCGACGGGGAGGAGCTGCTCGACAGCGGCAATGCCGGCCTGGACCGTCTTGCGGAAGCCGCCATCCTGCTGGATGGTGAGCACCTTCGGCTGATGACCGTTGCCCATCCCCGTGTGGTCGATCATGTCCTGGGGCTGGTTGACCTCACAGCCCAGAGATAGGACGAGGTAGGCTCCAACGCAGGGGTGCTCGACGATTCCGGCCATGGTCCGCTGCAGCTGGCCGAGGTCGCTCGATCCGTAATGGGCGCCGCAGCCGCCCTTGGTCGGGAAGGGGATCACCCCGTCGACGTTCGGGTATCGGGCCATGATCTCGGGATGGTTCTTGAAGTGCTCGGCGATTTGGCGAGTCGCGGACGACGAGCAGTTGACGGAGGCGAGGATGCCGACGTAGTTACGGGTGCCGACCCGGCCGTCCTTCCGGCGGAAACCCATGAAGGTCCGCCGTTCCGCCTCCGGCACGTACTCGACCGGTTTGTACTCGCTCGCGTAGGCGTAGTCGAGGGTCAGGCCGCCCTCACCGACCGCCAGGTTGTGGGAGTGGACGTGTTGGCCCGGCTTCACGTCCTGGGTGGCGAAGCCGATGATCTGGCCGTAGCGGCGAATCGGCTCGTCCTTGGTGACAGCCAGCAGCGCGAACTTGTGCCCTGGCGGGATCATCTGCGTGACCGTGATCTCACCATGCGGCGTCTTCAGGACGGTTCGTGGCAGGAGTGGCTGCTTGGCGATGGCGACGTGGTCGCTCGGGTGGAGCAGCACGGCGACATCGGACATCTCCACCGGACCGGATGGCCCTCGTGAAAGAAGCTGCATTCCGTCGGGCCTGGATGCGGTCATGGGGTCCTCCTGGAGACGTGAGAAAGTGCCGAGTGCCAAGTGCCAAGTGCCGAGTGCCGAGTGCCAAGTGCGGCTAGTTAGCAAGTACCCAGGTCAGGTTTGGACGACCTGTTCACTCGGTACTCGGTACTCGGTAACTCGTTCTTCTATCGAGCGGTCCAGCCGCCGTCGATCACCATTGCCGCGCCGGTGACGAAGGAGGCTTCGTCGGAGGCGAGGTAGAGGGCGAGCGGGGCGATGTCGTCGGGGCGGCCCATTCTGCCTACCGGCTGGCGGGCGTGAAGGGCGGCTCGTGTTTCGTCCAGTTCGTGCGCATGGTACTTGCGCAGGTATCCCTCCACGAACGGCGTCTCCACCGTGCCGGGACAGATACAACTGCACCGGATATTGTCGTTGACGTAATCCATCGCCGTCGACTGGGTCATGCCGATCACGGCGGCCTTTGTCGCTCCGTATGCGAACCGGCGCGGCACCGCAACCTGGCCCGCCACTGAGGCGATGTTGACGACCTTGCCGCCCTTCGGGTCCTGGGCCAGCATCTGCTCGACTGCCGCTTTCGTGCAGTGGTAGACACCGTGGACGTTTACGCGGAAGAGGCGGTCAAAGTCCTCCGGTTCCGTCTCGGTCACGCTGCCCACGAGGCCGATACCGGCGTTGTTCACCAGGATGTCGAGGCGGCCGTGCGCGGCCACGACAGCGGCGACCGCTGCCCGGGCAGACGCAAGATCGGTGACATCGAGCGCCTGGGACGACGCCTTCCCGCCCTCCGCCGCAATCTCGGCGGCGACCGCTTCGGCCCCGGCGACGTTGACGTCCGCAATCCAGACGCTGGCTCCCTGGCGGGCGTAGACCATCGCGATCTCGCGCCCTATCCCAGAACCAGCTCCAGTCACAATTGCCGATTTTCCATCGAGCCGAAACATTGTTACTCCAGTCGCGAGAAGAGATTCGAGTTCAAGTTCCAAGTCGACAAGTTCCAAGAGACGTGGTCGTTAGTCGTGAGTTGCGAGGATTGAGCTGAGAACCAAGCGTTATTCGTCGTCTTGGAACTTGCGACTTGGAACTTGAATCTCAACTATCCTGAGACGACGATGATGTTGGCATAGGGGACAGAGTCACCGGTGCGGACGGTGGCACGCGCACCTGAGGAGAGGTGCTTCAGCTCGAGGTGGGAGACGATCTCGAACGGAATGTCACCCATGATCTCTCTAAGTTCTTCGACGCGGTGAGGACTGATTTCCGTCATCTCCTGGGCGATCACGACACGGTCGATCGACCATTCGGCGTGGACGGCAGCGAGCACGTCGAGAACGGTCGGAATTCCGCTGACGAGGGCGAGGTCAATGCGCTCTGGGCCGACCGGGACGGGAAATCCGCCGTCACAGATCGTGAAGTAGTCGGTGTGGCCCGTGCTGAGGAGCAGGTGCCCAAGGGCGGGATTGAGGATACCGTCGCGCTTCATAGGTCGCCCTCCGGAAACGCGACACCTGCCGACCCATACACGTGACGCTTTTGATCGAGCGTGACCCGTTCCCGGAACGTCGGTTTGGCCCGCTTCAGCAGGAGGCGAGCCGCATCCGCCGAGGCCGCAACGACCTCCCACCCTCGCGCGCCGAGGCTGGCGAGGCGCGACTCGTCCGTGGCATCGAGCCATTGGTAGTCCCAACCAGGTTGCTCTCCGCTCATATCATCTGTCCCTTCGCGTTTTCTGGATCGTCCAAATAGACCTGATGGGCATTGAGGGTGATCGCCACCTCAGTGACCACCCGGCCTTTGACCTCCTGGATGTGGTGTTCCAGGCTCGCAACCGCGGTGGTGACGTCGCCCGCGAGAAGAGCGTGAATGATCTCGCGGTGGTGGACAATCGAAAGCCGGACCAATGACGGAAGGAAACTCCCCGCCTCCTGAAAGACTGCGATCTGCGCCCACAATCCCTCCACCAGCGCCGCCAGCCGCTTCCGGTTCGCGCGTTCCACCAGGCGGCGGTGGAACGCGCGATCGCTCCGCAAGAACTCGCTGGCGATCTCCTGGAGTTGCTCGCTGGTCTCCGCGTGGTCGATGAGCTCCTCGAACCGCTCCAACTCCGCCAGATCCTGCCGGAGTTCGGCGGCGGACAGGTGTGGCGCGGCGTGCCTGAGCGCCATCGCTTCGAGTACGGCGCGTAGTTCGTAGATCTCTGCCACGTCTTCCGGTGCGAATGACGCGACGTAGAAGCCTCGGTTGGGTTCCGCCCGGGCGATGCCGTCCTGAACGAGGCGCTGCAGCGCCTCTCGTACGGGAGTGCGGCTCACTCCGAGTTCGTCACTCAGGCGCAGGTCACTCAGTTTCTCGCCCGCCCGCAGGTTCCGGTCGAGAATCCGCTGCCACAGGACTCGATAGACCTCGTCACCGAGCGACGTCCGGGTGATCTCGGTGGTTTCTGGCGCGCTTCCAGCGGCAGGTGTTGTTATCTGTCGGGGTGAGGCTGAGCGTCGTGACGCCGTTGTCATCGGGCGGCTCCCGCGTGGCCCTTGTCAATCTTGTATACAGATTGCGAACCCTATCGACGCACGTGCTTGCTGTCAAGTTGCCCACGAGGTTTCGCTAGAAATGCAAGAGCAAATCGGCGAAGCGGTGGAGGGTCATGTATCGCGCCGGATCGCTCGGTTCTTCGATGTCTTGTTGCTCCAGCGACCAGGTCGCACTGTGGGGGATGTAGACCGTGTTCAGGCCCGCCGCCAAGGCCGGGTTGATGTCGGATCTAGGCGAATTCCCGATCATCCAGGTTGTGGCGGGGTTCAAGCCGTGAGACCGGGCCAGACGCGCATAGGTCTCAATGTCTTTCTCGACGACCACATCGACGTGCGCGAAGTAGTCGGTCAGTCCTGAACGCTCAACCTTGAGCCGCTGCTCTTCCAGATTGCCCTTCGTCAGGATCGCCAAGGTGTGGCGCTGGCCCAGCTCCGCCAGGGTGCTTTCGACGTCTGGGAGGAGTTCTTTCTCCTGGGTCAGGATGCGCTTGCCGAGCGCCTGTACCCGAGCAACATCTTCCTCCGTGACATCGCCTTCAGCGAGTTCCCGGAAGGTCTCGGACAGGCTATAGGCAAAGCTCTCCGCGCCGTAGCCCTGGATGCCAATGGTCGTGCGCTCGACCCGGTCGAGGACCTCGCGGATCTCTGGTGGCGTGAGGGCAGAATGGTTGAGGAGCGTGACGAACTCGGCGATCGCGCGCTCGAAGTAGATGTTGTTCTCCCACAGGGTGTCGTCGGCGTCGAAGATGAGGTGATACTGGGCGGCTTCGTTCGTCGGCATGATGCGATCCCGCTTCCGCTCTTTCCTGTCAGTGGCTCGCGCCTATCTTCCGTCCCCCAGGATATACCGATTTAGTCGGCTGTTACCGTTAGGGAAATGGAGGCCACCACCGCACTAGCCCCACGGTCCTGCCCATACCGGGCTGTTCCTCACCCTGAGGCGTTCTGGTACGCTGGAGGTTCCGCCAAGGTGCACACCCGGCTGCGCGGATCACATGCGGGAGGCAGTCGCCGGTGGCCGTCTCAGGTCACGAGGCAGGTGGCGTGGCGCAAACGACGGAACGTCTGAGAATGCCATCTGGGGGTCGACGGTTCGCGACGGCGGTCGCGGACGGGTTGAAGCGCTACCGGCAGTTACTGTCGCGGCGTGAGTCATCGACTCTCCTTTGGGCCGGGCTCGCCTCCGAGATCGGTGACTGGTTCAATACGGTCGCTCTGCTGGCGATTGCCCACGAAGCCGGTGGCTCGATCGGCGTCGGGTTTGTCCTCGCACTGCGCCTGGTCCCCCGGCTGGTGTTCCAGGCGCCCGCCGGGGCGCTGGTCGATCGCTGGCCGCCAACCAGGACACTTGTCTGGTCACATGTACTCATGGGCGTCATCGCGGCCGCCTTTGTGCTGGTTGATCTGGCCCCCCAGATCTGGCTGCTCTGCCTCCTCATCGTTGCCCTGGAGACCGTCAATACGGTTGCCTGGCCCGCCTATCGAGTGCAATTGGTCAACAGCGCTCCGCCGGACCAGATGGCCGCCGTGAACGGCCTCCTCTCGACCGGGCTGACCGTCGCCCAGTTTGTCGGGCCGGTGCTCGGGGGGTTGGTCCTGGCCGCCTTGGGGCCAATTCCCGTCTTTCTCATCAATGGGCTCACGTTCCTCGGCGTCGCCATTGCATTTTCCTGGAGCCAGACCCATCGCGACGGAATTGGCGTTGCGGCGCAAGCGTCTGAATCTGGCGTGGCCGTGCCGGGCGACACTGCTGCCCTGGTTGGTGTTAGCAGCGCGCCGTCAGGGGGATACCGCTGGCTCCTGCGGCAAACCGACCTCGCGCTGTTTGCCCTCGCCGCTCTGGGGGCGACAGTCGCGATCCGGGGATCGATTTCGCTGTTCGTCGACCGGGCCGATAGCCTGGGATTGGGTGAAGCCGGCCCTGGCTATTTCTACGCCGCGGTCGGATTTGGGGCTGTCGTCGGGGGCATCGGCGCGGGTGCCGGTTCACATGCCGGCATCGCGGCACTGCGGGGAACCGCGGCGGCGATCGCCGCCTGTGCTGCCGCCATGGGGGTCTTCGGCTCGATCGGATCGGTCCCAATTGCCCTGGTGACGCTCGCAATCGCGGGGCTGGCGACGAATGTCTACGAGGTGCTTGGATTAACCTTCTTCCAGCACCGGTTGCCAGCCGACCGCTACGGGCGGTTTCTCTCGATTCTGATCCTTGCGTTGGGCATCGGCGGGATCATCGGGGCGCTGGCCGCGCCGGTGCTGGAATCCTGGCTCGGCGTTGGCGCGGCCATCGGGCTGCTCTCGCTGCCCGGAGTACTGCTCGCCCTGCTGCTGCTTGTGCGCTCGTGGAGTGATCGAATCGACGCCTAGCGGCGGTGGATCTCCGCGATCACCGGCCGCTGCCTGATGTCAAAACCGTCAACTCTGAGGGACGATGGCCGGCGGCTGCATGATCATGGCTGCAGGCTGATGCAGCGTTTGGTCCGTCGGCTCTGGCTCTGTAGGAACCTGGGCGCCGTGAGTTGGCGGTGTCGGTTTGATTGGCTTGATGGGTAGGATCGGTGGCGGCGGGTGGTCCGGTAGAGTTGGTTCGGCCGCTGGAGGCTCGTCGGAGAAACCGAGAGCCCGGCAAAGGGCGTCGACGAGTTCCGGTTCGAACTGGATGCCTTTCTGTTCGCGGAGTTCCGTGAGCGCCTTTTCGACGGGGAACGCCTTGCGGTAGACGCGATCGGTGGTCATCGCGTCGTAGGCGTCGGCCACGGCGATGATGCGCGCCCCGAGGGGGATGTCTTCCCCGGCGAGCCCATCCGGATAACCCTTCCCGTCCCAGCGTTCGTGGTGATGATGGATCACCGGCACCCACGGTCGGTACATCCAGAGCTTTTCGACCATCTCGGCGCCGACGGCGGCGTGGCTCTGAATCTCCGCGAATTCATCCTTCGTCAACGACGAGGGCTTGTTGAGGACTTGATCCGGAATCGCAACCTTTCCGATGTCGTGGATACGAGCAGCGGCGAGGATGCCTTGGGATGTCTCGTACGGCACTGGGAGCTGGGAGAGAACTTTCCCCACATAGTCAGTCACGCGCATTGAATGTTGGTGGGTGTAGGGGTCTCGGCGCTCGAGCGCATCGGCGAGGCCGGCCATGGTCTCCTGGATCGATAGTCGGGTCCGCTCGAAGCCGCGAAATGAGAGTAGGGGGCCGATCAGTGGGATCACGATGACGAGCAAGGCGACGATGTGCTCCCGGGCGATTACCGGAACAATCGCGCCGAACGTTGGGAGAGTCAGCGTCTGGACGTAGAAGCCTGAGAGGTTGGTCCGCAGCATGTTGAGGGGAGTCAGGCCCATCACGGGGGCCACGATGGAAGAGATTACCGCCAGGTTCACCAGGTTGAAGACCACGCTGGCGGCCATGACCGCTGCCATATTGCGGAGGCTTCCGAGCGGCGAGAGGTCTGTATCGGCGAATGCCTGATAGGTCAGTGCGGCCAGCAAGGTCACCAGGCCGAAAACGGAGACGTTGACGAGAATCTTGATGGGCTGGCGACGGTCAATGACTGACTCGATCAGGATTGCGAGCATGATGACGGCGGCGCCGGTAGCCGGACCGAGCGTGAGCCCGGCTGCAAAGGCGATCGGGGATCCGACCGAGACGTGGAGCGTGCCTGTCCCATTCGGGAAGGCAATGTCGAGGATCTTCGACTCTGAGATGGCGAAGATGGCGCCCAGGGTTAGGGCGATGAGGACGTCGCGGCCCGACAGCGAAGGTTCGCTGCCCCGCGCCCAAAGGAACAGGGCGGCAGTGACGATCACTGTCAGGAATGTGCGAACAAGTGTGGCCCGTGGAAGACCGCCCATTGGATTCCCAGGAGAACTACAAGATTGGAAGCTCAACTGCTCCTGGCGCCGGCAGCCCCAGTCACCAATTGCCTCAGTATACCGTGATTGTAGGGGTCGTTTCCTTCTGTTGGAACGAAAAATGCGGAGTTGGCAAAACTATAGGCCTATCGTCGATTGGTACGGAGGTACTAGCCACTCCGCAGGTTGCGCTCGGATGGTGAATTCATGGCTGGAGTGGCAAACGTTTCTCGAATATCTCGGGACGATCAGGACATTACATAAGGTGTACCAGACGATCCTCGATGCTTTCCGAATCTCTTAAACGATAACGATCCAGGTGCGGAGAAGGAGCGTGTCCTTCATTCTGCGATCCCAGGCCGTAGTGTTGGTTGGGACATTGTCCATTACTTCCAGCTGATCAACTGAAATCTCCTCCAGCAAAGCCATTAGCGACGAAAACAAACAGGTGCGCGATGATCAAGGCACTTACTTCCAGCTGATCACAGGAGACCTCCAGGAGGTGGGTGCCGTTCGGAGAGAGTGGAGAGGAAAGCAGTCAAGAAAAGAACTGCGGATAGGTGGTGTTACGAAATGATGATTACTTCCACAGCATAATCGGGCTCCTCTCATCGGGACCCAAGATGTAAACCGGTCACCCCTGGCTGAGCGCCTTCATTTGGTTTCAGGGGCGATGGTCTTGGGCTAACCGCACCCGTTGTATCCTCTGGTTCCCAAGGTACCGAGAGCCGAACGACCGAACACCGGACCATTGACCCTGACTAGTAAGTACCTTAGTTCTTTTGTCTGTTGAAGTCAATAGTTATATCGATCGCCAAATATAGTAGGAAGGTCCGGGAGCGCTATCTGTATTTCAGGTGAATACGCCTGGCCAGATGGCCCATCCCGATTGCACCATTCGGTCTATCCGACCGGGTCAAGCCAGCGGTATCGGAGATAGACCGTTCGGATGAGTCGAGGGCGGGCTCATGTGGCTCGTCTCCGGTGAACACCTCCGTTCAGCCTATCCTCGCCGGCTCTCGCGGGGGGAAAGTGCTTCTGGCGCGCCCCATTTTCAGGGCTGTTCGCCAAAGTACCGCGTGCCGGGGCGTACAAAAGTCCTGGCTACTTCGTCGTTCACCTCCAGGCCGATCCCCGGCTTGTCGGTGAGGACGACGTGGCCATTTTGGATCACCGGCTGGTCCTGAATCGTGAGCTCTTCCCAGCCGGGATAGTCGATCCAATGCCACTCCATCACAAGGAAGTTGGGGATCGTGGCGCAGACATGAGCGGAGGCCATCGTACCGAGGGGACCGCAGACGTTATGAGGCGCCAGTGGCACGTAGTAGACCTCGGCCATGTTGGCGATCTTGCGGCATTCGGATAGCCCGCCGCACTTGGGGATGTCGGGCATGATGTAGTCGACCGCCTGTTGCTCGAGCAGGTCGCGGAACCCCCAGCGCAGGTAGAGGTTCTCGCCGGAGCAGAGGGGCACTGGCGACGCCCGCTTCACCTCACGCATCGCGGCCACGTTTTCCGGCGGCACCGGCTCCTCCAGCCACAGGAGGCGGAACGGCTCCATCGCCCGGGCCACCGCGATCCCACTGGCAATGTCGTAGCGCCCGTGCATGTCGATGGCCAGGTCAATGTCGGGCCCGACAGCCTCCCGGACGGCCGCCACCCGCTCGACCATCCAGTCGATCTCGACTGGGAGAGGCGTGCCAGTTCCAGCGGTCGTTGCGGAATCCCGCCTCGGTTTCGTCGACGTCGAATTTCAGTGCATCGAATCCCGAGCGCGACGACTTCCTTGTGCGCGGGCCGCGTACGCCTCCGGGGAAAAATCCTTGCCGGCGTGGCTGTCGCAGTAGAGCCGTACGGTATCGCGGAACTTGCCTCCGAGGAGCCGGTAGACGGGCACGCCCAGGATCTTGCCGGCCAGGTCCCAGAGCGCGATCTCGATGCCGGTCATCGCCGTCACGGTCGCCCCGGCCATCGCTCCATCGAAGAGGCGACCGCGGCGCATCTTCTCGAAGAGCATGTCCACATTGAGCGGGTCTTCACCGATGATGAAGCGCTTTAGGGCGTGGACCATGCGCGGGCAGCCTTCGCCGCCGTGGATGCATTCGCCGTTGCCGATCGACCCCTTCGTCGGTAAAGATCGCGGACATAGGTGGAGTAGCCATGGCCCTTGATCTCGGCGGTGCGAACATCGGTGATCTTCATGCGTGGCTCTGAGTCTGGCCGGCGTCGATGCGCGGCCGGTTTCGCTTACTCGACCGCTTTCTCAGGTGTCGGTGGGTAGTAGTCGTGGACTGACCCTCCAGCGGCGATCTTCGACCCTGATCCACTCTTCGAGTTGCTTCCTTGGGCGGACCGTGCGCCGCGATCTCTTCGGCCAGGTGCAAGCGGCATTGCCATCACGCCCTCGTCGTCGGTCAGGATGCACGTCGCCGGGCAGCACCTGCACGCCGGCCATGTCGATGGGCGGTCGTAATCGACCGGCACCAGATCGCGCCCGCTGTGGGACGGGATGCAGTCGCGGCGCAGAAGACCGGCAGGCCGACCTCGCGCGATGTAGGGCGAGTCACGCACGGCCCCGTTGATCACCGCCGCGAGCGTCCCCGTTCACTTGAGCCGGGTCGGCAGGATGTCCCCGATGATCCCGGCGGTGGGTACGCCCAGGGCGTCGACGAGAAGACATCGCCCGGCGGATCGTTTCGATCAGTTGATCTCGGCTGAGCGCCGGCGAGTCTCGGGTCGTTCGGCCCACCTTCCGGCTCCCGCCGCATGAGGTACCGGCACGTTCTGCGCCCTGCCCACGAGCCGCTTGCCGAGCCCGAGCGGCTGGAGCGGGCGCAGCCCCACCATGTAGGTGTTGCGCCAGCCGTGATGGAGCAGGAGCTGGCAGGCGGACGCGGTGCTGACCTTCGCCAGATCTTCGCGAATGCGTTCCAGCCGGTCTTCCTGCTCCTGGCTCCAGAACGGGGTGGACGTCATTGGCGCTCCCTTCCTGCCCATATGCTGTCTATGCAGTGTTCCTGGTCCGCTCTAGCCCTGCAGCTGAAAAAGCTTCCGAGAGTACCCGATACGACTGTGTTGCGGCGGCGAGGGGATCGTAGTCCGGGCGGCGCTGGACCATGATGCTGACCTCGACCACGATGTGCCCGGTGTATCCGGCACGATCCATGCCGGTGAGGTAGCGGGGATAATCCATCTCACCTTCGCCGGGGATCAGAAACTCGTGGTTCGGGGCCAGACCGCGCTCGTCCTTGACATGGGTGTGGGCACTGTACGGGGCGAGGGTTGCAATGGTCTCATCCATGTTCATTCCCTGAACATTGAAGTGGCTGATATCGAAGTGGACCGTTAATGCATCCGAGTTGATCTGGTCCAGCAGCCACAGCACCTGGTCGGGCCGGTGGATTGCGGCGCCAACATGCGGCTCCACACCGACCACGACGCCTAGTGACGTCGCCTGCTCCGCGAACCGGCCGAACTGTTCGACGAGGCGGTCCTTCCGCGCCTCCCAGTCGGCCGGAGCGCCGCCGGATGTCGTGCTCACCGTCAGGCGCTCACCAGGCGATTGCACGTCGGAGGCGATCTCCAGATAGGACCGGAAGCGGGCCTCGTTCAGCGCGTGGGCGGCGGGGTCGGGGTCGAGTAGGGGGGTGTTTGCGCACAGGCCGCAGAGATCAAGGTTGTGGTCGTCATAGAGTTTGCGAATCCGCGTGCGCTCGGCGATGTCCAGGGTTGACCCTTCGGTGATCCAGCCGGGAATGACCGTCAACTCGAGTCCGTCGAAACCCAGGCCTGCACAATGGGCTACCGCGTCATCGATTGGGACCGTCGGCATTCCCCAGGTGCTATAGGACAGCAGCATTGCTCGCTCCATGGTGATGTGAGAGCCGAGAGCCGAGAGCCGAGACGAGACGCGGTTAGTTTGTGAGGCCGAGGTGGTCGTCGATTTCGCGCTGGTAGGCGTCGACGGCGCTCGATTCAACCTCGGCGATGGAGATGGGACGGCCGGCGATCTGCGATTCGAACAGGGCGTAGACCAATGCGACGGCCCGCATGGCGGTACGCTCCATCGACTTCAGGCTGTGCGCCGGAGCGGACGCAACTGGCAAGCTCGTGGTGTTCGAGTGCGAGCAGCTTGCGATCGATCACGGGGAATTCGAGGTCGTAAGTCCAGGGGCGTTCGTCACCAAACAGATCCGCCGCGACCGGGCTCAACCGATAGCTGGGCGCAAATTCCAGGACGCGCTCGTCGCAGATGTCCGTGTCGTCGTCCAGGGTAAGGCGGACGGGTTTGCCGTTCCTGTCGCCGGGCGCCGCAATTGATCCCCGGGTGCCGAAAACCATCCGATGTCCGAACGGCAGTCCGTGGCCAGCATAATGGTCGGTCCATTGACCCAGTGTGCCGTTGGCGAAGGTGATGAGCCCGAACATGGCGTCCTCACCGGTTGCTTCGACGGTTGGGGGCAGCGACGCTGCCCACTTCTCGTAGAAGCCTCCTGGCCCGGCCGTGTTCCGGCGGACGCGAACCGGTTCGTACAGCCGGGTCTGGCCGAAGGCGCTGGCGGGATCGCCGAAGTAGTACTGGAGGATGTCAGCGCTGTGGACGCCAGCGTCGAGCGTGATGGTGCCCCGCAGCTTTTGGTGGCGCCAGGGTGTGATGGTGATCGAATCCCGGCCACGCACCCCCGTCTCCATCACGAATTGGCGCTCACCAATAGCGCCGTCGTCGAGCAGCGCCCGGACCAGGCGGTTGATCGGATCGCGGCGGAAGTTCTCCGCGACGGAGAGGATGGCATTCCCCCGTTCCGCGGCCTCGATCGCCAGGCGGCAGCCGCGGATGGTCAGGGCGAGCGGTTTTTCACAGAGGGTGTGGATGCCGCCTTCGAGGAGTTCGGTGGCAGCGACGTGGTGGGTGCCAGTCTCAGTCGTGCATGACGCGGCTTCGAGCCCGATCTCCGCCGCGAGCATCGCCTTGATGCTGGGGAAGACCTGAGGGCGGTGACCGAGGAGGTCACGAGCTTCGTCGGCGAGGGCGTTGGCGTTGGCGTCGTTCAGGTCGCAGACGGCGATCAGGTCGACATTGTTGTGGTCTGATCGCGCAAGTTCCGCCAACCCGGCCAGGTGGCGCCGGCCCATGCCACCACACCCGACGATCGCCAGGCGGACCCGTTCACCCATGATGCAGAACCTCCCCCACTCCGGCTCCCTTACTTGAGGGCGCGATCCTACCAGACCCGTCCGCCGGCTGGGAACGTCCCGAGCGTACCTGGAACATCAGGAGTTAGAGATGCACGGCCTGATCCGAGAGCGCTGATTCGTTCGCGGCAATCACAAGCCTTTGCGTCTTGAGCGCGTTGCCGTAGGTCTGCTTCAGGCCGGACGAATCTCCAGATGTGGCCGCTGCCAGGAATGCCCGGTGCAGGCCACGTTCCAGATGTACGGCGATGGTCATTCGCGGACGGGGAAAACGGCGAGGGCGGTACCCCCGAAAATGTGCTCGCAATCGGCATCCGAAATTCCCGGAATGGCCCGAATTCGTTCCACGGGCAGCTTTAGCGCGTTGGTGTAGCCCTCGCGGCTGCTGACCGGTGGGTAGTCACTGCCCCACATCAAGCGCTGAGGGCCGAACGCATTCACCGCCTCGGCCAAGAGGTTCGGCTCAGGCTGGGCAAACGGGTTGGGCTCCGATACTGGGCTGGCCCGGTCGCAGAACTCGCCAAGCCCTGTGATCTTCATGAAGACGTTCGGGTACCGCGCCAGTGCGAAGACAGCCCGCCTGTTCTCTCGCTCGTGAGCATCGCGATCTGGACGGCTCAACGAGCCGAGGTGTTCGAGGACGATCGTAAGCCCAGGGAGAGACTCGACGAGGCCGGCGAACTCCGCCGAGGCGAAGTCCGAGGCGGCTCCGGCGCAACTGACGGCGAGTCCGAGTCGCTCGACTTCGCGCCAGATCAGGAGTGGATCGCCTCCTGGTGATCGAGTTGTGGCGCTGAGACGTACGCCGCTGGCTCCCTCGGCGGCCAGCCGACTGAGCGTTTCTGGTGCGTCGGCTGACGATGGATCGACCAGCACGACCGAGGCGAACTTGCCAGGGTACTTGCGCAGGCATTCGACCTGGTAGTGGTTGTTGAACTGGCCCTGCATCTGGATGAGGACCGCATGGCCGACGCCGTTCCGCTCCATCTGAGCGAGCAGCACCTCGACCGGTTCGTACCAGCTCTGCGAGACGTGGCAATGGGCGTCGACGATGACCATCCTCTGCCGTTCTCCCTATGCGAGTCGTGGCGATTGCTCGCCGCTATACTCCACGCCCCATCCGAATCTGCGTCAGGAGGCCTCACGTGAACATCGGCATCATCGGGTATGGCTCGATTGCGCTGGATCATGCCCGGGCTGTGCTCGCTCTGCAAGCGGCCTCCGCCGAGATGAACTTGCGGCTGACATCGGTGATGGGGCCTCACGCGGAACCGACTGACGCCTTCGGGCGCGAGTTCGGGATGGCGACCGCCACGACTGACCTGGACGAGTTCCTGGCTGATCCGGAGTTGGACGTCGCAATCGTTTGCTCGCCCTCACCGGCCCATGCCGAGCAGGTCGAGCGGGCGCTGCGGGCTGGAAAGCATGTTCTCTGTGAGATCCCGCTTGCTCTCTCCCTGGCCGAGACTGACCGTCTCAGCGCGCTTGCGGACGAGGTTGATCGCCGCCTGATGGTCTGCCACACCCAACGCTACGGCGCGGCGATGATCGAGGCCCGGCGGATGATCGCGGCCGGCGAGATGCACCCACATGCCATCGTGGCCCGCTACATGTTCGGTCGGCGGGAGAACGTCAACTGGCGCGGCCGGACGTCGCACCTGGACCGACAATCTGCTTTGGCACCATGGTTGCCATGCTGTCGACGCGGCCCTCTGGCTCATTGGGGTGCCCCAGCGCGGCGAGCACGTCGAGACGGCCGCTCAAGTCGCCTTGCCGGGCGAGACCTGGGCATCCCGATGGACTCTGAGCATCATCATGCGCACGCCTCAAGACCAAATTGTGACTGTGGCGATGTCGTATCACACCCATATACCGGTCAACGACTACCTCATCATCGGCGAGTCGACGACACTTCTTCTTGAAGATCGCGTCCTGCGCGATAGGGATAGGGTTCTCCTGGAGGCCCGTGCACAGGACCCATCGGATCCCGACTCTGCTATCGCCCGCCAGGATGCTGAGTTCTTCGAGGCGATCATGGAAAGGCGTGAACCCGCCGTTTCGGGTCGGTCTGTCCGCCCGGCCATGTCGGCGTTGCAGGCCGCGCAGAACAGCCTCGATGCCCGTCTCGCCGTTCTTGGGGCGGATGTGCGGCATCCGCGTTTCCGTAACGAAACCCATTTGTAGGGCGGACCGGTGTGTCCGCCCGGTTACCTACCATGTCGTCACAGGTTGGGAACGGCATTTCCAAGCGGGAATCGGACTGCCTGCGGCCGGGCGGACACATCGTCCGCCCCTACAACGGTGGCATGGCGCAAGACATGCAATCCAGTTCGGTCGCGGTCGGGCATCTCTTTCGCGTTTTGCCCACCATCGCTATGATGCCGCCGCGCAATGCTGGATCGAACGATGACGCGAACGGGAGGATGCGATGTCTGTTCTGCCCGCCCCGGACGACCTCTCCGCCGCCGAGATCGCTGCCCGGGCCAGTGGACTCAACGCGGCGGTTGCCGGCCTTACGATCCGCGACATCCAGACGATGACCTTCCTGGCCCCGACCAGAGTGGGTAAGGATGACGAGGGGCACGCTCATCCCGCACCCGAGCGCTGGATCGAGCGCACCCTGACGCGGGTGCGGACGTCGATCGGCGTCGATGGGTATTGCTTTGGTGGGTCAGCCGCGACGGCGGCGATTGCTACCCAGACGATCGCCGGGATGGACCCGCTCGCCCGGGAAGCCATCTGGTACAAGCTTTTGCGTGGGCAGCGAATTGAGCGCAACACGCTCGATGATCGAAGTCTCGCGGTTGTCGACTGCGCTCTTTGGGACTTCGCCGGCCGCCTTACTGGCCTGCCGGTGCACAAATTGCTGGGTGGCGCCCGGGACAAAGTCCCGGCCTATGCCAGCACGATGTGTGGCGACGACATCCCCGGCGGCCTCGACACTCCGGAGGCGTACGGTGAGTTCGCGGCCGCATGCAAGGCGCGGGGCTATCCCGCCTTCAAGTTACACACCTGGATGTCGCCGCACGGCCCCGATCTCGACCGCGATATCGCAGCCTGCGCGGCGGTGCGAGAGGCGGTCGGGCCGGAGATGCACCTGATGCTCGATCCGCACCATGACTACACCCGGGAAGAGGCCCTCCGCCTCGGGCGAGCGCTGGAAAAACTCAACTACTACTGGATGGAAGAGCCGATGAACGAGCACAGCACGTCCTCGTTCGTCTGGCTCACCGAAAACCTCGATCTGCCGATCTGTGGTCCGGAGACGGCCCACGGCCAGATGTACACCCGGGCCGAGTGGATCCTGCGCGGCGCTTCTGACATCTCCCGTGTGGGCGTGTTTGATGTCGGCGGGATCACGCCCGCGATGAAGACTGTCCACCTCTGCGAGGCATTTCGCATTCGGGTAGAGGTCCACGGTGGCGGCGCAGCCAACATGCAGGTCCTGGGCGCGATGGCAACGCCGGGCGAGTACTACGAGCGCGGCCTGCTTCATCCCCACGTCGACTACGACGCCGAAACCCCGTGGCTGATCGATCTGATCGATCCGGTCGACTCCGAGGGACATGTGCCGATTCCGCAAGGGCCCGGTCTCGGGGAAAACATCGACTGGAGCTTCATTCGCGACCACACGGTCGTTCCCTGGAGCGACTGACGGGCTCGCGTGGAGACGTAGAATCGGCCGCCGCCACACGGGCGACGGCCGATTCTGTTTGGATCGATATCTGGACGCGGTTCCGGCAGCTACCCCTTGACCGACCCCGCCGAGAGGCCGGAGATCATGAACCGCTGGGCCAGGCCGTAGATGATCACCACTGGGATGGTGGTCATGATGCAGGCAGCGAACATCTGGCCCCAGGGGAAGATGTCGCCGATGACCATCATGCCGAGGCCGACAGGCAGTGTCCGGTTTGACTCCGACGTGATGAAGACGAACGCGAACAGAAACTCATCCCAGGCAGCGGTGATCGCGAACATCGCGACCGCCATCAGGGCTGGGGTCATGAGCGGCAAGATGATCCTGAAGAAGGCCTGGAAGTGATTCGCGCCATCGATCAGGGCCGCCTCTTCAAGCTCCCGTGGCAGCGACCGGTAGTAGCCCATCAGGAGCCAGGTCGCGAATGGAAGGCCGAACGTCGGGTAGGCAATCATCAAGGAGCCGAGCGTATCGATCAGGTGCAGATCATTGAAGATGCGGTAGAGCGGGATGAAGAGCATCACCGTCGGCATCAGGTAAGTGAACAGGATGACCGTCGAGAGGATGCCCGACCCAACCCACTGCAGCCGGACCAAGGCGTAAGCGCCCAATGCACCGACCAGCACGGATATCGCGCAGGAGACGAGGGCAACCTGGACGGTGTTCCCGAACCAGGTCGGGAAGTCGGTCTCGGTCAGCATGAAGTCGAAGTGCTGGAACGTCCACGGAGACGGCCAGAAGACCGATTCGCTCGTACGCATCTGTTCGGGGGTTTTGAAGGCGGTAACGACCACCCAGTAGAACGGGAAGAGCATGAAGAGAAGCAGCACCCCGAGGATGGCGTAAATACCGAAGAACGAAATGCGGCCGGTCAGCCTGCGCCAGGCCCCTTCCCTGTCCACATCGCCTCGCAGGTACACGCCCTTGATCCTGTCACCGACGAAGGTAAAACCGCGCTCGATCGTATCCAAGATGAGGTTGACGATGGTGAGGACCGCGCCGATGACCATCTTGAACGGCCACATCATCACCGACCAGGTCGTGGCCAGCACGCCCGGGCGTGGCTCGTCGGCCATGCCCGTCTCGGCGCCCTGCATCACCCGACCAAGCACGATGATCAAGATCAGCAGGGCCGGCACGACCGACATTGCCACGGCCACCCCGGCGCTGTATCTCAACTGGCTGATAGCGTACTCATAGGACAGAATCGAGAATAGACGCGTGGCGCCTCCGGGGCCCCCACCGGTGAGAAGGAAGACCTGGCCGAAGGCGTTCAGGGTCCAGATGAGGGAGAGCAAGCTGGCCACGATGATCACGTAGCGCAGGCTGGGCAGGGTGATGTCGATGAAGCGGCGCCAGCCGTTGGCCCCATCGACCGCGGCGGCGTCGTACATCTCCGTGTCGATCGCCTTGAGACCGGCCAGGAGGACGATGGTGAAGAACGGAATACCCTTCCAGACGTTTACGGCGATGACCGAGGGCAGGGCCAGGTTGTAGTCGCCGAGCCAGGCGATTCCCGTATCGATCAAACCGAGTTTGAGCAGAAGCTGATTGAGGCCGCCAAAGATGGGATCGTAGATGCCGCGCCAGGTGAGGGCGGCGACGATATCGGGAATGATCCAGGGAAGCAGGATCAGGCCGGTGAAGACGCTGCGAAACCGCAATCGGCTCCAGTGCAGCAGGTTCGCGGCCAGCAATCCAATCCAGAATTTGAAGAAGACGGACGACCGTGGCGTACTTGACCGTGGTGATGACCGAATCGCGGTACTGGTTGTTCTCCCAAAGCCGTTGGTAATTTTCCAGACCGACAAAGCCGCGGTTCGTAATACCCGTGACGTTGTAGAAGCTCAGTTTCAACGCCTGCAGCAGCGGGTAGGCGATCAACCCGAAGAGCAGGATCACCAGCGGCGCGATAAAGACGTAGGCGACCTGCCAGTCTTTCCCGAGGAACCGGCGCGACTGTTTCCAGAAGCTGCCAGCCGGCTTTATTTGGGAGACGATCGTCTGGCCGCGCGCGGTCTCGATAGCCACTGGCCTGCCCTTTCACGGAGACGAGAGATAAGAGACGCGAGACGTGAGAACCGAAAGCGCCATGCTCACGTCTCACGTCTCACGTCTCACGTCTTGGTTACTCGCCTTCTAGGCCGAAGTCCTGGTAGATCTGGACGAAGGTGTCGTGGTAGTTGGCGACGACCTCTTCAACCTCGCCGCCCTGGAGGATCTCCGACATCATGTCGGTGAAGAAGACGCCCTCGCCGATCGAGCCGATCGCCTCGTTCAACGGCCCTGGCCACTGCAGGCCGGTGAAGTCGGTCACGTTCATCGCGATCTCCTTGCCCGCCATCGAGACGGGGTTCTCGGTGATGATCGGGTTCTCCCACCGGTTCGCGTAGGCCGGAAGGGCGTAGCCGGTGGAGATCGACCAGATCCGCTCCTGCACTGGCTGGGAGAGGAAGTGGCGGGCGACATCGTAGACCGCCTCGGGGTTCTTGGCGTCGGTGATCAGGTAGAACCTCATGCCGGCGGTCATCAAGTCGAGCCGGGCGTTGTCGGTGTTCCGCATCGGGTACTGGACGTAAGAGATCTGCTGCCAGAAGGGCACGTTGTCGAGGACCGCTTTGGCGTAGACGGTGCCCGCATTCTGGGTGAGCGCGATCTGCCCAGCCAGGAAGGCCTCGTTGTTGTTGGTGTCCGTCCAGGAGAGGATCCCCGGCGGCAACATTGGCTGGCTACTCTTCGGCCGAGTACGTCTCCTTCAACCAGTTAAGGCCGGCGATCGTCTCCGGCGAGTTTAACGTCACCTTCTGACCGGTCTCGTCCTGGACGTGGCCGCCGTAGCGGAACATCACGTTCTGGACCATGCCGTTACCGTCGCCGGAGCGGTTGATCGTCATGCCCCAGCCCCAACGATTATTGTTGGCGTCGGTGACGGCCAGCGCGGAGGCCCGCATCTTGTCGTAGGTCTCGGTGTCGGCGACTGGGTCCAGCCCGGCCTCGGCGAAGTAGTCGGCCCGGATGTAGTGGCCGTTCGCGCGCGAGAAGAACGGTACCGCCATCCAGTTGTCGTCGATGAAGCTGCGGACTTAGCGCCCCGTAGATCGGCTCGCCGAACTGCTCGGTCATCTCGGCGACGAGCTCATTGACCGGCTGCACAACGCCGAGGGTATGGAGGTTGCGGGCGCCGACGTCGTGGATCAGCATGTCCGGCGCATCACCGGCCTGGACGCCGCCGAGCAGCTTCTGGAAAAGGTCGCCGCCGCCCTGGTACCCGGCCACGTCGGTGATCTCGACGTCCCAACCGCTGGCATCGGCGAAGGCCTGGAGCTCCGCCTGCATGAATGCGTTGTGGTCGGGATGGAAGTCGGCCTTCAGCAGAATCCGCAGTGGTCCGTCGAGCGTCGCCGTCGACGGAGTGCGCGGAATGTCCTCCTGCATCGCGGCGTTGGCCGCATACCCCCGCCGGAAGAGGGGAGCGGCCATCGCGCCGGCGCCGACCGCCGCAGACCGTTGCAAAAGCTGCCGCCGTGAGAGGTGACCCAAATTACGCGTGGTACGCCGGCCCATCTGCCACTCCTTCTATGCGCTACGCCCTCCGTCCATCGGAGGCGTTGACGACCATCGTCATGTCGCGTTGCCGCACGAGTGCCCACCGTTGGGTTGTGCTTAAGGGCAACGCGTCGTAGCCAGTAGTTAGGAATCGAGCGGTGTTATTGAGGTATATGAGGAATCGTACTCAACGAATCGAAAATCCCGGGACTACCGGGGACGCTGTTGGCGAGCGTCAGGGCTGGAAATGCCCTAGAGGTCTTTCATGGAGTGCAAGCACCCTCGCTGCGGAATGCGAAACTTATACGTTTCTGAGCGTACGTCTGTCAATGTTGAAGCGGTTTTGCCCTGAGTCAAGGTCACCGGTTCAGCCCCGGTCATCGCTGAAACGAGGGGCCGATCTCAAGGATACATGTTTAGTGGACGGTACTGCACAACATCTGTAACCGATTTCATCTCCAAGATCGGGAATCGAATCGTGTTCTGTGTGCCTGGAACAATTGACGGTGCCCCCTGCTAACCGTATATAGTGCGGCACCCGTTTGCGATGTCCCGCAATGCGGCAAAGGTCAATCTGCCGGGCTCTTCGCCGAGCCGGCCCCCTCCTGTCGCTGTAGAAAGGAGACCCTTCGATGTCGAATCCTCGTGAGCTTCGTCCCCTCGGAGTCGATCGCCGGTTCTTCACCCGGCGTGGCGTGCTCAAGTCGATGGTCGTTACCGGCGGCGCGGTCGCCTTCGCCGGCTTCGGCAAGGCCCCCAAGATCGCGGCCCAGGACCAGTAACGCTCACGCAGTGGTTCCACCAGTACGGCGAGGCCGGGACGCAAGACGCCGCCGCCGCTACGCGAGCAGTACACTGACGCCAACCCAGGCATTGCGGTCGAGATCAACTGGGTCTCCGGAGACTACGGCGGCGCCCTGAGCGCCGCCCTCCTCAGCGGAACGGCACCGGATGTCTTTGAGGTGGGCACGTCAGCCGTCCTTGGATATGGTCGACGAAGGCCAGTTCGCCCCGCTGGATGACCTGTTCACCCCGAGAGGTCAAGGCCGACTTCCACCCGCAACTCGCGGTGAACACGATCAACGGCAGCATCTACGGCATCAAGATGATCGACGACATGGGCTGCTCTACGCCCGCAAGAGCATGCTCGAAGGTGCCGGCATCGCCCCCCCGACGACGATGGACGAGCTCATCGCCGCCGCGCCAGAAGCTCGATACCGGGCGGCAGAAGGGCCTCTTCCTCGGCAACGACGGCGGGATCGGTGCGCTCGCATCACATCGCGCCCTGGTCGGCCGGCAGCGACTTCGTCGACCCGGAGACCAATCAGGTCATCTTCAACAACGAGCGCACCGCCCTCGCCTACACAAGCTGAAGGAGCTGAACGATACCGGCGCCCTGCTGCTCGGCGCCCCGACCGACTGGTGGGACCCGTCGGCCTTCATCCAGGGCCAGGCGGCGATGTCAGTGGCCGGCCTCTGGGCGATGCCCCAGGCATCACGGCCGAACTCGGCGATGACTTCAGCGTTGTGCCGTGGCCGGCGCTTGACGCTGAAGGGCACCCCGGCCACCTTCTGGGCGGCTGGAGTGAGCTGGTCAATGGCAAGACCGCAGCTCATGGCCGAGCCAAGAGCCTACGTCATGGCTTTGGATCGAGAACGCCGAGGTCCAGACAGACTGAGCCTCTCCTACGGCTTCCACGTGCCGCCGCGCAGAGCGCCGCCGCGGCCGCCGAGCCGCTCAAGACCGGCCCGGCATCGGAAGCGGTTGGCTTCCTTGGGCGACTACGGCCGCGTCCTGCCGCCGTCGCACACCGGCGCGATCAACACGATCGAGTTGGACGCTCTGACGAACATCGTCAAGAACGGTGCCGACGCCACCGCCGAGGTCGCCGCCGCGGCAAGAAGGCCCAGGCCGAACTCGACCAGGTCGTCGCGTAGCGTCGTAGCGTGACGGAGGGCCGGTCGTCCGCAGACCGGCCCTCCTCTTCGGCCGTCCACGGGCGCTCGCCGCCCCAGGACTGCTTCGATGCGCGGTGTCGCGGATCGCAGCGAGCGAACGCCGCGCCGGGGAAGGTGGGCCCGATGAGTTCGACACCGACCGGGGCTCCCAGCTACCACCAAGGTCCCGTTCTGGAAGCGCCATGACAATCGAAGCGACGATCGCCTTCTGGGTGCTGATCTCGCCGATGCTGATCGGCCTTGGGGTCTTTACCTTTTTGCCGATCGCCTGGGGATTCCTCATCAGCCTCTCGGAGGCCCGCAACTCGATCAGCGTCGGCAACTGGGTCGGCCTGCAGAACTACCAAGATATGCTGGCCGACGACCAGTTCATTCGCTCGCTCCGCACGATCCTTGTCTTCACCGCATTTATTGTTCCGACTCACCTTTGCGATGTCACTTGGCCTGGCGATGCTGGTCAACAGCGTTGCCGGCCCGATCCGCCCCTTCTTTCGGACGATCTTCTTTATCCCGACAGCGGTGTCGTACGTTGTTGCCTCCCTTGTCTGGCGCACAAGCATCTTCAATGGCACACCCTACGGCGTGGCCAATCTGGCGCTCTGTGAGATTTTTGGCGTTGAGAAGGTCTACTCCTGGATCTCGCCGCCGGCCGGTGACTTCCCCTGGTACTGGATGGTGCTGATTACGGTCCGCTTGTGGTTACAGGTCGGCTTCTACATGATCATCTTTATTGCCGGATTGCAGGAGATCCCAAAGGACCTCTACGAAGCCGCGTATGTGGACGGTGCCCGGCCGGGCTGGACGACATTCCGCACGATCACGCTACCGATGCTGAGGAATACCACCGACCGCGGTGTTGCTCTTGAACTTCATCGCGGCCTTTCAGGCGTTCGATGAGTTCTAGAACATCTTCGGCGGCACCGGCGCATCGGCCGGCAACCTCTCACTTGCCCGCCCGCCGCTGGTCTATCTCTACCAGGTCGGCCTGAGCAACCAAAACTATGGCCTGGCCTCGGCCGGTGCGTTCATCCTCACGGCCATCATCATCACCGTCACGATCGTCCAGGGGCGGATCTTCGGATTCGGCCGCTCGACAGCGTCTTAGTTTGGGGGAGCAGACGATGGCGAGCATCATGGATACCCCAGCGACGCAGCGAGAGACCCGGGCGGTCGCGGTCCCCGACTCGAAGCCTCGGAACGCGGTCGCTATCTTGCCGTGGTCGCGCGGTACGCGCTGCTTATTCCTCTCGGCGATTCTCTTCCTGTTTCCGTTCTACCTGATCGTTCGCAATGCCCTGATGACCCAGCCCGAGATCACAGCGTTCGAGTGGAAATGGTGGGCGGAGATCGGCGCAATGGAGCAATTTCGAAGCGCTGTTCGATGATCCGCTCGCGCCGATGGCAGAAGGGCTGCGTAACTCTGGCGATCCTCGCGGGGGTCAACCTCGTCTTCCAAACGCTCTTCGCCTCGATGGCAGGCTACGCACTTGCCCGGATTCCCGCAAAAGGGAAAAGTATCTGTCTTCGCCATGATTCTCTCGACGCTCATGGTTCCCAGCGCGGCCACGTTTATCCCGAGCTACGTGGTGCTGGATGGACTCGACGGCGTGGGCACGCTCTGGGGCATTGTGGTCCCTGGTCTCTTCAACGCCTTCGCCACCTTCCTCTTCCGCCAGTTCTACCTGACTTCCCGGTCGAGATCGAGGAAGCCGGCGTCTCGATGGTCTTGGCTATATCGGCATCTATCGGGGGCTGATCCTGCCGAACTCGCTGGGGATCATGATGGCGCTGGGCATCTGAGCTTCATTTACTCCTGGAACGCCTTCCTCTGGCCGCTGGTCGTCTCGCGGCAGGTTGCCTGGCGTACGGTCCAGTTGGTCCTCTCGACCTTTATGACCGCGCAGATCGATCAACCTCCCGCGCTCTTCATGGGCGCGCGCAGTCGCTATCGCTCCGCTGGTGCTCATCTTCTTGTTCATGCAGCGGTACATCGTCCAGGGCGTGAGCCTCTCGGGGATCAAGGGCTAATCGCCGGCTTCTGGAACGCGGGTTGACAATCGTCGTCGGCGGTGACAGGAGGAATCGGGTTCGTGAAGATCACCGATCTGCGCCTGCGGGAATTGACCGGCGTGATGGAGTTCGAGGGCGACTTCTGGGAGGAGCGCCTCATCCGCCCGATCGATGTCTACCCGGAGCACAAGGCGCAGCGGGCGTCCAACACGACGGGGACGCCGAAACGGATCGAGGACGGCAAGTACGAGATGCGCTCCGTCTTCCTTGAGATCGACACGGACGAGGGCGTCACGGGCCTTGGCGGTCCGGTGGCGATGGACGTCGCCTACATCATCGATCAGGCGTTCCGGAACCTGCTCATCGGCGAGGACCCGACCGCGACCGAGCGGCTCTGGGACAAGATGTACCGGGATGCCGTCCACGGGCGCAAAGGCCCAAGCATGATGGCGATCAGCGCGATCGACGCCACCCTCTGGGACCTGAAGGGCAAGTGGCTGGGGCAGCCGGTCTACAAGCTCCTTGGCGGCCCGATGCGAGAGTCGATCCCGGCCTACGCCAGCATGCTCGGCCACTCCCTGGAGACCGATCTGGTGCGCCAGCGGTCGCAATGGGTCGTTGATCAGGGCTACATCGCCACCAAGTGGTTCCCGCGCTACGGTCCGGCCGATGGCCGCGAAGGGATGAAGAAGAACGTCGAGCTGATCGCGGCAATCCGCGAGACGGTCGGACCGGACGTCGAGATCATGATTGACGCCTGGATGAGCTGGACCGTCGCCTACACGCTGGAAATGGCCGACCAGTTGAAGGAGTTCCGGCCGCGCTGGATCGAGGAACCGGTCCAGCCGGACAACATCGCCGCCTGCGCCGAGATCCGGCGGCGCTCACCCATCCCGACCGCCACCGGCGAGCACGAGTACACCCGCTGGGGCCAGAAGGAGCTGATGGATGCCGGCGCCGCCGATCTGCTCCAGCCGGATACCTACTGGGCCGGCGGTATCTCCGAGCTGATGAAGATCGCGGCGATGGCCCAGACCTACGATCTGCCGGTCATCCCCCATGGCCACTCCGTCCCGGCCAACATCCACCTCTCCTGCGCGCTGCCGATCACCACGATCCCGTTCGTCGAGTTCCTGGTGAAGTGGAACCAGGTACACCAATTTTTCTTCACCGAGCCGGTGGTGCCGGTGAACGGCATGGTGACCGTGCCGAAGGGTCCTGGTATGGGCATGTCCCTGGACGAGAGCAAGATCACGTCCGAGCGGCTCCTGACCTGGGTTGAGCGGCCGATCGCGGTCGACGAGGTGGAGTAGCGCAGCGGAGATTGCTCCAAAATCGAATGAGAAGCGCGAGGCGGCCCGGACACGATGTCCGGGCCGCCTCGCGCTGTCTGGATGTTGCTCCCTCACGTACGATGGGTGAACCGATTCGCAGGTTACGGCAACAGACTAGATAGACATGGATGATGCAACCCTGATCGCCGCCGTCGCCGGCGGCGACCACCACTCGCTGCGAACCCTCTTCGAACGGCACGCGCCCTGGGTGGCCGCGCGGCTGCGGCGAGTTATGCCCGCCGACGCGGTTGAGGATGTCCTCCAGGAGACGTTCGTGGCGGTCTGGCGCGGCAGCAGCAAGTTCAGCGGAGAGGGCTCCGGCGAAGCATGGATCTGGGGCATCGCCCGGCGACAGGCCGCGCTCTGGGCCCGCAAGCACGGCCGGCCAGTGGCCTATCTGGACGACGGGAACGCCCGGATGGCCGACGATCCGGCCGTGATCGCGATCCGGAACGCGGATCTGGAGAAGGCGCTGGCCTCCCTTGGACCGAACGGCGACCCGCAACGGGAGTTGGTGCAGATGATCTACGTCGATGGTCGATCGGTGGGCGATGTGGCGCACGCGCTCGGCATTCCGCCGGGCACGGTCAAGAGCCGCCTTTTCGCGGCCCGGAAGCGGCTCCGCGAAGCGCTGCTGGGCGGGAGGGCCTGAGATGATGCCCGAATCCAGGCGCCCATCCCTATCCGAACCCGAGGCTGAGCTCCGGGCGCTAGGCATCGACTTCGAGCGGGTCTGGACCGGCGTTTCGGGAGAGGTCTGGTCCCGCGACATCGGCCCGGTCGAACGACTTGCCGCCCGGCTCCTGTGCTCTCCCGGGCTGGCGCGCGCTCTGGTCGCAACTCCCTCGCTCATCCTCTCCTGGATCGTCGCCACCCTGGTCGTGCTCGCGGTTGGGGTTATCGCCAGCCAGCAGACCGGGACACCGTGGGTGTCGCTCCTCGCGCCGGCCCTTGCCGGGGCCGGTATCGCCTACGCCTATGGCCCCGGCATCGATCCCGCCTTCGAACTCTCCCAGTCCCTTCCGGTCTCCCATCGCATGGTCCTGCTCACCCGCGGGCTCAGCGTCTTCGGGCTAAACGCCCTCCTTGGCATCCTCGCTTCGTTTGTGGCCGAAGGCGCCAACGGCGTCACCTTCGGTTGGTTGGTGCCGATGACGGCCGTCTCAGCCCTTGCCCTTGCCGCCGCGACCGTCAGCCGCTCCGCGAATGCCGGGGTCGCCGCCGCCCTCGGCGCCTGGGCGGTCGTCGTCCTCGGGCGTGCCTATCCCACCCAGCACCTGGCCGAGGCCGTCGACCCCGGCTTACTCACACCCGTCTACCTGGTGATCACGATTGGCTGTCTTGCCCTGGCGCTCGTCGCGACCAGTGGACATCGAAATGAGGTTCTGCGATGGCAATAGATGTGCAGGCGCGGGGTCTCACCCAACGCTTCGGACGAGTCCAGGCACTGAACGGGGTCGATCTTGCGATCCAGCCCGGCGTCTTCGGTCTCCTCGGCCCAAACGGTGCCGGCAAGACAACCCTGCTCCGAACCCTGGCGACGATCCTGTCCCCCGCGGATGGCTCCCTCCGGCTCCTCGATCTGGATCCGACCGTCCCCGAGCAGCGCCGCAAGATCCGCCGCCGCCTCGGTTATCTGCCCCAGACCCTGGGTTACTACCCTAACTTCACCGTCGCCGAGTTCGTCGAGTATTTTGCCCTGCTCAAGGAGATGCCGACGGATTGCGTCAACCGGGCTGTCGCCCGGGCCATCCAGCGCGTCGATCTCGAGGACCGGGCCCGGTCCAAGCTGAAGACGCTCTCCGGCGGTATGCTCCGCCGCGTCGGCATTGCCCAGGCGATCGTCAACGATCCCGACTTGCTCCTGCTCGATGAGCCGACGGCCGGCCTCGATCCGGAACAGCGGGTCAGCTTCCGTGGCTTGTTGCGCGAGATCGGCCTACAGGGTGTCGTTATCGTCAGCACCCACCTCGTCGAAGATGTCGCCGCCGCCTGCACCACCGTCGCCCTCATGGACCGCGGCCGCATCGTCTACCACGGTACGCCCGACCAGCTCGCCTACGCTGGCCAGAATGGCGTTGGCGCCGGCGACTCGGCCCTCGAACGCGGCTACACTCGCGCCCTCGCCGAGGCCCGCGCATGACCGCAACTGGACGCATCTTTTGGATAGAAACGCGGCGCGACATGGCCCTGCTGGCGTTCCCATTCCTGGTCGGGCTCGCCCTGTTGGCGTGGTTCATCCGCGACCAGGAGAGCACACCCGGAGTGGTGCTGTGGCCGGACGTCAGCGAAAACATCGGTTATGGAGCGATGTTTCTTGGCCCTGCCGCCGGGGGGCTCGCCGCCTGGGCGGCCGGGCGCGACCGTCGCTACGGCCTGGGCGATCTCCTCAAGACCACCTCGCGGCCGCAAACGGCCCGCCAGTTCAGCCAGCTCTCCGGCACGATGGTCTGGATCCTTCTGGCCCACTTGGCCGCCGGGCTCGTTCTCGGCTTCACCGCCGCTCTTGAGGAGCCCTGGGGCGACCCCGTGCCGGCGCCGATCTTGATCGGAACTCTTGCGGTTGCCGCTCAGACGGCGATCGGCTACTTGGCTGGCTCCGTCGTCAGCTCTCCCGTTCAGAGCCGGCTGACCGCCGCACTTGTGCCTATCGCACTCTTCTTCGCCGCGGTGGTGCCGACCGTTATCCGTGGCGAAGATCAACCGTGCGGAATGGGATGTCTCTCCAGCAACTACCCCTACGAGAATCTGTCACCGATTGCGCTCATTCAGGGCACCGGCGGCTCGATCTTCTGGGCGCCGCCTGCCGACATCATCTGGGCGGCATACGCCTGGTTCGGCGGGCTCGGCATCCTGGCGCTTACCCTCATCGCCGCCCGAAACCAACCCCGTTCGCGTCTGATCTGGGCCACCGCCGTCCTGGCCTGCCTTGGCATTGTCTTCGGCGCCAGAGAGCTTGTTCCTTCTCCCGTCGTCGACACTGCCTCGTCATCCCACGCGATCGACTACGAGCCTGTTTGCGTCCAGCGGTCGATTCCTGTCTGCCTCCATCCCGCCTATGAGTCCGTGCTCGACGACACCGCCAATCTCATCGACCCAATTGTGCGGCCGTTAGTCGGAATCCGTGGAGCCCCAACGCACGCCGAACAGATCCGCCCCCCGAACGACGAATCTAGAATCGGTTGGCTCGACGTGAGTCCTCCCGACACCATATCCGCAGAGCCGGCTGAGACAGGCTCCGAAGCCCTGTTATTGGCCACGGCAACAGCAATAAGCGCGGTCAGAATTAGCACCGACGATCCATTCGCCCTCACTCCGGCCCAGAGTGCTCTCGCGATCTGGCTGATGCGCCAGGCGGGTTGGGATCCGGCCGAGGAGATCGACCGCCTCATGCGCTTCCCTGATATCTCGACGGAGGAGGAGTACGACCAGACGGTGACCGCCGTCCTCGCCGCCGCCGACCGCTTCGCTGCGCTCACACCGGAGGAGCAACACGCGTGGTTGGAGACGAACCTAGCGCCACTGCGGACCGGCTCCCTCACCCTCGAGGATCTGCCATGACTCCGACCATGCCCACATCCGCCCGCCTCCTCACCATCGAGCTGCGCCGCAGCACCGCTCTCCTCTCCATCCCGATCCTGCTCGCCCTTGCCTGGCTTGGCTGGTTGATCACCCGCCAGGGGGCCATTAATTCGGTGCCGATCTGGCCGATCGCCAGCGTGAATATCGGCCTCACGATCGTCTTCCTTGGCCCCGCCGCCGGCGGTCTCGCCGCCTGGGCCGCCGGTCGGGAGCTGCGCAGCGGGCTCGGCGATCTTCTGCAAACCACGCCCAGGCCGCCTGCGGCCCGTCAGATCAGTCTCCTTTCGGCGACGGCAATCTGGACGCTGCTCGCCTACGTCCTCGCCGGGGTCTACGTCGGCGTCTCCACCGCGCTGGACGCAACCTGGGGCGGACCAGTCGCGGCCCCGATCCTCATTGGCGCCCTCACCGTCGCCGTCCATACGGTGATTGGCTACGCCGCCGGCTCTTTCGCCATCACCACGATTCAGAGCCGGCTAACGACGGCACTTGTTCCCGTCGTCCTGTTCCTGTCTGAGCTGGCTCCCATCCTGTTCCGTGGCGCCGACGTCCAGGTCGGGCAAAACGGCCGCATGAGCCACTTTCCGTACGAGAACCTCTCTCCGGTCGAACTCATTGAGGGGCTCGGGGGCTCAATCTTCTGGGAACCGCGGACCGACATCGCCTGGTCGGCCCTGCTCTGGCTCGGTGGGCTCGGCGCTGTGTCCCTCGGCCTCATCGCCATCCGGAGTCGACCCGGCTCTCCTGTCGGTTGGGCCATCGTCATCACCGCCGCTGTGGCAGTCGTCTGGGGCTGGACTGAGCTCGTCCCCTCACCCGTCTCCGATGTCTCCGGCCAGCCAATCACCTACGACCCCGTCTGCGTCGAGCGATCTATCCCGATCTGCCTTCACCCCGCATACGAATCCCTGCTGGACGAGACCGCCGACTTCGTCGAGCCCATCATCCGGCCTCTGGTTGGCCTGCCCGGATTCCCCACACGCGCCAGCCAACTGCCAAGAAGCGGTGACGGTCTCTTCGGACCCGACTCGGTCGCCATCGCGGCCGCCCCGGATACGCTTTCGATCTCGCCCGACTGCACGCGTCTCCCGAGCCAGGCCGAGGCCGCTGCGGTCGCCCTCGCCGCCGTCGTCGTCGCGACCCCGGACGATCCGCTCAGCCCAGCGAATCAGGCCCAGACCGCTCTCGCCATCTGGCTACTGCGCCAGGCCGGTCTTGACCCGGGCGATCAACTCGAAGTCGGCTTCTGCGAAGCCGGCGGCGTCGGCCTCCGCAGGTCGCCTGTCGACGCCGCTACTCTGGCTGCCGTCGACCGCTTCGGCGCCCTCACCCCGGAGGCACAGCACGTATGGCTCGAAGCGAACCTCGCGTCGCTGCGGGCCGGAACCATCGGACTAGAGGATTTGCCGTGACGTCCCGAGACCCTCGCCTCGCAACCCTGTTTCTCAAGTCTCGCCAGACGGGGCCGATCTCACTCGCGCTGGTCGCGGTCACCATCGTCGCCGGGCTAGGCCTGGCGGCAAGCAACAACGACGACCTCAGCCGATTCTTGCGGATGGTCGCCCCGCTCGCCGTCGCCGTCGTCATCGGCGCTGGCGCCGGTTCTCCTTTCGGAGAGGCGGAGCGAACGGCGAGCCGCCCGCTCCCCCCGGTGCGTTTCGGGCACCTGGTGCTCCTCCTTGCTACTGGCGCGGCGCTCCTTGCTCTCGCAAACGTCGCGCCGGCCGACGGTGGCCTCGGCATCCTCCTTCGCAATGGCGCGGGCTTTGTCGGACTCTCGCTCATCGGCGTCAGGCTTCTCGGCTCCGGCACTTTCTGGATGGTTCCGCTCGCCTACGCGGGCGCCGTCCTGGCCGACTTTCTCGTCAAGCCTGACCGCGACGCCTCCTGGCGCTGGCCCCTCCAGCCTGCGGACGACGGCACATCCGTGTTGATCACGGTGGCCCTCCTCGTCGCAGGCGTCGCCGCTGTTGCCTGGTTCGGTAGTCTCGACACCGCCGAAGCCACAACCTGACATCCGCATTCGCCGAGACGGGTACGCGATGATCCGGCGCTACGGTGTGGTAGGTTCTCAAGCGGAAAATGTGATCGATCCTCCGCTGTGCCGTAGGGAGAACCCGCCCCCGTGAGATTCGTCTTGGTCGTTCTCGCCATCATCGTGGTCATCATCGTCGCCGCCGCAATCGTGATTGCGATCGCCGTCTTGTTGCAGCGGCGATCTGCGCGCCGCGCTGCCGAGCTCTTCGGTGACGCCGACGACATCGTCCGCCGCTGGGGGGACGATTCTCGCCCGACCCGGCGGCTGGAACGCCTCATCTCCGACCGCCGCACCCCGTCCTCGGCCCGCAAGCACCTGGACCGGCTGGTGCGCTATCGGCGCTCTCCCATTGTGCTGGCGCCGGATTGGGTCCCCGTCCTCGGCTGGTTCAACGAAGGGACGATCGAATCGTTCCTCCTGCGTCAGGCGTTCAAGACGCTCCCGGTCGAACTCTGGGCAGAGTATTTCCCGTCAACTGTCCCAGCCTCATCCCCTGTGCGCTCGGCGGGCGATTCAGCAGTGAGTCAGCCGCGCGAACCGCAGACCTTCGCGGCTCGACTCGCAGAGTTGGATCGCGCCGGGAACTACCCCGAACTGCTTCGCCTGCTCGACGGCCAGATGCCGCCGTGGCCGGTCGGCGCTTCGTTGATCGAGGTGGCCAGGGAGATCGTCGAGTTGGAGCGTAACGTCGCCACCGCCCGCAGGAGTTCGGTGCCGGAGGCGGTCACCTCCCGGTTGGCCGCGGAATCGCGAACCGCGGCGGCGGCGCTCTGGGATCTGGCGGATAGGGTCGTCACTGCTGCCTCATATGGCATCGAGACGGAGCGGATGGCGGATCACCTCGACCGCGAGAACACCAAGCTTGTCGAACTCCGAGCCGCGATCCGCGAGGCCCGAACCGGCCTCGCCGAGCTGACACTCTCGGGTGATGGCCGTTCCGGTGACGTCGACCGGGCGGAGCGCCGGTTCCGCGCCCTGGCGGCGACGGCTGCCGAGCTCCAGGAGATGGACGGCTCTTAGGCGCGAAAGTCCGGGCGCTCTGTCGCATCGGCGATTGACGCACATGGGCGCGATGGATCTAGTCAGTGGGGTCCGCCCACCGCTCCCGGTGAATTACCTGGGCGGTCGGTTTGCGGCCGCGCTTGAGGGATGGTGATGGCTTGTCCGGGGCACGGTGCCCGACAGGGATGACGCCGACGGGCGTGACTTCGGCAGGGATACCGAGCAGGTCGCGGAACTTGTCCATCTCCAAGATTCCCGCGAATCCGGCCGCCAATCCTTCGTCAACGACGCCCAGGAGCAGCAGCATGACCGAGCAGCCCGCGTCCATGAACCAGAACGGAACGGGCCATTCGATCTCGCTGCCGTCTTCCCCGACCTTGTCACTTTCTTGGTAGCGGCGATGGTAGGCGGTTTCGCTGGTGCATGGCACGACGAGGACAGGCGCAGTTGAGATCCAGGGGGCGTAGCCGGACGAGGTGTAGATCTCTTCGCCGCAGAGGCGGGCCATCTCCCGGCGGGTCTCAGGATCAGTGACGACGATGAATGATTGCCCCTGGGTGTAACCAGCGCTGGGGGCGCGTCGGGCGAGGTCGAGAATCCGATCGAGCGCCTCGTCGTCGACCGGGTCCGTGGTGAAGTTGCGGACCATCCGGCGCTTGTGTACGGCTTCGGTGAGTTGCACGCTTGCCTCCTCTTGCGGCCTGGCTTGCCATCAGGAGGAGCACTCTACCGGATTCTGCCGCGATGACCAGATCGGTGAGGAGGATAGAGTGCCAAGTTTCGGGACGTGGGGCCCGCTCAGGCGTACCGGTACGGCGTCTAGCACCGTCACGTCGCTTGCTCGCGATGCGGCGCCCCATCGGCACCGCAAAGAGCACGACACCGCGGCCGGAACGCCCCCGCAACGGGCGCTCGCCCGGCGTGCCCCACGCCCCGAAACTCGACTCTGCTCAGCTAGCTACGCGGCCAGAGGTGGAGATGCGTGTTTCCCCCCAGCGCCGCTCCCCGGGTGGGGGTGGGGAGCGGCACCACACTGGGGTAGGGAAGGGGAAAAAGTTCGCGACGTTTCGCCGGGGCGACGGTGCCGACCAGCCTCGACTCCGTTCCGGGTTCCCGTCGCGGAAGTCGATCGCCACGAAACGGCTTGCACCACATCCCGGTGCGTGGTTTGGGCCGTCCCGTGACGATCGACTGTATTCAGCTTAGCCACCGAGGCTGAACCGCGGGTGTGATCCAGGTTAGAGATTGTTTAGAGCGAAATGGGGACCGGCGGTCGGCGTCTGGCGACTGGCGTCCGGCGTTTGGAACAAAGCCAATCACTACAGTGTCATCCCGAGCTTGTCGAGGGATCTCGATGGAGTTGGGGTCCAATAGTGCCGCCGTGTGCACGAACGCGATACCGTTCTCTCGGAGGTCGGGGCTTCGTCGTTGCCACGCGCCCTTCGAGATCCTTCGAAGTGTTCAGACCGGGGAGAGGGGTAACGGGTGTACGGGGAGAGGGGTAACACCTGATGCGGCATGCTCGGGCCGAAAGGAGGGCCGGAGGATGCCGTGGCAGGAGCAGTCGGTGATGACGTTGCGCCAGGAGTTCGTGGAACTGGCCGGACGGGAGGACGCCAACGTGCGGGAGTTGTGCCGGCGCTATGAGATCAGCGCCAAGACGGGCTACAAGTGGCTCGACCGCTGGGCGGCGGCTGGGGCGGCGGGGCTGGCCGATCGGTCGCGGCGTCCGCTGCGGTCGCCGGCTCGGACACCGGCTGCCCTGGAGGAGCGGGTGGTGGCGGTGCGGCGGGCGCATCCGACTTGGGGTGGGCGCAAGATCCACCACTGCCTGCAGCAGCAGGGGGTGGGCGACGTCCCGGCGCCGAGCACGATCACCGCGATCCTGCGCCGCCACGACCTCCTGGCCGCGGCCGCCGACACCCCGCACCCGTGGCAGCGCTTCGAGCACGCCGCGCCCAACGACCTGTGGCAACTCGATTTCCTGGGCCACCGCCCCGTCGAGGACGGTCAGCGGGTGCACCCGCTGACCGTCCTCGACGACCATTCCCGCTTCCTGCTCGCCCTTGTCGCCTGCTCCTGCGAGCAGCAAGAGGTGGTCCAGGCGCACCTGACCGCCTGCTTCCGCCGCTACGGGTTGCCCCGGGCGATCCTGACCGACAACGGCCCGCCCTGGGGCACCAGCGGCGGCGGCGGCCTCACCGCCTTGGCGGCCTGGCTGCTGCGCCTGGGAATCTCCCCGCGCCACGGGCGCGCCTACCACCCCCAGACCCAGGGCAAGGTCGAGCGCATGCACGGCACGATCGCCGCCGACGTCTTCGCCCACCGTTCCCTCCCTGATCTGGCTGCTTGCCAGCCCGCCTTCGACGCCTTCCGCCAGTCTACAACCACGACCGCCCGCATGAGGCCCTCGCCTACGCCGTGCCCGCCAGCCGCTACGCCGCCAGTTCCCGGGCCTTTCCCGAGCCGCTGCCGCCGATCGCCTACGGGCCGGATGATCAGGTCCGCCTGGTGCGGGACCAGGGGGCGATCAGCTTCCGCGGTCGGAGCTGGTTCGTCAGTCGCGGCCTGATCGGGCTGCCGGTGGCGGTGCGGCCGACCACCACCGATGACCTCTTCCAGGTCGTCTTGTGTCGGCGTGAGGTCGCCACCCTCGACCTCGCCGCCCCAGACGCGGTGTAACCTATGTCCCCGCACACCTGTTACCCCTCTCTCCGGTCCGCACAGACAAGCTCGGGATGACAGGAAGGGCGGGCGACGTCGTGACATCTTTCCGGACGCCGGATGCCGGACGCCGAATGCCGAACGCCTGACGCCAACACTTCCCTACGCTCCCGAGTCGACCAGTTCCGCCGTGATCGTGGGCAGGTGCACGGTAAACACTGTTCCCCGATTTGCTTCACTGCTGACCTCGATCCGCCCGCCGTGGGCCTGGGCTATCTCCTGGCTGATCGCCAGGCCAAGGCCGGCCCCGCCGGAACTCCGGGTGCGGGCGGCGTCCACCCGATAGAACCGGTCAAAGATGCGCGGCAGCTCGTCCTCCCGGATGCCCGGACCGGTGTCTCGGACCCGCAGGACCGCCCAGCCGGGGATTTGGGCCAGCTCCAACGTGACGCTGCCGCCGGGCGGGGTGTATCGGATGGCATTGTCGACCAGATTGAGGACGAGTTGCCGCAGGCGATCAGGGTCGCCGCTGACCATCACCTGGTCGAATTCGGCCAGGGTCAGGGTGATGTCGTCCGTGAGTGTGCGGGCCTGGCGGTAGACATCGACGACGATGCTGTCGAACTGAACCGGACGGCGGGCATCTGGCTGACCGGCATCACCCCTGGCCAGGGTCAGCAGATCCGCCACTAGACGACCCATCCGGTCCGCCTCCCGGGCGATGGTCAGTGCGGCCTGGTCCTTCTCCTGCTCGGCCGCGCGGTCGCCCCTGCGCCAGGTCTCGGCGCTGGCCCGGATGACGGTTAGGGGGGTGCGAAGCTCGTGAGCGGCATCCGCCAGGAAGCGACGCTGGATTGAAAATGCCTCCTCAAGATCGGCGAGCATCTGGTTGAATGTCTGGGCCAGCCGCCCGATCTCGTCCGGTTCCTTTGGGGAATCCGGGATGGGGAGGCGGCGCGAGAAATCGGCCGTGGCGCCGATGTCGCGGGCGATATTGCTCATCTCATCGACGGGCTGGAGGGCGTTGGCGACCAGGCGCCAACCGGCCCAGGCGGCAATTGCGGTCGCCGCCAGCACAACTCCGACCAGCAGCGCCCCGGTGCGCAGCAGATCATCCTCGATAGTCGGCTCGGCGGCGGCCACCTGCAGGACCGCCATTTGACCGCCTGGACTTGGCTGGTCGCCCTGACCCGGTTGGCTAGCGCTTCCAGTTTGCTCGGGCTGACCGACGGGACTCGCCATACCGAGCCGCGTGGTCTCCGCCGCCGAACTGGCCTGCACCTCGCCAGGGTCCAGTTCCCACGCGGCGCTGTAGACCGCGAGGCGCTCGCCGCGGAAGTCGATCGTCTCGACATATGTATTCTTGGTGTCCTTCTCCTCGGCGAGGACCTTCTGGATGTGATCGAGGTTAACCGGGAGGTCCTTCTCCAGGTTGGAGGAGCGCTGGAGGACGGTTCCATCCGCGCTGACCAACTGCACGTAGAGGGCGACACCGCCGTACTCAGAGGAATCGGGCAAGGTGAAGGGGTCGATGCTCGCGCCGTGATCCTTGGTGACATCGTTCAGTGCCCGCTTGGCTTCCAGGCCGCTGAGGTGCACGGTGTAGTCAAGCCGCTGATCCAGCTCCCTCGCCACCACCATGTAGACGACGACGGCGAACGCGGTCAGGACGATCCCCAGAATCGCTGTTTGTATCAGGGTCAGCCGGAGCCGGATCGACACTGGTGGTCCTATCGTCCAGGTCGCGGAGGGCGTACCCCGCACCCCGGATGGTGTGAATCAGTCGCGGCTCACCGCCGGCTTCGAGCTTTTCACGCAGATAGCGGACGTAGACCTCGATCACCTTTGATTCGCCGACGAAGTCATACCCCCAGACCCGTTCGAAGATCATAGCGCGATCGAGGACCTGGTTTGGGTGCTGGAGGAAGAGGCGCAGTAGTTCATGCTCGGTCGCCGTGAACGCGATCCGGCGTGAGCCACGCCATCCCTCGCGCAAGGATGTATCCAGGCGGAGATCGGCGAATCGAAGTTCCCGGCCGACGACCGGAGCCTTGCGCCGCAGTTGCACGCGGACCCGGGCGAGCAATTCCTCGAACGCGAACGGCTTGACCACGTAGTCGTCGGCGCCGTCCTCGAGTCCGGTGATTCGATCGTTGACGGCGTCCCGCGCCGATAGGATCAGGATCGGCAGATCGGCGTCGGCTGCGCGCAGGCGGCGGCACACTTCGAAGCCGTCGAGCTTGGGCATCAGCACGTCCAGGACCACCAGATCCGGCCAGGCCTGGCGCGCGTGTTCCAGCGCCTCTTCGCCATCGGACGCGGTTGTGACGGCATAGCCTTCCAGGGCAAGGCCCCGGCGTAGCAGGGTTCGGATCTCTTCGTCGTCGTCCACGACCAGAATCTTGGTTGCCATCATCGAAGTATCGTCTGTCGACTATCCCGGCGTGAAAGCACCGCAGTAACGGGGAAAACGTCAAGGCCTTCCTGGCAACGAGACATAATGCTACCTGACATTGCGGGACTTGATGCGATACATCCGAAAGGAGCCTCGTTCAATGCTCCAGGAGGAAATGCGTGTGGATGGATTGCATCGGAATCTGCTGGTTCCTCGCCCATTTCGCCTTACCGTGATCGTGCTCGACTTGCTTCTGGCCGTCTCGGTCGGTGCTCGGCTGGGAGGCTCCGCCCAGGAAGGCGGTACTCCCGGCGCTTCCCCTGAAGCGTCGCCGGCGGCATCGCCGGTTGCAGAGTCGGCCGGCGAGACTGGAACCGTCACGATCCGCGTGCTTGGTTGCGAAGCGGGGACGACCGCCGACTCGGTCGGTCCGACGACCTGCACCGCGCTGAGCGTTAACGTCGAGGTCGAGATCGCCGGAGGTTCGGGCGACGCGCTCATGGTCGAGGATGCGTTGCGGCTGTCCGCCGGTGTGTGTCGCTGGCAGCGGCTTCCGCATGACACGTACAGCATCAAGCTGGCGAGTCTGCCGGACGTTTACACCTCCGCACTTGCCGCCGGCGACGCCGCCACGGCGCCGCAGGAGATTGGCGACGATGGCTACGAGCTAACGCTGGATAGCGCGGAGTCGAGCCCGACCATCACGGTGTACCTGATTCAGTAGTCAGGGAGTTTCCGACCCGAAATCAGGAGTTGAACGCGAAGCCGGGTCGGACCCAATGGTCCGACCCGGCTTCGATTTTTTTGCGTTGGGGAGACCGCCACGGGGAGTGGCTACGCATTCGGAGGAAGAGCCAGCATCCAGGTCATCTATTGGTCAGATCGGTGGCCGATAGCTGCGACGCCGTTGCAAGGCCGGTTCGGCGGCGGATAGGATGTCGCTCCTGTCGTCGAGCATTTGCTCCGACACTGCCGCCAGCGCCAGCGTCTGGCCCAGGCGGATCGCATTGTCCTCCAACTCGAACGCCATTGCAGTTTGGAGAACGAGCGTGCTTTCGCCTCTCGCCTCGCCCCGACCTGCGTGACACCCGCGTGCACTCGCCCGTGGCAGCGGACGGTGCGGTCGGCGATGCGGTGCTGCCCCGTCGCGCACGCCGGCCACGGCGGGTCACCCCTCCGGGCGCCGGCCGACGGCGGCGCACTTGATGAATGCCAGGAACGCGTCAGGTGATTCGGCCCAGGCGCGGAAGTCGGCGGCGATCGCCTCGAGCGTCGACCGGTCCGCCCACCCTTCCCCGAGGACGACCGCCGCGAACGCCGGGTCTTGCATCTGGCGAACCAGGGCGCCGGCGCATTCGTCCACCGGCTCGGTCGTGCCGCTGCCGCCCGCGCTCGCGTACCCCGCGACGGCCACGAACCCGGCCTCGCGCAGCCGCCGGACGTGGTGGCGCGCCGAGCAGAAGTTCCCCCCGTTGTGCTCGGCCACCCGGAGGATCAGCTCGAACCCCAGTTCGCGCAGCGGGGTGGTCGGCTCCAGTACGTACGCGCCCCAGTCGTCGTCGCGGATCCCCACGACCCCGCCGGGCGTGAGCACCCGGCGAAGCTCCGCCAGCGCCGCGTCGGGGGCGCGCAGGTGCTCCAGGACGTTGTGGGCGAAGGCGGCGTCGACGGAGGCGTCGGGCAGGGGCAGGTCGTAGATGCTGCCGAGCTGGAACCGGATGTTGCGCACGCCGCGCTCGTCCGCGAGCGCCCGCGCGCTCATCAACTGGGCCTCAGCGATGTCGACGGCGACCACCTCGCCCGGCGCGACCGCCTGGGCGAGGCCGACGGTGATCGAGCCCGGCCCGCACCCGCAGTCGAGCAGGCGCATGCCCGGGCGCAGGTGGGGAAGGAAGAAGGCGGCGTCGCGCGCGGCGGTCCGCCCGCCGTGCAGGCGCCGAAATTCCGCGCCGTAGTCGTGGGTGTACGTTTCGCGGGCTTCGGGTTCTGCCATCTTGACTGTGCTCCCTTCGGCTCTGCGACCGCCACGGCTGCGCAATGCCCTATCCCATTGAGAATCGCAATTCCAAGAGGACGGAGCAGAGACGTCGGCTGCCATGGCTGACTGCACGCAGGTGTCAAGCAGGTCGTTCTTCCGCACTCCGGGTGAAGCACGATCGCCCACCAATGTGGCGCGTGGCGGGCTCCGCTCACGCGCCGAGCGCCTCATTGGCCCGCCGAAGCGCGTCGATGTGCGCTTGGGGCGAGGCCAACCCGGCGCCGATCGTGCTGACACCCAGGTGCGTCGCCCCGATGGCGCGCCAGGCCGCGGCGTGCGCCGCCCACCGCTCCTCCGGCATGGCGCGGAGGCTAAGGAAGGCCTCGACGCCGACCGCTTCCGGCGCCCGGCCCGCCGCCCGGGCGTAGCCGCGTAGCCGCTCGACCATGCCCCGCGCCGCGTCGTCCGGCGGGACGTCGAGCGGGAACCAGCCGTCGCCCAACCGTCCGGTCCGCTTGAGCGTCGCCTCTGCCATCCCGCCGATCCAGAGTGGGATGGGGCGCTGGACCGGCAGCGGGTTGGTTCCCGCCTCGTCCACCCGATGCCACCGCCCCGTGAAGTCGACAACCGGCTCGGTCCACAGCGCCCGCATCAGCGCGATCTGTTCCTCGCTGCGGACACCCCGGTCGCTGTAGTCGGCGCCCAATGCGGCGAACTCGTCCGGGATCCAGCCGACGCCGATGCCGAGCCGCAGCCGCCCCCCGCTCAGGACGTCGACCTCGGCCGCCTGCTTGGCCACCAGGACGGTCTGCCGCTGGGGCAGGACCAGCACCCCGGTCACCAGCTCGATGCGCCGGGTGAGCGCCGCCAGGTAGCCGAAGAGGACGAGCGGCTC
>CAWKIA010000021.1:0-111353 GCA_963849635.1 uncultured Chloroflexia bacterium | reverse complement strand
CCACACGGGTTCGATCGGGTTGAGTTCGGGGCTGTAGGCGGGAGGGAGCAGAAGTGGGACGCCGCTCGCCGCCAACGCTGGGGTGTCGTCTTTGACGGCCCGGCTGTGATGGACCGAATAGTTGTCCAGCACGATCACGCACGGGCGCACCCGCCGGGTGGGGAACTCCCCGGCCAAATGGCGAACGAAGGCGAGGTGGGCCGCCGCGTCGTAGCGCCCCTCGGCCTTGCGCCGGGTCGCGGAGACGAGCCGCGGTCCCGCCGGGCCATAGGGCGCGAGCGCCCCGACGACGTTGACCCGCCGACCCTGGGCCGCTTCGTGCCGCACGACCAAGCGTCGCCCCAGGCGGCCCCACCCGTACCCGGTCGGCAGGGTGGGGCAGAAGCCGCTCTGGTCGAGGAACCACAGGTCGATCACGCCGGCACACGCCTTTTTTTGAGGTCATCGAGTTCGGCCACCTTGGCGTCGTACCCGTCGGGGTCGCGCCGCTTGTGGGTCACCGAAATCCACGGTCCGCTTCCAGCCGAAGCGGCGAGCATGGAGCAGGCGGCTGAGGTGGTCGGGTGGGACCTGGACCCCGCGCTCCTGGGCGAGCCATGCCACGAGCTGCCGCGTCGTCCAGGTCCGCGCATCGGCGTCGAGCAGCGCCTCCAGGGCGTCGAGGTGGGCCGCCGTCACGGTCGGCGGACGACCGGTGGGGGTGGTCGGGCAGGGCAGCGAAGCCCGCGACCAGGAACGCCTTGACGTACTTGCGGACCGTCTGCTCGTGCGTGCCGAGGTGGCGGGCGATGCTGGGGATCGTCCACCCGGCGTCCGCGAGGCGAATCATCTCCAGGCGGTCGCGGGTGCGCGGGGCGACGCCGGGGTCGCGGGTGCGAGCGCGCAGCTCCTCGTGCTGGGCCGGGGTCAAGGTAACGCGGATCATGGCGAGGCACCCCCCTCGCCTCCCATTCTACGACCTACTTACCGCGACCTGCTTAGTGGCTATAAAACGTGTAGTCATGAACGTTGCTATTGGTCGTCCCGGCTTCCCGGTCGGGAGAAGTCAGATAATGGTCAGAGGGGAGAAAGAGATACGTGTCCGCCACGTTGCAAGTCATTCCCGAGTCACACGCCGATCTGCTCGATTCAAAGGCGCTCGCCCACGTGGCGACCATTGGCCCCGAGGGCGAGCCGCAGGTGAACCCCGTCTGGTTTGGAACGCAAGATGGCTACATCGTGTTCAGTCAGACCATCACGCGGCAGAAGTTCAGGAACGTGCAGGACGAACCGCGCGTTGCCTTCTCGATCGTCGACCCCACGAACGACTACCGCTACCTTGAGGTCCGCGGCGTCGTCGAGCGCATCGATCCCGACTCGGACAATGCCTTCATCAACAGCATGGCGAAGAAGTATATGGGCGAGGATGTCTACCCCTGGCACCGTCCAGGCGACGAGCGCGTCGTCGTCGTTGTCCGTCCGGTCCACACTACCCAGATGGGCTAATCCGTAGCCGAGCTCCGTGCGGGGTGCTTCGATCAGGAAGCACTTCCGTGCGGGGCTCGGCTCGTTTTCGGACGTTGCCCCGCAACGTCCTCGGGGTTCGAGTGGGATCGTCGGCAACGCGGGGGTGCACTCGGGCGGATTGACCCAACTCGCGAGAGACGCTCTCCAGATAGGCTGCCAATCGGGTCTCGGCTTCGGCGCGGTTCCGCCGCAGGTGGTAGGTCGTGGCGGTCAGCACCGTTTCCCGCCATTGCAACTCCCGATCTGGGCTCGAGACGGCCGTCGTGCGCACGTGGTAGGACGGCGGAGCGGCAGACCATCGCGCGTGTGATGTCAGACCGTGCAGTGAACGCATGGATCGCTCGATGGATGCCTGATCCGCAAGATCGACATCGACTTGGACGACGTGAGTTACCACGCATGGCAATCGGTGTAGGAACCGGTTGCGCAGGGCGGGGACGGTGAGGATCAGGACATACAGAACGAGTGTCCCTCCGAACAGCAGGGGCAAGAGGAGTTCGGGGTGGTTGAGGACCCACTCGAACATGAATGCTCGTTCACCTTGCCTCGTTGCCCCGATCCGGTGACGCCGGCGCAGGACCCGATTGACGGACCATCGAGAGGATCAGACCAGCAGCGCGTTGAAGACGGCAACAGCTCCGCCGTCGATCACCCATGCGTCTGGCATCCAATCGTTTCCGGGCAATTGCCCGGCAAAATGCCGGCGTTCATAGCGCATGGGGTGTGCCAACGCCTTCGCATTCACCGCAACGACCATTACTTGTACTGCCCTTTGAGCGCCCGCTAACCGAATCACGTGCCGTCGATCTCCCCCCGACCCATGCAGCGATGTGCCAGGGGATCGCGTCTTCGCTTGCGCCATCTGAGGCGACCGTGCAGCTGGGCGGCGTCTACATCCTCCGTATCCAGGACGGCAAGATCGCCGAACACTGGGGCAAAAACGACGACCTCGGCCTCATGCGCCAGCTCGGTTCCCTCCCAAGCCTGGTCACCGCGACGTAGGCATCGAGCCGGACTCTTCGTGGGCGAGGTCTGCAGTCACCCCGGCTGGCATGCCAGCCGGGGTGACGTCTTTTGCGCCGGTGTCGGTTCGAGGCAGGCGGCGAACGGGATACCGTGAGAGGCCTCGTAAGGTGGGCGCAAGGTCTGTGTAAGTGGTCCTCCCTATGGTGACACCATGAGGTCCGCCACCTGAGGTCGGGCCCGAGACGAAAGGAACGACCGATGCAGTCCAAGGATTCCAACGTCATCGTCCAGCCCGACATCGAAGAGATCGAACCCTTCGGGGAAGAACTCGCCAACGACGTTCTGCAGTTGGTCGCCGGCGGTGCTCGGCCCCAGTGGCCGACGGAATATGACAAGTCCAGCAAGGTCTGCGACATCGGTGGCGGTTGCTGGCCGGATACCGACTACTAACACCTGAGTCGGCCGGTTGCCGGTTCGATGGCCGTCTGGGGGCGCGGCGCATCGTCGCGCCCCCGATCGTTCGTGGCCCCATGCCGCGGTAGCCCAGGAGGGCCGTACGGTGATCATCATCCTGACGCGGGTGGGAGACTCACACGCGGACGCGGTTGCCAAGCGACTCCAAGAACGTGGCGTGGCGACCGTCTGGTTTGATCCCGCCGACTTCCCGGCCCAGGCAGCGGGCACGGTTGCCTTTACCTCGGTCGGGCCGGCGCGGGCGCTCCTGCGGCACGCCGGGGCCGAAGTCGATCTCGCGGCGGTCGACGCCATCTGGTTCCGTCGTCCCGCGGCACCTGCCGCGCACCCCGCGATCGACGATCCACTGGTTCGTACCTATGTCGAGGAGGAGAGCGCGACGTTCGTCGACGACGTCTGGGAGTCGCTCAGGTGCCGCATCGTGCCGGCGCGCCGGTCCGTCATCCGCCGGGCGCAGCTCAAGGCGACCCAGCTCGGAATCGCCGCCGACCTGGGGTTCGAACTCCCGCCCACCCTGTTTACGAACGACCCAGACGAATTCCTCGCCTTCTTCCGGGAGCACAACGGCCACGTGGTCACCAAGACGGTCGGCCAGGCCACCATGCGCACGGCCGACGAGGTTTTCGGTCGGCATACCGAGGTGGTTTCCAAACGCGATATCGGCTACGTCCGCACGCTGCGCTATTGCCCGATCATCGCCCAGGCCTACGTCCCCAAACGGGTTGAACTGCGGGTCACCGTCGTCGGCCGGCGCGTCTTCGCGGCCGAAATCCATTCGCAGGCAAGTAACCACTCCAGGCACGACAGCCGCCGGTACGAGGACGGTCGGACGCCCTACGCTGCCCACCGGTTGCCGGAGTCGCTCGAAGCCCGATGCGTCGCCCTGGTGGACCGGCTGGGACTGTCCTACGGGGCGCTCGATCTGATCCTCACACCGGACGGCCGCTACGTCTTCCTAGAAATCAATCCCAACGGGCAGTTCCTGTGGATCGAGCACGAAACGGGGCTGCCCATCGTCGACGCGATCTGCGACCTGCTGTGCGGGGACCTCACCGTCGTCCGCCCCAATTCGACGAAGCGTTCGCGCCAGGAGGCGCCGTCCGATGATCCAGACACCCGCGCGACCGGCGACCGGCGCGCTCGACACCGCGCTCGACTTCGTGGAGCGGCTCGTCGCCGAGCGAACCCAACCTGCTGCTGCCGTGGAGGCGTCGCACCCTTGAGGAGGCCTACCCAGAGTTCGAGATGGATCTGGTCTGGGACGAGGAGCCGTTCGACCGCAGCGTCCACTACGACCTGCTTCTCCACCGAGGAGCACGGGGGACCGTCTCGCTGAGTCTCTGTCCGGACCGCGCCCTTCCCTGGCCCCTTCGCGGCGTGCAACGGGCGAGCGAGCTTGGTCTGGTCCGCGTCAACGGCACACTCCTCACCGTTGCCGACGCCGTTGCTTATCTCGACTTCGTCTGGGGCGAGTCCAAGTTGGCGGATCGCCTGGTGAATCTCTGTCTGATCCGCGAGGAGCTTCGCCGCCGGCCGATCGAGCTGTCGCATGCGGATCGATTGCGTGCGGTCGAGACGTTCCGGCGCTCCTACAAGCTCTACACCGCGGAGGCGACCGCCCAATGGCTGGAGCGGCAGAGCATGACCCCCGCTCAGTTCGAGCAACTCGCCACGGACGCATTGGTGGTGACACGGCTACGCGAGCGCGCCACCGCCGGTCTGATCGAGCCCTACTTCGAATCTCACCGGATGGATTTTGCCTCCGCCCGCATCGCCCGGTTGATCGTCCCAACGGAGACCGAGGCCATCGCGATCGCGACCCAACTTCGGGAGGGTTCGCTCGATTTCCTCGCCGCCGCCGAGCCAGTGTTTCTGCGCCAACCCGCTGACGATCCATCGCGCGGCGATCTCTTTGCCACGATTCAGGCTGGCGCCACGCCGGAGCCGTTAGCGGCGGCCGTGTTTTCTGCCCTCCCGGGCGCCATCGTTGGACCCGCGGCGGTTGAGAACGGCTATGCCGTCGTTCGCGTCCTCACTGTTGAACCTGCCCGGCTTGACTCCACCACTCGTCAGGCAATCCAGACGCTGCTCTTCGATCGGTGGCTCGATGCGCGTCGCACAACAGCTTCGGTGGAGTGGTACTGGGGCAGCGCCCAGTCCACCGAATAGCGGTAGACCAGCGATGGAGACCACCCACCGGTCGATCTTTCGCGAGGAAGCGCTGCTGTGCCATCAGCATGGGCAGGAACGGATCGATGTTCAGCCGATCGCCTACACCCCGCGAACCATCCGCCTACTCTGGGGCATCCTCGCCCTGATCGTCATCATCGGCGGTCTCTGCGGCTTCGCGCGGGTACCAGTCTCGGTCGCCGGCCAGGCGGTCGTCGTACCTGGCGACGGAGCGAGCACCGAGAACGCCAGCGTCCTGGTGGTGCTCCCCGCAGCAGCGTTTGACCTGATTACGCCCGGAGATGCGGTTGTGGTGCGTCTATCCGGCGGCGCGGGGCCCATCGCGCTCCATATCGCGGGATTGGATGCGCCGGTCGTCAGTCCAGCCGGCATCTGGACGCGGTTCCCCGTCGCGAGTGCCGCCGCGTCGACCCTCGGCCCATCGGTGGTCTTGCCCACGACCGCTCCCTCGGTCGACCTGACTCCCTATCTCGGGAGCCTGGGCCAGGCCAACGTCGAGATCGGCTCGCGGCGGATCGGGGCACACCTGCCGGTGCTCGGCCGGCTCTTTGGAGAGGAGTGACGTGGACATTCCCCGCACGGCTGGCACCCTTTGCGGTCGGGGCCGCGAGGGCGGTTCGACAATGGCTGCACTGCCCGGGCTCCTGCTCCGGCTCTTCGCGGCCAAGCTCCATCGGCGGCGCTTGCCTGTCCTCCTTCAAGCGACCACCACAGGCTGCGGCGCCGCCTGCCTGGCGATGATCCTCTCCTATTTCGGTCGTCGGACCAGCGTGAGCGAGTGCGGAGATCGAATCGGAGCGGGCCGTGATGGCGTGACGGCCCTCACCATTCTTACCGCCGGGCGCTCATACGGCCTGGAGACACGGGCGTTTTCCGCTCCCGTCCGCTCGTCTAGCCCGCGTTCCGTTGCCCGCGATCGCCCACTGGGAGTTCAACCATTTCGTCGTCGTCGAGCGCTGGTCCCTGACAGCCGTCACGATCGTCGATCCGGCGGTCGGCCGCCGCCGCCTAAGCTCGGCCGAGTTCGACGCCGGATTTACCGGAGTGATCCTCACCCTCACTCCTGGCCCCGACTTCGCTGCCCAAGCCGCCGCCCCCTCCGCGCGCCGCCGTCACTTCTGGGGCTACCTCCGTCGCCAGCCGGGAATGCTGGCCCAGGTCCTGGCTGCCTCGCTCGTGCTGCAGGTCCTCGGGCTTGCGCTCCCGCTGATCTCGAAGGTGGTGGTCGACGACGTTTTGCCGGCACAAGAGCAGGGCCTGCTTCGCCTGCTCGGGGTCGGCATGGTCATCCTCATCGCGACCCAGCTCGTTGCCACCTACCTCCGCTCCACGTTGCTCGTCTACCTCCAGGCCCGATTCGACGCCCAGTTGATGCAGGGTTTCTTCGAGCGGCTGCTCTCGCTGCCGTACCGATTCTTCGAGCGGCGCACGTCCGGCGACCTCATGGCGCGGATGGCGAGTAACGCGGAGATCCGCGAGGTCCTGGCCAGCCAGACGACATCGGCGGTGCTGGACGGCGGCCTCGCCGTCGTCTATCTCACGGTGGTCTTCACCCAGGACATCGCCTTCGGGGCGCTGGTTCTCGCGGTTGGCCTGCTCCAGGGCGGGCTGATTCTTGGATGGCGCGGGCGGATGCACGAGCTGACGCAGCGCGAGCTGGTCGCGGACGCAAACAGTCAGGCGCACCTCGTCGAAACACTGACCGGAATCGCGACCCTCAAGGCGTCCGGGGCCGAAGGGCTTGCCCTCGACCGCTGGTCCAGGCTCTTCGCCGAGCGGTCCCATGCCTCGTCCCGCCGCAGCCATGCCGCGGCGGCGGTGGATACTGCCCTTAGCGTGCTCCGCACCGCCGCCCCTCTGGCTCTCCTCTGGATCGGTACCCTCCGCGTGCTCGGTGGCGACATGAGCCTCGGGACCATGTTCGCTCTGAGCGCCCTCGGCAACGCCGCCCTGACGCCGATCGCCTCCGTGGCGTCAAGCTGGCAGCGACTTCACCTCCTCGGCGCACACCTCGACCGCCTCGCCGAGGTCCTCGACGCGGATCCGGAGCAGGACCCCACCAGTCCCCGGCCCGCACCCCGCCTGTCTGGCCAGATCGATCTCGATCGGGTGGGGTTCCGGTACGACTCCAATTCTCCCTGGGTGCTCCGTGACATCTCTCTCTCCATCCGGCCGGGTCAGAAGATCGCCTTGGTGGGCCGCACCGGTTCGGGCAAGAGCACGCTCGCCAAGCTCCTGCTTGGCCTCTACGAGCCCACCGAAGGAGCCGTCCAGTACGACGGCTATACCCTGCGCGACATCGATCTGCGGGCAACACGGCGGCAGTTTGGCGTGGTGCTCCAGGATCCCATCCTCTTCGGTGGCTCGATTCGCGAAAACATCGCGTTCAACGATCCCGCCATTCACCTCGATCAGGTCGTCGAGGCGGCTCGGCTCGCCGGAGTTGACGCCGATATCGAGCGGCTGCCAATGGGATACGAGACGCTCGTGGGCGAAGGGGGCGGTGCCCTCTCCGGCGGTCAGCGCCAGCGGATCGCTCTCGCTCGGGCCCTCGCCACCCGGCCCGCCGTGCTCCTGCTCGATGAGGCGACCAGCAACCTTGATGTCGCCACCGAAGCCGTGATCGAGCGCAACCTGCGGGCGATGTCCGGTACCCGCCTGGTGATCGCCCACCGCCTGAGCACCGTCCGCGATGCCGACACGATCTTCGTTTTGGAAGACGGAAGGATCGCCGAACAGGGCACGCACGACGACCTTTTGGCACTGGGAGGTATCTATGCGCGCCTGATTCGAGCCCAATCTCCGGTGATGGCTCACGACGGTGAAACGGCGCCGTCGGTGCGCGATGTGCCAATTAGACACCTCACCCCTTGACCCGACGAACATTCGTGCTATCCTGGTCTTTGCCCCGTGTACGTACACCTAGCAAGGAGCAGAACCCAGGCATGGTTGCAACCGTCGAATCCCCAGCCACGACAGCCACCACAACCACGAAGAACCGGTTCGTCTGGTACGACCTCATGTCGACCGACAAGGATGCCTCCCTCGCCTTCTTCAAGACCTTGCTCGGCTGGGAAGCGGCCGACATGGACATGGGGGAGATGGGCACCTACTCCATCCTCGAGGCAGGGGGCGCGTCCTTCGGTGGCGCGATGAGCATGGATCCCTCCGCGGGGCACCCCTCCCACTTCATCGGCTACATCTACTGCGACGATGTCGACGCCATCGCCGCCCGTGCCCCCGAACTCGGCGGTAGCATCTCCTATCCCCCGACAGACATTCCGGGGGTCGGCCGCTTCGCCGTGCTCCAGGACTCGATGGGCGCCCATTTCTCCGCCATCAGCACCCTCCCAACCACCTCGCACGCCCCTGAGACCGACGTCCCCTACGGCTGCGTCTCCTGGAGCGAACTCACCAGCGCCGACCCCGATAAGTCCGGCGCGTTCTATGACCAGCTCTTCGGGTGGGAGCGCAAGGCCTCCTGGGTCGCGGAGATGCCCGACTACACCATCTTCACCCAGGGCGAGTCCATGCTGGGCGGCCTCTTCAAAGCGGATCAGGAAGGCATGCCCTCGGCATGGACCTTCTACTTCAACATCGAGGACATCGACGCCTCGGTCGCCAAGGTGACAGAACTCGGTGGCTCGATGTACACCGAGATCATGCAGGTGCCCACCGTTGGCCGGTTCGCCGTCGCCTCCGATCCAACCGGTGCGGTCTTCGCGCTCATGCAGGACGAATCGCAGCAATAGCCGGACAGCCTTGTTCACCGCCAGCACGGGTGCGGGCCGGGGCATCGCGCCCCGGCCCGCGTGCGTGGGAGCACCCTTCGGAACTCCCGATGTCGACAGCGCCGCTCCAGCCTTACGCTGGTAAACGAACAAATGTTCTATACTGGCTCGTGCCTGATGCTCGGACATCGGCCAACCCGCGGAACGATGAGTGAGGAGCGAGAACCTACCATGGTCGTTGCCGTCGACAGCCCCACGATCGCAGCCGTCAGCAGCCGGTTCGTCTGGTTCGACCTGATGTCGATCGACCGGGCCGCCTCCCTAACCTTTTTCCAGAACCTGCTCGGCTGGACGATCTCGGAACCCAGCATGGGGTCGATCGGCGCCTATCTCACGCTCTCCGCCGGCGGCATCCCATTCGGCGGCGCGGTCCACATGAGCCCCGATGAGGGGCATCCGTCCCACTTCATCGGCTACGTGGCTTGCGACGATGTCGATGACGTCGCCGCTCGTGCGCCCGGACTTGGCGGCGCTGTCGCCTACCCGCCCATGGACATCCCCGGCGTCGGCCGGTTCGCGGTCCTGTCCGACCCGATGGGCGCGCACTTCTCAGCAATGACCTCAGCGCCCGGCACCCCGCTGGCTCCGGACGTCGATGTGCCACTGGGCGGCGTTGTCTGGAGCGAGATCACCTCCAACGATCCGCGCCGGTCTGGCGAGTTCTACGCCCGGCTGTTCGGCTGGACACTTCGCATGCCCCCGATGGCGGGCACACCGGACGGCACCGTGTTGATCCACAACGGCACCATGATCGCCGGCCTCGCGAAATCTTCGCGCGAGGATTTCACTTCGGAATGGCTCTTCTATTTCCGCGTCACCGACCTCGACGCCTCGGCCGCCCTCGTCCCCAACCTCGGCGGCACCATGGTCACCGGTATCACGACCATCCCGCACGATTGCCGCTTCGCCATCGCCCAGGACCCCACCGGCGCGACCTTCGCCCTCATCCAGGACATCCTCCTATAACGATGAAGTAGGGCTTCGTTCGTCCCGCGCTTCTTGCCGCAGCGCAACGGTGAAGCCGGCGAGGGTGATGAGCATAAGGGCGGAGGCACCGCGGAAGAGCCAGACGGTGCCGACTTCGTCGAGGAGGGCGCCGCCGATGAGGGAGCCGGTGATGCCGCCCAGGTCCTTGAGGTGGATACCGAGGAAGCCGTACATGATGGCGCCGCCGCTGGAGACGAGGTAGGCGACGAGCATCAGGCCGAGCAGCGGCCGGTTGTGGCGGAGGAGGCCAATCCCGCTGAAGACGGAGCGATGGGCGCGCTCTTCCTGCGGCGGCAGGCCAAGGCTGGAGAGGAGCCCGAGGCCAAGACAGACGGCGTAGGCGATGAGAAAGAGGTTGGTGACATCCTCGCCCATGATGCGGCCGACGGTGAAGGCGGTGGCACTGTAGCCGACCGAGCCCCAAACGCGGAGGCCGCCATACGAGACGGAGAGGCGCTCGCTGATGGTGACGCCGTAGCTGTCGAGGATCGGGCTGATGGGAGCATTGAGGTAGGCGAGGAGGCCGACGAGGACGGCCATCGCCCAGAAGTGGGTGATCTAGGCGATGACGAGGACGGTCAGGGCGGCAAGGACCTGGGCGGTGCGGAGGACGAAGCGGTGGGCGCCGCGGGCATCGGCGGTGGAGCCCCACAGCGGGCCGCAGACGGCCACGAAGAGGGAAGGCAGGGCGGCGAGGATGCCGACCTGGAGGCCGCTGAAGCCGAGGTCGCGAAAGTAGAGCGTGGTGTAGGGGTAAGAGATCCGACCCCGGCAAAAGACCAGAAGTAGCTGGAGCGCGACCACCAGGCGGTGCCGTCCGCCAGGGCGGGCAGCGCGAGCTGTCCGGTCGAGGGAACGCCTTCAACGGCCAACCTGGTCTCCTACGCAGCGCCGGGGTTCAGGCGTGTGCTACTGCCTGACGACCGGGTTCTGGACCACCTCAACCGCCGCTGCCGCGATTCGCCCCATCAGGATCTCGGCGTCGTACACCGACTCGAACCCCTGGGTCATCACCCCGATCGCCACCAGACCTCCCGGCGTCTCGATCACTCCCGCGTCGTGGGCCACATCCCCAACCGTGCCCGTCTTGCCGCCAAAGACATAGGATTCCGGCAGGAGACGCGGAATCCGGTTCCGATGCTGCTGCAACTTCAGGGTCTCTCGCATCGCCGCGCAGCTCGTGGGCGACGCGGCCCGGTCCTCCCAGATCGCCACCAGCAGGTCGGCCAGGTCGGCGGCACTGGTCAGGTTCTCCGGCATATCCGGCCCCGGCATCCGGCCGAGGAATCGCCGGTTGAGGGCCATGTGCGGCAACCCCAGATCGGCCACCGTCGCCTTGATCTTGTCCAGCCCGACCAGATCGATCAGGATGTTAGAGGCGGTGTTGTCCGAGATCGAGATCATCAGGTAGGCCACATCGCCGACCGTGATTCGCAGCCCATCCTTCATCCACGTGAGCACCCCGGAACCCTGCACCTTGACGCCCGGCTCGACCGCGACTTCGGTAGCCAGATCGATCCGCCCCGCGTCGACCTCGCGGTAGAGCGCCACCAGGATCGCCAGCTTGATCGTGCTCGCCGCGGGCAACACCGTTGCCCCACCGCTCTCCCACCGCTCACCGCTGCCAAGCACCCGCACCGCCGCCCCGACCGTGGTCCCTGCCGGCGCTTCCGCGACCACCCTAGCGACCGCGTTCCACCGCCGTTCGTTGTCCACGCTACACACCCTCCCGTAACCGGCCCGCCCATTCGCGCGTGGTAGCATACGAGATCGCCCCGCCGTAGCCGTCACTCTCAGCCGTCAGCCGTCAACCGTTGTTCCCGCCCCTCAACTTTGTTCTCCTGGATACTTGGCGGAGCACCAGATCCCCGTCGTGAGCAGTGCATGAGCCAGGGCCGTATCGCGCGCGCCAATCGACGCTATCCTGATGCCCGTCGCCGGGCTATGCGATACGCGTACTCCAAGCGCGGGCGTCGACCTGGCAGCCTGCCGCCGCACCTGCTGCCGGGGATCACCCGCACCCGCAAGAAGTCGAACGCCAGGCTGTGGCGCTGGGTCATCGCCCTCTCCGGCGTGACCATGGTCGGCATGACCGTCGCCTTCGCCCTCTTCCTCGTCTCGACCGTCGCCGCCGTCGGCGCCACCGTCGACGAGTACAACGACCTCAAGGGCGAATTGCCCGACGCCGCCGGGATCGCCGTCGATAATCCCCAGACCAGCCGCATCTTCGACCGGGACGGCAAGCTCCTCCAGGAGATCGACGACCCCGCCACCGGCTGGCGCTCCTTCGTCCCCCTCGACCAGATCTCGCCCAACTTGATCAACGCCACCATCGCCGCCGAGGACGCCACCTTCTGGGACCACATCGGCATCGAGCCCTTGGCCCTGCCCCGTGGCGTCATGATCAGCATCTCCGGCGAAGGATCTTCCGGCGGTTCGACCATTACCCAGCAGCTCGCCCGTGGCCTCTTCCCGGAGCAGGTCGGCTTCGACCCGCTCGATGGCCTGGGCGCCGACCTCTACACTCGTAAGATGAAGGAGGCGATGGCCGCGATCGAGCTGGAGCGCCAGTTCACCAAAGAGGACATCCTCACGATGTACCTCAACCTGATCTTCTACGGCGAGCGCTCCTACGGCATCGAAGCCGCTGCCCAGACCTTCTTCAACAAACACGCTAGCGAGCTCAACCTGGCCGAGGCCTCGATGCTAGCAGGCATCCCGCAGTTCCCGACCGAATACAACCCCAGACTCAACTACGACCTGGCCAAGCAACGGCAGCAATACGTCCTCAACCAGATGGTCAAGTACGACTACATCACCCGGGAAGAGGCGGACGAGGCCTGGAAGGTCACGCTCGACCCCCAGACCCGCACCAGCGAGATCCAGGACTCACCCCACTACGTCCAGTACGTCCGCGAGTACATCGTCGAGCATTACGGCGAGGAGGCGCTCTACAGCGGCCTCCAGATCACGACCGCCCTCGATCCCGATCTCCAAAACCGGGCCGAGGAGATCGTGGCGGAAGGCGTCCGCAACATGAACGCCTACAACGCCTTCAATGGATCGATGGTGATCATGGTGCCGTACTCCGGCGAAGTGATCGCCATGGTCGGCTCGGCCAGCTTCGACGACGCCCTGATCGAAGGTCAAAACAACATCGCCACCTCGCTTCAGCAACCAGGTTCGGCGATGAAGCCGATCGTCTATGCCGCCGCCTTCGAGGCGGGCTGGAACCCGGGCACGATCGTTATGGACGTACCGTATAAACGCGAGACGTCGGCTGGTTCATACGAACCGCAGAACTATTCCGGCCTCAATTACGGCGCGGTGACCGTTCGGACCGCACTCTCCAACTCGCTCAACATCCCCGCCGTCAAGGCGGCCGAGTATGTCGGCGTCCCGGCCGTGATGGACACCGCCAACCGAATGGGGATCACCTTCCAGTTTGGCCCGGATCAATACGGCACTTCGATCGCCCTTGGTTCGGCCGAGATTCAGCCGGTCCAACTGACGAACGCCTACGCCACCTTCGCCAACAACGGCAAGTTCGTTCCGGCCAACCCGATCATCAAGATCGAGGACAGCCAGGGCAACGTCCTTTACGAACTCGACCGCGAGAAGGTCCTCAAGGACGCTCAACAGTCGATCTCGGCCGAGCACGCCTACCAGATCACCAGCATCCTCACCGACGACGCGGCCCGGTCGATGGTCTTCTCCCGCGGCAACCTGTTCGAGCAGACGCAGGACGCCCTCAACCGCCCGACCGCCGCCAAGTCCGGCACCTCGAACGACTGGGTCGACACCTGGACGATGGGCTACACAACCGACGTCGCCATCGGCGTCTGGGTCGGCAACACCAACAACCAGCCCCTGGCCGAGACCGACGGCATCCAGAGCGCCGGGCCAATCTGGTCGAAGATGATGCAGGAGATCCACTCCAACGCCGAGTTCAGCAAACTCCTCCTCGGCCCGAACGAACGGAAGATCAACCCGGAGTTCTCCCGCCCCGACGGCATCTACCGCGGCGAAGTCTGCGCCGCCACCGGCCACCGCGCCACCGGCGGCTCCACCCGATCCGAACTTCTCGTTCGCGGTGAAGGCCCCGCCCTCCGCTGCGACCAGCTCACTGAGTACGAGCGCAAAGAGTTGGAAGAGGCCCTCCAAAAACTGCGTAACGGCCAGGGCCGCTTCACCGGCGACGCCTCTGGCAGCATCAACCGCTACGCCGACGCCGTCGGCGTCCAATCCTCCGGCCAGTTCTACCGAGGTGACGACCGCCGCGAGAACATCCAGGGCGAAGGCGGCGGCTGACCTCCCTTCAAACAGGCGAACAGCAGAATTTTCTTAGGTTGTGCTCGCGACTAAAAGGGGGTCGGGCATTGCCCGTCCCCTTGCCGATGAGCAATCGATCTACGCAGGAAGCGCCTAGGTCGCCTTGCGCCGGCCCCTTGGCCGGCCCGGTCCACGGGGAGTAACCGCCTCGGCCGAATCTCCGTCGGCGGCTGAGACATCGGCGGTCGCGCTGCGTCGACGCCGGCGGCTCAACCGGGTGCGTGGGCTGGATGCCCCTTCGGGCGGGGTGACCTCGCGCCATTCCACCGGGGACGAGAGCACGATCGATGCTTCGCACTCGCCACCCGCGGCGCTCAGGTCGTCGATCAGCGCTTCCAGCGCGGCCGGGTCGGCGACGTGGACCTTGAGCTGAAAGGTCGCGTTGCCGGTCACTCGGTGGCACTCCGCGATCGAGGGTTCATTGTTGACCCGCTCCAGAAAGGACGAGTAGTCGGCCTGATGGACCTTAGCGGCGATCACCGCGGTGAGCGGCCGCCCGAGCGTCGCCGGGGAGACCGTAGCGCGGTAGCCCGAGATGACACCTCGCTCCTCCAGACGGCGGACGCGCTCGATCATCGCGGGGCTGGACAGCCCGACCCGCTCGGCCAGCGCTTTCATCGTCAACCGGCCGTTTGCCTGCAGCTCCGCCAGAATGCGTTCGTCTAGCAGGTCAATGGTCGTACTCACGTCCCCTCCTCATCCGTACGGGCGCCGCGGGCACCCCATCACCCCCGGAATCCCCACTCCGGTGTCGCCACGCGGGTCGCGACAGCATCGGCCACACAATCCAACGCTATATTCGGCCTCAGCGGCGAATCTCCATTCTCGTGAGTCTATCGCCGCGTTCTATTTGTTGCAAGGTAGGCTAGCCCGCCATCTCTGTTGACACCGTACGGTCACGCATCGGTACCCCGTTCCTTGATTTAACTTCGGGTCTGTGCGGAGAACTGACCAAAACGTCAACCGGCCGGGGTGGCTTCCTTGCCACCCCGGCCGTTTAACCGCTGCCTGGATTGTGTGTCTGGCCCGGTCGCTAGCGACCTTCGCCGGAGACAAACGGCAGCAAAGCGACGTGGCGGGCGCGCTTGATCGCGACCGTTACCTGGCGCTGGATCCGGGCCGAGTTGCCGGTCCGCCGCCGGGGAAGGATCTTGCCCCGATCATCCAGGCAGCGCCGCAGGCGGGCGATGTCCTTGTAATCGACGACCTCGTTGTCGTCAAAGACCGGCTCCTTCCGTCGCCCGGGAGGCCGTCCCCAACGGCCGCGCGGGCGGCCGCCTCCGGCACCACCGCGTCCCTCGCGGTCTCCCCCACGGAAGCCGCCGCCACCACCGCCAGGTCCGCGTCCGGGTCCACCAGGGCCGCCAGGACCTCCAGGCCCACCGCCGGGTCCGCCGGGCCCGCCGGGCCCGCCAAATCGGGAGCGTGGTTGCTCACCGCCGTCTCGTTCCTGGTCGCGGGGATCCGCCATAGTGGGTTGCGCTCCCGTCTGCGTCGTTTCGTGGCCGCCACTCGTTGGCGGGAATGGGCTCGTCGCCCAGAGCGCGGAATAGTACACCGAACCATTGCGGCCGGTGACTCTAGGGCATGGTCGGCGCGTTGTTCCGAACCGGGAGGCGTTTACAATCGTTGTGGGCGTTTCACGTGCTCGCCCCGGTGGCTGCCCAGAACGGCCGGCGCGGACGGATCCGGTATCGCTTGGCCGGTGAACATGGGATGGGGAGAAGCGACGATGGGTGATGCGAACGGGTATGGCAACGATGGCCCCATCGTCAGCGTGTCTTGGCTGATGGAGCACCGCGCAGATCCCAATCTGATCGTTATCGATCCGCGCCCGGCCCACGAGTACGCCGCCGCGCATCTTCCCAGTGCGGTCCACCTCGATGTCTATCAATCCGACCTTAAGGTGCATGACTCCAGCCCGGCTGAGCGCGATCGATTCATCGCCGCGGCGGCACGAGCGTTTGGCAATGCCGGGGTTGGCTACGACCCAAACCAAGATGGAAATGGGCCACACCAGCGAGTCGTCTTCGCGGAGGCCGTCAGCGGAACACTGGCCGCCCGGGGCGTCTGGATCCTCGACCTACTTGGCCACGGCGGCGGCTCCCTGCTCGACGGCGGGCTCTACGCCTGGGTCAATGCCGGCGGCCAGCTCACCCGGGCGGTGCCCGATGTCGTTCCCGCGACATTCACTCCCGCGCCGGAATACGACCTTCTGCCCGCGGCGGACGAAATCAGCGCCGCCGTCGCTGGACCTGGTTCCAACCCTGTGGACCCGGTGGCGATGGCTGTCCTCGATACGCGGGCCGGGATGGAGTACGCCTCCGGCACGATCCCGACCTCCGTCCATGTGGAATGGACCGCGAATCTCGATCCTGACGGTGCTCTGCGCACGCCGGCAGAACTCCTTCCGCTCTATGCCGCGGCCGGTCTCGATCCGCACGACGAGCGGCCCGTCGTCACCTTTTGCGGTAGCGGCTACCGGGCAGCCCACTCCTACGTCGTACTGAAAGCCCTGGGCTTCCCGCGCGTCAGCAACTACGCTCCATCCTGGGGCGAATGGGGCCGGCGACCCGATCTCCCCACCGAGCAGCCAGAGCAATCGCGCCGCTACTAGCGGACGACTCCAACCCCCGCCCCTCCTGGCAGCCCCGTGCGATAGGCACCCAGCCGAGCGGAGACGACCAGATGCGCGCATCCCTTCATGGCGTTGGTAGCACCCGCAACGACTTGGAACACCGAGAGACCGTGCTCGAGATCGGCGCGGCGGTCGTCCGCCACGACGCTGGTGGCGGCATCGACATCGACTTCGGCCCGGCCGACGGCCCGGCGCAAATCCGGTTTTTCCTCTCGCAGGCCGAGGCCCATCGCCTCGCCGCCGCATTGCGTTCAGTCGCCCAGAACGGGGCGGAAACCGTCATCTTCGCCGATAGCTAATTCCGCAATGCTATTGTTTTGCGAACACCCCGCGACGGGCGCCGCGTGAACAGGGGCCGGCCTCGCTGCCGCGCCAGGACGATGGAACATCGGGAAACGAGGTCAGGGATGGCGAACCGGGACGCACAACGCGAGACGCAAGGCGAGGCGGGGGGAGCTCAGCCAGGATTCGGTCATCCCGCCTGGGGCGGGCCGCCCTCCCTTCAGCCCCGCCGGGTCGTGATTACAGGCATCGGGGCCGTGACCTCCCTGGGCGGCACCGCCGAGGAGACCTGGCGTCGCGTCGTCGCCGGGGAGACCGGCATCCGCCGGGTGGAAGGATTGGAGCCGGGCACCCATGGGTGCACCGTCCGTGGCGATGTCGACGACGAGTTCATTTCTGACCGGTTCCTCGCCGCACTTGGCCCGAAGGTGGCGCGCAATACGTCTCGATTCAGCCGCATGGCCCTCGCGACGGCGGGGGAGGCTCTGCTCGGCGCCGGGCTGATTGACGAGGATGGTAACGCGCTACCCGGCGCCGACCTCGAGGGCGGCGGCACCTCGATTGGCACCTGCCTGGGCGGCACCCACGACGACCTGCTCCCCGCCTACGATGTCTTCCGCGATCGCGGCCCGAACCGCGTCCCCGCCCACCTCCACGTCATGTTTCCCCACAACCTCGCCTCGTACGCGATCCAGAATCGCTTCGGGCTGTATGGCCCCAGTTCCACGGTCGTGACCGCCTGCGCAACCGGTTCCCAGGCGATCGGCGACGCCTTTCACGCGATCAAATTCGGGCGGGCGCCGCTCATGGTGGCCGGTGCCACCGAATCCGATGGGGACCCGTTCTTCCTCTCCGGATTTACCGCGATGCGCGCCCTGGTAACCGACAGCAACGACGATCCAGGCGCCGCCAGCCGCCCCTTTGACACGAGCCGGGCCGGGTTCGTCCTCGGAGAGGGAGCCGGCATGCTCGTCCTCGAAGAGCGCGAGCGTGCCCTTGCCCGCGGCGCTCGGATTTACGCCGAGATCCTCGGCTATGGCACCTCGAACGACGCCTACCACCCAATCGCTCCCCAGCCAGAAGGGCTTGGGGCAGCCCGGGCGATCCGAGCCGCTCTGGCCGATGGGGGAATCTCCCCGGATCAGGTCGATCACGTTCAGGCCCACGCCGCCTCGACCCCCGCCGGTGATCTGGCTGAGGCCCGGGCGATCTACGCCGTCTTCGGCGAGCGCGCCGCCCAGATCCCCGTCACGTCCATCAAGGGAGCGGTCGGGCATTGCATGGGCGCCGCCGGCTCGATCGAGACGGTGGTCGCCGTCCTCACCCTGACCGAGCAGTGCATCCCACCGACGCGCAACTACCGCACCCCCGATCCGGAGATTGGCCTGGACATCGTCCACGGCAACGCCCGCCCGGCCGACCTCGACATCATCACCAAGCATTCATTCGGCCTGGGTGGCCAGAACGCCTGCCTCGTCATCGGCCGCGGTGACCTGTAGACAGTTTCGGGTGTGAATTTCCGGTCTCGACCTGGCGTCGCCTGGCTATGCCATCGACCCATTCGCCCAGCGGAGCAGTCTGGGGTTGTCCGTCTTCGGGCGGGGAACGCCAAGGGACTTGGCGTGGGCAAAGTATGCGGCTACCACCTCGGTATCCCACTGCGTGCCGGCCCCGTCGCGCAGGTTAAGCTGGGCATCCGCCCCGCTCAGCGGCTCCCGGTAGGGCCGCTTCGACGTCAGCGCGTCGAACGTGTCCGCCACCGCGATGATTCGTACTCCGAGCGGGATCCTCTCCCCGGACTCCCGTCCTGTCCCTGAGTTGAAGCGCGATCAACGGTGCCTTCAGACATCGCGCCTCATGCGGGTCTGTGAGGACTAGACCGTCGTCGAGACCCTCACCTGGGCATTGGTGATGCCCTGCGCGCTGGCCGTGACGACCCCGGCGTTGGCCGGCACGATCTCGACAAGCCCCGGAAGCGACCCTGTCGCCGGCACAAACGCCGAGACCATGATCTGGACACCGCTTGCCGTTACGTACAGCCGACTCGATTCAACGATCGTGACCGTCTCACCTTATCCGAAGCCGGGATCGGTCCAGAGCAATTGAGCCGACACGCCGACCGGAATACTGACGACCACATTGGTCGGACCTGTCGCCTGCTGGAAAATCTCTTCCGTGCTGGCGACGAAGATGTTGACCGTTTGCCCGTTGATCGAGACCGCCGGATCGGTCCGGCACCAGTGGATACTGGCCGTCGCGTTCGGCGTGATGACCGCGAGTAAGGCAAGCGCCAGGACCAGCGCGGCCGCAACACTGCGTATTCCGCCCCTCCGCTGAGTCCGAATCGCGCCATAGTCCGCCAGTCCCACCGTGTCATGCATTGTGGGCATCCCCGTCTCTCCCCTTCGCTGGCTATTGGTCACCCCGGACACCCGGCGCGACCGTACGTGCGTCCTCCCAATGCTGGGTTGTTCGGTTCACGGAGGAGTGATTTCGCAGTACGTAGGTACGGATGCGCCGAACCCCCGACGGATCGGGTTGCTGTGAAACAACTCAGCCGTGAGGCCGATTTTCGCCATCCTAGAGGCACTAATCCGACATTGACGATCACCCATGATTCCCACGAACTGATGCATACGCTGCACAACCGAACCGGTACAATAGTCCGCTGTCAACTAGGCTTTAAGATCCTAGATTCTGCGCTGTACGTGCGGTACGTCCAGGCTGGTTTCCGGGCCACGCGTGGTGGGACGCCAGAGGTTCCCCGTACCTGCCCCGATGTGGCACCATCGCCTTATCCAGGCATGGGGCGCGTCTCCTGGTACCCGGTGGCACTCTTAGCGACTGAAGACCGACCGCGATGACCACCCCAGACCAGATGACAGACGAAGCGACGTCAGACTTTACCGCCCCGCCGCCTCACCGCCTGATCGATCGCCTCATCCGGGCGTTTCTTGGCGCGACAGTCGCCGCTGGGGTGGCCTGGGGCCTCTGGAGGCTGCTTGCAGGTGGAGCCGTGGCCAGCGCGGTGGGCTTGCTCGCCGGGATTGCTACAATCGCGGTCTGGCTGATCTTCGAGACGCCAGACGATCCCGGCGGCGGCTGGCTGGGCCTGGTCGCGATTCCAGGCCCCGTGCGCGTGCTCGGCGAGCTTGCGTTGCTCGGACTGGCAGCGACCGTGATCTGGCTCGGAGGGTCCCGGGCCGCCTCGGAGACGCTCCTGACCGTGGCCGGCCTGCACCTCTTCCTCTCGTGGGAGCGTGCCGTCTGGCTATTGGGTCGCCGGGCAACAGTTGATCAGGGCAAGGATTAAGCCTGACGGCAGGCAGGGTCAGATGGGCGGGCGCTGGTTCGCCTGGGCGGTACTGGCGTTTGAAATCAGGGAGGACCAGCTACATGAACGGTTTGGCGAAGACACGCGAACTTCTCGAAAAGCTGGGTCTTCCGGCCGGTGATCGGCACGATCATCCGGCGTCCGACCAGCGGTTTCCGGACGGCGGCCAGTATCGGATCGAGATCCCCTCGGTCGAAGGGCCGAATGCCCTGCGGGCCGTCTTCGAGACTGCCGACGCCCTCGGCGTCCCTGTGCACCGGGTCAGCCAGGGCAGCGGCGTCATGCTCCTCACCGACGCCGAACTAGACGAGATGGCCGTCCTCGCCAAGGAGCGCGGCGGGATCGAGATCAGCCTCTTTATCGGACCGCGCGCCGGCTGGGACACCGGAGCAATGGCCTACTCAACCGCGGGCCGGATCGTCGCCCCCAAGATCCGGGGCCAAGACCAGCTCGTGCACGCGGTCGAGGATGTGCGCCGCGCCTGCGAGCACGGCATCACCAGCGTCCTGGTCACAGACGAGGGTCTGCTCTGGGTTCTGAACGAGCTCAAAAAGGCGGGCGACCTCCCGGCGGAACTGATCCTCAAGGGCTCCGTGATGCTCGGCTCGTCCAACCCGGTCTCCATCCGCCTCTTGGAGCAATCTGGCCTGACCACCTTCAACGTCCCCAGCGACCTGAGCCTGGCCCACCTGGCCGCGATCCGAGCGGCGACCACCATGCCGATCGACCTCTATGTTGAGGTCCCCGATGACATCGGCGGCTTCATCCGCCACTACGAGATCGCCGACATCGTCCGCATCTGCGCCCCCGTCTATTTGAAGTTCGGCCTGAAAAATGCCCCCAACATCTACCCGAGCGGCACCCACCTCGAAGCCACCGCCGTCGCACTCACCAAAGAGCGTCTCCGCCGCGCCAAACTCGGCCTCGACCTCCTCCACCGCCTCGACCCGGATGCTGTGATGTCTCCGCTTCCTGGGCAGTGATACGCTTGGATTGTCCGCTTCAACTTTGGCGGACAGAGGAGCGCGCCAATGACCAGCCCAATCACAGAACCAGACCTCTTGCTCGACCCTCGGGAAGACGGTATCGACGAGGAGGAAGCGCAGCGCCGCCGAACCACGGCGAAGCAGTCGTTGCTCGCGCTCATCGATTCGTGGATCGCCGAAGGGGAGAACGCCACGGACGAAGAGCGCCGCATCGCCGAGCAAGAATGGGAAGAGCTCAAGCGCGCTTTGGATGAGGACCGTTTGCCCGGCAACAAGCTCTTCCCGTGACTCGAGTCGTCGTTCTCGACTCCGGTCCCCTGGGACTCCTCGCGATCCCGCCCGATGACCGGGAAGCGCTCCGGTGCGAACAGTGGTTTCGCGGGCTCGTCGCCACGGACGTAGACTTTGCCGTTCCGGAGATCATCAACTACCGTCGCATCCGCCGCGGCTATGCGCCTCGACACGCTGCTCACATCCAGCTGTATGCCGATTCGACACGCATGCGCCTCGCCGCCGATCGCCACGCACTCGACGCGTGTGATCCTCGCCGCTCAAACGCAACTCCTCATCGACGACGGCCACGACGCTATCGTCGCCACGACCAACGTCCGCCACCTCACCCTCTTCGTCCCCGCCGCCGAGTGGGCAACCGTTACAGCCTAAATTCTGATCTTACCAATGGTTACCCGTGGCACCCGCCGCCCCTCTCCACCGCAGTGGGCCAGGGTTCGAGAGAGGGCATGGGGTGAGGTCTCTCACCCAGCATCTGCTATCATCCGTCAGTTGTCCGGCGGTACTCACACCGACCGGCTCCTTGCATTCCCACCAGTCAACCACCTAGCTAGGCAGGTCCAGGCCACAATCCATGACGATGACCGATGATCGCCCGAATCCACTCGCCAACTTCTCGGGCGACCTTGCCCTTGTCTTCCCTGGACAGGGCAGCCAGTTCGTCGGGATGGGACGGACGCTGACCGAGCAATCTGTCGCTGCTCGTCATGTCCTGGAGGAGGCCGACAGCGTTCTGGGCTTCTCGCTCTCCACCCTCTGCTTCGACGGACCGGCCGAGGAGCTGGAAGATACCTACAACTCCCAGCCCGCGATCCTCGCTGTCAGCGTGGCGGCACTGGCCGCGCTGCATGAGCGCGTCGCCTCCGAGGGCATCTCCGGCGGCAACCTTTCACCGACGCTGCTTGCCGGGCATTCCCTGGGCGAATTCACGGCGCTGGTCGCGGCCGATGCGCTCGCCTTCGCCGACGCACTCCGCCTGGTGCGGGAGCGCGGCCGACTTATGAAGGAGGCCGGCGCCGAGCGTCCCGGCGGCATGGCCGCCGTTCTTGGCCTTGATGACGCCGTCTTGGAAGAGGTTGTCGCGGAGGCGAAGGGCAACGACATCCTTGTCATCGCCAACGCAAACTGCCCCGGTCAGACCGTCATTTCGGGCGAGTTGGCCCCGCTTGAGCGGGCGGTCGACCTCGCCAAAGCACGGGGGGCCAAGCGCGTTGCCCGCCTGGCGATCACGATTGCCTCGCACTCGCCGCTGATGGCCGATGCATCGGAGCGCCTCCGCGCCCTCATCGCCGAGGTGCCGATCCAGACGCCACGGGTGCCCGTGGTCGCCAACGAGTCCGGCGCGCTGATGGCGAGCGTCGACGATATCCGCCAGGAACTCGCCCACCACGTTGAGCGCCCGGTCAACTGGACCCATACCATCAACGTCATGACCGGCGCCGGCATCTCTACCGTCATCGAGGTTGGTCCCGGGCAAGCCCTGACCGGCCTGATCAAGCGTATCGACCGCGACGTGACGACGTTGCGACTTGAAGACTTCGGCCTCACTGCCAAGTAAAGGTCTGGCGTCAGGCGTCGGGCGTTCAGGAAGAACGCACGACGACTGGCTGATTGCTGACGGCTGAAAGCTGACGCCCGACGCCTGACGCCTAAACCGGGAGGACATATGACACGTGTGGTCGTGACGGGAGTGGGCGCGGTGACCCCGCTCGGAATCGGCGCGGAAGCGACCTGGGAAGGCCTGCTCGCGGGCCGTTCCGGCGTGCGCCGGATCGAATCCTTCGATGCCAGCAACCTCATTGTCCAAATAGCTGGCGAGGTCCCCGGGTTCGATCCCAAGCAGTTCATGGATCACAAACTCGCCGGGCGCATGGACCGCTTCGGCCAGTTTGCCGTCGCCGCCACCCGCGAAGCACTCGACAATGCCGGCCTTGAGATCACCGACGAGAACCGGGACCGCATCGGCGTCATGGTCAACACCGGCGGCGGCGGCATCGCAACCATCGAGAAGGAAGTCACCACCATGGTGCACAAGGGGCCCGGGCGGGTCAGCCCCCTCCTGATCCCGATGTTCGCCCCGAACATGGCCTCCTGTCAGGTCTCGATCGCCTTCGGCATCCGCGGCCCCTCCGTCACCTCCGTCGCCGCCTGCGCCGCCGGCGTCCAGGCCTTCGTCGATGCGGTCTACATGCTGGAGCGCGGCGAGGTCGACGTCGTCATCACGGGCGGCACCGAAGCGGCCCTGACCCCTGTCTCGATCGCCTCCCTCTACAACATGCGCGCCCTCTCCCGCCGCAACGACGACCCGACCGGCGCCAGCCGCCCGTTCGATTCCGCTCGCGACGGCTTCGTCTTCTCCGAGGGCTCGGTCGTCATGATCCTGGAGACCGAAGAGCATGCCGTCGACCGCGGCGCCAGCGTGCTCTGCGAATGCAGCGGTGGCGCCTACACCTCCGACGCTTTTCACATCACCGCCCCGCGGCCCGATGGCTCCGGCGCCGCCCTGGCAATGACCAAGGCAATGAAGCGCGCGGGCGTCGCCCCCAGCGACATCCAGTACGTCGCTGCCCACGCGACCTCGACCCAGATCGGTGACATCGCCGAGACCGACGCCATCAAATCCGCCTTCGGCGACCACGCCCCCAAACTCGCGGTCTCGGCCAACAAGTCGATGGTCGGGCACCTGCTCGGCGCCGCCGGTGGGGTCTCCTCTCTGGGCTGCGTCATGGCCATCCGCGACGGCAAGGTCCACCCGACCATCAACCTGACCGATCCCGACCCGGCCTGCGACCTCGACTACGTGCCGAATGTCGCCCGCGACCTGGACGTCTCCGTGGCGGTCGCCAACGGCTTCGGCTTCGGCGGCCAGAACGCCTGCGCCATCTTCAAACGGGTCTAGAGACAGTCCGCGAACCGCACCGGTCGAGCGACATGGCGAATCCGGCCCGGAATGCCTTTACCGGGCCGGTTTGCTGTGCTAACGTTTACACGGTTGACCGATTCCGCATGTGCATGCCGAGCTGTGTGTCGCTGCCCCGAGGGCGGAACTCGTGATCGCGATCGACGGAACCCTGGGATGGACGATGGCGACGCTGCCAGAAGATGAGGCCGTAGCCGGCCGGGCGCTCCACATCGCCTACACCTCCGGCGATCCGACCGCCTCCAGCGAGATCTTCCTGCGCTATTACGACCTACTCATAGACGCACCTGCGCGAATACATCGTCCGCAAGAACCTATTTCTTCACTGAACGGCGAGATCGATGAAGTCGCCGACAACGCTGTCCTCCAGGCGATCGAGACCTATCTCAGCAACCCGGAGACCTACGATCCCGACCACAAGACCTTCGGCGGCTACCTGAAGATGTCGGCCCAGGGCGACTTCTTGAACCTCTTCCAACGCGAACGCCACGGGAAGCAGGCAATCGAATCCGGCGTTGTCCGATTCGACTTCGAGAGTTGGAACAACCTTGTACATGAGGATACGGACCTCGTGGAGGAGATCGAGGACGCATCGGCGGCGAGCGAACTCCTGGCATTCGCCCAATCATGCGCCCACAACGACGAAGACCGGACTGTGTTGGCCTTGATGTTCAGGTTCGAACGGAATTCCAGCGTCTTCGCCAACGCGCTCGGGATCACCCACCTGCCGGAAAAGGACCAGCGGGCCCAGGTCAACAAGATCAAGGACCGGCTGAGCAAGCGCCTCAAGCGGGGCTACCGCGGAGGGTCAGCGGATGGAACCTATGGGCCAGGAACACGCTAATCCGGTCGAGCGCGCTGAGCGCTTTGCCCGGACCGCGGCAGGAGCCCGCAAACTCGCCGCCCGCCTTGAGGACGATCCGTCCATGATGGCCTGGGTCCTAGCTCAATATCGCGAGGCTGAGGATATGGATGACCGGCTGATGGCCCTGACGCTCGGGATCGAAGAGGACCAACTGCCCCACCTGGCCCTCTGCAAACGCCCACGCGAAGATCTCTTCCGCACCGATATCGAGTCGATTGCCGAGCACATCGGGATGCAGCCAACACCATTGGCGGAAGTTGTCCGCCTGGTCAACTCCCTGGTCGAGTTTGGCCAACTCCCCGCCGGTCGCCGGGGCGCGATGCTGGCCGCCGCCCGGGACCGAGCCGCCGAGGATCCCGCCGAATATGACCCATCTGCGGGCGATCTGGCGGCAGACGGCGATGAAGAGCCAGGGGAAACGTCTCCTCCCGGTGAAGGCGGCAACGACGAGAGCCGCCGGTGATTCCCGGTTGGCTCGCGGCCGCGGCCGATGAGTTCTGGAGCCTCGCCGGTGATCCTCTTCCCTTCCCGCGGGATCTTGGCGGCGTCCTGGCCTTCGCCCTGCCGGTCTCCCGCGTCGTGCTGCCCCGCCTGACTCCAGCCCGCGTGGAGGAGTGGCTGGCCCGGCGCCAGCGCGAGGTCGACTTCGACACCACCCCGCGGACATTGCGTGGTTGCCTGGTCGCCTATCGCGGCACCGGGTTCATCTTCGTCGACGGTGCCGACGACCCAGCGGAGCAGCGCTTCACCCTGGCGCACGAGATCGCCCACTACCTGCTCGACTACCACGCCCCCCGCCAGAACACCCTTCACCGTCTTGGCCCCGCCATCCTGCCCGTTCTCGACGGCGAACGGCCGGCGGCCCAACCCGAGCGCATCGACGCGGTCCTGACATCCTCGCGCCTCGGGTACTACGTCCACCTCTTCGACCGGGGCCGGTCCGACTCACTCGTCGACATCTCCGAACGACGCGCCGACGACCTCGCCTTCGAACTGCTGGCGCCGTCGAGTGACGTTGCCAAGCGGACCGGCCCCAATACCTCCACCGACCAGGTGGCGACCGTATTGACCGCGGAGTTCGGTCTTCCCCAGGATGCCGCGAGGGATTATGCGAGGTCCTGGATGAAGACCAACCGGCCCGCCCCATCCACCCTCTCCTGGCTACGCCGGTGATGCCCCCGCGAGACGACGCTGGCGCGGGCGAAAACGTACCTCCGGGCGCCTTCGAGGAGGTCTACGGCGAACCTCTCTCCCGGGCGCTCGACCTCACCACCTGGGCGGCGGGCGTCCAGCTTGGTGGCCTCTACGGCGAATTGGAGCACGAGATCTCCGCCGCCCTGGCTGCCGAAGAACCCGTGCGCGCCGCCATTCGCGACGTGCTCTTCCAGCAGATTGGCACCCAGCCCGATATGCCCAAGGAGGCGGGGATCTATCAGGCAACCCTCGACGATCTGCAGATGGTCCACCGCGGCCTGCTCTTTCGCGGGGCCGTGGAGGCGTGCAACGGGATCGCCGTAACCCATGACGCCCTGGCGGTATCTGTTACCCAGGTCGGGGTCTGCCTCGTCTCCTACCGGGCGGAACTCGGCTCCTGGGTCCACCGTCTCTTCCGCCGCGACCTTCGCGCCGAAATGGACCCCGTCGAAGCGGCGATGGACGTGATCGAAGGGCGCGACCGCGGCTTCCAGATCGGCGGGACCGAGCGCCTGAGCGATCTCGCCCGCCGCGGCGTGATGGCCTACGCCGAACGGGCCGCCCTGCTCGACAACAGCGCGGCCCCCTGGCGGCTCGGCCATGGCAACCCCGTCGCCTATGAGCTACTCACCGGGTCGGGCAGTATGGAACTCCTCGACGCCAGCCTGATCCTGCTTGAGCGGCTACTGACCGAGCATCCGCGCTTCGTCTTTGTCCCCAGCGGCCTTACCGAACGCGGCCTCCTCACCCTGGCCGACGCCCTGCGCCCGCTGGAGTACGCGATCGTGGATCACATGACCGCCAAGATGTCGGCGGTGGTCGACAACGGCCACTACGAAGGCGTCCACGGGAAACGCGCCCGCGATTTTGTCCAAGCCCGCGGAAGAGATGTCGTCATCGGCATCTACCGCGCCTCTGCTGTCGGCCCTCCCCGGATCTTCTACGCCCACGCCGATCACGCCCACGAAGCCGCCCTGATCGCGATGGCCGACAGCGTTCTGCACGAGCACCGCGGCTTCCCAACTTTGCTGGAACTCGCCGACGCGGTCTGCCGCGCCACCTTCGGCGCCGGCGACTTCACCGAATCCGTCCGCCAGGCCTACGCCGGCGCCGGCCAAACGAACGCCTTCTACGAGGAGCACGGCAGCCGGCGATAGCCGAATTCGTCTCGGCTTGGACGAGCAATCGTCCATAGTCCCGGAGGGACTTTGTAGGCTCAGCCCCGGGTTTCAACCCGGGGTCCCGTTCCCGGAGGATTTCGGCATGGCCGATCGATCATCCCACGCTGGTTCGACCGACCAGCCTCGCGTCCGCCCAGTCCCAACCGCCGCCCGCGACCGTCTCGCCGCGACCGTCGCCGAGGCCGGCGGCCCCTGGCAGGAGCCCGCCGCCTACGTCGGGTCGGTCGGGCGGACCATGTTCGACAGTCCCAGCTCCGAGGACAACTCGATCACCGTGCTGCTGCCGAAGGAAGGGCTGCATGAGCTGCCATCGCAGGCCCTGGTCCGGATCGACAGCCAGCCAGATGGCCGCCAGTACCTGGGCGTCGTCGTCAAAGGTCCCTTCGCCGAGCCGGATGGCTTGCGCGCCGACGCGCCGCTCGTCGTCACGACCACCGTCCACGGCGGCATCTTCATGCCGCGCTACCACGGCCGCATCCAGGTCGAACTCATGGGCGAGCGGGTCGATGGCGTCCTGCAACCGCCCCGCTTCCGCCCGCTGCCGAACAGCCCCGTCTTCGCCCTGACCGAGGCCGAGACCGGCGCCGTCCTCCGCGTCGGCGGCGACATCCGGCTCGGCCTGGCCGTCGGCCACGACAACGTCCCGGTCGGCGCTCCCTCCGCCCAAAAGAGCGTCCTCCCCCGCCACACCGGCATCATCGGCACCACCGGCGGCGGCAAATCGACCACGGTCGCCGGCTTCATCGCCCAGGCTCAGGCAGCCGGACTGGCGATCGTCCTCCTCGACGTCGAGGGCGAATACGCCTACCTCGACGAGCCGACCACCGACCGGACGATGCGCACCCTCTTGCACCGTCAGGGGAGAGAGCCCGCTGGCGTGGCCGACACGACCCTCTACCACCTCGTCGGCCGGGAGACGGCCAACCCCCGTCATCCCCGCCTGCGCCCGTTCAGCCTGCGCTTCAGCGACCTCTCCCCGTACACGGTCTGCGAGATCCTCGATCTGTCCGATGCCCAGGTGGAGCGCTTCTGGGCCACCTACGAGATCACCAAGTCCGTCCTGCGCAAATTCGGCCACTCCGCCCCGGACGACATGGAACTGGACGACTTCGAGACCGGCTTCCCGGGGATGCGCCTGGAGCACGTCCTCGACGTCGCCGACCTCTGCCACGCCCACGTCGCCAAAGGCGGAGAGCCATCCCTCCGCTCGCGCGAGTTCGCCGGCAAAGGCGACGAGATCAAGCGCGACATCGCCGCGAAGGCTCCCCCGGCCAGCCCTGTAAGCTGGAAAGCCCTCCTTGGCCGCCTGGGTCGCCTCCAGCGCCTCAGAGTCTTCGACAACCCGGCCGCGCAGCCTCTCGACTACGCCGCCATGCTGCGCGAAGGCAGCGTCAGCATCGTCGACCTCTCCGACACCGACTCGCCCGACCTCAACAACCTGGCCATCGCCGCCATCCTGCGCGGCGTCCAGGAAGAGCAAGAGCGCCTCTACGCCCGGGCCGAGCGCCAGGAAGACGCGCCGCCGCGCACCCTCGTCATCATCGAGGAGGCCCACGAATTCCTCGGCCGCGAGCGGATCGACAAGATGCCCCACCTCTTCGCCCAGGTCTCCCGCATCGCCAAACGCGGCCGCAAACGCTGGCTCGGCCTCGTCTTCGTCACCCAGCTCCCCCAGCACCTCCCCAACCAGGTCATCGGCCTGGTCAACAACTGGGTCATCCATAAGATCGCCGACTCCGGCGTCATCACCACCCTGCAACGCTCCGTCGGCGGCGTCGACGACAGCCTCTGGCGCCGCCTCCCCAACCTCGCCCCCGGCCAAGCCATCGTCACCTTCACCCACATGCACCGCCCGGTGCTTACGGCGATCGACCCGACCCCGGCGAAGCTGCGGATGGTTGATTGATGGTTTGGAACTCAGTGTGACACGAAAACAGCTATGAACGTTTCGTAGGGGCATTCGCTTTCGGTGCCCTTCTACCAACCGCGAGATTTCCGTCTGGAACGAGGGCATCGAAAGCGGATGCCCCTACATACCTTGAATCGAGGCTCGACAAACCATCGTCACTGTGGAAACAGAGGAGACGTTCAATGGTCCGCGTACCGGGATGTGAAACGGTCTACGAGGTAGCAAACCAATGGAGAGAACGTTGCATAGTTGATGAGAAATCTCTCCTGTGGCCTGAGGAGACGACATGGACGGAAGCTCATCTGCAGCACTCTATCGAACTGCTCGGACATACTGGACCGAGCAGCGCGGACTATTGGGGATTCTTGGGGCAAATTCTAGATGGTGAGCACCCAGCTGTAAGTCGTCTCATTTCTGACCTCACAGTGATCTACCACCTTGCCCCGGTTTGGGTGAGACCCGAAACGAAGCGGCAGGCTGTTCGGCAAGTACTTGTGGCTGCCGGTGACCCTCAACCTCCGCTGCTGAATGTAGTGGATTCGGCGTTCGATGAGGCCGTCATGACGGTGGCCACACCCTACCTGAGCAAGGATGTCGGTCTGGAGTACTTCGCCGATGTTGTACTTCGAGCGAAGCGGGGCGACCCGCCAAGTAACGATCGCGATAACCTGGAATCCCATGCAGACGCAAGCCTGTCGGAGAGAAAAGGTGGGGCGATACAGGCGAGAAACATCCTCATGCATCTGTGTTTTCCCGATGACTACGAGGCTATTTCATCTCGGAGCGCAAAGATCCAGATTGTCAGTAGTCTTGGACAAGGTTTGCCCGTCAACTCTAGTACAGACGCGGCACTGCAAATCATACGAACGCGATTGGAACAAGAGCTCGGGCGGCCAGGGTTCAGTTTTTACGAAGAAGACATTCAGCAAATGTGGAAGGAGAGCAATGCCAGCGAGGTGTCGTCTGACAGTCGAATCACACTTGACGGGACTAAAGTCATCGAGGTCGAGCGGCAGAAAGCCCCCTATCTTAGATACCTACATAAAAAAACCTACCTGGACGCCATCGATCTAGTTGAGATCGAATCCCTCCTCCTCGACAAAAAGCAGATCATCTTCGAAGGCCCACCCGGCTCCGGCAAAACGTTCCTTGCGGATCTGTTCGCCCGCTACTTCACGGAGAATCCGCTGGAGGGTGAGCACGACGAGCGGATCGAGGTCGTGCAGTTCCACCAGTCGTATGGGTATGAGGATTTCGTCCAGGGGATCCGGCCGGTTACCGATGGCGAGGGGCGGCTGCAGTATCGGGTGATGCCCGGGATCTTCTTGCAGCACTGCGAGCGGGCGCGGGCCAATCCGGACAAGCGCTTCGTCCTGATCATCGACGAGATCAACCGCGGCAACCTCTCCCGGATCTTCGGCGAGTTGCTCATGCTGCTGGAGTACCGCGACAAGAAGGTGCGGTTGCCATATGCCGCCGGAGATGGCGTGGCGGAGCAGTCGCATCTGCAGATCCCGCCGAACCTCTACCTGATCGGGACGATGAACTCGACCGACCGCTCGCTGGCGATGATCGACTACGCCCTGCGGCGGCGGTTCTTCTTCTATCGCTTGCTCCCGGTGGTCAACGGGCAGGCGACGGTGCTCGAACGCTGGCTGGCGGGCCAGGACTTCACGACGGCACAGCAGACTCATGTGCTGGACGTACTTCGTCCGGATCAACCAGGAGATCGGCAAGCACCTCTCGGCCGATTTCCAGATCGGCCACTCCTACTTCATGGTTGCCGACATCGCCGAGCAGGCGGGGCTCGATCGCGTCTGGCGGAGGGCGCTGCGACCCTGCTCGAGGAGTACTTCCACACCGCCCGTGGGGCGGACGAGATCATCGAGGCGCTGGCGCCACGTCCTCCGCTTCCACGCGCCTGCACCGGCAGGAAGATCGACGATCCGGATCACCTCGACGACGGGGTCGAATGAGCCCGGAATCCGTCGCCCCCCAGCCTATCGTGCTGAATGAGTATCAAGAGTCCTGGGTCGATCTCGACCCCGCCGACCTCACCTACGTCGAGCAGGTGCTGAAGGACCGCATCTCCATTGCCCGGCCGTTCCACGGCGACGGCTACCTGCTCAACCCAAACCAGTTCGCCGGGATCGTCGTCCTGCCGTCCGGGCGGCGGATCGAGTGCCGGCCCAAGGTGCCGATCGGCAACTTCTTCGTCATGCTGGCGGTCGCCTTCGATCTCGATCCGGACTTCCTCGCAGGAGACGACGACCTACCAGCGCATCGACGAGGTCTTCGAGTTCGTCATCGCCTACTTTGCCGAGTTGGTCGATCGCCGGATCAATCGCGGCCTCTACCGGTCGTACGTCGAGCGAGAAGAGAACCTGCTCGCCGTCCGCGGCCGGATCGCCATCGGCGAAGACGTCCGCCGGAACCACATCCTCCGCCACCGCACCTACTGCCGCTTCACCGAGTTGACCTGGGACATCCCCGAGAACCAGATCGTGCGCCAGGTGGCCCACATGACCGCCGGTTGGGTGGTCCGTCGGGAACTGCGCGACGAGCTGCGCCGGATCGACCGGATGCTGGCCGAGGTCGCGCCCGTCACTCTCGCCGGCAAGCGCGATCAACCGCTTCACCTACGGCCGCCTGAACGACGACTACCGGCCGATCCACGCGCTCTGCCGCCTCTTCCTGGAAGGTTCGAGCGTCTCCGAAGACGCCGGGGTCTTCGACTTCCGCACCTTCCTCTTTGACATGAATGACCTCTTCGAGCGGTTCGTGACCCGCCTGCTAGATCATCAAGCCCCGGCCGACCTGACGGTCGAACCCCAGGCCAAGATCACCCTCGGCAGGCACAACGAGGTGACCATGTTCCCGGATATCGTCCTCCGGCGTGCTGGCCGGGCGGTTGCGGCACTCGACTGCAAGTACAAGCGCCTGGAAACATGGCAGTACAAGAATCACGACCAGTATCAGATCCTGGCCTATTGCACCGCGCTGAATGTCACCCGCGGGATGCTCGTCTATCCCCGCCACGAGCAGGCGCTCGACCAGACGATCCAGGTGCGCAACTCGGACATCCGGATCCGCCAGATCTCAATCGACCTCGGCGGCGATCAGCCGGCTTTCGCCGAGGCGTGCAAGGCGTTCGTCGCTCGGGTAACGACCTGGTCGTTCGACGAACCAGTTCCGCCGGCCGGCGCATACACGTCCTCAACCGTCGAACTATCGGCCGCTCACTGACGTACAGCGGCATCGTCCAACCAGCGGTGGACGATGCTTTCGACCAGTTCACTGCCGCCCAGGAGTTGTTGACGTGCTCCATCAGGGACATTAAGGTCAACGCGGAGCGGATGCGCCAGGCCCTAGATCGCGACTTCGCCGTGGCGACCGACTTTGCCGATGCCCTCGTGATCGAAGGGGACGTCTCCGTTCGAACTCGAGGAGGCTTGCGAGCCAGGGAATGTGATCGTCTCCGCGTTCGATAGTCCGAGTCGGAGCGCGATCGTGAAAGGTCAGATGCGTGGCTCAGACAGCTGTCGAGGTTGCCGTGGTCGGCGGTGGTGTGATCGGGTGTTCGATCGCCTACCACCTTGCCCGGCGCGGGGTGAAAGTCGCCCTGTTCGAGGGGAGAGAGATCGCGAGCGGCGCGTCCGGCGCGAGCGCGGGAGGGGTCAGGCAGCAGGGTCGGGATCTTCGTGAATTGCCGCTGGCAATCAGGAGTATCGCCCGCTGGGAGACCCTCGCCGAGGAACTCGACGCCGACCTGGAGTACGTCCGCGGTGGGCATGTACGGTTGGTCGAAACGGCCGATCAGCTGGAGACGATCCAGCCCTGGATCGACGCCCAGGTCGCGGCCGGACTCGACCTGCGGCTCGTGCCGCAGAGCGATCTCCCGGAGTTGATCCCGGGGATCTCGCCTGGGGTGCTCGCCGGGACGTACTCGCCCTCCGATGGCCACGCCAACGCGACGCTGACCACCCGCGCGTTCGCCAATGCCGCCAAGCGGCTTGGGGTAGCGATCCACACAGGCACCCGCGTCATTGGCACGCGCCGGTCGGGCGAACGGATCACGGGCGTGGTGACCGGCGCGGGCGAGGTGGCATGTGACCGGCTGGTGGTGGCCGCCGGGGCGTGGAGCACGGCGGAGATGGCCCGGCTCGGTGTCGTCCTTCCCGTCGGGGTGCGCGCGCCGCAAATGATCCTGACCGAGCCGATGGCTCCGGTGCTTCGCCAGGTGCTCGGATCGGCGGAACGGAAGCTGAGCCTCAAGCAGATCCGCTCGGGACAGTTTTTGATCGGTGGCGGCTGGCCGGGCGACGCCGATCTCGATTCGGGAACCGCAACGCCCCGGCCGAGCAGCATCTCGGGGAGCATGGCGGACGCGCAGGCGGTCTTTGCTCCGCTCTCGTCGGTGGCGATCGAACGGGTTTGGGTCGGGATCGAGGCACAGACACCGGACGCGATCCCGATTCTCGGCGCCGTTCCCGGCTGGGACAACCTCGACGTCGCGACCGGATTCTCGGGGCACGGGTTTGCGCTGAGCCCGATCGTCGGGCAGGTGATCAGCGAGGCGATCGTCGATGGCGCCCCGTCGGTCGATCTCTCCGCGTTTGGCCTCGATCGCTTTGCTCAGGGGGCAGACGTGGAACGCCCACTGAGGATCGATGCCGGATAGCCGGACGATCCGGGAAGTGATCGGACGGGTAAGCAGCATCGCCCCTGGGCCAGGGATAGGGAGAGTGAAGGTCAAGTCGATTTCCGTCCACGGAACAGAGACCGGTGATCGGTCCAAGCTGAGGCTGGTGCGGGAGCACCCGTTCAACGCGGAGACGCCGAGCGCCGGGTTGACCGGAGACATCACGCCGACCGCCCTGCACTACGTGCGCGGCAGCTATTCGCTTCCGCCACACGACGGGACCCTGCGAATCGGCGGCACCGTCGCCCTCGCCGCCTGATCGGGGTCGCATTGCGCCGCCGAATCCACGCAATTGCAATATCCCACGAAAACCGAAAGGAAGACCTCATGGACGCGGATACGGGCGACTGTGCCGAACGGCGTGCCGCCGAACAGACAATGCCCTTGAAGTTCGGACCGACGTGCCATGCTCGACCCGGTCACGAACGACCTCACGCGCCTCGGGCAAACGATTGGTGCTTGCCGCCTCATTGTCCAGGTCGGCGACGACGATGGCTATGAGCAGTATCTCGCGACGCACTGGCTGCCGCCGGGTGACCCCGACTGACCGACCGTCCCGTCGCGTCGTTCCTCTTGAAAAGAACATATGTTCTGATATCATGCTTGCAAGCGGCACACCCGGCGCGGGTGCGGGCCTGGGCAGCGCACCACCGCGCCCGGCTCGAGTCCCAGCCGTCATCCAGGCCCCAGCAGCGCGCTCCCGGAGGGCCTTCCTCGCAGGTCGCAGCGCGCCCGAGAACTCCCGCTCCCCGATCCGCCCTCACCAGGCGGATGGAGTCGCAGCGAACACGCGTCCCAAGCACCCACTAGGCCATCGACTGCCCAACTGGATCAGCGCCGCCTGGACGCTCCCCTCTCCCTCCGCAGTGGGTGGAGAGGGGGCTAGGGGGTGAGGTCCTTCCTCCCCACCACGGCACCCTCTTGACGAGGCGCTGACACGTCGATATCGTGCCAGGATTAGTCATCTAATCACTAGATGATGCTAAGCCGTCTTCGTCTCGTGCCCACGGAGAGACCGGCGACGCCGCCCAAGGAGGATCGATGGCCAAGATCCAGACGCTCTACATCGCCAACCACAGCCACACCGACATCGGCTTCACCGACTACCAGGACCTCTGCTTCCGCCAGCACGCGCGAGTTCATCGACCAGGCCCTCGACCTGATCGAGGCCACCCAGGACTACCCCGAGGAGGCCCGCTACCGCTGGATCTGCGAAGTCACCGGCATGACCGAGCGCTGGTTCAACCAGGCCGCGCCGGCCCAGATCGAGCGCTTCAAGACCTGGCACGCGGCGCGGCTTCATCGACGTCGCCGGCATGCAGTACAACCACACCCCGATGCAGAACGTCGAGCAGATGATCCGCAGCCTCTACCCGGTCCGCCGCCTGCGCGACGACTACGGCCTCGCCATCTCCAGCGCGATGCAGTGCGACGTCAACGGCGTCAGCTGGCTCTACGCCGACCTCCTGCCCCAGGTCGGGATCGAGCTGCTGACGATGGCGATCAACCCGCTGCGGGGCATATCTGCCGAAACCCGTCCCCAACGCCTTCTGGTGGGAAGGCCCGGCCGGCAACAAAGTCCTCGCCTGGAACGGCTTCCACTACCTCTGGGGCCGCAGCATCGCCAAGCTCGGCGACTGGCGCTTCGTCGACGAATCGCTTCCGCCGATCATCGCCCAGCTCGAAGCCGACGACGCCTACCCCTTCGACTTCCTCTACGCCCAATCGACCCACCCGATCCGGGTCGACAACGGCCCGCCCGACCCCCGCATGCCCGACTTCGTCCGCGACTGGAACGCCCAGGGGCGGACGCCGCGCCTCGCCTTCGCCACCCCATCGCAGCTCAACCGGATGCTCCGCGAGCAGTATGCGGACGATCCCTGGAGACCCGGCGCGGCGACTGGCTCGACTGGTGGGCCGACGGCGTCGCCTCCAGCGCCTACGAGACCGGCGTCAGCCGCGCCACCCACGAGCACCTGCTGATGGCCGAGCTGCATCGGCAGCTGGCTGAAGACCGGCGACAAGACCGCCTGGGACGCCGCCGCGCGCCACCCACGCCTACGAGCAGGCGACCCTCTACGACGAGCACACCTGGGGCGCCTTCGCCAGCATCGACGCCCCGCACTCGCTCTGGACCCGAGACCCAGTGGAGCCGCAAGTCCAACTTCGGCTACACCGCCTCGGCCGAGGCGCTCGACCTGCTCGCCCGCGCCTCCCGCACCCTGGCCGAGACGGTCGCCGACCCCGGCATCGAGGGCATGTTCAACCTGGGCGACCTCGACCCCGCGCCGCCTACCCCGAGCCGGGCGCCGACTCGTGTCCTCGTGATCAACACCCTCCCCTGGGCGCGCACCGTCGTCGTCGAGGAACCGGAGCAGCGCGGCTGGGCCGCGCCGGCCGGCGTCCTGGAGTCGTTCTTCCCCCGCGACGTCCCCTGGGGCGGCGACCGCCCGCCGACGCCGATGCGGCGTCGTGGCCGGAGAGGTTCCAGGCTTTGGCTACGCCTTCCTCCCCCTCTCGTCCCAGCCGGACGCGAAGACGATCTGGCGGTCGGGCCGCACACGATCGAGAACGCCCACTACCGGGTCCGGATCGACCCGGCCACCGGCGCCCTCGCCGAGTGGCTCGACAAGGAGCTGGGCCACGACTTCGCCGGCACCTACCAGGGCTGGGGCATCGGCCAGTACGTCTACGAGCGGGTCGAATCCCCGGAGGACCGCCAGGCACTCTTCTGGGGCGACTTCTCGATGGAGGATTTTGGCTACGGCCGCACCGACACGCCCTGGCAGCGATGGTCGGTCTCGTCGGTCACGGTGGGCGAGCCGCAGATCGCCCATGGCCGAGCCTCCATCACCGTCGACGTCGAGGCCCCCGGCATCCGCCGCTCCCGCTGCACCTACACGCTGGAGAGCCGCGCCAAGTCGCTGGCGATCGACTGGCTGCTCGACAAGGAGCACCAGACCGGCATCGAGGCGGTCTTCGTCGCCCTCCCCTTCAACCTGGGCGCACCCCAGCTTCCGCGCCGATGTCAACGGCATCCCCTTCACGCCGAAGAGGACCAGCTCGCCGGCACCGTCCGCGACTGGTACCCGATCGGCCGCTGGGTCGACGTCAGCGACGGCGAGCGCGGCGTGACCGTCACCCCGCTCGACGCCCCGCTCGTCCACATGGGCGGCATCACCACCGGCAAGTGGGCCAGGACGCTGGAGCCGGAAGGCCCGACGCTCATGTCCTGGGCTCTGCAAAACCACTGGATGGTCAACTTCAAGGCGAGCCAGGGCGGCGAGATCCCGCAGCGCTACCGCCTGACCACCCACGCCGGCGCCTGCGACGATGTCGCCGCCGCCCGCTTCGGCGCCGAGAGCGCCACGCCGCCGATCACCCTGCGCGACTACCTCCGCACCGGCCCGGAAACCGGCCGCTTCCTCGATGTCGCCGGCCGGCGCGCCCGTTCTGGTCACCGCCAAACCGGCCGATGACGGGAACGGCATCATCGTTCGCGTGCAGAACCTGACGCCGGAGCAGCAGCTGGTCCCGTTGCGCTTTCCTGGCGGGTACGCCGTCAGCCGCCACTCACACCTCCCCGGTCGAGGTTGATGGCGAGGCGCTGACGGTATGGACGGGACTGTGAGCGTGCCGGTTGACGGGATGGCGGTGCAGTCGGTGCGGGTGCGGTTCTAGCAGGGCAGAGGTCCAAAACGTTTGGCCCATGGCGTTGGGGCGACCCGGCGGCTCAATTCTGGCGTCGGTCAGGCCGTCGCCCGCAACCCGCGGATAAAGACCCGCTGCACCGCGAAGAAGAGCACGAACGTCGGGATCGACACGAGCAGGGCGCCGGCCAGGGCCACCGGCGGCCCGGTCCGGGCGAACTGGCCCTGGAGAGCGGCCAGCGCCGCCATGATCGGGCGGATGTCGGCACTGTTCGAGAGCGTGAGCCCGAAGAGCAGGTCGTTCCAGATCCAGGTGAATTGGAGGATGAAGACCGTCACAAAGGCATTGAGCGAGAGCGGCACGAAGACATGGCGAAACACCGTCAGGGCGGAAGCGCCGTCCAGCCGCGCCGCCTCGCTCAGGTCGTGCGGGATGCGGTGAAGTGGTTGCGGATGACGAAGGTAGCGAAGGGGATCGCGATCGCGGTGTAGAACAGCAGCAGCCCCAGATGGCTGTTGTAGAGATCCCAGTCTCTGTACATGGTGTAGAGCGGCGAGAGGTACATCTGGATCGGGAAGATCGTCCCCAGGTAGATCACCATGAACCAGAAGAAGCCCCAACGCACCCGCAGCGAGACGATCGCGAACGCGGCCAGCGCGGCGAGAAGGACCGCCAGCAGCGCCCCAGTGATCGCGTAGAAGGAGGTGCTGATGACCGCCTCGCCCGAGCTTGGCGGCATTCCACGCCGCCTCCACGTTGTCGAAGAGCGCAAAGTCCTTCGGCGGTTGCCAGAGACCGTTGTCGCCGTACTCCTCGGACGAGGTCGAGGCGCTGATCAGCACGAGATAGAGCGGCACGATCCAGAGCGCGGCCAAGACCAGCAGGATCAGGTGGCGCAGCAGATGGAAGGGTCGCGCAAGGCCCATCAGCCGACCCTCAACGAGCGGCGTAGGTAGAGCCAGGAGACGGCGATGACGATCGCGCTCAGCACGACCGCGATGGCGGAGCCGTAGCCGTGACGCAGGATCACGAACGACTCCCGGTACATCGTCACCGCCAGCGTCTCCGATGACCGGGCCGGTCCGCCCTGCGTCATGATCCAGATGATGTCGAATGTCTTCAGGCTATTGACCAGGGAGATGCCGACGATCACGACCGTCATCGGCCGCAGCAGCGGAAACGTCATGTCCCAGAAGAGCCGAATGCCCTGCGCTCCGTCCAGCCGCGCCGCCTCGATCGGGTCCTTCGGGATAACCTGCAACCCGATCAAGAAGAGCAGCACGCTCACCCCGACCGACTGCCAGGTCGAGGCGACGATCATCGCCCATGTGTTCGTCGGCGGCCGCAGCAGCCAGGAGCGGGTCAGCGATTCCAGCCCGACTCCCTCCAGCACGCTGTTGAGCGCGCCATCCCGCACGAGCATGAACTGCCAGACCGTCGCGATGGCCGTTCCGGAGAGGGCATACGGCAGCAGGAACGGCACGCGGTAAAACGCGCCGCCCTTCATGTCGAAGCTGAAGACCGCGATCAGGAGCCCGAGTCCGACCGGCAAGACCAGCGTCCCGACCACCCAGAGGAGCGTGTTGCGGATCGACTCCTCCAGGATCGGGTCGTTGATGAGCTGGTCGTAGTTGTCGAGGCCGATCCAGTCCGGCGTGCCGATGCCGCCGTAGTCGGTGAAGCTGAGATAGGCGCTCCGCACGAACGGATAGAGCATCAGCACGCCGACCATCGCCACTGCCGGCGCCAGGAAGAGGTACGGCGTGAGGCTCCGCACCGCCCTGGTAGCAGTGCGAGCCTCCCGAGGCGCAATCGGCTGGATTTCCCGCAGCCGTGCCGACGTCTCCTGGGTCAACTGCGCCATGAACTCACTCCGAGGGGGACAGCCCTGCGGGCTGTAGGGGACAAGGCTATCGCCTTGAGGGGGACACGGCGGACGCCGTGTGGGGGAGAGGGGGAAAGGGGGTGAGGTCCCCCTCCCCCTCAGCCCGCAAGGGCTGTCCCCCACTGGGCGCAAGCCCTGTCCCCCTCAAAGCGTCAGCTTTGTCCCCCTCTACTGCCGCTTCTCCCACTCCTGATCGGCCAGCCCCTGGATCTGCTCCAGGACGCTCATGTAATCACCGGGGTTCAGCATGAACTCGGCCAGGAAGTCGACGGCGTTTTCAACGATCGGCACTGGCGATGCTTCCCAGTAGCGCTGGTAGAAGCGGTAGTTGCCGTCGGTGAGTTGCCCAAGGAGATTGGTGAGGACGGGATTGTCGTTTGTTGCCTTCGGGTTGGCTGGGGAGTCGCCGAGCGTGTTGCTCCATTCAGTCTGGGCTTCAGGCGAGATCCACCAGGCCAGCATCTCCTTGGCGGCCTCCAGGTTCGGTGCCTTGGCCGGGATGCAGAGGGCGCCGGTCTCGACGATCGCGACCTTGTCGGTCAGGGCCGGGTTGATGTTCGGCATGATGAAGACATCGTAGTCCTCACCCGGCACCATCCCAGCGGTGAGGAAGTTGCTCTGGTACCAGCTGCCGACCGGGACCATCGCAATCTCGCCGTTGGCGAACATGCCTGGCACGTCGGTGAAGAGGTCGATGTCGAAGGAGTTGAAGTACTCCTTGTCGATCAGGCCCTTCCAGGTCTCCATGGCCTGGACGCAGGTTGGATCGGTGTACTTGGCCTGGCCGGCGGTGAGGGATTCGTAGAACGCCGGGTCGGTGCGCAGCACCATCTCCTCGAACCAGATAAAGCTGGGCCAGCGGCCGACGACCGTCGCGCCGAACGGGATGACGTCTGCCGCCTTGAGCTTCTCCGCCGCCGCCAGCAGCTCGTCCCAGGTTGCGGGCGGGGTTAGGCTCTGCTCGTCGAACACCTTCTTGTTGTAGAAGACGACCCAGTAGGACGCATGGGTCGGCAGGGCGTACTGCTTGTCGGCAAAGGTGAAGTTGGGGGCAATGGATTCCGGCAGGTCACCGTTGCCGATCGCGGTGGTCCACATGTCGGAGACATCGAGCAGGACGTTCTCGTTGAAGAGCTCTTCCAGGCGATAACCGGACCACCAGGTGAAGACGTCCGGTGCATCGTCGGTAGAAAGGGTCGGCAACACGGCGGCGCGGTAGGCATCGGTGGTGGAGTAGGAGGTCGGCTCCCAGTTGACGTTGATCGCCGCCTGGGCCGACTCGCCCATTGCTATGAAGAAATCCTGCCAGGGCGCCTTGTCGTGGGCGAGGTTGAGGGTCGTCACGTCCTGGGCGCTGACGCCCCGCCGGTTGAAACCGGCGAGCCCCGTCGCGCCGAGGCCGGCGGCCGAAAGACCCAGGGCGCCGGCGCCCTGAACGAAGCGGCGCCGGTTGGCCTGCCGCTGACCCATCTGACCTGCCGAGCGAAGGAACCGCGCCGATTGGCGATTCAGGTCTGCCACGGGATCTTCCTCCTGCCGCACAGGCGGCATCTCGTCTCCGCGCGACCACGCCATCGATGGGTCGCGCAACGCTGACCACGGCCCCAGTAGACCCGCACGATCTCAAAAACTCACGGAGACCCCGAAAAGAGATCTAGTGACTTGCTCAATAGTCCGATCGCCCCGATCATAGGGCCGGGGTCGGAACCTTGTCAACCCGGCACATTGCTGGCGACCGGCGTCGCGCAATCGATTGACAGATCCCGGTACGGCCCCGTAGAGTCCACGATAATCGACTAGATGACTAGATCTCTTTCCGGCTGCGTACGCCGCGCCGGCTCAGCCCCGGGAACAACCGTGGACCAAGACGCCGTAACCCTCGTTCCCATCTCAACATCTGACGCCCGTCCGAATCTGTCGGTCTATCTGGCCCGGCAGGTGCTGGCGATGATCCGCGACCGCAATCTCGGGCCCGGTGATCGCCTCCCCTCCGCCAAGGCCCTGGCCGACCAGTTTTCGGTCGCCACCCCGACCATGCGCGAAGCCCTCCGTCGCCTCCAGGCCACCGGCGTCGTCGATATCAAGCACGGCTCCGGTATCTACGTCCGGCGCGATCGCGAGCGCATGATGCTCTCCAACCCCGGCTATGGCATCTTGGAGCACCACACTCTCCTCCAGCTCCTCGATGCGCGCCTCCTGATCGAGCCCCACCTTGCCGAGCTGGCAGCCGACCTTGGCAGCGCAGCTGACCTCGACGAGATCGATCGCGTCGTCCACCAGGGAGAGCAGTTGCTGGCGCGCGACGCCGACGGCTACTTCCGCGTCAACAGCATCTTCCACTGCGCCATCGCCCGCGCCTCCGGTAACTTGGTCCTCGCTCAGATCGTCGAGTCGCTCATCGAGCTGTACTCCTCCGAGCTGCACACCGTCGATCCCACCCGCTCCCTCGAGGAAGTCCGGGCGGGCGATCACGGTCACCACGTTCTGATCGCCGCCGCCATCCGGCAGCGCGATGGCGAAGGCGCCAGCCGCGCGATGCAGGGCCACCTCGAGTACGCCAGGAGCCGAGTGGAGCGTCGACTTGCCCACCCTGAAGGCGATCCGACGCCGTAAATGGCGTGCAATCCGGTCTCTTCCCGGAAAATCGTTGACATCGGGCCCATTGCCGCAGACACTCGGAGTCGCAGCCACAGTTTAATCCCCAGCCGTTCGGGTTGGGCTTCGTGGTGCGTGCGTTCGGGAAAGGGAGGACAACGTGCGTCGTCTCTGGATGCTTTCTCTCGTCGTCGGATCCCTCGTTGTGCTCGGGAGTTCGGCCGTCTCCGCGCAAGACGCTACACCGGCCGCGGCCAGCGACCGCTCCACATTCGTCGTACCTCCGGCCCAGTGCGTGATCAACACGCTGCTGCCGGGGGTCCTCAACTCCCTCGCGACCCCGGCCGAAGAGGCCGAAGCTCCCCGGGCTGCGATGGCCAGCGATATTCCGTTTGCCGTCCCCGCCGGTGTACCGGCCGATGCCGAGACCGCCACCGCGGTGACAGCCATCTTCAGCCAATCCTTCGCCTGCGAGAACTCCGGTAACCTCTCCCGCTACTTCTCGCTCCTCACTGAGAGCCGGATCCGTGCATCGTTCACGGCGGAGGAGATCGCCGGTGTCGTCGCGATCCCCCCGGTTTCCGTCCCAGACGAGGAGCAGACGGCCCTCTACGCGATCCTGAACGTCACTATCCATGGCGACGGCCGCGCGGGCGCCTACGTCATCGTCGACACCGTCGCCAACCCCGACCCGGTTGAAGTCCTCTACATGATCGCCGCCGAGACCGCCGCCGGCTGGCGCATCGACGACGTCATCACCTTCGCGGCGGACGGCACCGTCGCCTAGTCGGCGCCGTCGTCAGTCAAATCGGGCGAATCCAGGAACAACACACTTTGACGAAGCCGGGCCGGGGAACTCATCCCGGCCCGGCCCGTTCATAGCCCTGGAAGCGCTTTGTCGGTTCAGCCCGGGATTTATGGAGGTTGAAGAATGAATGCGGCATTCTTGGCGTCCCCCCGCTGCGTGGCCACGGGGTCGCGAGCCGGCTTGAGCCGGCTTCCGTCCCAGAGATAGCCCGGGGTCTTTTAGCCCCGGGCGGCCTCAAGACGGCGTGTCTGCTCCCGCGCCAAATCCACCGATCAGTACTTCAACTTCCATCAACCCCGGGCCCTTCGTCTCTCGAACGCTTCTCAGGCTGTTCGGGCAGCAGTCGCATCACCCGCCCGTGATCGACCACGATATGCGGCTCGTCCTGAAGCAGGCGCTGGTAATGGCGCCGAAACTCGTTTCCCTGCTCGGTCGAGACCAGCACCGAGCGGACCTCCGTCCCCATCGTGCCCAGGTCCTCGTCGCCGACCGGCTCCGTCCCATCCAGCCGCTCGTCGATCCCGACGATCAGGACGGTCATCGGGCGCAGCCAGGCGAAGAACGGATCGCCGGAGACCAGGTGGAAGAGAGCAACCTCATTGGCAACCGGCCCATGCGCCGCTTCGTACCGCGCCCGCTCCGCTACGATGATCGCCTTGTGCAAGCGCAGGAGTTGGTCGCGGACATCGCGCAGCCGTTCCCATTGTGCGGTTCTCGGCGCCCTCCTCCGGGTTTTATCTGTCATCGGTGCTCCTTGTTGATAGCGTCACACCATCTGAGTCTAGCCGTTCCGGATGCCTGAAAGTCCTACCTAATTGGCGCATACCACACAACCAGGGTTGTGGATGCGTGGGGGCCGTCGTTATCGGTGGTGCTGACCACCGAAAGAGCCGGTCGCTACCATTGCCGCAAACCCTTGGTGCGGCAAACGGCTAAAGGGTGTACCCTACCGGCCGCGGATCGTGGGCGGGTCCAAGAGCGCGGGGACACATTCCGGTGGGCAATCTGACACGGATACTTGGCTACATCCGGCCCTACAAGGGCAGGATGACTGTTGCGTACATCTCCCTCTTCGCGGCACTCGCACTCCAACTGATCATCCCGTTCGTGCTGGCCGACGCCATCGACCACGGCGTCGAGGACGGAGACGCCGACTATCTCCTCCGCTCTGCCCTTGTTCTGATCGGGCTGGTCATCCTCCAGGGTCTGTTCACCTTCGGCCGCGTCTATATGATCAATACGGTCTCCGAGCTCGTCGGCTTCGACATCCGCCAGGAACTCTACAGCCATCTCCAGGTCATGCCCTTCAGCTACTACGACCGGGCCCAGACCGGCCAGCTGATGTCGCGGGCAACCGAGGATATCAACAGCATCCGGACCATGCTCCAGGTCAGCCTCCGCACGATCCCCCTCATGTTCGGTACCTTCATCGGCGTCACCATCGTGCTGCTGCGCATCGACTGGTTGCTCACCATCGTGGCCGTCGGCAGCCTGCCCTTCCTCATGGCCGGAGCGATCCGCTACGAGGCCGGCATCCGCCCCCTCTTCCTGCGGGTCCAGCAGCAGTTCGGCGTCATGACCACCGCCCTCCAGGAAAACGTCGCCGGCGGCCGGGTCGTCCGCGCCTTCGCCCAGGAGAAGAACGAGATCACCCGGTTCGAGGCCGAACTCACCGAACTTTTCGGCCGGAATCTCGATACCGCCAAGCGCTGGTCGTTCACCTACTCCCTGCTCCTCGCTCTCTCGGGCTGCGGCCTGGCAGCGGTCCTCTGGTTGGGCGGTTACAGGGTCCTCTCCGGGGCGATGACGGTCGGCACCCTGGTCGCCTTCAATCGCTACCTGATCCTGGTCGCCGAGCCGATCCGCTGGTTGGGCTTCGTCGTCAATCGCATCGCCCGGGCGAGAGCCTCGGCGGAACGGATCTTCGAGATCCTCGACACCCGCCCGAAGATCACCAACCGCAATGGCGCCGTCGACCTGAAGCAGATTGCGGGCGAAGTCATCTTCGAGGACGTCACCTTCCGCTTCGCCGGCGCCCGCCGTGATGCCCTTTCCGGCGTCTCGTTCACCGCCACCCCAGGCGAGACCGTGGCGATCGTCGGGCCGACCGGCAGCGGCAAGACCGCCATCGTGAACCTGATCCCGCGGTTTTACGACGTCACCGCCGGCAAGGTCACGATCGACGGTCACGACGTGCGCGACGTCACCCTCCGCTCGCTGCGCTCCCAGATCGGGATGGTCCTCCAGGAGACCTTCCTCTTCGCCATTCCAATCTCGGAAAACATCGCCTTCGGCCGCCCGGGCGCCAGCCACGCCGAGGTCGTCGCCGCGGCCAAGGCCGCCCAGATCCACGACTTCATCGAGACCCTACCCGAGGGATATCGGACAGTCGTCGGCGAACGTGGCGTCTCACTCTCCGGCGGCCAGAAGCAGCGTGTCGCGATCGCCCGCGCCATCCTCCAGGATCCACGCATCCTGATCCTGGACGACGCTACCAGCTCGGTCGACAGCCAGACCGAAGAGGCGATCCAGACGGCGATGCGCACCCTGCTCCAGGGCCGGACCGCCTTCGTCATTGCCCAGCGCCTCGATACCGTCCGCGACGCCGACCAGATCCTCGTCCTCCAGGAGGGGAAGATCGTCGAGCGCGGCACCCACATCCAGCTCTTGCAGCGCGGTGGCTTCTACCACGAGCTCTACGACCTGCAGCGCAAGGTCCGCGGGGAGGAAGAGCTCCTCGGCGACACCGAGATCACGGCGACGGTCGAAGATGCGGCGGTGGTGGCGGGGGCGGGAGATGGGTAGCAGTGGTCGAGTGGGGAGCGCCGTCCCCATGTCGCCCGGGGCTAAAGACCCCGGGCTATCTCAGTTAACCCGGCTGAAGCCGGCTGCCACCCGTCTCGATAGCCGGAAGATCCGAGCAGAGCCCCGGCGTTGCAGCCCGCTTCAGGGGAGTTATCTGGATCAGCCCGCGGTCTTTAGCCCCGCGCGAAGCCTATGCGGCGGCCCGACAGCCAGGGGCGCCAGGGATGAAGATGCAACACGTCGATCCCGATGACCTCCTTGGAAAAGCCTATGACAGCCGCGTTGCCAAGCGGTTGTTCGGCTATGTGTTGCCGTACCGCAGCCGGGTCCTGGCGGTCGTCTTCCTGACGATCACGGCGATCGCAAGTGACCTCTTCCTCCCTGTGCTCTTCGCCAAGGGTATCGACGTCGTCACTGAAGACGACGGCTCCCTACGGGCACTCAACATCGTTGGGGTTGCGTTCATCCTGACGCTGGTTATCCGCTTCTTTTCGATGTGGGGCCAGTTCTATCTCACCTCCTGGATCGGCAACCGCGTCGTCTTCGACTTGCGCAACGCCATGTTCCGCCACCTCCAGAAGCTCAGCATCGGCTACCTGGAGAAGCGCGGCGTCGGCGCGATCATGACCAGGATCCAGAACGACGTCGCCGTGATCAATGAGCTTTTCGCGGACGGCATCGCCGGCATCATCGCCAACCTCCTCATCCTGATCGGCATCGTGATCATCATGTTGATCACCGACTGGCAGCTCGCCCTGCTCGCCTTCTGCGTCCTTCCGATCATGGCCGCGGTGATGATCTACTGGCGGCGGCGGGCGGTCGATACCTACCGCGCCACCCGCCGCACCATCGGCATCGTCAACGCCGACCTCGCCGAGAGCATCGCCGGGGTTCGCGTCGTGCAGGCGTTCACCCGCGAGCAGAGCAAGTTCGACCAGTTCACCGGGTACAACCAGGACAATCTCAGGGCCACCATCGATGCGGCCCGCCTCTCCTCGATCCTGCTGCCGATCGTGCTCTTCATCGGGTCAGCCGCCACCGCGACCGCCCTCTACGTCGGCGGGCGCCTCACCTTCGACACCCACCTGACCGTCGGCGAGCTAGTCCTCTTCATCTCCCTGATCGACCGGTTCTTCGAGCCGATCCGCGACCTGAGCCAGCAGTACACCACCCTCCAGGCCTCGATGGCCGCCGGAGAGCGCATCTTCGAGGTGCTCGACGTCGAACCCGAGATCGAAGATCGTGAGAATGCCTACCCGCTGCCTCCCATCGTAGGGGACGTGCGCTTCCGCAACGTCACCTTCGGTTACGGCACCACGCCGGTCCTCCGCGACATCGATCTCCATGTGCCGGCCGGTCAGTCGGTCGCCCTTGTGGGCGAGACCGGGGCCGGCAAGAGTTCGTTTATCAACCTGCTCATGCGCTTCCATGACGTTTGGGAGGGTGCGATCGAGATCGACGGCCACGATCTGCGCGCGGTCACACAGGAGTCCCTCCGCTCCCAGATGGGCATCGTCCTCCAGGACACCTTCCTCTTCGGCGGCAGCGTGCGCGAGAACATCCGCTATGGCCGGCCGGACGCGACCGATGCAGATGTCGAGACCGCCGCCCGCGAAGTCGGCGCCCACGGCTTCATCGAGCACCTCCCAGAGGGGTACGACACCCCGGTCCAGGAGCGCGGCACCGCAATCTCGGTCGGGCAACGGCAGTTGCTCTCGTTTGCCCGCGCACTGCTCGCCGATCCGCGCATTCTCATCCTGGACGAGGCAACCAGCTCAATCGACACCCAGACCGAGCGCCAGATTCAAGCCGCTCTCCGCCGCCTCCTCCAGGGCCGCACCAGCTTCGCCATCGCCCACCGCCTCAGCACCATCCGCGAAGCCGGCATGGTGGTCGTCCTCCGTCAGGGCCGCATCGTCGAAACTGGCACCCACGACGAGCTCATCGCCCGCGGCGGCTACTACGCCGGCCTCCACGCCGCCCAATGGCGCGGGGAGGATGCGGCGGACTAGCAGGAAGAGGGACCTCACCCCCTACCCCCTCTCCACCGCAGTGGAGAGGGGCGTCAGGCAATGCCGAGTCCAGGATCGGCGCGGGTCTCCCCCTTCCCCTTGCCGTAGCGGGGGGAAGAGGGCTCTCTCCGCAATCATTAACGCAGTTTGCCAGTCCTCGACACTATCTCCTCCCGGCTCTACAGTGCGGTCGCAAATGACCCGCGGCGAAGGGACCGGAGGCTTGCCGATGATCGTCGACAGCGCCATCTACGTTGACGGCAAGCGGCTCCCTGCGCTTGGCTCGATCAGCGAGACCTATGAGGCGTGCCAGGCAGCTGGTGGCCTGGCCTGGATCGGGCTGTTGCGCCCGACCGCGAAAGAGTTCGAGTTCGTCACCGCCGAATTCGGGCTACATGAGCTTGCGGTCGAAGATGCCATCCGCGCCCACCAGCGGCCAAAGCTCGAACGCTACGGCACGACCCTATTTGTCGTTCTCCGCGCGGCCCTGTACGACGACAAGACCGAGACGGTCGACTTCTCAGAGCTGCACGTCTTTGTCGGCTCGGACTTCCTCGTCACGGTTCGCCACGGTGAAGCTCCCGATCTTGCCCGGGTCCGTCGCCGGATGGAGCACGAGCCCGATCTCCTCGGCCGGGGTCCGGAGGCAATCCTGTATGCGATCGTGGACCGGGTGGTGGACGACTACGCACCGGTCGTCGCCGGCCTTGAGAACGATATCGACGAGATCGAAACCCAGGTCTTCGGCGGCAACGCCGGCGTCACCCGCCGCACCTACGAACTGATCCGCGAGGTGATCGAGTTCCAGCGGGCGATCAAGCCGCTGCCGGTGATGCTGGGCGGTCTCATCGCCGGGTCCGAGAAGTATGGCGTCGATCTGGAGTTGCAACGCTCACTGCGGGACGTGCAGGATCATGCCATCCAGGTGCAGGAGCAGGTGGCGGGGTTCCGGGAACTGCTCCAGAACATCCTCAGTGTCAACCTCACGATCGTCGGCCTCCAGCAGAACGAGGATGTCAGGATTCTGAGTGAAACCGCGCTGGCCCAGAACGAGGAGGTGAAGAAGATCTCCGCCTGGGCGGCCATCCTGTTCGCTCCAACCCTGATCGGCACGATCTACGGCATGAACTTCACACACATGCCTGAGCTGGACTGGCGTCTCGGTTACCCGCTGGCGGTCGTCTTGATGGTCGGGGTATCGGTGATTCTCTACGTCGTGTTCAAGCAGCGCGGCTGGTTGGATCGTCGGGAATAGCAACTCTCTCCCCCGACAGTCAATGGCCTGGTGGTCCGTGTGAGCATGGTCGCTTCCCGGCTTCCCAGCTTCCCATCCCACCGGTTCCACCGCTCAGGGTCGCGGCCCGGAGCCAAGCCGGAGTTTGCGTCGAATGGCGTGCAGAAGCCGTCGCCACACCGTGCGGTCGTCCGGGTCATCAGATTTCCACAGCATCCGCGGGTTGCCCTTCCATTGGCCCCAACGCTGGGGCGGGACGGTGAGCTTATCCTGGGATTGGTAGTACGACTCGGTACCAAGGTACTAATAGGTGGCAAGGGCGACAGGCCCGGCTGCGGTCCTCGCTGGGAAACGCTTCTCTCGGATCCTAACGGTGCCGGGGCGGAAGGTCTGATTGGCGCCTCGACTGGGGAGCGGGAGGTCGTAGAACGCTCATTCCTTGCGGCGAGAAATCATCGACAATGCCCAGGTGGAGACGCCGGATTGCGGAAGTTCGAGTCGTGCGCTACGTTGTGATCGTCGCACCAGCCATATGATCGATTCGCCCGCGTGGGCGGGGCGTAGCACCGGTCTTATCTCATCGGGAGGACCAGAACATGGCCGTCGACCAGAATGTGGATTACAGCGCACTCCGCGGCGGTCACCGCGGCGAGGTGATCGATCCGACCCAGGCGGGCTACGACGAGGCCCGCCGGGTCTGGAATGGGATGATCGACCGGCGGCCGGCACTGATCGCGCGTTGCAATGACGTTGCCGATGTCGTCGCCGCCGTCAATTTCGCCCGGAGCCAGGGATTGCCGATCGCCGTTCGCGGCGGCGGCCACAGTGCCGCTGGCCTAGCCGTCGGCGACGGCGCCCTCGTGATTGATCTCGCGGCATTGAACGAAGTCGTGGTCGATCCGGCCGCGCGGACCGCCCGCGCCGGCGGCGGCACAAAGTGGGGCGGGTTCGACGCCGCCACATCCGCTCACGGGTTGGCCACAACCGGCGGTGCGATCTCGACGACCGGCATCGCTGGCCTCACCCTGGGCGGTGGACTCGGCTTCCTGATGCGCCAGTATGGCCTTTCGTGTGACAACCTGCGCGCCGCCGAGGTGGTTACCGCCCATGGTGAGGTCGTGCGCGCGAGCGCGTCTGAGAACCAGGAATTGCTCTGGGGTCTACGTGGTGGCGGCGGCAACTTCGGTGTGGTCACCAGCTTCGAATTCGATCTACATCCCGTACCCGAGGTGACCGCCGGCATGCTGATCCACCCGGCGGACCGGGCTCGAGATGTGCTCCAGTTCTACCGCGAGGTGTGCGCAAACGCCCCGGACGAACTCGTGATTTTCACTGCCCTGCTTAGCTCTCCAGAGGGGATGCCGATCGCCGCGATGATCCCGTGCTACAGCGGGCCGGCAGAGAACGCCGAGGCGGTGGTGGGGCCACTACGCGCGTTTGGTCCGCCCGTCGCCGGTGAAGTTGGGCCGATGCCGTACCCCGCGATGCAAACGATGTTGGACGAAGGGCTTCCCGAGCGGCCTCCAGGTTTACTGGACCGGACACTTCCTCTCGGGTCTGCCGGACGAGGCGATCGACACTGCGCTCGATGCATTCAGCCGCATTCCCTCACCCCTCTCCGCCATCCTCTTCGAGCAACTCGGCGGGGCGGTGGCACGGGTCGGGCGCGACGAGACGGCCTTCGACCACCGCGACGCGGCCTTCAACATGGCGATCATCTCGCGCTGGACGAGCCCAGACCAGGCCGAAGCGAGCATCGCCTGGACGCGGGAGCTGTCGGCGGCGATGAAGCCGTTCGCGCGCGGCGCCTACGTCAACTACCTCGGCGTCGGCGATGCCACCGACCGGGTCCGCGCCGCATACGGCGACGCCAAATACGACCGCCTGGCCGCCCTGAAGGCGAAGTTCGACCCGGAGAATCTCTTCCGCTTCAACCAGAACATTACGCCAAAAGCGGCGGGGTAGCTCCTCAAGATAGACATTCGCATGGCGCCGCCGGACGCCCCTCTCCGCCGCAGTGGGCTAGGGGAGAGAGGGGTAGGGGGTGAGGTTCTCCTAGCCCGGAAACGGAATCTCGATCGTGACAGAGATCATGTCACCGGCCTTAATACCGACCCGCTGGCGGACCTTTTCTCTGAGCGGCAGGTCGTAGCAGTTCCGCTCCTTGCGCGGAAACATCGAGGACTCCCAGGTGAAGTCGCCGATCGTGACATCGACCGGGACGGTTCCCCATGGGTTGAGCGCCGTGCCGACAAGTTCCAGGATCTCGGCGGAGATCTCACTGGGAAGCGAGACGAAATAGACCGCGTTGGGATTGTTGTAGAACCAGACTTCGCCCTCGAACGCATAGTGCAGACTGGCGGCTCCCGCGGGCATTCGTTTCTCTCTCCAGGCTCACAGTCCGTTGGTTGGCACGTGCCAATGATACGGACCGTTTGGACGATGGGCGAAGACGAGAACAAGCGGGCAGGTAACGGACCGAGCTCAGGTAACGGCACGTGCGACGGTGCGTCCTATCGCCGTAGAGCGGGCTGCCATGTCTGTTCGGTACAAACGTGCGATCAGTGACGGTTGGTTCTGATCGCACGATGGAGGTCTCGATGCCACATCCCCTCGTGCAGCAATTGCGATTTGCCCGGAGCGAGTTTGTGCGGGCCTTCGCGGGCGTCACCGAAGAAGAAGGTTTTCGCCGGTTTTTGCCGATCAACAGCCTCGGCTGGATGGTCGGGCACCTGGCCGCTCAGGAGCGGCGCTACTGGCTGTGGCGGGCGCAGGGGAGCGACTTCATGGCGGAATTGGATGGCATTGCCGGGTACGGCAGCCCCGCCATCGACTCCGTCCATCACTGAGATGTGGGCCGCCTGGAAGGCGGTCAACGCCGAAGCCGATCCCTGGCTCGACGACCTGACGACCGAATCGCTCCAGACCTTCATGGTCATCAACGGCCAGCGGCACGACGAATCGATCGGCACCATGGTCCGCCGGGTCACCTATCACTACTTCTTCCACATCGGTGAGGCCCAGGCCGTACGCCAATTGCTCGGGCACGCCAACCTGCCGGAGTTCGTCGGGGACATCGAACCCGAAGCCCCCTATGTCCCGGAGACCATCGCGGCCAGTTGGTAACCAGCTCATAGCCACCGCCTAAGAGACAGGAAACCCCTCGATTTCGGCCTCGTGCGCTCGCACCCGTGCCCGGATCGTCTCCAGATCCTCGATCCGGCGGGACTCGCCGTCCTCGAAGACGGTCTCCAGCAGATCGTTGGCGGCGGCGTAACCCGCCGGATCGAGTGTTTGCAGGACCGTCGTGTAGTCGCCGTCGCGGCGGACCAGCTTCATTCGCCCCTCTTTCGAGCGTTTGCTCGGGTCGGTGACCGGCGTCTTCGAGATCGGGCGGACCTCGCCGTCGACCGTCACTTCGGACGCCTTGAAAGCGAAGCCGCAGGTATCGCGGTTGACCTTCTGCAAGAGCCCGCCGCCGGAGCCGACCGTCAGGTTCTCGGCCGCCCAACCGAGGTCGACAATTCGCTCGTAGAGCGCCCCGATCGACCGGTAGTCCATCCCGTCCCCCTGGATCACCCGGACGTGCCCGTCAAGCACCCGGTAGCCCGCCCCGTTCGTGGTCGCCCCGAAGCGGCGCCCCAGGGCATCGAGGCACCAGGGGACGACCTCCAGCGGGTCGCCGGAGTCGGGTCGGATTACCAGCGTCCCATCGCGGCCGGCGACCGCCTCCCGCAATGTCCCGCCCCACAAGTGTTCGACCGCGTTGAAGACATCGTAGGTGTCGGAGACGCAGGCGATGGTGCCGGTCGGGAAGGCGGCGAGTTGGTGGGCGAAGGCCTCCTCCTCCCCGTCGCGGCCGAAGGCGCAGATGACGGAGTGCTCCGTCGCCGGGATCGAGAAGGCCGGCATCTCCGCCCCGTAGAACTCACGCAGCAGTCTGATCCCGGCGACGGTGTCGGTTCCCAGGAAGGAGAGGAGGTGAGCGGCGGCCCCGATCGCGGCGGTCTCCTCAGAGGAGCAGCCCCGGTAGCCGAAGTCGTGGCACATGAAGTCCGGCTTGCTCGCATCCCCGCCGGAGCGGGCGAGGTGCTCCCTGATCCGCTGCCGGATGAAGAAGGATTGGGTCGCGATCGTCGTCGGGTACCAGACCTTGAGGAGAAGTGTCTCGAAGAAGGTCACCACCCAAGGGAAATCCGGGTCGGTGCTCTCGACGGTCATCAGGACGTTGTGCGGTGGCACCAGGGTGCCCTCAGGGGCAGCCTTGATCCGCAACGGTAGGCGGCCTCCGTGGGTCGCCACCAGGCGCCGCCAGGCATCGGCCGGGAAATAGTCGTCCCGCCCGAAGTGGGCGGTCCAAAATGCCTCCGCCTCGTCGACATCCTCGGGACGGATCACCGCCCCAGCGAGGTAACGCTGACGATAGTACTGCTCGCCGAAGAAGACCGTCGCCGGAAATGGACCGCCCCGGGCCTCGGCGTAGGCGTAGAGATCCGTCATACCCGGTGGATAGGACCGAGCATGGCCCGCCTTGTAGGAGTCGGTCATCAGCAGAAGGTTCACGCCACTCCCGTCCCCCGTCCGCCTCCGTCGCTCACCAGCGCCTTCAAGAATTCTCGCAGGTGGTGCCGCAACTCGTCCGGGTGGGTCAGTTCGAGGTGGTGCTGTCCGCCTTCGATCGAGACGAAGGTGCCGTTCGGGAGGAGGGTGGCGATCTGGCGGGCCGGCCAATCGGGCCGGATATCCTCGGTCCCGTGGACAACCAGGGTGGGGATTGGTAGGTCGGCAATCCGGCGCAGGAGGTTCGGCTCTTTGATAAAGCGGCGCCAGGAGGCCATCACAGCCCGATTGACCTCCGGATTATGCGGGAAGGCGTCGGAGGGCAGGATTTCGCCCCTTGTGTCACGTCCCTCCTCATAGGCCGCGTGCCATTGGCGGTCGTTCTGGACACCGCCGCTGGCCAGGAGCAGGAGCGCGCGCGTTCGTTCAGGAAAAGTCAGTCCGTAGGCGAGGGCCAGATTCGCTCCGGCGGAGTGACCGCCGACAACCCACCGTTCGTGCTGGAACGCGATGCGCAGAGCTTCGAGATCCGCCAAACCGGTTTCGATGTCGTAGGGACCGGCGGCGGACGATCGGCCGCAGCCGCGCGGTTCGAAGCGGTAGACGCGGGCGATATCGTCGACCATCGCCGCGACCGGCTCGAGGTAATCTCGACATCCCGGCCCGCCGTTGCAGAGTACAAGAGGTCCCCCGTCTCCCTGTTCGGCCACCCACAGCGTCGCCTTGTCGATGTCGATCATCCGCTCACGCACGTTCAGGTTCCTTCCAGTCCGCTGGTCCTGGGCGATATCGAGCCTTTTGCGGGCAATGTGCCAGCGTCGCGCTAAACGAGTAGAGTGACGCCCGCGCGATCCGCGGAGCCGCCGTCCACCGGCGGACTCACCCCTCAGGGAGCATGACATCGGCATGACGAGCGCGATAATGAAAGACCTTGCCACGCCCCGCCCGACCCGGCCGCAATCTGTGGTCGTCGATACCTCATCGAGCCCGTTTGCCCGTCTGCGACCAGTGCCGGTGGCGGCAGTCCGGCTGACGGACACTTTCCTCGCACCCCGGATTGCCAACAATCGCACGGTGACGATCCCCTCTCAATACAAGCTGCTGGAAGAGACGGGCAGGCTGGAGAACTTCCGTCGCGCGGCCGGCCAAAGTGATGCCCCCTTCCAGGGGATCTATTTCAACGACTCCGATGTCTACAAGTGGCTCGAAGGGGCGGCCTGGGCACTGGCCTCCGGACCCGACCCCGAGATCGAGGCGGCCGTCGCGACGACCGTCGACCTGATCGCCGCCGCCCAGCACCCGGATGGCTACATCAACACCTACTTCTCCCGGGATCGCGCCGGAGAGCGGTGGACCAACCACGACCTGCACGAGATGTACTGCGCCGGCCACCTCTTCCAGGCCGCCGTCGCCCATTACCGCGCGACCGGCGAGACGACGCTGCTCGATGTCGCGTCCCGCTTTGCCGATTATCTGTGCGACACCTTCGGGCCGGAGGAAGAGGGGAAACGCTTCGGGATCGACGGCCACGAGGAGATCGAGCTAGCGATGGTCGAGCTGGGCCGGGCGACCGGCCGGCGGCGCTACGTCGATCAGGCCCGCTATTTCATTGATGCTCGCGGCCACAAGCGTTTGCCCAACCCATACGACGGGCGCTTCGAGAAGTGGTACCACCAGGATCATGTCCCCATCCGCGAGATGGAGATCATGATCGGCCATGCCGTCCGGGCGGTGTACTACACCTCCGGGGCGACCGACCTCTACGCCGAGGACGGCGATCTCGCCCTGAAGGCGGCCATGGAGCGTCTCTGGGAGCGGATGATCTCCCGCCAGACCTACGTCAGCGGCGCGATTGGCGCCCGGCACGAGGGCGAGGCTTTTGGTGGTGACTACGAACTTCCGAATGCGTTGGCCTACGCTGAGTCCTGCGCGGCCATTGGCAGCGTGATGTGGGCCTGGCGGCTGCTGGCCATCGACGGGGATGCGCGCTACGCCGACCTCGTCGAGCACACCCTCTACAACGCCGTTCTCCCTGGCCTCTCGCTCGAAGGCGAGGAGTACTTCTACGAGAACCCCCTGGCCAACGACGGCGATCACCGCCGCCAGGCCTGGTTCAACTGCGCCTGCTGCCCGCCGAACCTGACGCGGACACTGGCCTCACTCACGGGCTACCTCTACTCGACCAGCGACGACCGCACGATTTGGGTCCATCTCTACGCCGCCGGCAACGCGGAGATCACCCTGCCCGACGGTCCGACAGTGCGACTGACCCAGGAAACCAGCTACCCGTGGAGCGGCGACATCGCGATTCGGGTCGATGCCGAGGGCGAGTTTGGGCTGAAGGTGCGGATTCCCGCCTGGGCGGAGGACGCGACGGTGTCGGTCAACGGCGAACCAATCGCTGGAGCGATCACTCCTGAGACCTACGTCGAAATCCGGCGGAGTTGGGCTCCCGGGGATTTGGTCCGGATCGCATTGCCACTGACGGTCCGGTGGATCGTCAGTCACCCGGCGGTGACCGAGAACGAGGGCCGGGTAGCGCTGATGCGGGGGCCACTGCTCTATTGCCTGGAAGGCGTCGACCTGAACGGGGCAGTACCGGACGACGTGGTGCTGCCGCCAGGAGCAGCTATAACCGTGGCCGAACGTCCCGACCTGCTGGGAGGGATCGTCGCGCTGGAGTTGCGGGCCGAAGTCGAGGTGCCCGATCCAGGATGGCGCGGTTCGCTCTATCGGAATGCGGACCACCGTGCGAATCGTGTAGCGGCCGCGACAACAGTCACCGCCATACCGTACTTCGCCTGGGCGAACCGCGATCCGGCGCCGATGCGCGTTTGGATCAGGACGCACCATTCGTAGCCCGGAGTCTTTCCTCATCCCCCAAATAGCATAGACACTATGGGTACTAGTCGATTTGACGCAAAACCGTCGCGAACCGGTATCATTCGGACACGCGACATCACAGATGTGTGGGCATCCTGGACTTTCTGGGCGCGCCGTGTTGGGGGGACGCATGTCAGTGGCTGCCCGGGGAGAATTCCCGGTACCGCTGGAATCGAACGACGGGTCCAAAAGGACTGACTTGCCGGGAGCGGCGTCCCGGCTCGCGTGGCGCCGCGATCGGTCGGGCAGCCCACTCGATGCCGGCTCCGATGCGTTGCTCCGGATGGTGACCAACAGTCTCCCCGTCCTCATCTCCTACGTCGACGCGGGCGAGTGCTACCGCTTTGTCAACGAGACCTACCATCGGTGGCATGGGTACACGGCGGCCGAGATCGTCGGCCGCCGCATGCTCGATGTACTCGGCGATGAGGCCTACGCCCCGATCGAACCGCACGTGCGCCGCGCGCTTGCCGGCGAGCAGGTGACGTACGAGAGCCATGTCCACTTCCGCAACGGCGGCTGGCGGACAATCCGGGCAACCTACGTTCCCGATGTCGCCCCCTCCGGAGATGTCCAGGGCTTTGTCGCGCTTGTGGAAGATATCTCGGCTCAAGTCCGAGCGACCGAGCGCGGGGCCCGCTTGCAGGCGGTCTCGGCGGCGCTCTCCGGAGCGCTCGGCCCGCCCGAGGTGGCCGAGGTCGTGGTCGATGAGATTCGCCCGCTCCTCGGCGCCAATCTCGGGATCGTGGCCGCGGTCTCCGAAGATGGCCGGGAGTTCATCACTCTCCGGGCGGTGGGCTATCCGGCCGACGTGAATGCGCGGCTTACGACGGTACCGGTTGATACACCATCGATGTTCGGCGAAGTCGTCCGCCGGCGCGAGGCGATCTTCGTCGAGTCCGGCGCGGAGCGGGCGGCCGCCTATCCCTACTTCGGCAATATCCCCGTCGAGGGCGGGAATGGCGCCGCGGCGGCGCTGCCCCTGCTGTTCGAGAGCCGCCCGATCGGGGCAATCGGGTTCGGCTTTCCAGACGACCGTCCCTTCAGCCCGGAGGAGCGCGACCTCCTCCTCACCATCGCCGACCTCTGTGCCCAGGCTCTGGAGCGCGCCCGCCTGCACGCCGTGGAAGCGGCGTCGCGTGAGGCGATGGAGGCAGCCATCCGCCTGCGCGATGAGTTCCTGGCCAGCGCCTCGCACGATCTGAAATCGCCCCTGACGGTGATCAAAGGACGCGCCCAACTGGCGGCGATTCAGGCGGCCCGAATCGGCAGCCCGGCCGGGGGCAGGATTGCCGAAGCGATGGCGACGATCCAGAGTGCCGCCGACACCATGGGCGGCCAGATCGATGAATTGCTCGATGTCTCACTCATGCGGGTCGGGCAGCAATTGCCGCTCGATATCCAGCCAATCGACCTGGTATCGCTAGTCCGCGAAGAGGTGAATCGCTGGCGCCCGCAGGTGCCCGTTCAGAACGTCCGCGTTGTCGCCGAAGTGACGGAGCAGGAGATCCACGTGGACGCGGCCCGGTTACGGCGCGTTCTCTGGAATCTGCTCGGCAATGCCGCCAAGTACAGCCCTGGCAGCGAGGAGATCGCCGTGACCCTCGCGGTGGAGCAGTCGGACCGGACCGGGCATCCGGGTTGGGCGCTCATCCATGTCCAGGATCACGGGATCGGGATTCCGGAAGCAGATCTGCCCCGGATCTTCGATCGCTTCCACCGGGCGGTGAACGCGATCGGCCGGGCACAGGGGACAGGGCTTGGGCTTTCCGGAGTCAAGCACATCGTCGAATTGCACGGCGGCTCGGTGAGCGTGGCTAGTGTCGAGGGAGCAGGCAGTACCTTTACGGTGCGGCTGCCGCTGGGGCAATGGACGAGCGGCTACTAACCCTGCGCACCGAGATCGAGGCAATCGGCCCTCTGGTCGAAACCAGCCTGAACATCGAACAGGGAGTGGCGCCGTACCTTGTCCTCCAGCCGGAGGATATGGACGCCCTGCTCGACGGCGCCGAAGACGATCCCGAGCAAAACCTGCCGTACTGGGCCGAACTTTGGCCCAGCGGCATTGCCCTTGCCCGCGCCATCGCCCGCGAACCACAGATGGTGCTCGGCGAACAGGTGTTGGAGATCGGGAGCGGGCTGGGCGTCACCGCCGCGGCGGCCTTGCGGGCAGGAGCCCAACTCATCGCGGCCGACTATTCGCCCGAGTCGCTGCTGCTCTGCCGCTATAACTGTCTGCGGATCGCCGGGCGCGAGCCGGAGACGGTCCAACTCAATTGGCGTCAGCCCAGTGACGACCTCCTCGCGCTCGTTGGCGACGGTTTCCCGATCGTGCTCGCGGCGGACGTTCTCTACGAGTCGCGCGATGTCGAACCGCTACTCCGCTTCATGGAGCAGATCGTCGCCCCAGGTGGTCTCCTCTGGCTGGCCGAACCGGGCCGTCCACCCGCCGCCCGCTTCCTGACCGCCGCGGATGAGGCCGGCTGGAGCCGCGCGAGCACCACCGCCGACGGCCCCTGGCCCGATCCAAAGGACGCCGGCGTAGTGGTTGGACTGCACCGCATGTGGCGGCGGTGATTCGGTTCGTCGTATTCCGAATCGGCCGCGTAGCCACGCCTTGTAGGGGCGGACCGATGTGTCCGCCCGGTACCCAACCGCGTCATCCTGCATTGGGAACGGCGTTTCTACATCGGAATCAGTCGGTCGGTGGCCGGGCGGACACACCGGTCCGCCCCTACAAACCTACGTGCCGGGGCCGGCTCGGACTCCGTTGACGATTGCCGTCGGACAGCGTCACACCTCCGCCAGCAGCGCCGCCGCCGGGATCATCAGGCGGGTGGCGGTGTGGCTGTCGAGTTCGGCGCGAGAGTCGTTCAATGTCAGGATCATCGCGAACCAGCGGCCGTCGCCGCGCTGCAGCAGCCATGTGTGGTTGAGGACGCCGGTCTCATACCCGCCCTTGTACCCGACATAACTCCAGACACGGGCGTCGAAGACCACCCCGGGGTCGGTCGAGAGGATGCCGGAGATCGGGTCGAGGCCAGGTTGGGTTGAGCGCTCATGCAGCGAAGCCAGGGCGCGGCAAAGATCCGAGGCGGAGGCGAACCACTCGATCGTCTGGATGCGGCGGGGCGAGATCCAGCTCAGGGTGTCCGCCTCCTCGAGAGTGGCCGCCGCCGGGTCAACTTCGTTGGTGAGGAAGGCGCGCTGGGCGGCATCGTCAGCGTTGAGATAGCCCAGGGTGGCCACGAGACCGACCTTCACTTTGAGCGCGAACCATTCCCGCGTGGCCAGCAGGGGGACGTTCTTCTCCGGCGCGGCGTGGCCCATCGCGCCCATCTCGGCTTCGATGTTCTCGCGGCCCAGCCGGTCGATCAGGTGGTCGGTGGCGGTGTTGTCGCTGGCGGCGATCATCTGCTGGGCGTAGACGAGGAGTGGGTAGGTGGTGCCGTCCGGATCGAACCGCATCTCCCCCGATGGCAGGCTGCGCAAGGCATCCTGGATGGCGAGGGGTTCATCCCAGCTGGCTTCCTTGCGGTCGATCTGGTCGGCCAATTCCCCCAGGACGTAGAGCTTGAACGCTGAGCCGATCGCCAGTGGTTCGTTGGCGAGCAGCCCGTGGATGGGCAGACAGGTGCCCCCATCGATCTCGGCGGTGAGGAAGGAAGCATCTCTGGCCAGCCCGAGAAGGTCGGCATCCAGCTCCGCCCAGTTTGACGGCGGTACAGTGAGCGGGGAGGGATAAGCGACCGGGGCGAGATAGAACTCGTCAATTTGGTGAGGATCCAGCGGGTCCACGCCGATCGTCAGGCGCCAGTCGTCGATTGCGTCCGTGGTCAGGATGACGACCGCCCGGTGCGGGTCGGTGACCCCTTCGAACCGGGCGAGCCCGATCGGGGCCAGAGCGGTGGACAGGTCCTGGATCGTGGTGATGAGGTCCTCCGCTGGGAGGGCGTCGAGATACTCCGGCGCAAAGTGATCCGCCGTCCGGGCCGGCCCTAGGTTCTTGGCGCCGGAGTTTAGCTGGCCGAGGATCCAGCCCAACTGGTCGCCCACGGGAGAGCCAGGGAGCGCGGCAGCGGGCGCGGGAATCTCTGCCCGCAACAAGGTGCTCGCCAATCCGGCCGCACCGCTCAGCTGGGGCGGGACCAGCGGCGCCACCACCAGGATCAGGAGGCAGGCGATAGCAGGCGTGAGTTTGCCTCTGCGGCCGGATGCGATCGACATGAAGATCCCTTGGCTAGCGCAACGGTGCTACCTTGAAAACGTCTCTGACTGGATTGCGGTTTCCCGAAAGACTGACGCTCTATCTCCTGAGAGCGGACACCCGAAAATCTGTATACAATCCAGTTCCCGGCACATGACTCCGACGCGTGGCCAATCGCGTCGCAGAAGGCTTTTGCTGGCGGCTGAAAGCTGATTCCTGATGGCAAACTGCTCAATAGGAGGGTGCGACGTGGGTGAAGAGCGCCAGGGCGAAAGCTCGAACACGCAGGGAGAGCACGGAGCGCACGGGACTGCTCGCCTCGACCGGCCGACCCCGGCCTGGTACGACGACGCCAAGCTCGGCATCTTCGTCCACTGGGGCCTCTACTCGGTGCCGGGCTGGGCGACCACGACCGGCACACTGGACGAGGCAGGAGACCGGTTCGATTGGGAAACCTGGTTCCGCGAGAACGCCTACGCCGAGTGGTATCTCAACACCTTGCGCATCCCAAATAGTCCCACTGCCGAACACCACCAGGCAACCTATGGCGACGCCCCATACGAGGCCTTTGCTGAGACCTTCAATCAGGAGATTCAGAAGTGGGATGCCGCCGCGTTCGCGGCCATGGTGAAGGATGCGGGCGCCCAGTACGTCGTCCTCACAACCAAGCACCATGACGGCTTCTGCCTCTGGCCCAGCCGCGTGCCCAACCCGGTCCGCGGCGACTATCACACCAGTCGGGATCTCGTCGGCGATATGGCCGAGGCTGTCCGCGCCGAGGGCCTACGTTTCGCCGCCTACTACTCGGGTGGCCTCGATTGGACGATGCATACCGAGCCAATTACACATGTGCGGGAGGTCGGCGGCACTGTCCTCCAGGACGCGACCGCGTCGGCCTATTTCGATGCCCACTGGCGCGAGCTGATCGAGCGCTACGGAATCGCCATCATGTGGAATGACATCGGCTATCCCCGCGAGTCGGATCTGTCCCAGGTCGTCGCCGAGTTCTACGAGCAGAAGCCCGACGGCCTGGTCAACGACCGTTTCCAACACCAGCGGGAAGACGGATCACGCTACTACCTCGTCCCACCGGACTACGTTACGCCGGAGTACAGAAGCTTTTCCGCCATCCGGCCGGACAAGTGGGAGACATGCCGCGGGATCGGCTTCTCCTTCGGCTACAACCAGATGGAGGACGACCGCAACTTCATCCCGGTCGAAGAATTGATCCGGTTCTTCGTCGATGTGGTCAGCAAGAACGGCAACCTCCTGCTCAACGTCGGCCCCCGCGCCGATGGCAGCATCCAGGAGGGTCAGCAGGTGCGCCTCCGCGCTCTGGGCGCCTGGCTCAGGGTCAACGGCGAGGCGATCTATGGCACCCGCCCCTGGGCCGTGGCGGACGGCACTACCTCGGCCGGGATCCCGGTCCGCTTCACCCAGAAAAACGGAGACCTCTTCGCCACCCTGCTCGGCCAGCCCGAACCCAGAACCCTTGTGCTGGAAAATCTGGCCGCAGGTGGGGGAACGACCGTCGAACTGCTCGGTCAAGGCATTGTCGCCTCGTCGCCTGTAGAGGCTGGGATCAAGGTCGAGATACCGGTGGGCCTGCCGGAGTCACCGGCCCACTCGTTCCGGATTAGCCCGGCGCCGGGGTGGTCGGGGGAGAAGTAAGGCCAAATTTCTTGGTCCATTGGCCGTGTACACGCATTGGGAGGCACTGTAGATGACGGTAGGGGGGAAGGGGGAGCACCGTCTCCGCTGCCGCCCGGGACTCGAAGTCCCGGGCTGACTGACGGAAGCCGGCTCAAGCCGGCTAGGCTTGGTCGCCGCGGAGCGCGATTGATTATTTGATCGCGGTCGATGATCTGCAGACACCGTAGTAACAGTTTGCAAAGGTCTCGAGAGGTGTACTGTTGCCCTACTGGCGACTCTTCTACCACCTTGTCTGGGCGACGAAGGACCGTGCTCCGCTCATCGGTCGAAAGCGAGGAGCGGCTCATTCGACGGTCGTTCGAACTCACTTTTGCCGATCTTGAGGCCATCCCGCACGCGGTCGGCTTCATGTCAGATCACGTCCACGTCGTCGTCTCAGCCCCTCCAAGAGTCGCACCCGCTGAACTCGTTCGTCGCCTCAAGGGCGCCTCGACCCATGCCGTCAACTTCAAGGGCGACGGAACCAGTGACGCGAGATTTGCCTGGCAAGGCGAATACGGCGTCCTTTCGTTCGGCGAGCAAGCATTGCACGGACGTGGTTGCCTACGCGACTGACCAACCTTCCCGCCATGCCGAAGGAAAATTCTGGACGAAGGCCGAGCAAGTAACCGACCCGGACTAGCCGGCTTGAGCCGGCTTCCATCGAGTCAGCCCACGGGTCCTTCGAGTCCCGGGCGGCAGCGGAGACGGCGTACCCATTTCAACAGTGAGGCTCACTGATTGAACCGGCCATCGCCACCCAACCTATACCACCATCGATTGCCCTGCCGGTCTTCCCGCCCGCGCAACAGCCCCCGCGACAAGCACCGTCACCATCGCGAAGATGATAAACGGTGCTTCGGCACCGGCGATGTCGGCCAGGGCGCCCGCCGCCGCGGGACCGAGGACCAGACCTACGTCGCTGCTCAGGCGCATCAACCCGACCGCTTTGCCGCCTTGGCCACCGACGCGGAGAATCTGATCGCCGGCGGCGATGTTGCTTGCGACCGACCCGATGGCGTAGATAGCCATCGCGACCGCAACCCAGAGCAACGACGGCGAGAGGATCACCAGGATCATCCCGGCCGCCACGATCCCGAAGGTCACGGTCAGGACCCGGGAACTGCCCCACCGCCGCACAAAACGCCCGCTGGGAAGGGCGGCGGCCAGGTGGGTCAGGTTGGTCACCAGAAGCAAGGTGCCGATGCGCTCCGAGGAGGCCCCGAACTCCTCGTCGGCAAAGAGCGGCAGGCCGACGACGAAGATGCTGTAGTTTCCATAAACCAACAGATTTGCCGCGATCGCTGCCGCTAAGATCCGCCGGGGCGTCGAAGAGTGTTCGGGATCGTCAAGTGCGGAAGCCGGAGATGGCGGCGCTGTGTGGTCCTGGAGATGGGCCTCGGCGCCGCGCGTCCGGGTAGCCACAGCCGTGGCTGTCAGCACGGTCGCGAGGCCGGCACACAGCCAGTAGACCGAGCGCCACCCGACATTCTCGGCGAGTAGGCCTCCGCTGACCAACCCGAGAGCTCCCCCCACCCCGGCTGCGACGTTGAAGATCGTCATCGCCGCGCCGTCGCCGGGACGGGCGCGCAACGTGGAGAGCAAAGCTGCCAGGACGAGCAGCGAGACACCGGTCCCCTGCAGGGCGCGGGCGGGCAGCAAGACGTACTCATTTGGAGCACTCGAGGCGAGGATCGACCCGGCCAGGAGGATGACTCCGCCCAGCCCGGCCGTCGCGCGGGCTCCGACCCGGTCGGCGAGGAAGGCCGCCGGGAAGTTGGCGACCAGGCGGCCGGCAAAGAAAACCGAGAAGATCAGGCCCGCGACGGTATCGCTCAGGTTGAGATCGTCCTGGATCTCGGTCAGGGCCGGGGACGTGATATCGACGCACCAGTAGGTCAGGACGAAGGCGCCGACCGCCAGCGGATACGGCAGGAGTCCCGTCACGCGAGATCTCTGCTGTACCCCCTCAACGTCGTCTGACACCCAACTCCCTGCATCACCCTAGTGCCGTATTGACTCGGTTGTGTTCACCGGTAGGGGCAGGGCTTGCCCTGCCCCACCGCCGGCGGGACAGGGCAGGGCAAGCCCTGCCTCTACGAGACGCCCCTCCGGCGGATGAACCTCACTGCACTTTCCCACGTGCCGCGATCGTCCATGCCTCCGCCAAATGACCCTCGTGCATGAGAAAAAGGCGGTCCTGGAGGTTCACCGTCGGGCACACATGGTTCGGGATGACGGAGATCCGGTCACCGACTTGGAATCCCGGCTCATCCGGCGGCAGTGCGATCACGCCGTGCTCCTCGCTTAGCCGGACGATCGTGGCCCGCGGGTGATCGATGATGTAGCCGTGTCCGGGGTGGTTGGGCGCTCGCTCAAGGGAGAGGGTTTTCGAGCCGGCATCGATCACGGCCCTATCCTGGGCGGGGCGGCTGACAACCGTGGCCAGGACGCGCAGGGCACAATCCTCTGGCCCGATCCGGCCCCATTGCATCGTGTTGACATCGTTGAAGACGTACGTGCCGGGACGCATCTCGGTAATGCCGGGAACGGTCGGGGTAATGGTCGCGGCCGGCGTCGAACCAACGCTGACAACCGGCAGCTCGATCCCGTGCGCGCGAATCGCCTCGGCGGTCTCGACCATCGCCCGTCCGGCAGCCGTGGCGGTCGCCTCGATCTCGGCTGGGGAGACGGTGTGGGAATGGCCCTCATGGGTCATGATCCCGATCAGGCGCAGCCCCTTGAGCCGAACAAGATCGAGGGCCAGGGCGACCGCCTCCTCCCCGGCGTGTACGCCGACCCGGTTCTGGCCGGTGTTGACTTCGACGTAGATGTCGAGCGTGCGGCTGGCGGCAACCATCGCCCGGGAGAGGGCGGCAGCGGCGTCGCGGGAGTCGAGCGCGACGATCATTCGGGCCCGGTCCATCAGGGCGAGCAGGCGGCGGATCTTGAGATCGCCGACGACGGGATAGGCCAGGAGGATATCGTCGACACCGCCCTGGGAAATCATCACCTCGGCTTCGCCCAGCTTGGCGCAAGTGATCCCGATCGCGCCCGCCCCGATTTGGAGCCTGGCCACCTGCGGAGTCTTGTGCGTCTTGATGTGCGGCCGCAGGGCCACGCCGACACTGGTCGCAAAGGCGGCCATCTCGGCGATGTTGCGCCGGAGCAGGTCCTCATCGACCACGAGGCTGGGAGTATCGAGACTGGCCGAATCGATGCGAGACTGAGAGGCGAGGTGTGCGGCAGTGGCGATCATCGTCGGGCGTCTCCTGACGAACGCGGGTCAAGCGCAACCTGGATTCCCCAAAAAATGGGGAGACGGGTCCGGACGAGACGGGAGGCATCGCTCCCGTTCTCGGGTCCAGAGGTCCGCCGTTGCGCGGCCCGCTAGTATCGCAGGTAGGGCCGAGTCACAGACAGTCCCGAAGGTTGCATTGGGGCTAACGGGTGCCCGCTGCCCGGCGTCGGGCGTCAGGCGTCAGGCAGGTTGCCCGAGTCGCTCAAACAGCCAGTCATCCCGAGCTTGTCGAGGGATCTCGAACCGGTCGGCGTTCATTGGAGCAACGTGGACGGAGAAGACGGGGCCATGTTCGCGCACATCTCGGCAACATCGACCGCCGTCCCCATCGAGATCCCTCGACAAGCTCGGGATGACAGCCTACAGAGTCGGATACACGTGGCATGATTTTCCTGCCGCCCGCCGTCGAGGGATCTCTAGAGCCGGGGCCAGGAGCGGCGATCAGTTTCACTGTAGAAGGCACGCAGGCGATGGCGATGGTGCCCCAGGACGGCGGTGGAATCGGCAAACTGGTCGATGCCGCCGGCCTCGTTGGGCAGGGCGAGCACGGCGGGATCGGTGATCGTCGCCTGGATCGCGGCGGCGAACTCCCCGGCGAAGATCACGAGGAAGGGACGTCCGAAGTAATCGACCGGCTCGGTCGGCATCGGCGGGGTGAGCGCCAGATCGTTGTGCATCCGGGTGATGACGCGATAGGCATCCGCCAGTCCCGCCTCCCGCTCCGTAAACGATTGGGCGGCAAGGGCGCGCTCCAGGTGGGGACCCAACTCCGGCCCACACGCCAGCCGGGAAAAGCCCGTACCAAACCATTTCGCGTACGGAGCGTACTGGCGCTCCATCAGGAAGGCGAGATGCATGACGTCGCGGACGAGCAGCGCCGCGGTCAGGCAAGAGCCGATCGTGTCGCCAACTTCGGCGGTGCGTCCGACGAAAGCCACCATCTCGCCGATCCTGGCCCACTGCGCCACCAGCCGGTAGCGCCAGATCTGGTCGGGGTAGGAGGAGAGCGCGGCCTGCATCGGCCGGAGTTCATCGAGGCCGTCGTGGAAGATCGCGCCTTTGGTGAGTTCCAGCAGCACCTGATCGGTCGCCGTCAGCCAATCAATCAGAGACAGATTGCGATAGCCCGGCAGGCCGAACCCTTCCCGGAGGAATGCCGCAACACTGTGGATCCCGACCTTATGCTCAACCGGCCCACCTGTGTGGGGGCGAAGATGTCGTATCCCGGCTTCCTCGCCTTCGGAGAAGTGGGTTGAGATTCCGGCGACCTCCGACGGCAACTCCTGGCGCAGTCGCTCATGAATCTCCGGGCCCAACCGGGCCGCATTCTCTTCGCCCAGGAAAAATCTGGAGGCGCGGCCCCCACTCGTGGTCCATCGAACGAGCGGTGTCGAACCCGAGCACGTCGGAGCCAGAACCGATCAGGGCGGCGGAATAGGTGAGGCCGGGATAGTGGCCGGCAAGGATCGGGGCGACCGCCTCCCGATAGAATATTTCGGCCAAACGTAGCCCGGGAAGGAATTCGCTCATCCCGAGATGCCCCCGGGAATGCCTGCCGTTCCTTCGGCATCGCACACTCGTGCCCGGTCAATCCCATAGCCGATACTTGCCATCGCGATAGCATGACAGATTGCGAGTTGGATGGGAACGTAGGGATGTTGAACATGGATGAACAGCGACATCAGGGCGGACTCGCCGGCCGGTGGCGCGCCCTCTCGGCGCTGGTCAACGGCGATCGGGACGACTCGAAACGGCAGTATGTCGTCTTCGCCCTGGTGATCATCTTCTGTATCGTGCTGGGTGTCGTGATCGACGTGCTAGCTGGATAGGTTGTCAGTCGATAGAAGGGGGCCATGCTTCCCTGTCGCCCGGGGCCGTCAGCCCCGGACGACGAGATCGCGCGGACCGCCTGTCCACGAGCACCCCTAGATGTCCCACAGCTCCTCGTGGCGCGCGTGCGTGGTGAGGTAGGCGCCCGGGGCAAAATGCTTGTCGTAGAAGGCCAGGTCGAGATGGTGGGCCTGGAGGTAGGTCAGGATGAAGACGCTCGGCACCGTCGCGGGGAACTTGCCGAAGCGGTCGTAGATGTACTGGGCCATGGTCGCGACACAGGCTTTGAAGTCGTCACTATGGATCTGGGCGCTCTTGCGCACCCGGGAACTTTCCTTCCAAGGGCCTGGAGTTTCAGGGTGGAAAGGTCCGCCAGGGCCAAACTTGCGGTCGGCGAAGGCTTCCACCGCCGCGGTCATGTCGGCGTGGTGCGGAGGCGTAAAGCTCTCGAAGATGCCGTCAAGACCGGTCGGATTGGGGATCGCCCAGCGCTCGTCGGTGTCGTAGCGGAAGCCAAGACCGGGAACCTCCGGATCGCCGCTGGCGCCGAGGACCGTGTGCCGGTCGATCCCGTCGAACATCCAGCCTCCTAGGCCCATCGCCTGGAGCATCAGCATGCCGGCATAGCAGGAGGTCGTCAGCTCGGCGGTGCATTCGGTCAGGCTGTACTGGTCGACGAAGGTCATCGGGTAGGGGTGATCGACATCCACGATGCCGCGGAACTGCTCCATCCCGGGGATGTTCTCGCCGTTGACGTCGTCGAAGATGCAGTAGCCGTTCTGCACCAGGAAGCAGAGGGTCGCGATCATGTGCTGGGCATTGTCAGCGACCGGGATCACGAGCAGGCTGCCCGGGCGATTGACGCACCAGGTGTTGTGCCCCTCCATATAGGGCTCCGCCGCGGGAATGTTGAGGCGACCGTCGGCCAGCTTCTTGATCCGAGGTCGGTGGGCGTCGAGCAGGTTGGCGACGTTGAGACTCCCGTCCGCGCCTTTTTCGACCAGTGCTGGTGCGTCTCGCGTCGCGAGGAAGTAGACGCCATCGTCATCCGTGAAGAAGAACTCGGTGGTGTGGAAGCCAGCGGCGGAGGGGAACGTGCGGCCGCCAGCCGCCGCTGAGTAATTGGACATGTGCGGCGCGTAGCGGACATGGCGCGTGATCATATGGTGCCAACCCGTGTTCCCGGCGACCGCCGTCAGGACCATCATGCGCTCAAGCTCCGAGAGACCGAGCGGTTCCTTGTCCGACTTGTAGGTGAGCGGTCCGTCTGGAATCTCGGCGCCATAGGAGAAGCGGCGGGCGCGGCGCCCATAGATCGCTTCGACGAGTGGGAAGTTGAGGGCAACCTGAAAGCCCTCTGGGTAGCCCTGAGCCGCGAGTTTCGCCTTACTCCCGGCGGGTAGTCCGCCCAAGGTCAGAGCTGCGGCTCCGCCACCGGCGAGTTTCGCAGACGATGAGAGGAAGCGACGGCGAGAGGTCTGCGGCTGCTTGAGCCGATGGACACGGTCCAGCAAGCGCGTTGATTCGGGCGCGGTCATCTGAGTGGTGCCTTTCTAGATGGAGTGGTGGGTCGCAGAGCGCACGGTAAACCGAGAGCGATCCGATTGGAAAGCCCAGATTGCTATTCGAAACGTTTCGTGATTAGCCCTGGAACGGCTTCGTCGTGCTTAGCCCGGGATTTCAATCCCGGGACCTGCTACCGAACCAGGCGGTAGAAGTTGAAGAAGTAGTTCTCGAGGGGCAGGATCTCAACGTCGGCGAAGCCAGCGGCGCGGGCATAGCCGCGCAGGGTGTCCGGGCGCATCACGGTGCCGGTCCCCACCGAATGGTGGTCCGCCATGCCGACCGGCAGGCAGTGGAAGATACTGAAGCCGTACATGATCTGTTCGACGTCGTTGCCGGTCGGGGTGAACTTTTCGCCGACGCGCTCGTCCACGATGATGACGGTGCCGGTGTCCCCGGCGAGACGTCGCATTGAAGCCAGGGCCGAGACCGGGTCGGACATGTCGTGGACGCACTCGTAGGCGGTCACCAGGTCGTACTGGCCGGCCAGGGCGGGATCGCCGGCGTCGCGCATGAGCACCTGGACGCGATCGGTCAGCCCCGCCTCTTCGACCTTCTGCTTGGCTTCGACGACCGACGCCTCGTCGAGATCGAACCCGTCGACGCGGATGTTGGGGTACGCCTTGGCCATCCCGATGCTCGACCACCCCAGGCCGCAGCCGATGTCGGCGACGCGGGCGGGGGGATCCTCCTGGAGCCGGGCATGGACGTCGGCGATGGCCGGCAGGTACTCGGTCCCGAGCTGGTAGAGAAACATGTTCCGGTTCACGTTCGCCTGGCCCGTACGCATGTCAGCCGGGTAGTCGGCGTAGGCCACTCCGCCGCCGTCGCGGAACGCGTCGAGCACGGCGTGGATAGGCGCGACGATCCCGACCACGATCTGGGCCATCGGCGCAATGAAGTTGAGACTCTCACGGTCGGTCAGAGCCTCGCGGTGACCCTCCGGGAGAGAGAACCGGCGCTCGGTCGGGCCGTCGTCGGGGTTCTCGACCGCCAGCACGCCGGAGACGGTCTGCTGCTCGAGCCACTCACGCACGTACCGCTCGGAGAGGTTGAGGTCATCGGCGAGTTGCCCCGATGTCCTCGGGCTGGCTTCCGCCAGTCGCGAGTACAGACCGAGTTGGTCGCCGATGTAGAGCGAGTAGATGTTCCAAACGCCGGTGACATCGGTCATGATCCGTTCGATTAGGGCATCGCGCTGAGCTTCGATGAATGGTGGATTAGGTGCGATGGCGGTCATCTTCGGAGTACCTCATTGAATACCAGCGGAGCGCCAGACGGCATTCCGGATGCGTGCCGGCCCCACGACGGCTTGCTCGATCTCAGTGTTGCGGAACGTACATGGCCCCGTATATCTGACATCTGTCAGATATCGCGGTGCTGTCACCCAATTGTTCTGGGAGTTTTAAGCGCCCATGAGCGCAGCGAGTACCCGATTCGCGCGCACAAAGCACCGCTCTCGAAACTGAGAAATCCGGCTGCGGCTTCGCCCCGGGTGACAAGGAGACGCGGTCGCCCTCTTCTCCCTGGAGCGACCTAGAGAATGCCCTGCTCCCGGGCAATGTGCGCCGCCTCCGTCCGCGTCCGCACGCCCAGCTTGGAGAGGATGTTGGAGACATGGGTCCGGACTGTTCCCCGGGAGATGAACAGCTCCTCGGCAATCTCCGGATTTGTCTGCCCGATGGCCACCAGCCGGAGCACGGCCATCTCTCGTTCCGTCAATCCGGTCCCGGCGACACGCGAACCCGGTTCCAGGTCCAACGACACATCCGGAAGATCTGCCAGCAGCGCGTCGACGGTGGCAAACAGCTCCTCAAGTGAGGCGGCCGCGCCTGCCTTCTTGGCGGTGGTAAATGCCGCGTCTCCCAGGCCCACGCGGGCGCGTTCTGCCGATTGCTCGTAGGCATCACGGGCCGGGAGCGAGAGCGTGACCCCTTCCTGTTCGCGTAGTCGATAGGCTCCGCCGAACAGTCTGGCCGCTCGCTCGTAGTCCTTTTTCGCCACCGCAAATGTTGCCGCATCGGCCAGGCCCGGCACGAAGGCGGCGGTGCTTCCCCGCTCTCGCAGCCGGTCGAACCCGGCGATGAGCGCCGCCGCCGCGGCCGGCAGTTCGCCCTCCGCGGAGGCGATCAGCGCCAAATATCGGATTGGGTCGACGGCATCTACCCTGTCTCCCGCAATGTCGAACTTGCGGATGGCATCTTCACAATGTGCGCGTGCCTCCGCGAAGTCACCGTGGGCGTAGGCGATCGCCCCGAGGTGGAAACTGGCCAGCCCGGACCACCCTTGGTCCTCGACGGTGTCGAAGACGGCCATCGCTTCCCGGAAGAGGGGGATGGCCTCGATGTATAGTCCCTGGCTGACCAGAACTCCGCCCAGCAGGCTCCGGGTGACCGTCTCGCCCCAGAGGTCGTCGACGGCGCTCCATTGGCTGAGGCTGTCGTTCAGCCAGGTGCTCGCGGCGTCATAGTCGCCCCGGACGAGTGCCAGCAGACCGCGGCCAAGGAGCGCTCGTCCCCGGGCGCGCGAGGGGCGTTGCGGCGCACGGGCTTCGTCCCGGTTCATTACCCGCCGTAGCCACTCCTGGCCCTCACTCAGGTAGCCACGGTAGTACCAGAAGAAGGGTAGGAACGAGACCAGGCGTAGGGCTTCGTCGACATCGCCGTCCGGCCGGAGTTGCCAGGTCAGGGCAGCACGAAAGTCGTCGTGGGACGCTTCGAGGCGGTCGAGAAACACAGTTGAGCCGTAGCGGCTCTGCCCGCCTTCGGCCAGTCCGACCGCCAGAGTACTGAAGTAGGCCGCATGACGCTCCCGGGCCGCATCGATCTCGCCAAACAGCTCTAGCTGCTCCCAGGCATACGCGCGAACCGATTCCAGAAGGGCGTAGCGCGGTTCTGCCTCGGAATTGCGCTTCCCGAGCAGGCTCACGTCCACCAGTGCGGAGAGCGTCTGCAGCGCATCGTGCGGGGTGGTCTGCCAAATGGATGCGGCAGCGGCGAGATCGAACGGATCGCAGATCACCGCCAGGGCGCGGAATCGCTCCTGAGAAATGGAGTCGAGCAGGTCCTCGCTCCAAGCGATCGCATCGCGTAGCGTCCGGTGACGGGCCGGGGCATCCGCCGGCCCATCGGCCAGGACGACAAACCGGCGGTCGAGCATCGCCAGAATCGCGTTTGGGTTCAGGTGGCGCACCCGGGCGGCGGCCAATTCGAGCGCGAGCGGTAGGCTATCCAGTTCGCGGCAGATATCGGTGACGGTGCTGATGTTGCCGGTGCTCAGCACGAACGACGGATCTGACTCCGCCGCCCGTTCGGCGAAGAGGCGGATGGCATCCGCTGGTGTAGCAAGATCGAGGTTGGCGACCGGTGTCGGCATAGACCCGATCGGGACGAGGCGTTCTCCTCGGATCTTGAGTGGCGACCGGCTGGTGACGAGCAGGGTGATACCCGAACACGCCGCCACGAGTCCAGCCAGATCCGGGGCCGCCGCTGTGAGGTGCTCCAGGTTGTCCAGGACGAGCAGCATCTCCTGGTTAGCGAGGAACAGTGCCAGCATCTCATCGACCGGCCGGTCCCCGCCTTCGCCCAGACCGAGGACGTGGGCGATGGTCGACAAGAGCAGTTCCGGCTGCCAGAGGGCGGCCAGCTCGACAAAGATCACACCGTCTGGATATGACGGCGCGACCCGGTCCGCAACGGTGAGGGCCAGCCGGGTCTTGCCAGCACCGCCCGGCCCGGTGATCGTCACCACCCTGGCCCGGCCTTCGTGCAGCACGGCCACGACCTGCGCGATCTCGGCATCGCGCCCGACAAAGGATGAGAGTTGGATTGGCAGCCGTGGCAGAGCTCGCTCGCGCGGCACCGGCACGCGGTGCAGCCTGTTTTGGGGCGGAAACTCCGCAATGTTCTCAGCCATGTCCTACCCGGGGCGGAGATTCATCATCCATACCTGCCATGATGAGAAGTCAAGTACGTGGCGTCAATCTCTTTCGCTCCATTGCCCCGTGTCCCCCGTACCGCTAAGGTCATTGGAGCGAGTACGACCTCCATCCCCACACGTATTGGGATAGCGCGCTCCGGGACGGCCCGACCTTTGAGGAGGGCCGTCTGGCTTGGGTCTATCTCGTGACCGCCGGGCTGTTGGAGATCATCTGGGCGTTCGCCATGAAGCAGTCGCATGGCTTCACGCGAGTTGTGCCGACGTTCATCATGCTCGTGGCGATGATAGGAAGCTTCGGGCTGCTGTCGGTGGCGATGCGCACGCTGCCGCTCGGCACGGCGTACACCATCTGGACGGGCATCGGCGCCATCGGCGCCTTCGTCATAGGGATCTTGTTTCTGGGGGAAGTAGCGGGTTCGATGCGGGTCTTCGCGGCCGTGCTGATCGTATCCGGCCTCGTCCTGATGAAACTCTCCGCAAGTAGCTGAGCCGCTCCCGTGAGAAACGACGCCGCATCGCATGAAGCGGGAGCCGGTTAGCTGCCGGCTCCCGCTTCCAATCGTTTCGCTCAAACCAGCGAAAAAATCAAATCTTCGGCTTGCGCTGCTTCCCAACCACGGTCCGCGTCATCGCCCGCACCTTGGCGTAGGAGCCTACCACGCTGACGATCGGCTTGATCGCCTCTTCAGTGACAAAGTCTGTCGTTCCCCGGATCCGCTTGGCGGTGCCGGTCAGCTCTTCCAGAGCCGGGATCACCCGGTCCTTGATCTGGAGGAGCAAGAGGCCGAGTCCGGCCGTGATCGCGGCCAGCAGGACGACCGTGATCAGGAAGAGCAGCACGATAAAGATTATCGAGATATCGCGCAACCGCTCCAGGGCAGATTGGTCATCACCGCCAAGTTGATAGAGCCCGTAGATGATCAGGGACAGGATCAGGAGCGTGCCAACGCCGCCCACGATTGCCCAGAGCTTCCACTTGTCCCTGCCGCCCCCGTCTTGGGCATCCCGCACGTCGTCCATCCCCAGCCCGCTCTCCTCGCTCCCAATCGCCGCCACCGTGCCCGGCGACCCCACCAGCCGCGGCCACAGGATGCTTCCATCTCCGTCAAGAGTACACCGGTCCGCGTGGTTCGGCGTTCGACGTTCGGTCGCCGGCGCCTGGTGTCACTAACAGGTTGGCATAACTCGTGCCGCGACTTTGTGGCGCTGCCTAGCGGGGAGCGTTCGCCTTGGCGGTGACGTTGCGGCGCGGCTCGATCATCCGCTTCCAGATAAACCAGCCCACGGCCCCAACCGCCGCCAGGATGACCGGAATCTCGAGGTAGTCAACGTACTTACCGACCTCGTCCCAGTTATCGCCGAGCCACCAGCCTGTCAGGACCAACACACAGTTCCAGACCAGCGAGCCGAGGGCGGTGTAGAGCACGAACTGATGCAGCGGCATCCGCCGCAGCCCCGCCGGAATTGAGATGAGGCTGCGAACAATCGGTACCACGCGGCAGATCATGACCGCGGGGCCGCCCCATCGATCGAACCAACCGTTGGCGGAGTCCAGGTCGGTCTCCTTGACCGCGAACCAGCGGCCGTAGCGTTGCACCAGCCAGCGCAGCCGCGTGTCGCCGATAAGGGCGCCGATGGCGTAGAGGATGAGCGCGCCGACCACGGCCCCGAGGGTCGCCGCCAAGATGACCCCAGGCAGCCACATCTTCCCCTCACCGGCGAGAAACCCGGCCAGGGGCAGAATCGCCTCCGAGGGGATCGGCGGAAAAATATTCTCGAGCACGATCATCAAGAAGACGCCGGTGTAGCCCAGCTTCTCGATGACGTCCGTGGCCCAATTCGCGAGCCCATCTAGCATGTAGTGGTACCTCCAAACAGATTCGTAGAGCGTCAGGCGTTAGGTGAGTATCGATATCGCCCCGTTTGTACCTGTCATCCCGAGCTTGCCGAGGGATCTCGAAGGGCTCGGAGTTGCGACGTGGTCCCGGCGTTCGAGAACACGATGCCGCCTTCGCGCAGGCGGCGGCTAATGTGGAGCGCCGTCTCCATCGAGATCCCTCGACAAGCTCGGGATGACAGGCAAGGACGGAGCAACATCGCGGCGCCCTGATCCCGATCGGCGGATCTGCTGAATCGTCCCCCCGCCCAGCACCTCATCTCCGCGGTAGAAGACGACCGCCTGGCCCGGCGCGGCGATCGGCCGCTCGCCGGTGAAGGCAATCCGGGCTTCGCCGCTCCCGATTGGCCCTGGGAGCAGATCGGCCGGATGAGACTTGCCGCGATAGCGCACGACTGCCTCGACCGGCACCGGCGCGGTCGGCCAGATGCCGTCAGTCAAGGTAACGGTGTCGGCGTCGATCTCGTGCGCGCCGGCGTCCTCGCGCGAGCCGACCACGAGGCGGTTCGCGCTCGTGTCCAGCCCGACGACGAAGAGCGGCGCCCCGGCGGCGATGCCGAGGCCACGGCGCTGGCCGACGGTGTGATGGACAAGGCCGCGATGCTCGCCCAGGACCGCCCCTGCCCCATCGACGATTTCGCCGGGCTGGGTGACATCCGGGCGGCGCTTCGCCACGAACTCGGCGTAGGCGCCCTTGCCCGCCCCGCCCACGAAGCAGATCTCCTGGCTCTCTTCCTTGTCCGCCACCGGCAGGCCGAAGTGGCGGGCCAGGACGCGAACCTCCGGCTTGGTCAGGTTGCCGAGGGGAAAGCGGACGTAGGCCAGCTGCTCCTGGGTCATCGTGTGCAGGACATAGCTCTGATCCTTGCGCCGATCGAGCGCCCGGTAGAGGCGATGCGGCTCTCCGTTCGCAGGGTCACTCTGGACGATCCGGGCGTAGTGCCCGGTCGCCAGGCAGTCAGCGCCGAGCAGCTTTGCCCGGTGGACCAGATGGCGAAACTTGACGTGGCGGTTGCACTCCAGGCAGGGATTGGGCGTGCGGCCGGCCGCGTATTCATTCACAAACCGGTCGACGACGGCCTCGCTGAACTCCGACTCCATGTTGACGGCGTAGAACGGAATCCCGAGCAGTGAGCAGGTTGCCCGGGCATCGTCCATTGCGGGGATGCCACAGCACGGGTTGGAGACCTGGACGGGATCGTCCGGCGAGTAGAGCCGCAGGTTCATCCCGACCACGCGGTATCCGCGCTCGCGCATGATCAAGGCCGTGACGGCGCTATCGACGCCGCCACTCATCGCGACGACGACGGTCTTGCCGGCGCCGTCCGTGGGGCCGATCTTGTCAGGTGAGAGCAACGCCGCGATCTCGGGCGCCGGTGCTGCCTCCGTCTCATCGAACAGGACGGTATCGCCGGGCAACGGCGCGAACTGAACCATCTGGGCATCTCGAGGGGAAGAACGACGGCGGGACGCAATGGCGGTGGGGCTGGAATGGATCGATCGCTGAGAACCAAGCATTCCTGCCAAGCCGGTCAGACAGCCGCGAAGTATAGCAGCCGCGCTTTACCGGACCTTCGCGGCCAGGGGCGTGACACCCGCTTCGTGATCTTCATGCCGGGCGAGGGCGAAGAGCAACGACGACAGGCGATTCAGATAGCGCAAAATCTGCTCGTTACCGGCGTGCCCCTCGTTGCGTAGGCGGACCACCTCCCGCTCCGCCCGCCGCGCCACCGTCCGGGCCACGTCAAGGGCCGCGCCGGGGACCGTATCGCCCGGTAAGATGAAGTTGGGCGGCAGGTTGAGCCCGGCCGTGACCTCGTCGGTGACGGCCTCCAGCCAGGTCACGCGCTCTTCGGCCAGGGCATACCCGGCTGGGCGCACCTCGGCGGTGAACGCCAACTCGGCCATGATCCGGTACAGGTCCCGTTGGACCTCCTCGATCAGCGTCTTGGTGCGTTCGGAGTGGGCCAGCGCTCGCCCCAGCCCGGCGGCGGAGGTGGCTTCGTCGAGGGCACCAAGCGCCTCAATCCTTGGGTCGTCCTTAGCGACGCGGCCGCCCAGGAGATCGGTACTGCCTGCATCACCGAGACCGGTGTAGAGGCGGGAAACGGAGGGCATCGGCGGGTCCTTTCAGGCATCAGGAATCAGGCGTTCGGCAGATGGTTCTTGACTTGACGTAGGGGCGGATCTCCGTGCCCGCCCGGTAACCAGCCGCGTCGTCTCAGATCGGGAATGGCGTCTCCAACCGGGAATTGGTCGGTGGGTGGCAGGGCGGACACGGAGATCCGCCCCTACGAGGGTTGGGTGGCAGGCACGCCGCAACCTCATGTTGTCGCCCCGTCGTCCCCCGCAACGCGCCAATGGTCGCACACGACAACGTGATGCATAGGGACGGTAAGGGGGCTGTGGTAGCATCATTCGCTTGTGAGCCGCGAGATTTCGCGCGCTTGCCATGATGGTATTGGCAGACGAGCGTGGCGACTGGGTGCTCCCGGACGCAGGGCGAAGCAGGGCAGCAGGATAAGCGGATGGTCGTTACGCGCAGCGGGGGCATCGGGGCAGAGGCGATCCGGATCGAGGACCGGCCCATCCGGGTCGGGGTGATCGGCACCGGCGTCGGCGCCGCCGTCCACCTGCCATCCCTGGCTTACCTGCCGGATACCGAGGTCGTCTCGGTCTGGTCGAGACGCCAGGAGCGCGCCGCCGCGGTCGCCGCCGAGCATCGGATCCTCAAAGCCGTCAGCGACTACCGCGACGTGATCGACGATCCCGAGGTCGATGCCGTCGTCGTCGCCTCCCCGCCCTTCCTCCACTACCAGATGGTCCTGGCTGCCCTCGAAGCCGGCAAGCACGTCCTCTGCGAGAAGCCGATGGCTCGCTCCGTCGCCGAAGCGCGCGACATGACCAAGATGGCCGAGCAGGTCGGCGTGGCGGCGATGGTCCACCATGAGTTTCGCTTCCTGCCGATCCGCCGCCGGATCAAAGAGCTGATCGACCAGGGGTTTCTGGGCGAGCCGCAAAGCGCCACCCTGACCGTCTTTCGTTCGAGCCTGGCCGATCCCTACGGCCGGCCCTTCTCCTGGCTGATGGAAGACGACAAGGCGGGCGGGATGCTAGGCGCGACCGGATCGCACCACATTGACGCCCTACGCTGGTGGTTCGGCGAGATCAAGGGCGTCGCCGGGGCGACCGCGACCATGGTCGTACGCCGCCGGATGCCGGACTCCAGCATCATGGCCAAAGTCGATGCCGATGACAATTTTGCCTTCGTGCTGCGCTTCGCCAACGGCGCCCTGGCCACCGTTCACGTCTGTGCGACCGCCCCAGTCGACACTGGCGAGGAGATCATCCTCTCCGGCTCGGCCGGCATGCTGATGGCCCATGGCGACGACGCCCTCTACGGCGCCCGCTGGGGCGAGGGCGCCCTGCAAGAGCAGGACATCCCCGTCTACCCTGACGACGACCTGCCCGACTTTGGCCACCCGCTCATCCCGCCGACGATCGGCCTGCACCGCGCCTGGATCAGGGCGATTCGCGAAGGCACCCAGGCCACTCCGTCCTTCAACGACGGCGCCAAAGTCCAGGAAGTCCTCGACGGCGTCCACCGCTCGAGCCGCCAGGGCCGCTGGGTCGACACCAGCGGCACCCGCTGGCCGCTCGCGGGTTCATAGACTCGTAGACGCTGAGACGGGTATTCGGTGAGGTATCGGCGCCGCCTGACGCCCCTCTCCTCCGCAGAGGAGAGGGGGTAGGGGGTGAGGTGCTTTCCCTACGCCTTATTCCGTACCCCACGCAGCGCCATCCCACCAAACACCGCCGCCGCCGCCAGGAGGCCGATCAGCAGCGTCATGTTGCCGCCGCCGACGCTAGATGCGAGGGCGGAGCCGGTGCCGGAGGTCGGGAGGTCGCCGGCAGAACCGACCGCGTCGGGCGTGGCGGTCGGTTCTGCCGCATCCTCCTCGTCCGCGTCGTCCTCATCGGGGACGGCGGTGGCATCGGTCTGGCCGGTGATCGACTCGAGGTCAGTGGTCGGGTCTTCGAACCCGTCGTATAGCTCGCAGGCGATGCCGTCATCGTCGGCGTCGTTGTCGGCCGGGTCGGAGGGGTCCTCCCGGTAGGCGGCCTGAGCATCCGCCTGGCTGGCGAAGTCTTCGCAGTCGAGCAGCTCTTCGTCCTGGGCGACGACGTTGGCCGCGCCGATGAGCAGGCTGGCGGCAATCGCGACAATGGCAAGCACGATGGACGCAACGCGGGGCATGCGGGGTCTCCTCTACGCAAGTTTGGCTGGATCGTGCCCCGGCATTGCGGGAACCGGAACGGATCCATGACTGGCGTGCTGATGCGACTTCTCGCAGGACACGGCGGTTATACGCAGATTGGTTCGTGCCACCTCCACTTCCCTAACGCGCAATCCATCGTTCGTACGCGACCTATTGCCGTTCGGGAGACGGCGATAGGCGGCATTGACCTAAATCGAAGCCGGTGTTTTCTCCCACTCCCCTTGTCGGTGTGTCACCGAATCTGGGTACAGTCTACGACTATCGCCCCCATTGCCCGATTGTGCAACCCCCTTAGACACGGAACCTTATGAAAAAAAGGCTACTCCAGAAGCGCGTGGGGTGAACGGACGGGCGAACTGGAAAACCTAAAGACCTATCCGTTCGGCGGGTGGGCGCGACCTCGCGGCTGGTCTACTCTGCCCGCAGCGGACAGGCTCCTGCTCCGCGTTCGTCCGGTCCGCCATCCGACCCGAACGCTCCATTAGGTTAGCGTCGGCGACATCTCTGGGGGACGCCGTGCATACCAACGAATCAACGATGAACTTCATCGAAGAAAAATCCGGCGGCAGGCGTTCCCGGCACTGACCGATGCCCAGATCGACCTCCTGCGCCCGTTCGGTCGGGTGCGGCAGATCCAGGTCGGAGACATGCTGTTCGAGGTCGGCGACACTTCGTACGACATGATCGTGATCCTCTCGGGCGGGGTGAGGATCATCGACCGGACCGGCGAAGACCGCGTCCTCAGAGAGAGTGGTCCCAACGAGTTTGTTGCCGAGCTTGGACTGCTGACCGGACAGACGGTTTTCGTCGCTTGCGAGGTGCGAGAAGCGGGCGAGGCGCTTCTCATTCCGGCGGCGAAGGTGCGGGAGGCGATCCGCACCATCCCCGAGATCAGCGACTTGCTGGTGATGGCTTTCGCCGCCCGACGTCAGGTGCTGATGCGCGTGGCGGCGGCGACCCTGACCTTCATCGGCAACAGTGTCCGGCACAACGGTCTCCGGATGAAGGAGTTCGCCAACCGAAACAGGATCCCGTATCGGTGGCTCGATATCTCCGATCCCGCCGCCCACGCCCTGCTCGGCGATCACGATTACAGCGACACCACCATCCCCCGGGCCGTCATTCGTGGGCATCAGGTGCTGGATGATCCCACTCCATTCGAGCTGGCCCAGGCGCTGGGGCTGGATCTGGTCGTCAAGCAGGAAGCCCCTGCCGACGTCATCGTCGTCGGCACCGGGCCGGCTGGGTTGTCGGCCGCCGTCTATGCCGCCTCGGAGGGCCTCTCGACGATCGCGGTCGACGACGTCGCCATCGGCGGGCAGGCGGGCACCTCATCGCGGATCGAGAACTACCTGGGGTTTCCGACCGGGATCTCTGGCGGCGATCTTGCCTTCCTGGCCGAGGTCCAGGCGATCAAGTTTGGGGCGCGGATCACGGTGCCTCGCCATGCGGTCTCCCTCGAATACGAGGACGGCTGCTACACAATCGGTTTGCATGACGGCTCGCGCTTCCGAGGCCACAGCGTGATCATCGCCACCGGAGCGCGCTATCGCCGCCTGGACCTGCCCCGCCAGGAAGAATTCGAAGGGTCGGGGGGATCTTCTACGCGGCGACTGAGATGGAAGCTCGGTTCTGCGACGACAAGGAGGTCGTGGTCGTCGGCGCAGGCAACTCGGCCGGGCAGGCGGCGATGTTTCTCTCGGGGACGGCGCGGCGGGTCCACCTGCTGTGCCGGGGACCGGCGCTGGCCGCCAGCATGTCGCACTACCTGATCACTCGGCTGGAGTCAGCCCCGAACGTCAGCCTCCATTTCGGCACCTCGGTCCAAGAACTACACGGCGACGGAGTCCTCAGCGGGATCGAGATCGGGAACCGCCAGGGCGAGCGGACCGAGATCTGCGCTCGGGCCGTCTTCGTGATGATCGGGGCCGACCCTTGCACCTCGTGGCTGCGAGGATCGGTCGATCTCGACGAGCACGGCTTCGTCAAGACCGGATTCACCCCCGGTGCTCTCTCGCCATACCAGACCAGTCTGCCCGGCGTCTTCGCTGTCGGCGACGTCCGCTCAGGCTCGGTGAAACGGGTTGCCTCCGCGGTCGGCGAAGGCTCGGTCGTGGTCCAGGCGGTCCACGGCTATCTGCAAGAGGTTCGCTGAGCGTTCCGGACTCGCATCAGCCACCATCCAGGTTGAACGAGCGTCCAGCGTGATGGCCCGATTGGGTCATCACCTCCCGTACTTTGCGCGTGGTAGCATCGGCGCTACCGTGTAGCAACAATGACGGCTTTCGAAGACGTTCCCTGGGGAAGGCGTGGACGAACCATCGTCAGTGCGAGGGAACCGTATTTCGCTGGGCGCCTTGGTGAGCCGGAGCTGGTGGATCTCGGCACTCGTGTCGGCGGTCCTTCTGGCCGGTCTCGCCGTGGTCTGGTACCTCGCGGCGACGGAATCGACCGAGCAGCAGCGACCAGGAACGGCCCTGGACAGCCCCGCCGACCTCGATGCCTACCTGGCGGAGCATCCCTTGCCAGGCGTTGCCGGGTCTGACGACCCGGTGCTGCGCATCCCGACCGGCGTCTTTATTTAGTCGCTCGATTTCACCACCGCCAATAACATCGTGGTCTCTGGGTTCGTCTGGCAAAAGTACGACGCCGGTGTCCCGGCCGACATCACCCGTGGCTTCGTCCTGCCGGAGGCCATCGAGGAGGCGTACCAGGCGAGCGAGGTCAGCCGCCGCGACGAGAACGGCGTTGTTGTTGTCACCTGGTACTACTACGCCACACTTCGCCAGCGGTTCGACTACGAAAACTACCCGTTCGACCGGCACACGGTCTGGTTGCGACTCTGGCATCCAGACCACGACCGAAACGTCGTGCTGGTGCCAGATTTCGCCTCATACTCGACCCTCAAACCTGAGGATCTGCCAGGAATCGATGATTCGCTTGTTTACGTGGGCTGGAAGCCTGAATACGCCGGCTTCAGCTACGCGACCCATCAGTACAACACGTCCCTGGGCTTCGCCCCGGGCACGAGTAACTTGGGCGGGCCGGAGCTCTATTTCAATGTCGGCCTCAGCCGCTCGCTCCTTGGTCCTCTTGCGAACGACATCATCCCCACGGCGGTCGTCTTTTTGTTGCTCTTCGTCTGCCTCAGCTTGACCTCTTCAGACGGGACGAAGCTCCAGCGGAGCGGTTTCAATACCGACGCATCACTCGGGTTCTGCGCCGCGCTGCTCTTCGTTGCCCTGCTGGCCCACAGCCAGATCCGCAATGTCGTCCCGGCCGGGCAACTTGCCTACCTGGAGGAGGTCGTGATGCTCGGCTACGTCGCGATCTTCCTGGTCGCGGTGAATGTGGCCCTGCTGGGGTCGCGGGAGGTTGGGCGGCGGCTGCATTACCGGGACAACCACCTCGCCAAGCTCTTCTACTGGCCACTAGTGACTGGAATGCTTCTCATCGTGACGGCAATCAGTCTGCACCCCTGGTAGGTGCGTATCTAGGTTCAGCAGATGGATGGCGTGGGGGCGCGATTTATCGCGCCCCTACACGTCAATACCGGGCTACTTACGAGCCCTAATCCTTCGATGCCAGCGGATTGATCTTCTGCGCAGCGGAGGTGACCACCGTCTCGATGCGTTTATTGCGCGTTTCGGCCCGCTTGGCGCTGTGGATCCACCAGAGCAGGCCCTTCCTGACAGATGGCGAGAATGTGGCGAAATTTGCTTCCGCCACGGGGTCCGCCGCCAGAGCGGCAGCCAGATCGGGCGGCACCGTCAGAGCCTCGACGGCGTCGGCGGCGGTCCAGGAACCATCGCGCTTGGCCGCTTCGATCTTGGCGATTCCGGCGGGCGCCAGCCTGCCTTCCGCTTCGAGGCGCTCGATCCGGCGCTTGTTCAGGGCCGACCAGGGGCTGCCGGTCTTCCTCGGCGTGATGAGCTGCATCGTTCGTTCGGCGTCGATCGTGCGCTGGACGCTGTCGATCCAGCCAAAGCAGATGGCCTCATCAACGATCTCGTCCCAGGTGATGCGGCCCTTTCCGGTGCTGGCCTTGTAGGAGATGAGCCAGACGCCGGACTGGCTGCCATGGTTCGTGTCCAGCCAGGCGCGCCACTCCTCCCGCGTGAGCGGGTGCACCTGGGCGTACTCCTTCTTGACCGGCATCGCGCTCTGTGCCTCCCCTATCCTCGCAATTGAACCCGGACGCACGTGGTAGAACGTCCTGGCCGAGCCCGCTATCAGTCGGACGGCTGGATGCTGGCGAGCATCTCCCTGAAGAACGCCTTCGCGGCTTCGTACAGGGTTTCGCCGAAGAGCCGTTCGAACTCAGGCTGCTCCGCCACCGGAATCTCGAACGACTCCTGGTCAAACTGCTCGACCTGCGCGTTTGGGTGAACCGGCTGGAGCACCTTGAGGGTGTCGACCCGCCAGATCAGGCGCGCAACCGCGTCTGGACCGCGCCGCGCCGGGGGAGGCGCCTGCCGCAACGGCCGGATCTGAATGACATAATACGCCGCAGAGTGCCGGCCACCGGAGAGAGCGCCGTTCATCGTGAGCTGATACTGGGCGCCAAAGCCTTCGTCGGTCGGATCCAGTGGGCGGCCGTGCAGCGTCACCTGCGGGATGGACCTGGGCAAGCGACGGTGGATTCCCTCCACCATGCGAAAGACGCGCTCATCCCACTCCTGCCAGAGGGGGGCGAGCAAGATAGAAAAACCGTGTCCCGCCATGCGGCGATCCCTGCTAGTCCGGCCAGTGCCACGAAGGTCGAGGCAATCGCTCGACCACAGCCGGGAATTGTATGGCGCGCACAAGTGAAGTGGTCGGAAATGCCAGACCGCCGCGCGGAGATGGGCCGTCATTCCGTTCCTGATTGACAGGAGGGAACGCGGGCACTATCTTCCGGCCATTCGTCTCAGGGAATGAGAAGCGGAACGACCGGCGATCACGGGGCGGACCTGCCCCACGTGAGCTGGCTCTACGGCGATACCAGCGAATGGAGGGTCCGGTTGCCGGTTGTCCCACGACCATCGTCGAGATGTACAGGCAGCGGAGGGCGCGGCACGTGACGATGACACCCCGCACGAGCGAGCGAGCCAATCCGGCATCCCGCTCCACCCGCACCAAGGCCATGCTGCTCCTCGGCATGATCGGCATGACCCTGCTGGTGGCGGCCTGCGGCCGCGCCTCCGACTCCGAGATCCTCTCGGCGATCGGGATAACCCCAACCCCAACCCAGAGTCCCGAGCAGATCGCGACCGCGACGGCGGTGGTGGCGGCCCAGCAGACCGCCGTAGCTGCCGCGGCCTCCAGCCCTGGCGCGGGTGGCGGTGCGGTCGCCATGGGCGATATCACCCGGGGCGAGCGGACGTTCAACTCGAACTGTGTCCGCTGTCACAGCGCTGGCGCGGCCGGCGGCGATATCCTCGCCCAGGGTGGCCCCGCCAGCGCGCTCACCCTGGAGTCACTTACCACCCTGGTCCGCGAAGCCCCGAACCATACTCCTCCCGGTCCCTACCAATCCTTCCAGGTCTCCGACCGCGCCCTGAACGACCTCCTCGCCTACCTGATCGCGGAGTCGAGTTCGTAATCGCGGCATCCGGCGTTCGGCGTTTGGCGTTTGGAACATGGTGGGCGACCACACGTCGCTTATGGAGACGGCGCTCATCTGCCCCTACAACGGTTTGTACCGATTCCAAAGCCTAATCCTGGTTTACGGGGTCTGCCCGTAGGGCGATGCATCGCGGCACGAGTGGGGCCTTTTCGGGCGGGCGTACCGTGTAAACTCGGCGGGATCGGGCGACACAGTCGGCTGATGACCCTGAGCAGCCACCGGATCAACTTCTAGACGTTCTGACAGATCGGCTTCCGTGCGATGGTCGTCTTCCCCATCATCTCGACCCTGGTCAGCCTGGCCTGTGCCATCACGATCGCGCGGGACGCCTACCGGCGGCCTCGACCAGAGAAAATCGTCTGGGCGGTCGCCTTCGCCGTCTTCGCCATCGCCGCCGGCACCGAAACCTGGGCCAACATCGACGAGTGGACCCCGTTCGTCGTCCGCCTCTTTTACCTGACCGGCGCCGTCCTGGTTGTCGCCTATCTGGGCCTGGGCGAGCTCTACCTCCTCGCGCCCAAGAAGATGCAGCAGATCCGAGTCGTTCCCGGGCTGACGCTGCTGCTGACCGCCTTCGCCGCGACGACTGTCTGGTCGGCCTCCATCGACGAGTCACGCCTCACCGCCGACGGCTGGGAGGCTCTCGACCGCAACGGCGTCCTGATCGCCCTGGTCGCGGTCTGTAGCGGGCTGGGAACCGTGATCATCGCCGGGGGCGCGCTGTGGTCGGCCTGGTCGTTCCGCCAGCGCGGCTCTCAGCGGCATCGGATGATCGGCTGCATCCTGATCGCGGCCGGCACCCTCATCGTCGCCGCCAAGGGGACCCTGAGCCGGACGGGGTTGCCCGAGGAGACGTTTGCTCTGGCGATGGCTGCCGGCGTGGCGGTCATTTTCGCCGGCTACCTCCAAACCAGACGGCCGGACTCAGCGGCGGCTCAGGCAGCAACCGGCGCCGAACATGCCCCCGCCCAGGGTACTGTCGCCAGCGGACCGGAGAGCATCGAGGCGCTTGCCCAACCCTCCGGAGTAATACCGCTGATCCGCCGCGCGAGTCGACCGAGCGCGCCCGCGAGCGACCCCGGCATCACCTTCATCGAGGAGCGCTTCCTCCCCCTGGACGGGCCGGCCCTGGCCGACCTCTGCCGGGTCTGGAGCGTGCCGCCCGCCGCGATCGACGCCTTTGGCCGGGACGAGGCCAGAAGGGTCTGGGCCTTCCGCCAGCGCCTCTCAATCGGCGGCCAGGCGGCCTTCGACGCCCACGACGTTCCCGCCCAACTGGCGCTCACCGACCTCTACTTCGAGGTCCTGGCCGGCAGCCAGATTGAGTCCGGCCCGCTCGCCGCCGTCGCCCAGCGGGGATAGGAATTCATCGTCAGAACTGGCATGGCCCCGGAAACTCCCCGTTCTTAGCCCTGGAAGGGCTGCGTCTGGCATAGCCCGGGGTTTTAACCCCGAGTCCAACCGCCCCGGCGCCTCTCTCCCGTCTGCCGATTTTGGCCCACCTTCGCCCCGAAGCGTCAGCCCCAGCGCCGCCAACACGCAGACGATCCCGACGAGATGCCCCAACCGCGGCGGCTCGTCCAAGAGGACAACGGCGAGCGCAACCGCGCTCAGCGGGATGATGCCGGTGAAGACGCCCGCGACTCCCGCCGGCACGTGCGGCAGTCCGTGGTACCAGAGCATGTACGGCAGGACGGTCGCGCCGACCGCGTAGTACACCAGCGCCAGCCAGGCATTGAGGTCGACAGTCCCAAAATCGAAGTCCACGGCGGTGGAGAGCGCGAAGGGGAGGAAGCTGAGCGCTCCGAGGAGGCTGACCAGTGTGGCGATCGTCAGGGCGCGCAGGCGCGCAGTCGCCATCTTGCCGAGAATGCTGAACAACGCCTCGCAGACGACGGTGCCGAAGACGAGCGCATTGCCGAGAAGCGGGTTCGGCCCGCGACCATCGCCGTCGCCCGCAAAGGAGAGCGCCGCCACGCCGCAAACCGCCAGCGCGATCCCGGCACTACGCCTGAGGTTGAGTCGCTCCCGAAGCACCAGAAAGGCGATCAGGCCGATCACGGCGGGCGTCGTCCCCAGGACGATGCCGCTCTCGCCGGCGGTCGTGTAGCGCAGGCCGAAGAGCAGAAAGAGGTTGAACCCGACGACGCCGAGGAGCGTCTGCAACCCAACGGTGGCGGCGTCCATCCGACCCACCTTCGGCATCCCCTCGCTGGCGAGCAGCATCGGCGCGAGAACGAGGGTCGCCAGGGTGAAGCGGAGGGTGATCGCCAGCGGCAGCGGAAACGTGCCGGTCACGACGTCGCCCGCGATCACGGAGCTGCCGACGAAAACCATCGCGGTGGCGAGTTCCGCAAAGGCGACCGTTTGCCGCGACATCATTTCTCCCATCGACCCAGGACTGCTCGCACGTGTGCTCACTGGTGTCCGCTATACTGCCGCCAAAGTGGTCCCTACAAAAGCTCCACTCTAGCGCTGTACGATGGGTCCACTTGAGGATCGCCATGGATCTGGTCCACCTCGATCGCGATCGGGACGCCCCCCTGCACCGCCAGCTCATCGAGCAACTTCGCGACGCGATCGTCGCCGGGCGGCTGACCGCCGGCGCCAAGCTGCCCTCGACCCGGCACGCCTCCAAGGCTCTGCAGGTCTCCCGCAACGTGGTGGTCACCGCCTACGATGAGCTGATCACCGAGGGATATCTGACCGGCCGCCACGGTTCTGGCACCTACATCGCCGGAGAGCGCGCCGCGCCCACTCCCGATCGCGTGGACAGCCTGGTGAATCAGACCCCCGCCCGGTCGCCACGCTGGCTGGACCCGCATGAGCCGCCCCGCCAGCCGGGCCGCGACCCGGCGTTCGACCGGGACAAAATGGCCGGGTCACCCGGTGTCATCGAGTTCCGCTCCGGCCGCTCCGCCATCGAACCCCTCCCCCCTGGCGTCTGGCGCCGGATCTGGGGCGAGGTCGGCCGCCAGCCACCTCCCGCCGACTACGGTCCGGCCCTGGGCGACCCTGACCTCCGTGCGGCGATCGCCATACACCTGGGCCGGTCACGCGGTGTCGTCTGCGATCCGGCCAGCATCGTCATCACCACTGGGGCGGTGCAGGGGATCGATCTCGTCGCCCGGGCCACGCTTTCGCCGGGGGTCATGGTCGGCTTCGAGGAGCCCGGGGCGACCTCCGCCCGCAACATCCTCGAAACACGGGGGGCAGGGATCATGCCGATCCCGGTCGACGAGGATGGCCTGCGCGTCGGCGACCTCCCCTCCGGGCCGGACGCGCCCCGCCTGGTCTACGTCACCCCAGCCCACCAGTATCCCCTCGGCGTCCGCCTCTCAGCCGAGCGCCGGACCGCCCTCCTGGAGTGGGCCCGCGAGCAGGACAGCCTCATTCTTGAGGACGACTACGACAGCGAATTCCGCTTTGGCGCGCCCCCCCTCCCCGCTCTTGCCGCCCTCGATACCGACGGCAACGTCGCCTACCTTGGCACTTTCTCGAAGGTGCTGACCCCCTCCCTCCGCGTCGGCTATCTGGTTGCTCCGCCCGCGCTGCTCGACCGGCTGGAGCGGCTCAAGCTCCTTACTGACTATCACACCCCCTGGCCCGTCCAGCGCGCCCTGGCCGGGTTCCTCGGCGGCGGCCACCTGGAGCGGCACATCCGTAGGATGCGCCGCCACTACGCCGCCAAGCGCCAGGCCCTCCTCGACGCCCTCACCGGCCTCGAAGGCCATGCTCAGGTCTTCGGCCTGGAGGCAGGACTCCACTTCTGCATCGAGCTAGCGCCCGGCCTCGACGCAAGCGCCATCTCCCGGGCCCTGCGCGATCGGGGCGTGATCGTGACCGCCCTGGCCGAGTGCTACGCCGGCCCGGTCACCCGCCAGGGCCTCATCCTGGGCTACGGCGGCCTCAACCCGGAGGAGATCATCCGCGGCGGCCGCATCCTCGTCGAAACGATCCGCGCCGGTCACATGGTTCGCGCCGGCGCCGGCGCCCGGCGATATGGGGCGGGCGAACACTGATCTCGGCGTCTCACCTTCGTAGGGGCAGACCGGTGTGTCTGCCCTGCTCACCGCCAACCCGTTCGCGTCCGCAACCACGTCTGTCATCGAACCGCCGCGAATGCGCGGCCGGGCAGACCACCGGTCCGCCCCTACGATGGCAATAGCGCGGTTTCCGAAATCGCCATGCGCAATTCGAACCAGTCGTACACACTGTACGTACACCCCGACAAGGGGTTGTACGTACACTCCGAATCCGCTAACATCCCTCAAACCGGTCGATCTCAACGCTGCGACGCTCCCTCCCGAGGAGACCGTTCGCGCCGGTACCCCGCCAGCACGCACTCCCCGCACGGCCGATGGGTATGCCAACGGCCACTTCTTACCGTGCTCAAGGGAAGAGGGAAGCTGCATGGTGCTCGGACTGACTCGCGAACGGACGACTCTTGCGCGGCGCGCGCCCGTCCTGGAGCGAACCGGGCCGGTCTACGGTTGGGACGATTGGTTGATCGAACGCGGCTCGGTCCAGTGGGAGGCGCCCGCCGACCTGACAGGCGGATTCCCGGGATTCGCCGCTCATGGCTGCCGCCTGGACGGCTGCCAAGTCCGGGTCACCGAGCGTTTCTTCCTCGTCAACGAGGGCAAGGCGAACGGCTTCGGCCTACCCCTCGGCTGGCTCGTCGACGCCGATGTCATCCCCTCGCCTCTGCGCGGGGACCGCGGCGAGGTCGCCCTCCGGGTTCGCTACAACGATCGCGACCGGGTGCGGACTTTCCTGGTCCGCTTCCGAGGGCCATTCCTGGCCTTGCGAGGCCCGCGCCGGGCCGAGCAGGCCGTGGCCGCCCTCCGCGCCGTTGGGCTGGAGATTGGCGTGGAGGACCTTCCGCCCTTGCCGGAGATCACCCACTCCTGGCTTGAGGCGGCCAGGTTTGAGCAGGAGAACGTCATCTGGAGCGGTGTCGCCTCGGCGGCGGCCGGTCCCGGGCGCGAGTCTGAGCCCTGCGATGTCTGGCTGACGACCCGCTCGGTCATCTGGGGCGGAAGTATGGGCGATGGCGTACTGCGCCTCAGCCTCGACCGGGTTCTCGATGTCGTTCCTGGTGAGCTGGACGGCCGCGGACGAACGCCCGTCCTCTACCTCTCGTGCGCCGACGAGGCCGGTGGCCGCCACGACCTGCCGTTTATCTTCGATCGTCAGCATCCTGCCCAGCGCTGCCACCGCGAGCGAGGGGCGTTGCTCGTCGGCCTGCGTTCTCGGGGTATCCCGCTCGGCAACGCTCCGCTGCCGCCGCAACCCTGGCAATCGGCCCTCGCCCGGGTTGCCGCCGATGAGGTCGATCGAGATTCCGCCACCGGTCCGCTCGATCTGCCAACCGGAGAAAGCGTCTCGATCTCCCGGTTCCGTGTGCCCTCCACGAGTTCCCGCGTAACCCGGATGCGCTTCTCCTTGGACTCTGAGGTCACCGCTAAGGTGGACGATCCAGCGGCATGGTCCCTTGGTCCCGAGTCGGAGGACTTCCCCGCGGCCTCGCTCAACATCCTGCCGTCGACGTTGCAGGAGACTGGCGCATTCGGCCGCGGCGCAATGACATTGCTTCCCTGGCGGCTCGACGAGAGCCCGGAATTCGGGGCGGTCCATGAAGATGCGGACCTGGAACGTTCTACAGAGGCCTCGCCCGCCCCGTCCTCAGTCCCGGAGGGACTTCCGTCAGGTAGCCCGGGACTTTCAGTCCCGGGTGGCAAGGAGACGCGGTCAACCGTCTCGCTGAGTGCTCTATCACCCAGCGTGGCCGACAGCACGCTCACCGAGCCGGACACACGGGCCACGGTTGTCTCCATTGAAGCTGACGGAGAAGCCGCCGGTACACATATTTCGGGAGACTCCGCGACATCGGTCGAGGCAATTCCACTCCAGCCTCAGGAGAACGCACAGGAGATCGAGCCCGTTGTCAAATCCGCCTCATTGACGGTTGTTGAAGCGATCGAGCATTCCCTGGTGGCTGTGCTCGTCGAGGCGGCTCATGGGATCGAGCACTGCCTCGCCGGTGGAGCCTGGGCAAACCCCGTCTGCGCGATCCCCAGCACCACCGACCAGATGGCGGCCCATGCCGCGCTCAATGGTCTGCTTGCCGAGGGCGTCCTCAGCGCCGACGACGTCCGCTCTCGCCGCGACCGGCTGGTCGCCGTCGGAGAGGCCGGTCCTCGGCTGCGTTCATTGCTCGAACTGCATCGTGCGGCCCTTCTGACCGACGCCCAACTTGCCACCCGCCGGGCCGAGATCATCGCTCCCCTGGCATGCGTCCTGAAGGGTGCAGAGGCGGCCGGATAGCGTCGCAGCCGTGTAACACAGGGAGGGGCGGTTGGCCGATTGGCTAAGTAACCCGATCGTGACGGCCATCCTTGGCTTCATGGTTGGGATGTGGGGGTTGATCGGCCTCGAACTGTGGCGCGACCGTCGCCGCGCTGTTCGAGTCAGGATCATGCTTCGCCAGGAGGTCGCCCAAAATCTCGCCTCATTGACCTTCTTGGACCATCAGTTTCCGTCATCTGGCCCGGCGCCAGAGGGACGTCCAGTTCCAATGCTCGAGCGTCTCGTCTGGACGGCCCAGATGCCCGTGCTCCCGTCCGTGCTTGGAAGCCAGGAGATTGTGGTCCTATCGGGCTTTTACGATGGACTGCTCCGGATCTCAACACTCAACGACGCCCTCATAGAAGCGAACCCGGGGTTGCCTGGCGCACCGGTTGAGCAGGGCACCTGGGTGCCGGAATGGATCGGAGCTGGCAGTGTCATCGAGCAACGCCTCACACAGGTCTATGCCGACATTCGCACCTTGATACCTCGGACCATCAAGGCCGGCACGCTCGGTGTCGAGCTATTGAGTCAGCACAACTAACACCTTAAATCTCACGCCAACCCTCGCCGTACGTATCAATCGCACCGGGCATTTGGCCCGATCTATAGGAGTGTGCGCGTACCCATGAAGACGTTCATTGTGCTATCAACCGCCGGTGTCCACCGCGACCTCACCAAAGGCGCTCGCGAGCAAACTTTTTGGGATGAACATGCGGCCTTCATCGACGGTCTCGTTGATGAGGGCTTCATCCTGATGGGCGGCCCGCTCGTTGACGAGGGCGGTGGCATGCTGATCGTCCACGCCGACGACGAGGACGCCGTCCGCGCGAAAATGTCCCACGACCCCTGGTACCACCAGCAGATCCTCGATCTGGTCAGCATCAAGCGCTGGGACATCTTCATCGACAAGCGCTCGTAGAGAGGGACAGCGCTTTAGCGCTGAGGGGGACAAAGCTAGCGCTTTGAGGGGGACACGGCTATCGCCGTGAGGGGGAGCGGAGAGACGGACGGGGAGATCGTCTCTTCGTTTCTCCCCCGCTCCCCCTCAGCCCGCAGGGCTGTCCCCCACAAGGCTTCAGCTTGCTCGTCCCCCCCCGCTACGGTGCGCTCGGCGACACCAGCGGCACTGGTTGGCGCACGGCGGCGTGGACCCCGAGGGCGCACGCGGCAATGAGGACGGCAATGGCCACGGCGACGGTGGTGACGCCGAATACATCCATTGCAATGCCAGCTAGTAACGAGGGCACGATCGCGCCGACGTTGTTGATCAACGCCTGGGTGGCGACCACCTGAGACCGGGCTGAGGGCACCGTCCGATCCAGGATGACCGAGCGAGCGGACACGTTCACGATCGCCGAGGCAAAGCCGGCCGGAATCGAGATCAGCATCGCCACGATCACCAGTGGCTGGATGCTGACTGCATCTGCCACCCGCCCGATCGGCAGGAGTAGACCCTTGGTCAGGAACGTGTAGACCTCGGCCGCAAAGCCCAGAGAGCCGACACAGGCCGCGAAGATCATCAGGCCGATCGTCGCCGACCGCTCGCCGCCGATCCAGTGGCTGATCCTGGGCGCCATCCTGTACCCGACCACGAGTCCGAGCGCGGCCGGCGCGAAGACGAAGACCGTGTTCTCTTTGGCCGTGTTGAGCACCCGCTCCAGGTAAAACGGCACGATCACAATGAGGGCGCTGAACCCGATCCCAACCATCACGTCGTCGGCCATCGCCCCGAACGACGCCCGGTCCGAGCGGACATTGCGCCATCCGACGAGCAGCGAGGCCTTGATCGAGCTCAGCCCCCGGTTGGCGAGGGGGATGCCAGATCCGGGCTGCAAGTGGTCGTCCAACCGGGGGAGCAGCGTCGCCAGCCCGCATGCCACGAAGTACAGCGAGGCAACTATCGCGAACAGCACCTGCGGCGGCGCGATCTTGAGGAAGAGCGGCGCCATGATGACCAGGCCGACGAGCTGGGCACCGGTCAGGCACAAGTTGGAAAGGGATTGGGCTTCGGCGTAGCGGGAGCGGGGGACGAGGGCCGCGATCGAGGTGCTTTCGGCGGGGGAGTAGAACTGGTGGATGACCCAGATCCCGATGGTGGCGGCGAAGATGCCAGGCAGGGAAACGTCTAGGAGTACCAGAGGCAGGACAAAGAGGAACCTGGCCAGGTTCAAGCCGACCATCAGCGGGCGCTTCGGCAGGCGGTCGCTGACGATCCCGCCCGGTAGCCCAAAGACCAGGGCCGGGGCGAGGGACGCAACGACGAAGAGCGAGCTGTAGAACGAGGCGTCGGTGCGGTCCACGACGATGATCAAGAGGGCGTAGAGGAGGGCACCCTGAGCCGTCTGGCAGGCGAATCGGGTGAGCCACCAGATGCGGAACGGTTCGTCGTGGAGGAGAGAGTGCCGGCTAGGCGTAACTCTCTGCGACAGCCAAGTCGCCGGAGCGCTTGCCCGGATACGCCGCTCCGATCGAGCGCTGCTGGATTGGTCGAGCGCAGATGAAGGATGATGCGCCATCGAGTGAGCTCGTCTCTCCGGTGTGACCCTCTTACCAGGGCTGCGTGGGCGCCGGGCCGGCGCTTCAAGCCCAGGGGCGAGTAGCCCTTAGCTTACCGCGTCCCGAGGCGGCACGTTGGCCCCGCGAACACCCAGCGAAGAACACTGCTCCCGCACTAGGGATACGCACGCGGCCATCCCCAGGATGCACTAACTCGGCCCCACAAATGCAAAGTTCGGACCAACAACCGTGGGCTTCATAGCGTTTGGCGCAAGATGGAATCGTCGTCTTCCCCGTCCGCTGTTCCGGAGGGACTTTGTAGGTTGAGCGCCAGGTTTAAACCTGGCGAACTGCCGACTCCAACAACGGTGGCCTATGAGTCCCCAATCAGCGGCAGCGCATCACGGACCTCGTCCATCGACGGCAGAATGTCGAAGAGAGCGATGGTCAGCAGGGCGTCGCCGATCAGGAGGACGAGCACCAGTACGATCGGCCCGGCGATGCCCAGGTTGCCGACGAACCGGCGGATTGGCAGCAGATCCCGGCTGGCAACGATGAAGAGCACCCAGCCCACCCCGACAAAAATGCTGCCCAGATCCTGGAGGTCGGTCCGATCCAGGTCCTTCCACATCAAGACAATCACGTTCAGGATGCCGAGCAGAAGTCCGGGTAGGACCAACAACGCCACAAGGGACCAGGCCCCGGCGTAGCCCGGCGTACGCACCGGCAGCCGCGACGGCCGGCGGGCGTGGGGCCAGGCCCCTTCGACGGCTTCGTCCACCACCTGGAGGGTGATGACGGTGGCCGCGCACAGGGCGATCAGCACCCACAGGGTCGAATTGTCAAAGCGGAGAAAGTCTCGGAGGTCGTCAATCATCGCCGTTGGGGGAATGCCGGGGATTGAACCGGCGCCGCTGGAAAGGCTGCCAGGAGGTCACACGACCGTCTGCCAGCGTAGCACAGGCGAGCGGTTCCAGGCCGTTCGCCAGCCCACTGCCCTGCTGACTAGAACGGCGAAGTCGGGCCAATCTTGCAAAACTTTCCTGCCTATTTCCTACATCATCGGGCGAGGTCTCCTGCCGCCGCCTCCCGAAAAATCGTGCCCAGCCGGGCGATCCCTTTCCGGATCGCGGCCTCGTCGACCGACGAAAAGCTCAGCCGAATCCCATTGCGGGCGCCGGGAAAATCGGCCGTGAACCCAGGATAAAAAAGGTCTCCGGGGAGGAAAATCGCGCCCGCCGCCGCCGCCGGCGCCTGAAGTGCCACCGGATCGAGCGTCTCCGGCAATTCGAGCCACAAGAAGAATCCGCCCTCGGGAACGGACCAGGTCACACCCTCGGGCATCTCCGCCGCCAGGGCGTTCGCCAGCGCATCGCGGCGCGAACGGTACGACGGCCGGGCAACCGACTCCAGGTGCCCATCGAGAAAGTCCGTGGCCGCCCGGTGCACGATCTGGGGCGTCATCCGGTCGCCGTGGATATCGACGACCTCGCGGGCATTGGTCAGCGGCACCTGGAACTGGGGCGGGGTGATCATCCAGCCGATCCGCAGCCCCGGCGCGATCGTCTTCGAGAAGGTGCCCAGGTAGACCACGTTCGGGTCGAGGGCGCGCAGGGGTGGCAGTGACTCGCCGTCGTAGCGCAACTCCCCGTAGGGATCGTCCTCGACGACCAGCAAGCTGTGCCGGCGGGCGGTCTCCAGCAACGCGCTCCGCCGCTCGCGGGAGAGAGTCACGCCCGTCGGGTTCTGGAACGTCGGGACGGTGTAGAGGAACTTTGGCGGGCGCGGCGCGGTGCGCAGGGCCTCTTCCAGCGCGTCCACATTCATCCCGTCATCATCGACCGGGACGACGATGTACTCGGCCTCGCAGGCATCGAACACCTGGAGCGCGCCGATGTAGGCCGGGCCCTCCACCACGATGACGTCGCCGGGATCGAGCATCAGGCGGGAGATCAGGTCGATGCCCTGCTGGCTGCCGTTGGTGAGCAGAATCCCCTCGGGCGCGACCTCGATTCCCTGGGCGGCCATCCGGGCGGAGATCAACTCCCGCAACGGCGCGAAGCCGCGCACCCCGCCGTAGCCGAGTTCCAGATTGCGCACATCGGACCAGACTGCCGCGGCAGCCTCTTGCAAGCGCACCTTCGGGATCACATCGGCGGCGGGAGCGCCGTTGCCGAAGAAGACGGGGTCCGGGTGACCCTGCCAGAAATCGACGACCGTATCCCACGGCGAGACCGCGAAACTGGGGGCGCGGCGGGCGAAGGCCGCCGTCGCTGTGTCGCCAGGAAGCAATGATGTCTCGATCATCTCGGTTGCCACCGTTGTCCTATCCACGCCACTGCGCGATACCAGACCGCCTACTCCGCGTCGCCCTCGCCGCCAATCAAGATGATCTCCAGCCGCTTGTTCAGGCGCCCCTTGGAGCGGGTGCCAACGACCTTGATCCCGCCCACCTCGTGGGTGTTGGCGACATGGGTGCCTCCATCCGCTTGCAGGTCTAACCCGACGATCTCGACGATCCTGACCTCGGTGATGCCTTCTGGCAGGAGGTTGATCTTGGTCCGGAGCAGGTCGGGAATCTGGAACGCCTCTTCCCGGGGCAGAACCCGGACCTGCACCGGCCGACTGGCGGCGATCTCTTCATTGGCCCGGCGCTCGATCGCGGCGACCCGCTCCGGGGTGAATTCTTCCAGCTCGAAGTCCATCCGGGCCTTGTCCGGGGCCATATTGCCGCCCGTGACCAGCGCCCCAAACTCGTGAAAGACGACGCCGCAGAGCACGTGCAACGCGGTGTGGGTCCGCATCAGCCGGTAGCGCCGTTCCCAATCGATCTCGCCGGTAACCCGCTCGCCTGGTTGGAGAAGCGATTCAGCCGGCTCGACGGTGTGGACGGCCGCGCCGCCCGCTCTTGCTCATCGCCGTGACCGTCCAGGCACGACCGTCCCCGCCGAGCAACCGGCCGGAGTCCGCCGGTTGGCCGCCACCGCCGGGGTAGAAGGCGGTCTGATCGAGGACGACGGCACCGGTCTCCGGGTCGGATGAGACGACAGTCGCCTCGAAGCGGCGTAGGAACGCATCCTCAAGGCAGAGCAAGCGAGTCGGAGTCGGAGAATCTGCGGCTGTGGACACGGCGAACTCCGGATCTGCACGCCTCGTTGGCTGCGGCGAGCGTATGTGGCATCGCCCTGGGCGGCGATCCGCGCGGGGAGATTTAATCCTCATCGATCACGTGCCAGAGATCATAGGCGGTGGCGGTGATGAGGGTCAATTCTGGCGTCTATCCGCGTGTCGCACCGAGCACGACGGCAAACCCGCCCGACCAGACCGTCCGGACAGGCGCTGGTTGCGAATTGTGTCTTGATGGCACAAATACTCTTGCCAGACCCGGCTCCTGCTGATATCCTGGACACACTGTACGTACACCACCGGGGCCCGTACGAACGTGGGGTTCGTGTCCTGGAGGTTCCCGCCGTGCATCGCATGCGCGGCGGGACCGCGGTGTGTGTCGTGGGGCAGTAGGGGGTCAGTACAATGGACGACGTCCAGGAACGCGGCGTCGTGGCGAGATCGACGCGACCGAGCATCGCAACGCTCTATGGCGGCGTTAGCCCGGAAGTATCCGGCATCGCGAACACCGAACCCACACCGTGTGATCTGGTCGGGCTCTATACCGCCCGCACTGCCGAGCGACTGTGCGGCCTGCGTGGCGTCATTCACGAGCATCGGGCTGCCGGGCCGCTCGCTCTGGGGGTCCCCGGCCCCCGGCCTTCCGGCTCCTCCAAGGTCTACATCGGCGAGTTGTTGCACGTCGGCCGCGGCACAAGTGAACACCGCGTCGCCGTCTGGGAGCAGAATCGCAGGCGCCGCTCGGTCCGGGTAATCTCGCGGCCGGTCGTCGGTGTCCCGGCTCCGATGGATCTCGAGTCACCCGCACCTGAGTTCCAACCAGCTCCGCCAGTCTTCCTGCCACGCCATCCCCGGCCTCGCCCGATGACCGGCCGGCGCAAGGTCGCCGCGGCTGTATTTGCCGCCCTGATCGTGATTCTCGGCGCCGCCGGGACGAGCATGGCCCAGGGCCGCTACGAGGTCCGCGAGGGCGACACGCTGTCCTCGGTCGCCGCCACCTTCGGCGTCGATGCGGACGCGATCGCCGCCGCCAGCTACATGCCCGACGGCCCTGCCCTTGCCGTTGGCCAGACCATCGTTATCCCGGATCCCGGGCAGGGACCCACCGCTGCCGCGGCGATGGCGGCCCGGCTGGAAGGCACTAGCCCCTGGGTCGTTGGCGCCTACATCGTCCAGGCCGGAGATACCGTCGCCAGCATCGGTGCTGAGTGGGGAGTGGGACCAATGGCCCTGGCCGAGTTCAACGGGATTACCGACGTCGACAACCTGGCGATCGGCGCCAGGTTGCTTATCCCCATGACACCCCAGAACTCCGGCGGCGGGATCGCTCGCCCCGGTCCGGGCGTCCTGGTGCCTGCGAGCAACGGCGTTTACAACGCCGTCGGGACGCATGTCCAGTCGCGCAACCTTTCCTGTGAGTACGCAGCCTCCTACATCGCCACCAGCTTCTTCGGGCGAGGCGTGCCGGAATCGACCTTCATCGAGTCCGTCCCGGGCGCGAAGAACCCGCACTACGGCTACCGGGGCAACATCGACGGCTATTGGGGCAACACCACCGACTACGGCGTCTACCCCGAGGCCCTGGCCCCGGTCCTCGCCGAGAATGGCTACTACGCCAGCATCTTCTACTCCTTGGGCGACACTGAAGAACTCCTCTGGCACCTGGACGAGGGTCGCCCGGTTCTCGTCTGGTTGGGCCTCTGGGGCGACACGGCGGAGACGTTGAAGGACGACGGCACCTACAAGGTGGCAGCCGGTACTCACGTCGTCGTCGCCTACGGCTACGACGATTCCGGCATCTACGTCTCCGATCCGGCCGACGGAATCCAGAAGTTCTACGCCTGGGACGACTTCCGCGCCAAATGGGGCGTCCTCGACGGGATGTCGATGGCGGTCTCCCCGGCTTAGCCTCCGAACGACAGGATGCGGATTGGCAGGACGAGGGGCCGGGCGATGACGCCCGGCCCCTCGTCCTGATGGTTAGCCGTGTCTCGGCTTCGCCCCCGGGGCTGCAGACCCCGGGCTGACCCAGACAACCGGGCTAAAGTTGGCTGCAACACGGCGCCAGGGATGTCACTTTCAGAGCTAGTTGTCGTTTTTTTCCGCTCTGTGTCGTGCCTCGGGCCGCTCGATGTAGCGATAGAGGGTGGCATGGGAGATCCCGAGTGCGCGGCAGGATGAGCGTCGGCTCGGACGATGCGGGTCCCGCCGGTGTGGGCTTGTACATGGCGTACGCGGGGCATAGGATGGTCCGGCGGGCGGCCGTCCTCTCCGTCACCCGCGCCATCGGGTGCACGATGCCGATGAGACGCGCGGCCTCGACTCTCGCCGTCGTCAGCTGGCCGATCCCACGATGAGGGGCTGGCGCGGGACCTCACTGGGCGGGGCGCGGACGGCCTGATCGTCGACGAGGCCGACGTCCTGCGCCGCGTCGTCGTCAGTCCAGGAACGACGGGCTGACCACTCGACACGCGAGAGCCGCCGATGCCGCAGAACTCGTCCTCCCACCCACGCCCTGCTCCGTCCATCCGCGTCCTGCCACGGCCGGACGCAACGGCGCCCCGCGGCGACGCGCTGCCACGCCCGCTCACCTCGTTGGTCGGGCGGGAGCGGGAGATCACGGCCATCGCCGGCATCCTCCGGCCTGACAACCACCCAGAGCGCATCCGCCTGCTGACGTTGACCGGTCCCGCCGGCGTCGGCAAAACCCGCCTTGCGCTGGCGGTCGCTGAGGCGCTCGCGCCCGACGCACGCTTTGCACGGGTCTGCTTCGTCCCGCTGGCCGGACTGCGCGACCCGGACCGGGTGGCGCCGGCGGTCGCGGCCGGTCTGGGCGCGCGGGAACGAGCCGGTCAGCCGGTCGTCGAGGCGCTGGCCGGCGCGTTGCAAGATCGATCGGTCCTGCTCGTCCTCGACAACTTCGAGCACCTGGCGAGCGCCGCGCCGTTCGTGACCGAGGCGCTGCACGCCTGTCCCGGCCTGACGGCCCTCGTCACCAGCCGCGCCCGCCTCCGGTTGACCGGCGAGCACGCCGTCCCCGTCGAACCCCTTGCGGCACCGGCCGAGCACGCCGACCAATCCCCGGACGACCTGACCATCTACCCCGCGGTGCGTCTCTTCATCGAGCGGGCGCAGGCGGTCACGCCGCGCTTCGCGCTGACCGCGACCAACGCCGCCGACGTCGCGGCGATCTGCCGCAAGCTCGACGGACTGCCCCTGGCGATCGAGCTGGCCGCCGCTCAAACAACCGCCCTGGCGCCGGCCATCCTCCGCGCTCGGCTCGACGCCTCCTTGACCCACCTCGGCGGCGGCCCCGTCGACGCGCCCGACCGCCACCAAACGCTCCGTGCCGCGATCGCCTGGAGCCACGACCTCCTCACGCCCGCCGAACAGCTCTTTTTCCGCCGCCTCGGCGTCTTCGCCGACGGTTTCTCCTTCGAGGGGGTGGAGGGGGTGGCAGGGAGTGGCGGCCCGATCGCGTCGCTGGTCGACAAGAGTCTGATCCAGCACGAACCGGAGGCGGCGAGTGGCCCGCGCTACCGGCTGCTCGAGACGGTCCGCGCCTTCGCGCTGGACGAGTTGACCGCGGCGGGCGAACGCGAAACGACCTTCGACCGCCTGGCAGACTGGTGCCTCGCGGTCGCGGAGCGGGCGCATCCGGCGATCGAACGAGCCGACCGGAACGCGGCGTTCGAGAGTCTGGTCGCGGAACTGGGCAACGTCGAGGCGGTGCTCGGCTGGTTGCGCGAGCGCGGCGACGTCGCCCGCGGCCTCCGACTCTCGACGATCCTCGGCTCGCTCGCCTTCATCCGCCACAAAGAGATGTCGTCGCCCCGCGCCTGGCTGACAACCTTCCTGGCGCTGCCGGGCGGCGATCCGGAGTCGGCGCAGCGGGCGGCGGCGTTGACGGCGGCCGGGCGGCTCGCGGTCTGGCGAATCGACCTCGACGGCGCCGTGCCGCTGCTGGAAGCGGCGTTCGCCATCGCCACCCGCCGCGGCGACCTCGCCAGCGCGGCGACCGCCTTGCAGTGGCTCGGCAGCGCCCTGGCCTACCGCGAAGATCACCGGGCGGCCGCCGCGACGTTTGCGGAGGCACGCGACCGCTTCGTCGCGCTTGGCGACGGGCTGAACGCGGCCGTCAACACCTGCCACCACGCGCGCAGCCTGCATGCGCTCGGCGACGTCGATCCGGCGATCGAGGGCTACGAGGCGGCACTGGCGGCGCTGCGGGTCCACGGCTCGCCGGTCTGGATCTCATTCGCCCTCGACTCCCTCGGGTTGGCGTGCCTGGTCGGCGGTCGTCTCAGCCGCGCCGGCGAGGCCTATGGCGAGGGGCTGGTCCTTGGGCGATCGATCGACGACCCCTGGCGTGTCATTTCATGCCTGGTCGGCTGCGCCGAGCTGGCGAGCAGCCAGGGGGAAGCGACTCGCGCCGCCCGCATCTTCGGCGCGTCGGCGGAGCTCCGCGCTGCGTTCGAGCTCCCGCTGACGCCCGCGACCCAGGTCCTCCACGACGGTTGGGTCGCGACCGTTCGCCGGCGGCTCGGCGGCGTGGCGTTCGAGCGCGCCTGGGCGGCCGGTGCCGCCCTCCCGCTCGACGAGGCGATCGCCGAGGGACTGGCGGCGGCCGAGGCGGCGAGCCGCCTACCGAACCGCCGGCAGCCGGTTGGTCCCCTCGAGCTCTCGCCGCGCGAGCGGGAAACTCTGGCGCTGCTGGTCGCGGGGCGGACGGACCGCGAGATCGCCGAAGCCCTCGGGATCAGCCGGCGGACGGCCGAGACCTATGTTTTCCGCCTGTGTGCCAAGCTCGGTGTCGAGGGCCGGACCGCCGCCGTCGCCTCCGCCTTCCGCCTCGGGCTCGTCTGACCGCTCCCCACCACGGTCACCCGTCGGGACCCGGCCCGCGCTGGCCGCAACGCCCGACATCCCGATCCGTGCCCGCGATGTCGTATTTCCCCGGACGCGCGCGCATCGCGCTCGCCTTACGCTCGGGCTGGGGTGCCGACGACCGACGCGGTGAGGCGACGGTCGCCCATCGACCATCCGCGGGGCGCGCGCCGGATAGCCCGCGGCTCGACCGCCGTGTCCGCTGCCCACCGAAAGGAGCATCCGTGGACGGTCACCGCTTCGACGATCTGGTTCGCCGGTGCGCGGCCGGTGTCTCTCGCCGCGATGTCCTCGCGGGGGTCGCCGGCGCCGCCCTGGCCGCCCTGGCCGCTCCCGGGCGTGCCGCGGCCGCCTGCCTGCGGAACAACCGGCCCTGCCCCGACCACGCCTCCTGCTGCTCGCACTACTGCCAGCCGCACCGCGGCCGCAATCGCTGCGCTGCCTGCGCCAGTGGCATCGTCTGCGGCGACGTCTGCTGCCCGGAGGGTGCCCTCAACGCCTGCACCTCGATTCCGGGAGCCGCCATGGCGCCGGATGGGCGCTCTACGATGCCCTCGAGAACGTCTGCCGGCCGTCGCCGGCGGGGAGGCGCCTGTGCTGACGAACCGAACGACTGTTGCTCGGACACTTGCATGCGGCGGCGGCTGCTGCGCTCTGGGGCAGACTGCTGCACGGCGGACGGGCGCTGCGCCGTCCAGTGCGACGACAGGGCGACTGCCCCGGCGACAGGTCTGCTGCGCCGGCGTCTGCACGATCTTGGAGAGTGCTCTGCCCGCCTGGCACGTCGTGCGCCGGATCCCCACCTGCGTCAGCTGCGGCACCGCACCGTTACCACCGGGGGACCTGCTGCGCCTTTCCCGCATGCGTCCTTACTGCTGCGCCGATTCCTACGCCGGATGCGGGCGACGGCGTTGCCCGTTGCTGCACCGCGGACGATTGTCCCCCTGCCCGGACGGGACGGCCCTCGGCCAAGGGTGGATCCTTCTTCCAAGCTTTGACTCGGGGAATGCGGCGATTGCTGCGCGCCCGCCGATTTCCAGGCGGCGGTGCGCACGCGACGGCATGCTGCCTCGCTCCCGGCGATGCGTGCGATCGCACAGTGCCTTGCTGCGGAGCGGCGACGCCGCCGGCGTCTGCGCGTGCTTGGCGCCGGCGAGCCCTGCCACCTGGCCGTGGCCGGGGTGTTGCGGGGATGTCCTGGTCTCCGGGGACACGGGCCGCTGCACCCTTCTCGGCGTGACTCGGGAGCGCCTGGAGCGCAAAGCGGCTAGCGAGTCCGCAGTCCACGGACCGCAAGCGGCCTCGCTTGGCCACCTGGAGAGAGGAGGAAAGATGTCGATCGGACCATCTGCCGCAGCGGTCGTTGCAGCGCTCCTGCTGTTGGGCGCCGTTGGTATGGGCACAGCCCGCGCCGCGCCGGGGGACCCGCCGGCCCGACCCGCCCAGATCCCTGCGCCTCCGTCCTCGCCGGCGACTTCGACGGCGACGGCCTCTCCAACTACCGGGAGTGCCAGCTCGGCACGGGTCCCTTCACACGACACCGACAAGGACAGCCTCTCCGACCCCCACGAACTGACCTTCGGCTCCAGCCCGACCAACGCCAACACCGACCGCGACGCCGTCCGGACGGCTGCGAGGTCAGGTGGAAGAACGCCTACGGCCTGGCGCTCGATCCGGCCGTCCTCAACCCCGATAGCGACGGCGACGATCCCGAACGCGATTGAATCCTGGGGCGGCACAGACCCGTACAGCAACGACACCGACCAGGACGTGCTGTTCGACGGCGACGAATGGATCATGTGCCTCCGTCAGGGGGGCCGAACCAAGGACCCGCCTTCGCCCTCGACCCCGACCGCGATCACGACGGCCTCCTCGATGGGATCGAGGTGAACTCGACCGGGACCGACCCGGACCAGTGGGATACCGACGGGGATTGGTGGTCGGATTATGCCGAGGTGTTCGTCTACGGCACCGACCCGCTCGACGCGAGCGACAAGCCGAGCGGCTACCCGCCCGACCACCCGTAGCGATCCGACAACGGCCCCGGGAACCGGTCGGCATGGGCTCAGGTCGGCACGTCCACGACCTGAGCCCAACGCCGGGCCGATCTACCAGGGGATGCGACAGATTTCTCTGAAGATCTACAACAGTAACCGTTGAAGATGATAGCCAGAGGCAGAGAGATCCGAACGCGGCCCCGACGTCCCAGCCCCCTTCAGGGAAGTTATCTTGGATATCCCGGGATCTTTAGCCCTGGGCGAAGCCTGGATGGCGCGGCCCTTCGCTGGCGCTCGCCATCGACTCGGCGCCTCGTCTTCCCAACATGCGCTACGACGCCACCTCCAGGTTGATCTCCCCGACCATGGTGTTGATGTCGAACCGGAGCGTCGGGGCCGCCTCGTCATAGGCGGCGGTGACATAGGCATCGCCGTCACGTTCGAAGCCGTCCGCGTCGACGTCGCCCAGCATCGTATCGGCATCGATCCGGACGCTGGCGTCCGCCGGAACGATCAAGGTCACAGTGCCGGCCTCCGAATCGATCGCCGCGTCGAGATTCTGCTCCCACTCCGCCGCCGGTCAGATCGATCTTGATCTCGCCCGCGTTCGTCTCGACATCGAGCGTGCGCACGTCGAGCCCGCCCAGGTTGAGCTCGCTCGAACCGGTGTCGAGATCGACCTCTAGATCGAGCGGAACGTCTGGTGCAAGCTGGACATCCCAGCGATTGCCGTCGTTCTCCCCGATATCGTCGAAGTCGTTGAAGTCCAGATCGCCGAAGTCGCCCGGCTGCTGCACGTCCAGAACCCCGTTCTGCCCGTCGAGCTGGTAGTTCACCTCCGGGCGCCACTCATCGTCGTCGAAGGTGAAATCGCCGCGAAAGAGATTGGTACTGCCGGCCGCCGCCGGGTCGATCTTGAGGACGCCAAAGTCCATATCGAGCTCGGCATTCACCGAGGTCGCCGCGTCCCGCGGGACGGTCTGCTGCTCCGATGTCGCGGCCCTGGCGGAGTCGGTAAAGCCGGTGAAGGCCGGGATCGATAGCGCCAGGAGTCCCAGGCCGATCAGCCCGGCCTTCCGGCCGTGTCCCATCGTGGCGTTGTGCAAAGTCATGTGTGTCCTTTCGATCTGGTCTTTGAATGCGGTAAAGCGTTCCGGCAACCATCGGTGTTGCTCTTGAACGATGGTAGGGATCGGCTGTGGCTCCGGTGTTTCCGGTGGATCGCGAAAGTGTGTCGTCTCGATGGCAGAAGCCGCCGGCACGGTGGCCCAACAGGCGTTCTCTGCTCCGACCGGCGCTACATCATCAGGGGCATCGCCACCTATGGGACCTGGAGGCGTACGATCTTCCTGTCTATCGCCGCTTGTCTAGGACCAATGGGGCATCCGTCCGGCTATACATTTGGGGTATTACTTCTAGGCGCGGACGAAGAATTCCAATAGAATCGAGTCCTCTGCAGATACTCAGAACGGCTCGTCTTAGGTGGGACGATGGGGACCTTGTGGCCGCGAAACGAACCTTACCCTCTGCCAGTTTCGCGGCCATCGCTCGTCGATCTCGATCGGCAGCCGCCGCCCTTGCCCATCCCACTGACCCCGCTAATCGGCCGGTCGGTCGAGACGGCCGACGCTGCATCCCTGCTCCGGCTCCCGGAGATCCGGCTCCTCACGCTGACCGGAGCTGGTGGGGTCGGTAAAACACGGTTGGCGCTCCGACTTGCGACAGTGCTCGAACCGGAGTATCCCGACGGCGTCTGGTTTGTCCCGCTGGCGCAGGTCGTTGACCCCGAGCAGGTGGCATCGGCGATCACCCTGGCGCTCGGTCTCAGCGAAGCCGACGAGCGTGCTCCTCTGGCTCGGCTTGCAACGTATCTCCGCGGTCCGCGACTCCTGCTCGTGCTGGACAATTTCGAGCAGGTCGTGGCGGCCGGGTCGCTCTTGCAGGACCTCCTCGCCGCCTGCCCGTCGCTCAATATCCTAGTTACTAGCCGGATCGCGTTACGGGTCGAAGGAGAGCAGGAGTATTCGGTTCCACCGCTCCCCCTTCCCGACCCGCACCGGCTGCCGCCACTGGAAGAGCTGGCGCGGAACCCCGCGGTTGCACTTTTCATGTACCGCGCCCGAGCGGTGGATCCCAGGATTGTCCTTACCGACGATAATGCCGCCCCCGTCGCTGCGCTTTGCGCCAAGCTAGATGGCCTTCCCCTGGCGATAGAGCTAGCGGCGGCTCAAAGCAAGGTCCTCTCCCCCCGGGCGATGCTCAACCGGATGTCCGGCCGGCTGGGTCTCCTAGGCGGCGGCGGACCGGGCCGTCCCGCCCGTCAGCAGACAATGCGGGCCGCCATCGCCTGGAGCCATGACCTGCTCACGCCCGAGGAGCAGGTGTTGTTCCGCCGTTTGGCGGTGTTTTCCGGCGGCTTCCCGCTCGCGGGCGCCGAGGCGGTGGGCGCCGAGGAAGACGCGTCGTCTCCCCCCGTCCTCCATCTCGTTGGCGCGCTCGTGGACAAGAGCCTCCTGCGCCCGGACGACGAGGTCGACGGCGAGCGTCGCTGCTCCATGCTGGAGACGGTCCGTGATTTCGCCCTTGAACGCCTGGAGGCAAGTGGCGAGGCCGATGCGATCCGGCGGAGGCATGCCGAGTGGTGCATCGCACTGGCGGAGCAAGCCGCCGCGTCCTTCTCCGCGGTTGCTCCTGGCCCATGGGGGATCCGGCTCGGGTGGGATCTGGACAACCTCCGCGCTGCCTTCGCAACGCTCGATGCCAACGGGGACGCCGAAGCGATGCTGCATCTGAGCACCGCCCTGGAGCCATTCTGGTCGGCCTTGAGCAACGAGCGCGAGGGATTCCGGTGGGTGACCCGCGCGATCGAGCTGAGCGGTGGCGATCCGACGCCGGCCCGTACCCGCGCCACCGTTCTGGCAGCGCGTCTGGCAACCTCCCTGTGTGATTACCCATCCGCGACCGCCTTGGCCGGGGAGAGCGTCGCCCACGCCGAAATGACGGGCGGTGTCCAGAGCCTCGCGGACGCCGTCTGTCTATTGGGCAACATTGCCCGCGGCGTTGGCGACGAGGCCTCGGCCCGCAATCGGTACGAGGACGCGCTGAGGCGCTACCGGGCGCTCGACGACCTCCCTAATGTCGCCTACACACTGGTTCAACTCGGGAAGCTGGGTGATCTCGGCACGGTTGATCGGCCCGGAGATCCTGCTCATCAGGCCTGCGCGGTTGCGCGGTGCGAAGAGGCGCTCCAGATCTATCGGGAGTTGGAGGACACCGGCGGCCTCGCCCGAGCGGTGCACCAACTCGGCCATCTGGCCTACAGGCAGCGGGACTATCCTCGTGCCGTCCGGCTTGCGGGCGAGGCGCTTAGCCTGCGCTGGGAGCATCGCAACCTTACCGACGCCGCAACCTCCTTCGAGGACATCGCCGACATCGCCGGGATGACGGACCATTCCGAGCTGGCTGCCCAGCTCTATGGCACGGCGGCAGCGCTCCGGGAATCGCACGGTGTGCCGATCTGGCCGGCCTATCGGGAGGCACACGACCGCGAGGTCGACGTCACGAGGCAGGCGCTCTCGCCCAGCACCTTCGCGAACGCCTGGGCCGTCGGTCGCGCGATGGCGCTGCAAGACGCCGTGACGGATGCACTGGCGTTCGTCCAGGCGTTTCAGGATCGGAGTTCCAGCCCGAACCCCGCGCCCGCTCCGCAGACGGCCGAGAGTGCGGCGAAGGGGCTGACACCGCGTGAGTTAGAGGTGCTGCGGCTCGTCGCGGCCGGCCACTCCAACCGGGCCATCAGCGAGGCGATGTTCGTCAGTATCCCGACGGTGAAGGGCCACGTCACCGGGATCATGACCAAGTTGGGGCTCGATTCCCGCTCCGCCGTGACGGCCTACGCGTTCCGCCACGGCCTGGTGTAGTCCTCTCTTGGCGGATATCCGCCGGGGCCACGTCGCGTCCGGTACCTCGGTCGGATCGCGCGGGGCCACGCTCGGTGGCACGTCGCGAGTCCGGTTCCACCTGCTTAACTGCCGTAATACCAACCTTTCCAGCGGAGCGAGTCGGCCGAAATTGGCAATCGGGACCGCTTGACACCCATTCGGGCTGTCTGTAGATTGAGGTCAACAATTGAAGAGTGCTGCCTTATCACGAGAGGTGGAGGGAGACGGCCCTGTGAAGCCCGGCAGCCTGCGCGCCACGCGCAAGGTGCCAATTCCGGCAGAGTGATCTGCGAGATAAGGGAACGGCGTTAACTGCCGCATCCCCTGCTCGTCCGCAGGGGATGTTTTTGGTTAACCGCCGCGCTCTCGCCGTCCGCAGCATACGGAGCACCAGCCGGTTGCTTCGGGACGAGCCTCACGGCCGCGTCCCTGGCTTCGGCTACGCTCCGGTGCGGACGGCGAGCGGAGGATTGAACGTGGAGCATCCGACACCCGCCGACCCGCGGGTGAACCCGTCCGACGCCGGCCATGACACCGAGCGGCGCGGGCGTTTGCACATCGTGGCGCCGGTCAGTCCGACCGCGCCGAACGCCCCCGCCCAGCCGCGCCATCCTGAAGCGGACGGCGAGTTGCGCTACGCCGAACTGGGTCCGATCGACCTGGAGTGGGGCGGCCACCTGCAGAACATCACCCTCGCCTACCGCACCTGGGGCGAGCTCAATGCCGCCGGGGACAACGCGGTCCTCGTCCTCCACGCCCTGACCGGCGATAGCCGGGCCGGTGGCGAAGGCGGCTGGTGGGAGCCGCTCATCGGTTCCGGTCTCGCCCTGGATACCGACCGGGCCTTTGTCGTCTGCGCCAATGTCCTCGGCGGCTGCCAGGGCAGCACCGGACCATCCTCCCTCGATCCGCTCACCGGCCGCCCCTACGCGATGCGCTTTCCCCTGATCACGATCGGCGACATCGTTGCGTCCCAGCGGCGCCTGGTCGAACGCCTCGGCATCACCAAGCTGCTCGCCATCGGTGGCTCGATCGGCGGTTTCCAGGCGATCGAATGGGCCACTCGCCATCCGGATCTCGTCTCCGCCGTCGCCCCCCTGGCCTCCACCGGCGCCCTGGGGGCGCAGGGCATCGCGATCCACAGCGAGGTCGGCCGCCGGGCAATCATGGCCGATCCCGAATGGCGCGGTGGCGAATACCAGAGCGAAGGCACCTCCCCGACCCAGGGACTCGCGATAGCCAGGATGGCGGCGATGGTCGCCTACCACAGCCGCGAGAGCATGGACATGCGCTTCGGGCGCAACCCCGCCACCCGGCCCAGCATCTACCCGGCCTTCGGCACCACCTTTGATGTCGAGGGTACCTGCACTACCACGGTCAGGCGCTGGTCCGCCGCTTCGACGCCAACTCGTACCTCTACCTGACCAAGGCCATGGACCTCTACGACGTCGGTCGCGACGGCGGCGAAACCCACTGGCTCAGCCAGATTACCGTCCCGGTCCTGCTCATCGGCGTCCGCTCCGACTGGCTTTTTCCACCGGACGCGATCCGCAATTTCGCGGACCGGCTGGCCTCCCTTGGGAAGGACGTGACATACGCGGAACTCGATTCTCCACACGGCCACGACGCCTTCCTCAAGGAGTGGGACATGATGACGCCGATCATCGGTCGCTTCCTCGACCGGATGATCGCGTAAGTCCAACTCGATCCCATCCCACATAGGCTCTTCATACGAAGCGCGACCGTCCTGCCGGGGCCATGTCGTCCCCGGTCGATACCTCTAGTCCGAACCGTTAGGAGGACACTCGTGAGCGATACCGACCAGTCAGCCCCTCTGGGATTTGAGACCCAGGCGCTCCATGCCGGCCAGACGCCAGATCCCACAACCGGTGCACGCGCTGTCCCGATCTATCAAACGACGTCATACGTCTTCAATGACTCCGAGCACGCTCGCAGCCTGTTCGCGCTGGAGCAGTTCGGCAACATCTACACCCGGATCATGAACCCGACCACCGATGTCCTGGAGCAGCGGATCGCCGCCCTCGAAGGTGGTATCGGCGCCCTCGCCTTTGCCTCCGGCCAGGCGGCCGAGACCCTGTCGATCCTCAACATCGCCGGCGCGGGCGACGAGATCGTCTCCACGACGAGCCTCTACGGCGGCACCTACAACCTCTTCGCCCATACCCTGCCTAAGCTGGGCATCTCGGTCAAGTTCGTCGAGCCGAACGCGGCCGCGGTCGCCGAGGCGATCACGACAAGACGAAGGCCGTCTACTCCGAGACGGTCGGCAACCCCGACCTGCTCACCCTCGACATCGAAGCGGTCGCCGACGCCGCCCACGCCGCCGGCGTCCCCCTGATCCTCGACAACACCATCCCGACGCCGTATCTGGTCCGCCCGATCGACCACGGCGCCGACATCGTGATCCACTCCCTGACGAAGTTCATCGGTGGCCATGGCAACTCGATCGGCGGCGTCGTCGTCGACGCTGGCAAGTTCGACTGGGCCGCCTCCGGCCGCTTCCCCGGCTTCACCGAGCCGGACGAGAGCTACCACGGCCTCGTCTTCGCCAACCTGCCGGAGCCGTTGCGCTCGATGGCGTTCATCCTCAAGCTCCGGGTTCAAGGCCTGCGCGACATCGGCGCCGCGATCTCGCCATTCAACTCCTTCCTGGTCCTGCTAGGCGTGGAGACGCTGCCGCTCCGCATGGAACGCCATTCGCAAAACGCGCACCAGGTCGCCCGCTTCCTCACCGAGCACCCAAAGGTGACCTGGGTCAACTACCCCGGTCTCCCCGCCCACCCGGCCTACGCGACGGCGACGAAGTACTGGCGGGACGGTCTCTTCGGCGCGATCCTGGGCTTCGGTATCAAGGGTGGCCTGGACTCAGGCCGGACCCTGATCGATAACGTGAAGATCTTCTCCCATCTGGCTAACCTGGGAGACGCCAAGTCCCTGATCATCCACCCGGCTTCCACAACCCACTCCCAGCTCGACGAGAACGCCCAGCAATGCCACGGGCGTCACTCCGGACTACGTCCGCCTCTCCGTCGGCCTCGAAACCGTCGGCGACCTCATCGCCGACCTGGAGCAGGCCCTGGCAAAGGCGTAGAGACGACGGCCCTCACCCCGGCCTGCGTGCTACCCCTCTCCCTTGACGAGGGAGGGGGTACGAAAACCCGCGCTACGCCCGGGGAAGGCTCCCCCTCTCCCCGCACGGGAGAGGGGGCTGGGGGTGAGGGCTGTTTCCCCGT
>CAWKIA010000020.1:0-18832 GCA_963849635.1 uncultured Chloroflexia bacterium | reverse complement strand
GCCCGATATCCAACTGAGTCGTTCTGGGTTTGGAACGGCGTTTCCAGCCGGGAATCGATTGGTCGGCAACCGGGCGGACACGGAGATCCGCCCCTACATAATCGGACCGCTTGGGCCTTCAACCGGCACTATCCACATCTATCGAACCCGCGCATCCGGCAGTGACGCATCCGATCGTCGTGTTCGCACCGGCATTCCCGCCGAGACCTCGTCATCCACCATCCACTCCGCCCGTACGAGCCGCGCCCGCCGCGCCCGAACCCGGCGCAATCGCACCCGGAAGAGCACCGGGTTCCCCTACAGCGCCCCCAGCAGAACCAGCCAGTGCCAGGTGATCAGAGCGAAGAGCGTGCCCGCCTCCGTCCGCCGCGCCGCCACGATCACGATCACAATCGTCGCAATCTTCATCACCACCAGCGTCCAGACGAGCGTCCAGGCGCCAAAACTGCCGCTGGATTCGTCATCGGATGATGGCGACATCTGTTCGTAATTGGGGCTGGGTGGTTGGTACACGGTGACGCCTCCGGCGGCCACCCTGGCGGCTGGCATGGCACCCCTTCACGATACCGGGATACCCGACACGCTACACCCGCCATCACCGCGATACAACCCCGAGGTAGCGGCTGCATCACCAGATGCCCCTTGCCATTCCGGCCCCAGCCGCCACCATCGACCAGCCCGAGTGCACGCTCGACGCCTCGCTCTTCGTTGTCCCGGAAGGTAGCGCCGCCCCATGTCTCGTTCCGTATTCATCGCCCTGCAAGGCGACAAGTCCGCCTCCGAGCATGCCGCCCTTGCGACCCTGGCCGAGGATCTCGGCTTCGACGGCATCTCCGTCTACGCCGATCCGTCCCATCCTCCCTGGCGCCCGCTGCCGATCGCCGCCGCAACACGCCGCGTCCGCCTCGGGCCGGCCGCGCTCGACCCCGGCATGATCCATCCAGTCGACATCGCCGGCAACTCGCCGCCCTCGACTCGGTCTCGACGGCCGGGCCTACCTCGGTCTCGTACGCGGCGCCTGGCTCGATGCCGTTGGCGTCGATCTCGACCGCCCGGTGACGCGCCTGCGCGAGACCGTCGAGATCGTCCGCCGCCTGCTTCGCCGCGACCGCTCCGGCTTCGACGGTGAGATCCGCAAACCCATTCCCGGCTTTGGATTCGAGTACCCCATCCTCCGCCGGATGTCCCCCTTCTGATCGGCGCCTGGGGACCGCGTCTGCTCGCCCTCGCCGGCGAGATCGCCGATGAGGTCGAGGTCGGCGGCTCGACCATCCTGCTCTGGTGCCGGTCATCCGGGAACGCATCGCCGCCGGCGAACGCCGTGCCGATCGCCCCGCCGGCAGCACAGGAGTTGCCTTCGGCGCCGTCACCGTCTGCGCCGAGGACGGTGATCTTGCCCGCTCCCTCGCCCGGCGGAGGTCGCCCGCTACCTACCGGTCGTCGCCCCCCTCGACCCAACCGTCACCATCCCGCCCGAGACCCTGACCAAGATGGCCGACCTCGTCCTCCACGGCGACATCGACAGCGCCGCCGCCCTCGTACCGGATGACATCCTCGACCGTTTCGCCTTCAGCGGCACCCCGGCCCAGATCGCCGCCCAGGCCAACGCCCTCTTCGCGGCAGGCGCCACCCGCGTCGAATTCGGCACACCCCACGGCCTGACGGGAGCAGAGGGCATCCGCCTCCTTGGGGAGCACGTTCTCCCAATTCGCTGACCGCTGGGTGGATACCCGTTACCGTTGGCACTCCATCCAACGTGGCCGCGTCCCCAATCGCACGGGATTGATGGAGGTTCGGAATTGAACGGTGCGTTTTCGGGAGTGGCAATTGGACGGAAACCTCCCGCTCCGTTGCCGCCTGGGCTTACGGCCCGGGCTACCCCACCAGCCTCTCCGAGGCTAGCGAATACAGCATGGTCGCCTCGGAGAGGCTGTCCTATTGACCTGGGCCAACCTTGGGCCGTGACCCCTGGCAACGGGGCGACGGCGTTCCCAGACCATCGCCGCCCTTTATCGCTCGCCGAGGACACGCCTCGCCTCGCTGACAGCACGCTCACGCCCGAGCGCCTTCCCCTTCTCCAGCAACATTATACGCTTCCTCACCCATCTCCGCCCGCACCTGTGCCAGCGAGTCGTTCTCTTTCCCTCATTAGATGCCGCCTGGCCATGGCCGATCTCTGCTCGCACGTTCGCGGCCGCGCCGAAGAACCGCGCCGCGGGCTCCGGTCGGCCCGCGGCCGTTTCGAGCTCGGCCAGCATCTCGAACCAAAAGGCCAGATCGACGGGGTCACCCAGTTCCAGCCAGAGATCGAGCGCCTCCTCCACGCACCTGTAGGCTGCCCCTAAATCGCCTTTCCGACGCCGGACCGCCGCGAGATGGTCCAACTCAATCGCGAGGCCGCGCTTTTATCCCAACTCGCGATCGATCGTGATCGCGGCTTCGTGGAGTTCTACCGCCCGCTCCAGCCCGTCATCGCCCCCCTGCGCGGCGGCCAGGAGCGCCAGGGTGCCAAGCACCACCGACTCGCCCTGGGGATCACCCAGGCGACGCATGATCTCGAGCGCCTCGTGCAGGTGCCCGGCGGCCTCGTCGTGATCACCCCGTTTTTGGGCCATTCGCCCGATGCCCGTCAGCGTACCGGCAATCTCCCACTCGTTGCCGGCATCCCGGTGGTAGCGCAGTGCCTGCTCGTCCATCGCGGCGGACCGCTCGAAATCTCCCTGCTGCTTCGCAATTGACGACAACCGACTGTAGATCTTTCCGATTTCTCCGGGATCGCCCGTGGCGAGCGCAACCTCTAACCCCGCTTCGGCATAGCCTTCCGCCTCGTTGAAATCGCCCAGAAAGACCGAGAGCAACGCGGCCCCACCAAGGACGCGCGCCCGGTAGATCATTAGCGGCGGCGCGACATCCACCCGACGCGCCGCCCGCTCGAGCCAGCCGCGCCCCTCGGCCTGATACCCGCGGGTATACCAATAGCGAAACAGGGAGGTGGTCAGCCGCAGATGCAACTCGGCATCGTCGCTGCCCTCCGCCCAGCGCAGGGCGGCCCGGATGTTGTCGATCTCCCCGTCGAGCCGGACCAGCCACTCCGCCTGCTCCGGGCGGATCAGGTGCGGGACCGCTTCCCCGACGAAGGCAAGCATGTACGCGGCATGCCGGCGCCGCCCGGCATCTGCCTCGCCCTCCTCCTCGAGCAATTCCTGGGCATACGCCCGGACAGTTTCCAGCATGCTGACGCGCGGCGCCTCCGTTGCTCCCGTTTCCCGCTTGAGCAGGCTCTTGTCGACCAGTGTCGCCAGCACCGCCGTGGCATCGACACTGTCATCCCCTGGCAGGCAAACGGCAGCCGCCGCGTCCAGCGACGCTCCACCGGCAAAGACCGCCAGATGCCGGAAGACCCGCCGTTCGACCTCATCGAGCAAGTCAACGCTCCAGGCAAGGGTCTGCCGCAGGGTTCGCTGACGCTCAGGCAGATCGCGAGCGCCCTCCGTCAGCAGGTTCAGCGCCGGCATCTCGGTAAGCTGGGAGAGCATCGCCGAAGGCGGAAGCATCGCCACCCTGGCGGCGGCTAGCTCAATTGCCAGCGGCAATCCGTCGAGGCGGAGACAGATCTCGGCGACTGCCTCGAGACACTCCTCCGTGAGCTCAAGGTCAGGATCGACCGCCAGTGCCCGTTGCAGGAAAAGGGCAACCGCTGGAATGTGCACGAGTCGATCGCTTCCAGTGACCTCGCCCGGTGCGGGGAGGGCCAGTGGCGCCAGCGGAACTACCTGCTCGCCGCGGATACGCACCGCGGAGCGGCTGGTAACCAGGAGGACCAACTCCCCGCACTCCGCAAGCAACTCGGCGAGGAGAGGCGCCCCCTCCTCCAGGTGCTCGAAGTTGTCCAGCACGAGCAGAATCCCGCGATCCCTAAGGTAGTCCTTGAGGGCGACCTCCGCCGATTGGGTGCCGGTTGCCTGCACCCCGATGGTTTCACCGATCCTCGCCGCAAGCATCTGCGGGTCGTGCAGTGAGGCCAACGCGGCGAAGTAGACCCCGTCTGGAAATGATGGCCGCAGGGTCGCGGCCACATCTAGCGCCAGCCGCGTCTTGCCGACGCCGCCGGGGCCGGTCAAGGTCAGCAGGCGGAGGTCATCCCGTCCAAGGAACGCGCAGGCCCTAGCCAGATCGTCGTCGCGCCCAATGAGTGGCGTAGGAGCGATAGGCAAGTTGGTTGGCCCCACGGGCCTGCTCCGCTGCTCCAATCCGGAATGTGCCCCGGATCGACCGGCAATCGAGAATGTCTCCCGCTGCTCAGGGTCCAAATCGAGCGCCTCCGCCAGGAGGGCAACGGTTTCACGCTGAGGTCGCGTCCGTTCGCCGCGCTCCAAAGAACTGATCGCCTCGCGGCTAAGCGTTGCCCGCTCGGCCAATTCCTCCTGGGTCAACCCGGCGATCCGGCGGTGTTCCCGGAGTAGATCGCCGAAGGTTGGCGAGGCGCCGACGTCCGTTCCCATGTCGCTCTCCAGGATCGTGCTCGCATGCTACCGGCAGCAGGGCCGTCGACGGTGCCCGCGTCCATGACAACACGACGTCGCTGACCCAACCACCACGGACATCAACTGAGCCCCAGCCCAGCTGCTTCACCGTTAACGCGCGACGTCTTGTTCCGCTCGATCTCCCTCCCGAGTCCTGTAGCTCGTTACCGCATTTCGCGGACCGTGCGCCCAGTCGTGCGCACGGTTGTCCGCATTGTCCCTGGTGACCTCCGTCTTCCGGCCCCAGACTCGAACCCGGCACGTCGGAAGGTCGGACCACCGGTCTCAGGGCGCACCGGCGCCGAAAGGAGGTCACGCCGATGGAACGCACACCCCCGAACCGGCAACTCTTGGCGCCTCGCCGCGTCGATGCCGGCGAGGGCTCGGCCTACCGCGTTCTCGAAAACGTCATTACCGTCAAGCTGGCGGCGACCGAGACCGGAAATGCCTTCTCCCTGTCTGAGGTCTGCACCCCATCTGGCGGTGGCGTCCCCCTCCACATCGAGTACTTCGGAGAAAAGACCTACTACGTGCTCTATGGCACCTTCGTCGTCAGAATCGGCGACGGCACCGTGGTGCTGGGAGCAGGAGACCTGGTGTTCGTGCCCCGCAACACACCGAGCGCCTACCGCAACGCCAGCCCGCTGCCGGCCAGGATGCTCATCCTGGCGACGCCCGGCGGAATCCACGAGCGATTCCACGCCGAGATCGGCGTGCCGGTCTCCAGCGCGAGTGACACCGAATCCACGGATGTCCCCGGCTTCCCGCGCATGCGGGACCGCGCGCCGAGTTACGGCATCGCAATCCTCGAAGGCTGGCGATCGCCGAACGAGGTCCCGGACTCCTGATCGATACCGATCACGGGCCCAGGACCTCTAAGCAAAGGAGATCTACCCATGAAAGGCCAAGCACTCCTCGCCGGACTTGCCGGCCTCCTGCTGGCCCTTACCGCCATTGGTACGCCCGGCGCATCGGCGCAGGACGACGACGCACCGTGCGGGCCGGTTCAGGATTTTAACGGCATCGATGCGCAGATATGTCCGCTCTGGCGTGACAACGTGCCCGTCTTGTTTGACGGCGAGACCGTCGGTCAGTTGGACGAAGGCGGATCGGCCAATTGGTTCATTTGCGAGAGCAAGTTCCCCGGCGCGGTCGAACAAGATGGCGCCCTCAAAAACGACTGGTGGGCCATCACTAAAGCCGACAACGGCGAAATTGGCTGGGTGTCCGAAGTCTGGTTCGAGGGCGGCGACAACTTCAAACCAGACGCCGGGCTAAAGAGTTGCGGCCCTGGCCCCTTCTCACCCGGACCACTCGGATAGATCGCAACTCTGGCGAACCCGCAAGCCGCCGGCTCGGGCGGCAGTTGAAACACAGCCGCGCGACCGCGGCACGACCGAGGAAAACACATGGTGACTTCACCTCACTACATCATCCGTGGCGGCACAGTTGGCCGCGAACGCCTCCGCCGTCTGGCACAAGTGCTCCAGCCCACCACAAGCGCTCTCCTCCACCGCGTCGGGATTGACCCTGGCATGACTTGCCTTGACGCCGGCTGCGGCGGTGGCGACGTGACGGTCGAACTCGCCCGTTTGGTCGGCCCAACCGGCTTCGTGGTCGGGGCCGATCTCGACGAGACCAAGATCGACATCGCTCGGGCCGAAGCCGAGTCCCAAGGACTGACGAATCTGGAATACCAATGCGTCGATGTCACGGAGTCGAACTCCGTAATGACCTTCGATGTCATCTACGCGCGTTTCCTGCTCAGTCATCTGCCAAACCCCGCGCGGACGCTTGCCGAACTCCGCTCGATGCTCAAGCCCCGCGGCTGCATCATCGTGGAGGATATCGATATTACGGGGCACTTCTGCGATCCCGAGTCCAGAGCGTTCAATCGTTATGTCGATCTGTACCTCAAGGCAGCTCAGTTCCGCGGCGTAGATGCAACCCTCGGAATACGCGTCCCCGGACTCCTCCAAGACGTCGGTTTCGATTGGGTGGAAGTTGGAGTCGTGCAACCCGCCGGATTCGCCGGCGACGTAAAGATGCTCAGCCCGCTGACACTGGAGAACATTGCCCCATCAGTCCTCGAAGTCGGACTCGCCACCGAGGCGGAGCTCGATCAATTGATCTCAGACCTCTATGCGTTCGCCCGCGACCCCAATTCCCTCATGAGCTTCCCTCGAATCATCCAGACCTGGGGCTTTGTCCCCGCCGCGTAGTGCCACTTTTACCGTTGATACCAACCCAGTCTTACCCGCAGTAGTCGTCCAATACGCTCGTGGAGACCTGTTCATGAACATTTTTCGTCAAGCACGCCTGATCGCGCTCGCTCTCCTCGCTCTCACGTTGACACCACTCGCGACAATCGCCCAGGAGTCCCCGGCCGCCAGCCCGGCGGCGACCACACCCCCAGGAACGTCCGTGGTCGCGACGGGGCTTGTCAATCCCCGCGGGATCGCCTGGGATGCTAACGGCGCCATGTACGTCGCCCAGGCCGGCACCGGCGGAACGTCGCCCGCCACCGAGGAGTGGCCCACCGGCAACATCGTTGGACCTTGGTCCGGCGGCGTGACGGCAAGCGTCGCCCGCATCGACGGCGGTTGCCCCGTCGCAATCGCCAGTAACCTTCCTTCCTCCGTCGACTCCACCGAAGCCGTGCTCGGCGCTGAAGAGGTCGCCTTCCTCGGGGAGGACATGTACGTCGGCGTTGACGGCGGTGGCGCAGCCCATGGCAATCCGGATGGCCCCAGCGGCATCTACCGCCTCGGCGCGGACGGCGCCGCCGAACTCGCTGCCGACCTCTCCGCCTGGGTCCGCGCCAACCCGGTCGCCACGATCCCCGCTGACCAGGATCCAGATGCGGCCGGCTACAGCGTGGTTGCCGACCCCAACGCCGGCATCCTCTGGGTCAGCGATCCGAACAGCAGCCAGATCCTGACCGTCGCTCCCGACGGCACCGTGACCCGGATCGCCGACCTCTCCGAGAACCACCCAGTCCCGACCAAAATGACCCTCGCCCCTGAAGGCGGCATCTACGTCGGCACCCTGACGCCTCTTCCCTTTCTCGACGGCAGCGCCAAGGTGTTCCACGTCGCCCCGGACGGGACAGTCACCGATGCCTGGACCGGCCTGACCGCCGTCATGGACGTGGCCATCGGTCCCGACGGCGCTCTCTACGCAGCCGAACTCTCGACCGGAAACCTCAAAGAACCACCCTTCATGGTGCCGGACAGCGGCCGCATCGTCCGCCAGACCGGACCAAACACCCTTGAGGTCGTCGCCGAAGGCCTACCCTTCCCGGCCGCCCTGGACATCGGCCCCGACGGCGCCCTCTACCTCTCCCAACCCGCGGTCGGCGCCAACAGCGGCGAAGGCTCCGTCCTCCGCCTGCCTCTCACCGGCGAAACATCCCCGGCTGCTAGCCCGCCCGCTTGCCAACCCTCCGGAACGCCTGCGGCATAGCACCGCACGGACCTCACCCCCTCCTCCAGAGGGGGAGGGGGTGAGGTCCTCTCTACCCCGCCTGCGCCAGCGGCGTCCCCTCCGGGTTCACCGGTATCGCCGCCGGCTCATCTACCTCGAACAGCACGGCAGAGAGGATGATCACCGGCTCATCCGTCAGGTTCTCGCCGTAGTGGACCGTTCCCGGTGCTTCGACGACCCAGTCTCCAGGTCCAAGAACGGTCGTCTCACCCGCCCGCAACGTCTCGGTCGCGCCCGGGGTCGCCGCCGTCTCGGCCCGTCCGATCGGCGCTTCTCCCTTGAGAACGTAGTAGGTCAGCTCGCCGGATTCGATCCAGGCCGTCTGCATCCCGGGATGGACATGGACCGCCAGTTTCGCCCCCGCCGGAATGGTGTACCGGGCAAGCTGCAACGACTGACCCGGCGCCGCCGGCGGCAACCCACTCGCCAGGATCACCCGCCCGATCGAGGCGACTGGAGATGCGACCGGAGTTCCCATCGTGTCTGCCTGGCGGGCCTCCGACCCGCCTAGCCATGCCGTCCCGGCAAACACAACCAGCATCGCCAGGACAGCACTTCCCCAGATCCACGCCCGCACCCGACCCATGGTCTCCCCCAACACGTGACCCCCGCCAAACGGCATCCGTTCGGATCGGTATAGTACCGGTCATTCCAAAATCTGGCCCGGTCTAGGTATCTGAACGGAGATCCCATCACGCGCCGCGCGACGCGCTGCAGACGAGGATCGGCGCCCGAGGAACCGCCAGTCCGTTCGGATCAGCGCCCGCCCATCCCGGTCAGCGTTACGCCGCGGACGAAGGTCCGCTGCGCCACGAAGAAGACGACCAGCACCGGCAGCAGCGTGATGATCGAGACCGCCATCAGCCAGTTGAACTGGGTGAAGGCCGGGCCGCGGAACAGGTTGAGCCCCAGCGCCAGCGTGTAGAGCTCGGTCGATCGGATGTAGATCAACGGATCGAGGACGTTGGTCCAGTTGCCGATGAAGGCGAAGATCGCGACCGTGGCCAGCGCCGGCTTGGAGAGCGGCAAGATGATGTCGACCAAGATCCGCAGGTGCGAGGCGCCGTCGATCCGCGCCGCGTCGTCCAGATCGCGCGGGATGGTCATGAAGAACTGCCGCAGCAGGAAGATGAAGAACGGGATAGCCGAACCAGGCCGGCAGGATCAGCGGCCAGAACGTGTTGACCAGCCCGACCTCGCTGAACAGGATGAAGCGCGGCACGATCGTCACCTCGCGCGGGATCATGATCGTCGCCAGCAGCAGCACGAACAGGACGCCCTTGCCCCGGCCGCGCAGCCGGGCGAACCCATAGGCGACCAGCGTGCAGGAGATCAGGTTGCCGATGACGTTGGCCGTCGTCACGATCAACGGAGTTGCGGAGGAAGGTATTGAAGGGCAGAATCTGCCAGCCGTCGAGATAGTTCCGCCACTCGAAGCTCGTGGGGACAAAGGTCGGCGGGTAGGCGAACACCTCGTCCTGCGGTTTGAGCGAGGTCGAGACCATCCAGAGAAACGGCAACAGGAAGACGACGGCCGAGACCGATCAGCAGCGTGTAGACCAGCGACCGGTGCAGCTGGCGCAGGCGCTGCACGCCCGAGGACGGCCGGTCGGCGGGCGGCGGGCAGCGCGGTCGACCGCTGCTGAGGAATCGTGGTGCTCATCGTCGCGCTCCTCCGCTCACCTGGCCGGCTCACCTTCGTAGTAGACCCAGAACCGCGCCATCAGGAACTGCACCAGCGTGAAGAGCATGATCACCATCAGCAGCACCCAGGCCATCGCCGAGGCGTAGCCGAGGTCCAGGAACTCGAAGGCGTAGCGATAGACGTACAGCCCGAGCACCAGCGTCGCGTTGGCCGGCCGGCCGTCGGTCATGATCAGGATCAGGACGAAGCTCTGGAGCGAGACGATGATGCCCGACGATGATGTTGTAGAAGATCACCGGCGACATCATCGGCACGGTGACGTTCCAGAACTTGCGCAACGGCCCGGCCCCGTCGAGCGCGGCCGCCTCGTAGAGGTGGGTCGGCACGCCCTGCAGCCCGGCCAGGAAGATGATCACCGAGCCGCCGACGCTCCAGATGCTCATCAGGATGATGCCCGGCATCGCCCAGTCGGGCGACTTCAGCCAGCCGGGTCCCGCGATCCCGATCTTGGCCAGCGCGGCGTTGATCAGGCCATAGTCCGGGTGGAGGATTTGGTCCACAGGATCGCGATCGCGATGCCACTGACCAAGGCCGGCAGGTAGAAGATCGTGCGGAAGAGCGCGATCCCGTGGACCGGCTGGTTCAACAGCAGCGCCAGCAGAAACGCCGTCACGATCCCGAGCGTGACGCTGCCGACGCCGTAGTAGACCGAGTTGCGGAGCGCTTTGAAGAAGGTGTCGTCGTTGAGCATCCGGTCGTAGTTTGCGAGGCCGATCCAATGCGGGTCGCCCAGGATCGTCCAGTCGGTCAGGCTGATGACGAAGGACGCGACGATCGGCCCGGCGTCGAAGAGGACGAACCCGACGATCCAGGGCAAGATGAAGAGGTAGAACGCGATCTCCTCGCGGCGCGCCTGTCGGCCGAGTTTGACCTTCCGCCCCGCGGGCGGAGAGCGGGAGCGCGTCAGCGCCTGTGGCAGGGCCATCGGTCGCCTCCGTGGACGCTGAGCTGGGGGCTGGGGCAGGCCGCTACCGCGGCGCGTTGCCGTGCCCCAGCCCGCCTCGGGTTTACCCCGCGTTCTGCGCCAGGAGCGGCTCGATCGACGGCGCAGGCCTCGGTCAGCGCCTCCTCAACCGAGAGGGTCCCGGCGATCACCTCGTCCCAGATCGGTCCGGCCGTTTGGGTCACCCGCGGGCCGGCGGGCTGGTCGAGGATATCGTGGGAGGCGATCGTCGTCATCGCCTCCTGGACGAGCTGCGTGCCCCGCGGGGCCGTCTCCAGCTCGAGGTAGGCCGGCCACGCCGAGAGGCGGGCCGGGCTGCCGCGCCCGGTCAGAGCCCACATGTAGGCCTGCCCGGCCGTCGACAGGTACTCGTTCAGGTAGATCCAGGCCGCGTCGGCGTTCGCGGCGTCGCGGGTAATCGCGTAGCAGCTGCCGGCGCTAAAGGTCGAGTGCCGCTCCGGCCCCGCCGGCCACATGGCGATGGCCCAATTGAAGTTCGCGCCCGCCTGAATCGGCGGCGTCGCCCACGAGCCCTCGTAGTACATGGCGATGCGGCCGAACTGGAAGGGCGGCCAGGCCGATGGTTTCCAGGTCGTCCGGACTGGGCGCCGCGCCCGCGTCGCGCAGCTCCTGCCACCACTGGAACGCCGCGACCGCCTCGGGCGGCTGAGCCGGCATTCGGTCTCGTCCGGCTCGTTGACGTACTCGCCGCCAAACGGGTACAGGTACGACGGCGCGATCGTCGAGTTCCCGGGGCGCGGCAGATCACCGATGCCGTAGATCTTCTCCGCCCCCTCGCCGCTCGTCAGCTCGAGGGCGACCTCCTTCAGCCGGTCCAGCGTCCACGTCTCGTCCGGGTACGCAATGCCGGCCGCGTCGAAGAGGTCCTTGTTGTAGTAGAGGTTGCCCGGCCCCTCGTCGTAGGGGATGCCGAAGAGCTGGTCCTCGTGCTGGTAGGAAACCAGCGAGGGCGGCGTGAAGTCGTCGAGATCGAAGTCCGCCTGCTGGGCGATGTAGTCGTCCAGCGGGAGGAACAGGCCGGCCTGGATCAACTGCTGCGCCCAACTGAACTGGGTGTACATGATGTCCGGCAGCGAGCCGCCGGCCGCCTGGGTCGTGTACTTCTGGAGGTAGTCGGCCAAGGTCGTGTTCTCGGCCTCGATCTTGATGTTGGGGTGACGCTCGATGAAGAGCTCATCGAACTGGTTCTGGCGCTCCATGAAGGTGGCGTCCCAGGCGTGGGAGACGCTGAGCGTGACCTGCTCGGTCGGCTCGGGGACGGCGACCTCGGCCACGGTCCGTCGGCGCCGAGCGCCTTGTCCCACAGCGGCTGTTTGGGCGGCCGCTCGAACGGCGGAACTCTGGGCGCCACCGGCGGCGGCGCTCCGACTAAAGGAGAGCACCGAACTGAGGGCGGCGGACGTCAAGCCAAGCTTGGCGCCGGTGGCGACGATCTCGCGCCGGCTCAGGCCACGACGGACGAACTCGGCTGCCAGGGTTGCTTCGATGGATTTGGTCATCGTCGACTCCTCCGGTCTGCATCCAACGGGCGTCAGCAGCTAGTCCCGGTCATCTCTCGTCGGTCGCCCTCCTTTCCGTCTGTCGGCAACGCCACCACTCGGCGGACGATCTCCGTCCTCTACCAATGCAGCGGTCTCAGGGATGGTCTTGACCGACCGCGAACATGTCGTGGAGCACGGCTGCTTTCGCTTCGAGGATGTGGTCGGAGACCAGCTCCGCAGCCGATAGGTGCGGTCATCCAGGAGCGCGGTGAGCATGCGCTCGTGGGCGTCAAGCGCCATCTCCAGGCGGTTGGGGTAGCCAGTGTCACGGACCTGGAAGAAGCTGACCTGGCTCCGTAGTCCGGCAAGCACCCGGATGAGTCGCCTGTTCCCGGAGCCGTGGATGAGCATGTTGTGCAGGCGGAAATCATGCTGGAGGCAGGGCAGGATCGGCCGCTCGGGCAGGCGATCCCGCATCTGGGCGATGGCGTCGAGCTGGACCTCGATGTCCTCAGGTTTCAACTGCGGCGCTGCCTGGCGAACGGCGAGCGACTCCAGGACGGCCCGGACGTCGTACATCTCGTGGACATCCTTGACCGTGAAGGCACGGACCCTGAAGCCACGCCGGGGATCGAAGGTGACCAGCTCGTCCTGGGCGAGCAGGTGCAACGCTTGCCGGACGGGGGTTCGGCTGACCCCGAAATGGCCGGCGAGTTCCACGTCGGAGAGGCGATCGCCCGGTTCGCGGGCGCCCGTGATCAAGAGCAGCCAGACCTGCCGGTAGGCGTGGTCTACGGCAGTCGGAACAACGTCACGCTCGTCGCCCCAAAGGAAGTCGAAGATGTGGTCGGCGATCTCGTCGAACGGTTCCAGGGTGTTGAGCGGCACGGCGACCATGGATCGTGCTCCTGGCTCCTGACACCGGCGCGGTCCGGCCTACCCCGCCCAGTCCGGTGCCGGGTCGATCCGCAGGGCGTGGGCGTGCGCGGCCGGTAATCCTTCGGGGATATCGACCACGAGATCGTCGCCACGTCGCTCCGTCGGTAGGGAAGGGGCGTGGCCGAGCAGCGTCGCCGACGTACCCGTCCCCGCGCGCAGGCCATTCAACGCCAGCGGCCCCGGCCGCGGCTGGCCGAGCAGGATCGCGTAGAGCGCGTCGCCCTTGCTGCGTGAAGCGGACCGGGATGCCGGCGTCGGTCGTGCCTTCGGCGATCTGCCAAGGGCGCGTGCCGTAGATCGCCTCGCCGTTGACCGCGAGCCACTCGCCGAGCGCCCGCAACCGGGCGAGCTGCCCGTCCTGGATGCTGCCGTCCGCGCGCGGCCCGACGTTGAGCAGCATGTTGCCGTTCTTGCTGACGATGTCGACGAAGAGGCGGATCAGCGTCGTCGATCGGGATGAAGTTCGCCTCGTCCTCCGCCTGGTTGTAGCCGAACGAGTAGCCGATGCCGCGGTTCGTCTCCCACTTCTCGGCGCGGATTTCGGGGAAGCTGGTGTACTCCGGCGTGATGATGTCGGGCGGGACGAGGTGGCGTGCGGGTGCCGTCGGCGGCGATGTCCTGGAAGCGGTCGTTGACGAGTCCGTCCGGCGTGCGCTGGTAGAACTCGGCGACGATGGCCTCGAGGTCGGAGAGGCGCGGGTAGGCGATGTCGTTCCAGAGGACGTCGGTCTGGTAGCGGTCGATCAGCTCGCGCCAGTGGGCGTCGGCGTAGGCGACGTAGGCCGGGTCCTGGATCACGGTTTTGCCGAGGTCGGGCAGGTCCGCGATCGGGGTGCGGGTTGACGTCCAGTCGAGCCCGCCGGAGTAGTAGGTCCCGAAGCGCATGCCGTCGGCGCGGACGGCCGCGGCCAGCTCGCCGACGAGGTCGCGGCCGGCGTGGAAATCGCCCAGCGTCGGGTGCGGGCACGCGGCTCGGCCAGAGCCGGAAGCCGTCGTGGTGCTTGGTGGTGAGTACGACGTAGCCGGCGCCCGCCTGCGGAACAGCTCGGCCCAGGCGGCGGGGTCCCAGGCTCGGATCGCCTCGTTGAACGCCGGGATGAAGTCGTCGTAGCCGGCGTCGCCGTAGGTGGCGCGGTGGTGGGCGGCGGTCGGGCTGCCGGGGATCTTGAGCGAGTTGGCGTACCACTCGGCGTAGGCAGTTGTCGCGGAACCAGGCGCGCCAGCCGAGCCGGCCGGCATCTCGTCGCAGGGTCCCGCGCGCGACGGCCCAGCCGGGCACGGAGTAGAGCCCCCAGTGGACGAAGATCCCGAGCTTGGCGTCGTCGTACCAAGTCGGCGTCGGTCGTCGCTCATCCGTCCGCCCTTGCCGTAGAGGCTGCCCGCCGCCCAGGCGCACCTTGGGCAATCTGCCTGATCTGAAACGAGAGGAGCGGGCTTGCCCCGCGATTATGAGTCCTGTATACAGAATGCGGGGATTCTAATAATTGTACGGGCTGCGGTTGTCAACGTTTCTCAGGTTCGTCCTCTCCACCGGGCCGGGCTGCTTGGGCCCAAGATCTCGGCTCCCATGTCGTGCGCACCCGCGCCGCTACCATCGAGTGGGATTCGTTCGAGCGCGCTACGGATCGCGTTGGGGTTTCTCGCTCAGGTCGGACTCGATCGGAACGACGCTACCAGCATAGGAGGAGGGCAACCGATGGGCGCTGTCACATTGCCGGAAATCGCCCCCACACCCGCCGACACCACCTGGTTCACCCACGACCGCTTCGGCCTCTTCATCCACTGGGGCCTCTACTCCCTCCCCGCCCGCCACGAGTGGGTCAAAAACCGCGAACGGTTCAACGACGAGCACTACGACCGCTACTTCCGCCACTTCGACCCCGACCTCTACGACCCGGCCGCCTGGGCGCGCGACGCGAAAGCCGCCGGGATGAAGTATGTCGTCCTCACCACCAAGCACCACGAGGGCTTTTGCCTCTGGGACTCGGCGCTGACCGACTACAAGGCGACCAACACCCCGGCCGGCCGCGACCTGCTGCGCCCCTTTGTCGAGGCATTCCGCGCCGAGGGGCTAAAAATCGGCTTCTACCACTCGCTGATCGACTGGCACCACCCCGACTTCACCGTCGATGCCGTCCACCCGCAGCGCGACGATGACGCGAGCGCGAGCTGCGAACGCCGGGCGCGACATCGCCCGCTACCGCGACTACCTGCACGGCCAGGTCCGCGAACTGCTGACCAACTACGGCCCGATCGACATCATCTGGTTCGACTTCTCCTACCCCAAGCGCCGGCGGCGGCAAGGGCCGCGACGACTGGGACTCGGACGGCTGGCGAGATGACGCGCGAGCTCGCCCCAACATCCTCATCAACGACCGCCTCGACCTGCCCGAAGCGCCGACTTCATCACGCCGGAGCAATACCAGCCGCGCGGCTGGATGGAGCGCGACGGCCAGCGCGTCGTCTGGGAGGCCTGCCAGACGCTCAACGGCTCCTGGGGCTACGACCGCGACAACCTCGACTGGAAGTCGCCAGAACTGTTGGTCCGCCTGCTGATGGACACGGTCGCGAAGGGCGGCAACCTGCTGCTCAACGTCGGCCCGACCGGGCGCGGCGAGTTCGACCCGCGCGCACGCCAGACCCTCGCGGCCATCGGCGAGTGGACACGCCTGCACGGCCGCGCGATCTACGGCTGCACCGCCAGCGACCTACCCCGCCGCCCGACTGCCGCTTCACCCAGAACGGCAACCGCCTCTACCTCCACCTCTTCGCCTGGCCCTTCCGCCACGTCCACCTCGACGGCCTCGCCGGCCGCGTCGAGTACGCCCAACTCCTCAACGACGCCTCCGAGATCAAATCCTCGCCATCGACCCCCACGCCCAGGCCCAGAACACGACATGGCCGGCACGGCGGGCACCCTGACACTGGAGTTGCCGATCCAATCACCCGCCGGCGTCCTGTGCCGGTGATTGAGTTGTTCCTGCGGGATTAGGGCGTCCGGCGTCCGGCGTCCGGCGTCCGGCGTCCGGCGTCCGGGACCGTACCTCGAGGCTGCCTCAGCCCTACCCTGTCATCCCGAGCTTGTCGAGGGATCTAGAGGGGAACGGCGATTCGAGGGTGTCGCCGTGAACGAGAGCGCGGTGCCTTTTCTCCGGAGACCGGGGCATTGCTTAGTTACCTCGTGCCCTTCGAGATCCCTCGACAAGCTCGGGATGACAGGGTGAGGGCGGGGCATCGTTGTCCAGCACCCGGCGCCCCACGCGACGTGGCGGTATAGTTGCCGCCGCACCGCCAAAGTCCGTTCCACACGGCTCATCTGGCGGGAGTCGCAAGGTTTGCCTGATTTGGTTGGAGGGAGCATGTCCGTGGCCGCCCCGTCCGGTTCGTCCAGCGCTCGTAAGGTCATCGTCACCTGCGCCGTCACCGGCGCGGTCCACGTTCCGTCGCAGTCGCCGTATCTGCCGATCACGCCGGAGCAGATCGCCGAAAACGCGGTCGGCGCGGCGGAGGCCGGCGCCGCGATCCTCCATCTCCATGCCCGCCGCCGGGAGAACGGCAGCCCACGCCCGATCCGGACATCTTCATGGACTTCCTGCCCGGATCAAAGCCGGCACCAACGCGGTCATCAACATCACCACCGGCGGCGGTCAGGGGATGACGCTCGAGAGCGCCTCGCGGCCGCGATGCGCGCCAAGCCGGAGATGTGCTCGCTCAACATGGGCTCGATGAACTTCGGGCGCTTTCCGATCGCGAACCGGATCAAGGAATAGCGCTTCGACTGGGAAGAAGCCGATCTCGAAGCTCCCGCGACTACATCTTCCGCAACACCTACGCCGACATCGAGTACATCCTGAAGAACCTCGGCGAAGCCCACGGCGTCCGGTTCGAGTTCGAGTGCTACGACGTCGGGCACCTCTACAACCTGGCCCATTTCCTCGATCGCGGCCTGGTCAAGCCGCCGCTCTTCGTGCAGACGATCTTCGGCATCCTCGGCGGGATCGGCACCGACCCCGAAGACCTGCTGCACATGAAGCGCACCGCCGACCGGCTGTTCGGCGACGCATACATCTGGTCGGTGCTCGGCGCCGGCCGCCACCAGTTCAACCTGGTCACGATGGGCGCGATCATGGGCGGCAACGTCCGCGTCGGTCTGGAAGACAACATCTTCCTCGGCAAAGGCGAGCTGGCGAGAACAACGGCGACCAGGTCGCCAAGATCGTGCGCATCCTGAAGGAGCTGTCACTGGACGTCGCGACCCCGGACGATGCCCGCGCGATGCTCGGCCTCAAGGGGAAGGAAAACACCGCCATCTAAGGCATCTCCTCCTAACCATGTGACAATTTCAGCGTCGCCTGGGCGTTACGACCCGGACTGAATCAAACAGCCTCTCCGAGGCTGATGCTGAGGAAAGCGAACAAGGCTTAAGCGGAGTGTTCCGGCCGGTCTTTTGCCGGCTTCATGTACCTAGCTCAGAGTCTTCAGCCCCGGGCGATCCAAACGCGCCGCCACCTCTCTCACCCCACCACCAAGTACGGTGACCACCCAAGAGGGTGGCCACCGTCGCTTCTACCTGTTCGACTCGTACGAACTTCGGGTGAAAAGTGGTGATATGCTGGTGGGGTTCAGGAGGTGGCCCGTGCCCCGCCGCGCCGTCGTTGCTGCGCATCTGCCCGTCACCGACCTCCAGCATCGCTACCGCCAGACGGTCGATCCGGTCGAGCGGACGCACTGGCAGATCGTCTGGCTGGTCGCCTGCGGCCGCCGCGTTCCGGAGGTCGCCATGCTCGTCGGCTACACCGCCAACTGGGTCCGCGAGATCGTCCGCCGCTACAACGCCGATGGGCCGGCGGGGCTCGCCGACCGGCGCCAGCACAACCGGGGCCAGCCCCCGCTCCTGAATGCGGCGCTGCGTGAGGAGCTGCGCCGGGCCTTGGGCGGGCCGGCGCCAGACGGCGGCATCTGGACCTGCGGCAAGGTGGCGGCCTGGATGGGCGAGCGCCTCGGTCGTCCGGTCGGGGAACCGCGCGGCTGGGAAGCCTTGCGCGCCCTGGCTTCACGCCCCAGCGGCCCCGCCCCCGCGCCGCCACGGCGGACCCGGCGGCACAAGCGGCGTTCAAAAAGGGGGGCTCCAGGCGGCCGTCGACGCGGTAAGCGCAGGCGCACCCGGCCGCGGCCTCACGCTCTGGGCGGAGGATGAACACCGCCTGGGGCTGCTGCCGGTCGTGCGCCGGGTCTGGGCGCCCCGTGGCCGCCGTCCAACCGCCTGGGTCCCCGTCGGTACCAATGGCTCTACGTCTATGCCTTTGTCCGTCCCGTCACGGGCCAGAGTTGGTGGTGCCTGCTGCCGACAGTGGGCGCCGAGGCGATGACCTTGGCGCTGGCCGCCTTCGCCGCCGACGAAAGGATCGATGCCGCCCACCGGGCGGTGCTGGTCCTCGATGGGGCGGGCTGGCACACCGCTGGGGCGCTGGTCGTGCCCGACGGCGTCGACCTCGTCTTCCTTCCCCCGGCCTCGCCCGAACTGCAGCCGGTCGAGCGGGTCTGGAGCCTGCTCGACGAGCCGGTCGCCAATCGCACCTTCGCCGACCTGGCCGAGCTGACGGACGTGCTGATCGCGCGCTGCACCACGTTGCGGGCCGCCCGACGCGTCGTCAAAGCTCACACCCGCTTCCATTGGTGGGCCAAGGAACGCCGACCCCCGGCGCTACCACCACTAATCACCCGAACTCCGTAT
>CAWKIA010000019.1:0-335466 GCA_963849635.1 uncultured Chloroflexia bacterium | reverse complement strand
TCTCACGACTCTACTCACGCCTGAAAGGAGTCCCACCTCAGTGACCGCCACCGTCTCCTCCCAGTTCGGCTTCTCCGTCAATTCCGACAACCGCGAACTTCACCTCGATCACCTCAGATCGCCGCAACTTGGTCCTGAGACACCGACGGTCACATCACCCTCAGCATTTGCAATCATCTGGATTCCGGCACTGACTGGATCGACGCCGATTTCCCCTCCCAGCTCTATTCGCCTCCGTACCGGATGGTGAAGCACGTTCCACAGGGCGTGCCCTTCATCCTCGGGCCGGCCCACGCAGACCTCGAACCCCCAACGGCCGCCGTAGAGAACGACGGCCACGCCCACGCCATCTGCGCATTTCCCCGGTCAACGAACCGATCGAGCTAACCTGGCATATCCAGGCCTTCCCGAATCATGCCGTCATCCGCCAGTGGGCCGAGATTCGCAACACCGGCGACGCTCCGCTGACCCTCGATGAGGTGCCGATCCTCCGCTTCGTCTTCGGCGGCGCTCCCGCTGAGCTGACCGCCGACTATGGCATCGAGCGCATCCGCTACCGTGATGGCCGTGGCCGCGCCGACTGGCATACCTGGAACACGCAGACGCTCCGGGCCGGTAACCGGATCAAGATCCATCCCGGCTACACCGCAACGCCACCTGGCTCGGCCTGACCTCCGCCGACGGCGGCCCAGGAATCTTCGCCGGCGGGGAAACAACGCCGAGGCATTCTGCGATGTCGGCGATCTCCATGGCGATGGCGCCCTCGGCTTGACCTGCGCCCTCCGACCCAACTACCGGCTCGATCCCGGCCAGCCCCTCACCGGCCCTGCCGGTTTCATCGGCCTGGTCGAAGGCGACCTGGACGAACTCTCCTTCCGCTGCCAGCGCTTTGTTGACGACCATCTCTCCTGGATCGACACCGACGAGCGCTTCCCCTATGTCACCTTCAACTCCTGGGGCTACGACGACGAGATCGACGACGCCTCCATGCGCGAGTGCTTCGACATCTGCGCCAAGCTCGGCGTCGAACTCTTCGTCGTCGATTTCGGCTGGGAAGACCCGGAGTGGCGCCCCCTCGCCGACACCTTCCCGAACGGACTCGGGCCTCTGGCCGACGCGGCCCACGCCGCCGGGATGAAATTTGGCATCCACTTCTCCTGGGGCAACATCTCCAACCTCTCTGAAGCCCTCAGAACTCATCCCGAGTGGGGCAACGGGTTGGGCCAGTGGGCCTACCTCAAAGAAGGGACCGTCTACGGCCTGACCCTCGCCAACCCTGCCGCCCGCGACTGGCTCGTCGAGCGCATGATCCGCGTCGTCGATGAGAACAAGATCGACTACTTCCTCACCGACCACCATCTCTGGGGCTGGACCAACCCCGCCGCCCAAGAGATGCATGCCACCGACGACTACATGACCATCGCTGACGGCTTCGACGATGTCCTCGCCCGCTTCCACGCCGCCCGCCCCGATGTCCTTATCGAGCACTGCGACAACGGCATGAGCTTCGCCACCTTCAAGATGGTCCAGCAGCACATGACCTCGATCGGGTCCGACGCCGCCGGCACCCACTACGAGCGTGTCCACACCTACCGTATCTCCCGCGTTCTCCCGCCCCGCTACCTCGACCACTACGCGACCGACACCTTCCTCACCGATAACGGCCTCGGCCTGACCGAATACGAGTACCGCTCCCAGATGTTCGGCGGCCCGATGATCCTCATGACCCCGATCCGCACCCTGATCGAAGGCAGCCCCGACTGGAATTCCTTGGTTCGCTCGATCGATCTGTGCAAACGCATCCGCAAGAACATTCTCACCGGCAAGGTGCTCCATCTGATCGAGCCCCTGCCGCAAGAACAACTCGGCCACGCCTGGGACGGCTGGGACGCAATCGGCTCCTACCACCCCGAATCAGACTCCGCCGTCATCTTCGCCTTCCGCCTCGGCGGCGAAATCAACACCAAGACCATCCCTCTCCACGGCTTGACCCCCGACACGACCTACCGCGTCACCTTCGAGGACCAGCCAACCCTCTCCTACACCGCACCGGCAAGGACCTGATAGCAACCGGCCTCGACCTCACCCTCCCCCAACCCGGCATCAAGCCCTTCCACGACCCCGCTGGCCTCCTCCGCGCCTCCGAGGTCATCTTCTTGAATCCCGAAAAAGGCCCCGAATGAAGTCATGGCCTCCCCATTCGTAGGGAGGACCTCCGTGTCGCCCGGCCGCGGTCCGACCGACTCCGATCTGCAAATGCCGTTTCCGACCGGATAATCCGCGGTTGGCGATCGGGCGAACACGGAGGTCCGCCCCTACGTCTCGTTTCTAGAAGGAGCCTCTGTGCCTCCCGAATCTCACGCCTGGACCACTCTGTCCTCTACAACCGGGTCCACCGCCCGCTCAGCCACCGACGGTCAATCACCCTGTGGGAACTCACAACCGACTTCATCCGTCTTCGTCTCAGATGGTCCCCTGATCACGGTCTCCTCCTGGATCACCTGCAACCCACCATCGGCGCCCAGCTCAACGGCACGGCGAACAACTCCGTGTTCTCCCTCGACTGGTCCGGTCCGTCCACCCTCGGCCCGCTCAGCTCGGCAAAACTGCTCGGTGCGAGTGCCGTCGAAGACGGCACCCACATCACGCTCGCCATTCGCCTCGACCTCGCCCCGCTGACCATCACAGTCAACATCCGCTGCCACGACAACCTCGCCGTCCTGCAACAATGGCTCGACATCGAGACCATCGAACCCGGCACTCTGCGCAGCGCGGTCCCATGCGTCCTCACGGTCGCCACAAGTGTTGTTCCCACCCTCTCAACGGTCGCCGGGGTACAACAGCAAGGCGGCTGGCGCCCCGAATCCGGCGAGTACCGCTCCTTCCGGCTCGAAGAGCGCCCCGTAACTGAGCCTTACCTTGGCGAGTCCGGCATCCGCTCCACCTGGGACGAAACCGCCTGGTTCGCCATTGCCGAAGTCACTGGTGCCGGCACCGGCATCTTCAGCGGCCTCGAATACTCCGGCCGCTGGCGCCTCGACGCCTCCTACTCCGATGAGTCAGGATCCGTGCAAGCCGCCCTCGCCCCAGTCGGCAACGATCCGGACCTCGTTCCCGGAACCGTCTGGACCTCCCCCGTCACCTTTTTCGGCTCATTCACCGGTGACCTCGACGGGGCCGCCGCCGCCCAATACGACTTCCACCGCGCCGTCCTCTCGCCGCCGCTCCCGGCCGACTTCCCCTGGGTCCAGTACAACACCTGGTACTCCTACTTTTGCGACCTCGACCACGCCACCCTGGCCGAAGAAGTCAAGATTGCCGCCGACCTTGGGGTCGAGATCTTTTACCTCGACGCCGGCTGGTGGGTCGGCAGTCCCAAGAACGACCGCCGTGACCTTTTCACCACCGGCCTCGGCCACTGGGTCGAGAACCGAGAAAAATTCCCGGAAGGGCTGAAGGGCTTCACCGATCTCGTCCGCTCCCACGGCCTCCACGCCGGCATCTGGGTCGAACCGGAGCGGGTCGACCTCCGTACCGCCTCGTTCGCCTCCTGGAAACCCGAGTGGATCGCGACCAGCGATGGCCACTTCATCGGTCCCGACTGGCCACCGGACACCAACGCCGCCTGGCTCTGTTTCGGCAACCCCGAGGTGCAATCCTGGGCGACCGACTGGGTCAGCAACCTCGTCGACTCGATCGGCGCCCGCTGGCTCAAGTGGGACAGTAACTACTGGGGCGTCTGCGACAACCCCGATCATGGCCATGGCCTTGGCGATGCCGAAGCCGCCCAACTCAACGGTGTCTACGTCGTCCTCGACGCCCTCCGCGCCCGCTTCCCCGATCTCATCATCGAGAACTGCGCCGGCGGCGGGACCAGGATGGATTTCGGCTTCGCCGCCAAAACCCACACCGCCTGGGTCAGCGACGCCACCGATCCGCCCCAGCGCGTCCGCGCCCACATGGCCGGGGCCACCTACCTCTTCCCGCCCTCGATGCTCAACACCTGGCTGGTCGAATCCCGTTACGAAGGGCTCGATCGCCACGACCTGCCCGACCCGGTCCTGCGGGCCCATGTCCGCTCCCGGATGCTCGGCGCCTTCGGCATCTCCTGCCGGATGACCCAATGGACGGCCCAAACCCGGCGCATCGTCGCCGAGGAGATTGCGGCGTTCAAGGAGTACCGCCACCTCCTCAAGGACGGCTACGTCGCCCACCTCCTCCCCCAACCGACCCTCGACTCTGCCACGCTGAAGCCGCCGTCCGCCTGGGAGGCATTCCAGTTCCACGACGGAGCGGGCTCAGACGCAGTCGTCCTCGCGTTCCGTAACCTCTCGCTGGCCGGCGACCAATCCCTGCAACTGAAAGGTCTTGACCCCACGGCGACCTACTCCATCACCGCCGACATTGGGCAAGCGGAAACGCTCTCAGGTGAGTCGCTCATGAAGACTGGACTAGATGTTCGTCTCTTGCCGCTGACCTCCGCCCGCTATCGGGTCCGCCGACTTGCCCCAGGAGGACAGTGCATGACGGTTCGCTTGACTACCGGCGGCGCTATCCACGGGCTCGACGCCGTCGCCCTGGAGAACGACTTCCTCCGAATCACCGTTTTGCCCCAACTCGGCGGCCGCATCTGGTCGCTGATCCACCTGCCAACCAGCCGCGAACTCCTCTGGCAGAACCCGCATCTGCCGCCCGCTGTGGCGGAATATGGAGCGGGGTACGATAGCGGATGGGCCGGAGGCTGGGACGAGGTCTTTCCATCCGATGCCCCCGCCGAGATTGACGGCGTCGCCTACCCCGACCACGGCGAAATCTGGTCGGTACCTGCCGACCTGGAAATCATCGAGGACTCAACCGAGCGATCTGTCATCAGGCTGGCAAACACGGGCCGCGCCACGGGCGCACGGTTTGAGAAATGGCTCACCTTGGAGGGTTCAGATTCGACCTTGCGCCTCCGTTATGTCATTCAAAACATGGCGGACACCCCACTGAAGTTCCTGTGGAAACCCCACGCCTCCCTCGCTCTGCGTGGCCCCGCCCGCCTCGACCTCCCCGCCCGGCGCGTCCTCGTCGATCGCGAGGTCAGCACCGGATTCACCTCGACCGAAGTCCAGTGGCCGTACGCGACCGGCCTCGACGGCCAGATCGACCTTCGCCAGGTGCCGGCTGGAGACTCCGGCCAGGTCCACTTCTTCGACGCGGTCGAACTCGACGCCGGTTGGTGCGCCGTTACCCACACGGAAGAGCGGCTCGGATTCGCCCTCGCCTTTGACCCAACGATCCTCCCCTACATCTGCGTCTTCGGCGCCTACGAGGAGGCCCACGGCGTCAACACCATCATCACCGAACCCTGCACCGCCTACCCCTACCGCCTCGACCAGGCCATCGCCCAGAACACGGTCGGCCACCTCGACCCCGGCGCCACCCTCGACACCGAGATCCTTGCCATCGTCTACTCCGGCCTCAATCAGGTCAGCCACATCACCTCAAGCGGAGCCGTTATCGCTTAGCCAACCGTTGGCCTACTAGCCGAAAAGTAAGGATTGCAGAATTGGGGCATTCGTTGGCATCGCCCCGCCTTTTCGTCCCGAGGTCGCGAGCCGGCTTGTGCCGGCTTCCGTCACTCAGCCAGAGACGCAGAGTTCTCTTGCTGCGGGAGACAGCGGAATCGGCCCTCCCTGTCACCGACCGACATACCTCCCCAGCTTTTCCAACGACATCCGCGTCCCCAACTCGTTGTCCTCCGGCCGTATCCCCGCCGGAATGCCCTCATAGCTGATCGTCACCTCCGTCCCGCCCGCCTGCTCCTCAAGCGTGATCGTCATCGTCATTTCGCCCGCGAACCCAGGGTCATCCGAGTCAAACGTGACCACCTGCACGATGCGCGCCGGCGGAGACAGTTCGACGAACCGCGTCGAAAACCGGTCCTCGCGCTCTCCTGACTTGCCGACGGACTCCTCATCGGAGACCGGGTAGAACAGCGACATCTCGTACCCGCCCCCAACTCGAAGGTCGAAGGCATGCACCTTGCCGGTCATCTCCCCCGGCGCCTGCCAGGCCTCGAGCGCCGCCGGATCGGTGAATGCCCGGTAGAGCGCCGCCCGTGAGGCTGGAATCACAACTGAAGTCCGCGACGATCCTAGTGTTGGAGGATTGGACACGTTCGTACTCCCTCATAGCTCTCGTCAGTGACCTCGAGCATCGCTTCAAGACGAGCGTCCAGGTCTTCCTGGGGATACCGCCCGATCGGTGCGATAATGTCGGATTGCCCTCCGCGGGAACCGGTCGAGGCATGTTCGGACGGTTGCGAAAACCGTCGAAAATCCTTCGCCGCTGGGGGCAGATTCTGCCCGGTTCCGGGTGTATGATCGATCGTATGCCATCGAACGGCGGCCCGCCGCCCCGCATCGATCCCAGTTCTGGAGAGCCGTCCTTGTCCGGTTCCGCGTCGCTTGTCCGTGTCTTTACCGCCGAAGACCGCGCCTACGCTCATGCCCTCCTCGAGATCGAGGCGCGCCGCCGCATCGTCGCCGAATTGCAAGCGCAACTCGCCGACTTGACCCACAATCTCAACCGCTTCGCCGCCGAAGCCCAGATCAGATTCGCCTCCGTCTTCGCCGAGCTGGACTACGTCCGCCGGGCGATCGGCCTGTGTGAACGCCGCATCGCTCGCCTCCGCGGCAAGCCCCGCCCGACGCCAAAGCCGCCCGAACCAGAAGACGACGATTGGTCCACCGCCGACGCCGCCTTCCGCAGCGCCCGGCACGGCGGCGACATCGACCAGTCGGAGGAAGGCGCGGCCCTCGCCGCCCAGATCAAGCGGGTCTACCTCGAACTCGCCCGCCGCTACCACCCGGACCTCGCCAAGAATGACGAGGATCGAGCCAGGCGCCAGGAGGTCATGCTCAAGGTCAACCACGCCTTCCACGAGCGCGACCTCGACACGCTGGTCGCGATCAAGCGCGATGCCGACGCGGCCGACGGTCCCCACGGGCTGCCGACGGTCGCCGCCCGCCTCGCCTGGTCGCTGCGCGAGCTCGAACGCCTGGACGACGTCATCGCCGACCTCAACACCGAATTAGCCACCATCCGCACCAGCGAATCGGGCCGCCTCTGGCGCTCATTCGCCGCTGGCGAGCCCGTCTTCGATCGCCTCGGCGTCGATCTGCGCACGGAACTAAACCGCCAGCGGACCAGACTGGCGGATCTGACCGACATCCAGAACGCGATCTCCGCCCGGACCAAACGCACGGCCCGCCGCGCGTAATCGGCCCGTTCACTTGAATGCCCCTCCCGGCCGTCAGCCCACCGCCACCCGGCGGATGGTGTGCCACCGTGGCTCACAAGTTGCGGTCACGGCGAATATGCGTTTCGGGGTATATGCTCTACGAGGAATGGAGAGCACATCGAGCGGAACGTCGCCGTAGGAGGTCGTCATAAAAACATCCGTTACCGTGCCGGACCTTTCGTCGCGGCCGCATCGACTCACCGTCGAACGAGCGATGACCGCGCCACCGGACGCCCTCTATCGCGCCTGGACCGAGGAATTCGACCGCTGGTTCGCTGCTCCTGGCACGGTCCTGATGCAGGCCAAGGTCAACGCTCCCTTCTTCTTCGAAACCCATTTCCAGGACGAGCGCCATCCCCACTACGGCCGCTTCCTGCGTCTTGAGTCCAACCGGCTGGTCGAGCTGACCTGGCTGACCGGCGAGCGCGGCACAAAAGGTGCCGAGACCGTCGTTACGGTCGAGCTTGCTCCCAGCGGGGGTGGGACGCAGCTCCGCCTGACTCACGCCGGCTTCGCCGACGAGGAATCTCGTGATGGTCACGATCGGGCGTGGCCACAGGTGCTCGCGCAACTCGACAAGCGTCTGGCGGAGTAGTCCACCTCCTGTCGTCCTTCCATCTGAGACCTGCCCCCTCGATGATCTGAACCGCACACAGATCCATGCCGGCGACACGTAGAATCGACGCGGAGTTCGCCCCGCACGCTTGTGCATCATCTTGGCGCCATCGAATCCAGGTGCCGGCAATCATTGGAAGGACAAGGACGACGTGACGAACGAGGTCCGGCCATTTCGGTTTGGGTTTACGACGGCGAGCGCCGGTTCAAAGCGCGAGTGGACCGACAAAGCCAGGAAGCTGGAAGCTCTCGGCTACTCCACTATCACCGTCCCCGACCACTTTCCCGACCGTCTCGCGACTGTCCCCGCCCTGATGTCCGCCGCCGACGCGACCCAGACCCTGCGTGTGTCGAGCTGGGTCTTCTGCAACGACTTCCGTCACCCTGCCCTCCTCTACAAGGAGGCGGCCACGATCGACCTATTCTCCGACGGCCGCTTCGAACTCGGTATCGGGGCGGGTTGGCTCAAGTCCGAGTACGAGATGACCAACATCCCGTTCGACCCACCCGGCGTGCGTGTCTCCCGCCTCGAAGAGACCGTCCGGATCGTCAAGGGCCTCGCAAGTGGCGAACCCTTCGAGTTCACCGGTGACCACTACCGGATCGCCGGTCTGGCCGGTGCACCGCTTCCCATCCAGAAGCCGCACCCTCCGATCTACCTGGGCGGCGGCGGCAAGCGCCTCCTCACGTTTGCGGCCCGGGAGGCGGACATCGTCGGCTACTGCGCCAAGGCTTTGCCCGGCGGCGGCCTCGATCACCTTGAGATAAAGGCCGAAGCACTTGAGCGCAAAGTCGAGTGGGTCAGGACCGCCGCCGGCAGCTCCCGCGATCCCGAATGCAACATCCTGATCTACGTCTTCGAGATAACAGACAACCGCCGCGCCGCCGCCGAACGCATCGCCGGGAACTTTCCCGGGCTCACCCCCGACGACCTGCTCACCTCACCCCACGCCCTGATCGGCACCCCCGAGCAAATGGCCGAGGATCTCCGCCACCGCCGCGCCGAATACGGCATCTCCTATATCGTCATCAACACCGGCCTGGAGGATCATATCGACCAGTTCGCCCCAGTCGTCGGCCTCCTCGCCAGCCAATAAGCCCCACAACCAACCCACCACAGCCCGACGCACCCCGTGACCGTGGTAGGCTGGAGGTCTGAACGGGACATCGGAATACCACGGGACTGGCCCGCGCGTTCTCCGCGGGCAAGCGCGCACCGAACGGGGTAATGGGGCAATGGCGCCGCGAACCAAGTACGCTCGGAACGGCGACGTCAGCATCGCCTACCAGGTCGTCGGCGACGGCCCCATCGACCTTGTCCACGGCTCTGGCTCCGTCTCCCACGTGGAGTACTCCTGGGAGGAGCCGGGCTTCGCCCGATACCTGCGGCGGTTGGCCTCCTTCTCCCGTCTCATCACCTTCGACAAACGCGGCACCGGACTCTCCGACCGGTCCGCCGGGATCGCCTCGATGGAGGTGCGGATGGACGACGTACGGGCCGTGATGGACGCCTCCGGCTCGAAGCGCGCCATCCTCTTCGGCATCTCCGAGAGTGCCCCGCTCGCCTGCCTTTTCGCCGCCACCTACCCCGAGCGAGTCTCCGCCCTCATCCTCTACGCCGCCTACGCCTCAGAGGTGCGAAAGCCCGACTACCCGTGGCCTCGCACCGCAGAGACGTTCGCGGCGGATCTCGACGAACTTGCCACCACGATTCACGAGACCTGGGGGAACGTCGACGACCTCGCCGCGTTTGCGCCGAGTGTCGCGGACGACCCCGCTTTCCGCACCTGGTTCAGCACCCTCCGGCGATTGGGCTCGAGCCCCGGTGCATTCGTGGCCCTCGAACGCATGGACTCCATGATCGATGTCCGCCACGTATTGCCGACGATCCGCGTGCCCACGCTCGTGCTGCATCGCCTGGACTGCCAGGTCTATAACGTGAACCATGGCCGCTACGTCGCCGCCCATATCCCCGGCGCTCGCTTGGTCGAGCTGCCTGGCAGCGACTATCTTCCGATTGTCGGAGACGTGGATGCCCTCGTCGACGAGATCGAGGCATTTGTCACCGGCACGCGGCCGGTCGCGTCGCCCGACCACGTCCTGGCCACCGTCCTGGCGATGCGATGTCGCCGGCACAGCCGGGCAGGCCGTCGCGCTCGGCGACCGACGCTGGACTGAACTCCACGACCGATTCCAGGTGTTGGCACGCCGAGATCTCGACCACTTTCGGGGCCGCCCCCTTGAGTTGACGGGCGACCGTGTGGTAGCCACGTTCGACGGGCCGGCCCGGGCCATCCGCTGCGCGGAAGCGATCGCCGGCGCAGCTCGGGACCTTGGTCTGCCGACCCGGGCAGGGCTGCACACCGGCGAATGCGAGGTGCGCGACGAGCGGGTGAGCGGCGTCGCCGTGCCGCTCGCCGCCTGGGTCGCCAGTCAGGCCGCCCCTGACGAGATCCTCGTCTCCAGCACCGTCAAAGACCTGGTCGCCGGGGCCGGGCTGCACTTCGCGGACCGTGGCGCCCGCAGCCTCACCGGCGTCCCGGGCGACTGGCGCCTCTTTGCCGTGCTCCCCGATACGGCGGAGCAATCGGAACCCACCACTGCAGCCTTGCCGCTGTCCGTGCCACCCCTCTCTGTGCTCACCCGGCGCGAACGCGAGGTGCTGCCACTCGTGGCCCGCGGCTTCTCGAACCGCCAGATCGCCGACGCTCTCAGCGTCGGCGAGCGCACCGCCGAGAGCCATGTCGCCAGCATCCTGGCTAAATGGGGCCTGACCAGCCGCGGCCAACTCTCTGCCGCCGCGAACACCCATACCGCCCTCCCAAACCAATCCTAGTCCCCGCCCGGTCGGACGTTCGAACCGTCCCACGCGAATCTCCGTACCACAATTCCGTACCGCCTTCGTACTTCCACGGATGCCATGAGCAATGCCACGCCCTACGGTGGAGACATCGGGGCGATTGCCTCGCGACGTGTGGAGGTCCCGATGTTCGCTCGCATCAGCCACGCGCAGTATCCCCCGGAGCATCACAACACCGGAATGCGAATCCTGATCGACGAATTAATGCCGTCGCTCCGGCAGGCGCCCGGCTACCGGGGTTGCTACCTCCTAGCCGACGGCAAGCCGGGTACTGGCCTCGCCGTGGTGCTGTGGGAGACCGAGGAGGCTGCCGACTCCTCCTCGGCGCAGCGCGATGTTCGAGCGGCCCACGTCAAGCTCGCCGCGCTCGGACTGAGGCTCAACTCACGAAAGTTCTACGAAGTCGTCGCCCACGACGCTCCCTCCCCGGAGCCGGCCGAAACGCCCGCTTTGGGCAGTCCGCCCCACTGCGTTTACGCCCTACCGGAGTAGCCCACCTCTCATACCCGTTTAGCGACCGGCGGAGATAGGAGAAAGCGGTCGACCGTCCTGGCCTCAGCATGCCTCTCATACGTCCACCATCTCTGACCCACAGTGACAATCGAAGGAGATCTCCCATGACGACTGCCCGAATCGCCGCGTCCGTCTCACGCCGCACCGCGCTCTCCGGCCTTGGTGCGGGCGGGCTTGGCCTCGCCATCGCCTCAACGACTCGTCAAACCTCAGCCCAGGACGCCACGACCTCCACCCTGGCCACACACCCGTTGACCGGCACCTGGCTAGCGATGGCAAATCCTCCGCGACCGGAGGATCCGCAGGTCGCCGTCCCATCCCATTTCAGCGCTGATGGGTCTGTGCTGTTGATGTTTCCGCTCTCCCAGGCTGGGCCACAAGGCGTGCAATTCTGCTCCGCCTATGTCGGAACGTGGGTGGCCGACGGCGAGCGTCGCGGCCATTTCACGGCCGTCCAGGTGATCTCCGACGCGGACGGAACCTTCCTCGGGACAACGACTGTCGACGGCTACCCGCTGGTGAACGAGGATGGACAGACCTTCATCGATGACGGGTCGAAAGTGATAATCACCATCCGCGACCCAGCAGGCGCCATCGTCCAGCAGTTCCCGGGCGCCGGTGCCCGGCCCGTGACCGGGACTCGGATGGGTGACGGTCGATCCGGATTCCCCGACGGAACTCCCAACGCTGCGACGCCGACCGCATAGTGCACGGCACGACTGAGGCGGACGGTGAGCCGGGGATGTTCCCGTTCCCACTGTCCTCCTCAGTCGCCGCTTCTCAGGCTCCATCAACCTTACCTTTAGATAGATAATGCTCGCCATGCGTTTTCCAACCACCGCACCGACCAATTCGTTTGTCGCTCACCTCCACGACGTCATGGAGCCGCATGATGGCAACGCAACACGTAAGCATCCTTCCACCTGGCAGACGGGAGCGGGCGAACCGGTCGCGCTGTTGGTCCTAGGTACCGGACCAGAAAATACCGATCTTGCTTGACCGAGCTTCACCGGAGTGGCCGTTTCTCGAAGCGTGTACAGAAACGTAGAGCAACTTCGGACATGGAATGATCATTGGGCACGAGATGCAAGAATCGACCATCGGTCAACTATTGACCACGGAGGACGAACTCGGCAATCGCCAGGGCAACCTGCGGTCGGTGGGCCAGGAGGGAGACGCACGGTGAACCAGACACAGCTAGTGACTGAGTCGATGACATGGCGGGTCATAATCGTCACCAATATCTCCGGCGGGCTCGTCTACCGGCTGGCGGAGAATGTGCTACGCCCGCTCAGCCACCGCATTGTCGGCGTGCTCACCTCACCGGGGCCGCAGGCCCGGCCCAACCCGGACTACTTGGAAGTGGTGGCAGCCGTTCCTCCCAGCATCGATGTGCTCGTCTCAAACCACCCGCGACGCTGGGCGGCGATGCTAGCCCCGCTGCGCCCGGACCTCATCATCTGCGGGGGAATGCCGTGGCGGATCCCCCCAGAGGTACTGGCACTCCCCCGGCTCGGCTCGATCAACCTGCACCCTGCCCTCCTGCCCCGGCACCGCGGCCCGGCCGCGTTAGAGTGGGCCTTTCGCAACGGGGATCCGGAGACAGGGTTCACTGTCCATCGGATGGCCGCGGACTTCGATACCGGCCCCATCCTGGCCCAGGTACGGGTCCCGATCGACGACGAGGACGACGTCGGGTCGCTCCTCGTAAAATGCGGCCCCATGCTCCCAGGACTCCTCCACCAGGCACTGGTTCGGGTGGCTCGGGGCGACCCGGGAGAGCCCCAAGACGAGGCCTATGCGAGCGACGCGGGCTTCTTCGAGGACGCATGGCGAACAATCGATTGGGCCCGGCCGGCGCGGACGATCCACAACCAGGTCCGGAGTTGGACCGGCGGGCGCACGGTTCCCAAAGGCGCGTTCGGCGAGGTCGACGGCGAAGTACATTTGGTGACCCGCACACGACTGCTACCGGCGATTCGTGAAGCCGGTAGCAGTGCGCCGCCCGGAACAATACTTCGCCGGGACGAAGAGCAGTTGGTGGTCCAATGCGGAGACGGCCCGCTGGCGCTCGTCGCCTGGGACCGCGTAAAGCCCGATACGGTGCCCGGTCCGTAACCTTCTCGCTAAGTGACCAGGATCCCCCAAGGGCCGGGGTGCGCTCCTCCGGATCGTCTTGCCCACGACACTCTTACTTAGCAGACTACACATCCTCGTCAGTAATCTTCACCACAACCTTTCCCTTCACCTTTCGCGCCTCCCACTGCCGCATGGCTTCCGCCGTCTCCGCCAGCGGATACGTCCGCTCGATCGCCGGGGTCACCTTGTCCGCCTCGATAAGCCCGGTCAGCACCTCGAGATCCTTCGCCCGCTCGGAGGCAACAAGTCCGATCATCTTCTGCTTCATCAACAGCGATTGCACCGCCGCCTGAACGTTGCGGCCGATCCCTCCCCAGAATGGCCCGCCGTCCTCCCCACCGACGAGCACGATCTTGCCGTCAGGCACGAGGATGCGCCGCAAACTCGCGAGCGATCGGTTGCCGCCATTGTCCAGGATGATGTCGTAGGTTTGCCCCAGGCTCAGGACATCTCCTTTGGTGTAGTCGATCACTTCGTCTGCCCCGAGCGACCGGACCAGATCCACTTTTGCCGTGCTGCAGACGCCGGTCACGTGTGCGCCGTACGCCTTCGCGATCTGCACCGCAAATGAACCAACGCCGCCCCCGGCCCCGAGAACGAGAACATGCTGTCCCGCCCGGAGCCCGCCCTTGTCCCGCAACCCTTGAAGGGCGGTAATGGCTGCCGTCGGAACCGCGGCGGCCTGCTCGAACGTCAAGTTCGCCGGCTTTAGCGCGATCCGGTCCTCATTGGCACAAACAAACTCCGCGAACGATCCCCGGGCCGTTCCGTAGACCTCATCGCCCGGCTTGAACCGAGTGGCGCCCGCCCCGACCGACTCGACCGTTCCGGCGACATCCCACCCGCGCACCTTCACCTTCGGCGCCCGAAATCCAAGCATCCCGGCCCGCGCGAAATAGGGCCGGCCCGTCATGCTGTGCCAGTCCCACGCGCCGACCCCGGCTGCGTGGACCCGAAGCAGCACCTCGCCCGTTCCCGGGACCGGCTTGGCGATCTCCTTCAGTTCCAGCGTATCCGCCGATCCGAATCGTTCCTGCACGATCGCTTTCATCAGTCCTTCCCTTCTTCAGCCGGATACTGAAAGACACTGTCGAGCGGAACCCCAAAGACGCCGGCAATCTGAAACGCCGTCTCCAACGACGGCGAATATCGCCCTTGCTCGATCGCGATGATCGTCTGCCGCGTCAGCCCAACCCGCTCCGCCAGGTCAGCCTGGGTCATCTCCCCATTGGCAAAGCGCAATGCCCTGATCGAGTTGGTGATCTTGGTGGGCTTTACCAAAGCGGAAAGCCCCTGCGATAGGCCACGATCTTCACCACGGAACTCACGATTGTCGCCAGGGTGAAGGCCAGGTAGATCACTTTCGAGATCCAGAAATGGTCCGCCTCGGCCAGCGCCATCACTATCGCCACGAATGCCCCCGCGACAAGGAGCCAGTGACCCGCAAACTCGGCGTAACGAAAAATCGCCTTATCCCGGCTATCCGCCCGCTTCTTGCCTTTCGGCAGCGAGCCTCCCGCCAGAGCTTCAAACACGATCGACGCGACGATCGAAATGCCGATCGTCCAGATGAACGGCGATCGATAGGTAATTCGTCCCACGACCCACCATTTGCCCGGCTCAGGATGATGACGCAATACGCCGAGAAGGTCACGACATCGACCACCAGCGCGATCCACGCCCGCCGCTCCTCCCACCCCATAGCACCTCCGATGTCAAACAAACCTGACATCGACACTGTATGACAAACCGAACATCATGTCAACTATTATTGACTTATTGGGATGTCCGCTACTTCTCCGACGGCACACGCAAGGAGGGCCGGGCGAACAACTCGCGCGTACCCCGCCCAGAGCTGGTCCGGGCTCCAGCGCCCGCCGCCCCGCCACCAGCGAGTCGTCGGCACGCCGGCCGGGGGCCGACCCAGCCCCCACACCGTCAGGCCGGTCAGCAGCAGCAGCCCGTAGAGCCAGCCCGCCCACTGGACCGCGTCACGGTGGAGCGCGGCCCCCAGCATTGGGGGTCGCCCAGGCCGAAGGTGGTCTTCTGCTCGCGGTGGGCGACCTCGCCCTCCCAGCGCTGCCAGGCCCAGGCCAGCAGCGCCGCGGCCGGGGCGGGCAAGGCCCAGCCGCCGTCGGGGGTGCCTCGGCGCTGACCAGCCAGAAGGTCGGCTCGCGCCGCACCCGCCGCCCGCGGCCGCGGCGCCCGAGCGGTCGACGCCCTTGACCACCAGGAGGAAGACGGGGTGCTCAGCGGCGCGCTTCAGGCGGTACGGCCCCTCGACCCGGTAGCGGGGGTGCAAGATCCGGCCGCGGACCGCGAGGACCGCTCGGCGCCACCCCGCGCGGACGGCCAGCCAGTCGCCGGGGTGGCGGGCCTGCGCCCCGTAGAGCCGGGTCCGGCCCCGCTGGCCCGGGGCAGGCGCCGGGGGCAGGCGAACAGCGCCCGATTCGTCGCACACCGCGCCAACAGGACCACCCCGGCCGGCAGCCGCTTCCACAGCTCGACCGTGGCGTAGGTGCCGTCGGCGACCACCACCAGGCGCTGGGCGGCCCGGCCCAGCGCGTCCAGCTCGCGCCGCACCCAACAGAGGGCGTCCAAGCCCGCCGCCCACTCCGGCGGGCGGATGCCCGACCGCTGGGACCGCCTTGGGCGTGAACGCGGCAGCCAGCGCAGCGGCACCGCCCGGCTGTACCCGTCCGCCGAGGGCAGGGGCAGCCAACACAGGTCGACGAAGCGCTGATAGCGCGCGAGCCCGCGGTTGAACGGGCGGTCCCCGCCGCCCGCAACCACCCCGTCCCGGGCATCGTCTTGCTCCGGCGCGATCGCCCGGCCCTCCTGCCTTGTTTTTTCCGACCGACTTGCCGTACTTGCCGTCTTGACTTATTGGATGATGGTCGGGCACCCCTCGCCGGTGCAGTTGATCCGGCCCTGGATGCTCGGCGAGACCGTCCCGGCAGCCGCGATGGAGTCAGCAACCACCTCTTCCAACACGTCTCGGGTCGTTGCGCGGGCAGACACATCCGGGTAACCGTCGCCGCCCGCCGCCGTGAAGTCGTTCGTCGCCAGCATGTAGGTCGCTGACTCGCTCAGGTCGATCTCCTCGGTTGTGCAGGCGCCGTCGTCGCCCTGGCGGACAACGCTCGTTACTCGCTCACCTGCCGGCAACGTGATGTCGTAGGTGAAGCACAGGCCAGAAACCTGCGGGAAGCCACCTGCCACCTCTGGCATGGCCGCCACGCCGGTCTCAAGGTACGTCTTCAGCTCCGCCCCAGTGATCTCGACCGTGCTGACGACGTTGCCGAACGGCAGCACACCGAGCACCTGTCCACGGGTAATACCGTTCTGTGGCAGCTCCGCGGGGCAGAAGTCATCTGGGCTGTCGTCCAGCGGGCAGGTGAGATCGGCGCGGAGCCCGCCGGAATTGGTGATCGCAAAGTCGGTCCCGTAGGTTGTCCGCATCGCGTCCGCGACCACATTGCCAATCAAGCTTTCGCAGGTTCGGCCGTTATCCGTGCCGCAGGAGTCGGCCCGCGGGATCGCCACTGTCGATGCCCCGATCGGCGCTTCCAGAATCGGCGCCGTCTCCGCATTCAGCTCGTCCAGGCGCGCCTGGATGTCCGGATCCGGCGTGATTCCTGTGATCCATGGCCGGTGGAAGTCGGCCGTCTTGTAGACCACCTCGCCCGAGGCCGTGTCGATCACGACCCGCACTCGGGTGAACTGGACGCCCTTGCTCGCGTTCTCGGTGAGGAGCACACCGTTCGGACGCGTGGTGAGCACCTGCATGTCGGTATGGTCACCGAGCACGACATCGACCCCGGTCACTCCGTCGGCCAGGTCAACAACTGGTCCTGTCGGGTTGAGCAGATCGCCGGCAGTTGCCCCCATGTGGCCCATCGCCACGACGGCATCGACGCCTTCTCCGCGCAGCCGCTCCGCCTCGGCGTTGACCGCAGCGGTCGGATCACCAACCTGGTACGGACCCAAAGCCCCTGGGAAGACCAGATTCGGAATGTCCGGGTTAGAGAACCCGACAATTGCCAGGGTGACCCCATCGACCTCGAACGTCGCCGACGGTTGCCAGGCGTCTGGCATCGCCCCCGACTCATCGGCCAGGTTGGCCGACAGGTATGGGTACTCCGCCAGCGGCGCTATCTGGTCGACCATGAATTCATGGCCCTTGTCGAAGTTGTGGTTCCCCAGACCGCCGGCACTGAAGCCCATGAGGTTGAGGAGTTCGATCGTGGGCGTGTCGTCGAAGAAGGCCGAGATCGGCGGGGTCGCGCCGATGTCGTCGCCGGCCGTCACCGTCAGCACCAGACCCGGCGCCGCCGCGCGATAGGTATCGAACCAGGGCTTCAAGTAGGCCGCGCCGCCGACACCGAAGCTCGGTGCCGCCGACTCCTCATCGTCGAAGGAGTCCGTCGCCGCCGAAAGCGGGATGATCTGGCCGTGGAAGTCGCTGATGTCGAGGATCGCTACCTCGGTCAGGCCGTCTCCCCCAGCCAGGACGTCGTAGCGGATCTGGCCGCGCGCGTTCTGCGGCCCCGGAATCCCGAGCAGGAACGACAGCGTTGGCGCGATATCGATCGCCTGGACTCCCGTCGCCGTCGTCCCACCGGCAAAGCCAGGTCCACCCGCCAGGAAGGTCGCATGGAGGTTGATGTCGTGCTCCAGGTCGACCAGATCCGGCATATAACCATGCTGCCCGAAGAACTGCGATGGCGCGATCGCCGATCCCGGCGTGGCCGCGTCGAACTGGTAGGGCGGGTTGAGCGTCACGACTACATCGCCGGAGCGCGAGGGATGCAGCGCATCGGTCCCGTCGATATTGCGCAGATCCTCCTTGCGGAAGACCCCTGCCACCACCGGCCGGTTGTTGAACGCTGGATCGGTTAGCCCCTCGAAGGCCGCCACGATCTGGTCGCGCAGCGCTTCGTAGTCGTCGGGATCGACGGCCCCGGCCGGATCACGGTCGATCACGTTGAGGTAGATCTGGGCGGTGCCGCCTGCCCAGCACGCCTTCGCGATCGGCCAGGTGGGAGGAGCTTCCGGATCGACCGGCACCGGCGTCGCGTCGCCCTCCGGAGCTGGCTGATCCGGCACCCGGCAGTTGCCGATCTGCTCCTGATCGACCACTCCCGCCTGCTGCAACACCAGCCCTGCATTGACTGCGTAGTAGGCCGGTGCGAACCCATGGTCCGAGGTGACAACCACGTTCTCATCGCCCTCGATCAGGTCGAGAGCGTTGGCCAGCGTCGCGTCCGACTGCTCGTAGGCGGACCGGATGTATCCCTCGCGCTGCTCCAGCAGACCGTCCGGCGTGCCATCCCCTTCGAGGTCATCGTAGAACGGATTTGGCGTGCCGTCGGGCTCGGTCTCCGTCGTCAATCCGAGGAACTGGTGGCTGAATTCATCAGTCGTCGGCGCACCAAGGAGGAGCAGATCTGGCTCAACGCCCAGCTCCTCGATGATGTAGGTCAAGTACGCCTGATGGGTTTCACCCCAGAGCAATCCCTGCTCGGAGTATGTCGCCTCATCGATCAGACGAGCTTCCAAGGGAGCAAAGTCGGCCGCGGTTGGGGATGGGAAGTCTTGGGCCAGCGTCTCCGCAAACCCGGTCGGCCCGGCGCAGTCCGGCGCGTAGGTGCAGCCGGTGTAGGAGGCGTTCGCACGGGCAATGGAGGTGTAGTAGACCCGGAACTGGGAGAGGTCCGGAGCGATCTCGATCGCCTTCAGGTGGAACCCCGCCGTCTGCCCGGCCCGCGATCCGAGGAGCTGAACTTTGATGTCGGCCCAGTCGCCGGCCTCGAGGCCGGCGACCGCGGTCGAGCCATCCTTGGCGCCGGCAACCGGCGTTGCGCCGGCCTCGGGAGTTCCTGCGGCGCCACCTTCTACGGGGGCGGCCACGACCATCGTCCGGTCGTAGTTGGTCGTCCCGTCATCTGTGGAGTCATAGATATAGAGATCGAAGAAGCGGTCGACGTTGACGCCCTCTTCAAAGGCGTCGTTCGCGACCGTCAGCCGCTGCTCCATCGCCGGGCTGAAGCTCTCCGGCACGTTGGTCCAACCGTCCGCCGGTGCCAGATCGACCCGCTGGTAGGTTACGCCGAAGGTATCGGCCCCAGCCGGCTGCCCAGGCACGTCATAGTTCGCCAGCACGCCGCGATCGGAGAGGAACTCGCGGAAGTCGATCACCGGTCCCTGCAGGCCCGGATCGTACCCCCGTGCCCCAACCCATTCCACCGCGACAACCGTCTTCCCTGCCCGCTCGGCCGCCTGGCCGATCGTATCGGCCTGAAGGATGCCGGGGGCATAAGCGCTGGCAGTCGTTCCGGCAAAGTCGGCGGAGCCGGTCCGATGGAAGGTGTTGTTGGTCGAGCCGTGCTCGCTCGGCCAGGTTCCGGTCGCCAGCGTGTGCCAGCCCGTACCGGTGTTCGGCGGGAACGCCTGCAGCAGGCCGTTGTCACCCTGGACACCGGTCGCCAGCAGATCGGCAAACGTCGGCGTGGCGCCCTCGCCCGCATACTGTGTGACCAAATCGGGCCGCATTCCATCGGACGCAAAGAGGACGACTGGGACATCAGCGCCACCGGCGACGGGGGAGGCTTCCGGCGTCGCCTGTAACCAGGCCCCGCTCGCGGCAGGACCCAGCAGCATCGACACGACAACGATCAGGCCAACCAATCCGGTCGAACCTACCCGAGTTGCTCGCCTCGCGAGCCACGGACGACCGGATACCGACGTGCGGGACCGTCTCATGGACAACCTGCTCCTTTGCCGTCTGCCGAGCTAGCCGCCTGGCGAATCGTGCCAACCCCACCTGTTGTTCCGCGAAACGCGGGTAGCACCCCCTATCTTCAGAGCCCGAGCCCTCGGACCCTTTAACTCGACGTCAAATTGGAGCACCGGCAAGCACAGCCAGGTGCTCCCGGTAGCTCATCATCTTCCCTCCAGCCAACAGGTGAACCGCCCTCGCCCCGATTGTTAACCCGAACGCCCCGAAACGCAACCCCGAAACGGCCCTCACCCCCAACCCCCTCTCCCGTGCGCAGGAGAGGGGGAGTTACTTCCTCCCTTCTACCCTTGAGGGGAGAGGGGTGGCCCGCCGGGCCGGGGTCAGGGCCGTTCGGAGCCTGCCAAAACGCAAATAATTGACACGCTCCCACTCACGGCCATAGACTCCGACTACGATCCAACCTTTTCTTGTTCTCCAGGCTCTTTGCACCATCGTCCGGGTTGCCCGCGTAACAATGCGGTTCCTGCGGCGATAGCGACTGATGGTGAGCCGTGGGACCGACGCTCGATATTCGGGAACTGGAAGTCCATTTCCCCACCTCCGCCGGCCCGGTCAGGGCCGTGGACGGTGTCAGCTTTGTGCTGCACCCCGGGGAACGCCTCGGGCTCATCGGCGAGTCCGGTTCGGGCAAGTCCACCATCGCCCTGGCGGTCATGCGCCTGATCAAGCCGCCCGGACAGATCGTCGGCGGTGAGATCCTGCTCGATGGCGTCGATCTGCTCTCCCTCACCGACGAAGAGATGCGCCGCCACCGCCTGGCCGAGATCGCCCTCGTCACCCAGGGCGCCATGAACTCGCTCAACCCGGTGACGCGAATCGGCCGCCAGATCGAAGACGCCATCCAGGCCCACGAGAAGAACCCGTCCAAGGCTGAGCTCAAAGAGCGTGTCGCCCAGCTCCTCGAAGCCGTCAATCTGAAGCCCGAGGTGGCGAGCCTCTTTCCCCACCAGCTCAGCGGCGGCATGAAGCAGCGCGTCTGTATCGCCACCGCCATCAGCCTCAGCCCCAGGGTCATCATCGCCGACGAGCCGACCAGCGCCCTTGATGTCGTCGTCCAGCGCCGCGTGATGCAGACCTTGCGCAAAGTCCAGGACGTGATCGGCGCCGCGGTCATCCTCATCGGCCACGACATGGGCCTGATGGCCCAGTTCGCCGACCGCGTCGCCGTGATGCGCAACGGCCAGATCGTCGAGATCAACGGCGTCGAGGAGATCTTCGCCAACCCGCAACACGCCTACACGCGGCTCCTGATGGAGAGCCTGCCCTCGCTCGACCAGCGCGAAGACCTCGCCACGCCCGACGATCTCGATGACAAGGGTGACTCGGCCGCCAGGGTAGCATCGTGAGCGCCCCAGCTCGCTCTAGCCAGGGCAGCGCTCAGCCATTGCTTGAGCTGCGCAACGTCTCGAAGGTTTACGGCGGCGGCCTGTTCAGCAAATCGTCGACGACCGCCCTCAAGGACTTTTCCTTGAGCATCGCCCGCGAGCCGGCAACGATCGTCGCGGTCGTCGGCGAGAGCGGCAGCGGCAAGACGACCATGTCCCGCCTTCTCCTTGGTCTCGAGACCCCGACGACCGGTCAGGTCCTCTACAACGGGAAGGATCTGCGCGATAGTTCCGGCAGCGAACGGCGTACCATCCGCCGCGACCTCCAGGCCATCTTCCAGGACCCGTTCGGTGTCTTCAACGCCTTCTACCGGATCGATCACGTCCTGACCACACCGATCGCCAAGTTCAAATTGGCGAAGTCCCGGGCGGAAGCCCGCCGCATGATCGAGGGCGCCCTCGAAGCGGTCGGCCTTCGCCCCGAGTTGACCCTCGGCCGCTTTCCCCACCAGTTGAGCGGCGGCCAGCGCCAGCGGATCATGGTCGCCCGCACCCTGCTCCTCCGGCCCAAGGTCATCGTCGCCGACGAACCCGTCTCGATGATCGACGCTTCCCTGCGCGTCACTGTGCTCGCCAACCTGCTCAAGCTCAAACGCGAGTACGGCATCTCCCTGATCTACATCACCCACGACCTCGCCACCGCCTACCAGATCAGCGACCGGATCATCGTGCTCAATCGCGGCGAGGTCGTCGAGGAGGGCGACCCGGAGCAGATCGTCAAACACCCACAACATCCCTACACCCAGCTTCTTATAGGCTCGATCCCACTACCGGATCCCAAACGCCGCTGGGGCGACACGCTGCCGGACGAGAACGGCCTGACCGACTCCCAGATCAACGCCACACGGATCTCGCGCCAATCGGGCAACCGCGCGAAGACGACTCGTAGACCAACACGACCATTACCAGTCCCGGTGGGACTTCCGTTCATTGATCCCTGGACTTCTGTCCGGGGTGGCCAAAGCCCCGACCTCGATCGTCGTCACACCGGAAAGGAGGCCCCACCCCGCCACACGCTCCCGACCCGCCACACCTGCAACGACGGAGGACAGGCATGAAGTCGAAACCCATCTGGTCGATTGTCCTGATCGTCGGTCTCCTGGTCACCGCCATCGCCCCGATGGCGTCCGCCCAGGACACCGAAGCCCAGCGCGAAGAGATCCTCAAGATCGCCATCAACGGCCCGATCCAAGACCCGACCAACATGAACATGACCAACTGGAGCGCCGACCGGGCCGACACCGGTCTCCATCAGGTCGCCTACGAGTACTTCTTCTACTCCAACCTCCAGACCGGCGAGTTCATCCCCTGGCTGGCCACGGGGTACGAGTACAACGCCGACTCCAGCGCCATCACCGTCACCCTGCGTGACGGCGTGACCTGGAACGACGGCCAGCCCTTCACCTCCGCCGATGTCGTGTACACCTACGACATCATGCGCGAGAACCCCTCGATGTCCTGGGCAACCGAGGCCAGCGCCGCGGTCGAATCGGTTGAGGCCGTCGATCCCCTCACCGTCACCTTCAACCTCACCTCACCAAACCCGCGCTTCCACCTCTACCGCGAAGGCTTCCCGGCGGTGGGCATCTGGGGCGGCATCACGATTCTTCCCAAGCACATCTGGGAGAACGAAGATCCCCTCACCTTCAAGAACAATCCCCCCGTCACCACCGGGCCTTACCGCCTGAAGGAAGCCACCCAGTCGGCCGTCGTCTGGGAGCGCCGCGACGACTGGTGGGGCACCGAGGTCTTTGGCGTCACCCCTGGGCCGCGTGAGGTCCAGTTCCTCCACCTCGGCGCCGAGACCAACGTCGCCCTCGCCCTCGTCAACGACGAGCTCGACACCCCCAACATCGGCATCCTCTCGCCCGGCTCCTTCCAGGAGGTCGCTCGCCGCAACGAGAACGTCCGCGCCTGGCAGACCGACGCTCCATTCTCCTGGGCCGATCCCTGCCCCCGCGCGCTCATGGTCAACAACGCGACACCTCGGCTCGATACAGCCCGAAGCCCGTCAGGCGATCTCCCACCTGATCGACCGCCAGTCGATCGTCGACCTCGCCTACGAAGGCTCAACCGTGCCCGCCTGGGGCATCTGGCCCGAGTACGAGGCCAACGCCCCCTTCTTCGAGGCCATCGGCGACATTCGGGAGCAGTACCCGATCGAGACTCTACGATCCCGACCTGGCCGCTGAGCTCTTCGCCCAGGCCGGCGTCAACCCGGAGGACCTGAGCCTCCGCTTCGTGGTCAACGCCGACTCGAACGAAGACATGAAGACCGACAACCGTCATCGCCGATCAGCTCACCGCGGCCGGCATCGAGGTCGAGATCCAACCGTTGAGCGGTACCGCCGACCAAGAGGCCAGGCGCCTGGGCGACTACGATCTCGCTATTCAAGCGTTCTGCCCCGGCTACATCGTCGAGAACCTCGACCTCTTCCACAGCAAGAACTACGCGCCCGTCGGCGAGATGGCCCCGTGGATGGAGCGGAGCTCGTTCCGCTACCAGAACCCGGCCCTCGACGCCGATCATCGACCAGATGTTCCAGGTCGATCCCGCCGACACCGCCGCGTCTGACCCCGCTCTTCCACGACGCCATGGAGATCTGGATGGCCGACCTTCCGGTCATCCCCATCGTCCAGGCCCCCGCCCTCGTCCCGTTCAACTCCACCTACTGGACCGGCTGGCCCACGGCAGATGACCCGTGGAACATGCCCGTCAGCTGGTGGGCCACCTTCAACCTCGTCATCAACGGCTACGAAAGCCCCACCACCGGCGAATGGGTCGGCGGTATTAACCGGCCGGCGCATCCTCGTAGACCTAGCGGGGAAGGTGAACCCGGCTTCACCGGGTTCACCTTTCCCCCATAGTCATCCTGAGCCTGCGAAGGATCTTGGCGCGTGAGCGCCTTCGTGCGCGTTCCAGACCGGGGCGCCGGGTCGGCAACAAAGGCCGCGCGGCGGCCAAGATCCTTCGCAAGCTCAGGATGACGTGGTGTTCTCGGCACTCGGTCCTCACGACTCACGTCTCACGTCTCACGTCTCCACAGGACACGAATCATGGGCGCATCCTTCGGCTATCTCGGCGAACGGCTCATCACCTTCGCGGCCACCGTCCTCATCTCGGTGACGGTCGTCTTCTTCGTGCCTCGCCTCGTCCCGGGCGATCCGCTGGGGGCGATCTTCGCCAACCTCGCCGTGGGTGGCGGTGCGAGCGGCATCAGCGATGAGCTGCAGCAAGATTTCGAACAGCGCTTTGGTCTGGACAAGAGTCTTCCTGTGCAATATTTCACCTACCTGGGCGACCTCGCCCAGGGCGATCTCGGCTATTCGATTCCTACCTACCCGACCCGCGTCTCAACCCTTATCGCTAACGCCCTTCCCTGGACCCTTGCTCTGGTCGGTACCACGACGATCATTAGCTGGATCCTCGGCTCGCTCCTCGGCGCCGTCGTCGGCTGGTCCGGCGGCCGCTCACCGATACTGCAAGCACTCGTCCCCTTCGCCCTTATCCTTTACACCACCCCGTATTTTATTCTCGCCCTCTTACTCATCTATCTGCTGACCTCAATATGGGAAGTCTTCCCGCTCCCCGGCGGCGCCTACTCGGTCGGCGCCGATCCGGGCTGGACCTGGGATTTCACCGCCGATGTGATCCAGCACGGCGCCCTGCCCGCCCTGAGCATCATCCTCGTCTCCCTCGGATGGTGGTTTCTCAGCATGCGTAGTCTCATCATCTCCGAGCAGGGCCAGGACTACATCCTCTGGGCCGAAGCCAAGGGCCTCCCCAGCGGCCGCATCTTCTGGGCCTATGCCTTCCGCAACGCCCTCCTTCCCCAGACCACCGGCCTCGCCCTCTCGCTCGGCAATATCGTTGGCGGCGCTCTCGTCACCGAGGTTGTCTTCGCCTACCCCGGCCTCGGCTACCTCATCTACAACTCTATCCGCCAATCCGATTTTCCTGTCGTCCAGGGCAGCGTCCTTCTCCTCGTCGTCTCCGTTGCCGCCGCCAACCTCCTCCTCGATCTTGTCAATCCACTCATTGATCCGCGTATTCGCGCCGCGAGGTCCTGACCATGGCTGCCCCTGCAATCACCATCGAAGACCGCGCTCCATCCCCGAGCGCAGGGGAACGCCGCTTCGCCAGCGTCCTCCTCGGCAACAGAAAGTTCGTCTGGGGATCGGCCGTCTTCCTCGCGATTACCCTGACGGCCATCATCGGCGGCCTCCGCATCTCCGACGCCGACCGCCGCACCGGCGCCGTCCCCGCTCGCCAGGAGCCGGCCTCGGACTGGATTCTCGGCACGACCTCCCTCGGCCAGAGCGTCGCCGTGCAGTGGACCGAAGCCGTCCCCAACTCCCTCCAGGTCGGCCTCGTCGCCGCCACGATCGGCACCGTCGTTGGCGCTATCGTCGGCCTGACCGCTGGCTACTTCGGCGGCAAGATCGACGCGGTCCTCCGCGTGCTGATCGACGTCTTCCTCTCGGTCCCCTCGCTCCTTTTCTTGATCCTGATCGCTTCTTTGGTTCGCGGCGTCGGTGTCCTCGACATGGCCCTCATCATCGGCATCTTCGCCTGGGCCTGGCCCGCCCGCGCCGTCCGCGCCCAGGCCCTCAGCCTCAAAGAGCGCCCCTTCGTTCAGGTCGCCCATCTCTCCGGCATGTCGCAACATCGAGATAGTCGGCCGCGAGCTCCTTCCCCTTTTGCTGACCTGGCTCGGCGCCAACTTCCTCAACGCCTTCATCTCCGCCATCCTGGCCGAATCGGGCCTCTCGATCCTCGGCCTTGGCCCGCAGCAAGAGATGACACTGGGGACGATGATCTACTGGTCGCTTTCCTACAGCTCGATCTTCCTCAACCTCTGGTGGTGGTGGCTCATCCCCGTCGTCACCCTGATGGCCCTTTTCCTCTCCCTCTACCTCGTCCACCTCGGCCTCGACGAATCGCAACCCCGTTTGCGCACCCAAGCGTACCTCGCAAGTGCTTCCTTTTCAATTAGCATATCGATACACGTAGTTGACAATTGTAAATTGACACTTTACAACTATCCCGTGATCTTGAGCTTCCGCACAAAGAGCTCAAACGCCTCGATACCACACACCGGAGCAGGTTGCCGCCCGATCTGGTCGAGCGGATTCGGACATCCTCGCGTTGCTAGATGCGGCACCGAGCCTACCCACCTTACCACCGTCCATGAAACTGCACCCGCTCAAGCGCAAGCTCCTAATTCCCTCTCCCTCTACCTCATCCACCTCGGCCTCGACGAAGTCGGCAACCCCCGCCTCCGCACCCAGGCCTGATCAGCCATACTGCGCCCATGGCAGCCTGATATCACCACCGATGCCCACGTCGAACGCATACGGGATAGCACGTTGTTGGGAAACCACTATGTGCACAGAGATTGCCTACCGCGGAGGACGCGCAGATGCGAGAAGCTCGATACGTTCGGCTGTTCGCAGATGATCACGGCGAGTCCCACTTCGAAGAGGTCGAGGTCGCGCTCGAACCGGTCGATTTCGCGCCGCCTGCCCCTCCGCTTCACGTCGCATCACTCTTCCCAACGTCACAAAGTTCCTTCGTGAGTGGCCCCCCGGACTGGGGCGGCCATGTCCCACACCCGTCCCCGCGACGCCAACTTCTCTGCAATTTGCGCGGTGAATACGACGTCACTGCCAGCGATGGCGTGGTCCGTCGTTTCTCTCCTGGCAGCGTTCTCCTCCTCGAAGATACGACTGGCAAGGAGCATACAACGCGTATTGTGAGTGACGACGATATGCTCCTCGTCGCGGTTGCTCTCGCCGATTGACTGACCAAAGTTCAGCGGCCGTCCACTGCTTAATTCGACACTCGGGTGGCGGCCGCTAGACTGCATACATCTCGGTCGCTTTCGGCAACCGAAAGGAGCGCCCTCATGGCCATTCCGACGACCGTCGAGCGGATTCCTGGCTACTGCGGACTGTGCATCTCGCGCTGCGGCTCGGTTGCCACGGTCAAGGACGGCGTATTCGTTTCCCTTGAGCCGGACCCGACGCATCCGACCGGCCAGGCACTCTGCGCCAAAGGGCGAGCAGCTCCTGAGCTCGTCTACCACCCGGACCGGCTGCTCTATCCCCTGAAGCGGACCCGGCCGAAGGGCGACCCGGACCCCGGATGGCAGCGGATTACGTGGGACGAAGCACTCGACCTCACCGCCACGAACCTGAGCCGGCTGGCAGAGCGGCACGGTCCAGAGAGCGTCGTCTTCAGCTGCGTCTCGCCCTCTACGTCCGCGCATCGCCGATTCGGTCCACTGGATTCAGCGCCTGATGCGGGCCTTCGGCACGCCGAATCTCTGCGCCTCGATGGAACTCTGCGGCTGGGGGCGATTGGCCGCCACCTTCACGTTCGGCGTCGGGTTCGGGCTCGGCGGCGGCTCGGCAATGCCCGACCTCGACCACGCCGGTTGCATCCTCTACTGGGGCTACAACCCCAGTATCGCCCGGATCTCCCACGCGACGGCCACGGTAGCGGCGCTCAAGCGCGGCGCCCGCCTGATCGTCGTCGATCCCCGCCGGGTCGGGCTGGCCAATAAGGCCGATGTCTGGCTCCGTGTGCGCCCCGGCAGCGACGGCGCCCTCGCCCTCGGGATCGCGGGCGTCATGATCGCGCGCGGCTGGTACGACCGCGCCTTCGTTCGCGACTGGACCAACGGCCCGTTCCTCGTGCGCAATGACACCGGTCGCCTACTCACCGAGCACGACCTCTCCCCGGATGGCGCCACCAGCACCTATGTCGCCTGGGACGAAGCCGCCGGCCGCCCGCTCCTCTACGATCCCGCCACCCGCCGCTACGAGCGAGATGATGCCGAACCCGCCCTCTTCGGCGAGTACAGGATTGCCACGCCCAGTGGCGAGCTCACCTGCCGGCCCGGGTTCCAACTCGTCGCCGATCTCTGCGGGCGCTACACCCCGGAGACCGTCGAGGCAGTCAGCTGGGTCGAACCCGGCCAGGTCGAGGAGGCGGCTCGCCTGCTTTGGGAGGCCCGCCCTGTCGCCTCCTTCGCCTGGAGCGGCGTCGAGCAGCACACCAATGTCACCCAGTTCGCCCGCGCTCTCGCACTGCTCAATGCGCTCACCGGCAGCTTCGATGCGCCCGGCGGCAACGTGCTCTTCCCGTCCGTGCCGTCCGCCAATGTCGTCGGTGAGGACGCACGTCCAGCCGAACAGCGCGCCCTCCCCCTCGGCCTCTCGGAGCGCCCCATCGGACCTGCCCGCGCCGGGTACGTTTCCTCCGATGATGTTTACCGCGCCATCCAGGAGGGGGATCCGTATCCCGTGCGCGGCCTCGTTGGTTTCGGCGCCAACCTCCTCCTCGCCCACGCGGACAGCCAACGCGGCCGCGCCGCGCTGGCCGAACTCGACTTCTATGTCCACGCCGACATCTTCATGAATCCCACCGCCGAGCTGGCCGATGTCGTCCTGCCGGTCGCCACCCCGTTCGAGCGGGAAGCCCTCAAGATCGGATTTGACATCAGCGAGGACGCCCAATCGCTCGTCCAACTGCGTCCACCTGTGGTCAAGCCCCGTGGCGAGGCTCGGGCCGACACCGACATCGTCTTCGCCCTCGCCTGCCGGCTCGGCCTTGGCAGCCACTTCTGGGAGGGCGACGTCGAGGCCGCCTACCGCCACCAACTCGGCCCCTCCGGCATCTCGCTCGACACCTTGCGTGAAAACCCTGGTGGTGTCCGCGTACCCCTCCAGACGCGCTTCCGCAAGTACGCGGAGGAGACGGACGGTATCCCCACCGGCTTCGCCACACCGACGCGCAAGGTTGAGCTCTACTCCCAGACCTTCCTCGAACACGGCTATTCGCCCCTACCGGACTTCGAGGAACCACTCGTCGGCCCCGTCTCCCGGCCGGACCTTTCCGAGCGCTACCCGTTGGTGCTGACCTGCACCAAGAACTCCCAGTTCTGCGAGAGCCAGCACCGCGCCCTGCCCAGCCTGCGGAAACGCGCTCGCGACCCCGAGGTCGAGTTGCACCCTATCGCCGCCTCCGAGCGCGGCATCACTGCGGGCGACTGGGTCGCCATCGAAACACCTGAGGGCTCCGTTCGCGCCCGCGCTCGCCTGAACGAGACGCTGGACCCCCGCGTTGCCTGCGGTCAGCACGGCTGGTGGCAGGCCTGCCCCGAGATCGGCGCCCCTGGCTACGACGCCTTCAGCGCCAACGGCGCCAACTTCAACCTGATCATCAGCAACACCGCGATCGACCCGATCGGCGGTTCGGTGCCCCACCGCTCGTATGTCTGCCAGATCAGACCCGCCGAGTAGCGAGTTCGGCAGGCTGCCACCAAGGAGAAAAGAGGGACCACTTCACGTCGGCATCACGATCCCGAGGCGGAAGGAGGCGAAGTCGGCAACCCGCGGTTGCGGACACAGGCATGTGATGGCCAGTTGTTACACCGAGTTTTGCCCGACCGGCCTTAGGGTGCGGCGATCCAACAACATGACGGAAAGACCCGGCACGCGGGTGTAGTCGGCATCAGCAGTTACAACTGTCAGATCGCGCTCCAGGGCGGTCGCGGCGATAAGGATGTCGATGTCTCCAATGAGACCAGGCCCGTATGGCTGGCGAAGCTGACGCCGGATAAGCGCATAGCGCCGAAGAGTTGAGTACGAAAGAAAATACGGGGTGATCTCCCGCAGGAGTCGCCGGAGTTGCGTATCCCGAGCAGCATATTCGGACCGCGCCATCAGGTACTCGCAGACTTCACCGTAGACAAGGATGCTCGTCGCCACTTCATGTGGGTCCAGCCATGGATCAATCAGTTCGACAGCTTCGGATCGTCCATTGAGGTATGACGAGAGTGGTGTGCTGTCGAGCAAGAAGCGCTTCACGGCTCGTCAATTGGTGGAGTCGGTGTGTTTGCATGCCGAATCCGATCGAGCTCGTCGACCATCTCTTCCCAATCGAGGTCGCTCCACGCCCCCGCGAGTGAACGAGCTTCTGCCGCCGTCTGGGAATTACCGGCTGCAACGGCGTCGTCCTCATCCGCAAAGTACCTCGTTACCTCCTGGCCGCCCTCGACCAGAACGATTCCGATAAGTGGCTGATCCGAGCTGGCCGCCAAACCAGCTCGTTGAGTCGAGCGCATTTGTGCTGCCATGCTTTGCCCTACTCCTTCTCAATGCACCAGTGTCGCACTGCGCGAGCCGATCATTCCAGCACTACCTACAACTCATCTGCCAGTTCCTCCGCGTGGCAATGATTCGCGGTAATGTATCGCCCATGGATTTCTCGCTAACCTCCTCCCAGGAAAGTCTCCGGTCTGATGTACGCGCTCTCTGCGCGACGTTCCCTGACGCCTACTGGCGCGAACTCGACCGCGATCGCGCCTATCCCGAGAACCTCGTACGAGCCCTGACCGAAGCCGGATTCCTCTCCGCTCTAATCCCCACCGAGTACGGCGGTCTCGGCCTCGGCGTCACTGAAGCCGCGCTGATCCTCCACGAGGTCAATCGCTCCGGCGGCAGCGCCGCCGCCTGCCACGCCCAGATGTACATCATGGGTGCGCTCGTTCGGCACGGCAGCGACGCCCAAAAGGAACGCTGGCTCCCGCCGGTCGCCCGAGGCGAACTTCGCTTCCAGGCCTTCTCCGTCACCGAGCGCGAGGCTGGCTCCGACACCACCGCTATCGCCACGACCGCGATGCGCGACGGCGACGGCTGGATCGTCAACGGCCACAAGAACTGGACGAGCCGGATCGAGCAGTCCGACCTCCTCCTCCTCCTCGCCCGCACCTCTCCCCGCGAGACCGCCGAACGCACTCTCGGCCTCAGCCTCTTCCTGGTCGACCTGCGCGAGGCGCGGTCGCAGGGCACGATCGAGACCCGCCCGGTCCGGACAATGCTCAACTACGAAACCTTCGAGGTCACTTACCGCGATCTTCGCCTCCCCGCCGACGCTCTCGTCGGTCAGAAAGGCCTTGGCTTCCGCCACGTCATCGACGGCTGGAACGCCGAGCGCATCCTCCTCGCCGCGGAAGCAATCGGCGACGGCTACTGGTTCGTCGACCGCGCCACCGCCTATGCCCGGGAACGCGTCGTCTTCGACCGGCCGATCGGCTCCAACCAGGGCGTCCAGTTCCCTCTCGCCCGCGCCTTCGCCGCCATCACCGCCGCCGAACTGGTCCAACTCAAGGCAGCCTGGCTCTTCGACCGCGGCGAGCGCTGCGGCGCGGAGGCCAACATGGCCAAGTTCCTCGCCTCCGAAGCCAGCTGGGCCGCCGCCAACGCCTGCCTCGATGCCCACGGCGGCTACGGCTTCGTCGACACCTACGACATCGAGCGCAAATTCCGCGAAACCCGCCTCTTCCAAACCGCCCCGATCAGCAACAACCTCGTCCTCGCCTACCTCGCTACCCACGCCCTCGGCTTACCGCGCAGCTACTAGCCAATGCGCGCCGACACGTTTTAGCCTCGGAGAGGCTGTCCGGTTCAGCCCGGGCCAACCTTGGGCCGTGAGCCCCGGGCAACGGGGAGACGCATCCACCCACACCGAAAAACTGAGAAAGGACTACCTCAAAAATGGACACCGGCTGGCAGGGACGCTGCCTCGAAGACTTCACCGTCGGCGCTGTCTACGAGCACCGCCTGGGGCGAACGATCACCTCGGCCGACAACATCTGGTTCACCCTCTTGACGATGAACACCAATCCCATCCATGTCGACCACGCCTTCGCCGCCGCCACCGAATTCGGTCGTCCCCTGGTCAACAGCACCTTAACACTGGCCCTCGTCACTGGGCTCTCCGTCCCCGACGTCAGCCAGAATGCCGTTGCGAACCTCGGCTGGGACAAGGTCCGGCTCCCCGCCCCCGTCTTCGAGGGCGACACCCTCTACGCCCGCTCGGAAGTCCTCGATGCCCGTCCCTCGAACTCCCGCCCCAACGCCGGGATCGTCCGCGTCCGCACGGTCGGCGTCAATCAGGACAACACCGTCGTCATCGAGTTCGAGCGCACCATCATGGTGTACCGGCGCGGCCACGTCCCAGCCGGCAGAACGATTCCTCAGACCTCAGTCGACTAGAGACCAGGCGCCGGCGACTCACGCGAGCGGGCAAAAGAGGTCGATGATGTTGCCGTCCGGGTCATGGACGATAGCGTACCGCTGGCCCCAGACCGCGTCCCACGGCGCCTTTACGCCGTTGTACCCCAGATGAGACAAGCTCGCCGTATGTGCTATCGACCTCAGCCGGGGTCTCTACCAGAAAGGACAGGGCGATCCTGGCCCCTATTGGGCTGGATTGCCAGTCTGGGTTGAAGGAATGGATTGTCTCCTCCGTGTCCCATGCCAGGCGCAGGCCCCCCGGCAGCGTCGTCTCAACGTGGGGTTCCTGGTCGGCCTCAGGCGGCAGCTCCATGCCAAGCCGGCGGTAGAAGGCCAGCGATGCGGCCATATCCTTGACGATGATTCCGAAGAGGTCCAGTCGAGCGCTCATGTGCGTGTATCTCCGATCAGCTAAAAAGCGGCGGTATGTTGTGGTTGATTCGGAAGATGTTGTCCGGGTCATACCTCGTCTTCACTTGGGCGAGGCGGTCGTAGTCGGCCGGCGTGAACGCGGCCCGCACGCGGTCCGGAGGCACATCTCCCACGCCAAGGAAGTTCAAGGGAGCGCCGCCGGTCGCCCAGGGCCGCATCGCCGCGTGGAGCCGGTCGTGCACCTCCTTATCCCTGGCGAACGTGTCGGGGTCGATGATCGAGGCGGAAAACATGCTGAACTCGGCATCGCGACCACCGACCGCGTTGGGAACAGCGGGCGGCCGCCGATATCCGCCGCATTGGTGACGGAGTTCGAGGATGAACGGCGCGTTCGCGTCTGGTCCGGCCTGGGCAATGATCGTCTCGACGGCCCCCTGGTCGAGGTGTTTGAGAAAGATGGCCCGGTCGTAGACTGCGTAGGGCACGTTCGGTTCATGGTGGATGGTACTGACGGCGCTGTAGGGCATCTCCGCAACCGTATCGAGTAGCAACGGGCCAAGTCCCCTAAACGGGGCAACGAGTCTCTCTCCTGCCTCGATAGGCCCGAAGTACCCGATTCGCAGGTGGGCGACGTACCGGCCGCGTAGCAGCTCCGGCGCTTCGTCCACGTCGGGATACTGCATCAGCAAGATCGAGGACGACATCTCCTCCGGCATCTCTGCAGACCACTGGCGATAGACGTGCAACACGTCCGCCGTTGCCTCGCCAGCGTAGTACAGGCCACCGCCATAGAGCGCCTCGACGGGAAACAGATCCAGTTCCAATGCCGTCACGATCCCGAAGTTGCCCTTGCCACCGCGCAACGCCCAGAAGAGATCCGCATCCTCGTCCGGAGCAACGTGACGAAGCCGTCCATCGGCGGTCACAACCTCGATGCTGCGGACATGATCGGCGGCGTATCCAAACTGGCGCCCGAGAAATCCAATCCCGCCACCGAGCGTGTAGCCGACCACTCCGACATGTGGGTTCGATCCATTGAGTGGCGCCAATCCGTGTGCCGCCGCCAGAGGTAGGACCTCTCCCCACTGGACTCCCGCCTCGAGCCGGGCAACCCGCGCCGCCGGGTCGATCTCGATCCCCTTCATCCGCCGCGTCGTCACGAGCACGCCATCGGCGGCGACTACCAGGCCGTGGCCGGTGCTCTGAACTCCGACCGACAATCCTCGATCGGCGGCGTACCGCACTGCCTCGACAACATCGTGCGCGTCGACCGCGCCGACGATCAACTCGGGGGTGTGCAGCAGCGTGTGGTTGATGCTCGAATGTTCGTCGTCGTATCCAGCTTCACCAGGCCGAAAGATCGGCCCGTTCCAAGTGCGTCTTGGACGGCTCGTACTGTCCCGCATGCCTCCCCATCCTAAACCGGCGATGAATCCAGGACTGGCGGCCACTTCGGCCCTACCCCGTCGGCAGCACCACGCTGCCTCTATCCGCCGTTCACTCTATCCTGGCACCACTCTTCCCGTCCGTATTGAACATTTCGGACACCATGCACTTCGTCCCGTTTCTATCGAGGAGCTGGACCGGCGTCACACCCGAGAGTGCGGCAACCTCGCGCGTCATATGAGCCTGGTCGGCGTATCCGGCCGTCAGCGCCAACCCCGCCAGATCCCGTGGCGACTCCCCGCCGCGCTCGGCCAGCCAGAGCAAGTACTGGAGACGCATGATCCGATGGAGCCGCTTTGGTCCGTAACCGACTGCCCGCTCAAACCGGCGCCGGATTTGCCGCTCACCGATCCCGATTAACCCCGCGAGTTCCTCGACTCGGCCACTCGGACGCCCAGCCAGCCACGCAATAGCCCGGGAGACATTCGGGTCATCGTCCTCGGTGACCGCGAGCCGCCGCTCGACGGCCGCTTCGATTGCCCTCAACCGCTCTCCCAGAGTCTCACGTTCCGCCACCTCTTCCCAGGCGAGAGACCGCTCTTGGGACCAAACGTCCCGTAGCGGCACCCGCTGGTCCCGCAGTTCCCCGGCACTCACGCCGAGCAACCGGTGTGCCGCCCCCGGCCGCAATCGCACACCGACAATCTCCCCGCCAGCCTCCAAGCGGCTGATTAGAGCCTCCGTCGCCGGCCCGGCGATGTATGGCGACCGTTCGTTTTCCCAGATGACGTCGACGCATCCATCGGGCAACACCCGAGCCATCGACTCTTGCAACCCCGCGCTACGTCGCCAATAGCAGACGACGTGCTCTTGGAGACGGCGCACCGGCAAAAACTCCATGTAGCTGGTGGGACTCACTTCACTGGGCGTCAGATCGACCATCTGCTCCTCATTGCGTCACTCTCGGTTCACGTCCCAGCCCTATCCGATACCACCCGCCCACCAGGGCCAGCACCGCAAGACCCAACCCAACCCCTGCCCACACCCACAGATCGTTCCACGCTGTAAGCGCATATTCGGCGCCCCACCACTCCAGCTTCGACTCCCACCAACTCGCTACCGCAAAGAATGCCGCCAGCGCCGCCGCCGCGAGAAATGCCACCGCAGCCAGCTTCGGCAGTGGCATCGCCAGCACACCGCCCACGCAGAACAGCACCGTCAGCCAGATCGCCACCCGCGACACCTGGAACGTCCCTTCAGTTCCCAACATCGCGTCCAGTTCCATGATCTCCCGGACACGATCCACCGCCTGAACCCCAGCCCCGATCCCCAAAACCGCCGTCAACACCCGAATCGGATTGAGCCAGATAGGAAGCGCCACGCGCTGTCGCGACGTCTCCCCCCTTCCCCCTGTCGCAACGGGGGGAAGGGGGGCTGGGGAGGTTAGGGGGCTCTCTCCAACCGGAGCACTCGGCGCCTCATCCACCCCGGTTGACTGCCTACGACTCCTACCCACCACCAGCGGACCGTCGAACTGCTCCGGCTGCTCGTCCACCAGCCGGCGCGAACCTCCAGATCGGCCACGCACATCAAGCATCAACCAGCAGCCCACCAGGAGAATGACCCCGACTACACCCCACTGCACCCACGGCGACACCCCCAACGTGTCGACATGCGGTATCCCCGACCCGTGCAGCGTCATCACGCCCGTCCGTCCCTCCCCCTCTCCCCCTCACGGCGTCAGCCGTGTCCCCCTCAGCGCATCGGCGCTGTCCCCCTCAAGGCGATAGCCTTGTCTCCCTGTCGTTACGCCGCCGGCATCGCGTCCATCAGCCCCTGCATGTACCCGATCGCGTGCGCCCGCCCCCGGTGATTCCAGTTCGAGTCATCGACCACATGCGGCACATGGTCATCCAGCAGGAAGCCGGTAAATCCAGAATCACGCAGCAGCTTCAGAGTCTCCGCCGCGTTGTAGTTCCCCTCGCCGATGAAGCACTCGGCGAACGATGGGACAGTTCCCTTCACGTCGCGGAAGTGAACATAGAGGATCTCGCCGCGCGGCCCGAAGTGCTCGATCATCGCCCGGACATTAACCGCTCCGCCCGGCATCTCCGAGCAACACCCCAGGCAAAGGTCGAGACCCCATGCCGGGCTGCCGGCCGCGATCTCCTCGGCCCGCTTGAACCCCTCGACGTTGCGGAAGATCCTGGCGATTCCGCCCAGCATCTCCACCGGGGGATCATCCGGATGCAAGGCCAGCTTGATCCCCGCCTCCTCGGCCACGGGCAGGACCGCACCCATGAACTTCTCGTAGTTTGCCCACATCCGCTCCGCCGTGACGATCTCATCTTTAACGTCTTCGTTCATGACCCAGATCGCATCGCGACGCTCGTCCAGCTTCGCCACGAACGCCTTCTGGCTATTGGTGTCGCCACCAACGATCGCCATGTCGAAGCTAGTCACCTCGGCGCCGCCGCGGCCCGGGGTTGTCCGGCTCGTCCGCCAGACGGAATTGGGCATGAAGTGATAGCCCAGTATCGGGATTCCGGACTCACCCACCGCCCGGATCGTCTCCTGATAGTTGGCGATCTGCTCATCGCCTCCGGGCAGGCCAAGCATCGCCTTATCGTAGAAGTGGAGCGGCACGTTCTCGATCGCTTCCATCCGCAGGCCGTACTCGTCGCACTTTCTCACCAGCGCCTTGAGGTCCTCGACCGCCCACTTGCCCTCGCCCGGCAGGCGGGGCGTATTCATCTGCACACCGCCGACACCAAGCTGGGCGGCGAACTTCAGCTTCTCGTCCGTCAACTCGTTGAACTGCCCGACCGCGATCCGCATTCCGAGCTCTGCCACGACCAATCTCCTCCGGTCCTCTGCGCCGTGGTCGCCGCCGGCCATCCCCGGCGCCTCGCATACCAGCCACGCAGACAATGCGCCGTGATCATACCGAAGCCACCCGCACTCCGCCCGCCCCATCCGATCCGAGAGACCGTCCATCTCCTCCCTAATCGTCCATTCCCACGCGCTTGCCAGCACGAAGGTGTTGACGCCGACAGACTGGTCTGGACGATGAATCCCAAACCCCTAACCGATCCTTCCCGCCAGCCCGGCCATCACGGCTTGCGCATGGCGCACCTTTCCAGTATGAGTTCGTCATGACAATCGCTCTGCGGTCTCGCTGTCTCGCCCTCACCAACGGAAGGAGACACCCCATGCAGGCCCCAGCCAGACTTCTCGCTACCCTTTCCAGCTCCAGCCTCGTTCGTCCACTCGCACATAGGATTTCTCGCCGCGGTGCCCTCCAACGAGCCAGCGCCATTGGGACTGCCATCGGCGCCCTTCGCTTCGGTCACGCTGCGGCCGCCCAGACCCCAGTTGCCGGCGCCGAAGAGATCGGCTTAGCCGTTCCAGGCGAGAGCAGCCTCGAGTTCATCTGCCGCATCGACCAGAACGGCGCCGACTTCAATATCTACGGCTACGTGACCCATATTGCCGGTCTCGACGACGCCGACATCTTCAACAACGACGACCCCGCCAACCGAACCGAGGCCGATGCCAAGCTGACCTTGTTTGGCCCTGCTACCCTCGCCGCCCGCTCCATTCTCGAAAACATTTTCGCCGTCACCGCCATTGGCCAGGTCCGACTTTACGTCAACGAAACTGGCGGCGGCCGCTTCGACCGGCCCGAGGCCTTCTTCGCCGGCACACAGATCGGCTCCGCCGCCGTCCGCATCCGCAGCATCGTCAACGTCCAGGCCCCCAAGGCCGGCATCGCCGGCGGCACCGGCACCTTTACCATCACCGACGCCCAACCCTTTACCCTGGGCAGCGAGTCGCTCGTCCTCGGCGGCCCCCAGAATGCCCAATCATTGACCTTCACCGGCCAAGGAACCCTCCTTGATCCTGCCATCCCACGGTCATTCATTCTCGCCGCTGGCGCCATTCTCTCGGCAGCGTCCCAATAGCCATGGCCGTCATCCCCACTCCAGACGACGACTGGCGATCATCCGCCCTTGAGCTTGCCGATCGCCTCGTGGCCCGGGTCGCCCCGGTCCAGTTTCGCCTCGCCGCGACCGACGCCGAGCGCGAAGCCACCTTTCGCCTCCGCGCCAACGTTGTCCTCAAGTACGGCTGGAAGACCGCCGCCGAACTCGGCGGCGACCAGGAGCGCGACGAGTACGACGATCGCGCTCTCCATCTAGCCGGTTGGCGGGACGATCGCCTCGCCGCCACCGGGCGTCTCATCCCGCCCGCTCCCGGCAAACCCCTCCCGGTCGAGACGGAATACAATCTCATCGTCGAGCCGCGCAGCCGCGCCGTCCAAATCGATCGCCTCATCGTCGACCCGGCCGTGCGCGATCGCGGCCACCACCTCTTCATTGCCCTACTCGTGGCTGCCGCCCGCGAAACTCTTTATCTCGGCTACGACACCTATTGTGGGTTTGAAACCCGTCCGATGATCCGCCTCATGCGGCTCATCGGCCTGCCGGTCACCATTCTTGGTCCCGCCCAGTCGTACTGGGGCGAAGACCGCTTCCCGGCCCGATTCGACCTGCGCGACGCCCTGAGTTTCCTGGCCGCACACGCAGGGGCCGACTCGATCCGAATCGCGCCATGACTGCCAATCCAACCGCGGCCCGCTCCGCCAAGACCGACTTCCTCTCCCCCGAGATCCTCGCCGATCCCTACCCGCACTATCACCGGCTCCGCACCTCTGGCGAAGAGACCGACCGCCGGGGCGGCTAGCTCCGCCTCTTCGCCTACGACGACGTCGTCGCCGCCCTCCCAGACCGCCGCCTCTCCGTCGCCAGGATCGCCGCCCATCAGGACCGCATGTACCGCGCGATCCTTCCCTCCAGCTGTCCGGAGGCACTCACCCGGTTTGCGCTCAGCACAGACATCCGTTCAGCAATGCTCCTCTACAGCGATCCTCCCGATCACACCCGAGTCCGTACCCTCATCCAGCCGTTCTTCACGCCCCGCGCCCTCGCCGGCCTGCAACCGCGCATCGACGCCCTGGTCGACCAGCTTCTCGCGCCAATCATCGCCCGAGGCGGCGGCGACCTGATCGGCGAACTCGCCTTCCCACTACCGGCCATGGTCATCGCCGAGGTAATCGGACTGCCGCCGGAGGACTACCCGATCTACAAGACCTGGTCGGACGCCACCGTCGCCCTGATCGGAACCGGCACCGTTACTCCCGCTCATCTCGACCGCATCAATGACAGCGTCTCCGACCTCAACGCCTACTTGTCCCGGCTCGCCGCCCTGCGCCGGTCGAAATCGCGACACGATCTCCTCACTGTCCTGCTCGCCGCCGAATCCCGCGGCGCTATCACCTGGAACGAGATTGTGGCCACCTGCTGGTCGATGCTGATCGGCGGCCACGAGACAACCACCGGCCTTATTGGTAACGGCCTGTTCGCACTGTTGCGCGATCCCAGGGCATTAGCCGAACTCCGCTCCAATCCGGACCTGCTGCCCACCGCGATCGAGGAATTTCTGCGCATCGACAGCCCGATTCAGCAGACGGCCAGGGTCGCCCTCGAACCGCTGATCCTCAACGGCATCCCGATCGCAAAAGGCCAGATCGTCGAGTGCTGGATCGGGGCCGCCAATCGCGACCCGGCCAGATTCCCCCGCCCCGACCGGCTCGACCTCTGCCGCACCCCCAATCCCCACCTCGCCTTCAGCCACGGTCTCCATTTCTGCCCAGGCCACGCCCTCGTCCGCCGTGAAGCCACCACCGTCCTGGCTAGGCTCCTACGCCGTCCCAGGTTTGCCCTGGCTCCTGGTGCATCCCTGACATGGAACCGCTCCTGCGCCTTCCGATCGCCTTCGCGCCCTGCCAATAAGGACCCTGTTCGTAGTCGCGGAATCCGACTCTCGACTACGAACTGGGTTATCGGCATAGCCGTACGGCCCTATTTCGCATCTCGTGTCCCGTTGCTATGCTGGCTCCGCGTCCCAAACGTTTCGCAACGGACAAGGGGTGGGTTAGAAACCATGGCCTATGCTGCAGCTGGAGTCGCTACACGAGTCGAGTACGCCGGTTTCTGGATCCGTGTCGTCGCCGCGATCATCGACGGCATCCTCCTTGGCATCGTTGGTTGGATCCTGCGCGAGGCGCTGGGCAACAACCTCGCTGGCCTCTTCAACTTCGTGATCGGCCTCGCCTATTACGCCGGAATGGAATCCTCAGCCCGCCAGGCCACGATCGGCAAAGGCATCCTTGGCCTGAGGGTGACGGATCTCGACGGAAACCGGATCACTTTCCTCCGGGCTGCGATCCGGGACATTGCCAAGATCATCTCCGCGTTCATCCTCCTCATCGGTTTCATAATGGTGGCATTTACAGAGAAGAAACAGGGCCTCCATGACATGATCGCCGGCACGTTGGTCGTGAAGGCCAACTAGGCCGCAGCGGCGAACTTTCAACCTTTAGCCGATTCGCCAGAGACGATATGGAGCCGGCGCAGAGTTGCGCCGGCTCCGTCGTGTTTCTCAGATCGCTCGGGTTAAACCCGCGCACAGGTGAGCTTGCGCCAGTTTCATCACTTACCCATCAGCTTTACCCGACTATGTAGGCAATACCTGAGCAACACCCCAGGTAATCGATCACAAGTTAAGCATCGCGAATACGCAATATGACGGATGCGGCATAACCCGCCCTACGTCACTATAGGTACATACCCGGAGCGATCCGGAACGCACTGAAGATCCAGATGGGTCCCGAGCGTTTTTGCCAACATCACACCAAAGGAGCCCGACCGTGCTGCCCTACAACGCTGTTGACATCGTCCGCCTCACCAAGATGGAACACGATATCGAACTCGAGCAATTCGCCAAGCGCCACCCGAACGGCACCCTCGTCAACGAGTCGCGCAGATTCTCCCCATTCCGCTTCGGCCGCAAGCGTCGCCAGTCCTAGTTCTCACTTCACTCTAAGGCGCACGCGACGCGGCACCCCCAACCCATACCAACACGGCGGCCCCGGCGAACTATTCGCCGGGGCCGTCGTCGTTTCGCTCGGTCCAGCCCTCTAACCCGCCGAACCCATTCCCCGCTGCGGCAGGAGCCATGGAGAGACGTGGCGCTGCCTGACGCCCCTCTCCACCACAGTGGGCTAGGGTTAGCGAGGGTGTAGGGGGTGAGGTCGTTCTCCCCGCCCCCCCTTGACACCCCCACCCCCCAGTGCGATCCTCGCCCCTCACCAGTTCTCACGACTCACGTCTCCCGTCTCGTCTCAACGATGGAGGATTGCGGCAATGACGCGCGCACCCAGACTTTCGCGGCGGCATCTCCTTGGCGGCGTCGCGGGCGGCACAACCGCTCTCGCGCTCGGCGGCACCAAAGGCATCCAGGGCATCCTGGCGGCAAAGAAGGCCCCGGCTGTTATCCAGGGCAGCACCAAGCTTACCTACTGGGGCGGCCTCATCTTCTCCGAAGACGCCAACAACATGTTGGTCGACGAGATCAACAAGTGGGGCGAGGAGAACAACGTCGACACCGAAGTCGTCATGATCAACCAGAACGAGACCAACCAGAAGGTCTCCGCCGCCGTCGAGTCCGACACCATGCCGGATGCCCTCGACCTCGGCCTCGACCTCATGCTTCTCCTCACCAACACCGACCAGCTCGAAGACGTCAGCGCCCTCTACACCTCGATCGGCGAGGCCCACGGCGGCTGGTTCCCCTCCGTCGATAGCGCCACTGCCCTCGTCGGCGCCGTCAAGACCGGCGTGCCCTTCGGCTCCTCCGGCAACATGCTCTTCTCCCGCACTGATGTCCTCGCCGAAGCCGGCTTCACCCCGCCGCCCGCCACCTGGCAGGAACTCTCGGAGTGGGCCGCCGCCGCCCAGGCTCCCCCCGTCTTCGGGATGGGCTTCGCCCTCTCCAACGTCGGCGACGCCAACCTGATGGCGTCGATCATGCAGTCCTACGGCGGCCGCATCGCCGACGATGCCGGCACCACCCCGACCATCGTCTCCGAAGAGACCCGTACCTTCCTCACGTGGGTCTCCGACGCCTTTGCCGCCGACCTCTTCCCCCCAGGCGCCACCACCTGGGACGGCGCCGGCGACAACACCGCCTACCAGTCCGGTCAGGCGATCTTCATCGCCAACACCGGCAGCGTCTACCTCGCCATCAAGGACGAGGATCCGGACCTCGCCGAGGCGACCGCCTTCTCCGCTCTCCCAGCCGGCCCGACTGGCACCGTCTCCCCGATCAACCCGAACTTCCGCGCCATCCCGAAGAAGGACGGCGCCAACGTCGAAAGCGCCTCCGCTCTGCTCGAGCACCTCGCGAACCCGACCTTCATGGAGTCCTACTTCAACGTCGCCATCTACGGCCCGGTCCTCCAGGAGCAGCGCCCCTTCGCCATCTTCGAGACTCCGGTCCACGGCGGCCTCCTCAACCTGGTCGAGAACGGCACCGCCCCCGGCGCCCCCGACACCTACAACACCGCCTACGCCGAGTTCTCCTCCAACTTCCTCGTCCCGAAGATGATCCAGCGCATCGTGATCGACGGCTACTCCATCGACGAAGCCATGGAGGAATGCCAGGCCTCCGCCGTCGCCATCTACGACAAGTACAAGTAGACAGAGGCGGAGCGCCGGCCCTCACCCCAACCCTGGGCCGGCGCTCCGCGCCCCCTCTCCCCTCCGGGGGAGAGGGGACGAAAACGGGCGCGTTGGCCCGGGGCAAGGCTCCCCCTCTCCGCGCTTGGGAGAGGGGGTTGGGGGGTGAGGGCTGCTCCCGAACGCCGAACGAGGCATCTATGGCCGTCGTCGCAATCCCAAAACGAATATCGGCCAGGACAAGCCGCCTGAGTTACTCTGGCCGCCAGGCCCTCATGGGCTGGCTCCTCGTCATCCCTGCCCTCGTTGTCCTGATTGGCCTCGTCGCCTACCCGTTCTTTTACGCGATCGTGATCGCCTTCACCTCGCGCATCGTCGGCGACTCCGGCGAGTTCGTCGGACTGGACAACTTTCGCTACCTGCTCAAGTGGCCCAGCTTCACCCGCGCCGTCTCCAACACAATCATGCTGGTGATCGTCTCCGACGCCCTCAAGCTCGTCATCGGCCTCGGCCTCGCATTACTGCTCAACGAGCAGATTAGAGCCCGCGGCCTCTTCCGCTCCTTCATCCTGATCCCCTGGGCGATGCCCGGCTTCGTCGCTTTCCTCGCCTGGAAACTGCTCCTCATGCCGATCGGCGGCGGAGTCAACCTCGTCCTGACGGAGACTGGCATCCACACCGGAATAGTTGACTGGCTCGGCCAGAAATCGACCGCGATGCCCGCCGTGATCACCGCCACCGTCTGGCGCGGCTTCCCCTTCTGGGTGATCTCCTTCCTGGCCGCCCTTCAGTCCGTCCCCCAGGAACTCTACGAAGCCGCCAAGATCGATGGCGCCTCCGCCTGGGAACGCTTCAAAGCCGTCACCTTCCCGGGCATCCGCCACGTCGTCCTCGTCGTCACCCTGCTCTCCTCGATCTGGACCGCCAACTCCTTCGAAAACATCTGGATCATGACCCAGGGCGGCCCCTCCGACGCGACCATGGTCTTCCCGGTCCTGGCCTACTTCGGCATGCAATCGCAACGCCTCGGCGAGGCCGCCGCCGTCTCCGTCGCCATGATCCCCGCCCTCGCCATCCTCGTCTTCGGCGTCACCGCCCTGATCAAGGACGACGACTAACAACCAGCCGTCAGCCGTCAGCCGTCAGCCATCTGCAATCGTCATCCCGAGCTTGCGAAGGATCTTGGCCGCGTGCCGCCTTTGCCGCCAACCAGGAGGCAGCCCCTCCACCGCAGCGTCTCCCATCCGCTTCGTTCTCAGCCCTGGAAGGGCTTCGTAGGGTTAGCCCGGGGTTTCAACTCCGGGAAACCAGGACAACCCGGACCACCATGGCAACCCGCCCCATCCCCAACCCATCCCTCGCCCAGCGGTTTCAACCGTCCTGGCGCAGCGTTGCCATCTACTCGATCCTGGCCGTCGTCACCGTGATCATCTTGTTTCCGCTCTACTGGATGTTCACCATCTCCCTAAAGATCCCTCGAGACATCTACCGCCTGCCCTCGCTCTGGCCTGAGACCACCACCTTCGACAATTACCGCGAGCTGATCGATGAGCGCGACTACTTGACCAATATCCGCAACAGCATCATCGTGGCCGGCTGCGTCACCCTCATCTCTCTGACCATCTCCAGCCTGGCCGCCTACTCGATCGTTCGCTTCAAGTACCGGTTCAAGAGCCTCGTCGGCCGGCTCATCCTCTTTGCCTACTTGACTCCAACCTCACTCCTCTTCATCCCCCTTTCGATCATTGTCGCCCGCCTCCACCTGGGTAATTCCCTCCACGGGCTCATCGTCGTCTACCTGACCTTCTCGATGCCTCTCAGCACCTGGCTGCTCGCGGGCTACTTCAAGGGCGTCCCCCCCGAGCTGGAAGAGCAGGCCATGGTCGATGGCGCCACCCGCCTGGGCGCCCTCTTCCGCATCCTGATTCCGCTCTCGCTGCCCGGCCTCGTCGCGGTCGGCATCTTCACCTTCACCGCCGCCTGGAACGAACTCCTTCTCGCCCTCATCTTCATCACCAGCGAGGACAAACGCACCGTCCCCCTCGGCCTCCAATACCTGATCACCGGCGATGTCTTCCTCTGGGGGCCGATCATGGCCGGAGCCGTCCTCTCCAGCCTCCCGGTCGTGATCCTCTACTTCCTGGCCCAGCGCTGGATGGTCCAGGGCATGACGGCAGGCTCCGTCAAGGGCTAATGCTTTCCATAGTGCATCCCACTATCCAATAGATAGCATTGCCGCCTCGCGCGTGGTAGAGTCGAGCCAACGCGCTGCCGATCGAGCAGTGTTGGCACATCGTTCGACCGACAACGGAGGCTCGCATGCCCTTCAATATCGACACGTCGACCGACTTTGGTTCCCGCGTCGCCAAGCACCTCGCCGACGATCAGGTCGTCTAGCTCACCACCGTCCGCGCCAACGGCACCCCCGAGCCCAGCCCGGTCTGGTTCCTGTGGGACGGCGAAGCTATCTGGATTTACTCCCAGGACAACGTGCTCAAGGTCCGCAACATTGCCGACCGCCCCAGGGTCTCCCTCAACTTCAACGCCACCGAAAACGGCGGCGACGTCGTCATCATCACCGGCACCGCCGAGATCAAGCGCGATGGCCCTCGCGCCGAGCACGTCCCCGACTACGTCTCCAAGTACACCGGCGGCTTCGACAGCCTCAACACCTCCGCCGCCAAGTTCAGTGACGAATACTCCGTCCCAATCCGCATCACCCCAACGAACCTCCGCGGCTTCTAACCGGCTCTTCGTTTCCTAGCCAGCCCATTGCGTTGCCCGCTTGATGGGACTCGCTCCCCCAGTCATCCGGCGTTACCCCGCACTGGTAGCCGGCTACCGGAGGATCGCGACGTCGCCGGCTTTCAAGTCCAGGCCATCCGTGCGATCCCGCGAGAGTATCGGGTAGCCCGGGGTCTTTAGCCCCGGGCGAAGCCCAGACGGCGTCCCCCGACCCACCGTCGACGCGGCCAGGACCGGAAGTCACCCTATACCCCCCCAACAACCCCCACCGGCACCACCAGCTCCCGGTTGATCTCCCCGATCCCCGCCTTCCCGCACAACAGCAGATCGAGGGCCAGCTCGTTCCGGAGCAACTCGTACGCTTCGACCAGCCCATCCTCGCCGCCAGTCGCCACGGCCCACAGGAATGGTCGGCCGACGCAGACGGCCTTCGCCCCCAGCGCCAGCGCCTTGATCACATCCGTGCCCCGGCGCACGCCCCCATCGAGGTAGACCTCCGCCTCGCCTCCAATCGCCGCCACAACTCCCGGCAAGGCATCCAACGATCCGACCGCGTAATCGAGTTGCCGCCCACCGTGGTTAGAGACGATCACGCCCTTCGCCCCACGCCGGACAGCCTCCCTGGCATCCTCAGGATGCAAGATCCCTTTGACGATCACCGGCAGGTCGGTCAGTTGGACCAGCCACTCCAGATCCGCCCATCCGATCGATGCGTCCCAGCTCGTCAGTTGGTAGTACCCGGGCTCGTCGGGCAAGGTCGTATCGCCGGCCGGTGGATCGGGCAAGAGGTGCGGGAAGGTCACCCCGGGCGGAAAGGCAAACCCATGCCGGTGCTCGGCCTCGCGCCGCCCCAACTTGGGCACATCCACGGTCAGGGCAATCGCCGAGGCGCCTGCCGCCTCCGCCCGCCGCACCAACTGCTCGCAGCGCCCCCGGTCGTGGGTGACATAGAGCTGGAACCACCACGGACCAGAGTGCGGCGCCACCTCCTCCATCGGCACCGTCGAGGCGGTACTCAGGATCGAGATCGAACCAGCCCGCTTGATCGCCCTGGCGGCCACCGACTCGCCCTCGGGGTGGACCAGCTGGTGACCTCCCATCGGCGCCAGCAAGACCGGCATCGTCACCGAGGTCCCCAGCACAGTCGCGGCGGTCTCGGCCAGCGCGACACCGCGCAGCACCCTGGGCAGAAGACGCCAGCGGGCAAACGCTTCCCGGTTCCCGGCCAACGCCGCCTCATCGCCAGAGCCACCCGCTATGAAGCCGAAGATCGCCGGGGGCAGGATCGCCCGGGCCATCTCCTCGTAGTCGTGCAGATTCAGCGCCCTGCCCACCTCGATCGACGTTGCCACAACCGTCCCTCCCGCATCCGCCAGCCCCGCCGACCCAGCCACGAATCGTCAATATCCGAGCCCATGCCCAAATCGAAAGACCGGATCAGCCGAATCGAACGGCACATCCGGCAACTGCGCCAATACCGCCTCCATCGACGACGGCATCTCGAACGGCAGCTTTCCGGTCGGCGCGAACCGGCCGAAGATGACCTCCAGCAGCACGTCGTCACTGACGCCGAATGTGCCCAGCACAGCGGCGGCGGTTGCCGCGATCTCGGGAATCACCGCCGGCCGATCGAGATAGATGTCGACGATCGTCGGCACGTTCTCCACGATGCGGAGGATACGCGCCAACTCAGCTTCCGGGAATGCCAGGCTTCCGGCGTGAAAGAACGCCTCCAGCGGCCGGTTGTCGCGCGGCTCGTACGGCGCGGCCAGGCGCAGAATGGCCAGATCCGCGTCAGCGAGCTTCGGTCACCAAGACGCCATACTGCCCGGCCACCTCCGGCGCAATGTTTTCGATGTAGAGTCGCTTTCCCGTCAGGGCGGGCAACGCGGGGTGGCCGGCGGCCGGTCGGTTCGTGAGCAGCACGACCGAGCGACGCTGCGCGTCCTCGCCCGCCCCTCGAAACTCCGGGCGTCCCACGATCGAATCCGCGGCGTCTGAGTCGACAAACGGTTGGTCGAAGAGCCCAAGGCGGAACTTCTCCCGCAGCAACCGCCGGACTGACTCGTCGATTCGGAGCTCCGGCACTTTTCCGGATTTGACCAGCGCCACGATCACGTCCGGGCAGTCCTCACCGCCAAACTGATCGATCCCAGCCTCGATTGCCTTCTGCGCCCGCTCTTCCAGCGTCAACTGCTCGACGCCCCAGGCGCGGGCCTCCAGGACCTTCCCGAAGATGTGGCTATCGGTGAGCAATCCCCAATCGGCGCAGACCACGCCGTCAAAGCCGTACCGCTCGCGCAGCATCCCGGTGACGACGCCCCGGTTGAAGCCGAAGCCGACTTCCTCAAGGTCCGTCCCGACCGGCATCCCGTAGTACGGCATGATCTGAGCGGTCCCGGCGGCAAAGGCCGCCTCAAATGGCTTGAGGTGATAGTCGAAATTGTTGCCGGGGTAGACCTGCTCTCGCCCATAGATGAAGTGGGGATCTTCTCCATCCTTCTGCGGTCCGCCCCCCGGGAAGTGCTTCGTCATACAGGCCACGCTCGTCGTCCCGAGCGTCTCCCCTTGGAATCCCCGGATGTAGGCCCCGACGAGCGAGGCGGCCAGGTCGGCGTCCTCACCAAACGTCCCGCCAATGCGCGCCCAGCGCGGCTCGGTCGCCAGATCCGCCATCGGATGCAGCGCGACCGAAATGCCAACCGCCCGGTACTCCTGCCGGGCGATATCGCCGAACCGCGCGACAATGCCGGGGTCACGCGTCGCCGCCAGCCCCAACGGCTCCGGCCAGTGCGAGAACTCGCCGGCCGCCATCGCCGTCCCGGGATTGTTTGACACCCCGTGGCGCGGGTCCGTCGAGAGGGTTACTGGAATTCCCAACCTCGTCGCGGCCGCCGCCTCCTGCAAGGCTGTTGTACCACTCCGCCATCCGTCTGGCCGGCGCCGTGCCCATCACATTGAAGTGGGTCATTGCCCGGCGAGAGATCAGATCGGCCGCCGAGGGCAGGCCGGGAATATCGACGTCGCTCAAGAAAGCGATCGTATGCATCATCTGGCCGGCCTTCTCAGCCAGTGTCATCTGTCCAAGCAGGTCGTCTATCCGGTCTTCGAGCGGAGCCGAGGGGTCTTCGTATGGATCGAGACGCCCGTTTCGATTCAGATCTCGCCAGTTACCCATCACAGGCCCCTCAACCCGCCGGCGCCCTCGAACTCCGAGACCACCAGCGCCCCTCCAATCCGGTCGCACCGTCGCGCCCGGCAATGGGCCGCATCTTCGGTCTCACCCCGCCCGCCGTCAACGGCTTCTGACAGACCTTAGGAATGGTTCTCGGCTGTCGTTCTCCACGTCCCGTGTCGCGCCCGTTCTCCCCCTTCCCCCTGTCGCGCTACGGAGGAACGGGGGGAAGGGGGCTGGGGGGTTAGGGTGCCTCTGGCGTCGAAGGTCCTCCGCCTGCGGCAGGCGCAACCTCGATGATCACCATCAGGCCGCCTCCCCCCTCCTCCTCGACGTTGTTGTTCGTCGTGTGGTGGGCGATGTGGCAGTGGAGCAGCCACTTGCCCGGCTCCCGCGCCTCCCAGAGCACGTCGTAGCGCTGCCCCGGACCGACGTTGACCGTGTCCCGGAGCTCCCCTGTCCCCTCCGGCACCGGGTAGCCATCGATCGCGACCACCCGGAACGGGCCGCCGTGGATGTGCATCGGGTGGATGAACCCGTTGTTGGTGCCGATGAAGCGCACCAGCAACGTCTCCCCGACCGTCATCCGGACCGTCTCCGTCTCGGGATACGCCTTGCCGTTGATCGTGAAGTAGTTGGGCATACCCCCTTCCATCGGCATCGCCGGAAAGGTATAGCCCTCCCGTTCCAGCCATTCCTGTAGCTGGACGACGTACTCGTGGTCGGCCACGTTGGCGGCAGCGACCGCCGGGTCCTTCGGATCGATGATCAGGGCGCCGTAGAGGCCAAGCGCCTGCTGCCGGTCAACATGGTCGTGGGAGTGGTAGAAGTATGTCCCGTACTGCTGGGTCGTGAACTCGTAGGTAAAGGTCTCCCCCGGCGGGATCGGCTCCTGGGTGATCTCGGCGGGGCCGTCCATCGCGTTGGGCAGGATCAGGCCGTGCCAGTGGATCGTGGTCGACTCGGGCAGGTTGTTCGTGACGTTGAATCGGACCGTGTCGCCCTCCGTGACCCTAATCCGCGGCCCCGGCACCTGCCGGTTGATCGCGTAGGCCATCACCCGTTCGTCGTCCAGGATGTTCCATTCGATCACCGAGATGTCGAGGTCAAAGACCTTAACCCCGTTCTCGATGCGCGGCTCCAGCGGCTGGTCACCTCGGGCATCCACGGGCGCCATGTAATCGACGTCACCCGGATCGACCGCCGCCATGTCCACCATCGCCTCCGGCGGCGTGTCCCACCCCATGATCATTCCCGGCGCCATTACAGCGCCGTCTACGTCGTCGGCGCCGATCGAGAGGTTGGCGTAGCTGGCTGACCACAAGAGCGCGGCGACAAGGACGAGGAGACTCAGCACCGTGACTGCGGCGAGCTGCGTTCGCGTCACGTCCGAGCCGGTGTCCATGCCCGCGTGCCCGTGGCGATGCACCAACGCCTCGTGCCCACCCTCATCGGCCACCGCCGGTGAGTCCGTGCGATCGTCAGGCTGATGCTGGTGCTGGTGCATGCCGCATCTCTCCGTCGCGAACCGTCATGAGCCCGTGCTTCAGGTTTTTGGAGACGAGCCACCAGTTCATCGGGTAGGCGGTGAAGAAGCCGACGGAGATCGCCAGCGACATCACTCCCCAGTAGAGAAGCTCGCGCGGGTCCATCGCCCGCATGTCACGGCCCATCATGAAAAAGACCATCGTCGGGAACATCCCCGCCATCATCGTGTTCATCGACAGCCACTCGGGCATGAACGAGCGCTTTAGGGCGGTGCCGTACGATCCGCCGAACATGTCGCGCATGAAGAGCGCTTGGAAGATGAAGAAGCCGAAGCCGAAACCAAGCAGATACTCCGCCGTCATGTCGAACCACATCGGCAAACCCAACAGCCCCGTGATCGTCGCGGCGATGATCACGCCGGTGGCGTCGCCGGCCACGCAATGGAGCGTCGAGCCCAGCGCCTGCTTCCACATCGGGCGGATGAACGCCTCGTGCTCGCCGGGGCGCGGCTCCTTATCCGCCAGGACGTAGAGGGTGAGGGCGACAGGACCCATGTAGAGGCTCGTCAGCACCCAGGCCCACTTGATGACCGTGTTCTCCGGCGTATGGCGGAAGACGTCCCAGGCGATGTAGGCGACCGACGCCGCGGTGAGCGCGAACCAGCCGAGCAACACCACGTCGATCCACGCGAGCGGTCCGAAGATCGGGGCGGAATACGGAGACATTCGTCAGGTCCCTTCCTTTCCCGAATCCACGACGACGAACGCGGAAACGCCAAGCACGAGGACCACAGGCGGGTACGTCGCAACCGGGTGATCGGTGATGGCTTTGCTCACAGGGAAGAAAAACGTCTCCGGGGTCGCCAATTGGCGACCCCGGACGATGTACCTTGGAGTCTACCCGGCGACCGGGTAGCCCTCCTCTGCCATAACCTCCGTGATCTGGCTCAACTGAACCAGATTAGGATCGTAGACCACGGTGACATACTTGGTCGCCTCGTCAGCCTGGACCGACTCGACTCCCTCGATCCCACCGACCGCACTCTGGACCGTCGCCACGCAATGCCCGCACGAAATGTCGGGCGCCACCAACGTCACCTTTTCCATCCCTACCTCCAAGAACGAGACGTGAGACGAGATTCTAGATCCAAGTTCAAGTTCCAAGTTGCAAGTTCCAAGAGACGTAAGGCGTGAGTAGCGAGACGAGAATCGTTCTTCGTCTTGGAACTTGGAACTTGAATCTTGGAGCTTGATTCTCATCTCACGCCTCCGTCACAACGATTGTCCCCCACATCCCGGCCTCGTAGTGCCCGGGAAGATGGCAGGCGTAAAAGAGTGTCCCCGGCTCCTCGAAGGTGTACACAAGCGTTCGTGTCTCTCCCGGCGCCAGGGTGATTGCGGCCTCGTCGGCATGGGCCTCATCGCCCATGGCGGCCGCATCATCGTCATCGGCTTCTTCGGCGTGCTCAGCCTGTGCGGAGGCGTTGCCCAGCACGAACTCATGCTCGGCCTCACCGGTGTTGGTCACCACAAAGGCGATCGTCTCCCCGGCCGTCACCGAGATCGTGCTCGGGCCGAACCGCATCGTGTCGCTCGCGTCCACCGCGATCGATCGGTCCGGGACGACAGCAACCGGTACGTCCGCCATCATCGCCGCGTCCTCGTCCATCCCCATCTCGGCTTCGGCCGGGTCTGGACCGTAGATATAGGCCAGCATGCCGATCGCCAGCGCGATCACCGCGACGCCGCCGAGATAGGCAACCTCCTTGATCCGCGCCCGCACCGGCGGATGCAATATCTCCGCCGCGCTCTCCGGCCGCTTGAAGCCGCGCAGCCGCAGGGCGTTCGTCACGACACTGACGCTGCTCATCGCCATCGCCGCCGCCGCCAGTACCGGGCTCAGCAGCGTTCCGGTGAACGCATAGAGCGCCCCCATCGCCACCGGAATCAGGACGATGTTGTAGCCGAAGGCCCAGACGAGCCCCTGCTTGATCGTCGTCACGGTCCGCCGCGACAGCGCAATTGCGGTCACGATGGCGCGCAGATCGCCGCCGATCAGGGTGATGTCCGAGGCGGCCATCGCCACGTCCGTTCCCGTGCCGATCGCGATCCCAAGCTCAGCCTGGGCCAGGGCCGGGGCATCGTTGATGCCATCGCCGACCATCGCCACGATCCGGCCATCGGCTTGCAGTGCCCGCACCTGATCGGCCTTCTCGCCCGGCAGCACGTCGGCCAGCACGTTCGTGATCCCGACCTGGGCGGCGATGGCCTCGGCCGTCACCCGGTTGTCTCCCGTCAGCATCCAGACATCCAGGCCAAGCGCCTGCAATTGAGCCACGCTCTCGCGCGCCTCCGGCTTGACCGTATCCGCCACCCCGATCAACCCCGCGACCGCCCCGTCGACCGCCACGTACATCGGCGTCGCGCCCGCCGCCGCCAGATCCGCGGCCGCAGTGCGTCAACTCAACGGCCGGGTTGTCCCCGCCGGTCACGGCACTGTCCGCCATGAATGCCAGATTACCAACCGCAACACTGTGGCCCTCGACTACAGCCTCCACACCGCGACCCGTCACCGACCGGAACGACTCGCCCGCCGGCACGCTGATGCTCTTCGCCCGCGCCGCCGCGACGATCGCCTCGCCCAGCGGGTGCTCCGAACCGATCTCCACGGCCGCGGCCAACCTGAGAATATCGTCCTCGGTGCGACCGGTTACCGCGACGACCTGGACGACACTCGGCGCGCCCCGCGTCAGCGTGCCGGTCTTGTCGAGCACGACCGTGTCGATCGCGCGGGCCTGCTCCAGAGCCTCTCCGCCGCGGATCAGGATGCCGTTCTCGGCCGCCTTACCCGTGCCAACCATGATCGCGGTCGGCGCCGCCAACCCAAGCGCACATGGGCAGGCAATCACCAGCACGGCAATCGCGGCCTCCAACGCCAATGTCACCTTCGGGCTATCCGCGCCATCCGGTCCGAAAACCAGCCACCCCAGGAACGTCAGGATCGCCAGCCCCAGCACAGCCGGCACGAAATACCCGGAGATCGTGTCCGCCAGCCGCTGTAGCGGCGCCTTCGATCCCTGCGCCTCCTCCACCAACCGGACGATCTGGGCCAGCGTTGTGTCCTTACCGACCTTGGTCGCCCGGAAGACGAACCCGCCGGTACGGTTGAGTGTCGCCCCGATGACCGTGTCGCCGGGACCCTTATCGGCCGGCAGGCTCTCGCCGGTCAGCATGCTCTCGTCCAGGGCCGAGTTGCCCTCGGAGATCACCCCATCGACCGGCACCTTCTCACCCGGCCGTACCCGGACCAAATCACCGACGACGACCGTCTCGACCGGCACATCAATCTCGAGGCCGTTGCGGATGACCCGGGCCGTGCGCGCCTGAAGCCCCATCAGCGCCTTGATCGCCGCGCCCGTCTGCCGCCGCGCCTTCGCCTCGAGCCAGCGCCCCATCAGGACCAGGGCGATCACGATCACCGCCGACTCGAAGTAGAGGTGACCGGCAAAGCCCCAGTCGCTCACTTTCTCCGGCCACAGCACGACGAAGGCGCTGTAGCCGTAGGCAGCGGTCGTCCCCACCGCTACAAGCGTGTTCATGTTGGTGGCGCCGTGGCGGGCCGCCGCCCACGCCAGCTTGAGGAAGATCCCGCCCGCCCAGACCTGGATCACCGTCGCGGCGATGAGCAGGAAGGGGGCCAGATCCATCATCTCGATCCCGAACGGGAGCGGCAGGTACATCAGCCCCATCATGACGAGACCAACCGCCAGGCTCACCAGCGCCTTATTGCGCAGCCCATCGATCTCTCGGATTCGCTCGCGCTCCCGCCGGGCCTCCGCCGCTTCGGTGGCGGACTGCGACGGCGCGACGCCAACGGTCGCCGGTGCACGGTCGACGACCGTCGGGGCAGCCGCCGGCGCCTCAATCACTTCAGCCGTGTATCCGGACCTGGCGACCGCCCCCTGGAGGGTCACCAGATCGACCACCTCCGGGTCGAACGCAACGTGGGCACGCTCAGTCGCAAGGTTGACCGCGGCAGACTCGACCCCCGGCACCTTGGCCAGCGTCCGCTCCACTCGGCGCACGCAGGAGGCGCAGGTCATCCCCCCGATCGCGAAATCAGCCTCGGCGGGTCCACCTCCAACTGTGGCAACACGCTCCGCGAGCTGGACTCCATTCTGGGTTGAAGTGACTGGCGCTGGCGCCGGGGCAACCGCCGGCTGGCTGACGATTGGCTCGCCCGCCCCATATCCGGCCCGCTCGATCGCGGCGGTGAGGACATCGGGCGAAGCCACCGCCGGATCGAACGCGATGGTAGCCCGCTCGGTGGCGAGGTTGACACCTGCTCGCTCGACACCGGCGACCTTGCCCAGCGCTCGCTCGACCCGGCGCACGCACGACGCACAGGTCATCCTGGAGACCGGCACGATCATCTCGGTCAGGGCTGTGGACTCTCCCTCTATCTCATTGTCGACTGTGTTCGTTCGATCGAGCGTCGTCGCCATTGATCCCGCCTGCGCTTTGTGTACAAGAGCTACGTCGTCAGCCACCTCGGCACTCGAATCACTGGGCTGCTACTGGACTAAATATACCCCCGGGAGGTATATTTGTCAAATATTCGCCGTGGCTCTGATTGTTCAGAAGTACGGTATGGGGGTATCATCAAACCATGGCTACCACACTGACCACATCCGACATCATCGATACATCGGCACCAGAGGACGCGCCGGACCACTCCGCGACCTCACACGCCTCCTACGCCCATGACAAGGCCAAAATTCTCGCCCGCCTGCGCCGGATCGAAGGCCAGGTCCGCGGCGTCGGCCGCATGGTCGAGAACGACCAGTATTGCGTCGATGTCCTCACCCAGATCTCGGCGATCATCGCCGCCCTGCGCACCACCGGCCTTCTCGTCCTCGAGGACCACGTCCGCGGCTGCGTCATGGGGGCAGGTCCCGAAGATCGCGAGGCCGTCCTCGACGAACTCACGAGCGCGATCGAGCGGTTCACCCGCAGCGTCGGCTAACTCCAGGGGGGACAGGGCTAGCGCCCCGGGGGGTACAAGCCTGAAGGCTTGAGGGGGACAGCCCTGCGGGCTGAGGGGGAGAGGGGGAGACGGACGGAGACAGCGACAGAATCCTCTCCCCTCTCCCCCTCACGGCGATAGCCGTGTCCCCCTCACGGCGTCAGCCGTGTCCCCCTCCCCCTCCCCCTACCTCCGCGTTCATCGCCTCCGCCGCCGCCCGTAGCGCAACGTCGACCGGTACCGTCCCGGTGAACCCCGCCTGCAAGACCGGCCAGACGGCCCGTTCCACGGCCGGATAGGCGGCAAACCTGGGCGGGACCAGCATGCTCGTCGCGACCGTCTCCTCCAACAACGCCAATCGACGCTCGTCCCGTGAACCCGCGGCTGCCTCCGCCCGCACCGCCGCCTGCACCGACCGCCGCGGGACCAGCGTCCCCTGCCGCGCCTCCACCAACTGCGATCGCTCATCGCTCAGATAGAGAGCAAGCCGGATCGCCGCATCCGGGTGATGGCTGCTCCGCGGGATTGCCCAGGTGAAGCCGCCCGAATAGACCGCCCGCCGGTGGGTCCCGGCCGGGTACAGCGCCAGATCGAACATGTCGCCCACCGCCGATGAGGCGTGGGCACCGTATGCCGCCGGCCAGTCGCCGATCATCGCCACCCGCCCGGCGTCGAACGCCGCCGAGACCGCGTCGAACTGCCAGTCCGGCGTTTCCGGCGGCACCACCGCCCATTCGCCATAGAGCCGGCGTAGAAGGTCGAGTGCCCAGGCACCCTCTGCCGAGTCGAACGCCGCCCGCAGGTCCGCCCCAAAAAACCTCCCCCCGGCCGATTCGACCAGCTCGTAGAACTGCCCCCAGAGCCCCGACTCCTGGCCGGGGAAGGCAAATCCAAACAAGTCTGGAGGCCGCGTGAAATGCCGCGCAACGTCCGCCAGTTCGTCCCAAGTTCGTGGTGGACGCAACGGGTATCCGAACCGCTCCGCAAAGACTGCTTGCTCGGCCTTGTCGCCGAACAGGTCCGACCGGTAGAAGAGCAGGCGTGTATCGACGTTGCGCGGCACACCGAGCAGCGCTCCATCCACCCTGGCCATCTCCACTGTCACGGCGGAAAAGTCGTCCAGCGCTCCCGGCGGCAATAGGTCGTCGAGCGGCCGCAGCCACGCCGCCTGCGCCGGCGCGTACTTGCCGTGGGTGGTGATCAGATCGTAGTCGCCCGTTCCGGCGCCGTAGGCGGCTGCCAGATGGTCGTTGAGTTCCGGATGGATCAGCTTGGCGCCGATGTCGACCTCGATCCCGGTCTCGGCCGTGAACGCCGGCAGCCGCTCATGGTAGAGCCGGTCATACATCGGCCCGCCCACAACCGCGATCTTGAGGCGCGTCTCCGTCATCGATCCCATCCCAATCGCACGATCAGTCGCCGTACTCGAGTTTGATCACGGTGTCGAGCGGATCGAGGAATGCATCCGGCAGTGTCACCCTGAGGGCGCCGCCCTCGAGATGCCCCCGATGCTGGTCGAATTCGAGCGACCTGCCGTTCCCCAGCAACGTCACCCGGCCAACGCGCCGAGTGAGCCCGCGGACGATCACCTGGTCTCCGCCCGGCCGTCCAAGCACATGCAGGTAGACGTCGTCGTCCCCACCCGTCGTCGGTCCATAGAACGCCCCGGTGGGCAATCCCGCACCCTGGGCAAAGATCGATTCACCGTTCCGCTCCATCCATTCGCCGATGACGCTCAGTCGCGAGGCGAACTCGCTGGGAATCGTGCCGTCGGCGGCCGGACCGACGTTGAGCAGGAAGTTGCCGCCTTTGGCCGTCACCTCCGCCAGCGTCGCCACCAGCTCGCGGGCCGGCTTATAGGCACGGTCCCGCGGGTTGAAGGCCCAGGTCTCGTTGATCGTCATGCAGGTTTCCCACGGGCGATCGAGTCCCGCAACCGGCACGTACTGCTCCGGTGTGCCGATGTCGCCCAGCCGCCCCGGGGCATTCAGCCGGTCGTTGATGACGATGTTGGGTTGCAACTCCCGCATCATCGTCAGCAACGCCTCTGCCCGCCAATCCTCCGCCGAGTGCTCCCAGTGGCCATCGAACCAGACGTAGTCGATCTGGCCGTAGTTGGTCAGCAGCTCACGGACCTGGCCGTGCATGAACTCCAGGTAGCGCTCCCACCGGGCCGGATCGGCCGCGATCGTCTCCGGCACCCCCGCCGGAATCCCTCGGCGATGGCGGTCAGTTCGTGGCCGGTCGGTCAATGCTGGGTAATCCGGGTGGTACCAGTCACACAGGGAGAAGTAGAACCCGACCATCAGGCCCGCTGCCCGAATCGCCTCTACATACGGCCGGATCAAATCACGGCCGGCGGCCGACTTTGGCGCGGAATAGTCGCTCAATGCGGTATCGAACAGGGCAAAGCCGTCATGGTGCTTGGTGGTCAGGACGACGTAGCGCATGCCCGCCGCCTTCGCCCGCGCGGCCCAGTCAACGGGATCGTATCGGGTCGGGTTGAAATCCCGCGCCAGCGCCGCGTACTCCTCGGCCGAGATTTCCCCCCAGACCAACGGCCACGATGCCTCGAACCCCCTGACGCTATAGCTGCCCCAATGGACGAACATCCCGAACCGCGCGTCACGAAACCGCTGCAACCGATCCACACCCGTCTCCTTGACGTCCGCACTCGCTGCACACTGCCCATATGCAGGTCGATCTCAGGCACTCCGGGGAGCATACCGCCGACATCCATGGTGCGGAACCGCTCAACACGCATCCTGCGATACCAGGACCGCGTCAATCCTCAACCAACCAGCATCACATCCCCGAAAATGCCACGGGGAGAGAGCAACGCCCTCTCCCCGCACCGAAATGACGAAAAGCCGCGCTACTGCTCCGGCGCCACGATCTCCACCGGCTCGTTGTAGGCAAAGATATCGAGCCGCCGGACCACGTCCGCCGCCTCCGACTCGATAATCGGCCCTTCCATCCGGATCCGCCGGACAAGCCCATCGCCGTCGATCCAGATCAACGTCGGCACCGGTCCGGCAAAGTCCAAACCGGACTCTGTCGCGACATTCGCCACTGCGGCCCCACCAGCTTCCGGAGTACCCGAAAACTGCTCGAACGCTAGGTGTGGGTCGAACGTGCCCTCGATCACGGTCGTCTTCACGCCGTCGATCTCGTCCTCGCCCCGCACGATCGGGTCTTCAAGATATTCGACCGCCTGCAGGAGGATACGGTCCGGGTTGACAAGTTCGGCCAGGACTTGCTCCGCGCCGACCTTTGACAGGTCAACTTCGATGTACTCCTGGCCAGTGACCGTTCCGCCCAGCGGGTTCTTCACCCAGACCTGCGTGCCGATCCCGACCACATCGACAGAGACCTCAAGGACCGCCACCGAGGCGGAGACTGTCGCCCGGAATCGGTCCGGCCGTTGCACCGCACCGGTCACATTCTTTAGTTCCAGGGTGTCCATGATGATGGTCCGTCCCTGCTCGGTCGTCAGGGAGAACTGGAACGACTGAACGTTCGCCATCGCCGCGGCCGCACCATCCAGAATGGCACGCGCATCAGCGTCATCCTGGGATGTCGGCGGTGCGGCGGACGTCAAACTGAGAGCGAGGATGCCCTGCAGCAATAGGACAACCGCCAGGATAAGCCCAACCGCGCGCGCACGGTGATGATGGTTCAAAAGTCGCCGGTGATGCATCAAAGTACTCCTCATCGTTGCCACCGCCGGCCCCTCCGCCGGCAGTTTGCGGGTCAACCCAGTCACTAGTGTAGGTGACTGTGGCCGCCTGAGAGCATCGCGCCGCCGGCAACACCATCCCAATCCGGTCACAATCCCGCGCCATCCCGATTTGCTAGATCGTGAAATCAAACCAGGAACGGCCCCAGCAAATGCCGAGGCCGCTCCCTATTTAGAGAGTCTATCAAACCCGCTGTTGCCGTCGCTCGTGCTCAGTCCCGGAAGGACTTCCCTCAGGTAGCCCGGGACTTCAGTCCCTCTAACTAGGGGTGGAGCCGCCGACCGAGCGGTTGTGATAGGCGACCTTAGATGTTTGACAGGACCAGTGTTCGGGCCTCAACGCCCGTACTAGCGGCGGGCGCCTCCGACCAGAAGAGCATCCGCCAGTGCCGCCACAACGCCATCCCCATCGCGCGACATGTCCCGGCTCTCAGGCGACTCCTTCCCGAGCGCGGTCTCGGCGATGAAGGCGTAGTGCTCGGCCGCCCCTTCCAGGATCTTCGATGTCATTCCCAACGCGCCGAAGGTCGCCGCGATCTCCTCCATCTCACCCACCCAGCGATACGCTTTGGGCGGCATCGACGGCGCGGACTTCAGCACCGAGTTGATCAGTTCGGGCACGCTCCCCAGCTGCTCCGTGCGCAGTTCGTCCTCAATACCGAGCAGGCGGGCCGCCACCAGCATCTCCGTACCCAGCGCCGTCATCCCCTTGGTCAGCGCCGCGTAGCACATCTTGAAGCCAGATGCCTTCCCCACCTCCGGCCCCAGCGGCCGCACGTCCAGCCCGTGTTCCGCCAGCGCCCCGAACTCATCGGCGCCTGGTCCGGAGACGTAAAACCGGGTCGTACCGTCCTTCTTCGGGGGCGGACCGATGATCCCGACATCGGCAAACCGGCCGCCGGCGGCCAGAATCCGCTCGCCAATCGCCCGCACCGTCTGAGGCGCAATCGCGTTGCAATCAACGTAGAGCGGAGATCCGCCGGTCGACTTCAAGGCTGTCGCCACCCGCTCCGACAATCCGGTCGCCTCGGCCGGTACCAGGATCGCGAGGAGCACATCGACCCGCCCGACCAGATCATCCAGCGTGCCGGCGTCCTCCATCCCAGCTTTGGCGGCCAAACCCCGCGACCGCTCACTCCGGCCATCGAGGCTGGTCAGCACCGTCGCCCCGTGCTCCCGCAGCCGGTTGCCTACCGTGTGCCCCATATCGCCCGGGCTGATCACACCGATCGTCATCGCCATGGCTCACCTCCGCTCGTACTCCATCATCCCAACCGTCAATGGGCTCAACGGTTCGCATTCATCAAGAACCCGGCCAACGGATCTCGTTGGCCCGGGATTTCTGCCGCTGGCGCGCTGACTCTCCTATACTGCCCCGATGCTCAGGCTGATCATCATATGCGGGCGGTCCTTTGCCGGAAAGACGACGCTCGCGGGCTTGGTTGCCCGCCGGTTCGAATATTCCGAAGTCGACGTGGACGAGACGAAGAGCGACCTATTTGGCGAGGACGTAGACGATGGGACGCTGACCAGCGCCAACTGGAAGCGGATCTACCGCGAAACTGACGTGCGAATCGAACATCACTTGGAGTCGGGCCAATCCGTCGTCGATGCCTCCCGCAACTTCACGCTGCGTGAACGGGAGCGCGCCCGCCGTATCGCCGCAAAGCACAACACCGAAACCGTCACGATTCACGTTGACACTCCGATACAGGAAACGCGGGAGCGCCTTCTCGCGAACCGGAAGACGAACGAGCGGCGCGACGTAAGCGATGAGAACTTCGAGGCAATTCTTGCAGGCTGGGAACCCCCGACAGGGGCCGAGCACCCGCTGGTCCTTACATTTCCAGATGATGCGGCGAACTGGCTCGAACGGAACGCGCGGGAACTCGGCGACACCTGATTGATCCGCGCGATCTGTACACAAGGGGAGTCCCGCGTGGTTCCCCTCGTGGCCGTCGCCGAATCGGCGCTACATACAACCTGGTGACTACTCCAAAGGATGCTTCTCCCCGTCATCCTCCGGCCGATACCCCAACCCCTCCAGCGTGTGGGTCAGGTCCCAGTGGCGGCCGGAGTTGGCCGAGATCGCGTAGTAGATCCCGAAGAGGTTCTCCGTCTCGACCGCTCGCCAGCAGATCTGGGTGCAATCGCGCGGACTGAGCCAGCTCCACCGCGAAAAATCGTCGTGCGGCTTGTCGAGGAACCAGCCGATCCGCAGGCAGATCACCGCCAGCCCATGCTGGTCGGCGTAGTAGCGGCCGAGCACCTCACCAAAAGCCTTCGACACGCCGTAGAGCGAATCAGGCCGCACCTGCTGGGAGACGTAGATCGGCCACTCGCCATCCCGGTCGTAGAACCCCATCACATGGTTGGTCGAAGCCAGCACCACCTTACGCACCCCGGCAACCCGGGCCGCCTCGTAGACGTTGCGGGTGCCAACGATATTCGCCGAGTGGACGTCGTCCCAGGAGGCGAAGGGGCTGGGTTCACCGGCCATGTGGATGACCGCGTCGATCCCCTCCATCGCCGGGGCGATCTGGTCATAGTCCGCGATATCGGCCTGGACCCAATCTTCCACCGGCGGGGTGTCCGGCATCGACTTGTTGTACTGCAAGCGCAATGAATAGCGATCCTGCAACGCCGACGCCAGGTGGCCGCCGATCCTTCCCCCTGCACCGGTGATGAGAACGCGGCGCTTTTCTCCATCAGCCATGACTACTCACCACCCCGGCCAGCCGGCAACACGTTCGCCAGCTGCTCGACTTCGGCCCGCGCGGCCGTCAGGGCGGCATGCGCCGCGGCAACTGCCGCCACGTCCGCGTCCGACAGTTTCGCAATATGCCCATACCGCTCGGCCCGTCGTTCGAGCACACGCAGTGAGGCGGCAATCGGGCCAAGCAGCGCTCCGGCCTCCTGCACGTTGAAATGCAATTTCAATGGCGGACTGGCGTTTCCGCCTCCGGTCTCAACCGACACCCTGGAGCTACCTCCCGTGAGCCACGTATCCGTCACATCAACGCGCCCACCATCAAAGCGTTGGGCGCCAGACGGACCGGTATTGTATGGCCGGACGGGACAGGACGAAACCGACATGAACGTGCCATGTCGGTTTACGTTCCATGAGCGGCGAGTTATCGATCGGTCGAGATCGGCTCAAATGCGACGCCCGGCCGGTCCCCCAGGGCCAGCCTGCTCACAATCTCGCGCAACTCCTCGCGCGCCAATACCTGCATCGTCGTTCCAGCCTCGCGTCGGTCTGGTACTTGGAGTTTCCGGTTCTCATAGGGGTTGTTGAGCACGGGGCGTTGCCGTCGAATTCGCGTCCGTTGTCGATCCATCGTGTTGCTCCCAACCACTTCTACATCACGAGTTTGTCCCGATATTGCCCGGTTGCCGCGATCGATCCGGCCTTCCGATGCTCCATACTCTAGGGACGACAACGGGGGGCCGCATCGGGAGAACTGCGTATCCCGATGCTTAATCGCACCCGGCAGCGATCGGTGCCACGCTCGAATTGAGGTCCACAGACTTGACCACCTCGCGCCAGCCGGACCGGACAATTGCGGAATCGCCGAACGCCGGCCCGGAACCCCAGAGCGCCCTCGCTTCCCCCACCCGCCGGAACCTGTGGCGCCTCTATGCCCTCGCCTGCCTCGTCCCGCTGACCATTTTTGTCGACCTACTCGTCGGTCCCAACGCTCAGGAGCCCTTCGAGCCGTTGATGGCCGTCGACTTCGGCGCCTTCTACGCGGCCGCCACGATGGTGCGTGACGGCGACGCCCGCCACCTCGGCGAGATGGAGGCCCAGCGCGCCGCTCAGCGCCAGGTTCAAGAAGACGAAGACACCGGCTGGCGCTGGTACAACGCCTTCCCCTATCCCCCCGTCACCAGCCTGTTCACCGCCCCTCTGGCCGTATTTTCCCTGATCACCGCCTACTGGATCTGGGCCTGCCTGGGCCTCCTAGCCGGAGGGGCCGCCTCCTGGCTCCTCGCCAGGTCCTTCTGCCCGGCCATCGTCTGGGCAACGACGATGATCCTGGTCAGCTTTGAGCCGCTCTGGGATGTCGCCTGGTGGGGCCAGATCGACAGTCTCCTCTTGCTGCCGGTTGCGGCGGCCGTCGTCCTCATGCGATCTTCAGGCAACTACTCCCCGCGGACGCGCCGTCGCCGAGACCTCCTTGCCGGAGTCTTGCTCGGTTTCCTGGCCCTCAAGCCGATCTTTATGCCCCTGCCCCTGCTTGTACTCGCCTGGGGCCGGCCCCGTGCCGCGCTCGGCATGGTCGCCTCAGCCCTCGCCCTCGCCCTCGCCTCCGTCGCCTTAGTAGGGATCGACGGCATCGGCGACTACATCGATCTAGCCCGCTTCTACCAGGCGTTCTCAGGCTCGCCCGCCATCGTCGAGTGGCGCATGTACAACCTCCGCGGCGCCGCCATCCGCCTTGGCTGGAACTGGTCGGAGGATGTCCAGCTCACCGTCGTCCTCATCCTCTCTGCGATCCTCGCGCTCGCCACCCTCATCCTCTCCGCCCGAGCTCTCCGCCGCACCCAATCCGCCGATCTGGTTGCCGCCGCCGTCATCCTCACCACGATCCTGACCGCCTACCATGTCCACGTCCAAAGCCTGGTCTTCCTGGCCATCCCCCTCGCCATCTGGCTCCGCCGCTCCCTCCGCGCCGCCACCGCACTGGAAGCAATGGTTTGGGCTGTCCCCGTGATCGCCATCCATGCCGGCGCCGCGCTCCTCCGACCACAGCAACCATCACCCGCCGCCACCGAGACACGCCTGGAAACGTTGCTGACGACCGCCTGCCTCCTGGCGCTGCTCGGGACGCTCATGGCCCTACACGTTGGTCAACGCGCGCGCAGAAAGGCCGCGACCGTCGCCCAGTCAGGAATGCCCGCCTGACCGCCCGGCTTTGTGGCCTTGATCGCCGCCGTCGCCGACGCAAGCCGAAGGCGTGCCGCCACGTCCATTCCCCGTGCCAGCCCCAACGCATACGCCCCGTGGAAGACATCGCCGCAGCCGGTGGAATCGACGACCTCAACCTGATAGGCCGGCAGAAAATCTGACGTCCTTGTCGCTACCCGCGCGATACCAGACACCGTGGCCGCCGCACGTGACCACCACCACCCGCCTCGGCTCCCACAACCAGTTGACCATAGCCGCGGGATCATCCAGGCCGGTTCGCCTCTCGACAAACCCCGCCGAGAGAATCAGATGATCGACAAGGGGGAATAGGTCTTCGATCTCTGGGTCATCGTCCGCCTCAAAATCGGCCACGATCGGGATTCCGGCTGATGACGCGATCCGCGCCGCGCGGAGCATGCCGGGCACGCCGATGTTGTCGACGAGCAACACCCGCGACCGCCGGATCACGTCCGCTTCGGGCAGGTCCGAATCGGCACCGTGGGTCCCGCTCCGATCCACAAAGATGTTCCGGGTCCCCTCGCGGGAGACGACGATGGTCGAGAGAACCGGGCGCGCTCCAGGGCGGCGCACCACGTATCGCACATCAACGCCTTCATTCTCTAGTCCAGCGACGGCTGCTTCCGAAAGCTCGTCATCGCCCAGCACCCCGGCATACGCCGCCCGCCCGCCGAGACGCGCCACCGCCACCAGGGCTGTCCCAGCCAACCCACCAAACTGCCGATCCCGCGATCGCACCAGCGTCTTCTCATCCGCCGGAGGATAGGCATCGACGTAGAGCAGGTCGTCAATCGCCACCGCGCCCAAGCCGAGGACGTCGAAACCCGCGTCACTTTGGTCGTTCAAGACCCGAACTCGTTCCCGTCTCCGCCTACAAGCCGGACGGCCATTCCTTCGTCCGACGCGGCCCGCGCCTGCCGCCTGTCGGCAGTCCAGAACTGGAAGTCCGGACTCGACACCGTCGCCCGCGCCTCGAGTGCGCACGCGAGATGTACGGCATCAGCCGCACGCAGCGGATGCGCAAAGACGAGCTCTTCTGCCCTGGCATAGATCGCGTCGCCGAGATCGATAACCTGATATTGAACGCGAAGATGACTTTTGAACGCCCGCCAAATCCGAGCATGCGCACGGGAGTCCAACTGACCCTCTCGGAACTTTCGGCTGATAGCGGACGCGATCTCGACGGTCGCAAGACGCGCAAGCACGAGATCGTGCCCGTTCTTCGGCATACAGACAGCCCTGACGATGTCGGCGCCTGCCTCCCGAGGATCGTATCGTCGCATGAGGGCCGACGAGTCGAGATAGATCGTTGCCACTAGTAGTCGGATTCTTCTCGTTCGTCGAGGACTGCCTGACCGAGCCCAATTGGCTCAGTCAGGGTCTCGAACCAAGCGTCGAGTTCCGCCTCTAGTTGCCGCAACTCGTCTCCGGCTACCGCGTCCTCATCCGGTGGCAACGCAGCGAGTAAGCCTGCGGCCCGCAACTGCTCTCGCACGCTTCCGCCAGGATCGGGCAGTCGATCCACGGCATCGCGGATCAACTCGGCCTCAGTGCAACCTCGCACCTCGGCCAACGCTTTCAGTTTTCGGTCCTGCGCTTGCCGCAGATAGAACTGCTTGCGCACCATCGGCGTTGCCATACATCGCGAGTATACATCACCGATGACCGCGAGCTGCGCTCAGATCACCTCCAGGTCATCCGCCCCTGGCAGTACCGGGAACGACGCATGTGGTTCTGACTGGTACCAAACTGACGTCGAGGCGATGTCGTCCTGAAGCGGCAGATAGCGGCTCTTGCCCTCAATCGGCCTGCGCCAGCCCAGCGCCTGGATCGTCACCCGTAGGTCCTGTGTGAACCTGATCGGGTCCTGGACGTGCCAGCGATACATCCCAAACCGGGTGTTGGCCACGTACAGGCCATCCGGCTTGATCACCTGTGGCATCCCCAGGTACGGCGTCGAGTAAGTGCCGTACATCCCAGTGTTCCCGTCCCAGTTCCAGGCGCCGCCGAAGTAGTCCTCAGTGCCGGTACCGCAAATGGTTGGCCAGTCGCCGTCGCCGTCCATGTAGAACTTGATCTCGCCCTCGCCCCACCAGCCGTTGTTGTTCACGCCCCAGGCGATGTAGGTGCCGACAAATTGCCCCTGGCCCTGGACCCCGTCGAGCAACGTGTGCACCGACTGGTACGGCAGCGGGTTCGACCGCCGCCACTGCGCATGCAGGTAGGCCCGGTCGTCCGGAACCTCGGTCAGGACGTAATCGACCTGATAGTAGAACCCGTTCACCGGCTCCGGCCCCAGGTTCTCGACCGAGATCCGGGCACACTTGCGGAACGGCATCTCCCAATAGGAGTTGAAGCCACCTGCCGGATTCACCGCCACCGGCAACGAATTGATGTTTGTCCGCACCCCCCAGCCATTGCAAAAGAAATCACCCACCGGCGTCTCGATCGACGGTGATTCCTCGCCATCCCAGTAACACCGGAAGACCAGTTTGCGCCAGTGGCTCGGGTGTACCGTCAACCAGATGTGCTGAATCGCGCCCGGCCCCTCGATCTCGGCCAGGGTCGCCGTCTCGTTCCCGCCGATGTTGATGCTGGGGGAAACTTTCCAACCCTGCCCGAGATCCCGGGCCGAAGTCGCTCCAGTCCCCTCGGTCGCCATCCCGCCGGCGCCCTTCGCCCCCGAAAAATTCTCGGCCGAGATCGAGCGCGACTCCGCTCGGGATAGCCGGGACAGATTCCCTAGATGCACGCCCAACCCGTCGAAATCACCCACCTGATGGCCTCCCGATCCCACGACCGTCTTACCTCCCGCGGCAATGCCGCTTCCGCCCACCCGGCCTAAACAGCCGAGCCCGTCGCCGATGTTTGCCTGCTTCTGACGCCGTCGCGCCGGGCGGATACCACCCGCGGCGTCCACCCGGCCGTCCCGCACGAGCGCCGCAGGCGCAGGTCGAACCCGTAGACCACCGTCTTCGCCTGATTCCGCGATCCTCCAATCCGCTCCAGCAGCAGCGAAAAAGCGCTCTCCGCCATCCGCCGCACCGGTTGGGCAAAGGCGGTCAGGGGAGGCTCGACGAACTCCGCCCAGTACGGATCGTCGATCGTCACGATCGCGATATCTTCCGGTATCCGCAGCCCATGTGTCCGGATCGCCCGCAGGGCGCCGATCGTCATCAAGTTGTTGGCTACGACCAGCCCCGTGATCCCCTCGATCGAAGTGAGCAACTGCTCGGTCGCCGCCTGGGCCGGCCCAATATGGAAATCGCCGCTCGCGACGAACGGCTCTAGGCCGCGCGACCGGATCGCCTGCTCATACCCAACCAGACGCTCATCGCCGCTCTGCAATCCTGCCGCCCCGGAGATGAATCCGACCTTCGTGTGTCCGGCGTCAAGCAGCAGCTCGGTCGCCCGGCGCACCCCCTCGACGTTATCGGCGATGACCGCGTCGGTCCTCGCCTCGGTCACCGAACGGTCAAAGGCCACGACCGGAATGCCCAGGTCCCACAGCTCGCCGATCTCGGCTCCATTCGGCTCCGACGGCGCCAGGATCACCCCCTGGACCCGCTCCGCCGCCAGCACCTCCAGATACGACCGTTGCTTCTCGGCCTGGTCGTCGGTGTTGCACAGCAGCACCCGGTAGCCCTGACCGTAGGCGGCCGCCTCGACCGTGCGCAGCAACTCGGCGAAGTGCGGGTTGCCGATGTCGGCCACCACCACTCCGATCGTCTGCGACTGTTGCCGGCGCAGGTTGCTGGCGATCCGGTTCGGGCGATAGCCCAGCTCGGCCACCGCCTGCAGCACCCGCTCGCGGTAGGCCTCGGTCACAGGCGCCGAGCCGGCCAACACCCGCGACACGGTCGCCGACGAGACGCCGGCCCGCTCCGCGACCTGCTTGATGTTGGCCATGGACAGCCCTCCGAGCAATCGATTTCAGCGTTTTAGCTGGATTTCGAAGATTTGTCATTGAGACGTGACGCACGCCTCAGTGACTCCCGTCGGCTCGACATCGGTCAGACTCGTCTCCATCAACCAAACGTTATAGGGTCCGAAGAGTGACATCGTGAAGTAGATCTTCGGCCCATCATTCCAACCGGTTTGGCCCGGCAGCATGAACGGCGCGTAGAGCTGCGGATGCTCCGCCCCGGTCGTCACCGTCCGCTCCTCGTCCCACGGCCCCGTCAGGCAATCGGCCGTCCGCAAGACGATAGCGTACTTGTCCTCGTTCAAGTACATCATCAGCCATTTGCCGTAGTGCGAGTTCCAGCGCACGGACAGCTCGCCCACTGGCGCCGGAATCACCTCGGCCGCCTGCGCGGCGTCCGCCTGCCAGCCTGCCCCATCCCAGTACTCGTACTCACTGATCTCCAGGATCCGCTCCGGCGCGATTCGGGCGAGGTGAACCCCGCCAAACCGCCCTCCCGGAATCCCGAAGACGTACAGGTAGTCGCCGACCTGCTCGATCGCCACCTGGCCGAAGTTGCTGTCTCCTGGCCAGGTCGCCTCGGGGTCGACGGTCCACGTCTGGCCGTCGTCATCGGAGTAGGCAAACCCCGAAGATCCCAGATCCCAATGCCCAGGATCACCCCAATGGGTCACCTGCATGTAGTGCAGAAACATCCGATCGCCGACCGACACGCCGTACGTCGGGATGATCGTCACCTCCGTCCCAGGCACCGCCGACTGCTTGATCAACGCCTGCGCGTGCCCCGGCAGATCCTCGATCATCCGGTCGAACGTCAGCCCGTCGCTGGGGTCATCATCCGTGATCACCGCCGCCACATTCGAGCGCCAGTCCGACTTGGCCGGCCCGAAGGTATCGCCGAAGATCATGTAGAGGGTGTCGCCGTGGAAGAAGGTGTGCCCCAGGTCGGTCCCGTCCACCTGGTAGTGGGTGTGCGTCTCGTTGATCGAGTCTGGCCCGGTCAGGATCGCCACCTCGCGCAACGGCCCCATGCCGTCTCCCCCACCCTCGACCGGCGTCGCCACTGGGCTGGCCGCGTCCTGCGCTCGCGCCGGGAGCCAACCTAACATCGCCGCGCCCATCAACATCGTAACCAGTCCGAGCCGGAACCGCATCGTTTCGCTCCTCCCCTGGCATGCGTCGACGTACCCTGCGGAGCACCCTCCAACTTCACCGAGCAAAAGGTCTTGACACGTATCCTGAGCCGATGCTACGTTGTAATCGATTTCAAGTCCAGGCACAAGTCGCGAGCACCGATCCGGTAAGGTCATCGACCACCGCGGGTCGCGGAAAACCTCCCCGAATCGGCGCCAAGCTCTTCAGAGCAGAGGAGATCGCACCATGGCGAAGAACCGCTTTTCCCGTCGCGACGTCTTGAAGGCCGGCGGAGGCGCCGCCGCCCTCCTGCCCCTTTCAGCAGCGGCCAGCCCCGGCCGTGGATCGTCTCCGGCTCCCGCCCGTGCTCAGGAACTGGAAGAGGCGGAGATCACGTTCTACTTCGGCGCAAACCCCGCCGAAGCGGAAACACGCCAAAAGGTCGTCGACGCCTTCATGGCGAAATTTCCCCAGATCAAGGTCACCACCCAGATCGCCGAAGGCTCCGCCACCCAAGAGTTGCAAGTCATGGCTGCGGGCGGTTCGACGCCTGACGTCATGATGGCATGGGAACTCGATTACTCCGGCCTAGGCGAGCGTGGTCTCTACGCCGATCTCAACACCTTCCTCGCCAATGACGCTGAGTTCAAAGCGGTCGTAGACCAGGAGATGGTTCCCGGCCTCCTCCAGATGTTCAATTGGAACGGCGCCCAGTACGTGCTCCCCGAGCAGTACGCGGGTGTCTTCCTCTATTACAACAAGGACATCTTTGAAGCGGCCGGCGTCGCGCCCCCGCCCGCCGACTGGAACGACACGACCTGGACCTACGACAAGTTCCTCGAGACCGCCCAGGCCCTCACCGTCGGGGACGGCGACCGGGTCTCCCAATACGGCTTCGTCGACGCCTGGTGGCCGCCCCTGAGCGCGATGGTCTGGGGGACAGGTAACGGAGGGAACTGGTTCGACACCTACGTCAACCCGACCGCCAGCACGCTTGCCGATCCGAAAATGGTCGAGGCCGTCCAGTTCTACGCCGACCTCGTCCATGTCCACCATGTCGCCCCGAACGCCGAGGCGATCGCCACCCAGGGCGGCTCTGACATGTTCATGGGCGGTCGCGCCGCGATGTGCCTAGTTGGCCACTGGTTCTACCCGGCCTTCTCCGAAGTGGAGGGCCTCAACTTCGACGTCGCGGTCTTCCCGGTCGGCCCGGGCGGCACCACCCCGAAGACCGACCTCGGCTCGACCGGTCTGTCAATCAGCGCCACCACCGAGCACCCGGAAGCGGCGTGGGAGTTCGTCAAGTTCTCCACCGGCCCCGAGGGCCAGGCCGTCATCGCGGAGTCCGGTCTCTTCATCCCGGTCTTGCGCTCGGTCGGCCAGTCCGACGCCTTCATCGGCGCCCACACCAAGATCCAGAACACCAACGTCTTCATCGACGCGATGGAGGCCAGCATCCCACTGCCGATCACCCCGGCCTGGAACGCCGTCGCCGAGGTCTGGTCGCGCGAGGTGGTCCGCGTCATGAACGGTGAGGCGCCGGCCAGCGAAGTGCTTCCCGCCCTTGATCCGCAGATCAACGAGCTCCTCGCCCAGGGCTCCGACGCCGTTGCCCCCGGTACTCCGGACGCGGGGAGCTAAGCCGCTGGCTCCGCGCACGCTCGATTGTTGAGCCAGGATCTCGGCGGGCGGCGTCTTCTGGCGCCGCCCGCCGTCGTTGGGTTCCACGCCGATCCACCGGGGGAGACGCCGGCCCATGCCTCACCTGATGCACGACATCCGCAAAAACTGGACGTGCTACCTCTTTATCCTGCCAAGCTACATCGGGGTGCTCACCTTTACCGCCTTCCCTGTCGTCTTTGCCCTGTACATGAGCTTTACCGACTGGGATCTCCTCACCGATTCAAAATTCATCGGGTTCGACAATTACCAGGAGCTCTTTACCAAAGATGACCTGTTCTGGACCAGCCTCTGGAACACCACCTACTACGTCATCCTGACGGTCCCGGCGACCATCGCCATCGGCCTTGGCCTCGCGGTCGCCATGAACCAGGCGGTCCGCGGCATTACGCTCTTCCGGGCCGCGCTCTACATGCCGGTACTCACCTCGGCTGTCGCCATCGCCTTCGTCTGGCAATGGATCTACAACACCGAATTCGGCGTGCTCAATGCCATCCTCGAGTTCTTCGGCCTGCCGTCGATTCGCTGGTTGACCAGTGAAACATGGTCGATGCCCTCCCTCGCGATCCTCTCGGTCTGGAAGAGCGTCGGCTACTTCGCCGTCATCCTCTTCGCCGCCCTTCAGGGCGTCCCCAAGGTGCTCTATGAAGCCGCGGCGCTCGATGGCGCCCGCGCCCCACGCCGCTTCTTCAATATCACTATCCCTCTGATTGGCCCCGCCCTCCTCTTCGTCACCGTCATCTCGATCATTGGTTCCTTCCAGGTTTTCGATCAGGTCTACCTGATCACCGGCCAGGGCGGCGCCCCTCCCGGCGGCCCCGGCACCTCCACCTACGTCTACAACCTTCACCTCTACAACAATGCCTTCGACTACTTCAGGATGGGCTACGCGTCCGCAATGGCCTACATCCTCTTCGCCATCCTCTTCGTGATCACCTACCTCCAGCTTCGCGTCGGCCGCTCGCGCGCCAGTGCCGGCTACGAGTTCAGCTAGCAGGTCAAAGGAGCCAACGATGGCTATCGAGCAGCCCGCCGTCGCCCGGCCAAAGCAGCTTGCCGTAGCAGACACACAATCCCGATCAGGCAGACTTATCCGCAAGCACGGCGGCCAACTCATCGCCTACCTCGTCCTGACGGTCATGTCCGCCGTCTCGCTCTTCCCATTTCTCTGGATGATCTCGACCTCTCTCAAGGGTCCGGGCCAAATCTTCGTCTGGCCCCCGAAGGCCATCCCCGATCCGATCGCCTGGGAGAACTACTCGACCGTCTTCGACATCGCCCCGTTCGAGCGCTACGTCCTTAACACGATCTTCTATACGAGTGCCGTCACCATCGGGCAGCTCGTGTTCTGCTCCCTCGCCGGCTTCGCCTTTGCCCGCTTGCGCTTCCCCGGCCGCGATCTGCTCTTCATGCTCTACCTCGGCACCCTCATGATCCCCCATACCGTCACACTCGTCCCCAGCTTCATTCTGATGCGCTGGTTCCATTGGGTCGACACCATCTGGGCGATGACCATCCCGGGCATGCTCGGCGGCGCCTTCGGCACTTTCCTCATGCGCCAGTTCTTCCTCACCATCCCGGCCGAACTCGATGACGCCGCCACCGTCGACGGCGCCTCCCGCTTCCGCATCTTCTGGGAGATCAACCTCCCCCTGGCCAAGCCCGCCCTCGCCGTCCTCGCCGTCTTCACTATCACCTACGTCTGGAACGACTACCTCTGGCCCCTGATCATGCTCAACGACCGCAACCTCTACACCATCACCCTCGGCCTCGCCGCCTTCCGCGGCGGCATCCAGAGCCAGACCTTCTGGGCCGAACTGATGGCCGGCGCCACCATGGCCGTCGCCCCCCTGATCATCATCTTCTTCTTCACCCAACGCTTCTTCACCGCCGGCATCTCCTTCACGGGAACCGGAGGGCGGTAACGAGCCATCAGCCATCAGCCGTCAGCCATCAACCTGGCTCCCTGATGCCAACAATCTCCCCCTTCCCCTTGCCGCAGCGGGGGGAAGGGGGCCGGGGGGTTAGGGGGCTCCGTCTGAGGACAAAATGATCACCCTCGAAAACCCCTACCTCACCCTCACCCTCAACCCCGACACCGGCTCAATCCAACAGATCACCCACAAATCCAAAGAACCATCTCCCTCATCGCCCAACCAACCCCAACCCCACCCTGGCGCATCGAACTCGACCAGGACGGCATCTCAACCTGGATCGACTCCTTCTCCTCTTTCACCTGGACCCTCGATTCCACCGCAGCAAGCGACCAGACCCTCCACCTCCGCTGGGACACCGACCTCGGCCTCACCGTCGAGAGCACCATCGCCCTTCCCAACAATGACGTCCACGCCCACTTCACCATCAACGTCTCCGGCCAAAGCGATCACACCATCGACAAAATCGAATACCCCATCCTGTACGGCATCGGCGCCTTGAGCCCCACCGCCGACTCCTACCTCGCCCATCCCCAGGGAACCGGTTTCCTCTTCCGCAACCCCATCGACCTCTTTGAGCCTGAGCCGCTCCGCAGTCAGGGCCTGCGGTACTCCCCCTACCCCGAAGGCTTCAACGGCTCAACTATGCAATTCATGGCCTACTACGCCGAGAACCAGGGTGGGTTCTACCTCGCGACCCCAGACCCCACCGGTGCCATGAAGTGGCTCAACTTCTACAAGGACGACTCCGGCAACCTCGTCAGCACCGTCATGCACCAGAACCCGGACATGCAACCAGGCGGCGAATTATCCGTTCCCTATCCCATCCAGATCGGCACCCTCGACGACGGCACCTGGTACGAAGCGGCAGAACGCTACAAGGCCTGGGCCGTCTCTCAACCCTGGACCGCCCAGGGCACGCTCGCCGAGCGCACGGACCTCGCCCGCTGGCTCCTCGACGACGTCGGCTTCGCCACCTTCGGCATCAACGCCGCCCACGACCGCGCCGCCTGGCTCGACCACTTCCACGCGATCACCGGCAAACCCGTCTTCCACGTCCTCGGCGTCAACTGGCCAAAAACCCCCGCCAGCTACGAGGGCGAGATCCCCGGCGGCCGTGACGACTGGTTCCCCGCCACTTTCGACCCCGCCAACCTCGCAACCATCCGCCGCAACGGCGACTACTGGGCGCCCTTCGAATTCGACATCCTGCTCACAACCAAGACCTCCGACGCCGAGGAGATTTCGGCCGCCGCCCTCCAGCTACCCGAGGAGAAGTACTCGACCGACAGGTACGCCTTCCCCTTCTCCTGCCCGGCCGACGCCTCCGGCTACCTCGCTGCTCTCCACCGCTGGCGCGACGAGCAACTCGTCAGCACCTACAAGGCCGACGCCCTCTACTACGACATCTCCGTCAACAACGTCCTCATGGCCTGCCGCGACTCCGACCACGGCCACCCCATCGGCGGCGGCGCCTGGATGGTCGACGCCTACCGCGCCATGTACGCCAACACAAGGTCCGGTGTGGAAACAGCCCGCGGCGATTTCGTCCCACAGGGCGCCGAGATGATTACGGAACTCTTCATTCCGACCTTCGCCTACTACCAGGCCCGTGCCGAAGCCAGCCCGCTCTCCACCTTCGAAGGTGACCGCTTCCGCGATTGGCTCATTTCCGGCGCCGCCGAAAAGATCCCCCTCTTCGCCTTCGTCTACCACGAGTACGGCCCCGTCCGCCTCGACGGCTGGGCCAAACTCTCGCGCGAAGTGGGAGACCTCTGGTATTGGGTTGCCGCCCGAATCGCCCTCTGGGGCGGCCTCTTCGAGCTCAACTACGAATTCAGCGCCCTCGAAGCCCTCGACGGCAAAACCGACGACCCCGCCGAGCACTACTATGCCTTCGACCCCACCGCCTTCGAGATCGACCCGGCCAAGACCGACTTCGTCGCCGAGATCGCCAACGCCCGCACCGGCTTCGCCCGCCCCTACCTCGTCTACGGCACCATGCAGCGCCCGCTCGCCTTCGACGCCCCGTCAATCACCCTCGACTACTTCCTCTACAACTCCGCCACCAACCAACCCCACAACGAACGAGGCACGAAGACCGTCCCTAGCGTCATCCACTCCGCCTGGCGCTCCCCAGAAGGCAACATCGCCTTCCTCTTCGTCAATCTCCAGGCAGAGTCCCTTCAGACAATCTCGCTCTCTATCGACCCGACCCTCTATGGCATTCGCAGCGGCGCTACCTACCAGGTCTCGCGGATCACCCTTGCCTCGACCGATCAAGTCACGACGGAGATCCACCCCACTTCGCTCGACCTCACTCTCGAACCCCACCGGGTTACGATGCTCGAACTTCGCCCCGATTCGTAGGGGCGGACCGGTGTGTCCGCCCGGTAACCAACCGCGCCGTCAAGGTCCGGGAACGGCGTCCCCATCCGGTAACCAGTCTAGTCGGCGGCCGGGCGGACACACCGTGTCAGAGGCGGACGCAGGTGCGCAGGTTGGCGGCGGTCGCCAGCAGCGTCCACTCGGCCGCGACATTGGCCCGTCCGCCGAGCAGGAACCGGCGCGCCCCCAGTTCCTCCTTGAGCATCCCAAAGACGGGTTCGACCAGCGCCTTGCGCTGCCGGGCGAGGGTCTGGGCCTCCTCGGTCGCCATCCAGGACCGATGCGCGCGCAGAGCTGCCTCGTGCGGTCCCGACCTCCAGGGCTCGCCCCTGCCGCGCGTCTGTGGTGCACACCCTGAAGTGGGGGCACGCCCGGCACACCGCCGCCGTCCCCCGGTAGACTCGCATCATCGGGCGAGCGGTCCGCGCCTTGATGCCCCGGAAGGTCAGCGCGTGCCCGGCCGGGCAGGTGAAGGCATCGGCGGCCGGGTCGTAGGCAAAGTGCTCCTTATGGAAGGGATCAGCCAGCGCGGACTGCTGGGCCTCGGGCATGACGACCCGTTGCCCCCGCGCGGCACAGATCGCCACCGTCGCCCCATCGTGGTAGCCACCGTCGGCCAACACCGTGGCGACCCCGCGGCCGGTGGTGGCGTCCACCCGTGCCAGCATCGGCAGCAGCTGGCCGTGGTCATCAGCGTCGGGAACGACGGCGACCGCCGTCAGCAGCCGCGCCGGGCGTGTGCCGGGCAGGTCGACCCGGGCGACCGCCGCCTGGGCGTTGTACCCGGCCACCACCCCGTGCCGCCCCTTGACCAGCCCCGCCTCCGGATCGGTCAGGTTGAGCCGCGTGGGGCCGTCCGGGGCGGTGACCTGGTCGAGCGCGGCGCGCACCCGCACCCGCAGCCGCTCCGCCTGAGCCAGCTCGGCCGGCAGCCGGGGCGGAGTCGGCGGCCCGTCCGGGCGGTTCTGGGCCTCCAGATCGGCGATCGCCGCCTCGACCCGCTCCAGCAGCTTGGCCAACGCGGCGGCGTCCAGGGTCCGATCTTTGGCGGCATTGCCCCCGATCTTGGTCCCGTCGACCGCCTGGATCGCCCAACCTTCACGCAAGCCGCTGGTCGCCGCCGGGCCACGGTGCGCTCCAAGAGGACCTGGGGGCGCGCCGGTTCCTGCTGCGGGCGCTGGCCAATGTCGATGCCCGGGGGCTGATCGCTGCTGGCGACCGCCGCCAACCTGCGCACCTGCGTACCCCTCCTGGCAGCACGACCGACTCGCTGCCTGAGCGGCCCGGCGTCGCGGCCGGTGGTCACTCCCGGCTCCCCACCTAAGACGATGTCCACCGCCCACCCCGCGTCAGCCCGCCGACGCGCTCCTACCACGCACCCGCACCCGCTCCGAGACACGCTCCACCGGTCCGCCCCTACAATGGAGACAGTCCCGGCAAAGCCAGTCCAGACATCCAGAAGAAGACATACCTGCCTCCTCCGGGTAGGATGACGCCGGAATTCACCCGCCGCCCATGAGAAAGGATCGACCGTTGAAGCTCGCCCTCTCCTCTTACTCCATCCGCGATCACATCAACACGGATGTCCCAATCAACGACTTCCCCCGCTACGCCAAAGAGACCTTCGGCCTCGACGCCATCGAGATCTGCCAGTTCCACATCCTGCGCAACGACTCGATCGGCCTCCAGGCGCTGAAAGACGCCATCACCGCCGCCGGCGTCTCCCTGGTCAGCATGCCGATCGACCGCGGCCACATCTCCCAGGCGGACGAGCAAAAGCGCGATTACGACCTGCGCATCATCGAGCTGTGGCTCGATGCCGCCGCTTTCCTCGGCTCCCCCATCGCCCGCGTCAACAGCGGCGACGGCGACCTCCAGACCGCGATCGACTCCTACACCCGCCTCTCCGACTACGGCAAGAAGATCGGCGTCCAGGTCGTCATGGAGAACCACGGCGGCCTCTCCGCCCGCCCCGACACCAACGCCGCCCTCCTCGCCGCCGTCCCCGCCCTCGGCACCGCCCCCGACTGGGGCAATTTTTCCGAGGCCGAGCGCTATGACTTCCTCGCCCAGATGGCCCCCCGGGCGGCCATCATCCACGCCAAAACCCTCGACTTCGACCCCGACGGCCAGATGACCAAATTCGATATCGCTCGCTGCGCCAAGATCGTCAAAGACTCCGGCTACACCGGCACCTACTCCGTCGAATTCGAAGGCCGCGGCGACCAGATCGATGGCGTCAAGCGCTCAATCACCCTCCTGGAGTCCCTCATCGCCTGATTGGGCAAACGCCTGTTCTCCTGACATTCACTAGTCAACGCGCCATCCCGCGATGTCCCGTCTCCGGAGAATGGCTTAACCTAACGCCCCTCTCCACCGCAGTGGAAGGGGGTAGGGGGTGAGGTCCTCCATGCCTGACGCTGCCACCACCGCCTCCCTTCTCCACCGCGCCGCCAACCTCGCCGTCCGCTACCTCGAATCCCTCAATAACCGCCCCGTCGCCGTAAATCCAACCGCCCGAGCGGCCCTTGCGGACCTCTTCGAACCTCTTCCAGATGCTCCGACTGACCCCGCCACCGTCCTCGACCTCCTCGACACCCTCGGCTCCCCCGCCACCACCGCCACCGCCGGCGGCCGCTTCTTCGGCTTCGTCATAGGCGGCACCCTGCCCGCCTCCCTCGCGGCGAGTTGGCTCGTCACCGCCTGGGACCAGGACGCCGGCATGTCGACCATCTGCCCCATAAACGCCACCATGGAGGAAGTCGCGCGCCGCTGGCTGCTCGACCTCTTCAACCTCCCACCCGAGAGCGGCATCGGCTTCGTCACTGGCGGAACCATGGCCAACTTCTCCTGCCTCGCCGCCGCCCGCCACGCCCTCCTTGCCCGCGCTGGTTGGGACGTCGAAGCAGACGGGCTCTTCGGCGCCCCGCCCATCACCGTCATCGTGAGCGAAGAAAGGCACGTCTCGATCGGCAAAGCCCTCAGCCTCCTCGGCCTCGGCCGCGACCGCGTTATCCGGGTGGCCACAGACAATCAGGGCCGCATCCGCCCTGGCGAACTCCCATCGATCACCGGACCGACAATCGTTTGCATTCAGGCCGGCAACGTCAACACCGGCGCCGTCGATCCCGCCCGCGAGATCTGCGCCTGGGCCCACCGCCGACAACGCCTGGGTTCACGTCGACGGCGCCTTCGGCCTCTGGGCAGCCGCTGCGCCGAACCGCGCCCATCTCGTCGACGGCGTCGCGGATGCAGATTCCTGGGCCGCCGACACCCATAAATGGCTCAACGTCCCCTACGACAGCGGCCTCGCCATCGTCCGCGATCCTGACACCCTCCGCGCCGCCATGGCCGCCTCCGCCGCCTACCTCGTCGCCACCGACGAACGCGAACCCGACCAGTACACCCCGGAGATGTCCCGCCGCGCCCGCGGCGTCGAAGTCTGGGCCGCCCTCCGCTCGCTTGGCCGCACCGGCCTCGCCGACCTCATAGAACGTTGTTGCCGCCACGCCACCCGCTTCGCCCAGGGACTCTCCGCCAGCGGCTACGACATCCTCAACGACGTCACCCTCAACCAGGTCCTCGTCTCCTTCGGCACTCCAGAGCACACCCGCCGCGTCATCGCTGCCATCCAGGCCGACGGCACCTGCTGGTGCGGCGGCACCACCTGGCAAGGCCGCACCGCCATGCGTGTCAGCGTCTCCTCCTGGGCCACCACCGACGAGGATGTCGAGAGGAGCCTCGCCGCCATGCTCCGTATCGCGCGCGAGACGGCATGAACCTTCCCTTGGCTACCCCGCCCCCAACAGAATGGTCATCCTGAGCGGAGCGAAGGATCTTGGCCGTTTACGGCCTTTTATCGCCAACAGCGATGCCTCGCGTTCTTGAACAAGCACGAAGGCGCTGGCGCGCCATTATCCTGCGCAGGCTCAGGATGACGCCGGGGTGGGGCCGAGCGGCGGCAAGATGTTCGCCCGCCAGGCCCGCCAGTCAGCCCCTTCCACCCCGCCGTTGTAGTACCGTTCGTGAAGTGAAACGATGACCTCGGCCTTCCCTGCGATCGACCGCGGTTCGTCAAGTTCATTCCACCGTCGTACCTTGCCACCCTCCGCCCAAAGGTCAGCATGTCCATCTCAACCGTCGAGGCGACGAAACCTATTGGTACCCGCGCCCTCCTGCGCCGCTTCTTCGCCTACTACCGGCCCCATCGCCGCCTCTTCTGGATGGATTTCATCTCCGCCATCGTCTCCGGCGTCCTCGAACTCGCCTTCCCGATGGCCGTCGGCCTCTTCATTGACGAACTCCTTCCCGGTGACGACTGGGGCCTCATCACCACCGCCGCTGTCGGCCTCCTCATCGTCTACCTCGTCAATACCGGCCTGATGGTCATCGTCAACTACTGGGGCCATATGCTCGGGATCAACATCGAAACCGAGATGCGCCGCCGCGCCTTCGATCACCTCCAGAAACTTTCATTTCGCTTTTATGACAACCAGAAGACAGGTCACCTCGTCGGTCGTGTGACCAAAGACCTCGAAGAGATCGGCGAAGTCGCCCACCATGGCCCCGAAGACCTCTTCATCGCGATCATGACCTTCATCGGCGCGTTCATCCTCATGTTCTTCGTCAACCCCCAACTCGCCCTTATTACTGCCGTGATCGTCCCCATCACCGGCTTCATCACTGGCCGCTTCGGCGGCGGCATGACCCGCACCTTCCGCGGCCTCTTCGCCCGCGTCGGCGAATTCAACGCCCGGATCGAAGAAAACGTCGGCGGCATGCGCGTCGTCCAGGCCTTCGCCAACGAAGACCACGAACGCCGCCTCTTCGCCCAGGACAACGCCCGCTACCGCGCCACCAAGCTCGACGCCTACCGCATCATGGCCGCCAGCATGTCCCTCTCCTACCTCAGCATGCGCGCCACCCAGATTGTCGTCATGATCGCCGGCGCCTACTTCGTCCTGAACGACCGGCTGAGCGAAGGCGAGTTCGTCTCCTTCCTCCTCCTCGTCGGCGTCTTCTTCCGCCCGGTCGAGAAGATCAACGCCGTCCTCGAGACCTACCCGAAGGGCATCGCCGGCTTCAAGCGCTACTGCGAACTCCTCGACACCGTCCCCGACATCGTCGACGCCCCCGACGCGATCGAGGTCGCCAACCTGCGCGGCGACATCCGCTACGAGAACGTCACCTTCGGCTACAGCCCCCACAAGAAGGTCCTGGAAAACATCAACCTCGACATCCGCGCCGGCGAGACCATCGCGTTCGTCGGCCCCTCCGGCGCCGGCAAGACGACAATCTCCTCCCTCCTCCCCCGCTTCTACGAACTCGACGGCGGCCGCATTACCATCGATGGCATCGACATCAAGCACATGACCCTCGCCTCCCTGCGCCGCGAGATCGGCATCGTCCAGCAGGACGTCTTCCTCTTCGCCGGCACCATCCGCGAGAACATCGCCTACGGCCGCCTCGACGCCACCGAAGCCGAGATCGAAGACGCCGCTCGCCGCGCTCGCCTCGACACCGTCATCGCCGGGTTGCAATACGGCCTCGATACCGTCATCGGCGAGCGCGGCGTCAAACTCTCCGGCGGCCAGAAACAACGCCTCGCCATCGCCCGCATGTTCGTCAAGAATCCGCCCATCCTCATCCTGGACGAAGCCACCTCCGCCCTCGACAGCGAGACCGAACGCGCCATCCAGCAATCTCTGGTCGAACTCTCCGAGGGCCGCACCACCCTCGTCATCGCCCACCGCCTGGCCACCATCCAGAACGCCGACCGCATCGTCGTCGTCGACGAATCCGGCGTCGCCGAAGAGGGCCGCCACGACGAACTCGTCGCCGCTGGCGGCATCTACCGCCGCCTCCACATCGCTCAATTCGGCACCATCGCGTCGTAACGGAGGACCTCACCCCCTACCCCCTCTCCATTGCGGTGGAGAGGGGCGTCAGGTGGCGCCGTGTCCCCCCTTTCCCCCTGTCGCAACGACGCAGCCGCGTGCTTCGCGCCGCTGCTGTGCTTGGTGCTTGCCTTGTGGCACTGCGACGCGCTGCCGCTGGCGGTGTACGCCACCGCCCTGCGCGATCCGCTGGTGGTCCTCGCGGTCTCGGTCCTCTACCTCTACAACGCCATCCCCGTCGCCTGGCACGTCGCGGCCGCTGCACTGCCTCTCGCGTGGCTCGCGCCCCTGCTCGACCTTCTGGCGGTCCTCGCCCCGGCGGTGCCGCCGACCCAGACGTCGTTGTCCTGGCCGACCGCGAGCTGTACAACCCCCCTCTCTGGAAGCCATTCGGTCGGAAGGCGGCATCCTCTGGTCCGGATCCTGCCGTTGGCGCTGTTTCTGCCCTTTTGCGGGAATGCTCTCTTTGCTATCGACCTGATGCCGTTTTCGGAACACGCCTGGGTCGGTCGTTTCTCCTCTTTCAAAAACGCCCCCATACGTAATCATACCACACTGTCTCTATCTTACATATCGGCCATTACCTCCCTAGCACCGATTGCGTGTTCGGCGAGATGGCGCAGGCAATGTGAAGCGCTCCCCCTTCCCCCTGGCGCAACGGGGGGAAGGGGGTTGGGGGGTTAGGGGGGCTCATTGCGATCGCCGAACGCCAGTTGACGACTGCTCTCACCGCCAAGCATCATCACTCCGTACATGCCTGCCCGCTTCACTCCCGTCCATTTCGGTGCACCATGACCACGTCGGCTTCAGCAATCCAAAAAAGTGGTTCCGGTCAGGAACGTCTTCCCGGCCAAATATCTCCGTCTGGAATAGCCCGGTCGGGTGTGCCGCCAACCCCCCGCACCCCCCTGATCGGTCGCGAATCCGAACTGGCCGAGATCAGCTCCCTCCTCCATGATCCCGCCGTCTCCCTCCTGACCCTCACCGGTCCCGGCGGCGTCGGCAAAACCCGCCTGGCCCTTCAAATAGCCCTCGACACTCTCGCGGCCCACGTTGTCGCCACCGGCGACGACGAAGAATCACTCCAGTTCCGCGACGGCATCTGGTGGGTCGACCTGGCGCTAACCCGCGATCCCGCCGCGGTCCCCAGCGCCATTGCCCTGGCGCTCGGGATCTCCATCACCTCAGACGCCCCCGTCGAGTCGATCCTGGCCGACCGCCTCCGCCACCGCAACCTGCTCCTCGTGCTCGACAATCTCGAACAGCTCCGCGACACCGCCCCGCTTCTGGCCGATCTCCTCACCGCCTGCCCCGGCCTATCGATCCTCGCGACCAGCCGGGCCGCCCTCCGCCTCTCGATGGAGCACGAGTACGGCGTCTTCCCGCTCTCAACGGACCATTCAGCGGCAGCTTCCCCCGCCGTGAACCTCTTCCTGCAGCGAGCCCGAGCCATCAGACCAGGGTTCGCTACGACCGAGGACGACATCGAAACCGTCACCGAGATCTGTCGCCGCCTCGACGGCCTGCCCCTGGCCATTGAACTCGCCGCCGCTCGCGTCCGGCTCCTCCCCCCTCGGGCGATGCTCAGTCGCCTCGAACAGCGCCTGCCGATGCTGACCGATGGCGCCCGCGATCTTCCCGCCCGCCAGCGCACCCTGCGCGACACGATCGCCTGGGGCTACGACCTGCTCACCCCGGCTGAACAGACGCTTTTCCGGCGTATCGCCATCTTTGCCGGCGGCGCAACGCTGCCCGCGATCGAAGCGGTCCTGGATGACGAACGGGATCGAGGGGAGGGAGGAGAGGGGGAGGGCCCCTCGGCATCGCAGCCACCGTTCGCCCGGCCCGTCTTCCCATCCCTCGAAGACCCCTCTTCCGGCCGCCCGTTCCTCTCCTCCTTCCCCGCTCTCCCCCTCTCCCCCTCCGTCGAAGACGGCCTCGCCGCCCTCATCGCCAACAGCTTCCTCACCCAGGAGGAAGACCCCGACGGCGAGCCCCGCTACCACATGCTGGCCACCATCCGCGAGTTCGGCCTGGAACGCCTTGTCCGAATCCGGCGAGATCGACATCATCCGCCGCCGCCACGCCGCCTACTTCGCTTCGACGCTGGGTCCGCTGGAGGCATCGCGTCCGTCGGGCGACCACGACGCCTGGCTCGCTCGCACGTCGCGTGACTACGACAACATCATCGTCGCCCTCTCCTGGGCCATCGACGCGGCCGACTCGGGGGCCGCCCTGCACCTCGCGGCGGGATTGCGCAGCTTCTGGTACGTCCGCGGCATCTTCCAGGACGCTCGCCTCTGGCTCCAGCGCGCCCTGGCACTGCCAGAATCGGACCCACCGGCGAGCAAACTCAGGGTCACCGCCCTGGTCGCCGCCGCGTCCCTGGCCGACGCCCAGGGCGACCTCGCCGCGGCCCGGGCCCACCAGGAGGCCGCGCTGGCCCTCGCTCGTGAGATCGAAGATCGCCGCACGGAGGGCATCGCCCTCAGCGCCCTGGCAAACTATGCCCAGCAAGACGGCCACGAGAACATCGCTCTCGCCCACAGCGAGGCATCCAGCGCCATCCTCCGCTCCTTGGACGACCCGTGGCTGAGCACCACCGCGGCGTTCAACCAGGGCACATTCCGTTGGCTCCGCGGCGAGCACGAACTGGCTGAACCGCTCCTCCAGGAAGCGCTACGCGGATCCGACGAGTTGAAGAATCCCTGGGCTCAGGGCGTGGCTCGAGCGTACCTCGGCGATCTGGAATTCCAGCGAGGCAACTATGTCGCGTCGGCGACCCACTGGCGCTATGCCCTGGGTGACTTCAGCCGCAACGGCAGCGATTGGACGATCGGGTGGGTCATCAGTGGGGTTGGCGCCCTGGCGATCGCCACCGGCCAGCCCGAGGTCGGCGTCCGCCTCCTCGCCGCCAGCGAATCCGTCGCGGCGCGACGCGGCGTCGCCATCGGCGACATAGAGGAAGCGCGGAGCAAGACTGTCCTCTCCCAGGCCGCGGAAACCCTTGGCCGGGACGCCTATGACACCGCCTGGAATGACGGTCTCGCCTCCACGCCACTTCAGGCAACCGACCTCGCCGTCGCCATCCTCGCCGAAGTCGCATCCGGCTCCTCCACCCTGGACGGCCAAGGCGCGGCGGGACTTACCCGCCGTGAACGAGCAAGTTCTCGCCCTGATTGCCGCCGGCCGCACCAACCGCGAGATCGCCGAAGCGCTCTACGTCAGCCCTCGCACCGCCACCACCCACGTCACCAACATCCTCGCCAAACTCGGCGTCTCCACCCGCACCGAAGCCACCGCCCTCGCCCTCAAACAAGGCCTCATTTAGCCCCCCCGCCCCAACCCGAACACTCAGCCGTCCAACGGACGTTGACCTCGCATCCGGTGTCTGCTCAGCGGACGCAGCGCACTGCGGTCGCGAGCCGGCTTGAGCCGGATTCCGCCCCAGAGGTAGCCCGGGGTCTCATAGCCTCGGGTGGAGCCGAAACAACGCTCCCCGCGCCCGCCCTACGTACCATCCTACGTACCCCTCGTAGTTCGAACCGGTCTGTGCAATTACGTCATCCGTACGAAGTCACCGCAGATTGGAAACACCACCATGGTCCTTAGATCCGGCCCCCCCGTGAACGCCGCCGGAATCACCCTCCAGCAGAGGAGACCAACCATGGACCACAACCAGGACGTCACGAACATCCTGATCCGCGATCGCATCGTCGACCTCTACGCGTCCGCCTCCAGCTCCCACACCCGCCGAGGCACCGCCATCTCCGTCTGGCGCAAGTTGGCCGGCGCCGTTCTCGTCCGCTTCGGCGAAGCGATCTTGGGTGAACCCCGCACTACCACCGCCAAGGTCACCCTGGGCGTCGCCAGCCTCAGTCGCTAGAGGCTGTTATGGACTTGGTAGGCTTCGGGGATGGAAACCGCAGCCCGCAAGCCGTACCCGAGCGATGTCTCCGACGACGAGTGGGCCTTCGTGGCCCCCTCCCTGACGCTGATGCGCCCCGACGCGCCGCAGCGCACCTCCGACCCGCGCGAGGTGGTCAACGCGGTGCGCTGGATGGTGCGGGCCGGGTCGCCGTGGCGCTACCTGCCGACCAACTTCCCGCCTTGGGAGGCCGTGTACCAGCAGATGCGCCGCTGGATGGAGGCGGGCTGCTTCGACGACATGGTCCCCGACCTGCGGGCGATGCTGCGCTGGACCGACGGGCGCGCCGACGACCCGACAGCGGTGATCCTCGACAGCCGCACGGTGCAGCGTACCCCGGAGAGCGGTGCGCGTGGGGGGGACGACGGCCACAAGCGGCGGAAGGGCAGCACGGTCCATCTCGCCGGGGACACCCTGGGTCATCTGCTGGCCTTGCGGGGCACGCCGGCCGCCGCCCAGGACCGGGACCAAGTCGCCCCCCTGGCCGCGGCGGTCCAGGCGGCCACGGGCGAATCGGTCGAGGTAGCCTTCGTCGACCAGGCGTACACCGGGCCGGCCCCGGCGGCCGCCGCCGCGGAGCATGGCATCCAGCTGGAGGTCGTGCGGCTTCCGGAAGCGAAGCGCGGCTTCGTGCTGCTCCCCCGCCGCTCCCCCGCCGCTGGGTGGTGGAGCGCTCCTTCGCCTGGGCGAGCCGCTTCCGCCGCCTGGCGCGGGATTACGAGCGGCTGCCGGAGACCGTGGCCGGGCTGCACTTCGTCGCCTTCGCGTGCCTGATGCTCCATCGGCTGCTTAACCTCGCCGCCCAAAGTCCATAACACCCTCTAGGCCATCGACTACCCAAATCCAGAATCAGCGCCACCGAATGCCCCTCTCCACCGCAGTGGAGAGGGGGCAGGGGGTGAGGTACTTCCCATAGGCAATCCTGCCCACCCTCACTCCCGCACCGGCCGCCGCCCGATTTACGCAATCTCCCTGATGCCCCCCTTCAAGCTATTTGCCATCATGATCACGGGCTGGAGAAGCGCCTCGTCCACTCCTCAGGCCCCCAAGGTATAGTTGCGCCACGATTCCGTACGCCGAACGCCAATCGCCGCACGCCAATCACCTTGGGAGTCCCGCATGGTCACCGACCTCGTCAACCATCGACAGGCAGCCCCACCCGCCAACTTCCCTGATGCCCAGGGCCGCTTCGGCCGGTTCGGCGGCAAGTACGCCCCCGAAACCCTCATGCCCGCCCTCGACGAACTCGAAGCCGCCTATCGCGCCGCCAAGGCCGACGTCACCTTCCAGGCCGAGATCGACTGGCTGGCCAAGCACTATGTCGGCCGCCCCACTGCTCTCTACTACGCCGCCAACCTCTCCGCCCACGCGGGAGGCGCCAAGATCTTCCTCAAGCGCGAAGACCTGGCCCACACCGGCGCCCACAAGATCAACAATGCCCTCGGCCAGGCCCTCCTGGCGAAAAGGATGGGCAAGAAGCGGATCATCGCCGAGACCGGCGCCGGCCAGCACGGTGTCGCCACCGCCACCGCCTGCGCCCTCCTCGGCCTCGACTGCATCGTCTACATGGGCGAGGTCGACATCGCCCGCCAATCCCTCAACGTCTTCCGCATGAAACTCCTCGGCGCCGAGGTCGTCTCCGTCACCTCCGGCTCCAAAACGCTCAAGGACGCCATCAACGAGGCGATTCGCGACTGGGTCACCAACGTCCGCGACACCTTCTACATCTTCGGCACCGCCGCCGGCATGCACCCCTACCCCCTGATCGTCCGCGACTTCCAGTCGGTGATCGGCCGCGAAGCCCGCACCCAGATGCTGGAGCAGACTGGCAAACTCCCCGACGCCGTCCTCGCCTGCGTCGGCGGCGGCTCCAACGCGATCGGCATCTTCCACCCCTTCGCCAGCGACCTCGATGTCGAGCTGATCGGCATCGAAGCCGCCGGCCTCGGCCTCGAATCCGGCCACCACGCCGCCACCCTTGTCGCCGGCCGCGAAGGCGTCCTTCACGGCTCCCGCTCCTACGTCCTCCAGGACGAAGCCGGTCAGGTTGTCGAAACCCATTCGATCTCGGCCGGCCTCGACTACCCCGGCGTCGGTCCGGAACACGCCTGGCTCAAGGAGACCGGCCGGGCCACCTACGTCAGCATCACCGACGCGGAAGCCCTCGAAGGCTTCCAGGCCCTGTGCCGCACCGAAGGCATCATCCCCGCCCTCGAATCCAGCCACGCGATCGCCTACGCGATCCGCCTCGCAGCTGAGCGCCCCGCCGACCAGTCGATCCTCGTCAACCTCTCCGGCCGCGGCGACAAGGACATGCACACCGTCGCCGAAGCATTTGGGGTATCCCTGTGACCGCTACTGAGACGGGGCGCCAGGCATCAGGCGCCAGGCATCAGGACACCCAAGCCAACCATTCTGACGCCCGACGCCCGACGCCTGACGCCTCTGGCATCGGAGCGGCCTTCGCTGCCTGCAAGGCAGCCGGCCAGACCGCCCTGGTCCCGTTCATCACCGCCGGCTATCCGGACATGGAAACGACCGAGCAATCCCTCCTCGGCCTGATCGAAGGAGGGGCCACCGTGATCGAGGTCGGCGTTCCCTTCTCCGATCCACTCGCCGACGGCCCCACCGTCCAGCGCACCAGCCAGGCCGCCCTGGCCGCCGGCACCCGCCTGGTCGATTGCATCGATCTGGTCCGTAGGATGCGCGAAGTCCACGGCGTCACGACCCCACTGATCCTCTTCGGCTACTACAACCCGTTCTTCCAGATGGGTATTGACGAGTGCGTCACCGCCTGCGCCGCCGCCGGGGTGGATGGCTTCATCGTCCCCGACCTCCCCGCCGAGGAGAGCGCCGACTTCGCCGCCGCCTGCCGCGCCCACGGCCGTGACCTGATCTTCCTGGTCGCGCCGACCTCGACCGATGCCCGCCTCCGAGACATGGCCGAAAAAGCGTCCGGCTTCGTCTATTGCGTCTCGGTCACCGGCACCACCGGCGCCCGCGATAACATCTCGGACGAACTCCCGGCCTACATCGCCCGCGTTCGCGCCGCCACCGACCTGCCTCTGGCGATCGGATTCGGCGTCTCCACACCAGAGCATGTCCGCTTCTACGGCAACCTCGTCGAAGGTTCCGTCGTCGGAAGTGCGCTGATCAACTTCCTCGACCGGTTCGAGCCGGCGGAGCGCCGCAACGCGGCCAGCGCCTACATGCACTATCTTCGCGGCGAATCCGGCCTTCCGGAGCCCGGGGCCTTGTAATCACCGCCAGACTGAGCGGCCCACTCGTTGCAACAGGGAGATGAACTCGACGATGTCAGCGCAGGTGCACCACCAGGACCAGACGACAACATTGCCACTAGGCGCGGCCGAGGTTGCGAACACCCTCGTCTGCCGAGGCATTCGCGGCGCGACCACCGCGGCCTCAAACACCAGCGAGGACATCCTCGAAGTCACCCGGGAGCTGGTAGCGGCCCTCGTCTTCCTCAACGACCTGGAGCCGGAAAACATCGTCTCCGCGGTCTTCACCACCACTCCCGACCTCAACGCCACCTTCCCCGCCCTCGCCGCCCGCGAGTTCGGCTGGACCGAGGTCCCCCTCCTCTGTGCCCACGAGATGTCCGTCCCAGGCTCTCTGACCAGTGCCGTCCGCCTCCTGCTCCACGTCAACACCCACCGCTCCCAGGCCGAGGTTCGCCATGTCTACCTGCGCGACGCCGGCCAACTCCGCCCCTCATGGGCCTACTCGAACGAAGAGCTCACGCAGATCCTGGACGGTATTGATCCTCGCGCAACGTCGACGTCGTAGTCGTCAACAATATATTTACCAAGGAACCGACGATGCCCGTTCCAACTACGTCCTCCACTCATCGTCCCTTCACCCGCTCAACCGTCGGTGGTCTCCCCTCCTATCTCCCGGTTGGCCGCTAGACGCCAGTCCATCACTGCATATAGCCGCCAACCACCCACCACTTGGAACCTTCAACTTGGAACTTTGAACTCACGTTCACCCCTGGAGCCCACCATGATCGTCGTCATGAAACCCCATGCCACTCGCGCCGCCGTCGATGCCGTCGTCGCCCGCGTCAAGGATCTCGGCCTTGGCGCCCATCTCTCCGAAGGCGAAGAACTCACCATCATCGGCGTCGTCGGCTCGCCGCTGCCGCCGACGCTCGACGGCATGCTCGAAACCCTCAACGAAGTCGAGCGCGTCGTCCGCATCACCAAGAAGCACAAGCTCACCGGCTGGGACTTCCATCCCCAGAAAACGCTCATCCGCGTCCGCGACGTCGTCATCGGTGGCGACGATCTGACCATCATCGCCGGCCCTTGCTCGGTCGAGAGCGAAGAGCAGACCGTCGAGACGGCCAAGGCCGTCAAAGCCGCCGGCGCCACCCTCCTCCGCGGCGGCGCGTACAAGCCCCGCACCTCCCCCTATGAATTCCGCGGCCTCGGCGTGCGCGGCCTCGAGATCCTCGCCCAGGCTCGCGACGAGACCGGCCTGCCCATCATCACCGAGGTCATGACGCCAGCCGACATCGACACCGTCGGCCAGTACACCGATGTCTTCCAGATTGGGGCCCGCAACTGCCAGAACTATCTCCTCCTGGAGGAGGTCGGCAAAGCGGGCAAGCCGGTCATGCTCAAGCGCGGCCTCAGCATGCTCCTGGAGGAGTGGCTCCTTGCCGCCGAGTACGTCATGGCCCAGGGCAATCCCGACGTCATCCTCTGCGAGCGCGGCATCCGCACCTTCGAGACCGCCACCCGCAACACCCTCGACGTCAGCGCCGTCGCCGTCATCCAGGGCCTCTCCCACCTGCCCGTCTTCATCGACCCCAGCCACGCCGCCGGCAAGCGCGCCCTGGTCCCCGCCCTCTCCCTGGCCGGCGTCGCCGCCGGCGCCGACGGCCTCATGTTGGAAGTCCACCCCAGCCCCGACCACGCCCTCTCTGACGGCGCCCAATCCCTCACCTTCGCCGAATTCTCCGCCCTCACCCCCCGCATCGCCGCCGTCGCCTCCGCTGTCGGCCGCCGCCTCCCACTGACGGCGGACCTGGCACTCGCTGAAGACCTCACCCCCTACCCCTTCTCCACTGCGGTGGAGAGGGGCGTTAGGCAACGCAAATGTCGAATTGGAGGACGTTCTCCCCCTTTCCCATGCCGCAGCGGGGGAAAGGGGGCTGGGGGGTTAGGGGGCTGTCTCCGACCTTCCCGCGCACGTCCGCAACGGCCCCTCTCCACCGCAGTGGAGAGGGGGTAGGGGGTGAGGTCCTATCTCTATGCCACTTTCCGCCAACCGTCGCCGGCCTGGCTCGACCGCTCCCGCTCCGCCTGGAATGACCGCGCCGCCGATTGGGACGCCATGTCCGAGGCCAACGCGGTCGCGCCCGACCGCACTGCCGACCTCGACCGGATCGCCGCCGCCCTCCACCTCAGTGAAGGCTCGAAGATCCTCGACGCCGGCTGCGGCAGCGGCCAATGGGCCCTCGCCTTCGCCGCCCGCGGCTGCGCCGTCACCGCCGTCGACCTCTCCCCCGAGATGATCGAGCGCGCCCGAACGCACGCCGCCGCCCGCAACCTCTCCGTCGAATGGCGCCTCGGCGACCTCACCACCGTCACCGATCCCGATGCCACCTACGATGCGGTCCACGCCCGCGCCTCACTCCAATTCACCCCGGACATCACCGCCGCGCTGAACGAGTTCCGCCGTGTGCTCCGCCCAGGCGGTTCCCTTCTCGCCAGCGTCCCCGGCTCCCTCTCCCCGATCTACGGCCGCTCCTGGCGCCGCTTCATCGAACCCGACCGCCACGCCGTCTCCTATGTCACCCCCTGGGAACTTGAACTCCTTCTCGAACACCTCGGCTGGGAACTCCTCGATGGCTGGGGCAGCTACGGCACCGACCTCGCCGGCAACCACGCCACCGTCGACGCGGCCGGCGCGGCCGTGCTCCCTCGCCGGGTCCAGCAGGCAACCGCCACACTCTGGACCATCATCGCCAAATAGGGAACCCAGGGAACCCACCGATCTGCGCGGCGCGGCGTCGATTGGCCCGCCACGTACAATGATTTGGATCAGGGCAACATCGGTCGATCGCACTCGGATGGATGACATGCTTCTTCTATGGAAGAGACCACCGTCAAGTAGACATGCCGGGATGCCATTTCGCACGGTTGGGATGCTGCTTTTGCTGGTCGCTATCACTGGACTCGGCGGAGCGCCCCTCCTCGCCGCCCCTGGCGACAGTCGCTCCGAACCGGCTCCTCTGGCGACGGAGGTCGTGGCCGGGCCATGGCGGCTGACGGTCGCGGAAGTCGTCACCGGCGATGCCGCCACCGAACAGGTCCTGGCGGCCAACCCGACCAACGAAGCCCCCCGCGACGGCTTCACCTACGTCGCCGTCCGCATCACCGCCGTCAACGACGGCGATCAACCGCTGGAGATCACCGGCGACGATTTTGCCCTCACCACTGCCTCCGGCGTCGTCCGTCGCTTCACCGGCGCCGTCCCGCCCGATCCCGCCCTCGACGGCGTCGCCCAGCCGGGCGAAACCCGGGACGGCTGGGTGGTCCTCGGCGCTCCAGTCGATGACGAAGATCTCCTCTTGCTCTACGACAGTGTCTCCCTCTCCGGAGACTGGGCCGATCGCGTCTTCGCCCTCAGCGACGGCGCCGCGATCGATCCCGCCGACTCCCCCCTCGCCGAAGCCAACGAGGTCGGCCTCACGCCGGATGACCCCGCCGGCATCGGCGACGCGATCGTCACCGACGACTGGGAGGTCGAACTGCTTGGGATCGCCTCCTGCGAGGAGGTCTTCGATATGAGCGACTTCCGCGTCCAGGCCCTCCAGGTCGGCGACTCGTACGATTCGGCCCCATGGCTGGCGGTGAACCTGAAGATCACCAACATCCGGGCCGGCGGCGATCCGGCCTACCTCTCGACTACCGCCTTCATGCTCGTCGAGTCCGACGGCTCAACCACATCCAACGTCATCACTCTGACCGCCCCCTCGCCAGACGCGAGCGGCACCTACTACCCGGGCGCCACCCGCGAAGGCTGGGTCGCCTTCGAACTCCCCGCCCCCTACGTCGACTCCGGCACGACCCTCATCCGCTTCCTCCCCTTCCGCGGCGAGCCAGACGAGCGCTTCATCTCCTTCGGCGAAGAATGGTCCGACTGCCGCCACTAACGACGTTCTAGTCGCTTGCCAGCGTGGCAGCGGTCGCGGCGTTGAGCTCAGCGACATCGTGTCGTCGGTTCAGGGCCAACCAGATGCACAGTGCCACCGCTACCAGTGCGGCCACGCTCCCGAACGCCACCAGCCAGTTGGCCCAATCCGCCAGCCAGCCCACGAGCGGGAAAATCCAGATCATGTTCAGCGAGAACAAAAAACCTTCCACCGAGAGAACAGTCGCCCGCTGAGCGCCGTCAACCTGACGGTTGACCCGATCGGAAAGCGTCGGCTCGAAAAGCCCCGTCGAGAACTCGGCGATCACGAAGGTCACAAGCGCCAGCACGACGATATCGCTGCCCAGGGCAAAGGCCATCGCGATCACCGCGACCGTCATCGCGATCATCCACATCTGGAACCTGCCCCTCGCCATCACCCGGTGCGCAACCCAGGCCCCCGCCGCCACCACGACGAACGATCCGCCGATCACCACCCCGATGACGGGGGTCGCCAGGCCCATCTCTTTCAGCACCGGCTGGGCATACATCTCCAGGCAGGCAACCAGCGTCCAGTAGATCGACCCGAAGATCAGCAGCGAAGCCAGGCGCGGCCGGCTCCGCACCAGCCGCAACGCATCGCCGACATTGCGGACGACACTGCGATGCTCGGCCTTCTCCCGCTCGGGTTCGGACAGCCCGGCCGCCAGCCAGGCCGCGCCCAGTGCCACCCCGATCGTGATTCCATATGGCCAGGCAAAACTCCAATCGGCTAGCGCCGCCCCCAACCAGGTCGTCGCCCCGATCACGACGTACGACAGCGAAGCCAGGCGACCAAAGATCCTGGCGAACGTGTCCTGAGCATTGCCAGCCGCCAGACTGTCGTACAGGAAGGCCTGCTGGGCGCCGGAGCGGAACGTGTAGGAGGCGCCGTTGAGGAACATCGCCGGCAGCACCAACCACAGGTCGTGGGCGGCGAACATCAGCGCCGCCGAGATCGCCACCAACAGCGAGCCGATCGCCAGCGACCATTTCCGCCCAAACGTGTCCGCAAACGAGCCGGTGGGCAGCTCCAATGTCAGCGGCGCCAGGTGAAAGACGGACTCCGCCAGCCCGATCTGGCCCAACGACAGGCCGCGATCCTGAAGGTACAGAATCCAGATGCCACCGGTGAGCGAGACCTCCGTCAGCAGTTGATAGCCGGCAAACCGCCGGATCTCCGGGACAGGAGGCAACGGCTCCGGCGTAACCGGAGCCTCGTCGACGGCAACCGCGAGTTCATGCGCCAGAGCCACCTCCGGCGCTCCATGCATCATGATGTGCCCTGTCCACCGGCGACTGTCGCGCCGGGGAATCTCAACCGGTCAAACCGGTCGATTCGAGTCGTGGAAGCGCCATAGTAACCGAAGACTCCCCACCCGGCGGCTACAATAGCCATGCGGCAGCTGCAACCCAATCACCGAGAATCACCACATGCCTCTTCCACCCCGCCCACCCGTATCTCGATGAACTGGCAGACCATCTTGCTGGTGCTGCTGGTCGTCTTCTGGGCCGCGGCCCAGTACGGCCTCGCCGCACACGCCCTCCTGGACCTGCGCCGCCGTCCCACCGTGCGCGGCAATAACAAGGTCGTTTGGGTACTCGTGATCCTCGGCGTTCCGATCGCCGGGGCACTCATCTACACGATCTACGGTCCAACCAGCTTCATCCGTCGCGGCCCCGCACTTGCTCCGGCTCAGTCGTCACCCGGTCGAAACGGGTTCCAGCCACTTTTATCTGGTCCCGACACACAGTCTGACGACCTCTTGCCCTCACGCGAGACCGCTCCCTACCGCCAGGAGTCTCGCGCTGGCCGCGCGGCGGACCGGATTCACCAACACACCGAGCCGGTCGACCAACTGCCCGAGCTTCCCGAACTGGCCGATCTTGACGACGAGACCGTCGCGCCGAGGCCCGAGCCTGCCCTTCGCCGCTCCGCCAGCCGCCTCGCTCGCCAGGCTCAGCGAAAGATCCGTCGGTAACGACTCCGGCGACCTGTCGTCCGTGGCAGCCTCATCCTTCGTTGGGAACGCATTCGGCATCGTTCCCAGATCGTCAAGTTTGCCCAGGTTTCCAAAGCCACTTCCGCTATACTCTCTGGGCCATGACGAAGCCTGAATCGCCCAGTTGGGACAGCCATCCTCGAATGCAACCGGCGAGATCGACCGCCCTGGTCCTTTTCAATGACCACCACCGCCATATCACCGGCCGGCATCCGGAAAACGCCTCTCGGATCAAGGCGATCGAGTCCGCGCTCCGGGCGGCCGATCTCATCGACGGCCGGCCTGAACTCCCGTATGAGCGAGCGTCGGATGCCGCAATCGCTCGGGTCCACTCCGAGCAATACCTCGAACTGCTCAAGGACATCGAAGCCCAGGGAGGCGGCACCTATCTGACCGCCGATACGCCGGTTGGGCCGGATTCGTTCGAGACGGCCAGTCTCGTGTCGGGCGCCGTGATCGCGGCGGTGGACACCGTCCAGAGTGGTGCGGTACCCCGGGCATTCGTGATTGGACGACCACCTGGGCACCACGCCACGCCGGATGGAGGCATGGGCTTCTGTGTGCTCAATCACATCGGGATCGCCGCCGCCCATGCACTGGACAAGGGAGCCGAACGCGTCGCCATCATCGACTGGGATGTCCATCATGGCAACGGCACCCAGGACATGTTCTACGAGTCAAATGAGGTCTTCGTCTGTTCCGTGCACCAGTCGCCCCTTTATCCGGGCACTGGCGCCGCCTCCGAACGCGGCCGGGGCGCGGGTGATGGATATACGCTCAACCTGCCCCTTCCTCCCCACCAGAACGACGCCGTCTACGAGACAGTCTTCCGCGATCAGGTCCTGCCCGCCGTCCGCCGGTTCGCTCCGGATCTTATCCTGGTTTCGGCGGGATTCGACGCCCACCGGGCCGATCCGATCGGCGGTATGAGCATGACCGAGGCCGGGTTTGCCACCATTGCTTCACTCGTCGTCGAGCTCGCCAAGGAGGTCTGCGCTGGGAAAGTGGTCGCGACGCTCGAAGGCGGGTACGATCCTCCTGCACTCTCCCGCAGCGTCGTCGCAGTCCTGAACGTCTTCGACGGCGTGCCCGCCGCACATGCCGCTCAGTAGCGAGTGGATTCCGCCCTTCGTCGCCCCGGCACCCGACCGTTCGCCCTACGCAAGGACCCGACTCTGCAATGAGCAGCCGCCCAGGGACTCCTCAGGCCAACCAGGTGTCGCTATCGCCCACGGCCTATCGTCAGGACGACGAACGCCGCCGCGACGAGGCGCGCACCGTCGCGCTCCAGAACCAGATCGACGAACTGCGCCAGGCCATGCGCGAGATACTCAGCCGCCAGACCCGGGCCGAAGAAGCCACGAAGCTGATCGAGAGTTCCTCCGCTCAGCAGAGACTGGTGATCGATCAGTTCCGCCAGGAAGCCTTGCAAACCTCCCAGGCCCGCGCTCTCGACGAAAACCGCACCCGGCAACAAGTCTCCGACCTGGAGTCACTGATCGAAGATTCGACCCGGCCGATCCGATCGCTGCAGGCCCACGTCAACGAACTGCTCGAAAGCTCGCGCAAGAAGACCGACGACACCGGTCAGCATCAGCGGCGCTTCGATGAACTCCGCGCGATGATCGAACACCTCTCCGCCCATAGCGACCGCACCCTCGTCATAAGTCATCAATTGCGCGATTCGATCGAGGGCATCCGCACCGAGATCGAGCAGATCCGGCGCGATATCACCCGGTCCGAGGACGCCGTCAAGATCGTCGACCAGGAATTCCGCCGCCGCATCGCCGAGATCGTGCTGGTGGACGAGACGCTGACCGCCAGGATCGACGAGTTCCGCTCGGATATCGCCCATCTTTTCGATCTCGTCGACGATACCCGCCGCTCGATTGCGCCGCTGAGCCCTCAGATCGATGAACTCCGCCAGATCGACGTCGACCTCCGCGCCGATCTCGTCCGCAACCAGGCCCAGGCGCTGGAGCGCCACGAGATCACCCTGGAGCGGGCCGAAGATGTCCGCCAGGAGACCGACGCCCGCTTCGAGGATCTGCGGTCGACCATCGATCAGCGCGCCGAGCGCCTGGTCGAGCGGATCGAAACAGCCCAGGAAGCCCATCGTGAGTTGGTCTTCCGCGTCAATGCCCTCAACGGCCAGCTCGACGAACTGCGCCAAATCGACGCCGCTCTCCGCCGCGACATCTGGTACATGCACGAGCAGCGCGTGCGCCTCCGCCTGGAGCAGATCCAGCATGAACTCGACCTGGTGACTGGCCAGCGCCGCGACAACGACATCCCGGCCGGCCCATCCGACTCGGAACCGCCCGCCACCCCGACCCCCGAGAGCCGTGCCCGCCGCCGGGGCTCGGTCGGTGACGCCGACCTGTAGATCGGGTGCATCAACTCTTTGCGAATCCACGACAACTTCGGCGGCTTGGGTACGGGGCAGTAACGCTCGGGGCAGTCCTGGGGGCCACCAGCACCCTGCTGCGCGACCTCAGCGACGACAACACCTGGACCTATCTGCTCGACGCCTTCGCCTGGCTGCTTGCCGCGGCCGGCGCGGTCGCGGAGGCCCGCGTCAGCGCGATCATGTCCGCCTTCCAAGCGGACCACGTTCGGCGCCGCGCGACGGTCCTCTTCTGCCTGGGGATTGGAATGGTTCTTGGCGCTTGCGTGCTCTTGAGCACGGTGAGTGACGACGGCAGTCACGTCGCGCTGCGGGCCATCGCGGCTGCACTTCTCATCGTGGGCATCGGAGCGGGACTAGGCGGCGGGCTCTCGCTGGCCGTCACGGTTGGCGCCCGCTATGCCGCCGACCGGCTGGCGAATCAGGATGACTCTTGATCCTGGTGTTCATTCAGGCGTGGCGGAGATAGACTTCTCCAATCGCGGTGCGAAAGGTCCCATCGCTTGGTCAACCGTTCCGCCCTGGAGGTGTTGCTATGCTCCGCCTTCGCCGGTCCGCGCTCCTCGCCCTCGCTCTGCTTGCCGCCCCGACGCTCGCCGTGGCACAGGAGTCCACCCCGACACCGGCGCGCATGGACGCCACCGCCGAGGCGAGCCCCGGTCCTGGGGGCGCTACGACGGCACCGGCATGCCCGGACGCCGAGTACCCCGCCGCGGGGGCGCTGAGCCTCACCGATGGTGTCGTCGCGTGGGTCGCGTGCTCCCCGGACCAGGCATTTCGGACCGTTATCGGGGCGAACGCCGACATCCTCCTTATCGAGGAGGGCGGGCCCAACGTTGGGACCACCAGCCGGCATACGATCGCCTTTGACGCCGCCGACGGGTCGGAGCGCTGGCGCCGATCAACCGCGAATACCCCCACGCCACCGGGGCCGTTCGACGGCCAGGGGGTCGTCGTTCTCGCCACCGCCGACGAGGGCGCGTCCGCGCTCGTTGGCGTGGACCCGGAGACCGGCGAGGAGAAATGGCGAGTCGCGTCGAGCGAGGCCCCGCTCGCGCATAGCGCCACTGTCGCGGTCGTCTGGGAGGTTGTCAGCCTCTTTGAATCGTCGCGGTTTCGAGGCATCGATCGGGCCACCGGCCAGGAGCTGTGGGTCAGTGACATCCCGCTCTCGGACCAGGCGACTGTCTTCGTCGCACGATCGCCCGCGGCGGTGCTCGGCGAGGTCATCGTTGTTCCGACAGGTGCAACCGCCACCGCGATCGACATGCGGACCGGCGCGACGCTCTGGCAAGCGCCTCAGCTCGACCATCCCGCCGCGGCCGAAGGCTTCGTCATCGGGACACGTGGAGCGAGCGGCCCGCCCCCACCCACGTTCACGGTCGCGGCGATCGATGCCGCCTCGGGCCGGGAGCTCTGGTCGGCGCGGGGTCGCCCGTCCTACGGGGACCTCCTCGCCGCCGGCGACGGAGCGGTCGTCGTCCTCGACCCTGACGACGCGGCACTCGTTGCCTACGAGTTGTCCTCCGGCAACGAGCGCTGGCGCGTGGCGCAAACCACAACCTTTGTCGAGCCTCAACTGATCGTCGGAACGTCGCTCATCGGGTTGTGGAACGGCGAGGTTTCTGTCTCGTCGACCACAGACGGCGCCACGCTCTGGTCGGCGACGCAACCGTTCCACTCGACGCTGATGAACAGCGCCGGCAGCAACGGCGACGCGGTCTTCGTCGCCATTAACTCGCGTCCATGGGCTGATTGATGGAACGTGCCGGTCACCTCATCGGTACTTCGGCATGACCAGTGACCAGGCACGCACCGGCTCGATGTTCGTCGCGCTCAGGACCCGTTGAACGTACCGAAGCGAACACGCACAGGGCGCGATCCTACTCGTCAATGAGGCCCGCCAGATCGGCGAACCGGCGCCGCATCGTCGCCACGGCCGCCGGGTTGTTATCGATGAGGTGGAACCCCCGCCCCAAGGCCACCGCGGCCGCGCCTGTCGTCCCGCTGCCCGCGAAAAAGTCGAGGACCACGTCTCCAGGGCGCGAGGACGCGGCCACAATTCGTTTGACGATACCGACCGGCTTCTGCGTCGGATAGCCGGTCTTCTCTCGTCCGGTCGGGCTGACGATCGTATGCCACCAGACGGAGCTCGGCAGCTTGCCCCGAGCCCGCTTTTCGGGTGTAACCAAACCGGGAGCCATATACGGCTCGCGTTCGACCTCTAGGGCGTCGAAGTAGTAATGCTCGGCGGATTTGACGTAGAACAGGATCGTGTCGTGTTTCGCCGGCCACCGCCGCCGGGGCCGTCCACCATAGTCATACGCCCAAATCAACTCATTGATAAAGCAGTGCCGCCCAAAGATCGCATCGAGCAAGATCTTGACGTAGTGCACTTCCCTGGCATCGAGGTGGACGTAGAGGCTGCCATCGGCCGCCAGAACCCGATGGGCTTCGAGCAATCGAGGTTCCAGAAACGCGAGATAGTCATCGAAGGCATCGGTGTATGCCTGCCGCGCTTTCTCAACCGTCACGTACCGGTTGCCGCCAAACCCAGTCCGATCCCCGTCCTCCATCTCGGCGGTCCGGCGAGTGCCGAGCGTCCGGCGTGTCTGCGCGATCCCCGTATTAAAGGGCGGATCGATATAGATCAAGGGGACGGAGCCGTCGGGAATCCGGCCCAGGGCTTCAAGGTTATCGGCCTCTTCAAGTCGATAGACCACAGTGTTCTCAGCTCCCCAATTCTTGAAATAGCTGGCACTATTCTGCCCTAATTTTCGCTGACGAGGCCTGAACGGGATTTCCCGTCAAACTCGAATGAATCCGGCAAACTCGCGGACAATCGTAGCCGGGTTCCGATCATTTCTGCGCAAAACTGAGATTCACGTGTGATAAAAAAAGTTCTTTACCGAGTTGTGCGGGATTGACATGCCTGGATAGGTCTGTTAAGGTCGCCGCATCCCGGGGTTCCACGAGCGCTCGGGGTCCTGTCTCTGGCTGGAAGGAGCGGGCCCCAAAAACTGCGCAACGTGGCCGCCGGAAAGACACCAAGTCGTTCTATGTGGTCCGTCGATAGCCATGAACGCCCTCGGGCGTAGGTGGTTCTTGAGGCTATCCGTGTGCGATTTGGTTTGCGCTGACGTTGGGGTCAGGGTTCTTTCCGGTGGTGGATGCTTGTGCGCTCCTTCTAGGTGGCTCAGCATCCGAAACAGGTGAGCGTCGCGTGGCGCGCATCGGGGAGCCTCGAATGGATCGGGTGGCCACGGGGGCCACACATGTCTGAACTCGCTGGCGCTTGGCTAGGCGCCGCATAAGCGGAGGTCGACAGGACAATCAATTCCCGACACCTGCGGGACGGTCGCGAGGCTGCGTGACCGAAATGGCTCGAATCGGAGGGATGGGCTTGAATAGGCATACCTCGAGGGTCGCATGCCGACTCTCGCCGCTGTTGGTGGGGATGATGCTCCTCACCGTTCTCGGGCCGGCTGGGGCACGAGCAGCGAGCACTGACTTGGCGCTTGGGGGATCGGCGACGGTCAGCGGTGCGGAAGGAGGGTTCGCGCTCCTGCGCTCCGAACCGGGGTGGGAATCGATGGTTCTCACCTCCGTCCCCGAAGGCACGGTCGTCGAGGTGATTGCCGGCCCGCTTACTGCCGATGATGCCTCCATCTGGTACGGCGTCATCGCCCTCGATCAACAGGGCGTCCTCCCCGCAACGCTCCTCATCCCGGGTGCCGGAACCACCGAAGAGACCGCCACATCCGACGACTCCGCCGAGGCTGAAGGCGATGTCGCGACCGAAGGCGATGTGGCTCCACCGGTCCCCACCGGCGAGATCGCAACCATCGCTGGTACAAGCGATGAAGGCGCCCGCTGCCGGACCGAACCCACCTACGAAGCGGAAGTGATTATCGTCCTCTACGAGGGCGAGGCGGTCGAACTGACCGGCCCCGCATCCGAGGAGTGGCAGCCGCTCGTCTGCGGTGGCGTCCAAGGCTACGTCCACAACGATTTCGTCCTCCTTGAAGGTGAGTCGCCTCTTGAGCCGGCTCCAGTCGAGGAAGTGCCCGCCACAGAAGTCCCCACCGAAGCGGTTGCAACCGAAGAGGTCCCTGTCGAGGAAGTCGCTGTCGAAGAAGTAGCGACCGAAGAGGTGCCGGTCACCGAGGTTCCAGTCGCTGAGGAGCCAGTGGCCGACGTTCCGACCGAAGAAGCTACGGTTGAGGAAGTCCCGGTCGAAGAAGAGCCTGTCTTCGAGGCTCCGGCAGAAGAAGTCCCCACCGAGGAGACCGTAGTTACCGAGCCAGATCCGACCGAAGTGGTTGAGACCCCGGTTACGGAAGAGCCGACTGAGGAAGCGACTGAAGTCCCGACTGATGAGGCAACTGAGGTTCCAACCGAGGAAGTTGAAACTCCTGTCGCCACCGAGGAGCCGGTCGAGACCGAGACTCCAGAAGCCACTGAAGAGCCGACCGAGGAACCAACTGAGGTTCCGACTGATGAGGTCGAGCCGACACCCGTCCCCACCGTCGCGGTTCCTGAGATTGAGGCCGAGCAGGCCGAGGCGATTCAGGAAACCTTCACGGCCGCTGTTGACAATGGCGCCTCCGAGGCCACTGGCTATGCCGTGGTGACGGGCACGAACGGCGACGGCGTCCGCTGCCGGGCGAGCAGAAGTAACAGTGCCGCGACCATCACCGTCCTGCTGGACGGCTCTGAGGTCGCCCTGCGAGGTCCCGCAAAGGGCGCGTGGACGCCGGTCGTCTGCGCCGGATCCGACGGCTTCGTCGTGTCCGACTATCTGGCTAACAGCGATGGCAGCGGCGACTTCACGGCCGCCGTCTCCTCAAATGTCGAGTTCACCGCCGCTGAAGTTACCGGTACCGCAGTTGTCAGTGGCACGGGTGGTGGTGGTCTTCGCTGCCGCTCCTCAGCCAGCTACAGCGGCGCAGTGATCACGGTCCTGGCCGAAGGCAGCAAGGTCAATCTCAACGGCTCCGCACAAGGCGAGTGGCAGCCGGTCGTCTGCGGCGGCAAGAGTGGTTTCGTCCACGTCGACTTCCTGACCAAGAGCGCGAGCAGCAGCAAGTCCACTGTGAGCGCTGCCGCTCAAACCGGCACCGGCTCCTCTGGCTCCGCCAAGGTCACCGGCACCAACGGCGACGGCGTTCGCTGCCGCTCCTCGGCCGGTTACGACGGCAGCATCATCACGGTCCTCGCCGAGGGCACGACTGTGGCCGTCATCGGCGCCACCCAGGGTGAATGGACGCCGGTCACCTGCGCCGGCAAGAGCGGATTCGTCCACAAGGACTACCTGACCAAGACCAGCGGCGGCTCCTCGAGCGGCAGCAGTTCCAGTGGCACCACATCGGCTGCCTCGACCGGCACGGCCAAGGTCACCGGCACGGGCGGCGGCGGTCTGAACTGCCGCGCCACCGCAAGTTCGAGCGGCACCGTCCTCATGGTCCTATCGGAAGGCGCCACCGTTACGCTTCGCGGCGCGGCGCAAGGCACCTGGCAGCCGATCGTCTGCGGCGGCAAGAACGGCTTCGCCAGCACCGCGTATCTGACCAAGAGCAGCGGCGGCTCAACCAGTGGCGGCACCTCCGGTGGGTCCACCAGTGGTGGCAGGTTCGCCATCGGCTCCCGTGTGATGACGACTTCGAGCCTCAACCTCCGCTACGAGCCGAGCATGAGCTCTGGTGTGGCCGCGGTCGCCCCATCCGGCACCGTCGTCAAGGTCACCGGCAATCGCGTCGGCTTCGTCGCCGTCAACTGGGACGGTCTCAAGGGCTGGATGCACAGCGACTACCTGACGCCGACCAACGCGGCGCTCAGCCAGCGTGGTGGCTCCGGCACCCCGACCAGCCCAGGCACCGCTCCAACGAACCCGGCTCCGAGTGGTAGCCGGTCAGGCGGCGCGATTGTCGACTTCGCGATGAACTACGTCGGCTACCCGTACGTCTGGGCCGGTGAAGGCCCGTACGGCTTCGACTGCTCCGGCTTCACGATGTTCGTGATCAAGAATGTCCTTGGCATCAACATCACCCACGACATGTTCGTCCAGTACGACATGGGCGCACCCGTCTCCCGGAACGCCCTCCAGCCTGGAGACATCGTCTTCTTCCAGAACACCTTCCGCTGGGGCATGTCGCACACCGGCATTTACATCGGCGGTGGCCAGTTCGTCCACGCCGAGAACGAGACGACCGGCGTCCGGGTGAGCGACATCAATTCCCAGTACTACTCATCTCGCTATTACGGCGCCGTCCGCTTCTCCTAGCCCCATCCAAGTTAGGCACCTCATTTCAACCCCGGGAGCAGCCCGACACTGCTTCCGGGGTGAGGACCCCGCCGGGTAGGGCAGAAGCGACGGTAATCTATTAGGGGCGCCGGGGCGGATTCATCCAGCCGGCGTGCCGGGGGAGGAGAGGACGCGGCGGGTACATCCCGCCGCGTCCTCTCATACATTTCAGAATATCGATACGGACCGGTGACATACCGTTGTCACTAGCCTCCTCCTATGCTGGAGTCCGGAGATTCAGATCAGGTGCTCCGGCACAGAAGGCATGCATCCCATGGCCACAACCTTCGATCCCGAAACCCTCAAGCGGCTCCAGACCATCCCTAACGTCGGCCCGGCCATCTCCCGCGATCTGGCCGGGCTGGGCATCGCCCACATCGACGATCTGCGCGGCCAGGACCCGGACGCCCTCTACCACGCGCTCTGCCGTCAGCACGGTGCTTGCCCCGATCCCTGTATGCACGATGTCCTGTCTGCCGTCGTCGCCTTTGCCAACGGCGAACCCTCGCGTCCATGGTGGGAATTCACGCCGGCCCGTAAGGCGCGGTCGACGCCGATTGCGCCGTCAGAAATGGCCGATCGTGCACGCGAGATGCAATCTCGCTAGCGCTATTCTGGGCCGTGGCCAACGGCTCCTTTCCCCGGCCCAAAACAGCCCTCACCCCCCAGCCCCCTCTCCCGTGCGCGGGAGAGCGGGGAGCGCTTCTTCCCCGGTGCACACGCGCTTGCGGATTCGTCCCCTTCTCCCCCGGAGGGGAGAGGGGTGGCGCGCAGCGCCGGGGTGAGGGCTGTCGCAGCAGCGGGGGTATGGGCGAGGTCATTCCGCCCAATTCGTCAACCCCTTCCTGAAATCTGCCCTGTTTAACCAGCGAGGCCCGGCTCCTTTTCTGGAGCCGGGCCTCATGCGATGACCCATTCGTCTGGCCCGATTGGGCGTATTCAGCGACCAGCGTCAATCTTCTGGGGGAGGCCCTTCGGATTGGATTGCCTCCGGAGCGTCTCAGAGCCTCCAGGACGGGCCGAACAAGCCGCCTAAAGGTCGACGCCCGCGAGATCCTCGACCAGGCCGTTTGCGCCGACTCCAGCCGCGTCCTCGTTGCCGTCGAATGCCAGCCGACCGGAGAGCTCCGGGGAGGCGGCCTTGATCCGGTTGCGGATCTCGTCCAGCATGTCCGGGTTGTGCTTCAGGAACTCCTTGGCGTTCTCACGACCCTGCCCGAGCCGATCCTCATCGAGGTAGTACCAGGCTCCGCTCTTGCGAACGATGCCGAGATCGGTACCGACATCGAGCACACTGCCGGCGACCGAAATGCCCTCGTTGTACATGATGTCGAATTCGGCCTGGCGGAACGGCGGCGCGACCTTGTTCTTGACCACCTTGACCCGGACGCGCATCCCGACCGAATCGGTGCCGTTCTTGATCGTCTCGATCCGGCGGATATCCATGCGCACCGACGCGTAGAACTTGAGCGCGTTACCACCCGTGGTGGTTTCCGGGTTGCCGAACATGACGCCGATCTTCATACGCAGCTGGTTGATGAAGATCACGCAGTTTGAGCGCGATTTGATCGCGCCGGTCAGCTTCCGCAGCGCCTGGCTCATCAGGCGGGCCTGCAGACCGACGTGGGAGTCGCCCATGTCGCCTTCGATCTCGGCCTTCGGCACCAGCGCGGCGACCGAGTCGATCACGATCACGTCGACCGCGCTGGAACGCACCAGCGTCTCGGTGATCTCCAGCGCCTGCTCGCCGGTATCCGGCTGGGAAATCAGCAGTTCGCTCGAGATTGACCCCCAGCCGCCCGGCGTAGATGGGATCGAGCGCGTGCTCGGCGTCGATGATGGCCGCCATGCCCGCCCAGCTTCTGGGCCTCGGCGATGATGTGCAGCGCGAGGGTGGTTTTACCCGACGACTCCGGCCCGTAAATCTCGACGATGCGGCCGCGCGGAACGCCGCCGATGCCCAGCGCCAGATCGAGGGCGATGCTCCCGGTCGGGATCGATTCGACTTGCTCGGGTTGGTCTCGCCGCTTCATCCTCATGATCGAGCCCTTGCCGAACTGGCGCTCGATCTGTCGCAATCGCCAGGTCTACGGCGCGTTCCCGCTCTGACATGCCGTTCTGTCCTCCCGGGGTGTGCGCCACCCCGCTTCCGGCCGTATCCGGCCGTTCTATTCCGGCGCCCGCAGCAGGCGCGATGTGTGTAAACCTCGCTCGACGCCGATCGCTGTCCGCTTCCGGCGCCGCCCGCCCGATGTCTGACCTGTTATTCCATCTGCTGGGGCGGATTCCGAAATAGAATGGATGTTCTATTTCAGTCCACCAATAATACTGTCTAGGCGGCCTCGCGTCAACACCTTCGGGATGCCAGAATCACCCCGTCCACCAGGGATTTTACGGTAAGTCCATAGTGTGCACGTTCGGGTATCTGCATTTGAGTACCTATACGACGCGTTCCACTGCATTGACATGAGATTCAGGTTCCGGTTCGGAGACGGCGCAACGCCTTGTAGGGGCGGACACATCGGTCCGCCCGGCAACCAACCGCATCGTCTCAGGTCAGGAACGCCGTTTCCAGCAGGGAATCGGTCGGTCCGCAGCCGGGCGGACACATCGGTCCGCCCCTACAACGGTAACCGTCGCGGCCAAATCGCAACGCCCCGGACCCATGATGGGTGCGCGACGCCCGGGACCCCAGACGCCGCGCCATCCCCTACGGCCAGATCTCCAACTCAGCGATCCCGCCGAGCGTCAGATCGCCGTTCGGGTTCTCGAATGCGAACCGGACGTATCTGCCCCCGAAGGTCGCGGGCGGCAGGACAAGCTCCTGCCACTCGCCTGCCAGGGCGTTCCCCACCTGGCCCGGATAGGTCACCGTGATCCAGTTGATGCCATCGTCCGACACCTCGATCCGCAGATCGTCGGCGACGTCCTCCACCGCGTAGACCCAGCGGACGGTGCCGACCGGCATCCAGGTCCCCAGATCGAGCACCAGTGACGCCGCGGGAAGCGGTAGCCCGTCCGGCCCAAGCGCGGGCTCAAGCACGACCTCAGGTGTTCCCTCGGCCACGGACTGCGCCACCACCGGAGCGGGCGCGGTCACCTCCCAGTAGGTCAGCGGATCATCGTCGTAGGTCACCCAGCCCGGCACCGTCGGATCGGAGCTGACATCGGCCACGATCGCGTACGGCGTTGGCTCGGGTGTCGGCGTCTCGGTCGGAACTTCGGTCGGAACCTCCGTTGGGACTTCGGTCGGGACCTCAGTCGCCGCTGGCTCCTCGGTAGGCTCGACCGTTACCTCGATCGTCGCGGTCGCCTCTGGGGTCCCTTCTTCGACCGGAATCGCAATTGGGGTGCCCGCGACTGGCGACGCCTCCGGCGTCCCAGGCGGCTCCTCAGCCGCTGACCGCAGGGCGGCGCCATTCACGATAAAGGCATTCGTCTGTGCCCTGGCAACGGTGCCATCGCCCCGGACCGAGTTCGCCCCGGCATCGGCGTTGTTCGGCACCTGCACGTCAACGTTGGCGCTCCCCGAATTGGAGGTCGTCACAGTCTTCAACTGGACATATGACCCGTTGACCCGCCAGCGGATACGGACGGTCTCCTTCTTGGCAAAGCCGCGCAGAGACACATCGACGGTATCGCCTCGGTTGCCGCTGCCCGGAATGACCTTGATCCGAGGCGCTACCTCGAACGATCGATTCACCACCGTGCTGCCAGCGGTTGCCCGGATCGTGTAGGTCCCCAACGGTGTCGCCGGCACCTTCACCTTCGCGGTGGCCGCGCCGCTGCCGTTGGTCGTCACCGTTGCCGACGAGGGGTAGCTCGTCCCCACGAACGCGACCGTCACGCTCGTGTTCGCCGGGAACCCTGTCAAGGCGGCAGTGACATTCACGTTGACGGTCGACCGGGTCTTGTTCAGCGTCATCGACGCGCTCTGCGCCGCTCCGCACGGACCAACACACAGGACCGGCTCGGGAATACCGTCGACATCGCCGGTAAAGCCCGCGCTGCTGTTCTGGGGCTTGGCCATGGCGAAGATGTCGCCGCCACCCGCCACCGTGAGGGCAATCGCGCCGGTCACGTGGGCCGCCGCCATGCTGGTGCCGGTCTTGGTCGACGTGCCATCACCTGGGGCCGACGACAGAATGTTGACCGCTGGCGCGGCGATATCAACATCCGGTCCATGGTTGCTGCTGCTGTAGAACGTGTCGTTCCCTGGTTGGCCATCCGAGTCACTGAACCCTGAGACCGCGATCACTTCCGGATACGTCGCGGGAATAACACTGCTGGTGTCGCCGCCACTGTTGCCAGCCGCCGCGACCAGCCGGACGCCCGCGCCCGCGACCGCGCAGATCATCTCGCGCAGGCCGTTGTCGGCGCAGGTCCCGTCCGATCCAGTTCCCGTCAGGCTCATGTTGGCGACATCGATGGTGCCGGCGTTGTCCAGAACCCATTCAAGGCCGCACATCAGATCGGACAGATTCCCCGTCAACTGCCCGGCTGGATTGGTGCTCATCACCTTGATCATCCAGATCCTGACTCCCGGCGCAACGCCGACCATGCCCGAGCCGTTGTCGAGCGCGCCGATCGTCCCGGAGACATGGGTGCCGTGCCCGACGGGGGTGTCGCCGTAGTCACCGGTATTTTCCCCAAAGCAATCGACGCCGCCGGCGAGATTGATATCCGAGTTGGCGCCGATGCCCGCGTCCAGAACCGCGACATCCGCGTTTACCCGCTCATCGGAGCCGTTGATATTGGCGGTCGGGTTCTGGTCGGCGTCGATCCGGTTGACGCCAGTCGGCAATGTCTGCGCCGCCGGATAGAAGGTGATGTCGGGGATGATGGCGACGACGTTCGGATCCTCCGCCAGCTCTTCGACCTCCGCCGCCGTGAGCGTCGCCGAGAACCCGTTGATTGCCGAGTCGTAGACGTGGACCGGCTCTTGACCAGTCGCTTCAACGGCCACGTCGACCGCCTCGGCCGCCTGGAACCCGGCACTCTGGTCGAGCACGACGATGACGTCGCCGGCGAGACCCTCCTGGGCAACCACCGCCCGGGCTGACCGCTCCCCGGGCGCGCCCGCGCCGTAAACCAGGCCGGGTGTGCCACCGACGATGACGGCAAGGCAAAGCACCATGGTCAGACAGACCGAAACCCGGCCAGTCGTCTCCCGCCCAGCCCCGAAGACGCGATCGATTCCGTACATGCGCAACCCGGCTCCCTCGCGGGCAAGACCGGCCAGCCACCAGTCCGCACCCGCATCCTCGACCCCAGAGGGCCGCGACGTTCTTCGCTGTGATCCCATTATGGTACACCGGTATGCAGAAAAAGCGGCGCCGGCCAGGAAGAATCCCGGCCGGCGCCGCCAGTTTTCGTCAATTCAGGCGAACAAGATCGCCTCGGTTCCCCTCTTCCCCCTGCTGCGGCAGGGGGAAGAGGGGCCGGAGGGGTTAGGGGGCTGTTAAGCCGCCCGCCGCCGTCGGAGCCGGAAGCCCAGCCCGGCCGCCAGCGGCCAGACCAGCCCGAAGGCGATACCGCCCATGCTCCCGATCCCGCCAGCGCCGCCACTGACGCTAGCCATCGGACCGGCACCCGTGTTCGGCGGGTTCTTGGTCGGGTTGCAGTTGTAGATCCAGACCTCGGCGAGCTGATTGGCCTTGACGATCACGTTGCCCTTCGAGTTCACCGAGGTGGACTCCGCGAAGCACCAGTTTTGTCCGACCTCAGTCAGCTCGTATGTGCCCGGTGTCAGGTTGTCGAATCGGAGCAGGCCGTCGGAGTTCGTTCCTCCGGTCGTCTTCGGCTCGAACTTCTTGGTCTCGCCGTTGTAGATGCTCAAGGAGAACTGGACCGAGAAGGTCTGCGGCTTGCAGTTCGCCGCGTAGTTGTAGCCCGCCGGCGGGGTCTTGATCGGGCAGTTCAACTTGTGGATCAAGATCGAGCCCGTCGTCTTCGTGACCTGCGGCGGAACGTTGAACGCCACACAGGTGAGTTGCTGTCCCGGCTTGAGGTTGACCGAGATCGGCTGGTTCACCGCCTTGAGCGTCGGATTGTTCACGTCCAGGCCGCAGAAGATGTAGGCCGTCGTGTAGTACGGGATCTCCTCCTTGATCGTGTAGTTGCCCGCCGGCAGCTTGCCGAACCCTGTGACCCCCTTCTGGCCACCGTCGCCGGTGACAGCCTTGCCAGTCGCCTGGCCAGAGATCCGGAAGGTGACGCCATTGGTGAGCTGGCTCGGGTCACCACAGGCCGCCAGGAAGTCGGCGTAGTAGGTTCCAGCGTAGCCTGGATCGCAGGTGTACTTGATCACCGAGATCCCAACCGGCGCCGGCGGCGGCGGCTTGACCCAGTTGATCACCACGATCGTGGTCTGCTGGCCGGTGTAGATCTGGAAGTCCTCGGTGGACGGCCCCGGCAGATCGGGGTTGGTCTCCGTCAGCCTGTAGGTCCCCTGTCCCAGGTTGGTCTGGTAGGTGCCGTTCTGGCCGGTCTGAACCTGGCCAGGACCGCCTTCACCGCCAACCCGCTGGATCGTGAAGGTGGCAACGCCGTTCGAGCATCCCGCCGTCTTGGTGAGCTGCTGCTGGGAGCCCGGGTTGGACGAGTCGAAGATCTGGGTGAACTCACCACCCTTGCCGGCGGTGCAGTAGAACTTGATGATCCGGACGGAGCCGGTCTCCGGCGGCGGTGGCGCCTTCTTGTCGACCACCTCGATCACGGTCGTGACGCCTGGCTTGACGACCACGTTGTTGTACGGCGCGGTCGTCAGGTAGCCCTGAGGTGCCTGCGTTTCGGTGATGCTGTACTTGCCCGGCAGCAGTCCCTGGAAGGCCACCTGGCCGGTGGCGTCGGTGCATTTCGGTCCCTTGCCATCCGGGGCGACGTCGAAGCAGGCGTTGGCCAGCGGGTGACCCTGCTGGTTGGTCTTGACGATCACGATCCGGCCGAGCCGCAGCGTGTTGACGATCTCGATCTCGGTCGTCTCGTTCTCCACGATCTCGACCTCGACCGGGGCCACGCTCTGGTAGTCCGCCGACGGCTTCCGGGTCTCGTGCGTCTGGTATGTCCCGACTCCCACCTCCTCGAAGATGATGTCGCCGTCGTAGTCGCCGTCGTCCTCGTCGCAGACCTCACCGACCACCGTCGCCGAGCCCTGGCGGAGGGTGAAGCAGGCGCCCGGCAGCGCGTAGCCGTTCTGGTCGACCTTGTGGATCACCAGGCGGCCGGTCTCTTCCGGATTTGGCAGCGGCACGTCGACGATCACGATCGTCACGCTGTGTCCGGCAACCGCGGTCACCTGGTCAGGATCGGCCGTCTGGTAGCCGGGCGGCGTCACCGTCTCGACCACGTCGTAGTCGCCCGGGATCACCCCCAGGAAGCGGGTGCGGCCGTCGTTCAGGCCGTCGTCTTTGTCGCAGATCTCGTCGTAGTTCGTGTCGCCGTCGAGGCGGAAGCAGGCGCCGGCCAGCAGGTTGCCGTTCGGACCCTCGCGCCGCTTCTCGACCACGATCGTGCCCGGCTGCAAGCTGTCCTCAACCGAGACCTCGGTTGGCTGACCGGAGATGATGTGGACCAGCCGGTTGGGCGCAAGTTCGTACCCATCCGGCGCGACCATTTCCCGGAGCGTCCAATCGCCGGGCGGGACTTCGCCGAAGGTCGTGACGCCGTCGTCATCGCCATCGGCGTCGTCGCAGACCTGAGGAACCACAACCTGGCCCTGGCCGTTCTGGATCCTCCAGCAGGCGCCCGGAAGCGGGTTGTCCTCGGTGTCGGTCTTGGTTACGACCAGTTGGCCGGTCTCGTCCAGGGGCTCGTTCTCGACCGTGATCTGGACCACTCCACCGGGCGCGATGTCAATATTGTCGAGCTCGACCGCGGCATACCCTGGTGGAGGAGTCGACTCGGTGAGGCTAAATGCGCCCACCGGTATGTCGTTGAACCGGATCAGGCCACCCGCACCGCTTCCGTCGTCTTCATCGCCATCGCAGAGGACGATTTCCTCACTGTCGTCCAGCGAGGTCAGCGTGAAGCAGGCGCCCGCCAGCAGGTTGCCATGCTCATCTTCCTTGCGGATGAGGAGATCGCCTTCCGTCGGCTCGACGATGATGATGATGATGATCACGATGACGATCACGTTCGCCTGGACCGTGACGGTCTTCTGCTCGGCGGCGAGGCCTTCGACCTCGGCAGCGGCGGCGAAGTTCTGCTGAGCCTCTTCCGCGGCCGGCTGCACGACCGTCCAGACACCGGTCGGAACATCCTCGACCAGGATCTTGCCGGCCGCATCGTCCGTATCACCATCGCCGTTGTCGCAGAACGGTCCGAGTTCATCGGTATCGGACCGGAGCACGAAGCATTCGTCCGTCTCGGCCGGTGCGCCATCCTCACTCTGCAGTTCGATCTGGACGGTGCCGGTCTCGCCGGAGTCATCGACCGCCGTGTGCGCGAACGTGACTTCCGATTCGGTATCGGCCATGACCGTCGCCGTTTGGGTCGCCGGATCGGCCGGGTTGTAGCCGGTCGGCGCCGTCGTCTCAGTGACCGTCACCTCGACGGCCGGGACGATATCGAACCCGATCGAGCCGATCGTGCTGTCCGGGTCATTCGGGGCGTTGTCGCAGATCTCGGCGCTGAACCCACCGCCGGTGACGCTGTAGCAGGCGTCCGGAACCGGTGCGGAGTCAGTGCCCTGAGCAAGGACCGTGACGCTGCCAACCGCCGGCGGAACAAGCAGGTTCTGCACGGTCAGCTCAGCGGTCTCGCCCTCAACCACCGTGACCGGGGTCGGAGCCGCGGCCTGGTACCCGGTCGGGACCGTTGCCTCGTTGACCGTGTACTCGCCTGCCGCGACATCCTCGATCAGGATGACGCCAGTCTCATTGTCGGCGTCGCCGTCGGCGTTGTCGCAGACCGGCGCGACTTCGCTCGGACCCGTCAGGCCGAAGCAGGCGCCGCCCAGGAGTTCGTTGTTCTCGTCGGTCTTAGTGATCTCGACCGCGCCGTTTTCGACCGGCACCGGCTCGTTCTCGACCTCGACCGTCGCCGTCTCACCGGCGATCACCGTCACCGGGGTGTCGGCCGCCGTCTGGTAGCCGTCCGGCGTGGAGGCTTCCACTGCTTGGTAGTCGCCCGGGGCCACTTCAGCAAAGCCGAGTGTGCCCTCGGCATCGTTGGTGTCGTTGCCGTCGTTGTCGCAGACCGGGCCGTAGTTCTGAACACCGGTCAGGCTGAAGCAGGACTCGGCCAGCGGATCGCCGTTCTCGTCCGTCTTTACCACCTCGACCGCGCCGAACTCCGGCGGAGCGGGCTCGTTCTGGACCTCGACGGTGGCCGTCTCGCCGCTGGCGACCGTGACGTTGCCGCCCTCGGCCGTTTCGTAGCCTTCCGGCGCCTCAGTCTCCGACCAACCGTAGTCGCCGGCCGGAACGTCGCCGATCAGGATGGAGCCCTCGGCGTCGTCACCGTCACCGTCGCCGTTGTCGCAGACCGGGCCGAAGCCGTCGCCACCGGTGAGCGCAAAGCAGGCCTCGCCGAGCGGATCACCGTTCTCATCGGTCTTGACGAACTGGACCGCGCCGGGCGGCGGCAGGTTCTGGACGGTGACGGTCGAGACTTCACCTTCCGTCACCGTGACGCTGCCATTGGCCGCCGTCTCGTAGTTCTCTGGCGTGGTCGTCTCGACGACTGAGTAGTCACCCTCGGCCACGCTTTCGAGCCGGATTACGCCTGGATCACTGTCGGCGTCACCGTTCCCATTGTCACAAACCGGTCCATAATTCTCCGTGCCCTGCAACTCGAAGCAGGAGCCTGCCAGCGGAGCGTCGTTCTCGTCGGTCTTGACGATCTCGACCGTGCCGCCGCTCTCAGCGTTGGTGAAAGTCAGGCTGGCGGTCTCCTGGGCAACGACCGCGGCCGTCTGTTCGGCCGCCGCCGGATCGAAACCCTCCGTCGCGGTCGACTGGGTCACGGTGTAGTCGCCGGCCAGGAGGTTCAGAACCCGAACGAGTCCGTCCTCGCTCGCGTCGTCACCGTCGCCGTTGTCGCAGACCTCGCCGGCATTAGTCGGGCCGGCGATCGTGTAGCAGGCGCCGCCCAGGACGCTGGTTGCTTTCATCGACCGTGGAGATCTCGAGCGACCCAATGGCCAGGGTCAGCGCGAAGGTCACCGTTGCCGTTTCGCCCGCGACGATTTCGACCGTCTGCGGCGAGGGCGTCTCGTACCCCGCTGGCGGCTGGGTCACCGCGACTGCGTACGGGCCGGGGAAGAAGTCGATCAGAACGATCTGACCGTCTTCGGCTCCGTCGTCGGCATCACAGAACGCGAGCGTGCTGTTGGCGGCGTCGGTCAGTTGGGCGCAGCCGCCGTTGACCGGATTGCCGCTCTCCTCGTCGCGGAACTCGACCGTGACGCGGCCGCGGCTCGCGCCGGTCTCGAACGTCAACTGGGCCGTCTGGCTTGGATCGATGGTCGTGTTCTGCGGATCGGCCGGGAGCAGGCCTTCCGGAGCCTGGGTCTCGGCGACCGTGACCTCGCTCTCGACCAGGTCGTTGATCCGAATCCGGCCGTCATCGTCGTTTGCGTCACCCTCGCCGTTGTCGCAGACCGGACCGGTTACGGTACCATCCTGAGCCGTCACGGCGAAGCAGGAGCCAGGGACGCGCTGGCCGTCCTGGTTGCGGCGGTCGATCTGAAGATCACCGGTCTCCGGCGGGGTCTCCTCGTTGGTGACCGTGACCTGGACGCCCTCTGGCACCATGTTCACGGCCTGGTCGGCGGCGGTCTCGAAGCCATCCTGGGTCTCAGTCTGGACGAGCGTGTAGCTGCCAACTTCGACGCCGAGGAAGCCGGTGCGGCCGTCGTCCGGCACATCGCCGTCGTCGTCGCAGACCTCGCCGCCGACGCTGCTGCCGTTGCGTCGACGAGTTCGAAGCAGCCGCCGCCGAGCGGGGTGCCGTCCTCCTGCTGGAGGAGTACCACCACATCGCCGGTCGGGACTTCCGTTGGCTCGGGCTCTACGGTGGGCGTCGGCTCCGGCCGTCGGTTCCTCTTCCTCCACCGGCGCTTCGCTGGATGCCTCTAACTCTTCGGTCTGGCCCTTCGGTGACGGTGGCGAAGCTCGACTCGGGCGCCTGGGTGCCCTCCGGGCTCTGGATCTCAGTGACCAGGTAGTCGCTCGGCTCCAGGTTCTCGACCAGGATCACGCCGTCGGTCGGATCGCCGTCGCCGTCGCCGTTGTCGCAGACATCGCGGAACTCGAACCCTTCGAGCCGGATGCAGGCGCCGCCGAGCAGGTTGCCGCTATCGTCGGTGCGGACGTAGCGCAGGCTCGCGCCCTCGCCCTCCGGCTGATCGCCGTCGTCGCCCTGATCCGATTCTTCGGTCGGTTCCGCGGTCGGTTCTTCAACGTCGTCCGGCGCGCCGTAGACGAAGGTGATCTCCTCGTCCTCGCCCGAGCCAACATCGACCGACTTCGAATCGTCATCGACATCGCCCGCGCCCGGAGGAGCGGAGTCTTCGGTCACGGAGTTCTCGCCCGGGAAGACCTCGGTTAGCTGGACCTGACCATCATTTTCCTGATCACAGAACGGGCCGTAGCTGCCGGAGGCGTTCTCGACTGAGTAGCAGCCTCCTCCCAGCGGATTGCCGTTCTCGTCCTGGGCCAGAATCGTGAGGGTGCCGGGTCCCTCATCGCCTCCGTCGTCGCCCTCGGGGGTCACTTCGTCCTCAGGCTCTTGGGTCGGCTCTTCCTCGTCCTGGGCTGCCGCGTAGACGAAGGTGATCTCCTCGTCCGCACCGGAGCCGACATCAACCGACTTGGTGTCGTCGTCGACGTCGCCCGCGCCTGGAGGGGGCGAATCCTCGGTGACGGTGTTTTCGCCCGGGAAGACCTGGGTTAGTTGGACCTCACCGTCGTTTTCCTGATCGCAGAATGGGCCATAGCTGCCGGAGCTGTTCTCGACGGTATAGCAGCCGCCACCGAGCGGATTTCCATTCTCATCCTCGGCCAGGATCGTGAGCGTGCCAGGGCCCTCGTCGCCTTCGTCGCCCTCTGGGGTCACTTCGTCTTCAGGTTGATCGTGTCGTCCTCGGCGGGTGTCGTCACCCTGGACGCCCTGCCCGGCGGAGGCGTACTCGAAGGTGATCGTCTCGCTCTCGTTCGGGCCGACATCGACCGTCTGCTCGGTGTCGGCGGCCTCGTCGAAGCCCGGAGCAGGCTGGGTCTCGGTGATGGTCTGTTCGCCCGGACCGAGGTCGGTGAATTCGACCTCGCCGTCCTGATCGTCATCGCACTTCGGACCGTACGGCCCGATGTCGTTGGCGCCCGCGAAGCAGCCACCCGGAATCAGATTGCCGTTCTCATCCCGGCTCTCGATCGTCAGGCTACCGAGGCCCTCATCCTGGATATCCTCGGTCGGCTCTTCATCGCCTTGATCGTCGTCCTCTGATCATCCTGGCTGGGCGAGTGCGGCAGCGCGTACTGACCGCCGTCGAAGGCGTCGATCGTGAAGTTGCCCGCGTTCTCGTAACCGTCCGGTGCTTCGGTCTCGGTAACGGATACCGATCCCGGCTCCACGCTCAGCTCGGTCTGGCCGTCATTGGAACCGTCGTCGTTATCGCACGTCTCCGCACCGCCGTCCGCTTCGAAGCAGGCGCCGGGCAGGAGCAGGTTCTGATCGTTGGCATCGACGGCGAAGATAAAGACCGTCACGCCGGAATCGACCGTCGGCTCGTCCTGGCCGTCGTCTTCCGGAGTTTCTTCCTCATCCGGCTCGTCGCCCTGGTATCACCGGTGTCCTCTATCTCCGCCACCGCCCACGGTCACCGTGAGGGAATCGAAGGAACCGGAGTTGATCTGGACATCCTGGGAATCGGCCTGGGTCTGGCCATCTGGCGTGAAGGTCTCGACGAGCTCGTACGAGCCAGAGTTGACGCCATTCTGGAAGAGCAAGAACGTCGAACCGTCGGCGCCGTCGTCGATATCGCAGGCCTGGGTGCCTAGATTGCCACCGTCGTAGAGGGAGAAGCACGAGCCCGACAGCGGCGCACCGCTCTCGTCCGTCTTGGTGACGGTCAGGCCCGCCTGATCGACCTGTTCGGTCTGAACGTTGCCGCTTCCATCCGCCTGGAACAGGATGCGAGCGGCGTTATCGACGCTGATCTGCTGGGGCTCGCCGACCGGCTGGTCGTCCGCGACCACCTGGAAGGTGTATGCACCGGGCTGGAGGCTGACGAACGCCTCGAAGTTGCCCCCGCTCGGGCGCATGTCAATCGTGCCGAAGTCGCCGCTCAGGACGACCCTGGCGGCGTACGCCTCGGCGATGATCTCGCCGGTGCGCGGGTTGTACTCGAAGTACGCGCCAGTGGCATCGCCCGGAACGTCGAGCGACAGATCACCACCGTTCGGGTCGGCGTTCTGGCCCAGCGAGCGTAGCTGGTCGCTCTGGGCCGCGATCCGGAAGGAGTAGCTCCCGGGCGGGATCGGGAAGCTGCCGCTCCAGATCCCGCGGTTCTCGCTCAGTTGCGTGGCGCCACAGTTGGGATCGTAATCGCCACAACCGAGCGCGCCCTGGAAGTTGCCGATCGCGACCACCTGGGTCGGCGCCGGGAAGGGCGGCGGCGTGTTCGGCTGCGGCTGGGCGCGCTCCAGATATCGATCGGGCAACGGCACGGGAGCCGCGGCCGCGATCTGAGCCATCGGCCCGAACAGATTGACCAGCAAGACCAACGCGCCAAGGATATGGAGGGGCAACCCTCCGAGGCCAGGGCGACGTCTCCCGCGTCGGGCGTGGGGCAGGGCTCGGGCGCCGCGCTGATGCTCAGGTACGGTCCGGCCGAATCGCGCAGGCAAACGCATAGTTCTCTCTCCTCTAACGGCAGCGCGGGTCGAGCGGCCGCAGTGACCGGGTACCTCGACGTCCAACGCCGGGCGTGCACCGCTGCACGCCTGTCCAATGCCCCACAGGTGACCGATGTCCAAGAAACCGAACGAGTGCGACCGGGAACCGTCTCGTCATCACCCCTGACTGGTGAGGGGTTTTCAAGTTGGAAAGGGGAACCGAAGGAACGTTGCCTTGCGAGTCGGCGAACACCTCTGGATGTTCGCCGAATTCGTCCGTCCGGAGTGCCTTCTGGTTGCGCAAATGAGTGCGTTCGCTCGTACCCTACCACCGACTGCCGCCACGTCAACCCGGATCACCGATCAGAAGCGCTACCCTGATCGGCAATCCGGCTCGCCGGGTCGGTCGACTCCGCCGAAGCTCGTCTTCTCCCATGACGCACGACGGGGTCAACTCGTTTCGATGGTGTCTTGGGGTTACCTTGGGGTCAAGGTCGCCATCGTTTTAGCAAGATCATCGGCGGAGACACTCGGTCCAGGCGGAGAGAGAAACACGTGCGTCACCCCGAGCTCCGCCAGCGTTCCCAGCCGCTCCCGAAGCTCCCTTGCGGGACCGACCAACGCCAGGCGCGCGACAAGCTCGGTTGGAATTACCGCCTTCGCCGCCTCCAAGTCGCCCGCCCGTCTCAGATCGGCAAATCCACCGCCCCGGGCCAGAATCTCGCCTGTCCGCATATGGCGTCGGACCTCGGCGATGATCGCCTCGTGGTCGAATCCGGGCGTCTCCAGCAGCGGTTCCATCCCCGGCAGGGCATGAATCATCGCGATCGTCGTCTTGCGCCGCTCCAGAATCGGCTCTGGCTTGTCTGTAGTGGTAATTCCGCCCCGCAGGAAGACCGCGAGCGTCGAGCCGTCCCGCCCGGCGGCTTCCGCCTCCCGCCGCATGTCGGCGATCGCCCGCCCGATGAACGCCGGTGAGGCCAGATCGTTGATGATCAGGCCATCCGCGATCCGGCCCGTCAGCGCCAGCGCCTTCGGGCCAACCGCCGCCAGGTAGATAGGGAGGTTCTCCTGGAGCGGCCCGACACCACGCTCCCAGTCGTCAATTGGAAAGTGAGGAGGCTGGCCGGAAACGCCGTGGCCATTCGCCCGGTGCGGCGGCTGGAACCATGCCCGCAACAATTCGACCGTCTCTTCGAGCACGGCGAGCGGCTTGCCCGTGGCCATCCCAAAGGAGCGGGCGTACCACTCGGCCTGTCCCCGGCCCAGACCGAGGAAAGCTCGCCCGCCGGAGAGCCGGTCCAACGTCGAGACCGCCGCGGCGATCTGATTCGGGTGGCGCAGATAGGGGTTGGTGACGCCCGTGCCAAGCCGGATCCGCTCAGTCGAGCCCGCCAGTGCCGACAGGACGGCGAAGGCGTCCCAGCCGTCAGGATCTTCGCTGACGAGGATCGCGTCGAGCCCCGCCTCGTCCGCCAATCGCCCCTGCGCCAGCGTCCGCGCTACCTCAGCGCGCGGATCAGATGCCCCCGCCCAGCGGCCGTGAGTCAGCGCCAGGCAGAACCGCAGCGGTGCGGATGTCACCGGCCAGGCCTACGACGATTCCGGCCGGTAGTAGAGCAAGACCCCACCGGTGCGTTCGTCGCCTGCGCGGACGACAACCCCGGGTTCGCCGTTGTGCATGGTGTATGGATCGCCCCGCTCCAGCTCAGTGGCGACCTCCTTGGTCACAACCGCGGCGAACATATCGTGCTTCGGGCACTCCCACACACCCAGCATCCCCTCCACCGGCTTCATCCGGTGCTTGTCGCGCGGGTGGGTGCGGCCGATCTCACACGGGGGGTTGGGTCCAGACGATGGCTGCATTGGCTCGATTTCGCTCCTGACGTGCGTGGAGGTCTCTGGCCGAGATGCATCGGAATCCAGCACCAGCCGGATACACGGCCCACTTCGACCGGGTAGTATGCCAGAGCGACACCAGCAGGCAGGAGAAACGAGCACCTGTGGAAAACCCCAGCGCCCCAATTCCCGAGACATTCCGGCTGGCGGACATCCGCGTGACCGTCGTCGCCATTGAAGGCCGCTCCGTCTGCGGCCTCTCCGTCGGCGACTGGTTCGAGGTGACCGAGAGCAGCAAGGTCCGCATCCCCCCCGACCGCCACTTCTGCCTCTTTGCTCTAGCAGCAGTCCTCCCCCTCATCCCGGCGAAGATGCGCAGCCTCGACGCAGGCGACTGGCTCGCCCAGGACAACCTCGTCGCCTGCCCCGACCCCGAAGAACGCCTCATCATGAAGATCGAGCGGCTGGGCGAACGGGAATTGCGCGCAGACGAACTGACCTAACAAGGAGTGCCCGAATGCCGTGCCGACGCCCTGTAGGGGCAGGGCTTGCCCCGCCCAGTCGCCGACCGCGTCGCCGCATTTGGAACAGGGCACCGCAAGCGGATGCCCCTACAACGCCGTCCCCACCGCACACAGCCCTTGAACGACGACTAGACCCGAATCCCCCACGCCTTCATCACGGCCGGAATCAGCCCCTGACCATCCGTCTCGCGCTCGGCCAGTGCCCGGAGACGCGGCTCCAGCGTGATTCGTCCGTAGCGGGAAAACGTCCACTCCCGCCGGATCGTCACCGGGTTCGTATCCTGATGCAGCGTCGCGGGAAGGCGGCGCTGCATGTCGAAGACCTTCTGCACCTGGGCCGAGCCGGGCATCCGGGCCAGCGCGGCGGCGGGCAGGGCAAACGCTTCCGGCTCGACCGCGTCCAACCAGGCCAGGTAGAACTCGACGAGGAGGGTGTTGACCGCCACCACCTTCCAGCCGGCGAGCAACCCCTGCCCTTCCGCTCCCATCTCTTCCCATGGCCTGCCCAGCACGGGCAGCACCCGCATGTCTCCAATTGCCAGCAGCCCAAGCAGCATCCCGACCCGACGCCGCTCGTCCTCCGTCTCCGCCGCGAGCTGCCGCACCCGGCACGGTCCGGAAAGGGGATCTCCGTCCACAAGCGGAGACAGGCTGGCCAGATTCAGGGCCGCTGTCGAGATGACCGGTACGTCCGGGTCCTGGTTCAGAAACGGGACTAGCGCCGCCAGTTGGCCCTCGTGACTATCCAGCACAAACGACACCTGAGCCAGCAGATCGACCCGATCTCGCCAGGGAAAACCGCTCCGCCACCAGCCCATACAACCGCACCAGATCCGGGATCTGAGCGGCGTCATTTGTGTAGCCGTAGTTCAAGATTCGTGCGTAGGCAAGGACGTTGAGCGTCTCATCTGGGAGCGCCGCCCACCTATCCGGCTCATCCGCCAACGCATCGAGGCGTTCGGCCAGGGGCCGGGCGGCCGCGGCAATCTCCGGCATCTCGTCGGTGATGCCATATCCACGATGCTTCAAGTACCCAGCCAGCGCGATGCGCTCCGGGTCCAGATTCCGCTCGGCTGTGGCCTGGCCGGTTGCCCCTGACACCAACGCTAACCCCGCGCTGCCCGGACCGCCGCCACCAACGCCTCGGCCCGCTCGGTGAGCACGTTCCACTGTTCCGCTTCAACCGTCTTCGCGTCGACCAGATTGCTGCCGGCCGCGACCGCGACCGCCCCTGCCTTGATGAACTCCCCCGCCGTCTCAACCGAGACGCCGCCAGTCGGGATGAGCTTCACCTGGGGCAATGGCCCGCGCACATCCTTCAGATACTTCGGCCCGCCGACGCTCGCCGGGAAGACCTTGACGAAGGTCGCGCCCGCCTGCCACGCCCGGAAAATCTCGGTCGGCGTGAACGCCCCAATCGCCGAAGGCACCGCGTAGCGAGAGCACGTCTGGATCGTCGCCTCATCCAGCACGGGAGTGACGATGAACTGCGCCCCATGCAGCAGCGCGATCCGCGCCGTCTCCGCATCCAATACCGTCCCCGCTCCCACCAAAACCCGATCCCCCAGGGCGGCGCGAACTTCCTCGATCGCCCGCCCAGCCAGCCGGTTGGTAAAGGTGAACTCGATGGCGCGCACGCCCCCGGCCACCAACGCCTCGGTCAACGGCACCGCCTTGTCGAGATCGTCCAGGCGCACGATCGCGACGATCCCCGCCGCCTCGATCTCCCCCGCCACATCGTGGTGCATCTCAATCGCTCCTCATCATTAGAAATCCACTCACCCAATACCCACAAGTGTCGCACTTCGCCACGCGCTCGTAGGGGCAGACCGATGTGTCTGCCCTCCTCACCCGCCGCGCGGCTAAGCGTTGCCAACTAGGCTCCCATTACCGATACGACGCAACCCGCAACCGGGCGGACACTTCGGTCCGCCCCTACAACGTCGGATCCCAAAGCCACATCAAACAAATCAATCTCTACCCCAACCCGCCGCCGCGAAGTCGAAATCGCACCCCTCCGGTGCCTGGGTGACGTGCTCCGCATAGAGCCAGCCGTACCCGCGCTGGGCGCTCGGATGCCGCTCACGCTGGGGAATCGCCGCCAGCCGCGCCGCAATCTCTTCCGCTGGCACCAGCAGCTCAAGGCTGCGTGCCGGCACGTCCAGCACAATCTCATCGCCGTCCCGCACTGCTGCCAGCGGACCGCCCACCGCAGCCTCCGGGGCAATATGGAGCACGATCGTGCCGTACGCTGTCCCGCTCATCCGCGCGTCCGAGATCCGGACCATGTCGCGCACGCCGGCCTGAAGGAGCTTGCGCGGAATCGGGATCATCCCCGCCTCCGGCATCCCCGGGCCACCGACCGGCCCGGCGTTGCGTAGTACCAGGACGCTCTCCGCCGTTACGTCAAGCTCTGGATCATTCACCCGGACCATCATCTCTTCGACGCTATCAAAGACGACGGCCCTCCCCCGGTGGGAGAGCAACGCCGGCGATGCCGCCGAGTGCTTGATCACCGCCCCATCCGGGGCCAGATTGCCGCGCAAGATAGAGATGCCACCTTCGGGGGCGAACGGCGTCGCCAGCGGACCAACCACCTCCGGCCGCAGGCTCGGGGCAGCGTTCTCCAGGTTCTCACCGACGGTCTTGCCGGTCACGGTGAGTGCATCACGATGGAGCAGCGGCGCCAACTCCCGCATCACGGCCGGTATCCCACCCGCCTCGAACAACTCCTGCATCTGATAGGAGCCGGACGGGCGCAGGCTCGCCACCAGCGGCGTCTCCCGGCTCAGCTCATCCCAGAGATCGAGCGGCAGATCGATCCCTGCCCGCCGCGCAATCGCCGCCAGATGGACCACGGCGTTGGTCGATCCCCCGATCGCCACGCAGACCCTGATCGCGTTCTCGAACGCCTCTTTCGTCAAGATCTTCGACGGGCGCAGATCTTCCTCGACCATCGCGACGATCCGCCTCCCTGCCTCCTCCGCGAATCGGATCCGCTTCGCGTCGGCCGCCGGGATCGCCGCCCCACCCGGGAGGGTCATCCCCAGGCCCTCCGTCGCGGCGGCCATCGTGCTTGCCGTCCCCATCACCATGCAGTGCCCGTGCGACCGAAAGAGCGCCTCTTCCAGCTCACCCAGCTCGGCATCGCCGATGGTGCCGGCCCGGTACTCGGTCCAGTACCGGCGGCAATCGGTGCAGGCGCCCAGATCCTGCCCGCGCCAGCGCCCGTTCAGCATCGGCCCGCCCGTGACGATCATCGCCGGGATGTCGGCACTGGCGGCGCCCATCAGATAGGCCGGGGTCGTCTTGTCGCAGTTCGAGAGCAGGATGACCCCGTCCAGCGGCTGCGCCCGCACCATCTCCTCGGCGTCCATCGCCATCAGGTTGCGAAACAGCATCGCCGTTGGACTGAGAAAGATCTCGCCCAGGGAGATGGTCGGGAACTCGAGCGGCCATCCTCCCGCCTGCCATACCCCCCGCTTGACCGCCTCCGCCAGCTCCTTCAATGACCGGTTGCAGTGGTTGAGCTCGCTCCAGGAGTTCGCGATCCCGATCACGGGCCGGCCAAGATCCTCATCCGTGAACCCCATGCCCTTGGCAAAGGCCCGCCGCATGAAGTTGCTGAACCCGGCATCGCCGTAGGAGGTCACATTCCCGCGCCGCCCCATCGGCTGCGGCCCACGCGGCCCGTTGCCTTGCATCCGTCTACGTCCTTTCCCCAGTTCGATACGACGCGCCAGACTGCAACCATCGTATGAGCACTATCATGCGACTCTGCTCAATGGCACGCGCGAGGGAACGGGTCATCCATCGATGTTGACTTGACCCTGGATATCCAGACAGGCGACGGCGAACGGCAACAGCCGAACGCTGAACACGCCGTCGTTTGCCATGAGATGCTGACCTCCACTCCCTCGGAAGAAGTCAGGATCGCCACCCGCCTCGCCGTATGTCGTTTCGTCGAGGTACCGGACTGACGCGACCTGGGCCGCAGGCAGCTCGATCCGCACCATCCGCTCGTCGTCATGGAAGCTGGCGACCAGCACCCTGATGCGGCCATCCGACCGCAACGCGAGCGCGTCATAACCGAACTGCTCCGCGACCGAAACCGGCAGCACCTCGCCGCCCGCGAACTCCGCCACGGCGGCAAAAACGTGGTAGAGCGGAAAGAGCTGGCCGGGTTGCGACGGAAAGAGTTCTCCGCCGGGTGAGCTTGTCCCGGCGCTCGATCAGCCCACGCCAACCCGTCGACTCGAAGTAGGTCAGCGAAGCCGGACCCGCGGCCGCCAGGTGCCGGAGACTGCCGACCGTCCACCCCGCCCCGAAGAGCGAGAGCTGCCGCGGATCTACCGAGGGCGGTAACTCGTTCTCTCCAACCGCGGGTGCCGGGCCGGTCGCATTCGGGTTGAAGGGCGGCTGCAAGGTCACCGGCCCGATCGCCAGTGGCGTTTCCCCGGCAATCGCCTTCGCCGACCTCACCGTCTCCGCCTGGGTCCCCAGCGTCTCGACCAGCGAGGCGTTGTCGAAGGCATGCACTTGCGGGTTGATCGTGTACCCCGCGACGGCCATCTCGCTGATCGGCATGGTTCCGGACGCGCGGTTGAACTCGGTGAAGTAGGTCCGCGCGCCTCCCCCCAACGGCACATTCAGTCCCGCCACGGCGAACGCATCCTTCGCCCGGGCCAGCACCTCAGGTGTGGTGGCCAGGTCATGCCGAGGGAAGGTGATCGGCTCATGCACGGGCGGAAAGACGAGGACCCGTTCCACCGGCACGCGCACCTGCCCCAGCGCCGCCGCCAGTCGCGCCAACCCGTCGCCACCTGCCGCGTCGGCGACGACGGAGACCTCCAGCCCGGTCTCTAGCGCCAGGGCTTCCCTGGCCGCCCTGATCAGGCGATCGACCCACCGCTCGTCACCGAGGTCGAGCGATACCCACAAGTGCGCGGGCGCGAGCGTGCGCAGGGCTTCGACTGAGCCCGCCTCCAGCGGTCCGCGGTGCCCGGCAACCCCGAACCCGATCGGCGGCAAGGTTCCAATCGGATCCGCACCGACGGAGATATCGGGCCCACCGACGACAACGTTCCCTGGTGCCAGCGCCGATCCCGCCTCCATCGACAAGGTAACCCGCTGCTGCACCCGAGTCCCCGACTCTATACGCACCGGGTACGGCAGGCGCAGCGGCGTCGAGTACGTCTTATAAGATGCGTCCGTCCAGTTTCGCTGGTCCTCCGTCTCGAACAGATCCCCCTCGAACCTGATCGTTACCCGCGTCCCGCCATCCCCACCGGCGTCGTGACTGATCGCGATCATGTCGAGGAACGGCTGGTCGGGAGAGATCAACTCCGGGAACGCGCTCTGGACGGCGCCGGCTGGCGTTTCCACCTCTACCGGCCGGCCGGCAAGCTCCGTCGGATGCAGAACGCAGAACCCAATCCGGTTCCTGAGGAAGGTCCGTCCCGCCCTGCCGTCCAGTGAGTAGTCGATCGTGCCGTCGGCCGAGCCGGTGATGACTCCTTCCCAGGCAAACGCGACGTCGCCGTTCTCGTGCTCGGCGGTAAACGACACCCGGAACCCGCCATCGCCCTCGGTCACGGTGTAGCCGGAGTACCGAGGCGGAATCGTGTCCCAATTCTGGTTCCGCACCCCGACGTACAACCGCCGGATGACCTCCTGCCCGCCTACCTTGACGTACCGGAGATCACCCCCCTCCAGCACCGCCGTCACCGGTCCAGCCCGAAGCGTCCGCCGCTCCGGCAATGGCTCATCCACTCCGTACCGAATGACCCGAACTGGAAGTGCGCTGTCAGTCATCAATGACCTCACCCCCTACCCCCTCTCTACCCTAGCCCACTGCGGTGGAGAGGGGCATTAGGCGGCGCCGGAGTCCAGTCCCGGATGCCGCGTCTCCCCCTTCCCCCTGCCGCGGCGGGGGGAAGGGGGCCGGGGGGTTAGGGGGCTGCTCGCACGCATCACTCCTGCTCCCACGACCGCTCCAATCCCCCGACCAATGCCGCCATTGCCCGGTTGACGGGGACGGGCACGCCCAGCCGGTCCGCCTCACGCACGACCGCGCCGTTGACGGCCTCGATCTCGGTTTTACGGCGAGCTTCGACATCCTGGAGCATCGACGCCTTGCCCGCGCCGCCGCCGCGCAGAAGTCGACGGACGTACTCGGTCCGCTCCTCCAGCTCGATCGGGAGGCCACGCGCCTGGGCGACCGCGACCGCTTCCCGCACGATCGCGTCGAGGACGTCATCCACCAATGGCCCGGGAGCGCCCAGTCCGGCCGAGCGCAATCTGGTCAGCGCCGCCGTCGGCAACGAGGCACAGTTGAGGATCAGCTTCTTCCAGACTTCGGTGGTGATATCGGCCGGCACAGTCGCTTCCATTCCCGAAGCCGACATGGCCGAGGCGATGCCCGCTGGCGCGTTCCGGATCGCCAGCCGGCAGGTATGGCCCCACGAACGATGGCCGGCTGGCGGTGTGCGCCACCCGGCCCGGCGCCAGCACTGTCGCGCTCTGGTAGGTGATCCCCATCACGATCTGCTCGCCCGGGTAGATCGAGGCCAGGATGTCCGAGTTGCCCCAGCCGTTCTGCAGCGAGCAGACTGATGTCCCCGCGTCGACCATCGCCATCGCCGCCGTCGCCGCCGCCCTCGTCTGGTGATGCTTGACGAAGACGAAGAGGGCATCGACCGTCCCGACCGCCGCTGGCTCGCTGGTGATCTCGATCGGCGTCGCCGTGGTCGTGCCGCTCACCCGATCTTCGATGATCACCCCGTTTCCCCGGATCGCCGCTACGGTCTCCGGCGACGCATCGATCCCCCAGACCTCATGACCGGCACTGGCCAGCTTCGCCGCCCAGACGCCCCCCAACGCGCCGACTCCAACCACCGCGATTTTCACGTTCTATCCCTCGTTCCGCTGAGTTGGGTTCGCCCGGCTGGCATCCAGGGTTGCGCGCAACCGCTCGGCCGCCGACGACATGTGCTCTTCCATCGCCGCCGCCGCCGCGACGGCGTCTCCCCGCTCGACGGCCTCAAAGATCGGCACGTGATCTCGATATGAAACAGCCGTACTCTCGTTCGCCGCGATCACTCTGGAGATCCAGGCCCTGAGCAGGGCCTGGACGCTTGAGAGAATCTCGCGCAAGGCAGTGTTCCCGGCCGCCTCGGCCAGCTTCAGGTGGAACGCCACGTCGGCGTCGACAAACCCGGCGTGGTCGCGATCCATTGCCTTCATCCGGGCCAGCAAACGGCGCAGATCCTCAATATCCTCCGCGGTTCGCCGTTCCGCCGCCAGCCCGGCGATGATCGTCTCGATCTTCTGGCGGGCCTCGACCAGATCCATCGTCCGCCGCTCGCCCAAGAGGAGTCCCCACTCGATCACCTGGGGGAGCAGCGCCGCGTCCGCCTTCCTTAAGAAGGTGCCATCCCCGTGACGCACCTCAAGGAGTCCAATCAGGGTCAGCGCCTTGAGCGCCTCCCGCATCGCGGAACGGCCGACGCCGAATGCCTCGGCCAGCGCCCGCTCCGAGGGCATCCGGTCGCCCGGCTCCACCCCGCCGGCGAGCAGAAACTCCACCAACCGGCGGGCGATCTCCGTCGCCAGCGGCTCCCGCTTGATTGGATCGACCTGCGCTAACCGGTTGACCACGTCCCAACCTCATCCAATGCCCGAATCAATTGCCGCCGAACGCCGCCGAGAACTGATCGCTATCCCTCCGCCCGTTCACGGCGCAGCTCCGATACAAGCCCGGCATCGCGTGCCTCGCGGATGCTTGCCAGCCGAACCTGATCGTCCAGAAGCCACTGCCGCAGGTTGTCGATCTCGGTCGCAGTGGAGAGCTCGGGGAAGAGGTTGCGGGCGATCCGGTCGAAGGTCCCGGCACCGCCGAGCGCGGCGGTCTCGAACGGACCGGTGCAGGGCCACCGCCGGGCCATGCCGTCGCGCACGATCGAGTCGACCGTCTCCGGGGTGGCGACGCCGTTCTCGACGATCCAGACCGCCTCGCGCAGCAGGGCGAGTTGGAGACGGTTCCAGACGAAACCGGGAACGTCGCGCTCGACACAGCATCGGCCGCTTGCCGAGAGGCACGCAGAGTTGCGAGCACGCGCTCGGTGACCTCATCCGATGTCCCTGCGCCCGGATCACCTCGACGAGCGGCATCAGGAGGGTGGGGTTGCCGTAGTGCGTGCCGATCGTCCGCTCCGGCGCGCCGGCCCCGTCGCCGAGTTTCGTGATCTGAGCGCGGAGGTATTGAGGCGAGGATCGCGTCCGGCACAGCGTCGGCGCGGCGTCGCCGAGTACCTCCGACTTCGCGTCGAGGTCCTCGACGATCGACTCGACGACGAGGTCGGGCGGCGTCGCGCCATCTTCGACGGTGTTCGATCAGCGACAGTCGCCCCATCGCCGCGCCGCGATCGCGCTTCGGTCGCCAGCTTCTCGTCCTGGATCAGACGCCACGTCCGCATCGAGCCGGTCGGCGGCGGCTTCCGGGCGCCGGCGGATGACCATGGCGACGGTGTGGCCGCCGAGGGCGTACTCGCAGCCGATCTGCGTCCCCATCAGCCCGGGACCGAGGACGACGACGTTCATCGCTACCCCCGCACCGCGCCGAGGGTCAGCCCGCGGACGAAGTGCTTCTGCACCAGGAATCCGAGGGCGAAAACCGGAGCCGTGGCGACTACAGGCGAGGGCGGCGCCCTGACCCCAGTTGGACCCCTGCGAACCGGTCAACCCGGCGATCGACGACGGGGACGGTCATCGCTCTCGTCTGGGTGAAGGAGACGGCGAAGAGAAACTCGGTCCAACTGAAGATGAAGGCGAAGGTCGCTGTCGCGATCAAACCGGGCAGGGTCAGCGGCAGAGTGATCCGCCAGAGGACGCCCCAGCGGGTGCTGCCGTCGACGAGGGCGCTCTCCTCGATCTCGACCGGGACCCCCATGAAGTAGCTGCGCATCATCCAGATCACGAAGGGGAGGTTCATCATCGTGTAGAGGGCGATCAACGCGGGCCGGGTGTCGAGCCCGATCTCGGGCGAGATCTTCCGCCCGACGTCGCGCAGGAGCAGGAAAAACGGGATGACCAGCACGATCGGCGGCATCATCCGCTGCGACAGAATCCAGAAGGCAAGGTGCCGGCCGCCGGTCTGGAACCGCGCCAGGCTGTAGGCGGCGAGACTGCCGAACAGCACCGAGAGGACGGTGGCGCTGCTGCCGATGACGAGGCTGTTTTTCAGCGCGAGGTTGCCCTTCTCGCGGAGGATCGATCGGTAATGGGCGAGGGTCGGGATTGTCCGGAATCCAAACCGGCGGGTTGCGCAGGAGCTCGGCCGGGTACTTGATCGAGGTGCCGACGATCCAGAACATCGGGAAGAGGACGAAGGCGAGCGCGATCAGGACGAAGAGGTAGCGCAACGCCAGGACGATCCGCTTGCGGCGCCGGTAACTCGACCGCGCGACGTAGACCGTCTCCCGGCCGAGCGGACGGTCGCGAGGCGTCGCCTCGACGTTGGCGAGACTGCTCACAACTCGCGTCCTTTCAGCACGCGGCCGACGTAGATGGTGGCGACAATGGTGATAAAGATGAGGAAGAGGTAGGAGACGGCGGAGGCATACCCCATCTCGAACGAACGTCTGCCCCGGTCGTAGATGTACCAGGAGACGGTCTCGGTCGAGGTACCGGGTTGGCCCTGGGTCAGCATGAAGATGAGGTCGAAGATCTTAAGGCGTCGAGGGCGCGGAACAGCAAGGCGACGGCGATGACGTTGGCGAGTCCCGGCAGGGTGATGTCCTTGAACGAGTTCCACCAGTTCGCGCCGTCGAGGGCGGCGGCCTCGTAGAGATCGGGGTTGATGCCGGCCAGCCCGGCCAGCAGGATCAGGAACATGAACGGCGTCCACTGCCAGACCTGGGTAATCAGGATATGGCGATCATCGCCGTGTCCTTTTTCGCGAGCCAGATGATGTCGACGTCGTGCCCGGCGATCTTGCTGAGGTATCTGGTTGATCGGCGCCGTACTGGTTGTCCCAGAGCATCCGCCAGATCAAGGCGACGACGACCGGGATCATCATCACCGGCAGCACCAGGATCGGCAGGATGAAACGCTTTCCCCGTAACTCGTCGACCAGGACCAGCGCCAGACCGAGCCCGAGCAGGAACTCCAGCGCCATCCCGCGAAGACCAGGATCACCCCGTGTTCTCCAGCGCCGCCCAGATCCGGTCTTCCCGGAGGGCATCGCTGTAGTTATCGAGCCCGATGAACGGATAGCTCTTGTCCCTGCTCTGCAGATCCCAGCGCCGGAAACTCAGCGTCAGCGAATAGAGCAGCGGAAAGAGCCCGAGCCCGCCGAGCAGCACGACAGCCGGGAGGGCCATCAGCCACCCATCCCGTCGCTTCCGCCCATCGATACCCCCGCCCAGCACCACTGTCTGGCGAAAGCCTCGGCGGCGCTCGGTTGTCCGCCCGATCGATCCGCTCGACGCGCTCATGGAGTCCTTTACTCGGTGCCCGGCCCGTCGACGCCAGGTTGAAACCTGGCGCTAAACCGACGAAGTCCCTCCGGGACTGGCTGGCCCCTCCAACGCTTTCGGAGAGCAAGATCAACCCCGGAGGGGTTTCGTAGGTTGAGCCCGGGGTTGATGGAGGTTGAAGAATTAATCATGGATTTGGAGTCCGACGTAGCGGAGGAGGGCGGCGGCGGCGTCCGAGCCGGCGGTGAACCGGCCGAGGAAGCCGTCGACGGCATCGCGCAGCGCCGGGACGGCGTCCGCCCACGGGTGAAGGTGGACCACGTCCTGGCGCAGCCAGCGCCACAGCTTCTCGATCGGGTTGAGCCAGGAGGCGTAGGTCGGCAAGGGCACCAACCGGATCGGCAGGCGCAACCCGCCCCATTTGCGGCCCGCGTCGGGGCTCGGCTCGCGCGGCCAACTCGGCGGGCGGGGGAAGGGGAAGGGGCACAGCTGGGGTTGGAGGGCGACGAGGAGGTCGGGGTGGTAGTGGACCGGCCAGTTGTCGAGCACGACGTCGATGCGTTCGGCGCCAGGATAGGCGGCAACCACCTCCCTATAGAAGCCGACCAACGCCGGGATGGCCAGGGTGCCGCGCCGCCGGACCAGGACCCGGCCGCTCGTGGCGTCGAGTGTGCCCACGATCCGGGCCACGGGGCCGTCGGCGCGGCGGCTGCGGACCGCCAACGGCTGGGGCCGCCCCTGCGCCTCCCAGGCCGGGGCCAGGCTCGGCTGGCGGTAGAGGGTGACTTCGTCCTGGAAGAGGGCTGCCACCCGCCCCCCGCTCGCGCGCGCCTCCGCCAGGCTGGCCGCGACGGCCGCGCGTTTCTCCGGGTAAGCGGGGTCGGGGCTATGGACGTAGTCGCGCCCGCGCTTGAGCACGATCCCGAGGGCGTCGAGCACGTGCCAGATCCCACTCGGATCGCGGGACGCCAGCCAGTCGATGGCCTCGCCCACCGCGGCCAGGGTCCAGCGGGTTCGGGCGAGGCCGAACTGGCGCGGGTCGCGGCGCACGACGTCGAGCACGGCCGCTTTCGCAGTGGCCTCATCGGGGTGGCAGGGGGAAAAGGCGGGCTTGCGCCCGCGCCCGGATCGATCCTCCAGCCCCGCGATCCCCGCGGCCCGGAACCGGTGGATCCAGCGGTAGACCGTGTCGGGTTGGCGGGGGCGCAGCAGCCCGGTGCGCGCGACCGAGGCGGCCGAGTGGCCATCGGCGATCTTGAGGATCGCCCCCGCCCGCAACCCCGGGTCCATCCGCCGCCCCAGACGCTCTAGTAGTACGACCCCTTCAACTTCAGGAACTCGGCGTACGCCGCCTTCTGCGCATCGCGACCGACCCGATCGGTGATCTCGTTGAACGCGGCGTCCGCATCTGCCAGAGCCGATTCAGGGTCGGTCCCCGCCTGCGCCGATGTCACCGCCTGGTCGATCGCTGTCATGTACTCGGCCGTACCAGGGAGGATCAGGTCGAGGAGCGCGCCGTCCGCTGCCTCCTGGAGGGTAGCGAGGTAGTCCGGCGCAGAAGCCCACCGGCCGCGGTACTCCTCCGAGGCGAAGTGGCTCAACCGATACGGATCACGCAAGGCATAGGGCAGCATGACCCGCTGCAAGGAGATCGTCGGGCTCGTCAGCCACTGCACGAAGAGGTATGCGGCTTCCGCATTCTCGCTATCGCTCGATACCCCAAGCGAAAAGCCGGCATTGTGCAGGCTGTGGCCCATCGGCATCACCGAGTAGCCGACCTTGCCGGCCACCGTCGTCGGCGGAATCCAGGCCAGCTGCTCGTCGGTCGTCCCCTCCGACCAGCGCCCGATCGGTGGCCACGTGCCCCCGATCATCGCGACCTGACCATTCATCCAGGCTGTCAGCACCTCGACGAACCCGAACGTCTCTACGCCCGGCGGCATCGTCTTGTTCGACTCGACCATCCGCGTCAGCGTGGCGATCCCTGCCTCGGAAGCCAGCGTCGCGTCGAGCGTCGCCTCATCGAAGAATCGCCCGCCGCGATTCCGGAACTCCTCCGAGAACCATCCAAATACCTGTCCAGGCGCTCGCTGGCTGACACCTCCATAGGTGTTGCCGCCGCCCTGCTCGGTGAAGAAGGTCTGGATCTGATCGTACTCGTCCCAGGTCGCCGGCGGCGCCAGGGGAGCACCGTATTGCGCCTGGTACGCCTCCATGTTGGCCGGGTCTTCGAACAGATCCTTGCGGTAGTAGAGGATGATCGTATCGCCGTCATCGAAGATGCCGTAGATCGACCCGCCGTAGTTCATCAGTCCACGGTAGAGCGGATGGAAATCGTCCAGATCCGCCTTGTTCATGTACTGGTCGATAAAAGGAGCCAGATCCTGCAGCATGTCCTGCCCGACGAAGTCGGCCGTCCAGGCTGGCGGGAACGACAGGACGTCGTAGGCGCCGGTGCCGCCGATCGCCTCGGCCACCTGGGACGAATACAGTTCCGTAAACGGCTTGCCGACGACGTTGATCTTGATCCCGGTCAGCTCTTCCCACATCGGCCCGGAAAAGACCGTCGGGTCCTGCGCCTGCAGTCCATCCTCCCAAACAATGGACAGCTCCGTCCCGGAGAACGCCTTGGCGGCCTCGACCGCGGCCTCGGCTGAGTCCCCCGTCGTCTGGAGGACCTTCGCCGCCGCCGCGACCGCCGACGGAGTGAACCGTGCTCCTGGGCGAGCCGCACTCGCCCGACTGGTCCGCGCGCCGAGAGTCAGAGCCGCCGCTCCCCCTGCCGCCGCGCCAACCAGCCGCCGCCGATCGATCCTGCTCCGCGCAAACCGCTCGATCTCCGCCCGATGCTCGTCAGTGAGGTCCCGACCGTTGCCTCGTTGCATGTCCATCCCGGTCCTCCTCGGTCAACCCGCCATCAGCCCGCACGCAAAGCCGCCAAACCCTGGCGGAGGGCCTCGCCCAGGATCCAGAGGTCACCCGAGTACGCCATGATCCTGAACCCCTGGGCCAAGAGTCTCTTTCCGGTCTCGACATCCCCGGCCATGATCCCCGGCGTCTTGCCGTGCTTCTGGCAGGCGTCCAGCACCCGCTGCACCGCCGCCAGATAGTCCGGATGCTCGAACTGTGCCGGGATCCCCATCGAGGCGGTCAGGTCGAAATGACCGATCCAGAGCACGTCGATCCCCGGCGTCGCCGCGATCTCCTCGACATTCTCCAGCCCCTTGACCGTCTCGATCTGGGCGATGAGCAACCCCTCGGCGTTGGCACTGACCATCTTGGCCATCACATCGCCGCCGGAGTAGTCATCGTGGGCGATACCGAAGGCGCAGCCCCGCGCCCCCTCCGGCGGGTACTTCGCCGACCGCGCGATCAGCGCCGCCTGCTCGCCCGTCTCGACCATCGGCACCATCAGCCCCATCGCGCCGACATCGAGCGGCCCGGAGAGCAGGTGATATTGCGTCGCCGGCACCCGCACCATCGGGATCGTGTTGGCGGCCCGCGTCGTCGCGATCAGCCCCCGGATGGTCTCGATCGTCCAGCCGGTATGCTCCATGTCGTAGACGACGAACTCGGCCCCCGCCTCGGCCACAATCCGCCCAATCCCCGTCGTCGGGAACTCGAAGACCATCGTCCCCAACGACACCTCGCCCGCGGCGATCTTCCGCTTCACCCCGTTCTCGCGCATGTCACCTTCCTTTCTGTCAAGAAATAAAGCCGTCATCCTGAGCTTGCGAAGGATCTTGGCCGCCTACGGCCTTTGTCGCTGACCGACACTGCGGTCGGAACGAGCACGAAGGCGCTAATGCGCCAAGATCCTTCGCAGGCTCAGGATGACGGGTCGGCGAATCGCGGCGCTATTGGCGCCGCGTCTCCCCCTTCCCCCTGTTGCGACAGGGGGAAGGGGGCGGGGGGTTAGGGGGCTATCTCCCGCCTCCTCCGCAACTTCTCCAGAAACTTCGGGTTCTCAAGAACCGCAGCGATCGACCGGATACCGCGGGTTCCGCCCTGACGCCACATCAAGCAACGCCTCTACGATCGAGTCGCCGTTGCCCCGTGCCATCTGGTCCGTCCAGCACAGTGCGTGCGGGGCGACGATCACGTTCTCCAGGGTCAAGATCGGGTCACTTGGGTCGACCGGCTCCTCCTCGAAGACGTCGAGGGCGGCTCCGGCGATGCGTCCCGCCGTCAGGGCTTCGGTGAGTGCGACCTGATCGACGATCGGGCCGCGGGCGGTCGAGACCAGGTAGGCGGTCGGCTTCATCATGCCCAGCCGCTCGGCATTGACCAGGTGCCGGGTCTCCGGCGTCAGCGGACAATTGACGACCACGAAGTCGCTCGTCCGCAGCAGGGTCTCCAGGTCGACCAATTGCACGCCCAGGTGGGCGACATCCTCCGCCTTCACGTACGGATCGTGTGCCTGGAGCTTCATCTCCAGCGGCTGGGCCAGCCGAAAAAACTCCTTGCCGATGTTGCCCGCGCCGATCACGCCGACCGTCCGGCCGGTCAGCCCGACGCCCATGTAGTCGAGCTTGCGCGCAAACCCTTCGCCAGCGCGAGTAATCCTGTCCTTCTCGACCAGACGATGGGAGAGGGCCAGGATGAACGTCAGGATGGTCGAGGCCATCGGCCGCCGGACCCCGTCCGGCGTGATCGTCACCACCACCCCGGCCTCGGTGCAAGCGGCGATATCGACGTTGTCGTAGCCCACCCCGAATCTGGCCACGATCGTCAGCCGATCCGCGCCTTCGAGCGATCTCGTGGTGATCCTGCCGCCGAGCAGAACCAGTCCATCAAGCCCTTCGAGCTGTTCCGGCGTGATCTCAGCCGTCCGCTCGTCGAGGTAACCCCAGCTGATGTTTGGCGCGGCGTCCAATGTCGCCTGGCCGATATCACCGAAGCCGACGCTGCCGTCCGCCTTGAGAAAATCCCGCCCATACGCCACCCGAAAGACCTCGGCCATCGCTCCACCATCCCCTTCATCATCCAACAATGCCGCCTGACGCCCCTCTCCACCGCAGTAGAGAGGGGGTAGGGGGTGAGGTCTCTTTCCGGCCTATCGCACCGAAATGCCACCGTCGACATGGAAATGCGCGCCCGTGGCAAATGTCGACTCGTCCGAGGCCAGGAAAACGGCAATTCCGGCCATGTCCTCCGGTGTCCCGATCCGCCCTATTGGGTGAAGCGCGGTCAGTTGCGCCCTTGTCTCCGGGTCTTCGGTCAGCTTTCGGGTCAGGGTCGTCTCAATCGTCCCAGGGACGATCCCGTTGACCCGGATCTTGTCCTTTGCATAATCGGCCGCCATGACCCGCGTCATCGACATCACCCCGGCTTTCGACGAGGCGTAGGCATGCCAGCCCGCGCCGCACATCGTCAATCCAGTGGGCGAGCCGCAGTTGATCACACTGCCGCCATCGCCGCTGACCTTCATCAGTCGGACGCCATGTTTGCAGCAGAGATAGACACCGGTCAGGTTAACGGCGATCGTCCGCTGCCAGACGTCAAGCGGCAGCTGATCGACCGGCGCGTCCTCGCCAATCAGTTGCACCGCCGCGTAGGTGGCCAGCACATCGAGCCGCCCGTGTCGCTCCCGGACTGTGGCGAAGGCGGCCTCGACACTGGCTTCGTCGGTCACGTCGCATGGGAGGGCATAGGCTGCTTCGCCCAGTTCGGCCGCCAGCGCGGTGATCGCCGCCTCATTCCGGTCGAGCAACCCGACGGACGCGCCCTCTCGCACGAAGGCGCGAGCCGTCCCCTCGCCAATGCCGCTGCCCGCCCCGGTCACGACCGCGACCTTACCCGCCAACCGCCCTCCACTCGCACCGTTGGTCATCGCCCATCCTCCTCGTTTCGGCGCGACAGAGAGGCCTGGCGCGCTGCCCACGGCTCGATCTCGGTCAGTTCGATGCGCAACCCTTCGCGCAGCCCCGGCAGAAAGCAGGCGCGCCGGCCGCGGCCTCCGACCACAATCCGGACACTCGCTCCCGGAGCCAGCCGCCCCAGCGCTTCCGGAATGTCGGCCACCGCCAGGCAGATGTGATGCAAGCCGTCGCCTTCGGATTCCAGAAAGTCCATGAGCGGTCCGGCCTTGGTGGGTTCGACCAGTTGGAGGGTGGTACTGCCGGGCTGATCGGACGCGAGGTAGACCACGCGCACGCCGACGTCCGGCAAGGACTCGTGGCCAAACGGCGCGAACCCGAGGACACCCTGGTAAAAGGCGAGGCTGGCATCGAGGTCGCGCACCACGATCCCGACGTGATCGACGAGGTCTCCCCCGGCCGGCGCGCCTGACCCATCCGTCACCGGCGACGACTCCGCCATCGGCCCTCCCCGCGACGCCTACGGCCTGTCCCGTGCGACCGCCCCAGAGCGGCTCCTCACCGGCCGCCGCGGGTCTCCGCGGCGGCCGGTGATTTGCCTGGACCGCCGTTCCCGGCGGCTCTCCCCACCCCAGCGCCCGTGGCGCGTCCCCATGTGTTGGTATATTGGTTGACCAGTAGACCACACCCTATCGGGCAATCCGCCCTGTGTCAAGCGGTCAATCGGTCCAAAAACAAGCCAGCACTATCGCTGCCGTGCCCATTTCGCACCGTTGTAGATCTGCCAACCAACTGTCCTGTGCTTCCTCCTCCCACGACCGCTTGGTGTTATGACGAGCTACATCTCCTCGCTCGGTAACGAGTGACCGTCGGCCGCTCATCCCTGGATCTGTCGACGGCGGCACCTTGCTTTGAAGCTCGTTCACCAAACTGATAAGTCGTAGGCCGCGTGCGCCGCCCACTTGGATGTCCCAACTCAGGCGACCAGTCCGCCTCTTGCGCTCCTCTCGGCGCATCGCTATCCTGCGCGGGCTCACCCGACCACCACGTCGATCGAGCGGACCACGGAGTTCGTTACCCAGATTCAGGCGCGCCGAAGCGCCATCCTGGCGGGGATGACGTGAGTCAGATTGATCCATCAGCGCCACTTCAGGAATCGCCAACGCTGCTTCCGGCGGAGCCTGTGGTCGCCATGCGCGGTATCGCCAAGCGCTTCGGCGCCGTCCAGGCGCTGCGCGGCGTCGATTTGGCGCTCTACCCGGGCGAGGTCCACGCGCTCGTCGGCGAGAACGGCGCCGGCAAAAGCACCCTGGTCAAGCTGCTCGCCGGCATCCATCAGCCCGACGAGGGTGACCTCCAACTCGACGGCCAAGACCTCGTTCTGCACGGCCCGCTGGACGCCCGCCGCCACGGCATCGCCGTCATTCATCAGCACCCCACCCTCTACCCCGACCTGGACGTCGCCGAGAACATCTTCATGGGCCGCCAGCCGACGGACAGGATCGGTCGGATCGACCGGCGGCGCATGGCCCGCGAGGTTGCCGCCCTCCTGACTCCGCTGGGCGCCGCCTTTTCACCGGCTACGCCTGTCCGCGGGCTCTCCGTCGCCGATCAGCAGCTGGTCGAAATCGCCAAAGCGCTCTCGCTCCATGCCCGCGTCCTGGTCATGGACGAGCCGACCGCTTCGCTCTCGGCCCGCGAGGTCGATCGCCTGTTCTCGATCGCCCGTCAGCTCCGGTTGCAGGGAGTCGCGATCCTGTTCGTCTCCCACCGCCTGGATGAGATCTTCGCCCTCTCCGACCGTGTCACCGTCCTACGTGACGGCAGTCTCGTCATCACCGCTCCCGCCTCGGCACTCACTATCGATGCCACTATTCGCCACATGGTCGGCCGCCGCCTCGATGCCCTCTTCCCCAAGGAGGAGGCCGCGATCGGCGAGTCCGTCCTCGAAGTAGCCGGTCTCACCCGGCCGGGCGTCTTCCGCGACGTGAGCTTCTCCTTGCGCTCCGGCGAGATTCTCGGTCTGTTTGGCCTCGTCGGGGCGGGCCGCAGCGAGGTCGCCCGCGCGATCTTCGGCATCGACCGGGCAACCGGCGAAATCAGGATCGGCGGCGAACCCGTCACAATCTCGTCGCCCTCCGCCGCCATGCGCTACGGCATCGGCTTCGTCCCCGAAGATCGCCACGCTGAAGGGCTGGTCCTGGACTTCCCAATCTCCGCCAACATCGCCATGCCGATCCTGCCTCGGCTCAGCCGGTTCGGCATCCTCGACCGGGGCAAGGAGCGAGCACTGGCGACCGGCTACGCCGAGCGTCTCCAGGTCAAAACCCCAAGCGTCACCCAGATCGCGGCGGCGCTCTCCGGCGGGAACCAGCAGAAGGTCGTTCTGGCCAAATGGCTGGCGACCGGCCCCAAAGTCCTCATCCTGGACGAGCCGACTCGGGGCATCGACATCGGCTCAAAGGCCGAGGTCCACCGTGCCATCTCCCACCTCGCCACGCAGGGCCTTGCCATCCTCCTCATCTCGAGCGAATTGCCCGAGATTCTGGGCATGGCCGATCGCGTCCTCGTCATGCACGAAGGGCGCCTCAGTGGCGAGTTCACCCGAGCCGAAGCCACGCAGGAGCAGGTGATGTTCGCCGCCACCGGTCAGCGGCCGCTGATGCCGATGCCCGAACTGACCCCATCCGCCCCCGGAGCCGTCGATGTCAGCGCCTAGCCAGCCCGGCGAGTTGCTGCCGCCGAGTGTGCCATCTGCCCGAGGCGCCTTTTCGTCCGGCGCCGGCCGGTTGGTCGATCTGGTCGGTCGAGTGCGCGAAGCGGGACTGCTCATTGCCCTGGCCGCGGTCGTCGTCATCGTCGGCGTCCAGGCCCCGCGTTACCTCAGCACGGGCAACATCCGCCAAATCCTGGTTTCGGTCTCGATCATCGCCGTCGTCGCCGTCGGCCAGACCCTGGTCGTCCTCACGCGCAACGTCGACCTTTCCGTCGCCTCGACGGTCGGCCTGGTCGCCTACGTCGTCCGCGACATCTTCCGTGCCAATCCCGATTTCCCCATCTGGCTGGCCGTCCTCATCGGCCTGCTCATCGGCGCCGGACTCGGCGCCGTCAACGGCACCCTGGTCACGCTCGGCGGCGTCCCCGCCATCGTCGCGACCCTGGGCACGCTCTATATCTTTCGCGGCCTGACCTTCGCGATCGGCGGTGGCGAGCTGGTGACCGCATCAGAAGTCCCGCCGGACTTCCGCCAGATCGCCCTCTCCCGGCCACTCGGCATCCCCACCCCGATCCTGGTAGCCGCGGGCGCCGCCCTGGTCGTTGGCTACATCCTGCGCACCACCCGCTCCGGCCGCGAGCTTTACGCGGTCGGCTCCAATCCGGAGGCCGCCCGCCTGGCCGGGCTTCCTGTCGATCGCCTCGTCTTCTCCGCCTTCGTCGCCTGCGGCATCATGGCCGCGGCCGGCGGCATTCTCTGGGGGGCGAGGTTCCCATCCGTCGACGCCCGGGCGGCCACCGGCTACGAGCTGCTCGTCGTCGCCGCCGTTGTCCTCGGCGGTGTCAACATCTTCGGCGGCTCCGGCACCGTGCTCGGGGCGATCCTGGGCGCCATCTTTCTCGGCATGATCCAGAACGCCCTGACCATCCTCCGCCTCAACGCGTTCTGGCTCCAGGCGATCTCAGGCGCCGCCATCCTGATTGCAGTCACCCTCGATCTCCTCATCATCAAGCGGCTCCAGGAGATCCTGCGCGCGAGGCGGCAACGATGAACGCCCGCGTGAACAGTGTCATCATGCGCTGGGAGACCCTGTTGGCTGCTCTCCTGGCAGCGGTGATCATCTCCGGCACCCTGACTTCGGACGTCTTCTTCGAGGGCTCCAACCTGACGATTATCCTCGGCGTGGCGATGGAGAAGGCGGTCATGGCCCTGCCCATGACGCTGATCATCATCGCCGGCGAGATCGACCTGTCGGTCGCCTCGATTCTCGGCCTCGCCAGCGCCGTCCTGGGCAAAACCTGGGAGGCCGGACTGCCCCTCTGGCTTTGCATCGCCATCACCCTGCTGGTCGGCGCGGCCGCCGGCCTCCTCAACGGCCTGTGCGTCACCCGGCTCGGGCTCCCATCGCTGGTCGTGACCCTGGGCACGCTCTCCCTCTACCGTGGCCTGGCCTACGTGATCCTGGGCGACAGCGCCGTCTCCGACTACCCCGCGAACTTCACCGAGTTCGGCTTCGGCACGATCTCGGGCACGCGCCTCCCCTGGACGACGCTGGTCTTCTTGCCCTTGCTGGCGATCTTCGCCGTCGTGCTCCACCGTGCCTGGATCGGCCGCCAGATCTACGCGATCGGGGCAAACGCCGAGGCGGCTCGCTTCTCGGCGATCCGAGTGGCCCGTGTAAAACTCTGGCTCTTCATTGTCTCCGGCGTCGTGGCTTCGCTGGCCGGGATCATGTTCACAGCCAGGGTCTCATCGTCCCGAGCCGACAACGCCGTTGGCTTCGAATTAGACGTGATCGCGGCGGTTCTCCTGGGTGGCGTCAGCATCTTCGGCGGCCGTGGCACCCTATTCGGCGTGGCCTTGTCGCTCGCGGTCGTCGCCACCCTGCGCAATGTTCTCAACCTCAATTCATCCAACCCCGAGATTCAGAGCATCGCCATTGGCAGCCTGCTCATCCTCTCCGTCCTCCTCCCGAACATCACTCGTCGCATCGCCGCAGTCAGGCGCTCGAGCAGACCCGCTCCACGCCCGGCCGCTGGCGATTGACCGCCCGAAAGGGAGCATGTGGAAAGGAGGAATCCGTTTCGTTTGGCCCCGGTACCAAGGATCAGATTCCGAAGACCGACCGGTCGCGTCCAACATCTGTGCTGAGGAGGAGTCAATGACGATCCGTACCCTCGCGAGCCCCATCCGCCTGCTCCTAATCTTGGGCCTCTGCCTACCGGCCTTCGCGTTCGGCGTCGGCTCAGGGCCGCGCCTGACGACTGCCCGCGCTCAGGGTGCCGACTGCGCCACCGACGCTGGCAGCGCGGCGGGTTCACCGGCCGCGGACGCTGGAGGAGCGGCCTCGCCCGCGGCCGGCGGCGCCAGCGCAAACGGCGCCCACGTCGCCTTCCTGCCCAAGGACGTCGTCAACGCCTACTTCGCCTCCAACTTCCGTGGCGCCGAAGAGGCCGCCGCCGAGTTGGGCGGCACCACCGAGCAGGTCGGGCCGGACACCCCGAACGCCGCTGAACAGGTCACCTTCATCCAGACGCTGACGCAGCAGGGCGTCTCCGCCATCGCCGTCTCCGGCAACGATCCGAACGCCCTCGCTCCGGCCCTGAACGAAGCCCGGACCCAGGGCATTAAGGTCGTCAGCTTCGACTCCGATGTCGCCCCGGATGCTCGGGACCTCTTCGTCAACTCGGCCAACTCCGAGGAGATCGGGCGCGACCAGATTCGCGACATCGCCCGCCTGATCGGCTGCGAAGGCGAGATCGCCGTGCTCTCTGCCGCCAGCACCGCTACCAACCAGAACGCCTGGATCGAGTTCATGAAGGATGAACTCACCAAGCCCGGGTATGAGAACATCGACCTTGTCGAAGTCGCCTACGGCGATGACGAAGACGGCAAGAGCTACGACAAGACCATTGAGCTCCTCACCGCCTACCCCGACCTCAAGGGCATCGTCTCCCCGACCACGGTCGGCATCAAGAACGCCGCCGCTGCTCTCCGAGACGAGGGCCGCACCGATGTCGCCCTGACCGGCCTGGGTCTGCCGAACGAGATGCGCGAGTTCATCAAGGACGGCACCGTCCAGGAATTCGCCCTCTGGAACCCAACCGATCTCTACTACCTGACCTACTACGCCGCCATCGCCCTGGTCAACGGCGAGATCACCGGCGCCCCCGGCGACACCTTCACCGCTGGTCGCCTCGGCTCCTACACCGTCGGCGAAGGCGGTGTCGTCATCCTCGGCCCGCCCTACACCTTCAACGCCGAGAACATCGACAACTTCGACTTCTAACGAGGAGCGATTGGCGAAAGGTCGATCCGCCACTCGCAGAATCTGCTTGTAACGGAGAAGCCGGGGGCGACATCCCCCGGCTTCTCCGCGAACGTGCCACCTGGTTACTGATAGCTTGGTCATTCCGGGCGTTGTACCGGCAGATACCGCAAGGCACACCAATCCGCGCTTTGGAATGAACATCGAAAACTAAGTTGTCAGCGATAATCCTGTTGCGGTTGCAGTGTCAATGATCGTACGTCACATCGGAGGACCACGGCGTGCCATCCGTTCTATCCCGTCGCCGCTTCTGGATCTGGGCCGGAATCTCGCTAATTGTTGTCGCCGCCCTGGCGATTGCCGGCGCGATCTACATTCAGAACGAACTCGACCCCGGCAGATCCCGTCGTCGGCGTCACCTCAGTCGACGTGCACGACAACGAATTCGAGCCGTCCGCCATCCAGATCACCGCCGGCCAGACCGTCACCTGGACCTGGTCTGGAAATGAAGACCACAACGTCGTCGGCGACGGTCTCGAATCTGACACCCAATCGAGCGGCACCTATGCGTTCACGTTCAATGAGCCCGGGACCTACTCGTACGAGTGCACCCTGCACTTCTTCATGCGCGGCGAGGTGGTCGTGCAATGAGCGAGGCGTCGCCATCGCTCTCACGACGAGAGCGGAATCGCATCAATACTGCCGCCGAGATCAAGGACCGAGCCCGCGCGCAGATGGAATCCGAAGGCGCCGCCGCCCTCTCACTCCGCGCCATTGCCCGCGAAATGGGCATGACCGCGCCCGCCATCTACCGCTACTTCCCCTCCCGCGACGACCTCGTCACCGCCCTCATCGTCGACGCCTACCACTCATTGGCAGATGCCCTCGACGAAGCGGATGCACCCTTCGATCGAGATGACCTGAACGGCCGCCTGTTCGCCATCGCCCGCGCCTATCGAGCCTGGGCCTTCGCCCACCGCGCCGAGTACTCTCTGATCTTCGGCACACCGATCATCAGCTATCACGCCCCGTACGAGGTCACCAAACCGGCCGCCTACCGGGCCACGGTGCCACTGGTCGACGTCATCATGAGAGCCGTACGGCGCGCCGACGCCGACCCTGGTCAGAACAGCGACATGTACACGGGCCTCTCCGCCCTGGACGATGACGTTCGTCATGCAGTCATCGCCACCTGGGCAACCATGCATGGGCTTGTCTCGCTCGAACTTTTCGGGCACGCGGAGAAGATCGAGGCCGCCACTGACGCTCCTCTACGATGCCGAGATCGCCTGGCTCGCCCGTCGCCTTGGAATCGAACCTCAATCTTCAGACAACGGGAACACCCTCTAGGAAGATTCCGCCTCGGCCAACGAGTGGTGCGACCTACTTCGGATCAGGTCGCTGGCGCCAACTGCGGTGCACGGCGGCCGAGCTCGACGATACGCCGCTCATTGGGCAACAGGAAGGCAACCCCGATCGTGAGCAGGGCCACGATCGCCTGCGAGCTCATCGCCGCCGGCATCCCGTAGGCATCGCCGATCGCACCCATCACCGGCACCCCAATCGCGCCGGTGACGAACCCCAGCCCCAGGATCAACCCCGAGGCAAATCCCGCTCGACCCGCCATCAGTTGCTGGGCCGTCACCAGCATCAATGGCGCGGTCGACGCCGCCAGGAAGCCGAGCAACGCCGCCAGCGGGAAGGCAATCGGACCGGTCAATTGGGCAAACAGGAGCACAACCGGGATCGTGCCGGCGGTCGTGATGATGACGACCGCTTTCCGGCCAAACCGATCCGCCAGCGAGCCCCAGCCGACGTTTCCCGCCGCGCCCGCCAACACGATCGTCGTCGCCAGCGGGCCATAGAACCGTGCGTCATACCCGAGCGACTTGTACCAACTCGGAATAAACGCCTGGATCCCGAAGATCGTCCACGCCCGCAACATCATCACACTGACGGTCGCCCCCAGCGGCACCCACGGGATCGGCAGCGCCGGCAGTGCCATCCGCTTGCGCGGTGCCGTCTCCCCGGCGGCGCGCCGCGCCCGCGCCACCCGGCGCATCTCGAGCAGCATCCAGGCGGCGATGGTCGTACCGGGAAGCACCATCAAGGCGGTTCCCCGAATGCCAAACACCCCGAAAAGCACGGCGCCTAGCAGCGGCCCAGACGCCACCCCCAACGTCCCGCCGGAGATGTAGCACGACATGCCGGTGTTGCGGTTCTCCGCCGGGATCGCCGCGCTCGCCGACAACGCCCCCATCGGGTGGTACGCCGCCGACCCGACCCCAGCTAGCGCCGCCATGATCAGCAGAACCGTGAAGTTGGGCGCAAAGCCGATGGTGGCGAACATCACCGCCGTCCACACCAGCGTTAGCCCAAGAAACTTCGTTCCGTACCGGTCCGCCACCCAGCCGAACAGTGGCTGGCTCAGCGCCGACACCCCGGTGTAGGCCAGCGACACCGTCCCGACGGTCTTCAGGTTGAGATCGAACTCGTCACGCAGGAGCGGGTAGAGGACCGGGAGCAGACCGCCGTACATATCGACCGTGTAGTGCCCGAGCGTCAGCGTCAACAACGCCCGGTTGCGCATCACCCCCAGCCCGCGCCCGACCGACCGTACGAACCTCATTCCCTAGCCTCGCCCAACGGGTCAACCATTCTTTCCGCCACAGCCCCGACGTACCAGCCCCTTTTAAGGGGGGTTATCAGGTTCACGCTCTGTTGTGGCCGCAATCAAGGCTCGTTTCCTGCGGCCATCTTCCGTCTTGGCAATGCCCGTATCGCACCCGCGGCATGACGATCCAGAGGTCCCGGTCTGGACACCCTGCCCCGCGCCGTAGGGGCGGACCAATGAGTCCGCCCGGCCGCAAACCGATCGGTACCCTGTTGGATACGCCGTTTCCGACCGTGACGACGTGATGGTTGCCGGGCGGACACATTGGTCCGCCCCTACCAGACGTACCGTCGCAGCACGAGCAAACCGCCCCGGTCACCGGCCGGTCATCAGCCGGCTACGCGGCGCACCACGTTGCCACGAATTGACTCTACTGCAATTTCCCGCGCCCGAGGACCGGCAACACCGTCTCGACCACTCCATCCCGCAACCCAAAGATCCGCTCGTGCAGGTGGACGCACTGGTCGTGGTAGCCGATCTGCAACTCCAGCCGATCACCAACCCGCGGCGCCTCCGCTGGTCCTGACAGCCGGATCGTGCCATGTTCCGCCGAGAATGCCATGCCGACCACCCCATCGAGACCGACCGCGTGCGGCAATCGATTCGACGGATCGACCGCCTTCCGGCCCGAGTCGACGATGATCCTGTCCGCCGCCGGCCGGCTGGTCACCGTCACAATCAGGAACAGCGCCGCCTCGACCGGTACACCTAGGTCGCGGTAGGTGGAGTCGCCGAAGGTTGCGCCGCCGGCCTGGACCTCGGTCACACCTGGAACGGTGATCGACGACAGATAGGTTCCGGAGCCGCCGCAGGAGACAATCTCGACCGGTATACCGGCCTCACGCACCGCGTCAGCCGTCGCAGTGAGCAGCCCTACAGCCCTTTGGATTTCCGCGTCCCGCCCAGCAGGATCGGGCACGGACATCGCATGCCCTTCCCAACCCATCACGCCGGCAAACCTGAGCGCCTTGCATTTGGCTACTTGTTCAGCCAGCCGAACCGACGCTTCCCCTGGGAGGGTTCCAGCGCGCTCCATGCCGGTGTTGACCTCTATCACCACCCGTGGCCGAGTTCCCAGGGCGTAGGCGGCCGCATCGAGCTCACCGACGTTTACTGCCGAATCGACCGCCACGATCACGTCCGCCTGCGCCGCCAGACCCGCCAGTCGCCGCGCCTTGATCGGACCAACAACCTGATTGGCGACCAGGATGTCACGGACTCCCGCCACCGCCATCACCTCGGCCTCGCCGAGCTTGGCGCAGGTCACGCCGATCGCCCCGGCCGCAATCTGACGGTGGGTGATCGCCGGGCATTTGTGCCCCTTGGCATGCGGCCGCCAGGCGACCCCGCGGGAAGCGATCTCCTTCGACACGGCGGCGATGTTGTGCTCCATCGCATCGAGGTCGACGATCAGTGCGGGCGTATCGATATCGGCGATCGGTCGTCCGACCAGGTAACTGTCCATGCATCCTCCGGGCGCCCTGACTGCCAGACGCCCCGGTCTCAATTCGGCACTCCAACGACGCTCGGTAGACTACGCCATCTCGACCAATTCCGCCCCATGCTTCTTCAACAAAGCAAGGTGGCCCGCAGCAATGCCGGGCCACCCGCTTCTCTTCTAGCCTCGGAGAGGCTGTCCTTTTCAGCCCGGGCCGTCAGCCCCGGAGCGCCCCCATGCAGTTACCCAGACGTCACATCCCGCCGCCGGAAGATCCAGAACGAGCCTCCCACCAGCAGCACGATCCACACGACCAGGACGAAGATCGCCTGGCCCGTCCCGGGCAAGTCGCTGCCCGGATCGCGGCCCCCCGGATTGTTCTCGTTCAGAATCGCCGCCATGTTGTTGCTGAACAGCAGATCGCCTATCCATTCCAGCGAATCGCTCAACGCTCCCAGGATGGCGACGAGGATCCCCTCGGCCAGCAGAATCGCCAGGCCGATGGCGATCCCCGCCGCATTCGAGCGGGTCAACACCGCTACGAAGAACGCCAGGGCGGAGTAAGGCAGCAGCACGAAAAAGTTGATCGCGATCGACTGGATCGCGTCACCCCAGAACCCATAGTCGAAACTCGTGTCCAAACTTTCGATGCTGGAGAAGACGGCGGAGAAGACAGTAGCGGTGAGGAAGCCCGCCACCACAAGCAGGACATCGAAGAGCACCAGGGTGACGAGCTTGGCGCCGATCAAGTCGATCCGGCTGCGGGCGCGCGGCAGCAGCGCCCGAATCGTCCCCCAGCCAAACTCTGTCCCGATGAGGCTCGCCGCCAGGATGACCGCCACGATCGAGCCCAGGAAGTTGACGATGTCCATCCCGACATCCGGCACGGCGCTCAGACCCAGATCTCGGCCTTGATCTGCCTTGTCGATACTGGAGGCGTTGACGTAGACCAACCACAGGATGACGTAGACGGCCGCGACGCCGAGCACGACGACGAGCAGAAGGATCGTCGCCATCCACCGCCGGCGCAGCCGGAAAATCTCGCTACGCAACAGCGGCAGCATCGCCCGACCCTCCCGTCTGCACGTTCTGCTCGCCCGGGGTGCTGCCTTCGGTCAGCTCCAGGAAAATGTCCTCCAGCGACGATTGCTTCGGGATCAGCGCCGAGGCGAAGATGCCCTGCCCGGCAAGCACCCGGTTGATCTCCGCGCCGTAGTCGCCGGTATAGATCACTGCCAGGCCTTCGTCGCGCGGCGCCACGCTCTCGACGAACGGCAAAGGCTGGAGCACCTGGACCGCGGCCGCGATCTCGTTCGGGCGGAGCTTGACGTCCAGATAGCCGCCTCGGGCGACCAGATCCGCCACCCGGCCAAACTCGATCAGTCGGCCGCTCCGGATGATCGCCACCCGCTCGCAGACGTGCTCGACTTCATGCAGCAAGTGGCTGGCGAGGAGTACGGCGTGCCCTTGCCTGGCAAGATCGGGGATCAGGTCGCGGATCTCGCGCTGCCCTGCCGGGTCCAGCCCGTTGGTCGGCTCGTCCAGAATCACCAGCGACGGGTTCGTCAGCAACGTCGAGGCGATCCCCAGCCGCTGCTTCATGCCCAGGGAGTACGTCTTGTATTTGCCGCCGGCCCGCTCTTGCAGCCCGACGAGCGTCAGCAGCTCTTCTACCCGCCCAGCAGGTACGCCACCAGCCGCCATCGCCAGCGCTCGCAGGTTGTCGCGCCCCGTCATGTAGGGATAGAAGGCGGGCGTCTCAATGATCGCTCCGACCTGGCGAGTGAGGACCTCACGTTGCTGCGCCAGCGGCTTGCCGAACAGCTCGACCGTGCCGGCCGTCGGCTCGATCAGGCCCAGGATCATGCCGACCGTCGTGCTCTTCCCCGAGCCGTTTGGCCCGAGAAAGCCCAGCACTTCGCCGGCGCGGACGTCGAGATCGAGGCTGTGGACGGCGGTGATGTTGCCGAACCGCTTGCTCAGCCCGCTCGTCCGCAGAATCGTCTCCCCTCCCCCACGCGGAGTCTGGTGCTCGACCTGGCCTTCCGCCACCTGTGCCTCCCTCCGCATCGCCGCCCGCGCCATCCCCACGACGGCGCGGCGCTTACGGTCAAGAAGCGTACCACCCGCCTGTCAACCATCTGTTGCGAGGCAAATCGCGTAGCAGTGCCGGGAATGGCTACCGCGCCAACTCCGCCATGAGCGTGGCAGTCGTGCGGATACCGGCGTAGAACCGTTCTAGCACCATGTTCTCGTTGGGGGCGTGGTTGGCCTCGTCGTGGTTGGCATAAGGGACGACAAACGACGGCAGCCCCAGCGTCTTCGTCCAGGTCGCGTCCGGCAGGCTGCCACCGACGAGGGGGATATCGATCGACTCCACCCCAAACCCCTGCGCCACCGCCCGCCGCACCGGTACGGCCAACGGATGATCGAGGGGGGTGTGCGAGGGCCGCATCGCCCCGAAGTGACGGATCTCCACCTCAGGTGCGTGCCTGGCCACGTGGGCCTTTACCTTGGCGAAGATGTCGTCCGGATCCTGGTCCGGCACCAACCGCATGTCCATCTTGACCGTCGCCACGGCCGGGATGATCGTCTTGCTGCCCGGCCCGCCGTATCCCGACGTAAATCCCGCAATGTTCAGTGTCGGCCGCGCCATCAACCGCTCGAAGTACGGCACCTCGGCGGGCGGCGGTAGCTCACGAACCCCGATCCCCGCCAGCGCCCCGGCCTGATCGAGCGGGATCTTTGCGATCGCCGCCTGGGCAAGCTCGGACAACGGCCGCACGTCGTCCGAAAATCCCTCAATCAGGACGTTGCCGCCGGCGTCGCGCATCGTCGCCAGGAGTTGGACCAGCGTCCAGGCCGGGTTTGGAGCGATGCCGCCCCAGTTGCCCGAATGCAGATCGTGCTTCGCGCCCCGGGCAGTCAGCTCGATGTAGACCATGCCGCGGACGCCGTACTCCACCTGCGGATGGGCATCGTCGTGGACCGGTCCGTCCGCCGTCACCACCAGATCTGCGGCGAGCAGGTCGCGGTTGGCGGCCACGAACTCGTCGATCTGCGGGCTGCCGCACTCTTCTTCGCCCTCAAGCAGCACCTTGACGCCGATTGGCAGGCTCCCGACCACCTCGTTCCATGCCCGGAGGGCGCAGATGTGAGCGACGTGTTGGCCCTTGTTGTCACCCACGCCGCGCGCCCAGATCTTGCCGTCCCGTATTTCCGGTTCGAACGGCGGCGAAATCCACGCCTCCAGCGGCTCCGGCGGTTGCACATCGTAGTGGCCATAGAGGAGCAGTGTGGGCGATCCAGCTGGGCCAGGACGTTCCCCAAAGACCATCGGATGGCCTTCGGTCTCGATGATCCGAACCTCCAGGCCCGCATCGACAAGCAGATCGCGTTCCAGCTCGGCGCACTCGCGCACGCCGATGTTCTGCGTGCTGATGCTGGGCTGGCGCAGGATCCGGAAGAGATCGGCCAGATCCCGCTCACGATTCGTATTGCAAGCCGCCAGCACAGCATCGAGATCAGCAGTCCGCGTCGTCTCTTGCGTTCCGTCCGCCACGTTCACCCTTTCTGCCCGTGCGGGAGTCGCTTCGGACCTCCCGGAGCACATTCACGGAGATGTTGTTCAGGCCATGCCGTTCGGGTGGCGACCACGTACCATTCGCGCCCAGCGACCTCATTGCGCCAGAGGCTCGCACCGTGCGTTCATGGCGGGTGCGCCCCGCGGCCGGGGCTCGCCGACCATCATCTTCGCGTGATCGGCTCCATGCAACAACACCCCTCCACGCCGCTACGCCCGGAGCCCCATCGGGTCACGATCTCGCCCGTCCGGGTTCTTCGCTGGCTGTCCTGGGCCATCGTCCTGCTCACGATCCTCGCCATCGCCGCGGAGCTGTCGCGCAACTTCGACGCAACCGACCGCGATGCCCTGCCGCGTACCCTGCGCGTGATCCGCCGCAACTTCGACCCGAGCGCGGAGCAGACGGTCAACACCTGGTTCACCGCCAGCATGCTCCTTTGTGCCGGATTGCTCGTCGCGGCCATTGCCGTCGCCGCACGCGCCGCCCGCGACCGGTGGGCGCGCCACTGGCTTGGCCTCGCGGTGATCCTCGGCTTTGTCTCTTGCGACGAAGGCACAGCGCTCCACGAGCAGATCGGCGACTGGGTCAAGGACATCGTGACGACCGGCGGCCCCTTGCTCTGGGCCTGGGTCGTGCCGTACTCGATCCTCGCTATCGTCGTCGGGCTCGCCTACCTCCCGTTTCTGCGCGCCCTCCCCCCGGACTCTCGCCGCCAGTTCATCATTGCCGCCGCGATCTACATCGGCGGCGCGCTGATCATCGAGATGATCGAAGCCGGCATCACCGACGCCCGCGGCCGTGGTGGCGGCCCCGTTACGGTCCTCGCCGTCATCGAAGAGACCGCCGAGATGGCCGGGGTTGCGTTGCTGATTTACGCGCTTCTCAAACACATTGCAGCACATATGCCGGTTGCGCTGGCCGTAGCCGCAAACCCGCCGCAGTCCGGTGGTCTGACCGACGGCTACGATCCTCCGGCGTAGGGGTGCGATGAATCGCGCCCAGTTGCCAGAAATCAACAGTCGATTTGGGCACGAGGGCGGAAACCTAGTGTCCCAACCCCACTGCTCCAGCCTGACCACCACTACCAGCGCGCAGCAACCGCACCAGCCCATACACGCTGACGATCGTCCACACCCCTTCGAGCAAAAGGAATCCCCACTGCTCTTCCAGGATCGCGATGGTCGACAGAATTGCTGACCCGATAATGTTGAGTAGCACGTACGGCAACCCCGATGCCGGTACCCGCCCCAACAGATTCCCCACGAACGCAACCAGAATCAGCACCGACCCACAGAGCGACACAATCTGCTCCACGAGCCCCCCCTCTCCCCCTCACGGCAACAGCCGTGTCCCTCTCACGGCTTTAGCCTTGTCCCCCACAGGGCGCAAGCCCTGTCCCCCTCTAGAGGTTCTCGATCGGCACCGCCTCGATCACGTCCGCCGGCGCGAATCCAAAGACTTTGCCGTAGAAGTACAGCTCGGCCTCCAGGGCCCGCTTGACGTTCTCCGCCCGCCGGAACCCGTGCTGCTCGCCGGCGAAGGGAAGGTAGGCGACGGGCAGCCCCTTCGCCTTGACCGCCGCGTACATCGTCTCCGCCTGGGCGGGTGGCACGACCTTGTCTTCCAGTCCCTGGAACAGGATCAGCGGACAGGAGAGGCGCTCGGTGAAGTGGATCGGTGATCGCTCTTCGTAGAGATCTTTGCGCTCCGGATAGGGGCCGATCAGGTTGTCGAGGTAACGGCTTTCGAACTTGTGGGTATCAGTCGCCATCGTCTCAAGGTCGCTGATGCCGAAGTGGCTCGCACCCACCGCGAAGACATCGCGGAACGTCAGCGCCGCCAGCGTCGTGTACCCACCGGCGCTGCCACCCCGAATCATCAGCCGGTCGCCGTCGACCTCCCCTTGCTCCGCCAGCCAGCGGGCGCCATTGCAGCAGTCGTCGACATCGACCACGCCCCAGGCGCCATTGAGCCGCTCCCGGTAGGCCCGCCCGTACCCGGTACTGCCACCGTAATTGACATCCAGGACCGCGATACCGCGCGATGTCCAGTACTGTATCGACAGCTCGAAGCTGGGCTCGGTCGCGCCGGTCGGCCCGCCATGAGAAAGGACCAGCAGCGGCGGTTTTTCTCCTTCAATCCCCACAAAATCCCGGTTCGCTGGCGGGTAGAAAAAACCGAATGCCGTCAACCCGCCCTCGGTCGGGAACTCGACCGTGCGCGGCGGCGAGAGATACCCGGGATCCGGAACTGTCCCCGTCGCCCGGCGCAGTTCGGTGCGCTCACCGGTCGCCAGATCGAGCCGGACGATCGCCTTCGGTGTCGAGGGCGATCCGCCGTGGAAGAGGACAGTGGCTCCGGATGCACTGACGTTGTCGATCTCGTGGTACGGCAGATCGATTCTGTCCAGGCGACCCCGGTCAGAATCGAGTATCGCCAGTGTCCAGGTGCCGCTCACGCAGAACGCACACACGATCCGGCCGTCATCAAGCACGTCGTAGGTCCGCATCCCGAAGACCCACAGCGGCAGCCCGAACTCCGCCTCCGTCTGGCAAAGCACCCGGATTGCGCCGGTCTCGTTGGCACGGCGATAGAGATTCCACCAGCCGCTCCGGTCGGAGGCGAAGATCAGATCTCCGTTTGGCGCCCACTCCGGCTGAAAAATCGATTCGCTCTTCCCGCCCGTGACATGCTTCGCCTCACCGAGCAGCCCCGACCCGGCGATCTCGGCCTCCCATAGATCGGTGCCGTCCCAGGGCATATTGGGATGATTCCAGGATAGCCAGGCCAATCGCGATCCGTCCGGCGACAGTCGCGGCGCGGCCACGAAGTCGGTCCCCTCGAACAGGACCGTGCCCTCGTCCCCACCATCACTCCCCGTGAGCGAGACGGCGACGATTGCATTGACGGCCTCGCCGCCCCCGCGGTGATCCTCACGCACGCAGATGATCCGGTTCCTCGTGTCGTCGAACACGATGTCCGCATAGCGCAGGGCGCAATCCGACTCAGGCGTCAATGGTTGGGGCATCTCACGGCAACTGGCTTCCATGCTGTACAGACGCTGATCGCCGTCATGGGCGAAGATCACCTGACTGTTCCGCACGGCGAACGCACCGCCGCCGTACTCGTGCACCCGGGTGCGGACGTTGAACGTCCATGGCGTCACTTCACTGACTCGCCCATCGACGCCGGCACGGACGAGCGCGTTGCGTCCGGCTTCATTCGGTCGGCCTTCGAGCCAGTAGGCAACTGGCCCATCGAGTGCCGCCAGCCCCAGCCTGACGCTACCCGCCACGATCGCATCCGCCGTGATCGGCGACGTCCAACTGCCGTATGCCGCAGATCGGGATCCTACCTCTGCCACGCATCAGTCCTTTCGATCCGGACAATCCAATCGTATGTGGCAAAGTCTGCCCTCTCCAACCCCGGTCTGCAACGGACGCGACCCGGCCCCGCGGACATCCGCGGGGCCGGGTCGTCTTCGTTCTCAGCCCTGGAAGGGCTTCGTCGGGCTCAGCCCTGGGTTTCAACCCGGGGTTTCGCCGCCGAGCGAGCGATTGTGAGTGCCTCTACGGCGTCCACGGTCCCGAGCCGTACGGGATGCACCCGTACTCTGGGTAGGACGGATGCCGTGCTGACCCTTCCGGGCACGGTGGCACGGTGAGGATGTCCGGTCCAGTCCATGCCACGTACGCCACGACCGGTTCGGCCGCGCCGCTCGTGATATCGGTCGGCCCGGTCACGATCCCGCCGCCATCCTTCACGCAGCCGTAGAAGAAGGTCAGGCTTCCGTCCGGGTTCTGCTTGAGCAGCAGCTTCAGGACGTACCCTTCCTGGCAACCGTGGCCGGGATGACGCAGTCCATCACCGCCCCATGAACCAGGATCGTGACTGCCACCAGTCCCGTCGCCCGCCACGACACCGGCTGCCTCGGTGTTGTTAATGCAGCCCAGATCCTCGTTCAGCGGTGACTGCGCGGGCACCCAACCGGGCGGGCAGTCGTCGTGTCCAGGATGCCGCGCCTCATCAACGCCGACGAACGTGGCCGTCTCCGGTTCGACATCAGCCGCGGTCGCCACGGTGGCCGCGATGCACCCCAACTCGGGGTTCAACGGTGGCTCGGCGCGCACGAACCCCTCCGGGCAGGGTGGTTCGGGATGCGGGTCCGGTCGATCCGCCGGAGCCACTGCCGCCGTTCGACGGCAGACAACCGAGATCAGGATTAAGCGGGGGCTCGGCCGGCTCGAAGCCCTCCGGACATGTTGGATCTGGATCCGGACTCGGTGCGGGGTTTTCGTACGCAAGGTCTGTCGCAATGCACCCGAGATCAGGGTTGAGCGGCGGTTGAGCCAGTTCGAATCCTGGCGGGCAAACAGGGTGAGAGTCCTCGACCTGCAGCTGTTCCTGAGGAGCAGGTGCCTCGCGGGTCTCAGCCACCAGAGCGGGAGGGGTCTCTTCCTGCCGGGCGGTGTCGCGCCGGGGGTCATCTTTCTCGTCGGCGGCCGATGCTGCCAGGGGCATCGCCAGCGCCAGAAGAGCCAACGTCAGGGCGAAGACGGTCAACGACTTCCGAATACACGTAGGGCCAATGGGTCGTGGTTTGGAATGCGGTTGCATGGCTGGCCTCCACAGGCATGATGAACTGGCTGGTATGGAAGAAGAACGATGTGCCGTGCCCGTAGCCGAACGGTCCGATTTCCGTATGCATTCCCCGCTATCTCCTCCTGCTCCTGGGGTCCGGAGCGGATTCGCCGCCACAACCGGCGACCACACCAGCAGGATGCCGATCACGCTTAAAACCTTCATCGATGGATCTACGTAGGTTTTCCGCGAATTCCCATAGGTGACTACGTGATCCGGTCAATCCGAAAGTCACTTACGTCGCTTCGCGCCGAATGCGTCGCGTATCAGCGGACCAATGGATTCTCACGATCCGGAAGCGCAGTCTGAATTGCGCAACCACACCCCTACCGACCGGTCAATGACAACCACCCAGGTGGATTTGAGACAATTCGCCGTGCCCAATGGCACCCCGCGAAAGAAGGGGAAACCAAGAGTGCCTTTGACCGATACCCGGGCAGCCTGGCTATCAGGAATCGACAAAGAGCTGGCGTGGTGGCGCGCCTACTTCACCAAGGAGGGACTCCACGACCCGGCCGGCTACCACGAACGCCTCGATCCGAGCGCCCCACTGCAACCTCACCTCGTCGCCGCGCTTCCCGATCGTCCTCCGGGACACACGTTCCAGATCCTCGACTGCGCCGCGGGACCCGCGACCACAGTCGGTAAGATGCTGGGCGACAAACGCGTCGAGGTCGTCGCGGTCGATGCCCTTGCCGACCACTACCGCAAGATGCTGGATGAGATCGGCCTGACACCGCCCGTTCCGACGATCTCCGGCGAGGTCGAGCACCTGGACGAGCAGTTCGGACCAGCATCCTTCGACCTGGTTCACATGCGCTTCGCCCTGGACCATTGCTACAACCCGCTTGAGGCGCTCCGGCAGATGACCCGCGTGACCCGAGACGGCGGGGCGGTCCTGATCGAGCACTATCGGGACGCATCCGAGGTCAAGTTCGAGGGGCTGCGCCAGTGGGAGCTCCGGCCGGTGCCCGGCGACCTCGTGGTCGCGAACGCCGACGACTCCTTCAGCGTTCGCGACTCTTTTCCCGAATTCCAGGTTGCCATCGAGTTCAGCCCGACGTGGCTGACGCTTACCCTCCGGCGAGCCTAATCTGCGGGGCTGACCCTCGGCCCCGCTGCGACCAGTTCCGCCTCATCCTCTTCCTGCCACAGCGCTCGCATCTCGGTACTCGTCGCCAGCAGTTCAGCCAACGACCCCGCCGCCTCCACCCGGCCTTCGTTCAGCACGACGATCCGGTCTGCCCGGGTCAATGCCGCCCGCCGGTGCGAGACCGCCAGACACGTCACCCCCGAGGTGGCAATCAACCGATCCCACAGCTCGCGCTCCGTCTCGACGTCAAGCGCGCTCGAAAGATCGTCGATCACGAGCAATTCCGGCCGGCGTACGAGCATCCGCGCCGTCGCCGCCCGCTGAATCTGCCCTCCGGAGAGCTTCACACCGCGCGATCCGACCGCCGTCTCGAGTCCCTCTTCGAGTGTGGCGATGTCGCGTTCGAGCGCGGCGCCATGGATCGCGGCGGTGAGCACCTCCGGATCCTCCGGCAGTCCGAGCAAGATGTTCGCCCGGAGTGAGTCGCTGAACAGGCGCGGCGTCTGCGCCACGTAGCCCACCCTGGGCGGAGTGAAGAAGTCAGCAGGATCATCCACCAGCCGCCCATTCCAGCGAATCTCGCCTGACTGCGGCGTCAACAACCCGAGCAGCGACCGCAGCAACGTCGTCTTTCCGGAACCCACCCGCCCCGTGACCACCGTCAACGTCCCCCGAGGCAAGCGCAAGTCGATCCCCTCGATCCCCCGGCCTGACTGTCGGTACCCGTACGTCAGCCCGCGCACATCGACCACATCCAGCCGATCATCAGTGCTCCGCGTCACCGAAATCTCTGGGAGCGCCCCCTTCAGATAGAGCGGTGTCGCCTCGGTCAGGGTAGCCGCGGGGGCATCGCCAATCACCGTGGCCATCCGGTCGTACGCCACTACGGCCTGCCGGGTGTGCGCCAGATACTGACCGAGCGCCGAGGCGAATGAGGCGACGATCCCGGTGTAGGAGACGAACAGGACGAAGTCGCCGACCGTCAGCGTGCCTTCGCGCAGGCCCCCCGCCCCCAACAGCATGATCAACCCGGTCCCGATGTTGGCCGTGTTGGTCGTGACGGCCTCCAGTGCCTGATTCGCCACCCGGTCGATCAGCATCGCCGCCCGCCGCCGTTCGCCCAGCCGGCGGACGTGCGCCGTCATCCGCGCCTCAGCCCCGGCGGTCTGCACGGTCTGAACGGCGGCGAAGATGTCCCCGATCGCGCCGGTCACCTCGCTGGCCGCCTGGCTGCTGATCTCCCTGCGACGCACCAGCGACACGCTCGCCCGCTGGGCGATCGCCACGATGACGAGCACCGGCACGACCGCCGCGAGGGTCAGCGGGACGCTAACCAGCAGCAACGCGCCCAGCGCGACAAGGGCAACAGCCCCCTGGGCCACGATTTCGTCGGTCCAATCGAGATTGTCTTCGCCCTGGTAGGCATCGTCGCGAAATCGGCTGATGGTCTCCCCGGCGGAATAGGGCATCTCTTCCGCCCCTGGCCGCTTGAGCACTCGCCGGAGCAAATTCCGGCGCAGGAGCCCGCTCGAGCGGAAGCGGAGCACGATCTCGACGTAACCGGCAACCATCCACAGGACCGCCCGGCCCAGGGCCAAGGCCACGAGCAGCGCGATCAGCCCGTTCGTTCCGCCGGGGAATTCGTCGTCGCCGGTGAGAACGTCGAAAATCTCCTTGGCGATCAACCCCGGGAGCAACTCGGAAAAATTCATCACGGTCCAGAGCGCCGCGTGGGAGAAGAAGAGCCACGGAGAGAAGGCGGCCAGCCGCCGCAGGTGGCTCCAGGTTGGGAACAGCGTCATGAGAGCTCCTCCTCGGTCGACAGCCGCAGAAGCTCGGAGAAGCGAGAGGTGGGATCGGCAGCCAATGAGAGCCTGGAGCCATGCTCCCGGACCTGACCGCCCTCCAGCACGAGGATGTCGTCGGCAAATGCGATCGTGGCCAACCGGTGGGCGACGACGATGCCGGTTCGTCCATCAAGCAGGCGGCGCAACGCCTCGTGCACCAGCCGCTCGGTCGCGGGATCGAGCCGCGAGGACGCCTCGTCCAAGATCACGACATCCGGATCGTTCGAGAAAGATGCGCGCACAGGCCAGAACCTGAGCCTGCCCGGCCGACAGGCCGACCTCAGCATTCAGAACCGTATCCAACCCGCGCGGCACGCTTTCCAGCCAGCCACGCATTCCCAGTGTCTCCAAGACGTCCACCAGGCGCTCGTCGGAGACGCGGGCATCGAAGAGGGTCAAGTTGTCCCGCAGGCTGGCATTGAACAGTTGCACGTCCTGGGTCACCACCCCGACGCGCGTGCGGACACCGTCGATCCGAACCGAGCGCAGATCGGTGCCACCCAGTCGAATAACCCCGCACGTCGGATCAACCAGCCGGGGAATCAAGCGCGTCAACGTTGTCTTGCCGGCCCCAGTCCGCCCGATCACACCAAGGACGCGCCCCGGCTCGAGGCAGAAGTCGACGTCACGGAGCACCGGGGTGCCGTCCGCGTACGCGAACGAAACCCCATCGAACTGGACCGAGAGCGGCCCCGCCGGCAGGTGCTCCGCCGGACCATCAACCAGCGCGGGCTCGGTGGCGAGCAGTGACTCCACCCGCCCCATGCTGGCGTCGGCCTGCTGCAAGTCCTGAATCTCATTGCGGATCTGCTCCGTCGGCTGGCGCAGCATCTCCGTGTAGCGGAAGAGCAGGTAGACCGCGCCCAGGGTCAGCGCGCCGTCCCGGTAGAGCATGCAGCTCAGGCCGATTGCGGTCGCGGCTCCCAGGCCAAACATGGCCTCGGTCGTGGCAACCAGACCGTATCCTCGGATCTGCGCCCGCACCGTCGCCGTCAGCCAGGTCCGCATCTGCTGCGCACAGCGCCGCAGCACGAACCCCTCCGCCCCGCTGGAGCGAATGTCCTCGCGGCCGGCCAGGGTCTCGCCGATGAATCCGTAGAATTCGGCGCTCTCTTGCCGCTCAGCCGCCGAGTACGGCGTTGCCATCGCCCGGATCCGCACCATCGCCACGAACGCCACAACGACGAACGCACTCAGGCTCAGCCCGATCCGCCAATCGACGGTGTACAGCAGCACCAATACTCCGACTATCAAGAGGAGATTGCCGAGCAGGGTCACGACGAACCGCGAGAAGAATCGGGCCAGCGCGGCGACGTCCCCGTCGACGCGCTCGATCAGTTCGCCGGGCGTGTGAGCGGCATGAAATCCCGAGTCCAGGCGGAGAAGATGGGCGACCAGATCGACGCGCAAGGCGTTGGTGGCGACCCAACTGACGTTCTCGGCCACGTAGGTCTCGGCAACGGACAATCCCTGGCCCACGATCACCAAAGCAATCGTCAACAGGGCAAGTGAAATCAGACCTCGCTCCGATCCTCCCGAAGCAGCCCGATCGATGAACCGGCTCGTCGCCAGCGGCGTCACGATCTGTACCGCGATCGACCCAAGCAGGATCACCCCGAGCAGGATCATCATCGGCAGCTGCGACCGCAGGTAGCGGGTGAGCAGCTGCCGGTATCGGCCTAACGTCCGAAGCGGGCGCATGGCAACCTCCTCGCTTCGACGGTGGCGGAAAATGTTGAATTGTCGAGATGAGCAGGGCAGCTCACGCCATGCCGTTCGACCCGCCAGGCGCTATCGCCGGAGGGTTCGGACACAGCAACGCCGGGCCGGGCCGGCGCGACGGATTGTCGGTTGGTCGGGAAATCGTGAGCGCTAGAGGTCTGGACTGACCCCTGTAGGTGTTTCGAGGGCAACGGCATGTAATGCGCTTTCGCTAAAGAAGCGGTCGGTCTGCTGATGCTTCTTTAACTGCGTCATGCCATGCTCCTCGTTCGTCGCGCATTTCGCGCGATGATAATGGGCCCGAAACCAAAACTGCCGAATCACAATCGGTACTGAGTCATCGAGTGTGACGGTCGCGCAGTATAGCAGGACATGAAACGCCCTAACCTGCACAACTTCTCCAACGCATTCCCTACTCTCCCGTTACATGACATCCTTCGCCGCTTATTCATCTCAACCTCGCACACACAGACACTCCCATCCGCTATATCATGTGTTGTCGTATACTGCAACACTGTTCACTGCTCAGGTTTTGTTGTATTGCCGACCCACGCCGAACGGAAACCTCAGCGCAATAAGCAAGTTTCAGCGTGCCTAGTTTGCGGCAAGGAACGCATGCCCGACCTTGAGGCTCGATGGCCAGACGACCTTCCTATTTAGGCGAATCTGGCTACAGTCTCCAATATTCTGACGTTGCGTTCATGGCAGTTTGCATCGCTAGGCTCTGAAAATATTGCTCTTCGGCCCGGGAGATATTTGACGTATCGCTTATAGGGTGTTATCCATTCCGCGCTTCACACCAACCTTCATCTGGGTCCTTGCCTTTGCGGTGTGAGCACGTTTTGCCCTGCGATCCTCGTTTCGTGAACACCACGGCTGGGTGGTGGAACGAGGATCACAAGAGCCGCCAGTTGACGGCCTCGGGTCAATCGTTCGCTCGGATCGATACAGACGCGTCCGAGCATCGTCGTCACGTCGGAAACGGAATGCTCAAGGCAACGCGGGATCACCACCGCCAGGCTTTGCTGTGTCCAGTTTCCCTATGTCTCGTTCAGGGAGGTCTACCGTTGCGCACTTCTTCCAGTACTCTCACGTCCCAAATTCCGGCCAAGCTCGGGATCGTCGTCGTCCTGGCCTTCATGATGGCCTCGGCCTTGGTCCTCTCGCCCGGCGCAGCAGCCCAGGAGAGACTCCAGAACGTCGACGACACGGCGGCCACAGGGGTCGGGCCGGACGGGGAAACGTCTGCAACCGTGATCAGCCCCACCCTCAACCTGCGCTTCCTCCCCAGCCTCGACGCCACGATCCTGGCGGTTATGCCATCGGGATCTGCGGTCCAGATCATCGGTGAGCCCGAGAACGGCTTTGTCCCGGTCACCTACAACGGCGCCAGTGGCTACGCCTACGGCGATTACCTCAGCGCCGGCACCGCTGCGAAGACGACAACCGCCGTCCCTGCTCCGGCTGGGACAGACATCGTCTCGATCATCTACGCCGCCGCAGCCGCCTACGGCCAGTCCGGCGACGACATGCTCCGAGTCGCCACCTGCGAGTCCGGCCTCAACCCGTACGCCTACAACCCGGCCGGTTGGTACGGCCTCTTCCAATTCGTCCCCGGCACCTTTGCCGGCACCCCATACGGCGCCTACGACATCTACGACCCCGTCGCCAACGCGAACGCCGCCGCCTGGATGTGGTCGGTCGGCCGCCGCGGCGAGTGGACCTGCCAGTAACAAGGCGGGAAGAGAACGATTGGATCGACGCCCCGGGCATCCGCCCGGGGCGGTTCGATTTTTCTGCCGAGCAGCGTCATCCAGCCCCCAACGCCGTCGCCAGATCTACTGACAGCGGATCACCGGACGCCGCCAGCGCCGCCCGCAAGGTCCCCTCCAGTCGCCGGTCCAGGTCCAGGAGGGCGGCCTGAATCGGCGCGTCGATGATCGCCGCCCGGATCGCCGGGATGGCCGCCGGGTCGTCCGGCTCATCATCGAACGCGGCGAACGCGGTCGAATTCTCCGGCCATCCTTCCAGGTGCACCGTCCATTCGTCACCGAAGAGGTCAATCTCTTGACCATCTTCCGAGCGCACGACATCTACATCGCCCGACTCGATCAAGTCCGCCATCGCCTCGCGCACGATCCCCACCAGTCGATCCATTGAGACCACATCGTCCGCCATACCGCGTCCTTTCCGGCGATCCAGGGCCGTAGATGATTCCATCCGCATGATAGGATGGGAATCACTGCCCCAACCGGCACCTTTCCCGGCATCCCCTACCAACGGAGGTACGGCGCCATGGATGGTCAACGGTTCGACGCGCTCACCCGTTCCCTCGCCTCCAGCACGTCACGTCGACGCCTGCTGAGATCCCTGGCGGCAGGAACCGGTGCCTTTCTCGGCGGGCTCATAGTGCAAAGTCACGCCGACGCGCGGCACAAGGGTCTCGGTGTTGCCTGCAACTCCTCCGCGGAATGCACTCAGACCGGTGGCCCCGTCGTCTGTGCCTCGAATGGCATCGCCACGGACGGCGCGTTGAACTGCTGCCGGAGCCAAGGCGGAGCCTGCTCGACCGGGTCCCACTGCTGCGGTGATCTCATCTGCGCCAGCAACGGCATCACCACCGACGGCGCCCTCAATTGCTGTCGCAATGAAGGGGGACCCTGCACCAGCGGCGCCGGCTGCTGCGGTGCGTTGCAGTGCACCGCCGGCGTGTGCCGCGCAAACACTGGAGGGCGCGTCCCCGGGCAGGAATGCACCAGCACCAGCCAGTGCTCTCAAACCGGCGGCGTCACTATTTGCGCCTCCAACGGCATCTCAAGCGATGGCGCGCTCAATTGTTGCCGGAACGCCGGCGGCGCCTGCGCCAACGGTTACGGTTGCTGCGGCGCGCTGACCTGCACCGGCGGAGTCTGCACCGGCCCGGTCACGGTCAACCGGCCGCTCGGCGCGGAGTGCACCGCCAACGGCCAATGCTCCCAGAGCGGCGGCACTGTTACCTGCGCCAGCAATGGCATCACCTCCGACGGCGCCCTCAACTGCTGCCGGAACGAGGGCGGCGTATGCGCGGCGGGGGCGCACTGCTGCGGAGATCTGGCCTGCGCATCGAATGGGATCAGCGCCGATGGTGCCCTCAACTGCTGCCGCAACGCCGGTGGCCGCTGCTCCTCTGGCGCGGGCTGCTGCGGCGCACTGGCCTGCACAAACGGTATCTGCCGATAACACATGAACCTGGCGTCAGGTGTCAGGCGTTAGTAGCGACGGGATCACGCCCCATCGTCGGAAGTGAGCACTGACGCATTCGGGCTAGCTCTTCGGCAAGCGCGCTAGCGCCTCCTCTATCGCCGCTTCGGGATGCTCATAGTCCTGCATCGAGCCGGAGAGATAGGTGTCATACGCCGCCAGGTCGAAGTGTCCGTGGCCGCTGACCCCGATCAGCACCGTGCGGTCTTCGCCAGCCTCGCGCGCCGCCAGCGCCTCGTCGATCCCCACCCGGATCGCGTGTGCCGCCTCCGGCGCCGGCAGAATCCCCTCGCTCCGCGCAAAGAGCACCGCCGCCTCAAACGTGCGCCGCTGCGGCACCGCCGTGGCCTCGATCAAACCCTGGTCCAACAACAGGCTCACCAGCGGCGCCGCTCCGTGATATCGCAGGCCACCGGCATGAATCCCCGCCGGAACGAAGTCGTGCCCCAGCGTATGCATCTTGACCAGCGGCGTCATCCCTGCCGTATCGCCAAAGTCGTAGGCATAGATTCCCTTGGTCAACGTCGGACACGCCGCCGGCTCCGCCGCGATCACCCGCACCTGCTTTCCCGCCAGCTTCTGCTGCAGGAACGGAAAAGTCAGCCCCGAGAAATTCGACCCGCCACCCACACATCCCGCAATCACATCCGGCCAGGCATCGGCTTGCGCCAGCTGCTCCACCGCCTCCTGACCAATCACCGTCTGGTGGAGCAGCACATGGTTCAGCACCGATCCAAGCGAATACTTCGTGTCCTCTCGGCTCGCCGCATCTTCCACCGCCTCTGAGATCGCAATTCCCAACGACCCCGTCGACTCCGGATCCTTCTCCAGAATCGCCCGCCCCGCCGCCGTGTCCGTGCTCGGCGACGGCACGCAGGTCGCCCCCCACGCCTCCATCATCGCCCGCCGGTACGGCTTCTGGGCATACGAAATCTTGACCATGTAGACCTTCAACTCGATCCCGAAGAAGGCGCACGCCATCGCCAGTGAGCTGCCCCACTGCCCCGCCCCGGTCTCCGTCGCGATCCGCTTCACCCCTTCCTGTTTGTTGTAGAAGGCTTGCGGCACGGCGGTATTTGGCTTGTGGCTCCCGGCAGGACTCGTCCCCTCATACTTGTAGAAAATCCGCACACCCTTCGGCAGATCGAGCGCCTTCTCCAACCGGTGCGCCCGGTACAACGGCGTCGGCCGCCACAGCCGGTAGACCGCCAACACCTCCTCCGGTATCGGGATGAACCGCTCGGTGCTGACCTCCTGCTTGATCACTTCCATCGGAAACAGCGGCGCCAGGTCCGCCGGACCAATCGGCTGCCCCGTTCCCGGATGCAGCACCGGCGGCGCCTGCACCGGCAAATCCGCCGCGATGTTGTACCAACTCTCCGGAATCTGATCCTCCGCCAACAGAAACTTCGTCCGCCGGTCGCTCGCAGTCATCGCGAACTCCCCTCTCACTCACGTACATCGCCTACATCCCAACTGAATTGGCCGCAGATCTTAGCCCCGGCATTTCATCCAGGCAACCGAGACGTCCGCGCAGCGTCACGGGTATTGCATTCCACCACCTCGCCCCCTATCCTGATTCTCGGCGCACCATGCGCCCTAGGAGCAAAGCCGATGTCGCACCCGACCACCCAGGATCCGCGTCACCGCGACGCGATGACGATGGGATACATCAACGAAGCCAAGTCACCGCTGTCCTAATACGCAGGCGCGCAGGACAGCGGAGGCGGGCGCCACATCCACCGCCCCCTCCCCACCTTCCCAGGGGCGGTCATCTCATGTCAGTTGAAACTACCACCATTCCATCTGTGTCTTCCGACCCGCCAACCCGGCGCGGCCGCATTCGCCGTCCCGCTTGGCCAACTACGGGTCTCTGGCGACACTCCGGCTTTCTCAAGCTGTGGGGCGCCGAAACCATCTCGCAGCTCGGTACCCAGCTCTCGGCCCTCGCCATCCCGCTGATCGCCGCGCTGTCGCTCGACGCCAGCCCAGCCCAGATGGGCCTCCTCGTCGCCACCGGCACCGCCCCCTTCCTCCTGGTCGGATTGATCGTCGGCGTCTGGGTAGACCGCCTGCCGCGCAAGCCGGTGCTGATCGTCGCCGATCTCGCCCGGGCCGCCATCCTCGGCTTGATCCCGGTGTTCTGGGTCCTCGATGTGCTCAGCATCGAGATGCTCTATGCCATCGGCTTCGGCGTCGGCATCTTCACCGTCTTCTTCGACGTCGCCTACCAGGCGTACCTGCCAACACTTGTCCGCCGCGAGGACCTGCTCGAAGGCAACGGAAAGTTGCAGGCCAGCGCTTCCTTCGCCCAGGTTGCCGGCCCCGGCGTGGGCGGCGGCCTGATCGCCCTCATCACGGCGCCGGCCGCGATTGCCGTCGATGCCGTCTCCTTCGTCTTCTCCGCCATCTTGATCGGCAAGATCGAGACGAAGGAGCCGCCGGTCGATCGCACCGTCCACCGGCCCAGGATGATCCCGGCCATCGCCGAGGGACTCCGGGCGGTAATCGCCGATCCGCTCCTGCGCGCCCTCGCCCTCTGCAGCGGCACCACGACCCTCTTCGGCTGGGGCTTCCTGGCCGTCTATGTGCTCTACATGACCGACGACCTCGGCCTGAGCGCCGCCCAGGTCGGCTTCGTCTTCGCCACCGGCGGCGCGGGCGCCCTCATCGGCGCGATGTTGGCCGGACCTGCCGCCCGCCGCCTTGGTGTCGGCAGGACGATCGTCGGCTCCAGGGTGCTGGTCGGACTCTTCGGCCTCACCGTCCCCGCCGCCGTGCTCGTGCCATCGGTCGCCCTGCCGCTCATCATCGCCGCCGAATTCGCCCAGTGGCTCTTCATCGTGATCGCCGACGTCAACACTGTGACGATCCGCCAGGCTATCACCCCGGACCGCCTCCAGGGCCGGGTCAACGCCACCTGGAAGTTCATCGTCTCCGGCCTGATCCCCATCGGCGGCCTAATGGGCGGCCTGATCGGCCAGTGGTTCGGCGTCCAGACCACCCTGGTCATCGGCATCGCCGGCATGCTCGTCGCCGCCGGCTGGGTCTGGGCATCACCGTTACGCTGGATAAAAGTGATCCCCAGTATGGCGGACGAGCCATCCTGATCGGTACCACCACGTAGGGGAGGACCACCGTGTCCGCCCGATATCCAACTGAGTCATTCTGGGTTTGGAACGGCGTTTCCAGCCGGGAATCGATTGGTCGGCAACCGGGCGGACACGGAGATCATCCGTTCCGACTAATTCAGGGTAAGGGGGTTGAGTACCGGGGGCGGAGGCCGCAGTCAGTCCTTGCGCGCGTAGCGGGGCGTGCGGCGGAGGACCAGCCCGTCCGGCGGCGGGCGCAGATGGGTGGCGGGGATGGTGGGCGTGACGATTTGGGTCCGGCGGGAGGGGCGGATGAAGCCCAAGCGGCGGCCATCGGCGACGAAGGCGGCGACCGGGTCGAGACCGCGGCGGGCGTACTGGGGCAGGTAGCGGACCAGGAGCGGCAGCGAGACCGCGAAGGTGTCGACCCCCGCCCGCGCCGCCACCTCGCCCCGCAGCGCCTGCACGACCTGGGCGACGGCGAGCACCGCCCAGACCTGGGCGCCGACGACGCGGGCTTGGCCGACCAGAGCAGCTGGAGGCCGAGGTGGGTCTTGACCAAGTTGACAGCCATTTCGATATCCCAGCGGCGGGCGTAGAGCCGCGCGACCTCGGGCAGAGGAGCGGTGGAGATCCAGGACGTTAGTGATGTAGCGGTGGAGCGCTTGGCCATGCCGGAACTGGACGAGACGCACCGCATGTTTGGTACGGTCGGAGCGGTGCTTGCCCAGCCAGACCAGGGCATCCAGCGTCTCCCCGTCGTGGTAGAAGGCGTGGATCGTCTCGTAGCTGGTCTTGGCGCGCAGGCGGCTGACCCACCACTGCCCGGCGTCGGTCAGGTCGTCGAACCAGGCGAAGGCGAAGTAGCCCAGGTCGCAGAGGATGAGGCTCTCAGCGGGCAGGGTGGCGGCCAGGTCGCGGGCGGCCACCTTCTCATTCTGGCGGGCCTCGGGCCGGGGCCGGATTTCCCGCCAGAGCTGGCGGCGGACGTCGAAGAGGCCGGCCAGCTTGCCCGGCAGCAGCCGGTCGTCGCCGGGGCAGCCCGCGCAGGCCGGCAGCGTGCGCGCCACCCGGTCGAGGGTCGTCTCGTCGACGGCGACGACCTCGGCGGCGAAGGGGGCCAACGTGCGGTCGGCCGGGCCGGCGGGGCGGGCCAGCAGCAGCGCGGTCAGGTCGGCGAAGAGCCCGGCCATCGCCGACTCGCCCTCGCGCTCCAGCCGCCGGTAGACCGCGTCGTCGGAGACCGGGACGGTCGGGAAGTGCCAGAGGCCGGCGGCGCTCAGCAGGCGCCACACCTCCAGTTGGCTGGAGAGACCGCGCGGACGCAGACGAGCAGGCCGCTCCACAGCAGCAGCCCCGGCAGGATCGGCGGCCGACCGCGGTGACGGCCCGCCGCGGTCGGGTCCGGGACCAGGCGGCGACCAAATCGGCAAGCAACGCCTCGACGCGATCGACCAGAACCGCGTCAGGTGGCGGCGGCGCGACGGGCACGGGCAGGGCGAGGGGGGCGACCATCGGCGGGGACCTCCGGCGGCGGTCAGCGCACGGCCCAAGCGCCGCACCGCCGCAGCTTACCCAGAATTAGTCGGAACAGATGGACACGGAGGTCCGCCCCTACATAATCGGACCGCTTGGGCCTTCAACCGGCACTATCCACATCTATCGAACCCGCGCATCCGGCAGTGACGCATCCGATCGTCGTGTTCGCACCGGCATTCCCGCCGAGACCTCGTCATCGACCATCCATTCCGCCCGTAGAAGCGCTGCCCGGCGCGACCGCACCCGTCGCAACCGGTAGCGAAAGAGCACCGGAGCCGCCAACAGCGCTCCCAGGAGCACCAGCCAGTGCCAGGTGATCAGGGCGAAGAGCGTGCCCGCCTCTGTCCGCCGCGCCGCCACGATCACGATCACAATCGTGACGATCTTCATCACCACCAGCGTCCAGACGAGCGTCCAGGCGCCAAAACTGCCGCTGGATTCGTCGTCAGACGCTGGTGACTTCTGTTCGATGTCGGGGCTGGGTGATTGGTTCACGGTGACGCCTCCGGCGGGCCACCTTGAGCGGTTAGGTGGCATGGCACCCCTTCGCGATGCCGGGATACCCGACACGCTACACCCGCCATCACCGCGATACAACCCCGAGGTAGCGGAAGCATCATCAACTGCCCCTTGCCATCCCGGCCCGCAGCCGCCACCATCGCCAAGCCCGAGTGCGCGCTCGACGCATTGCTCTACGTTGTCCCCGGAAGGTAGCGCCGCCGCATGTCTCGTTCCGTGTCCATCGCCTTGCAGGGCGACAAGTCCGCCTCCGAGCACGCCGCCCTCGCGACCCTGGCTGAGGATCTCGGCTTCGACGGCGTCTCCATCTACGCCGATCTTGGTTTCCAACCTGCCCTGGCACCCTTGCTGGCGATCGCCGCCGCAACACGCCGCGTCCGCCTCGGGCCGGCCGCCCTCAACCCCGGCATGCTCCATCCAGTCGAGATCGCCGGGCAAATCGCCGCCCTCGACTCGGTCTCGAACGGCCGCGCCTACCTCGGTCTCGTACGCGGCGCCTGGCTCGATGCCGTCGGCGTCGATCTCGACCGCCCGGTGACGCGCCTGCGCGAGACCGTCGAGATCGTCCGCCGCCTGCTTCGCCGCGACCGCTCCGGCTTCGACGGTGAGATCTACAAACTGATCCCCGGCTTTGGATTCGAGTACCCCATCCTCCGCCCGGATGTCCCCCTTCTGATCGGCGCCTGGGGACCGCGCCTGCTCGCCCTCGCCGGCGAGATCGCCGATGAAGTCAAGGTCGGCGGCTCGACCAATCCTGCTCTGGTGCCGGTCATCCAGGAGCGCATCGCCGCTGGCGAACGCCGTGTCAATCGCCCCGCCGGCAGCACAGGAGTTGCCTTCGGCGCCGTCACCGTCTGCGACGAGGACGGTGATCTTGCCCGCTCCCTCGCCCGGCGCGAAGTCGCCCGCTACCTGCCGGTCGTCGCCCCCCTCGACCCAACCGTCACCATCCCGCCCGAGACCCTGACCAAGATGGCCGACCTCGTCCTCCACGGCGACATCGACAGCGCCGCCGCCCTCGTACCGGATGACATCCTCGACCGCTTCGCCTTCAGCGGCACCCCGGCCCAGATCGCCGCCCAGGCCAACGCCCTCTTCGCGGCCGGCGCCACCCGCGTCGAATTCGGCACCCCCCACGGCCTGACCGGAGCAGAAGGCATCCGCCTCCTTGGGGAGCACGTTCTCCCGGGAATTCGCTGACCGGTGGGTGGATACCCGTTACCGTTGGCACTCCATCCAAGGTGGCCGCGTCTCCCAATCGCACGGGATTGATGGAGGTTGCGGAATTGAACGGTGCGTTTTCGGGAGTGGCAATTGGACGGGAACCTCCCGCTCCGCTGCCGCCTGGGCTTACGGCCCGGGCTGACCCCACCAGCCTCTCCGAGGCTAGCGAATACGGCATCGTAGCCTCGGAGAGGCTGTCCTATTGAGCCTGGGCCAACCTTGGGCCGTGAGCCCCGGGCGACGGGGAGACGGCGTTCCCAGACCATCGCCGCCCTTTATCGCTCGCCGAGGACACGCCTCGCCTCGCTGACAGCACGCTCACGCCCGAGTGCCTTCCCCTTCTCCCAGGCGACGTTGAACGCTTCCTCACCCATCTCCGCCCGCACCTGTCCCAGCGAGTCGTTCTCTTCCCCTCCATTAGATGCCGCCTGGCCATGGCCGATCTCTGCTCGCACGCTCGCGGCCACACCGAAGAACCGCGCCGCGGGCTCCAGTCGGCCCGCGGCCGTTTCGAGCTCGGCCAGCATCTCGAACCAAAAGGCCAGATCGACGGGGTCACCCAGTTCCAGCCAGAGATCGAGCGCCTCCTCCACGCACCTGTAGGCTGCCCCTAAATCGCCTTTCCGACGCCGGACCGCCGCGAGATGGTCCAACTCAATCGCGAGGCCGCGCTTGTATCCCAACTCGCGATCGATCGTGATCGCGGCTTCGTGGAGTTCTACCGCCCGCTCCAGCCCGTCATCGCCCCCCTGCGCGGCGGCCAGGAGCGCCAGGGTGCCAAGCACCACCGACTCGCCCTGGGGATCACCCAGGCGACGCATGATCTCGAGCGCCTCGTGCAGGTGCCCGGCGGCCTCGTCGTGATCACCCCGATTTTGGGCCATTCGCCCGATGCCCGTCAGCGTACCGGCAATCTCCCACTCGTTGCCGGCATCCCGGTGGTAGCGCAGTGCCTGCTCGTCCATCGCGGCGGACCGCTCGAAATCTCCCTGCTGCTTCGCAATTGACGACAACCGACTGTAGATCTTTCCGATTTCTCCGGGATCGCCCGTGGCGAGCGCAACCTCTAACCCCGCTTCGGCATAGCCTTCCGCCTCGTTGAAATCGCCCAGAAAGACCGAGAGCAACGCGGCCCCACCAAGGACGCGCGCCCGGTAGATCATTAGCGGCGGCGCGACATCCACCCGACGCGCCGCCCGCTCGAGCCAGCCGCGCCCCTCGGCCTGGTACCCGCGGGTATACCAATAGCGAAACAGGGAGGTGGTCAGCTGCAGATGCAACTCGGCATCGTCGCTGCCCTCCGCCCAGCGCAGGGCGGCCCGGATGTTGTCGATCTCCCCGTCGAGCCGGACCAGCCACCCCGCCTGCTCCGGGCGGATCAGGTGCGGGACCGCTTCCCCGACGAAGGCAAGCATGTACGCGGCATGCCGGCGCCGCCCGGCATCTGCCTCGCCCTCCTCCTCGAGCAATTCCTGGGCATACGCCCGGACAGTTTCCAGCATGCTGACGCGCGGCGCCTCCGTTGCTCCCGTTTCCCGCTTGAGCAGGCTCTTGTCGACCAGTGTCGCCAGCACCGCCGTGGCATCGACACTGTCATCCCCTGGCAGGCAAACGGCAGCCGCCGCGTCCAGCGACGCTCCACCGGCAAAGACCGCCAGATGCCGGAAGACCCGCCGTTCGACCTCATCGAGCAAGTCAACGCTCCAGGCAAGGGTCTGCCGCAGGGTTCGCTGACGCTCAGGCAGATCGCGAGCGCCCTCCGTCAGCAGGTTCAGCGCCGGCATCTCGGTAAGCTGGGAGAGCATCGCCGAAGGCGGAAGCATCGCCACCCTGGCGGCGGCTAGCTCAATTGCCAGCGGCAATCCGTCGAGGCGGAGACAGATCTCGGCGACTGCCTCGAGACAATCCTCCGTGAGCTCAAGGTCAGGATCGACCGCCAGTGCCCGCTGCAGGAAAAGGGCAACCGCTGGAATGTGCACGAGTCGATCGCTTCCAGTGACCTCGCCCGGTGCGGGGAGGGCCAGTGGCGCCAGCGGAACTACCTGCTCGCCGCGGATACGCACCGCGGAGCGGCTGGTAACCAGGAGGACCAACTCCCCGCACTCCGCAAGCAACTCGGCGAGGAGAGGCGCCCCCTCCTCCAGGTGCTCGAAGTTGTCCAGCACGAGCAGAATCCCGCGATCCCTAAGGTAGTCCTTGAGGGCGACCTCCGCCGATTGAGTACCGGTTGCCTGCACCCCGATGGTTTCACCGATCCTCGCCGCAAGCATCTGGGGGTCGTGCAGTGAGGCCAACGCGGCGAAGTAGACCCCGTCTGGAGATGATGGCCGCAGGGTCGCGGCCACATCTAGCGCCAGCCGCGTCTTGCCGACGCCGCCGGGGCCGGTCAAGAGTCAGCAGGCGGAGGTCATCCCGTCCAAGGAACGCGCAGGCTCTGGCCAGATCGTCGTCGCGCCCAATGAGTGGCGTCGGAGCAATAGGCAAGTTGGTTGGCCCCACCTGCCTGCCCTGCTGCTCCAATCCGGAATGTGCTCCGGATCGACCCGCAATCGAGAATGCCTCCAACTGCATCCGGGTCCAGATCGAGCGCCTCCGCCAGGAGGGCAACGGTTTCACGCTGAGGCCGCGTCCGCTCGCCGCGCTCCAAAGAACTGATCGCCTCGCGGCTAAGCGTTGCACGCTCGGCCAATTCCTCCTGGGTCAACCCGGCGAGTCCGGCGATGTTCCCGGAGCAAATCGCCGAAGGTTGGCGAGGCGCCGACATCCGTTCCCATGTCGCTCTCCAGGATCGTGCTCGCATGCTATCGGCAGCAGGGCCGTCGACGGTGCCCGTGTCCATGACAACACGTCGTCGCTGACCCAACCACCACGGACATCAACTGAGCCCCAGCCCAGCTGCTTCACCGTTAACGCGCGACGTCTTGTTCCGCTCGATCTCCCTCCCGAGTCCTGTAGCTCGTTACCGCATTTCGCGGACCGTGCGCCCAGTCGTGCGCACGGTTGTCCGCATTGTCCCTGGTGACCTCCGGCTTCCGGCCCCAGACTCGAACCCGGCACGTCGGAAGGTCGGACCACCGGTCTCAGGGCGAACCGGCGCCGAAAGGAGGTCACGCCGATGGAACGCACACCACCGAACCGGCAACTCTTGGCGCCTCGCCGCGTCGATGCCGGCGAGGGCTCGGCCTACCGCGTTCTCGAAAACGTCATTACCGTCAAGCTGGCGGCGACCGAGACCGGAAATGCCTTCTCCCTGTCTGAGGTCTGCACCCCATCGGGCGGTGGCGTCCCCCTCCACATCGAGTACTTCGGAGAGAAGACCTACTACGTGCTCTATGGCACCTTCGTCGTCAGAATCGGCGACGGCACCGTGGTGCTGGGAGCAGGAGACCTGGTGTTCGTGCCCCGCAACACACCGAGCGCCTACCGCAACGCCAGCCCGCTGCCGGCCAGGATGCTCATCCTGGCGACGCCCGGCGGAATACACGAGCGATTCCACGCCGAGATCGGCGTGCCGGTCTCCGGCGCGAGTGACACCGAATCCACGGATGTCCCCGGCTTCCCGCGCATGCGGGACCGCGCGCCAAGCTACGGCATCGCGATCCTCGAAGGCTGGCGATCGCCGAACGAACCCAGGACTCCTGATCGACACCGATCACGGCCCAGGACCTCTAAGCAAAGGAGATCTACCATGAAAGGCCAAGCACTCCTCGCCGGACTTGCCGGCCTCCTGCTGGCCCTTACCGCCATTGGTACGCCCGGCGCATCGGCACAGGACGACGACGCACCGTGCGGGCCGGTTCAGGATTTTAGCGGCATCGATGCGCAGATATGTCCGCTCTGGCGTGACAACGTGCCCGTCTTTTTGACGGCGAGACCGTCGGTCAGTTGGACGAAGGCGGATCGGCCAATTGGTTCATTTGCGAGAGCAAGTTCCCCGGCGCGGTCGAACAAGATGGCGCCCTCAAAAACGACTGGTGGGCCATCACTAAAGCCGACAACGGCGAAATTGGCTGGGTGTCCGAAGTCTGGTTCGAGGGCGGCGACAACTTCAAACCAGACGCCGGGCTAAAGAGTTGCGGCCTGGCCCCTTCTCACCCGGACCACTCGGATAGATCGCAACTCTGGCGAACCCGCAAGCTGGCTGCCGGCTGGCGGCAGTTGAAACACAGCCGCGCGACCGCGGCACGTCCGAGGAAAACACATGGTGACTTCACCTCACTACATCATTCGTGGCGGCACAGTTGGCCGCGAACGCCTCCGCCGTCTGGCAGAGTGCTCCAACCCACCACAAGCGCGCTCCTCCACCGCGTCGGGATTGACTCCTGGCATGACTGCCTTGACGCCGGCTGCGGTGGTGGCGACGTGACGGTCGAACTCGCCCGTTTGGTCGGCCCAACTGGCTTCGTGGTCGGGGCCGATCTCGACGAGACCAAGATCGACATCGCCCGGGTCGAAGCCGAGTCCCAAGGACTGACGAATCTGGAATACCACTGCGTCGATGTCACGGAGCTCGAACTCCGTAAGGACTTTCGATGTCATCTACGCTCGTTTCCTGCTCAGCCACCTACCAAATCCCCCCGGGCCGCTTGCGGACCTGCGCGCAATGCTCAAGCCCGGCGGCTGCATCATCGTGGAGGATGTCGATTTCTCGGGGCACTTCTGCGATCCCGAGTCCCGCGCATTTGATCGCTATATCGATCTCTACATCAAGGCCGCGCAACGGCGCGGAGTGGATGCGAACCCTCGGCACCCGCCTCCCCGGACTGCTCCATGACGTCGGTTTCATCTGGGTGGAAGCCCAGGTTATCCAACCTGCCGGATTCTCCGGAGACGTAAAGATGCTCAGCCCGTTGACGCTGGAGAACATCGCCGCCTCGCTCCTCGATGTAGGAACTCGCCACAGTTACCGAGATCGAGCAACTCATCTTCGACCTCTACTCCTTTGCCCGCGACCCCAATACCCTCATGAGTTTCCCCCGGATCATCCAAACTTGGGGCTTTGTCCCCGCCACGAAAGGTCACCTTCTCCGTTGACTCCAACAAGTCCTACACGCCGAAGTAGACATTCAATACGCTCAGTGGAGACCTGTTCATGGCATTTTTCGTCAAGCGCGCCTGATCGCGCTCGCTCTCCTCGCTCTCACGTTGACACCAATCGAGACAATCGCCCAGGAGTCCCCGGCCGCCAGCCCGGCGGCGACCACACCCCCAGGAACGTCTGTGGTCGCGACGGGGCTGGTCAATCCACGCGGGATCGCCTGGGATGCCAATGGCGCCATGTACGTCGCCCAGGCCGGCACCGGAGGGACATCGCCCGCCACCGAGGAGTGGCCCACCGGCGACATCGTCGGACCTTGGTCCGGCGGCATGACGGCGAGCGTCGCCCGCATCGACGGCGGTTGTCCCGTCGCAATCGCCAGTAACCTTCCTTCCTCCGTCGACTCCACCGAAGCTGTGCTCGGCGCGGAAGAGATCGCCTTCCTCGGGGAGGACATGTACGTTGGCGTTGACGGCGGCGGCGCTGCCCATGGCAATCCGGATAGCCCCAGCGGCATCTACCGCCTCGGCACGGACGACGCCGCCGAACTCGTCGCCGACCTCTCCGCCTGGGTCCGCGCCAATCCAGTCGCCACCATCCCCGCCGACCAGGATCCTGATGCGGCCGGCTACAGCGTGGTTGCCGACCCCAACGCCGGCATCCTCTGGGTCAGCGATCCGAACAGCAGCCAGATCCTGACCGTCGCTCCCGACGGCACCGTGACTCGCATCGCCGACCTCTCCGAGAACCACCCCGTCCCGACCAAAATGACCCTCGCCCCTGAAGGCGGAGTCTACGTCGGCACCCTGACGCCTCTTCCCTTTCTCGACGGCAGCGCCAAGGTGTTCCACGTCGCCCCGGACGGGACAGTCACCGACGCCTGGACCGGCCTGACCGCCGTCATGGACGTGGCCATCGGTCCCGACGGCGCTCTCTACGCAGCCGAACTCTCGACCGGCAACCTGAAGGAACCACCGTTCATGGTGCCGGACAGCGGCCGCATCGTCCGCCAGACCGGACCTGACACCCTTGAGGTCGTCGCCGAAGGCCTACCCTTCCCGGCCGCCCTGGATATCGGCCCCGACGGCGCCCTCTACCTCTCCCAACCCGCGGTCGGCGCCAACAGCGGCGAAGGCTCCGTCCTCCGCCTGCCTCTCACCGGCGAAACATCCCCGGCTGCTAGCCCGCCCGCTTGCCAACCCTCCGGAACGCCTGCGGCATAGCACCGCGCGGACCTCACCCCCTACTCCAGAGAGGGGGTGAGGTCCTCTCTACCCAGCCTGCGCCAGCGGCGTCCCCTCCGGGTTCACCGGTATCGCCGCCGGCTCATCTACCTCGAACAGCACGGCAGAGAGGATGATCACCGGTTCGTCCGTCAGGTTCTCGCCGTAGTGGACCGTTCCCGGTGCTTCGACGACCCAGTCTCCAGGTCCAAGAACGGTCGTCTCACCCGCCCGCAACGTCTCGGTCGCGCCCGGGGTCGCCGCCGTCTCGGCCCGTCCGATCGGCGCTTCTCCCTTGAGAACGTAGTAGGTCAGCTCGCCGGATTCGATCCAGGCCGTCTGCATCCCGGGATGGACATGGACCGCCAGTTTCGCCCCCGCCGGAATGGTGTACCGGGCAAGCTGCAACGACTGGCCCGGCGCCGCCGGCGGCAACCCACTCGCCAGAATCACCCGCCCGATCGACGCGACTGGAGATGCGACCGGCGTTCCCATCGTATCTGCCTGGCGGGCGTCCGACCCGCCAAGCCCCGCCGTCCCGGCAAACACCACCAGCATCGCCAGGACAGCACTTCCCCAGATCCACGCTCGCACCCGACCCATGGCCCCTCCAAACACATATTTCGCCGCAAACGGCATCCGTTCGGATCGGAATAGTACCGAGCATCCTAAGATCTGGCCCTGCCATGTCGTGAGACGCTCTTACTGGCCCGGCATTCCCATGGTCGGAAGTTCCGAATGTCCTGTCAGATGCGCCGTCACAGCCCGCAACCGCCCACCTGCGGAGCCAACCTCGATGCAGACCCGCGAGGTTTGAACTCTCGTTCACCACCACGAAGGACTGGCTGCCGATCGTTGTACCCCGTGCGACTTCTCGCCCATCCGGCTCCGCTACGATCCGGTAGCCATCAATCCGCTGCCCGTCGGCCAGATACTCTTCTAACACCAGATGGTCAATAGCGACCGGGCCTCCGAAATCGACCACAACCGTGTCACCCTGATGGTCGAGCGTGCCCGGAATCGGATTGCCGAACCGCTGTTGCACTTCACCGGCCAGCTCCAGCAGTCGCACGCGGTCCGTCTCGTCGATCAGTCCGTCCCGGTTCGGCGGCACATTCAGGAGCAGGTTGGCGCCGCGCCCGACCGAGCGGTAGTAGATTCCAAGGAGATGCTCCAGGCTCTTCACCGTCCGCCATTCGTCCGGATGCCAGAACCAGCCCTTCCGAATCGAAACGTCACATTCAGGCGGCAAATACCGCGGCCCGGCCGCCAGATAGGCATCGGTGATAGGACGCGGATCCCGGTGCCCCAGTCACGGCGTAGTAGGTCGACTCCGCCGCCAGCCCGTCCTCGTTTCCGACCCAGCGGATCGTCGGCCGCCCCATGTTGAAAATCACCGCGTCCGGCTGGTAGCGATCCACCACCCCCATGATCGCGTCCCAGTCGTACGTCCGCCCCGCCGACCCCGCCCCATCAAACCACAACTCGACCAGCGGCCCATACCGCGTACACAGTTCGGTCAATTGCCGTATATAGAACCGGTCATACGCGGCGGCATCCACATAACACGGCTCATGCCGATCCCACGGCGAGAGATACAACCCGAACGGCATATCAAGCTCGTTACAGGCCGCCGCCACCTCCCCGACCACATCTCCGTTGCCACCCTTGTACGGCGACGCCCGCACCGAGTAGTCCGTCGTCTCAGTCGGCCACAAGCAGAACCCATCGTGATGCTTGGCCGTCAGGATCAGATAGCGCATCCCTGCCGCCTGGGCCGTCTCTACCCACTGCCGAGCATCCAACCGCCCCGGCGCAAACCCCGCCGGATCGAGCGTGCCGTCGCTCCATTCCATCTCATAGAACGTGTTGATCCCAAAGTGGCAGAACATGCCAAATCGCAGCTCCTGCCACCGGAGTTGCATCTCTGTCGGCTTCGCCATCACCACTGCCATGCGTACGTCCCCACGAAAGAGAGAACGGGGCGGCGTTGCCGCCGCCCCGAAACAAACTTGGCGGAGAATACCACTCAAAACCGCCCGGGAAAATGTCGTCGTTCTCAGCCCTGGAAGAGCTTCAATGGGCTCAGCCCTGGATTTCAACCCAGGGTCTTCAGACCGATCGAGCGGTTATGAGTAGGTCTCTATGCGCCGCCGCCCTTGGCGTCGTAGGCCGCCTGCCACGACTCCAGGTAGGGCGCAATCCCCATCGAATCGAGCGTGCTGATGTACTCCTCCCAGGCCCCGTCGTCGTTGGGGTCCCGGTCGCCGATCGTGAACGCGGCGATCGACTCCAGCACGTAGCCGTTGATCGTCGTCGCCAGTTCGCCCACCTGCCCGGCCTGCTCCTCGGTCAGGTAGAGCGGCGGCAGCTGCAGGCTGATGTCCTCCTGGTAGGGAACGTAGTTGTCGACGGTATTCTGGTAGAGCGGCGACTCGAAGGTCGGATGCTCTGGATCGACCACCTCAGCCGAGGCGGAAGTCGCTCGAGCGATATCCTGGCCCGGTCTGGTCCCACCAGTGCCCGCGCATCGCGTCCGAGGCCCAGGTAACCAGCGACTTCCAGACGCCCTGCTTGCCGTTGATCCCCATGCTCGCCCTCTTCAGCCCAGCGCCAGTGCTCGCCAAGGACCCCGTGGTAGCCACGCAAGAGCGTCTCCAGCTCGTACTGGGCATCCGCCCATGCCACGGCGATCTCGGGTCGCTCGCAGGCACTGGTGACGACGAACCGGCCGTTCACGGATGCGGCGCCGTAGTGATTCCATCCTGCCACCCGGGTTCCGTCCGGCCCCGTCAGCGGCGGCACCGTGACGTACTCCTCCCATCGCGCCCCTTCGGTCGTCTGGTCGACCGTCAGGAAGACGCCCCACCATCCGCCCGGCGCCGCGCCGATGATGGTCGCGTCCGGGTTGTCGCCCATCCGCTTCAGCCCCTCGCCGTTCTGGGAGAACGATCTCCGGCGCGATCAGCCCGCCGGCGTAGAGCCGGTTGAGGTACTTCAGGCCCTCGCGCCAGCCGGGCTTGTTGAAGGTGACGTCGACCTTGCCCTCGTTCAGCACCAGCCAGGGCTCGCCCGGGTTGTAGAGGAACGAGCCCATGAAGAAGTTGTCGATCGAGCCGTTGGAGCGGCCGTTGTTGGCGCTGACCACGCCGGTCCAGACCTGATCGCCGGCGCCACTCACCAGCCCGAGCTCGTCCGCCTGGCCGTTGCCGTTCGGGTCCATCTCCTTGAAGGCCTTCAGCGCCGCCTCGAACTCGTCGATCGTCTGCGGCACCGCCAGCCCCAGCTTGTCCAGCCAGACCTTGTTGATCCAGAGCTTGCACGACCCCTGGCAGTGGTAGCAGTCGTTGATGTCCGGCATCGAGTAGATGTTGCCGTCCGGCGCGGTGATGATGTCCGCCACGGTTGGGTAGTCGGCGAAGATCTTTGGCATACGGGGAGCGTGTTGCGCGATCAGGTCGTTGAGCGGGATGAAAATCCCCTGTTGGCCATAGAAAAGCAACTGCGCGGGCGTGAAGTCGACCCCCATGTCTCCCATGAAGATGTCCGGCAAATCGCCGCCCGCGATCATCGCGTTGATAACCGCCCGCCGCTCGTCCGGCGTGCCGGCGATCTCCTGAAACTCGATATGGACGTTGGTTCGCTCCTCGTACCACTGGGTGAACGAGTTCGTCGCCCAATCGCCGACATGCTCAGAGCTACGGCACCACCACCCTGAGCGTCACCTTCTCTGCGGACAGCGGCGCCTGCGCCTCGAGCCATCGGCCCGATCCAGCCCTCCGGATAGATCGGCCCTCCGGCCGCCGGTGTGCTCTGCATGCTCTTGGCAGCGGCGCTGATGCACCTCCTCGCATGGCCCGCACGAGTCCTGCGCCAGCGCGGACGCGATCGCTCCGCCCGAGGCCCCCAGCGCGAGCGCGCTGCTCACGAACACGCGGCGGGTAACGGCGCCCGCGTTGAACTCTGCGAAGCAGTGTTGTCCAATCAGACTGCAACCACGGTCGTGCTCCTTCTTTGAGCGGGAGGCGTACGACGCCCCGTCAGCGACATGCGGTCGAACCCGTTCAGCTACCGCCAGACTGCGGCATAGGACCCGGCCACCGTTCGTGGTGGCGCCCCGGCAACACGGCCCGATGTCACCTCCTTCCAATCCGACGACCTGGCTACGCCTCAGGCTAGGCGACAACCGAGGTTGGCTACCACAGCGACGCCGCCTTCAGGCGTCGGGCGATCTGGTTGGCGGCAAGGATGAGGATCAGGCCGATGACGGCCTTGAAGAGGCCGATCGCCGCCGCGTACGACCACTGCGGCATCTGCGAAAAGATGCCGACCCGGAGACGTAGGTGTCGATGACTTCGGAGCTCGCTGGTTGAGCGGGTTCTGCATCAGGTAGACCTTCTCGAAGCGCGCTGCTCAAGAGAAAGCCCATTTGCAGGATGAGCAGGATCACCGCGACCGGCATGATGCCCGGCAGGTCGATGTCGCGGATGCGTTGCAGCTTGTTCGCGCCGTCGATGACGGCGGCCTCGTGCAAGGTGGGATCGATTCGCGGTGAGGGCGGCGAGGTAGATGATGCAGCTGAACCCCGCGTTCTGCCACACGCCCGACCAGACGAAGATCGACTTCAAGTACGACGGCTCGCCCATGAAGTTGATCGGGTCGACGCCGAGCTTGCCGAGGTACTGGTTGATCAGGCCGGTCGGTGGACAGCATCTGGAGGATGATGCCGACCATGACCACCGTCGAGATGAAGTGCGGCGCGTAGGCCACCATCTGCACGGTTTTCCGGAACCCGCTCGCGCATCATGTAGTTGAGCGCCAGCGCGAAGATGATCGGCAGGGAAGAACCCCGCGAACAGCTGGTAGACGTTGAGCGACCAGCGTCTGCCTGCATGACCGGCCAGAAGTTGAAGGTGTTGTAGAACCGCTCGAAGTTTTCCCAGCCGACCCACGGGACTGCCGGTGATGCCGGCCAGCCGGGCTGTAGTTCCGGAATGCGATCTGCGCCCCGAACATCGGGATATAGGCAAAGATCACCAGCCAGAGCAGCGGCAGGAAGAGCATCGACGTAGAGCTGCCAGCTTGCTTGATCGCTCGCCAGTGTCTGGCTGACCACGCGGCGCGCCGACCACCGAGTGGCCCCAGATCGATCCGCGGTGACGCCGCGACCGCCCCTGCCGTCCGCGCCCTGTCCATTTCAGCTGTCGTCTGTCGTGCCATCTCGTCTCCGTCGTCTGAGCCTGACGCGATGCCGACGCCCGGGATCAGCCCTTGAGCGACCGATCAGCGCACCCTTGACGAAGTGCTTCTGGACGAACGGGAAGACGAGCAGGATCGGCACCGTCGCGACCACGATCAGCGAGTACTTGAGCAGTTCGCGCAGGTTCTTGCGGCGGACCATGTCCTGGATATCCGTCATCATCGCGGCGTCGACATTGTTCTGGATCAGGACTTCCCGCAGCACCAGCTGGAACGGCCACAGGTTCTGGTCGGTCAGGTAGAGGAGCGCCGAGAAGAACTGGTTCCACTGGGCCACCGCGTAGAGCAGCGCATTGACGGCGATGATCGGCCCGGAGAGCGGCAGCACCACATCCTTCAGGAAGCGGAAGTCGCTGGCGCCGTCGAGCTCGGCGGCTTCGAGCAGTTCATCCGGGATCGAGGTCTGGAAAAAGGTCCGGGTAATGATCATGTTGTAGACCGAGAGCGCCGCCGGGAGATCAGCGCCCAGCGCGTGTTGAGCATGCCCGAGTTCCTTGACCACCAGGTAGGTCGGGATCAGGCCGCCGCTGAAGAGCAGGGTGAAGATGAACAGGAACATGATCGGCGCCGCCACCATAGAGATCCCTGCCGGGAGAGGGGATAGGCGGCGAGGATCGTCAGGAACACGCTGATCGAACGCGACCCGGCCGCCGTGTAGAAGACCGAATTGAAGAAGCTGCGCATCAGCAGCGGATGCTTGAAGATGGCGGTGTACCCGTCGAAGGTGATATCCACCGGCCACAGCCAGACCTGTCCCGAGGTGACCGCCCGGGCGTCGCTGAACGAGGCGCTCACCACGTAGATGAGCGGATAGGCGACAGCGACCAGGAACAGAGGTGAGGATCGTGTAGTTGAAGATGTTGAAGGCCCGATCCATCCCTGTCTCGCGGATCGCACCTCGCGTCATTGCCATGCCAGCCTCCTTCTCGGCAGCCCTGCGTGCGGTCGCCGGCCGCGCGCCTGATCCAAGATCGATCTAGCTCGTCACGTCTTGCTCCAGCGAACATGTCCACGAGCACCCAGTCCTTGGCCTGAAGGATGTGCTCCCGGAGCAATTCCGCGGCTTCCGCGAAGTCACCGGCCATAAGGGCGCGCAACACCCGCTCGTGGCCGTCGAGCGCCGTCTCCATCCGCTGCGGATACCCGGTGTCCCGGATCTGAAACACGCTCACCTGACCGCGGAGCGCCGCCAGCATCCGCACCAGCCGGCCATTGCCCGAGGCCCGGATAAGCAGGTTATGGAACCGGAAATCGTGCTGCAAGAAGGGCAAGCACCACGTCGCCATCCACCGCCACCCGGATCCCGTCCAGCCGTTCTAGCTTCGCGCGCAGCTCCGCCGGATCGAGGTGCGGTGCGGCCAGGCTGACCGCCAGGGCCTCGAGCGACGCCCGTACGTCGTACATCTCGTGGACGTCCTGAGCGGTGAACTCGCGCACCGAGAACCCACGCCGGGGATCGAAACGCACCAGTTCGTCCTGGGCCAGATGGTGGAGCGCCTGGCGCACCGGTGTGCGGCTGACCTGCAATTGCGCCGCCAGGTCGAGGTCGGAGAGGCGCTCGCCCGGCTGCCACTCGCCGGCGATCAGCTTGCGCCAGATGCGCTCGTAGGCATGGTCGACCGCGGTCGGGATGGCGGGGCGCTCAGCCCCCCAGAGGAGATCGAAGATTTCGGCCGCGATGCCGTCCATCTCGGGCGACCGCAGAACCGTCGTCGCCATCGGGGCTTTCCCTCGCGCGGTCCTCGCTGACCAGGAACCGAAGGTGCCGTGTATTCTGTGTACTGAATGCGCGGTATCATATCGACGGGATCTAATCGTGTCAACCGGCGTCCACGCGGCCGCCGGAATCATCCAGGGAGGGAGTGGAACCGATGACCGCGGCAACCCTGCCAACGACGGCACCCACCAAGGGCGATACCGCCTGGTTTACCCACGACCGCTTCGGCCTCTTCATCCACTGGGGCATCTACTCCGCCGCCGCCCGGCATGAGTGGGTCAAACAGCGCGAGCGCATCACCGACGAGCGACTACCACCCTACTTCGACCACTTCGACCCCGATCTCTACGACCCCCGCCTGGGCGCGCGACGCCAAGGCCGCCGGCATGAAATACGCCGTCATCACCAGCAAGCACCACGACGGCTTCTGCCTCTGGGACTCCGCCCTCACCGACTACAAGGCGACCAACACCCCGGCGGCCGCGATCTCATTGGCCCCTGGGTCGAAGCCTTCCGCGCCGAGGGATTGAAGGTCGGTTTCTACCACTCCGTCATCGACTGGCATCACCCCGACTTCACCATCGATGGGTCCACCCCCAGCGCGACGATGAGGCGTTCAAGAGCGGCGCACGCCGGGACCACGCGACATCTCGAAATACCGCGAATACCTCCACGGCCAGACCCGCGAGCTCCTCACCAACTACGGCAAGATCGACATCATCTGGTTCGACTTCACCTACTCCAGGGCGTCGGGCGGCAAGGGCCGCGACGACTGGCACTCGGTCGAGCTCGCCGAGATGGTGCGCGATCTCCAGCCCGGCATCCTCATCAACGACCGCATCGACCTCCCCGGAAGAGCCGACTTCATCACCCCGGAGCAGTACCAACCCAAGGCTGGATGGAGCGCGACGGCAAACGCGTCGTCTGGGAAGCCTGCCAGACGCTCAACGGCGCCTGGGGCTACGACCGCGACAACCTCGACTGGAAGTCACCCGAGCTCCTGGTCAGACTGCTCATCGACAGCGTCGCCAAGGGCGGCAACGTTCTGCTCAATGTCGGCCCCACCGCGCGCGGCGAGTTCGAGCCGCGCGCCCGCGCCGACCCTCGCCGCCATCGGCGAGTGGACCCGCCTCCACGGCCGCTCCATCTACGGCGCCACCGCCAGCGATCTGACCCCGCCGCCCGATTGCCGCTTCACCCAGCGCGGCAACCGCCTCTACCTCCACCTCTTCGCCTGGCCCTTCCGCCACGTCCACCTCGACGGCCTCGCCGGCCGCGTCGAGTACGCCCAGTTCCTCAACGACGCCTCCGAGATCAAGACGCATCGTCAACGACCCGCATCAGCAAGCCCAAAACACGACCATGTCCGGTAACGCCGGCACCCTCACGCTGGAACTGCCGATCCAACCGCCCGCCGGCGTCCTCGTCCCCGTGATTGAGTTGTTCCTGCGGGATTAGGGCGTCCGGCGTCCGGCGTCCGGCGTCCGGGGAGTATCGAGGCTGCCTCAGCCCTACCCTGTCATCCCGAGCTTGTCGAGGGATCTAGCCTGGATTATTCACGGAGGCCGCGTGCGGCGGCGAGGTGCGCCCAGAGGGGCTGCCCTGGATGACTGGACGCGAGGCGCAGGCGGACGCGGTCGGTCTGTTGCCAGACGCGGCCGCCGACCTTGAGAAGGTGGAGCCGCAGCGTGTCGAGTTGCACCCGCGGCACGGCGCGGGCCACCAGCCACCGGCGCAGGGTGTCCAGCAGCCAGTAGGCAGCCGCGTGCAGGAGCAGGCGGAACTGGTTGGCGAGGAAGCGGTGGCAGGAGAGGCGGTCGCCGAAGCAGGCCCGCTTGAAGTCCTTGATCCAGCCCTCCGGCTCGCCTCGGTCGACGTACCAGTCGTAGAGGGCCGCCGGCTCGGCGGCGCGGCTGGTCACCACGAAGCGGGTGTTCGGCCCCTTGGCCAGGACCTCGGCCTTGAAGACCACCCGCCGCGCCCGCGGCCAGGTGGCCGCCCGGTAGGACGCCTCCCCGGCCAGGCGCACCTTCTCCGCGCCGGTGTCGTCCCGCCGCTGCTCGGCCTCGGCCAGCAGCGGCGCGGCGAGCGCCGCGAGGCGCGGGTTGGGAACCAGGCCGATCGTGTAGCCGATGCCCGCCTCCTCGCAGAACGCGTAGAGGGCCGGCACCGCGAAGCCGCTGTCGGCGCGGAGTTCGATGGCCACGCCCGGCCAGCGCCCCCGCAGCGCGGGCACCAGGCGCTCCAGCACGGTGACCGCGCCCTGGCTGGCGTGGGCGTTGCCAGGGCGCAGGACGGCGGCGAGGAGCTGGTCGGTCTCGCCATCGAAGATCAGCAGGGGGTGGTACATGTGCTGGCGGAAGTAGCCGTGGTAGGCCGTGCCCTCCTGGTCGCCGTGGGTCGGGTCGTCGGTGCCGTCCAGGTCGAGCAGGATCCGGCAGGGGCGGCCGTCGCGCCCGCGCTCTCGCAGGTAGGCGGCGAGCAATGCGTCGGCCAGCCGGGCGCAGGCGGCCTCGTCGACGGCGTTCTCCAGGCGGGAGAGCGTCGGCTGGCTGGCCAGGTCGGCCCCGGTCTCGGGCAGCCGGCCGCAGACCAGCTTCAGCAGCGGGTCGGTGCGCAACGCGTCGGCGTCGTCCTGGTCCTCGTAGCCGCAGGCGATCTGGAAGACGCGCTGGCGGACCAGCGCGGCGACGGGGTGGACCACCGGGCCCGTGCGCCAGTCGGGCACGGCGTCGGCGAAGGCCGCGCACAGGCCGAGGGCATCCTCGGCCTCGGCCAGCCACGGCAGGCCGCCGTCGGAGGTCAGGCGCCCGCCATCGAAGGTCGCCTCCAACGGCAGGGTGGCCGGTCCGCCGAAGCGGAAGACGGGTGTGGCAGACTGGGGCATGCGGGCACCTCCGCGGTCTGGGCGGCTTCGTCACCGTACCCGTACCAGAGAGGTGCCCCGTTGTCATCCGCCACCCCGGTGAATAATCCAGGCTAGAGGGGAACGGCGAGTCGAGGGTGTCGCCGTGAACGAGAGCGCGGTGCCTTTTTCTCGGAGACCGGGGCATTGTCGTTACCTCGTGCCCTTCGAGATCCCTCGACAAGCTCGGGATGACAGGGTGAGGGCGGGGCATCGTCGTCCAGCACCCGGCGCCCCACGCGACGTGGCGGTATAGTTGCCGCCGCACCGCCAAAGTCCGTTCCACACGGCTCATCTGGGCGGAGTCGCAAGGTTTGCCTGATTTGGTTGGAGGGAGCATGTCCGTGGCCGCCCCGTCCGGTTCGTCCAGCGCTCGTAAGGTCATCATCTCCTGCGCCGTCACCGGCGCGGTCCACATCCCCTCCCAGTCGCCCTACCTGCCCCTGACCCCGGACCAGATCGCCGAATCCGCTCTCGGCGCCGCCGAGGCCGGCGCCACTATCCTCCATCTCCACGCCCGCCGCCCCGAGGACGGCAAGCCCACACCCGATCCCGAGATGTACATGCGCTTCCTGCCTCGGATCGCCGCCGGCACGAACGCCGTCATCAACATCACCACCGGCGGCGGCCAGGGCATGACCCTGGACGAGCGCCTCGCCGCCGCTAAGCGCATCCAGCCGGAGATGTGCTCCCTCAACATGGGCTCGATGAACTTCGGCCGCTTTGGGATAAAGAGCCGAATCAAGGAATACAAATACGACTGGGAAGAGGCCGACCTGGAAAGCTCCCGCGATTACATCTTCCGCAACACCTACGCCGACATCGAGCGCGTGCTGGCCACCCTGGGCGAGTACGGCATCCGCTTCGAGTTCGAGTGCTACGACGTCGGCCACCTCTACAATCTGGCCCACTTCCTCGACCGCGGCCTGGTCAAACCCCCGCTGTTCGTCCAGACCATCTTCGGCATCCTCGGCGGCATCGGGACTGACCCCGAGGACCTCCTCCACATGAAGCGCACCGCCGATCGCCTCCTCGGCGACGCCTACCGCTGGTCGATCCTCGGCGCCGGCCGCCACCAGATGAACCTGACCACCATGGGCGCCATCATGGGTGGCAACGTCCGCGTCGGCCTCGAAGACAGCATCTACCTGGGCAAGGGCCAACTCGCCGACAGCAACGCCGCCCTTGTCAGCAAGATGAAGCGCATCCTGACCGAACTCTCCCTCGAGGTTGCCACCCCCGAAGAAGCCCGAGCCATGCTCAACCTGAAGGGGAAGGAAAACACCGCCATCTAAGGCATCTCCTCCTAACCATGTGACAATTTCAGCGTCGCCTGGGCGTTACGACCCGGACTGAATCAAACAGCCTCTCCGAGGCTGATGCTGAGGAAAGCGAACAAGGCTTAAGCGGAGTGTTCCGGCCGGTCTTTTGCCGGCTTCATGTACCTAGCTCAGAGTCTTCAGCCCCGGGCGATCCAAACGCGCCGCCACCTCTCTCACCCCACCACCAAGTACGGTGACCACCCAAGAGGGTGGCCACCGTCGCTTCTACCTGTTCGACTCAGTCGCTCGGGAATCAGCTCGACTGATATCTAGTAGTGGATCACCACCCGCGTCCCGATCGAGGCCCAGTTGTAGAGCCACTCCGCCTGGGCCAGGGGCTCGTTGATGCAGCCGTGGCTCATCCGCTGGCCGAAGTTGGTGTGCCAGTAAGTGCCATGGAAGGCATGGCCGACGTTAGTGAAGTACATGACGTGGGGCACGTTCGGCACGTTGTAGCACTCGCCCTGGAGGCAACCCGCCATCGTCTGCGAGAGGTACTTCGAGTTGATGTAGAAGGTGCCCGTCGGCGTCTCGAAGTTCGGGTAGCGACCGGAGCTGATGTAGTACTCGTTGACCACCGTGTTGCCCTGGTAGGCCCTCAGGTACTGCGTCGACAGGTTGATGTCGATCCAGCGCTCGCCGGACGGAATCGCCGGGCAGGTCGTGCTGAAGGTTTTGCCTGTACTGACCGTGACCGTCACCCGCTCCTGGGTGCCAACGTTCTGGTTGAGAATATGCTCGCTGGTCAGAACGTTCGAACTTGCCCCCGCCCCGCTCTGATAGGTGATGGTCTGATTCGGATTCAACGTCGTGTTGAGCCCGAACGGCTCGGCGGCGACCGGCTCATACGAGGTCCGGATCGAGGAGAGCCGCACCGGCCCCTGGCCGATGTTCTTGATCGTGATCTTCTCTGGCGAGGTGTTGCAGGAGACCGACACCGTCAACTGGCTCGGGTAGACCTGGGCCGCGCAGCGCCGCTCGATCGTGCCGGCATTGGTCGATAGTCGAGCCCCGTCCCGGTCATATGCCGTGTCGCCATAGAGGGACTTGGTCGTCAGGACCGTCCCGCTCGTCGCGGCGCTTCCGGAGCGGTAGATGATGGTCTTGCCTGCGCCGAGCGTCCGGTTGACCGTGTACGGCTCCCCGGCGCCCGGCTGGTCGATCGAGCCGACCGAGTAGATCACGAGCGGGGTCGAGCCAAGATTGTCGATCCGGGTCGTCTCCGGATTGGTGTTGCAGCTCAGCGTGACCTTGATCGAGCTAGCAGGCGGTGCGGGCGCCGCTGGGCACTGCGCCTCGATATCGAACAGACCGGTATCGATCACGACGCCGTCGTTGTCGTAGGAGTTGTCGTCATAGAGGAAGTTGGTCGTCAGGATCGTGCCGCTCGTCGCGCCCGAACCGGAGCGGTAGATGACCGTGCGGCCCGGGCCCAGCTTGCGGTCGAGCGGGTACTCGGTCCCGCCGAGCTGCGATGCAATGCCCTTGATCTCCAGGGTGCCGGTGCCATTGTTGTCGATCCGGGTTGTCTCCGGATTGCTGCGGGCAGTTAAGCGTCACGACAATGTCGTCCTGTGCCGCGGCGATCAGTTGCGGCTCGACAGGCGTCCCCTCGGGCGTCTCGGTTGGACTCGCCTCGGGCGTGGCGCTCGGTTCATCGTCCGGCGTAGACGCGGGCGTCTCCGTCGGCGACGCGCCCGGGTCTTCGGTCGGCTCCGCCACAGGAGTCTCGCCGGGAACCTCGGTCGGCGTCGCACTCGGGGTTTCGGTCGGCGTCGGGGATGGATCGACCTCACCGGTAGTGCCGTCCCCCGGATCAGATGGCTCGTCGGCCTCTCCGTCTGGAGTACCCTCTTCGACCGCGACCCCAATCGTCTCGTCAGCCGTATCGAACGCGGCCGACGCGAGTCGCGGCGCGCCGAGCCCTCCCGACCACGGAACAACCATGATGAGCGCTAACAGCAGGGGCAGGGCTAACGATCGCGCCTTCACGGTTACCAGTCTCCTCGTTCAGCCGGGTCTCCCCGGGTTCCCAAACCGTCCCGTCCGTACAGCCGCCGCACCGGCAAACTGTGGATTCTTTGATCCTAATGCTCCAACCGGGTTCCGGATAGTGACCGTTTGGCTTAATCCGGGTATCCGTTTGGACACTCGATGCTTAGAACGCGCCATCTCCCGGAAAAGATTCGCGTGCGCATCGTTCGATACTTTTGGTTCTTGCAAGATACCCGAAAACGACCGCGACCGCATCCTTATGCAAAGGAACGGCCGTGCTGTTTGCCGTGAATTGTGTGCGTACCCCTATTGCCAGGCGACCTGGGAGCGATCCGAGCCGATCCTGCCCATGCTCGAGGTCGGCCGTGGCCCGACGTTGACCCAGCCACGGACCACCGCATAGCGCAACACCGCCACCCGATCGGCCGCCCGCAGCTTGCGCAGGATCGCGTTCATGTAGTTCTTGACGGTCTGCTCGGCGATCCGCATCGCCTCCCCGACCTCGCGATTGGTGTAGCCCATCACCACGCAGTCCAGCACCTGCAACTCGCGCAAGGAGAACTGGGCCGCCGGCTCGCCCCCGTCCGCCCACGGGTCGGGTCCGGCCAGCGCCTGGCCCAGCCCGTGCCGGGTCAAGGCGGGATTGGCCAACAAGGCCCGGTCCATCAGGTTCTCGCCGCGCAAGACCGCCTCGACGGCGTCGGCGACGGCCTGGGGGCCGGCGGCCCGGCCGAGGAAGGCGCTGGCCCCGAGGCGCAGGGCATCGAAGACGCGTTCGTCCTCGGCCTGGCGGGAGAGGAAGACGACCGCCAGACCGGGGAGGTGGCGGCGCAGGACGGCGGCGACGTGCAGCCCGGTCAGCCCGGGCAGCTCCACGTTCACCAACGCCAGGTCGGGTCGCTGCGAAATCGCGACGGCCAGCGCCTCATGACCGTTCATCGGCTCCGCAACCACTTGCAATCGCGGGTTGCGCTCGAGGATGGTTTTCAGCCCACCTCGGTACAAGGCCTGGTCGTCGATAATCACGACTCTGTACCGAGCAGGATCCATTACGCCTTCGCCTCATTTCACCCTGATGAACGGACGACGTATGGGCGTCTGGCTCCCGTTTCGGACTACCCGACCCGATGACTGCGAGTCATAGGACTTCTGGGTCGGCCAAATAGGGCAAAAGGTAGCCAAACATCCTTACATGAGGATGGTATAGGCGGCCTACAGGGGGGACAATGAGAACGTCTACCTACCAGCGATTTTTAGAGCCAGCCCATATGGGTGGTGCTCAGGCAGTACCCCCCACAGGTCACACGCCGTACCGCCCTGAGATCTTTGTCTTGGCGAACTGCACACGACATTATGTCAGGGATTTGCTAAAATTGCCCACCGTCCTCATACCCCCGTCTGGCACGCGAGTACCATGCCTTCCTACAATCAACACCCGCATGGCCCGTGGTCGTGGGCGCGGTCAGCCCCACCGCTTCGGTCCCTGCGATATAGTCGACAATCATCACCCGCGCCGCACGTTTGGAGGGAACCATGGGCCTGGAAATCTTTGACCGGGGGGAACTTCCGCGCTGGGCCCGGGTCCGCCAGCAACTCGAATCGACCCTCGTCGCCGATGTCCACGCGGCCATCGCGGCCGAATTCGCCAGACCGGAGATCCGGGCTACCATCCAGCCCGGTACCCGGGTCGCGCTGACCGCCGGCAGCCGCGGCATCGACCGCATCGCCGAGGTGATCGCCGCCACGGTCACGCAGGTGCGCGCCTTAGGCGCCACCCCGTTCATCGTCCCCGCCATGGGCAGCCACGGCGGCGCCACCGCCGAGGGCCAACTCGACGTCCTCGCCCACTACGGCATCACGCCGGAGACGATGGGCTGCCCGATCCGGTCCAGCATGGAGACCGTCCTCCTGGGCGAGGTCGAGGACAACGTCCCCGTCTTCTTCGACCGCATCGCCCACCAGGAGGCCGATGCCGTCATCCCGATCGGCCGGGTCAAACCCCACACCGACTTCAACGCCCCGATCGAATCCGGCCTGATGAAGATGATTGCCATTGGCCTCGGCAAGCAGAAGGGAGCTGACACCTTCCACGCCCGTTCCTTCGAAGCTTTCCATCACCTCATCCCCTCTGTCGCCCAGTTCTCCCTCACCCACGTCAACATGCCCTTCGGCATCGCCCTGGTCGAGAACGGCCACGGCAAGCTCGGTATCATTGAGGCGATCCCCGCCGCCCGGATCTGGGAGCGAGAGCAGGACCTCCTCCGCACCGCCCGCTCCTGGATGGGCCGCCTCCTGGGCGAGCGAATCGACCTCCTTCTTATCGATGAGATCGGCAAGGACATCAGCGGCGACGGCGCCGACCCCAACGTGATCAACCGCGACATCTCTGGTGAGTTGCGCAAAATGGAGATCACCCCCAAGCCCTGGGTCCAGCGCATCGTCATCCGCGACTTGACCGACGACACGGACGGCAACGCCACCGGCATCGGCCTGGGCGATGTTGTCCTCCGTCGCGCTTTCGAGAAGGTCGACCTGACCAAGACCTACATGAACGCCGTCACCGCCAAGTACCCGAGCGGCGCTTACATCCCTATGATCCTGGAGAACGACCGCCAGGCGATCTTCGTCGCCCTTGGCTCCGCCTTCATGACCGAGGTCGAGACCGCCAAGATCGCCCGGATCAAGAACACCAAGGACGTCGAAGAGTTCTGGGCCTCCGAACCGCTCCTGCCCGAACTCCTCGCAACCGGCAAGGTCGAACTCCTCTCCGACCCCGAACCGATCTGCTTCGATGAAGCCGGCATGCTCATCGAGCGGTAGCCGGCGTTCGGCGTCCGGCGAGGACCTCACCCCCTACCCCCTCTCTCCCCTAGCCCACTGCGGTGGAGAGGGGCGTCAGGCGGCGCTGATTCCCGAAACGGCCGCCCGTTCTCCCCCTTCCCCTTGCCGCTGCGGGGGGAAGGGGGCCGGGGGGTTAGGGGGCTCTCGCCGAATGCCGAACGCCGTCTAAGCAGGAACCCCACCATGCCACCCACCTCGCCCATCACCCTCGACCATTGCGTAATCGCCGTCACAGACTGGGACCGCTCCAACGCCTTCTACCGCGATGTCGTCGGCGCGGAGATCGTGCCCGCCGGAGAGGGCCGGCGCTACCGGTTCGGTGAAAGCCAGCTGAACGTCCATGGCCCCGGCGCGCCCGGCTGGCCCCTGGCCCGCACCCCCGTTCCGCCCGGCGGCAGCGACCTCTGCTTTCTCTGGTCCGGCCCGATCGACGACGCCGTCGCCCACCTGAATCGTCACGGCGTCGTCGTCGAACTCGGCCCGGTGCCGCGCCCAGGTGCGCGCGGCATTGGCATCAGCGTCTACTTTCGCGACCCAGACGGCTCTCTGCTCGAGTTCATCTCCTACCCGGACGAGGATACCGAGGTCACGTCCACCCCCAGTTGAGGCGCCGTCGGCACGTAAACCAGCTCGACCGGCTGCACGTCCTCTGCAACTCCGTACCACACCCAACCGCGCACCCGTTCACCAGGGAGCATGTTCACGTCGTAGAGACGTGGATCGCTGCCGACTAACCCGCTGTTTGTGTAGTCGATCGCCTCGGCATCCCGCAGCCGGATCTGCCCGGCAGAGACGGCCAGCCGGCGGTCCGAGTCGTTGCGAATTTCCACCTCGGCCGCGATGTAGCGTTTGCCCGCCTCTGGCTCCTGAGGCTGGAGCATCTCGCGGCTGTTCGGATCCTCATAGGTCACCACCACGAACCGCCAGTCGGGCATACCCACCTCGGCGGTCGCCGCGGCCGGCGTACCTTCTTGCCACGCCGCTCGAGCAATCATGCCGCTATCGACCGCTGGGACCGCGGCAACAACAGCCGCCGTCCCGACAAACCGTCGTCTGGTCGATCGATGCCCGGCATGTGCGTCCACCCGCATCATTCAACTCCTTGGTCCGTAGATCGACCCCTCCGTCCCCCACCCGGCGGGCTTCGTGACCCATCGCCGATCCCATCCCACTCCAATGCTAGCCACCTCGCCCCGCGCAAGCGTCAGCCCTTCCGTATCCATTTCTCCTAAAACGATCATCCGTTGCGGATGGCCCCGCCCCGGTCCCAATTCTCAGTTGCAGACGAAGCCTCCTTGACAATTCTTATACCTGTCAGGATGTTCCTAGGTGTGACGACTTCCACTGAATCTGCCGAGCACTGGAGACGAACTGATCAGGACGCCGCCTACCGCTCGCTCGTGTCCGATGCGTCCGAAGCCCAGCGCGCAATAGCGCAGGCGCACCAGGAACTCGTCCTCCAACAGCGCCGAACAGCCGAAGACCTAGCGGAACTCCGCGGCGTGTCACGCACATCGAAAACCTCCTCCGCGAGGTTGGCTAACCGGCCCTGCTTCCTCAAGCGACCCTTTCCCCGTTCGCCTCGGCTTCCAGCATGAAGGCCGCCTCAGCCGCATGACCTTTGGCAACGGTTTGTGCGGCGACCTCCTCATGCTCCGCATGACCGTCGAGGAAATCGCGCCGCTCGCCGAGGAGTGCGGTAACAGCCCTCTTCTAACTCCAACACCCAAATTGCTAAAATCCACGTCTCCGCAAGCTTGACGTACCTAGGACGCAAGCGTACCTTCCGATAACGAGCGATCCAAAGGGCATTCTCGCCTCTATTGGGCGGTGATCCGCCGTGGCGAATCGCAGTCCAACAATTCCGTCCCGGAAGGAACCCGATAGCCGATGGTTCAGTTGTCCTCGTCTCCAGGCGAGCGATCCATGTCGCCGAATCACTCCACTTCGCCTGGCAGTCAGGTTGAAACCGGTCCCGCGGGACAGGCCCTTGCCGGGCGTGCCCGCGAACTGGCGGTGCTCCGCGCCCGGATCGACGCTGCCCGGTCTGGCACCGGGGCGGTCGCCCTCCTCGTCGGAGAGCCCGGCATCGGCAAGACCCATATCGCCCGGGCATTGACCGGCGAGGTACGCGCCAGCGGCGGTATCACCATCTGGGGCCGTGCCTTCGAGTCGGAATGGTCTCCCCCGTACAGCCTCTGGATCGACGCCCTCGGCGATCTCTACCGTGGCCTCTCGCCCGACCAGGTTCGCGCTGCGATCGACCGCCTCGGGCCGGCCGGCGCGCCGCTCGCCGGCCTCCTCCCCGTCCTTAGTGAGGGTGACGACCGACCGGCCACCCCGGAACTCGCCCCGGACGAGGAGCGATACCGTCTCCATGAAGCCGTCACAAGTGCCCTTATCGACGCCGCCACCGACCGGCCGGTCCTGGTCGTCTTCGACGACCTGCAGTGGGCCGACCCGGCTTCCCTCCTCCTGATCCGCCACCTGGCCCGCGCCCTCCCCCGCGCCGGGATCGTCGTGCTCGCCACTTTGCGCGACGCCCCGCTCGACCGGGAAGCCCACTCCACCCAGCTCACCGCCCTCCTTGCCGCCCTCCACCGCGAGCCGACCTTCGTCCGCCTGCCGATCGGCGGGCTGGAGCGCGAAGATGTCGCCTCCATCCTCACCGATCTGGCCGACCGCCCGGTCAGCGCCGCCCTGAGCGCCGCGGTCCACGGCGAGACCGGCGGCAATCCGTTCTACGCAGCTGAGGTCATGCGCCATCTCCTCGACGAGGACCGACTGACGGCCCGCGACGACGCCTGGACCGCCGACCTCTCATTCCGCGAGCTTGGCGTCCCCGAAGGCGTCCGCCAGGTCGTCGCCCGCCGCCTCTCACGCCTCTCAGACAATGCCCAGACGGTCCTTGGCCTGGCGTCGGTCTTCTCCGCCGGCGCCCAGGTCGAAGTCTTGCATTCACTCAGCGAGCTGCCCGAGCCAGACCTGCTCGATGCCCTGGATGAAGCTTTGGCCGCCGGACTTATCCGCCCCGTCCAAGGCCGCGACGAGCGCTACGACTTCACCCACGCCATCATCCGCCACGCCCTGTACGAAGGTCGCTCCCGCGCCCGCCGTGCTCGACTCCACCGCCAGGTCGCCGAAGCGCTGGAACGCGTCCACGGCGCCCGCGCCCGGGACCATGCCGCCGAGCTCGCCGCCCAGTACCACGCCTCCGCCGCCCTCCCCGGTGCCGAGAATGGCATTCAGTACGCCATCATCGCCGCCGAACAGGCCCGCGCCTCGTTTGCCCGGGCTGAGGCGGTCGCCGCCCTGCGCCTGGGCACCGACCTGGCCACCGGCGCCGATGCCGCCATCCGGGCCGATGTCCTCTCCCGCCGCGCCATCGCCGAGGCCGATGCCCTCCTCCTCGTCGAAGCCTCCCAGACCATCGCCGAAGCCCTCGACGCCCACGCGTCGGCCGGCAGCCCACCGGAGACGGTCGCCGCCTTCCTCGAATCGGTCAGCTTCGCCCTCAAGAGCAACAACGCCGACTCCGCCGTCTGGCTGCCCCTGGTCAAGCGCGGCATCGAGCTCAGCGCCCCCGCCAAGGATCTGACCTGGGCCAGGCTCCACCTCATCCTCGACCCGATCGAACCCGTCACCGGGACCCGCTTCAAAGCCGGCATCTGGCGCGGCTTCGACCCCGAGGCCGTCCGGATTGCCCGCGAAATCGGCGGCGAAGAGGACCACGCCCGCACCCTGGAATCCTTCGACCCGCGCACGCGGGCCGAAACCGACGCTCTCCTCACCCTCGCCCAGACGTGGTCCAAACCCGGCGCCAAGATGCGCGCCCTGACCGTCGCCGCCAACGACCTGCAGTACCGTCACGGCGCCTTCCGCCAGGCCGCCTCCGTCTGGGAGGACCTCGGTGCCCTGAGCGAGCGTTACGGGGCGATCTCGTGGCGGGCCAACGCCCTCACCCAGCTCACCTTCATCTATCTCACCCTGGGCGAGATCGAGCGAGCCAGAACCGCCGAGCAGACCGCTATCGATCTCCTCTCCCGGCTCGGACCATATCGCGAGTCTGATCTCCTCGCCACCGAGATGGCCACCAGTTTCGCCTGGTACCTCGATGGCGATTGGGCGGCCTTCAGCGCGGCCTGGAACCGGTTTATCACCAGCCCAAATGCCAATGGCCCCGACTTCAGCCAGCTCGGCGGACCGCTCTACGCCGCCATCGCCGCATACACTCGCGCTCTGGCCGCGAAGAAACTGGTCTCTACGGCGGATCGGTCGTACATCGGCGAGGCGATCGATCTGGTCAAACGGATCCTGCCCCAGCTCCCAAACCAGAACCAGAACGGCGTCGTCGCCTTTCTCGGAGCGGCTGTCTGGGAATTTGGCCTGGACGAGCATGCTCAGACGATCGACGCCTTCGTCCGTACCGTCCAGGCCAGCGACATCGGCGATTACCCCCAGACCTCGCTCGACCTCACCCGCGCCCGCATGGCCGCCCTGCGCGGCGACCTCGCCGCCGCCATGTCCAACTTCAGTAGCGCGCGCGAGACCCTCGATGTCTCCGGACAGCGCCCCCTCCGGGCGATCGTCGACCACGACGAGGCCCTGGCCCAGATCCGGCACAAGGGCGACGGTCTGCGCGCGACCGAACTCCTCACCGCTGCCCAGGCGGCCTTCACCGAACTCGGCCTGGCCGCGTTGGCGTCCCGCACCGAGCAGGTCCAGGCTGACCTCGACGCCTCAACCACCCGGCCCCTTTTCCCGGCAGGCCTGACCGAGCGCGAAATGGATGTCCTCCGCCTTGTCGGTCGTGGCTACTCCGACCGCCAGATCAGCGATGCCCTGTACATCAGCCCACGCACCGTCAACGCCCACCTGCGCAACATGTTCGCCAAGGCGACCGTCAACAATCGGACCGAACTCTCGGTCTGGGCCTCCGCCCAGGGTCTGCTCGATTCCGTCCCTTCGGACCACTAGTTCCTCCTCCTTTTTTTCTTCTTTTCTTTTTTTTCTTCGTTTTGGCGGGGTCTGCGATTTGCGCGGCGCGGTGCGCGGATTTCTTGCTCGTGTGACTTGTCGCGGCATCGCGCGGGCGGATGCGGGTACATCGCGGGCACGCTCTCGCTCCATGAGCTTGACAGGTCGCTCCTGACGCTGCTCGGGTCAGAACAGGTGATCGGCTTCTCGGTGCGGTCGGTGCGCAGGTGGATCTTGGTCGAGAAAACGCCTTTGCAACAACCTAGGGCCTGGTTGGTGTCGGAATGAGCCCCTTTTTCGCCTTGGCGCATCGGGGTGGGCTCGCACAATCGTGACATCGACGAAGTGAGACAAGTCCAAACCCACTGACGTCGGCCTCGCCTGAGCGCGCCAACACCCGATCACAGATCCCGGCGTGCTGACAGCGGCGAAAGCGGGAGTACAACGTCTCCCACGACTCGAAACGTTCGGGCACGTCGCACAGGAGGCCCCGTCGTCAGACGCCACAGGATGGCATCGAGGATCAGGCGATGGGGCCGGTTGGGACGGCTGTCGCGGGACGCTCCGCGCAAGAGCGGGGCCAGCTTCATCCAATATCCAACCCGAGGCATCGGGCACCGGTGTGCATCGGCAAACCTGCCGACCCCGCGCCAGGCGGATATCCACCCTTCATTTAGGCACATTCCGCGATGCACGCCGTTCACGGAAACGCGACACTTGACTCGTACAATCTGGCACGCTAGGAGGTCGATCCGACCGAACGCTCCTCGCCGCGGCCGGCGATCATGACTGTCGCGGCGATTCATCTCTGAAAGGATCACCATGGATACGCTTTTCCCGATGCGCCTGAGCCGCAGAAACGCTGTCACCGCCGGTGCCGTCGCCCTCGCCGGGGTCGGCGTGGCAACTGGATCCGCTCGCGCCCTTCGTCAGGGTGCGATCAGCAGCGGCGGCGGCATTGCCGGCGGCGGGCTCATCGAGGGTCCAGACGCCTCGGTCCACTTCGTTCTCTCCGGTTCGCGATTCACGCTTGAGGATGGCGCCATCTCCCAGTTCGGCTCCCTCCAGATCCTCGATCCAGACCAGAACCTGAGCATGACCGCGACCGAGATCAGCTTCTACGGCCAGGTCGACGGCGAGCCGGACGATACCCGCGAGCTGCACGGTCTGATCGCGGTCACCCAGGATGGGGAAAACCTGGGCGAATTCCTCTTCGTCCTCAAGGCCACCGTCGCCGGATCCCCCGGCCCCGACGGCGACTCGCTGGAATTGACGGTCGGCGCCGACGCCCCCGCCACTCCTACCGCCACCGAACCTTCCACCGACGACTTCTCTTTCGCGCTCAGCGGCGAACTCACCGCCGGCGACATTACCCTCCTCGTTTTTGAGTTCCCGGCAGCGTAGCAATAGAAATTTACCTGCAACCCGAAAGAATTGGCCCGACCGAGTTTCTCGGTCGGGCCCACCAAGAGTTCGAACAATTCCAACCGCCTCCGACCCCTCCTCCGACGATTTCTCCTACACCCTGAACGGCGAACTCGCCTCAGGTGACCTGTCCCTGCTCACCTTCGAATTCCCAGAAGACTAATTGGCGCGTCCTGATTGTCGCGACATCCCAACGAGCGCCGACTCGCGCGGCATTCGCCGTTGGGGTCCCGATGCCGAAAAACACGGGGGCGGGCCCGCCTCCACTGCCCGATGCTCCATCGTCTGCTCACCGACTCCGCGCCAGGTCCACAACAGGCCCGAGCAGACCGGCCGGCCACAAAAAACAGCAGAGAGGGCGCCGCGGGCCTGGCAGGCAGGGCGCGGCCCGTCCGCACAATCGGTGAACGTTATTTCTCCACACACGTGCCGACGCCGTGCACTACGAGGCCGCCGGGCAGTCGGCGTCTGCGCAACAGTCGACGAAGTCGTGGTCGCCGTGGTCGTATTGCGTCTGCCACGCCGGCTCGGCGACCTTGATCACTTCCCAGGGGCTGGTCGCCGAGCCGGTGGCGTGGCGGAGCGGCTTTTTGGCCTGCCAGGCGCCGGCCCGGGCTGCCCGCAACCCCGCCGCCAGCCCGCCGCCGGGAGGAGACCCCGAGCTTGGCCAGGATGGCGGTCACGTGCTAGCTCACCGTCCGCGGGCTGAGGACGAGGGCCTCGCCGATCCCCGGGGGTGGAGAGCCCATGCGGCAAGAGACGCGCGATCTCCACCTCGCGCGGCGTCAGGCCAGCAGGGTAGCGCGGTGAGGATCCATCCAAGGGGAGCCGCTCCGCGGGCGCATCGACACGTGCGAGCGTCGGCGTCGCGCCGAGCGGTCCGCAGATTCGCGAGCAAGGACACTGCGGCATGAACTCAACGCAACCCCTCTCCGGCCGCGAACGCCGGGACGCCGGAGTAACCAAGAGCGGTGTAAATGCCATCACCGTCGCCGAGCGGCAGCGGCAGTCGCCGCTGGAGCTGCGCAAGAACGGCGCGACCTGGCAACAGATCGCCGATACGCTCGGCTACGCCAGCCGGGCCGGCGCCCGCAAGGCCCTCACCACCGCCATGAGCAAACTCACCCGGGAACCGGCGGCGGAACTGCGCCAGTTGGAACTGGCCCGCCCGGACAGCATGACCTTCGCGATCAGCAGCCAGGTTCGCGCCGGCCACCTCGGCGCCATCGACCGCGCCCCGCGCATCATGGAGCGCCGGGCCAAGTACACCGGCATCGACGCGCCGACCACGGGCGGACCGGCAAGGACGGCGACCCCCTCGGCTTCCCGGTGACCTTCGAGCGAACGGCCGGATGGACCGGCCTAGACGGTCGGGGCCGAGCACACGGCGCAGCCGGTGGCCGATGCTCCAGCCGCCGGGCCGGGGACGAGTCCCCGGCCCGGCCGCCCCGGTCCGCGCGGCGCGCGACCGCTACGCCGTGCGGCAGAGGGGCACGCAGCGGTTGCTGCCGCACCCCGTGAACTGACAGTGCTGGCCTTGGGGGCACTCGGCGGTGCTGGCGCACACCAGCGGGATGTCGGCGCACGAGCCGCCGGACGGGACGCAGTGCCTGGGCCCCTCGACCGAGAGGTTGCTGCAACTGCACCCACCGGGGCAGTCACTAAGGAAGCAGGTCTGGGCGCAGCTGCCATTGGCCAGGCAGGCGTCCTGGGACGGGGCGCACGTGGGGCATGTCGGCGCAGCGGTGGTCGTCGTGGTCGAGGTGGTCGGCGCCGGGGTCGTGGTCGTGGTGGTCGGCGGGGAGCAGCCGCCGCCGGTGAAGGTGTTCCGCTCGAAGGTGTAGGTGCCGGGACGTGTTTTCGAACTCGTAGACCGCGGCGGTGTAGGTCCCCGCCTCCAGGTGGTCGCCAGGTAGGCGTCGAACCCGCACCCGCCGTCGCGTTGTCGGCAACGGCTCCGCACCCGTCGGCCGGCACGAAGACGCCGGCGAAGAGGAGGATGACCGGATCGGGGACGCGTCCCGCCGCCGCTGGAGGCGCCCCGCGCCGCCAGCGACAGCGGGCTCGCCGGCGTGTTGGAAGGTGTACGCGTCGTAGCGATCTCCCGGGAAGCACCCGGTAAATGTGGGGTCGGACGCGTCCAGGCTCCCGGTGACCACGACGGGCGGTCGCGGTCGTCGTCGACTGCGTCGTCGGCTCGTCGAGGTCGTGGTGGTGGTGGTCGGCGCCGCGGTGGTGGTCGTGGTGGTGGTCGGCGCCGCCGTGGTCGTCGGCGGCGCCGGCGTCGTGGTCGTCGTGGTCGTCGGCGCCGCGGTGGTGGTGGTCGGTCGGCGCCGGCGTCGTGGCGGCGCGACCGTGGTCGTGGTCGGCGCGACCGTGGTCGTGGTCGGCGCGACCGTGGTCGTGGTCGGCGCGACCGTGGTCGTCGTGGGGCGCCGCCGTGGTGGTCGTCGGGGCGGCCGTGGTCGTGGTCGTGGTCGTCGGCGCCGGGGTCGTGGTCGGCGTCGCGACGGTGCCCGGGGCGGTGCAGTCCTGGGGCGGCCGGCAGCGGGAGTTGCCGTTGGGGTAGACGCAGCAGACGCACCCGGGGTTGCAACTTGCCCGGGTTGTTGCGCGCAGACGACGTTGCCGCACTGGGCCTGGGTGACCTGGGCGTCGGTCGCGCGGGCGCCGAGCAGGCCGGCCGCCACGGCAGCGAGCGAGCCGAGGAGGCCGCGGCGGGTCTTGGGGGTTGCGAGCGACCGGGTCAGGGAGTCGAAACGTCGAGGATTCATCGGTGCCCTCCTCTCCTGTGAAGCCGGTTGGGGCAGGCCGCCCCCGCCGCCGAGCTCCCGGCCAGCCCGGCGCCGAGGCCGAGCAGGCCGCCCAGGAAGCGGCGCCGGCTGCCGGCGCCGGCGAAGGAACGCGCCAGTCGGTCGAAGCGCGGACCGTCCATCGGGGTCGTCCCTCCTCCACGTCGTCGCGGTCGTCGCAGGTCCCGCGGCCATCACCCAGCCGAACCGGCTGGCGGCTCGATCCCCCGAGGCGCGGTCCGTCACGGGCGACGCCGCCCGCCTCGCCGATCCCGCCGTCCGCGCCCGGGGCGGCCCTCCTCAACAAACCCGGACTATTCACGAAGCCCTCTCGGGGTGCGCGACCGCCGCCCGGAGGCCCGTTTCGGCGGAGGTGGTGGGGAGAGGCAGGCCCGAGAGGACCGCTTCTGAGCCCGCCGTCCCTGCCAAATCCGCTGATGATTCAATCCGGGCAAATGTGTTCTGTGCCGGTGGAGGCGCACTGGTTGAGTTCGACGCCGTTTTGAAGGCCGATGCAGGTCTGGCTGCAGCAGTTACGCCCGTCGGTGCAGGGGGCGCCTCCCGGATCGCACCCGCAGCAGTAGTGGAAGAGAGACCCCGCCTTTGGGAAGTCGCGGCAGATTCCGCAACAGCAATCCTCAGGATGCCTGCAATCGCAAAGGGCGCCGTCTGGAAGGCACGTCGTCGGCGGCGCGGTCGTGGTGGTCGTGGTGGTGGTCGGCGCCGCCGTGGTCGTCGTCGTCGGCGCCGGCGTCGTTGTCGTCGTGGTCGTCGGGGCGGCGGTCGTGGTCGTCGGCGCCGCGGTGGTGGTCGGCGCGACCGTGGTCGTCGTGGGCGCCGCCGTGGTAGTCGTCGGGGCGGCCGTCGTGGTGGGCGACGCAGCCGCCGGACGGGCCGACCACCTGGCCGGGCGGACAGGCGACCGTGGCGATGGTGCCACACTCGCCGGCCGAGCGGCAGCGGGAGTTGGTGACCTGGCCGACCCGTTGGAGTAGACGCAGCAGACGCAGCCCGGCTTGCAGATCCCCGGGTTGCTGGCGCAGAGGACGTTGCCGCACTGGGCCTGGGTCACCTGGGCGTCGGTCGCCCGGGCGCCGAGCAGGCCGGCCCCCAGGGCGGCGAGCGACCCGAGGAGGCCGCGGCGGGTCTTGGCCGTCGCAAGCGACTTGGTGAGCGCGTCGAAACGTCGAGATTCCACCCGTGGCTCCCTTCGCTCTGCTGTTGGCACATTCGGCGCGCCGCTGGGATCACCCCACGCTCGGACGCCGAGCGGGCGGGTGCGGTGCTCGACCGCCGGCCGCGCCTGCGGGACCACGCCGACTCGCCTGGATTGTTCACGGCGGGTCCCGCGGCCGGCGCCCGCCCACCCCGCCGGCGGCGCGCGCCGGCCGGGCGTCCTGGGCGAGTGTGAGACCATGATGGGACCGGGAGCCGGGGATGTCCCCCGTAGAACCTACGGGGAAACCTACCGGTTCCCGGGGCAAACCGGCAAACCGGACACCTGTCCGGTTCGCGTGTCCGGTTGGCGGCGCGCAGACCAGCCAGGCCGCGCGCGCCGGCGCCGGATGCCCGTCCGCGCCCTGAGCGCCCCCATCGGGGGCGAACCGCTCACGCTCGCGGGCTTGCCCGACGCCTCAGCGAGTATGGGGTGAAGTCGAAGACCGTCCGTATCGGCTCGGCAACACCGAAGGGATACGCACGAGAAGACCTCTGGGACGCATAGTCGAGCTATCTCCCTTCGCCTCCCCAGGAACGCGCAACATCCGCAACAAGCGCCACACGACCAGCGGACAACGCCCCGAACGGGGCCGACGGGGCCGATGTTGCGGATGTTGCGGAATTCTGGGACGCCGACCCCGACGACCGGGGAATCCGCTGGGCGTTGTGTGACGCCCCGCTTGCGGACGGGCTGAAATACCTCTGTGCCGATTGCCGCGTGCCTGAAGCGGGCGAGTAACGGGGTGCGGGAGAACCGCCCACCAGACCTTCCTGACATCGCGAGCAAGGACACCGCGGCATGAACTCAACACAACCCCCTACTCAGACAGCCACAGGTTCCAGTACGGCACGCCGCGCTCGAACTGTGGCGACCAGCCCATCACCTTGTCCGATCGGAACGAGCAGACCGACGAATCGCCGATCTTGACCGCGGGAATCTGGGTGTAGGCGTTCGCCTGGATCTGCTCCCAGGTTGCGAACCGGGTATCGAAGTCGGATTCTGCGAGCAGGTCCGCCGCGAGCGCGAGCGAACTTTCGTCGCTCCACCACCCTGGATATTGATTCATCTGGCCGACGTACGAGACCTGGCTGGGATCGGGGACGAAGCCGTGGCCCGTTCCGAAGACATCCCACTCTTCCGGAATTTCGCGGCGCTCGAGGACGGTGGCCCAGTCGCTAACTTGCAAGTCGACGACGAACCCGGCTTCCTCCAATTGCTGCTTGGCGACGATGGCCTCGCCATACATGTACGAGTATTCCTGGGCGGCGAGTGGCTCGGCATGGCCCCGACCCGCAAGACGATGGATCTGCCCGGGGCGGGCCCGCCGCGCACCGAAGACGGGCTCATCCAGGGAAGCCTGTTTGACATATGCCGCCCAATGAGGGGCAGAACGTGTTGAACACGCAGTCGCTCATGCGCTCGCACGGTTCGCCCGCCTCCGACTGTTGGCAGACGTGGTCACGGCAGGCCCGGGTCGTGCAGTCACTGTCGACGTAGCAGGGACTGCCGGCCGGCACCGTCAGGGTGCAGAACCCACCCGAGCTCACGTGGTAGCACAACCCGACGGAACAGTCACTTTGGTACTCGCACGGACCGTCCAGCCCTCTCTGCGCGCAGATGCCGCCGTTGCAGCGGTTGGTGGTACAGTCACCACCGCAACCCGATCGGATCGACGGTCGGCCAGGGCATCCCCGAGGGCGTTCTCGGCGACCGTCGCCGGGCTGGGTGGACGTGGAGCCCGGTCACCGACCATCGAGGACCGCCAACGCCCGCTCCAGCGCCGCGGGGTCCGCCGGGTCGAAGCGAGCGAGGTCGATCCCGGCCGCCCGGAGGGCGGCCACCGTCGCCTCGGGCGTCCACCGCTCCTGCACCCACCAGACCTCGCCGAGCGCGTGGGCCGCGGCCCGCCGGAGCGTGGCGTCTGACGCCACGGCCGCCAGCAGGGTCAGCGTCTCTGCCGCGCCGAACTCGTCCAGGCAGCGTGGCACAACCCCGTCGGGGTCGTCCTCCGCGGGGATCGCCCGCTCGGCGAAGGCGTCGAAGCGGGCGATGCGCGCCCTTCGCCGAGGCGAAGGGGCCGGTTAGGAGCCAGAGGCCGACGCGTCCAAGCGGGCGACAATCCAAGCGATGCTACCAGCAGATCACGGCCTCGTGGAGCGTGGGCCGCAGCGCCTCACGTTGACTGGCAACACGGTAGGGGGTGCTCGAGCACCCCTACCCCCGAGTAACGATTCCATCCGGTCGGCTCAGGAGGTCAAGGGTTCGATCGAGCCCTTGACCTCCCTGGTGTACTGTTGTCGCGCCCCGTGCGCCCCGCGGCGCGATCGGCCGCCGGCGAGGGTCTGGGCGCGGCGCGATCGGTCGCCCCCGTCGCCACCGGCCGCTCAGACCTCGAAGACGCTGATCGTGACATGCCCCGGCGCCGACTCCAGGCCGTGCTCGTCGACCGCCACGTAGGTGAAGAAATCGGTCCCGGTGAACGAGGGACTGAACGTCACGTAGCACGGGATCTGGCCCTGCCGGTACCACCCCTCCGGGCAGATAAACATGGAGACGGTGAAGCGGGCCTCGTCCTCGGCCGGGACGTGTTCGGCGGGCCGGTTGGTGCCGCTGATGCAGTCCCTTTCGCACTCCTCCGCGGTCCGGAGTCCGGCATCTTCCATGAGCTGGCAGTGGTAGGACGGCTCGTCTTGGAGCTCCGCGCGCACCTCGGCCCCGACCGGCATTTTCGCGACCGTGGTCCCGGTAGAAGAGATGAATTCGGTGAGGAAGCCGTGCTGCGGGAACGTCTTGATCCTGAACGAGATGTAGTGGTGGTCGGGGTCGTACCCGAACGGCACGAACGGGATGCAGGTGTGCTTCCACGGGTGCCTGACGTCGATGTCGACGGCGACCGGCGGCCGGTTCGGGCGGCAGGTGGGCGGCGATGAGCACCCCGGACAGAAATCGGCGCCGCAGACCAGGTCGCCGCAGCAGTCGTTCGCGGCATCCCACCGCCTCGGGTCGGGGATCTGCTTCGCGTACTCCGGCCAGTCGCAGAAGCCGCCCTCGGCGACGCAGGTCGCCCGGCAGGTCTCGGCGACGCAGACCCCCTCGCAGCAGTCGGCGTTGAAGGCGCAGGCGCCGCCCTCGGCCTGCCCGCACCGCCCGCCGCAGCAGACCTCCGAGCAGCAGTCGGCGTCGCCGGCGCAGGCGGCGCCCGCGGCCAGCGCGCACCGTTGCCCGCCGCAGCAGGCCAGGCCGGCCCCGCACGCGACGACGCAGGCGCCGCAGTTGTCCTCGTCGGCGCCGGCCACCGTGCAGTACCGCCGCCCCTGCTGGTCGGTGCAGCAGACCGCATCGCCGCAGCACGCCTCGCCCGCGTCGCAGCTGGCGAAGGCTTCGGGGTTCGGGAAGCCCACCGCCCGGAAGTACTCCACCGACGGCGTGCAGCAGCCCTGCCCCGTGCACCGCTTCGGCGAGAGGCAGTCCGAGGAATCGCAGGTCGCCCGGCAGGTCGCGGCGACGCAGACCCCCGAGCAGCACTCGGCGTTGACGTCGCAGGCGGCGCCTTCGTCCTGCTTGCACACGTCGCCGCAGCACGTCTGGCCGGCGGGGCAGGCCGATCCCTCCCCGCAGAGGCCACCGGGCTGCGCCGTGGTCGTGCTGGTGGTGGTGGGGGCTGCCGTCGTCGTGGTCGGCGCGGTCGTCGTGGTCGGCGCGGCGGTCGTCGGCGGCGCGGCGGTCGTGGTCGGCGCCGCCGTGGTCGTCGTCGGCGGCGGCGCGGCGGTCGTGGTCGGCGCGGCGGTCGTGGTCGGCGCGGCGGTCGTGGTCGGCGCCGCCGTGGTCGTCGTCGGCGCCGCGGTGGTGGTCGTCGGGGCGGCCGTGGTCGTGGTCGGGGACGTGACGGCGCCGGTGCAGCCGCCCGGCGGCGTGCAGCGGCTGTTGCCGTTGGGCCAGACGCAGCAGACGCAGCCCGGATTACACACCGTGGGGTTGGTCCGGCAGACGACGTTGCCGCACTGGGCCTGGGTGACCTGGGCCCCCGTAGCGCGAACGCCGAGCAGGCCCGCCCCGAGGGCGGCGAGACTGCCGAGGAGGCCGCGGCGGGTCTTGGCCGTCGCAAGCGACTTGGTGAGCGCGTCGAAACTTCGAGAATCCACCCGTGGCTCCCTTCGCTCTGCTGTGGTCCCATTCGGCGCGCCGCTGGGATCACCCCCACGCTCGGACGCCGAGCGGGCGGGTGCGGTGCTCGACCGCCGGCCGCGCCTGCGGGACCACGCCGACTCGCCTGGATTGTTCACGGCGGGTCCCGCGGCCGGCGCCCGCCCGCCCGCCGGCGTCGCGCGCCGGCCGGGCGTCCTGGGCGAGCATGGGAGGCCATGATGGGGCCGGGAGCCGGGGATGTCCCCCGTAGAACCTACGGGGAAACCTACCGGTTCCCGGGGCAGACCGGCCGGCAAACCGGACAGGTGTCCGGGTCGCGTGTCCGGTTGGCGGCGCTCAGACCAGGCCGCGCTCGCGCGCCAGCGCCGCCGCCCGCCGCCGGGAGGCGACCCCGAGCTTAGCCAGGATGGCGGTGACGTGCCAGCCGACCGTCCGCGGGCTGAGGAAGCCGGGGGTGTCGACCAGACGGTCGTTGCCGTCGTCGCTGGTGAGCGTGCCGTCGACCCGCCCGCCAACAACCTCGTCGTCGCCCGCTCCGCCGGCCAGGACGTCGGCGCTGTCGTGGCCGGCGACGAAGTCGTTGCCGGGACCGCACTCGACGGCGTCCTCGTTGTCCCAGCCGAAGAGGCGGTCGTCGCCCGCCGTCGAGTTCGTCCTGCCCGTCGTCGCCCGTCAGGACGCCGCCGCCGCCGAGCCCGAGCCCGGTCGCGCTGGCCGCCGACCAAACCGTCAATATGGCGTTTCTGGGGCCGACGCCCGGTCGGTCCCGACCCCCTCATCTCGCACAAAACGCAAAATCGCTGCTGGGCGAAGGCCACCGGCCGGACTAGCCCGTCACCCACGACCGACCCGAGACGCGACGACGGCCCCGGAGATCGCCGCCGGGGCCGTCGCCGTGCTCCTGCTCGCCGGCGCGGCGGGACGCGCGGCGGTTCCGCGGCGGTGCGCTAACCGCCCTCGGGGCTGTCCCGTGGCCGAGTCGCAGACGATGGTCCCCTCTAACGGCCGGCACACCGTCCCCGGCCCGCAATCACGATAGACCAATGCGCCCCGGTCGCAGGTGACGAAGCCCGATCCCGCGCACGCCATCGCCCCGTCGACGTCGCACGTGTTCTCGACGCAGGCGCCGTCGCCGCCGCAGGTCGCGGGCGCCGTGCACTCGGCGTCGGCGCAGCAGTCGACGTAGGCGTGGTCGCCGTGGGCAACGTGTGAGTCCCAGGCCGGCTCGGCGACGTCGATCACCACCCAGGGGTGGGCCGGGTCGCCGGTGGCGTGGCAGAGCGACTTCTTAGTCTGCCCCGCTCCGGCCCGCCCGGCTCGCAGGCCGGCGGCGGCCGCCAGCCCCGCCGCCGCCCCGCGCAGCACCGCGCGCCGGCTGACGCCGCCCGCCAGCCTCCGTGCCATCCGGTCGAATCGTTGCCCGTCCATCGGGGTCGTCCCTCCTGCCGCGTCGCCGCGGGTGCCGTAGGTCCCGCGGCCGTCGCCCGCCCACACCGCCGGCGTCGCGCGCCGGCCGGGCGTCCTGGGCGAGTGTGAGACCACTATGGGGCCGGGAGCCGGGGATGTCCCCCGTAGAACCTACGGGGAAACCTACCGGTTCCCGGGGGCAAACCGGACACTGTCCGGTCGCGTGTCCGGTTCGCGTGTCCGGTTGGCGGCGCTCAGACCAGGCCGCGCTCGATCGCCAGCGCCGCCGCCCGCCGCCGGGAGGCGACCCCGAGCTTGGCGAGGATGGCGGCGACGTGCCAGCCGACCGTCCGCGGGCTGAGGAAGAGGGACTCGGCGATCTCGCGGTCGGTCCGGCCCTCGACCAGCAGGCGGAGGACCTCCAGCTCGCGGGGCGTCAACTCGTCGCGGTCGGCGGGCGCCGGCGGCGGCGCCGGCCCGGCCGGCGGTGCGACCAGCGCCGCCTCGGCCTCGGCCCGCGCCCGCGAGAGCGTTCGCCCCTCGGCCCAGGCGGCCGCCAGCCGGTCGTCGCCGATCGCCTCCCGGAGCACCGCGACCGTCCGCTCCTGACTCGCCTGGTCGGCCGGCAAGACGATGGGCATGCCCACCCGCTCGCGCAGCGCTTCGGCGGCGCCCATGAGCCGGGCCGCCCGCTCGGGTTGGTCCCAGGCGGCCGCGGCGCTGGCGATGCCGTCGAAGGCGTCGGCCACCAGCCGCAAGTCGCCGTGCTCGCCTACCCGCGCCAGACAGTCGCGGCACCGCTCGACCGCGAGGGGGTCGTTGCCCTGGTCGCGCGCGACGAAGGCGAGGTCGAGCAACGAGATCGTGACCCCGATACCTTGACCGGCGCGGCGGTAACGACGGAGCGCCTCCAGATGGCGCGCCTCCGCGAGCGCCAGATCGCCCCGCTCTCGCGCCGCGTTCCCGAGGTTGGCAATGGCGGCGGCGGCCACCACGTCCGGCGTCTTCCCGTGCGCCGACCGACTCGGCCAGGGCCAGCGCCTCGCCGAGCAACCGTTCGGCCCGTTCCTGCTCCCCGCGGTGAGTGGCCAGGGTGCCCTGCCAGACTAGGGCCCGGGCGGTGTCGACGGGGTCTCCCAGCTCGCGGAGGAGCGGGATACCCTCGGCGAAGAGCGCCTCGGCCGTGCCCGCATCACCCTGGAAGTCCGCCAACCGCGCCAGCGCCACCACGGTCCTGGCCCGATCCCGCGTCTGCTCGCCGGCAGACGCCGCCACGGCGCGCTCCAACCACTCTCGCCCTTCTCGATAGTTGCTATGGGCAAACCAGAGCCCCTGCATCGCCAGGACAAACCGAAGGAGGTCCGCGACCGCGGCCGCGCCCTCCCGGTCGCAGTGGACGAGCGCGGCGCGCAGGTTAGGTTGTTCCTGCGCCATCGACTCGTAGATCGCTTCCGGGTCCACCGAATCGGCACGGGACGACTCGACGGCGCGTTCCGCCCAATCGAGGAAGTACCGGCGATGTCGCTGGCCTGCTTCCTCCAGCTCGCCGCTCGCCGCGAGTTGATCCAGGGCGAACTCGTGAACGGTTTCGAGCATCCGGAAACGGGGCGCGCCGTCCGGCCCGAGCATCCGGGAAAGGAGGCTCTGGTCGAGCAGCGCCGAGACGGTGTCCACGGCGTTCCCATTCCCGTTCCCCATCACCCGTTCGGCCGCCTCCAGGGTGAAGCTCCCGGCAAAGACGGCGAGGCGACGAACATCGGCCTGCGCCGGTGGCGGGAGGAGGTCGTAGCTCCAGGCGATCGCCGCGCGCATGGTCCGGTGGCGTGCGGGCGCGTCCCTGGGTCCGTCGGTCAGGAGGGGCAGCCGCGATCGCAGGCGGGCCAGCAGCGCCGGCGGTGGCAGCACCCGGGCGCGCGCCGCGGCCAGCTCGATCGCCAGCGGCAGGCCGTCGAGCCGCGCGCAGATCTCGGCGACGATCGATTCGGTCGCCTCGTCCAGCGCAAACGCCGGATCGTTCACCCGTGCCCGCTCGACGAAGAGGGCCACCGCGTCGGATCTCAGCGACAACGGCGGCATCGGGTACTCCCGCTCGCCGGTCAGGCGCAGCGGGGCGCGGCTGGTGACGAGCACCGTCAGGTCGTGGGCATTCCCCACCAACGCGGCGACCAGCGGGGCCGCGTCGAGGATCTGTTCGAAGTTGTCGAGCAGCAGCAGCAGGCGCCTGGACTGGAAGAAGGCGCGCAGCCGCTCCCGCATCTCCGCGTTCCGTCCCTCGCGCAACCTCAGGGCCGTGCCGATCGTCGGGATGACCAGTTCGGGACGGGAGATGTCGGCGAGTCCGACGAACGCCACCCCATCAGGAAAAGCGTCGCGCGCGGCCGTGACCGCTTCCAGCGCCAGGCGGGTCTTGCCGATGCCGCCGGGGCCGGTCAGCGTCAGGAGGCGGACAGCGGGATCGCGCAGCAGCGCGCTCACGGCGACGATGTCCTCGCGCCGACCGACGAAGGGCGAGAGCGGCTCGGGGAGCGGGGCGAGTTCGGGCGCGGCGACCGGCAAGGCCACCAGACGCGGTTCGCCGGGGAGAGATCGAACGGGCCCGGCCGGCGAACGCGGCACCCCTGGCCGCCCATGGTGCGCGGTGTAGCGCTCCAGCTCCGCCGCGGCGATGCGGAACGACGTGCCGCGTTTGACGGCAGCAAGTTCCCCGCGGGCGATCGCTCGGCGGATCGTCCGCTCGCTGACCCCGAGGGCCGCGGCCGCTTCGCGGGCGGACAGGCCATCGGGCGCGTCAAGTGCGTCCGGCGAACGGTGCTCCACGCCGCGGTCCGATCGATGCGTTCCGTCCCGTCCGTTGGACAGCAATGATCGCCCGCCGTGGCCGGGCGTGCAATGGAATCAGGTCCCGACGTGCGCGATCTGACTCATTCCAGAAATGATCGACGGTCCCGGAGATCGCCTCCGGGACCGTCGTCGCGCGACAGGCCTGCCTCAAATTGGTGCGGATGTTGCCGGCCCAGCGCTAGAGCCTGTGATGGACGTGCGCCGAGGAGTGTTGTCGCTACAAGGTAGCGGGCGACGAAGACCCGCACCTCGTCGGCTACGTCGCTCGGACAGAGCCTGCGGGGCGCGCTCATTTTCCGAGTTTGGCGCCTCTCCCAAGTCCAGAACAGGCTCTAGGCGGACTCTCCGTGCCCTGCCCCCTTCACATCCAGTTCCGAAATGGCATCGCGCAGCTCAACCAATCCCGGCGCCGTAATCACCGACGCTACCTCCGCCGCGAACGATGCCACCGATCGGTCCGGCTCCGCCGCCGCGTACTCGCGCGATTGCAGATAGGTCTCGACCTTGTCCGCCTGCTTGACGAAGCGCGCCTCGGCGCTCTCTCCCGCCTCCAGCTCCGCCCACAACTCCGCCAATCGCGCGGCGGTCGCGGGCGGCAGATCCGCGACCAGATCGATCATCGCCTCATGTTCGGCCGCCTGCTTGGCCAACTTGCGCTCTTCGGACCGTACGTGACGCCGGTCCAGAAACGCCTTCAGCGCCTCAGGATCATCTTCAGCGGGCATCTCTTCCGGATCGTACGGGGGCAGATCGCCGGTCACGGCTTCGGCGAGGTCGTGCAACAGCGCCATCGCCAGCACCCGGTTCGCATCCAGCTCCGGGTCATCCGTCGCCACCAGCCAGGCCAGCAAAGCCGTCCGAAAAGTGTGATCCGCGACCGACTCCGTCTCGATCTCCGGGATCCCCCGATCCAGCCAGCCGGTCCGCGGCGTCGCCTTCAACCCGCCCGCCCGGTGGATGAACCGAGCCAAACCGGCCGCCTCACGCGCCCGCCAGGCCGGCGACTGCTCCTCCGTCACCCGGCCAGCTCCGCCTCGAAGAACGCCAGCGTCCGCGTCCAGGCATCTTGCGCTTCTGCGTACCAGTCGGCATCGGGATCAAACGTTAAGAACGCGTGGCCCGGACCAGGGTAGACCACGAACTCGAACTGACGGTCCGCCTCGGCCAGGGCAGCCCGGTAGGCCTCGACCTTGTCCATCCCCACTCCGGCGTCTTGATCGCCCCAAATCCCGAGGAATGGCACCCGGAGCGAACTCGCCTCCGCGAGCGGCACTCGCGGGCGCAGCTCAGTCGGCTCGTTGCCAGGGAATCCGTAGAAGGACACGGACGCATCAGGGCCCGATTCCTCGGCCGCCACCAGCATAGCCAGCGTCCCGCCCATGCAGAACCCGACCACTCCGACGCCCGTGCCCAGTCCCGGCTGCTCCCGCAGCCAGCCGAAGGCGCCGGCCAAATCCTCCACAGCCTCGCTCTGGACCAGCTTGCCACCCCGTGCCCGAGACGTCTCCCGACTGGTATCAGGCGCCGGTCCCTGCCGCGCGTAGAGATCTGGCAAGAGCGCCGCATACCCCGCACCGGCCAGCCGCCGCGCCAGATCCTGGTAGAACGGATTTGCGCCGTGGATGTCGTGGGCGATCACCACCGCCCCCTTTGCCTCGGCCTCAGGTTTCGCGAAGAACCCCGGAATCGTCCGCCCAGCGCCTGGCGTCTCGACCCACGCCTCGTCGATCCCCGCTCCACCTGACACCGGCGCCGGACACGTCTCGTGGCACATGTGGACCCTCCTCAGTCGCTACGGGTTGTCGAAAATGTCGTGTGCGTCCGATCCGTCGCCAGATGATGTGCGGCTCTCCGTCTTGGATCGGATCGTCCATAGGTGAATGTGGCCCTGCCGTCATCGGCCTACGTCATCTCCCAGACGCCGGCGTACCCTCGCACGCGCTTTACGCGAAGGCCCGCCCGGAACTGTCCACGGCGAAGATCCTCGACAAACTTCCAAGGCATCGGCAGAGCTATGAACTATCGGCACGTTGCGACGGGCGAAGTCCGCCCAGAGTCGTTGAGGACGCCTTCTTCACGATTGGGTCGGCACGACTCCGCTCTTCTCGTCAGGCAATGAGTCGAGGAATTCCTCGGTCGAATCGTGAACCTCGTGTACCGCCCTCCGCGTATCCCGTCGGCCTCCCGTTCCTTCGCCTGCCACTCCGGCGTCCAGAACCACGCCTGCTCCGGTCGATGTCGATCGGCCGGATCAGGACGCCGCCTTCGTGCACGACGACTTCGAGCGGTTGTCCGGGTTCCAGGTGCAACTCGTTCCGCACCTCTTCCGGGATCGTGATCTGCCCGGTTTCGCTCACATGGGTTACGTGGGCAATGGCAACCATGACCGCACTCCTCCCTGCCACGGGACCGAATCCGTGGTCACATCCGACCTGATTGTGGATCGTCTCCTCGGCGCGGTCAAACCACGGTGTGCCAGCCACTTCTATTGCCTCTGTCGCATGCCATTGACAGACCGCCCGATCCCCTCGTACGATTTCTTCATTCAGTGAATAAAGTTTCTCCGCCTGAGGAGCCGGGGTGCTCACTCAAGCGACTTCGGTGTCCGCATGGCTCTCGATGAGGACTGTCCATGGCGCTCCGGCTCCGCTCCGCCAACCGCCAGCTCATCCGCCAGATCAATCAGGCGGTGGTTCTAGGCGTCATCCACGACCGCGGACCCATCTCGCGCACCGCCATAGCCGAGGCCTCTCGTCTCTCCCTTGCCACCATCTCCGGCATCACGGCCGACTTGATCGCGCAGGATCTGATCTACGAGCGCGAAGCAGGTGTCTCCACCGGCGGCCGTCGCCCGATCTTGCTCGCGCTCAACCGCCAGGCCGGCCTCGTCCTCGGGGCCAAGCTGACTGAGTCCCACATCGTCGCCGCTCTCACCGACCTCGGCGCCGAGATCGTCGCCCAACGCCAGATCCCCCTCGGCCCCGACCGCGACCCCGATTCGGTAGTCGCCGCCCTCGCTGGCCTCGTCGCCGATCTCCGCGCTGCCCACCCGGACGGCCGTATCTTCGGGCTCGGCCTCGGCCTCGCCGGCGCGATCGATCGCCGCGCCGGCATCTGCCGCTTTTCGCCCTTCCTCGGCTGGCGCGATGTTCCCCTGCGCCGGATGCTTGAATCACGCCTGGGCCTGCCGGTCGTCGTCGAGAACGATGTCAACACGCTAACCGTCGCCGAGCAGTGGTTCGGCGCCGGCTCCGGCGTCCAGGATGTCGTCGTCGTTACCCTGGGCCGTGGCGTCGGCCTCGGCATGATCGTCGCCGGCCAGGTCTACCGCGGCGGTCGCGGCTCCGGCGGCGAATTCGGCCACACCACCGTCGACCCCGACGGCCCCCGCTGCGATTGCGGCAAACGAGGATGCCTGGAAGCCTTCGTTAGCGAACCCGCCCTCCGCCGCCGCATCCAGCAAGCCACCCAGACCGCCATCACCCTCGACCAGGCGATCACCCGCGCCCGCGACGGCGACGATGCCATTCAAGCGGTCTTCGCGGCGGCTGGCCAGACGCTCGGCCTTGCGCTCTCCGGCGTCGTCAACCTCCTCAACCCGACCCTGCTCATCGTCGGCGGCGAAGGCGCCCACACCCTCGAACCGCTGCTCGAACCGATGCGCACTACCCTCGAGGCTCACTGCTTCGAAGGTCTCTTCGCCGACCTCACCCTTGTCGTCGAGCCGTGGGGCGATGACGCCTGGGCCCGCGGCGCCGCCGGTCTCATGCTGGAGGAACTCTTTCACCCGACGCTCTACCGCGACGCCGGCGAAGATGTCGCCACCCTCGCCGGAGTCTTCGCCTACGGGGCACACAGCACTGGAGACGAACGCCTCGCGGCCCACTCGGCGGCAGGCTAGCCATGGTTGCGACGACCGACACCGCCCGCCCGCCCATCACCGCGCACTCCGCCTCGACCGGCATGGTCGGCGACCGCGGTTGGAAGCGCGCCGCCTGGGTTGCGGTCTTCCTCCTACCCGGCCTCAGCGGCCTGCTCGTCTTCACGATCGGTCCGATCCTGGCTTCGCTCGTCCTCACCCTCTACGAGTGGGACCTCCTCACCGACCCCAAGTTCGTCGGCCTGGACAACTTCCGCCGCCTTTGGAACGACGACGACTTCTGGGCGGCACTACGTCACACCCTCTACTACATCGCCGGCTATGTCCCACTGGTGATGATCCTTGCCCTCCTCATCGCCCTCGCCCTCAATGCCAAGCTGCGCGGTCTCTCCTTCATCCGCACCGCCTTCTTCCTCCCCGTCGTCTCGTCCTGGGTGGCCGTCGCCCTGCTCTGGTCCTGGCTCTTCAACCCCCGCTTCGGCCTGATCAACTACGGCCTGAGCAAGCTTGGCGTCGACGGCCCCGGCTGGCTCTTCGACCCCGATTGGGCCATGCCCGCCATCATCCTGACCAGCGTCTGGAAGGACCTCGGCTTCGTCATGGTCCTCTTCCTCGCCGGCCTCCAGGCCATCCCGCGTGACTACTACGAAGCCGCCGAGCTTGACGGCGCCGGCCCGATCGAACGCTTCCGCTCGATCACCCTCCCCCTCCTCGCCCCGACCACCTTTTTCGTCACCGTCATCTCGATCATCAACTCCTTCCAGGTTTTTCCGCAGGTCTGGGTGATGACTGAGGGTGGTCCCGCCGGGGCCACCACCGTCCTCGTAGAGCGCGTCGTCAAACACGCCTTTTCCTACGGCGAGATGGGCTACGCCGCCGCCATCTCCTGGGTCCTCTTCGCCCTCGTCTTCCTCGTCACCGCCGCCCAACTCTGGCTGCAACGCCGCGGAGCCTTCGGCGATGTCTAACCTCGACCAACCGATCAACGGCGACGCTTCGTTCTCAGCCCTGGAAGGGCTTCGTCCTACCCAGCGTGCTCAGCCGGGGGTTTCAACCCCTGGTTCCCTGGCACGGGCTACCCCCCATCTCGTCCTCTCCCTCCGCTACCTCGTCCTCATCCTTGCCGGCCTCACCATGATCGTCCCCTTCCTCTGGATGCTCTCCACCTCCTTGAAGGAGCCCGGCTCCGTCCTGACCGTCTCGCCCCAGATCATTCCGAAAACCCCAACGTTCGAGTCCTACCGCGCCGTCGCCGACGCCGTCCCCCTCGGCCGCATCTTCGCCAACAGCGTCCTCGTGACAACCATCACCGTCGCGGCCCAGCTTGCCACCGCCTCGCTGGCCGCCTACGCCTTCGCCCGGATGCAATGGCGCGGCCGCAACGCCCTCTTCACCCTCTACCTCGCCACCCTGATGGTCCCCTCCCAGGTCACAATCACGCCGCTCTTCATCCTCATGACCAAGCTCGGCTGGGTGAACACCTACCAGGGCCTCATCCTCCCCGGCATCACCGGAGCATTCGGCGTCTTCCTCATGCGCCAGGCCATGCTCGGCGTCCCTCGCGAGTACGAAGAAGCCGCCTTCCTCGACGGCGCCAACCACTGGACCGTCTTCACCACCATCATCCTGCCCACCGTCCGCCCCGCCCTGGCCACCCTGGCCGTCTTCGCCACCATGGGCTCCTGGAACGACTTCCTCTGGCCCCTCTTCGTCACCAACGACGAGAAACTCATGACGCTGCCCGTCGGCCTCTCCCTTCTCCAGGGCCGCTACACCAGCGACTGGAATCTCATCATGGCCGGGGCGGTCGTCTCCGTCGTCCCGATCGTCCTCGTCTTCCTCGCCGCCCAACGCGCCTTCGTCAACGGCGTCCTCCTCAGCGGTCTCAAATAGGAGAACCCCGGCCCAATCGCCTGGCCCGCCCACCTTATCCATCCGCCCCGATCAACCTCGGAGAGGTTTCGTAGGTTTAGCCCCAGGTTTCAACCTAGGGTCCGCAACCCGCCCAGACACTGCACTCGTCACGTACATCCGAAAAATCCGGATCACCGCCGCACGGTACGCCAGGTTGAAACCTGGCGCTCAACCTACAAAGTCCCTCCGGGACTGATCGCCAATACCACCCACCAGGAGGATCGCAATGTCCGCATCCCACCGGCCCCGCACCGCCGCCCGCGTCCTTCCCGCCTTGGTCCTAACAGCCCTACTCACCCTCAGCGCCACCTTCGGCGCCATCCGCGCCTCCGCTCAGGACACCACCGAGATCACCTACTTCACCTTCTCCGCTGCCCCCGACCACCTCGATACCCTCGATGCTATGGTCGACGCCTTCGAAGCCGCCAACCCAGGCATCGAGGTCAACGTCGAGACCGCCCCCTACGACTCCTACTTCACCGAGTTGCAAACCCGCGTCGCCGGCGGCGAAGCCCCCGACGTCTTCGAGCTCAACTACGAGAACTTCGTCACCTACGCCGCCAAGGAGACCCTCCTCGACTTGACCGACCTCGCCGCCACCGACCCCGAGTTCGCCGCCCGCTTCTACCCCGAGGCATACAGCGCCTTCTCCCAGGACGGCCGCCAGTTCGGCCTGCCCGCCTCCTTCTCCGACGTCGTCCTCTTCTACAACAAGGATCTCTTTGACGCCGCCGGCGTCGCCTACCCGACGTCAGACTGGACCTGGACTGAAGAGGTCGAGGCAGCCAAGCAACTGACCGACGCCGACGCCGGCGTCTGGGGCTCCTACGCCCCGATCCAGTTCTTCGAGTTCTATAAGACCGCCGCCCAGAACGGCTGCGGCGTCTTCGGCCCGGACGGCGCCGTCACCATCAACGAGCCCGCCTGCGTCGAAGCCCTTGAGCACATGGTCGCCGCCCCCAACGTCGATAAGATCCAGCCGACCGATGAGGACCTGGCCGGCGTCAGCGATGGCGACTTCTTCAAGAGCGGCAACCTGGCGATGCTCACCACCGGCATCTGGATGTTCACCTCCTTCGCCGACGCCCCCTTCAACTGGGACATCGCCGTCGAGCCCGGCAACACTCAGGACGCCAGCCACTTCTTCGCCAACGCGGCAGTCGTCTCCGCCGACACCGACAACGCCGAGGCCGCCTGGGCTTGGGCCAGCTTCTTCACCAGCACCCCGAGGCCGGCCAGCTCCGCGTCGCCGCCTCCTGGGAACTCCCTGCCCTGGCCGACCAGTCCCTGTTCGACTCCTACCTGAGCGTCACCCCGCCCGACTCACGCGAGGTCGTCTTCGAGGCCCTCGACGCAATCGTCACCCCACCCGTGATCGAAAACCAGGCTCAGATGCAGGACGCCATCAACGCCCTCATCGACCAGGTCAAGGCCGGCGACATGACCGCCCAGGAAGCCCTCGACCAGGCCAAGACGGAGGTCGAAGCCCTACTTTAGCGATTATTTCAGAATCGGCCGATTCCGCGATTTGCACCAGTAGGGGCGCGATTCAGCGACGCCCACGTTCCCGACAAGACCGTTTGTTTCTGGCAGCCGGGCGCGATAAATCGCGCCCCTACGAGACGTGGACAGGTCGCAAACGTACCAAGACGGGGTCGAACGGCGGCGTGGCAGGGATGTCACGCCGCCGTCTTGTCATCTCCAGATCTCCGGCTATCATCAAATCTCCCCGCAGTCGAAAATCCAGCAGCCCGAACGACTACTCCATAGAGGCAGCCTGGAAGGGTGTATTCCGGTTGCCCCACCGTACCAACCGAGGGGTGAGAACGGAGAACGCGTAGCGAACAACGATCGCCAGCGACTTTCCAACTCGACCAATCGCTATCGAGCCCACGAGGAGTCCGCCGCATGGCCCAAGTCAGCACTTACCTCAACTTCCCGGGAACCACCGAGGAGGCATTTACCTACTACAAGTCCGTCTTCGGCACCGAATTCATGGGCGACATCGTCCGCTACGGCTCTGTCCCCATGCCCGACGGCGCCCCACCGATGAGCGACGCCGACAAGAACCTCGTCATCAACATCGCCCTCCCGATCCTGGCCGACCACCTGCTCATGGGCACCGACGCCATGGAGTCGATGGGCGGCCCGTTCGTCCAGGGCAACAACGTCCACATCTGCCTCCACCCCGACACCCGCGGCGAAGCCGACCGCCTCTTCGCGGCCCTCTCCGAGGGCGGCAAGGTCGAAATGGCCATGGCGGAGCAGTTCTGGGGCGATTACTACGGCTCCTTTGCCGACAAATTCGGCATCAACTGGATGATCAACTGCTCCAGCAAGACCTAGATTCGTCTGTCATTCACCAACCTTCCCAGCATCCGTGAATCGGAACCGGGGCGCTGCACGAGCGCCCCGGTTTCTCGTTCGCTCGCTCCCCGATACAATGCCGGTCCCATCACCGCGTCCCTGTTAGACCCGGACCGACAAAGGGAGAACCGCACCAAATGGACGTCTACGCCCGCCTCGGCATCAAGCCCATCATCAACTGCGCGACTACCTACACCCGCCTCGGCGGCTCGCTCCCGCCCCCGGCAGTCGTCGACGCCATGGCCCGCTCGGCCCGCTGCTTCGTCGACGTCTTCGCCCTCCAGGCCGCCGCGGGCCGCCACCTCGCCCAGATCACCGGCAACGAGGCCGCCTACGTCTCCAACGGCGCCGCCGCCGGCCTCGCCCTCGCGGCAGCCGCCTGCATCACCGGCGACGACGTCGCCAAGATGGCCAAACTCCCAAACGACCTCTCCGGCCTGAAGAATGAGATCGTCGTCCACCGCGTCCAGCGCAACTGGTACGACTTCGCCGTCCGCCAGACCGGCGCCACCCTGGTCGAGATCGGCCACTCGATGGAGACCGCCCCCTGGGAGCTCGACGCCGCCATCAATGAACGCACCGCCGCAGTCTTCTACTTCGCCGGCGAGCACCTCAATCACCACACCCTGCCACTCCCGTACGTCGTCGAGCGCGCCCACACCCGTGGCGTCCCGGTCGTTGTCGACGCCGCCGCCCAGATCCCACCCGTCAGCAACCTGCGCTACTTCACCCAGGAGTGCGGCGCCGACATCGCCATCTTCAGCGGTGGCAAGGGCCTCAACGGCCCCCAAAACAGCGGCCTCGTCGTCGGCCGCGCCGACCTCATCCAGGCGATGACCCTCAATGGCCCGCCCAATCAGCGCATCGGCCGTCCGATGAAGGTCTCCAAGGACGCCATCGTCGGCCTCGTCACCGCCGTCGAACTCGCATTGGAGCGCGACGAAGCCGCCGACTTCGCCGAATGGGGAGCCCAAATCGACGCCTGGCTCGACGCCTGGAACTCCAACCTTCCCACCGGCGTCTCCATCGCCCGCTCCGAAATCAACGAAGCCGGCGAACCCATCCCCCGCCTCATCATGACCATCGGCCCCGACGCCCCCTGGACCCGCGCCGACCTGATTGCCACCCTCCGCGAATCCACCCCCGACTGCCCCGCCATTGAAGTCGTCCATCACTCCGACGGCCAGTCGATCGCCTTCAACGCCCACCTGCTCCAGAACGACGAGGCGGAGCTCGTCGAACGCCGAATGCTTGGCATCTTCGTGGCCGCCGCCGCGCACACCAAGGCGCCCGCGGCCATCGCGTAGCCTGCGTTCTCTACCAGCATCTCGTCGTCACAATGATGGGGCGCCACTGTGGCGCCCCATCCCAGTTCTTTAGCCTCGGAGAGGCTGTCCTGTTTAACCCGGGCCGTCAGCCCCGGGCGAGGCCTAAACGCTGACAGCATTTTGACCCTTGCACTCTAACACTACAACGACGGTTCACGGATGCGGGATCGGCGGCGGCGATGGGCGTGTTTTGCGCGGGCGTTGCGGGTTTGGGTGTCGACCAGCCAACGCCACAGGTCGCCGGGCGTCCAGTGGCGTTGGGGGAGGAGTTCGCGCAGCACTCGCGTCACCTGTGGCACCGTGAGGTGCGGCAGCTTTCCCCCCCAGTCCTGCTGGATCGTCAGCAGGAAGGCCGTCGCGAGGAGGACCAGGGTGACGTGGTGGTGCCAGCCGACCCACCCGCGCACCTCGTATTCGTCCAGCCCGGCCTCCCCCTTCGCCTGCTGGAAGGCCGTCTCGATCGCCCACCGCTGTGCCCCTACCGTCGCCAGCTGAAGCAGCGGCGTCTCCACCGCCGCGTTCGAGAGTAACCTTGCGCTCCGTGCCTCGTGCCCGCAGCACCCAACACCCCTCCCCCCCTTCCCCTTCCCACCCCACTCCCCTCGGCCACGGTCAGCGCAGCCCAGTCGTCCGTCCCGACGGCCGCCAGCACCGCCGCGACCGGCCGGGCGGCGGGTGCCCCGGCGGCGAGGCGGGCTTTGGTGGGCTTGCGGCCCGTGCCCGCCCAGGCCGGGACGACGGCGGCGGCGGCCTCGGTGAAGACCGGCGTGGCGACGGGCACCTCCAGGACGTAGCGCCACCCCTCGGCGTCCAGCGCGTCGCGGAACCCGGGCACCTGCCCGTACGCCTCGTCCGCCGTCACCCACCGACCGGCGAGGTGGCCGTGCGCACGCGCCTGACGCAGCATCGCCAGGCCCAGGTCCGCCTTCGTCGCGAAGCCCACGCCCACCGGCACCCCGGCGGCGGCGCGGCGGGCGCGATCCGCGGCCCACCGCTCCGGCAGAAACAAGCGATGGTCGACCAGGGCGGTGCCCAGCCCCGAGGTGTACGCCACGAAGACCCCAACCTGGCAGTTGGCGATCTTGCCGAGCGCTCCGCAGTACTGGCGGGCCACCCCGACCGATTTGCTCCACTGTTTCGGGAAGCCGGTCTCGTCGAGGACGAAGACGCGTCGGGGGCGGTCAGCCGCTCGGCGACGTAGGCCTGGAGTTCGGTGATGACCGCCTCCGCCTCCCAAGGCGCCTCGGTGAGGAAGCGCTGCAAGGCGCGCGGGGTGGCGCCGGGGATCGCATCGGCCAAATTCTCGGCGTTGCGGCGGTCGGTCTGCTGCACGACCAAGCCGCGCAGGTACTGCTCGCCCCGCCGTCGCGCCTCGGGGCGGCCGAACAGGGAGCGAATCGGCGGTGGAACGCGGCAAGTTGCCAGCGCACGTCGGCAACGAGGGCGGGGTCCACGCTCCAGGGCTCCTCGGGACGGTCGGCGACTCGACACCCTCCAGCCTACCCGAAAATCCGTCGTTGTAGACTAATTCGGCACCCCCAACGCCTCCCGCGCCGCATTGAGCACCGTATACGTCGACGTCTCACCAACCTCGCCCATCGTCAGGTAGTTCTTGGTGAATCCGATCGCCAGCCCATAGTCCGGATCGGCGCCGCCGTACGTCCCGCCGTATCCGCCGTGTCCGAAGGCCGATTCCCGTGTCCCGCCTGCCGACTCGGCGTGCCCGACACCCCATCCCAGGGCAATTCGCCCCATCATGCCGGAATTCGCGTCAAGCTCCTTGATTTGCAGCTTCGACCCAATCGCCACCCGCGACTCCGGCAGCAACCGCACCCCATCAACCCCATCGCCGATCAACGAGGCATACAGCCGCGCCATCGACCGGGCACTCGTCACCATCCCGTGCGCCGGCAGGCACGACTTTCCGCGTCTCCGCGCTGTTCAACGTGCTATCGGCCATCAACTCCGCCGGGCCGATGTTCGGGATCTTCGGCGGCGGCGCCGGCGCCAGGACCTCCGGCGACTGTTTCAGGTCGGCGATCCGCCCCAGCTCCGACTCCGGCGCACCCATGAACAGCCCATCGATCCCAAGTGGCTTCGCCAGATCCTCGGCCACGATCTGCCCGAACGGTCGCCCATCCGCCCGCTCCGCCACTCCGCCCAAGATCCAGCCATACGTGATGGCGTGGTAGCAGAGCTGGCTCCCCGGCTCCCACAGCGGAGTCGCCTCCGCCATCCGCTCGCACATCAGCGCCCAGTTCGCCTGCTCCGCCGGGGTCGTCCCCTCCGGCACCTGCATCAGCCCCGCCGTGTGCGTCAGCGCGTGCCTGATCGTGACGCCTTCCTTGCCGTTCTTCCCGAACTCCGGCCAGTAGGTCGCGATCGGCGCGTCGTACTCGATCACCCCGCGCTCCGCCAGCAAATGCAGCGCCGCCGCGGTGATCCCCTTGCTGCACGAGTAGACCGTGAACATCGTGTCGCCATCGACCGGCGTCGACCCACCCCTTTGGGTCACCCCCGCCCAGGCATCGATCACCAGCTTGCCGTGCTGGTAGACCGCTAGCTGCAACCCGGTCTCTTCGCCACTCGCCACCAGCTCATCCAGCACCGCCTGCACCTTCACCGTCGGATCACCCACCCCAATGCCCTCCTGCGCTCGCACCAATACCCAAGGGCGCCGATTCTCGCACGCCCCCGCCCACTTTGGTCATCGCTGCATTCGCCCGAGTGGTATAACCCCCCAGCGTCCCCAAGACGCCACCTTCTACTTACCGCCTTGCCGCCTTGCCGCCTCAAAAGGAGCCCCCGTGACCGATCCCCGTCTCGCCACCCTCGCCCAAGTGCTCGCCGGCTACTCGGTGGTGGTCGAACCCGGCCAAACGGTCGCCATCATCGGCGGCGTCGCCGCCGAACCGCTCCACCGGGCCGTCTACCGCGAGGTCATCGCCCGGGGCGGGTACCCCGTCATGATCCCCTCCTACCCCGATCTCGGCGTCGAACTCCTCACCCACGGCTCCGACGATCAGCTCACCTACATCACCCCGGTCGAGCGATTCCTCCGCGAGCAAACCGACGTCTCCATCCACATCATGGCCGACACCAACACCAAAGCCGCCTCCGCCGTCGATCCCTCCCGTCAGAGGCTGATGCAGCAGGCTCGCACGGAGATGCTGGAGAAGTACCTCGCCCGCGACGCCAGCGGCGAGCTCCACTGGACTCTCACCCTTTTCCCCACCAACGCCTACGCCCAGGACGCCGGCATGTCCACCGCCGATTTCGCCGACTTCGTTTTCCGCGCCGGCAAACTGCACGAGCCCGATCCGATCGCTGCCTGGAAGAAGGTCCACGTAGACCAGGAGCGCATCATCGACTGGCTCCGCGGAAAATCAGAAGTCCACCTCACCGGACCCGGTACCGACCTAACTGTCAACGTCGCCGGCCGCACCTGGATCAATGCCCACGGCACCCACAACTTCCCCGACGGCGAGATCTTCACCGGCCCGGTCGAAAATTCCGCCAACGGCCACGTTCGCTTCTCCTTCCCCGTCGTTACCGCCGGCCGCGAGATCGAGGACATCCGCCTCGTCTTCCGCGACGGCAAAGCCGTCGAAGCCACCGCCGCCCGCAACGAGAACTACCTGATTCAGACCCTCGATACCGACCCCGGCGCCCGCTACCTGGGCGAATTCGCCATCGGCACCAACTTCGACATTACCCGCTTCATCAAAAACATCCTCTTCGACGAGAAGATCGGCGGCACCGTCCATATGGCCCTGGGAGCCGGCTACCCCCTCACCGGCTCCACCAACAAATCCGCCATCCACTGGGACATGATCTGCGACCTCCGCGACGGCGGCCAAATCGACATCGACGGAGTTCCGTTCCTGCGAAATGGGCGCATCGTCATCTAGAGGAGGAAGAGCAAACGACGCTCCACCTTACCGACGTCATCCTGAGCTTGCGAAGGATCTTGGCCGTTTACGGCCTTGGTCACCGACCGAGGCGTCGCGGTTTGGAATGAGCACGAAAGCGCTAAAGCGCCAAGATCCTTCGCAAGCTCAGGATGACAGTCGTGATTGACGCGACTGAGAGAACGCCGTGGCCGACAACTACTACGTCTACGTCATGGCCAGTTGGAAGAAGGTTCTCTATATCGGGGTAACCAATAATCTCACTCGTAGGGTCTGGCAACATCGATCCGGCGCGATTGAAGGCTTCACGACTCGCTACAACATCACCCGACTAGTCCACATCGAGACTTATCCGGACCCCACATCTGCAATCGCTCGCGAGAAGGAACTCAAAGGCTGGCTTCGTGCAAAGAAAATCGCCCTCATCGAGTCAAGCAATCCCACCTGGCGCGACCTGTATTCGGACATCGTTGACTAGCCACACCCATTTTTCGAGATCCAGGCTTGTCATACCTCGTGCCGAGCGCACCATCCCGACATCATCCTGAGCGTGCGAAGGATCTTTGCCGCCGCGCGGCCTTTGCTGCCAACCCCGACACACTGTGTTACCCGCAATGCCCCACATAGTCGAACGAGTACGGAAGGCGCTCACGCGCCAAGATCCTCGCAAGCTCAGGATGACAAGCCGGCGGAGAACGCTTCGTCTCCTCTTCATCTTCCCGCCGACCCATCTTGCCCTCTCCCGCCACGTATCCCGCTTCCCCTTGCGTACGTACACCTCTGCGCCTAATATGTGTACGTACACCACCCGCATGGGACCCCGCGCCCGGGCCAATCAGGGGGGACGGCGTGTCACGCGGCTTTGTTATCGTGGTGAGCATGGCGCTCGCCTTCGGCGGTCTCCTCGTTTCCGGCAGCGAGCGCCAAGTCGCTGCCGCCTCGACCGCCACCACCACCGACGCCCTCAACCTCAGGGCCTCGCCCGTTCTTGGCTCTCAGATCTGGCGGGTGATCCCCGCTGGCGCCCGGGTCACCGTCACCGGCGGCCCTGGAAAATGGCTTCTACTCCGTCGGCTACGACGGTACCACCGGCTGGGCGTCCGGCCAATATCTCCGCTTTGGTAGTTCGGTCGTCGGCTCGATCGCCCGTGTCACAGAAGCCCTCAACCTCCGCGCTGGCCCCAGCACCGCCAATGGCGTCGTGCTCGTCATGCCCGCCGGCGCGGAAGTCAAGATTCGCGGCACCCGCCGCGGGTTCTACGCCGTCACCTACAACGGCGTCCGCGGCTGGGCGTCAAGCCCCTATCTCTCCGTCGTCTCGGGCTCATCTGGCGGAGGTGGCGGCGGATCTGCCTCTGGCTCATTCCCCCAGGGCATCTACATCGTCACCGACAACCTCAACCTGCGCACCAGCCCCAGCACAAGCGGCAGCGTCATCACCGTTATCCCGCGCGGCACCAGGGTCGAGACCACCGGCGACACCCAGAACGGCTTCGCCAAGGTCTGGTATGGCAGCACGTCCGGTTGGGTCTCCCAGATCTACCTCGATACTGGCGGCCCCGCGCCCGTCGCCCAGGAACCAACCAACACCGGCTTCGTCGCCAAGTCCGCCGGCTCCGGCATCGCCATCGTGGTGGAAGACCTCAACCTTCGCGCCAGCCCCAGCCGGTCAGGCAGCATCATCACCGTCCTACCCGCCGGCACCGAAGTCCGCCTCTCCGGCTCCGCCAGCAACGGCTTCTACCGCGTCTTCTTCGGCAGTCGCATGGGCTGGGTCTCCGCCGAATACTTACTTCCCCCGGCAAAACCGGTCGACCGCTACGGCTACAACCGCGCCACGATCCGCACGTTCATCACCGACGCCGCCAAACGCTACGGCCAGAACCCGGACGCCATGCTCCGCGTCGCCGAGTGTGAGTCGAACCTGATCGCCACCGCCGTCAACCGGTCAGGATCCTACGGCCTCTTCCAGTTCGTCCCCAGTACCTGGGAAAGCACCCCCTTCGCCGACAACGACGTCTTCGAAGCCTGGGCGAACGCCAACGCCGCCGCCTGGATGTGGTCCGTCGGCCGCCGCAACGAATGGGTCTGCCAATAACGAGGCGGGAAGGCGGGCAGGCGGGAAGGACGGAAGAGGACAGGGCGACGCGAGGCCGTGGTCCGATTTGGAAACGGCGCCTCGCCTCGTAGGGGCGGACCTCCGTGTCCGCCAGGCCACCAACCGACGCATGCCGATGTGGAAACGCCGTTCCCAATGCGGGACGACGCGTTTGGATACCGGGCGGACACATCGGTCCGCCCCTACGAGGCGTACTGTCGGGGCCAATTCGAACCGCCCCGGCGCTCCCGCCGGTTTCTATCGGCTTCCGTCAATTAGCACGGGACTTCGAGTCTCCGGGCAACGCCCGGACAGGGCTCTCCAACCCCCCATTTCTAGAAATCCCCGCCGAAATCACCACCACCAAAGTCACCAAAGTCCCCGCCGCCGATATCACCTCCGATATCGCCGCCAACGTCCCCCGCGCCGATATCCCCTCCGCCGTAGTCGCCGCCATCAAAGCCGGCGTCTGCCGCCTGGTCATCGAATCCGGCGCCCTCACCAGAATCGCCGGAATCACCACCGGAGTCGCCACCATCTGACCCCGAGTCGTTGTCGAAGAATGACTGGGCGATCAGGCTGCCGACCATCACCCCGGCGAACGAACTGAAGAACCCGCCCGCCATCAGGCCACCCATCCCGATCCCGCCAAACCCGGGTCGGCTGTCCACCCGGGAGAAGGTCCGCTCCATCGTGCCGGGCTGGCGCAACTCCGCCCGGGTCGCCGTGCGGGCCAACGCCCGTGGGTCATCGCCCGCCCGCTCGGCGGCGATCCGCTCTCGCTCGGGCAATTCGGCCGATAACTCCGCCAGCACCATCTGGCGCTGCTCCGGAGTTAACTGCGCGAACGCCTCGGCGTGCGACTCCTCCAGCGTCTCCGGCGGCGCCGTCCGCAGCATGTAGCGGTACCGCTCGATCGCCCGCTGGTCCTCGGAAAGTCCCTCGTCATCCTGATAGCCCCGGCGCGGCGGTTGCGATACCGGCCGGTACCGCTCCTCGTCATCTCCACCGCCGAATAACCGCTTCAGAAATCCCATCTGATTTGCTCCTCAGTGCTCGATCGACGCATCCGCCGCACACGCAGGGCCACGTCTCACTGTAGATGTACGTCAAGAACGGTAGCCGGGTTGCCTCTACCCACATGGCTACACCGGAGATGCAAGAAACACCCCGAAGGTCCGGTTCCCAATCGCCTCTCCATCCGCTACAGTGAGAGCCTGCCCCTCCCAATGCTGTCAGGTGCGGCGCACGGGTGCGCATCGTCCATCGGTGGCGATCGAATCCGCGGCCACGCCGCGCTCGACCGCCGAGTCGCGCCGTTCGCTTGTCCGCCTGGACCAGCCGTACTGGAGGGATCTCATGCTGTCGCGCCTTGGACACGATGCCACGACGACCAGTTCTGCCCGTTGGGTCATGCCTTTCTCTGCCGGGAATGCCGGCCTTCGCGACCTCCTCGGCGGCAAGGGCGCCAACCTGGCCGAGATGACCCGCCTCGGGCTGCCCGTCCCTCCCGGATTCACCGTCACCACGGACGCCTGCCGCGCCTACTCCGCAAACGGCGAGCCACCTTCAAATCTCTGGGACGAAGTCGAGTCGGCCTTGGAAGCCATTGAGTCAGCCACTGACAAACGCTTTGGCGATCCCACGCGCCCGTTGCTCCTCTCCGTCCGCTCCGGGGCCGCCATCTCTATGCCCGGGATGATGGATACCATCCTCAACATCGGCCTCAACGACGACACCCTCGTTGGCCTCGGCGGCCGTCCCGGCAACGCCCGCGAACACTTCGCCCTCGACTCCTACGCCCGCGTCATCGAGATGTTCGGGCGGGTCGTCCGCGAGATCCCCGCCGATCGCTTCGCCCAGGCCGCCGCCGCTGCCTGCGCCCGCGCCGGAGTCGCCACTGTCCATGATCTCCCCGCCCGCGGTCGCCGCCAGCTCATCACCGCCTACCAGAGCCTGATCGCCGCCGCCGGCGAGCCGTTCCCCACCGAGCCCAAGGAGCAACTCCGGGCCGCCATCCTCGCCGTCTTCCGCTCCTGGAACACTCCCCGCGCTGTTGCTTACCGCCGCGCCCACGCCATTCCAGACGATCTCGGCACCGCAGCCACAGTCCAGGCAATGGTCTTCGGCAACATGGGCGAGACCTCGGGCACCGGCGTCGCCTTCACGCGCAACCCCAATACCGGCGCTCCCGGTCTCTTCGGCGAGTTCCTCGCCAACGCCCAGGGAGAAGACGTCGTCGCCGGCACCCGCACCCCCATCCCGCTCGAGGCGATGGCCGACGATCCCCGCTGGTGGCCGTCCTACACCCGCCTGCTCGACCTCGCCGCCCGGCTCGAAGCCCATGACAGCGACATGCAGGACATCGAGTTCACCATCGAAGAGGAGCGCCTCTACCTCCTCCAGACCCGCCGCGGCCAGCGCTCCGCCCCGGCCGCCGTCCGCATCGCCGTCGATCTGGTCAAAGAGGGCGCTATCGACCGGCCCACGGCCATCAGCCGCATCTCCCCGGCCCAACTCGAACTCCTGCTCCATGCCCGCCTCGACGAAAACGCCCCGGTGAACGTCTTCGCCACCGGCCTCCCCGCCAGCCCCGGCGCTGCCTCGGGCCGCATCGTCTTCGATCCTGAAGCCGCCCAGGCCCGTGCCGAAGCGGGCGAAGCGATCGTCCTCGTCCGCCCCGAGACCGCCGCCGAGGACTTTCCGGCGATGGCCTCCGTCGCCGCCATCCTCACCACCCGCGGCGGAATGACCTCCCATGCCGCCGTCGTCGCCCGGGGCATGGGCAAACCCACCATCACCGGCGCCGAATCGATCCAGATCGACCTCGCCGCCGGCACCCTCCGCGCCGGCGACATGACCATCCACGCCGGCGACGAGATCACCATCGATGGCGCGAGCGGCCGCGTCATCCTCGGCCGCGCCCCGCTCGTCCAACCCGATCTCGTGGGCGACATCCAGACGCTCCTCGTCTGGGCAGACGACGAGCGCCGTCTCGGGGTTCGCGCCAACGCCGACACCCCGGCCGATGCCGCCCGCGCCCGCTCCCTCGGCGCCGGCGGCATCGGGCTCTGCCGCACCGAGCACATGTTCTTTGGCGAGGACCGCATCGCCGCGATGCGCACCCTAATCCTGGCCGAGGATCAGGCCACTCGCGACGCTGCCCTCTCCGAACTCGAAGCCTTCCAGTTTGAGGACTTCCGCGGCATTTTCAAGGCGATGGACGGCCTGCCGGTCGTCATTCGCACGCTCGACCCGCCCCTGCATGAGTTCCTGCCCCACGGCGAACGGGAGATCGCCGACCTCGCCCTCCGCCTCTGGCAGACACCCGAAGCGATTCGCACTCGGATCGCCGCTCTGCGCGAAGTCAACCCGATGCTCGGCCACCGCGGCGTCCGCCTCGGCATCTCCCGCCCGGAGATCACCAGGATGCAGACCCGGGCCATCGTCCGCGCCGCGCTCGCCTGCGTCGACGATCACATCCCGGTCTACCCTCAGATCATGGTCCCGCTTGTCGCCGACCCGGAAGAGCTCCGCCGCCAGCGGGCCCTGATCAAGTCCACCGCCGCCGAGTGCTTCGCCGAGGCCGGACGCCGGGTCCACCTCGAGATCGGCACCATGATCGAGCTGCCCAGGGCCGCCCTCCTCGCCGGCGAGATCGCCGCCCATGCCGATTTCATGAGCTTCGGCACCAACGACCTTACCCAGATGACTTTCGGCCTCAGTCGCGATGACGCCGGCCGCTTCCTCCCGGACTACCTCTCTCGTGGCATCCTCGCTGCCGATCCCTTCCGTACCATCGACCAGGCAGGCGTCGGTGAGCTGGTCCGGATCGGCGTCGAACGTGGCCGCACCGCAAAACCGCAACTTGTCGACTGGGATCTGTGGCGAGCACGGTGGCGACCCCGCCTCAATCGCGTTCTGCCACGCCGCTGGGCTGGACTACGTCAGTTGCTCCCCGTTCCGCGTCCCCATTGCCCGCCTCGCCGCCGCCCATGCCGCATTGGCGGAGTCCTCAGCCGCCACTATCGAGACCGGGCAGAGTCGGGTATCGTAGGAGAAAGGAAATAACCATCATCTCGGCGCTGCGCACCGGGGTGAGGGCTGAATCGCCAGCGTTCTTTTTAGGAGCAATCGCCCTCGTGTCTACCACGGCTCTGGTTCACGTCGGACTGGCGGCCAGCAACTTGGAGCGCTCACTCCGGTCCCCCCGACCCAATCCTTCAAAGTGGAAGACCCCGACGGGATCGTCGTCGACGTCACCGCCAGCGTACGATCAGTGGCAAGGAGTAGCCGTCTCCCAGATCGTCCGGGAAACGTCCGGGTAGTGTCGGTGTTGTCGGCCCACCTCCAATGAAAGACTCGTCGTCAAGGCCGCGCGATCGATGGACGCGTCGGCTGAGACGGTGAATGCTTCATGCGGAGGCACCGGGCCATGACACCGAGCGGATTGTTGGTCGCCACAGCGCCTGCCGGCGCCCCGAATCGCACGCAGTACGAGTCGCGCCGCTGCGAGCACATCGATGAGATGCGCCGGCGGTTGCCCGCTCATCTGGAGCGGATGAACTGGCCCGCCGACCGACTGCGCGAGGAGCGCGAGACACGGCTGCGCAACCTGGTCCGCACCGCGATCGCCCGTTCCCCATGGCACCGGGAACGGCTCGGCCATCTCGATATCGATCAGCTCAACGAGGACAGTCTCGCTCAGATTCCGGTCATGACCAAGCACGACCTGATGACCAACTTCGACCGGATCGTGTCCGATCCTCGCCTCACGCTCGACCGCATCGAACGCCACCTGGACGGCCTCACCTCGGATGCGTATCTCCTTGATCGCTTTCATGCGGTCGCCTCGGGGGGCTCTAGCGGCCACCGCGGCGTCTTCGTCTACGACTGGGAGAGCTGGGCCGATTGCTACCTGAGCTGCCTGCGGTACACGATCCGCGCCCGCCTCCAGAGCCCGCAACCGACTTCTGGCCCGACGGTGATCGTGGCGGTCGCGGCCGAGCACGCGACCCACATGTCCAGCGCCCTGCCCCAGACCTTTACCGACCCGGAGAGCATGGTCGCTGTCCGCGTCCCGATCACCCTGACCATCGCCGAGATCGTCGAGCGCCTGAACCGCGCCAACCCCGACGCTCTCATCGCCTATCCCTCGATCCTGCCGGAGCTAGCCCACGCCGCCCGCACCGGCCGGTTGTGCATCAGTCCGCGGGCCATCATCTCCGCCTCGGAACCGCTTCTGCCCGAGATCCGCGCCGTGACTGAAGAGACCTGGGGCGCGCCGGTGATGAACTGGTGGGCGAGCTCGGAAGCAGGCGGCATGGGCATCTCGTGTGGCCGCGGCCCCGGCATGCACCTCAGCGACGACCTCGTCATCGTCGAACCGGTCGATGCCGCGGGACGCCCCGTCCCGGCCGGCGTGCGTTCCGCGAAGGTTTTCGTCACCAACCTCTACAACCCGCTCCTGCCCCTGATCCGTTACGAGATCACCGACGAGATCGTCATGATCCCCGACGACCAGGGCTGCGGCTGCGGCTCGGCCCATCGCCGCCTGGAGGACGTCCACGGCCGCCTCGACGACCTCTTCGTCTACGACGGGGTCGGCGCCGTTCATCCCCACATTTTCCGCTCTCGCTTAGGCCGCGACCGCGCGATCGTCGAGTATCAGGTGCGGCAGACCGAGCGCGGCGCGGCCATCGCGATCCGCTGCCGGGACGCGGTGGATATTCCTCAGCTTCGCACCGCTATCGTCGGCGATCTTGAGCGTCTCGGGCTGATAGCGCCGGAGATCACGGTCGAGCGAGTCGAGCACCTCGAGCGCCAGACAACGGGAAAGCTGAAGCGGTTTTTGCCGCTAACGACGGCTCGCGGGGCGCAGTATGCAGCGGAACTGACGTCATGAATCGGACAAGACCGGCTGAAGCCGAACTCCATGGTTTGACGTCGTCCACCTGGAACTCGGTCGACCACACGGCCGATCCAAACAGGTTCGTCAGCTACCTCGACGCCGTCACTCGTCAAGGCGCGGTCCAGGCCTACAAGCAGGCTTCCTACGCGTTGCTCGGCCTAAACCCCGGTGACCGCGCACTCGACGTGGGCTGCGGGACCGGCGACGACGCAGAATCCCTGGCCGGGATCGTAGGACCAGGCGGCTCGGTTGTGGGCCTGGACGTGAGCGAGGAGATGATCGAAGAGTCCCGCCGCCGCAGGGAAGGTTTCGGTCGGTCGCTCGAGTTCCGGGTCGGGGACGCCCACCGGCTCCACTTCGAGGACGAAGCCTTCGACGGCGTCCGCGCCGACCGCGTCCTCCAGCACCTGAACGATCCAGAGCAGGCCCTGGCCGAGTTGATTCGGGTGACCAAGCCCGGCGGCCGCGTCGTGGTGGCGGACACCGACTGGGGTACGCTGGCGATCGACTCGCCCCATCGCGAAACCACCCGGGCGGTGCTGGACGGAATCTCCGCCGGGATCCGCAACCCGTGGATGGGCCGTCAGCTCTACGGGCTCCTCGGTCGTGCCGGCCTGGCCGATGTGAGCGCCGTGTCTTTCGCGCCGGTCGTGACCGACTTCAACCTTGCCCAGCACCTCGCCCACATCGGCGACGGCATCGAGCAAGCGGTCACCGCCGGGACCATCACCGTGGAGGCGGGTGAACGGTGGACGCAAGGTCTGGCCGAAGCGGACGAGGCCGGCCAATTCTTCGGCACGGTGACGATCTCGGTCGTCAGCGGTCGTCGCCCTTAACCGCAGCAGGGGCTTCACGCACGGTCGGCCTGCCATCGTCGACGATGAATGCGGCAATGGCCAGTGCCTCGGCGACGGCGTCGTCGACCGTCAGACCGCGGCCCTCCGCCCAGGCTTCGGTGAAAGCCGTCTCGCCCAACTGGGCCCGGGTCTCCGCTATCCAGCGCGCGAACCCCGGCCGGTCGACCGGTTCCATCCCGTAGCCCGCCATTTCCCGCAGCACCGCCGAAGCGCCGAAGAGGCGGGCGCCGCGAGCTGGGGCGCCCCATTTGCCCGCCGCCGCGGCCAGACCCTCCAGGCTAGCGGGGATCCCCCAGGGAGCGGCCGCGACCGCCGCGATCCCTTTCAGCCGCCCGGCCGTGCCCCACCGTCGGCCGAGGTCGCTCAGGTACTCCAAGCACTCCCGAATCCGCGCCGCCGCCAGAGGCACGTCGCCACGATCCAGCGCGATGTGGCCGAGCGCGACCAGGGAGAGCGATATGCCGATCGGATGGCCCATCTCCTGGGCTAGCTGCAGCACTCGGCTGCCGAGAGCCTCCGCCGCCTGCAGATCACCATGGGAGCGCAAGATCCGGGTCATCGCAAAGTCACACGGCGCCATCAGCCAGGGCATGCCGAGTCCTTGGGCGATCCCCCGCGCCTCAGTGAGAACGGCGACCGCCTGCACGTCGTCAGTGCCGCCGAGCGCCAGCCCCTGGCACCAGAGGGCGTAGCAAAGTCGCTCCCGGTCCCCGATCCCACGCCAGACGGCAACCGCCTCCTCGTGCATGCCAGCGACGCGCGGCAACTCGTTGCCGCTCTTGTAGTGCAATGTCGCCAGCCCGGTCATCGCCCGCGCCCAGGCAAGGTGATGCTCTCGGGCGCCCGGGAGATCGAGGAGTGCTTCGAGCTGTTCCCTGCCCTCGCGATAATGGCCGCGATACCACCAGAAGGCCGAGAGACCCGCGCCCAGGCGCAGAGCGGAGGCGGTCTCGCCACGGGTCTTGTACCAGGCGATGGCAGCGCGCAGGTTGGCATGTTCCTCCTCGACCCGTAGCAGCCAGCGGAACATCTCCGGCCCTTCCAGGTCGGCGTCCACCTGACTCGCGAAGTCGAGATACCATGCCGCGTGACCCGCTCGAGCCTCGTCCTCCTCACCCCGTGCCGCCAGCTGCTCCAGCCCAAACTCTCGGATCGTCTCCAACATCCGGAATCGCGCTTCCCCAGCCGGTCCTTGCTGTTGGCGGACGAGACTCTTATCGACGAGCGAGCTGAGCAATTCGAGAGACGACGGACGAGGCGAATGGCTCTTTGTCCCTCGTCTCTCGTCCCTGGCGGTGACCTCGGCGGCGTCCAGCGTGAAGCCGCCGACGAAGACGGCGAGGCGGCGGAAGTAGGTTTGCTCGTCGGGGGTGAGGAGGTCGTAGCTCCAGGCGATGGCGTCGCGCATGGTCTGGAGGCGGTGGGGTAGATCGCGGGGGCCGCCGGTCAAGATGGGCAGTCGCGGCTCAAGTCGGGCGAGGAGATCGCGCAGCGGCAGGACACGGGTGTGGGCTGCTGCCAACTCGATCGCGAGCGGGATGCCGTCGAGACGGCGGCAGATCTCGGCCACGATTGGGGCATCGGCATCGGTCACAGGGCGGGCCGCGCGATCGAGGAAGAGGCGGGTGGCCGGGAAGGCGTACAGCGTATCGGCAGAGGGCGAATCCCCGACATCGGGTAGGTCGAGCGGAGCAACTGGGATGTCGTGCTCGCCGGAAACGAGCAGGCGGGCGCGGCTAGTGACCAGCGCCTTCAACCGCGGGCAGCGCTGCAGGAGCGTCGCCACGGCCGGCGCCGCTGCAAGGATCTGCTCGAAATTGTCGAGCACGAGCAGCAGCTCGCGGTCGTGGAGATAGCCGACTAGCACGTCGGCCATCTGGCGTCCGACGACCTCCGGGATCCCCATCGCCGAGGCGATCGCCGTCGGCACCAGTTCGGCATCGTGCGTGGCCGCGAGCGGCACGAAGATCGCTCCGTCCGCAATGTCAGGAGCAACCTCCCGCGCCACCTGCACGGCCAACCGTGTCTTTCCGACGCCGCCGGGCCCGGTCAGGGTCAGGAGCCGGACGTCGTCGCGCCGCAGCAACGCGCAGTTCTCGGCGATCTCGCGCTCGCGCCCGACCAGGTTGGTCAATGGTGACGGCAGGCCGCCGGACCGCGGAGCGCCATTACCGTTCGATGGTCGCGCCGGTTGGTCCGGAACCGCGCGCCCGGCCGTGGCAATCAGATCGGCACGCTCGACATCCGAGAGCGCGAGAGCGGCGGAAAGGGAACGCACGGTGGACGGATGGGGATGGCGACGTAGGCCGCGCTCCAGGGCGCTGATGGCATCGATGCTCAGCCCGGCCCGTTCCGCCAACTCCTCCTGGGTGAGGCCGGAGCGCTCGCGATGCTCCCGCAGCCGTCGCCCAAATTGCGTCTCTTCGTAGGTTCGCATGGGGTGTCTACCTCCGGGTTCCGACCCCCCCTTCTTCGGTCGTGTTCCTAAAGTACCGCGCGCGCCAAATCGCCGCATCGGCAACATTGCCGAATTGGGCGACGGAACTGGGCACAGCCGACACGCTCCTGTTCGGCGGCGTGTGCCCGCACGTCCGGCACCAGGTCCTGACGACCCCGATTGTTGACGACCGGTTGGCGCGGGCATTGACGAATGGGTGGCCCGTTGTTAGGATCGAGACGGCGGTGCGGTGGAACGAGATGGCCATAGGACCCCGAGCCGTCGTTGTCCCTCCGGCTTACTCAGGGGGTAGACGATTGCGTAAACAGGACAGCACGGCGGCATAACGAGGGACTCGTTCCCGTCGTTGTGACTCAGCCAAGAGACCACGGGGCGGCTCGTACGAGCCGCCCCGCTTCTTTTGCCTTCATTTCCGATCTGCCCTTCGCCTGATGACCGCTCCCGAGCGGATCTTGGCAGACTCAGCCCTTGTAAGCCGCTCGAGCCCGGTAGCAGTTACTTGACGATGTTGTAAGACTCGCGGCTTCCAGACTCGATTAACGGCATCATTCTCCCCAACCACTCGCCCATCAACGGTTGATCCATCGCCTCGCGGAACGAGCTCTCCCAGGCGGAGAATCCTTCATGCTCGTTTTCGGTGACGACGGTGAAAAAGGGGCCAGTGGCATCGGTCAGGATCCGAGACCGATTTTGGCCTGGAACGCCTGACGCGCGACGATCACGGAAGACCTCCCTTGTAGCGTGGCGTACGGCGGTCGGGCTTCGAATGCGGATGGTCGCAGCATGGCAAAACTCGTCCCGCTTCTCGCGTGCCCGGAGAGCTCGGCTATGGACTTACCGCCGTCCCAATGTATTGGTTGTAGCCGCCGTTGTCTGGAAAATCCCAGCCGGCGATAGCATTGGCGCCGGAGAAGGGCGCAGCGACGTGGTCCAGGCCACTTCCTAGCCAAAGCGTCATGTCGACGTGGGGCGTCGACTGGTAGCCGGGACCGCCGGGGCCGGAGATGGTACCGAGGTAGTCGCCCTGGGAGACGGCGACGCCGCCGGTGAGCCAGCCTTCGAAGGTAACGTGGAACATCGCGATGGTGTAGCCGTTGCCGACGTCGATCAGGATGCCGCCAGAGCCGGGATCCTGCCAGAGGACAGTGCCGTTGACGGGAGAGTAGATCGGCTGGCCGGCGGTGTTGCCATCTGCCCGGGCCCAGTCCATCGCGTAGTAGTACTGAGCGAAGGCGCTGCGATTCTGATGAGTGCCGCCGTTGTACCCCTGGATCACCGTCCAGGTGCCGCCCGCAAACGGGAAGATGATGCCGCTCCCCACGGGACCCGGATCACTCCCGCCGAACGAGACGAAGTCGGCGAACGCCCACCCGCTCGTGCCGTTGTAGGTCGCCGGGTAGAACCCGCTTTGTGGGTCACCCGTCACCGTGATCGAGGCCCCTGCCGGCATCACCGTCAACACCGAATTCCCGGTGCTCGGACCGGAGCGGAGATTGAGTGAACTCGTCGTGGTCGCCGCCGTGCCCTCCCCGCCCGGTGACGGCACTGGCGCGCCGTCGGTCGAAAGGAAGTCCGCGGAGGCCCACCCCTCGATGCCGTCGTAGACGATCGAGAGGAAGCCGTTACTACTACTCCCGGTCAGCGAGACGGTCACTCCCGGCGGCATCACCCGCAACACGCTGTCGCCGGTGCTGGGTCCCGCCCGCAGGTTCAGATCCGACGTAGTGACAGCGGTTCCGCTCCCGCCAGGACTTGACGAGCCGCCATCGAGGAAGTCGAGCGACGCCCACCCCCACACGCCGTTGTAGACCACCGAAGCGAAGCCGTTGTGATTCACGCCAGCCAGCGTCACCACGGCCCCCGTTGGCATCACAGCCAGCACCTGATCGGACGTGCTCGGTCCGGCTCGCAGGTTCAAGTCGGACGAGACCGTCGCCGTCCCACTGCCACCCGGCGACGGATTCCCTCCCCCTGAGCGATCGAGGAAGTCCGCCGACGCCCACCCCGACACGCCGTTGTACCGGACCCGGAAAAAGCCGTTCTGCATGTTCTCGACGATGTTGACACCCGCCCCATTCGGAATCACCAGGATAACCGCGTACTCGGTGCCCGGCCCCTCGCGCAGGTTGAGATCGGAGGTCGTCACGGCCCAGGCCGCCGCCGCCGGCCTGGGCGTCAACCCCGCCAACGTGAGCGATGCGGCCACGAGCACGAACACCAGCAAGAGGCGTGATGCCCGAGATGCCGGCTTTGATCGGCGGAGTCGCACGAGAGACGCGATCGACACGGGGTCGCTCCTCAGCTCCACCCGTATCGCACGCCGGCAAGCCGAGAATATCGGCGCTGCGGGACGCCCAATCGGGACGGATTGCGATCGCGTGGGGGCCGCGACGCACGGTCTGTATAGTGTCTGGACGCCAAACGAACGCGAATACGATTGACCGCCAGCCAGGAACTACCGGGATGTGATTCCGATCTCAGCGGCGCTCCCCGCGCCATCCAGATCGAGAGATTCCGGGACCCAATGCCGCGAACCCAGCCATGAACGCGTGGGCGCACGAGCCACCGGTGGACAGGTTATCCCACACCCCACAAAATGGTGTCAACCTTATCCTCGATGTGCAAACACAAGTACAGCTTTATGATTGCAATTATTATCCGCATTAGCTTTCGCGATCACACCAATAATCTGTCCCGTTCAGCGATCTCATCGGCAGATTATTGACTACCAGTCACAGGGGTTGTTCCTGCTCATAAAGTAAGCATACCGCTGCTGTCGCCAGGCCATAGCACGGGATAACCCCACGCTCGCCTACCGTCGCACCAATCCTCTCCAATTGCCCGCCTTATTCCCCCGGCAGCAAGACCGCGTACACCGCCAACCAGTGCTCCACCATGTAGTCGCTCCCACACACCTCGCCCAGCGACACCGCAGTATGTGTCGCCGCCGCCGCCCGCAGCGGCTCAGCTCGCGCATCGCCATCCGGCAGCCGGTCCGCGATCACCGCAAATGCCCAAGCCCGGCTCAGATTCAGCCCGTGCAAGTGAGCCATCTGCCCATCGCTCGCATCAGCCACTACCGCCGGGGTAAACAGTTCCTTTGGTTCAGACCGGACTAAACCGGGCAGGAACCCATCGAGCCAGCGCCCAAAAATCCCCAGCCGACAGAATTCGTGAGACCAACTCTGCCTCGGTCAGCGCCGCGGACAAAAAATCCGCTCCCGATGGCTCGTACCGGGCCGGATAATCGACATCCTCCAAAAACCACCGCGCCGTCGCTCCCCGGATCGCCTCCAGCAACGCTGGCTCGCCCGCCGCCGCTCGCGCCTCCGCCCAATCGAGCGACCGGGACATCGCGAAGGCCGTGTTCGGATGCACACCCGTCCGCTGCGGGTACGTCATCGCCGGTAGCCACGTCGCCATCCGTCCGCCGAGCAACTCCGCCAGCGGGCGCACCGCCTCTGCCCACACCCGCCCATCCGGGTCGTCCCATCCGTCCAGCTCGTGCGCCAGCGTCAGCAGCCACCCCCAGCCATAGGGCCGCTCGAACGACCGCAGCTCCGTAAACGTCCGCACCTCCGTCGCCAGGTTCTCTGCCGTCAACACCTCTCGCATCGCCGCCCGCGCCCGGTCGGCCACATCGGTCGGGATCGCCTCCGGCATCGTTCGCAGCAGCCGCGCGGCTACCCAGTGCATCTCCACGCACGCAACATCTTGCCGGCTTAGTGCTGCGCTGGACGTCGGAGGACGCGGCGGCCCTCGCCGCCGACTGATCGCACCTACATCGCACGAGAGAACAATTGAACCCGCCCGGCCCCATCCACGGCGCGGCCGGGCGGTGAACAACTGGGTTGCACTATTCACTAGCCGTAAGACGTGCAAACCAAGCTGGATCGCCGCATAGTCGAGTTCGCTTTGGAGTGCGTGGGAAATCGCGGCCAAGGTTAAGTCCTAGCGAGACGTGCTCGGCGAACTCGGCTTCCACCCTGAAGCGAAGAGCGCGGGAGCGGATGGGCGGCTATGCGAGCGCAAAGCCGTTGGGCTACTCCAACGAGAAGGGCGCCAACGCTTTTAGTCCACGTCGACCTGGAATCGAACAGACTCGAAGAGGTCGAGGCGGAACTCGAGTATGATGCCGAGTCGATCTGGACGGATTACCCGGATCGGAAGCGCGATGCTTGGGTCACCGAGGCGCTATCAATCGTCAGGCAGATTCGGCTCGCGGACCGGGCAGCCGCGACAGGGTTGAGTGAGCCGGCCCTCAGGGCGATAAGGATTGGACATTCGCCACCGCGAAAGAGAACACGAGAGGATTTGGCTCGCCAGGCAGCAGACCCGGATAGAGCACTAAGCGCAACGAAGGCGAGTCAATGAATATGGCTCGAGTCATAGGGCCGCTCTCGAACCTGCCACCGGTCTTCCGTATGAGGAGGAGGTCTCAGGGCGACTCGACACACTCGATGATATCCTCCCCTGGATCGACGTCGACGAGAACGCCCGGTGCAAATTGGGCGAGGCCATTGACACAGCGATGGTCGTGCGGTTGGCCGAGGTCCTCACAAACCGCCGCTCGCCTTCCTCAGCGAGGGCGGGGACCATACTTCTCGCTCCGGCGACGATCTAGCCGCCGGAGCCCCGTAACATAGCCCACCGGATCCCACGGCCGGAGCCGTTCCCGCTCCGGCCGGTAGAGCACGGCTGTCTCACGCTTGGCGATCGCTTCGCGCAGGTCGCCGCGGTACGCAGTGAGGCCCCGGCCGATCGTTCGGAAATGGGCATCGGTCCCGCCGACCGCGCCGGCGAGCCGTTCGCGGTTCGCCTCGTAGAAGGCACGCGCCTCATGGTTCGCATCCGGCAGCGAGCGGTCGCGCAGCCGCCTGAGATCGACCATGCTGGCGTTGTAGATCTCGACTGCCACCGGCAGATCGAGCGCCAGGATCTGCGCGTAGGTCGGGAGACCGCGGCCGGCCGGCCGTGGGTGCGGCAGGATCGGGAAGCCCCCCTGCTTCAGGATCGCGTCGACCGTCGCCGGGATCGACTGCCACGGGCGTACTTCGTCCGTCAGATCGAGGCCGAGCACGTGGACGTCGTGACCCTCGACCCGCGCCGAGATCTCCTGCCCGATGTAGACACGGAGCGGCAACCCGCGCTTGGCCGCCGCATCCGCCACGGCGAAGCCAGCGGCGATGTCGTCGTGGTCGGTGACGCCGATCGCGCTCAAGCCGCGCGCGACAGCCGCCTCGGCAAGGCGTTCCGGCTCCCACCACCCGTCGGACCGGTTGGTATGGACGTGTGGGTCCGCGAGCAGCATCTCAGGGGAGTAGTCGCCATAGAAGACGCGAACGTCGGCCATGATCCAGTGGAGCGCCGCTGAACGGGCTGGCGCCGGCGCGATGTTAGCAGGCTGCGGGTCGCGGCATGCGGCCGGTGAATTGCGGCGGACGCAGCAGGGCGCTGGCTGCACATTGGCTTCGAGCGCTTCATGCAGGACCGCGCTCGCACGGTCTGGCTCGTTGAGGTCATGCAAGGCGGCATACAGGGCGGTGTCACCCTGGCCCATGCACGCTGGTGAAACGAATGCAGGCGTTTCGTCCCGGACCTGCTGAAGTCCGGCCGGGCGTCGACTGCCAGTCGGTTGCCCCTGTCGGACTTCCCGCCAGTCACGTCGAGCTGACGGCCGGGCGCTCGCCACAGATCCACGCCATTTCGCGCAGATCGAACGGCGAGCGCTGCCGCCGGCCGGTCGGGCACCTAACCGGCGATTGACCGCCGGGATACGGGTTTCGGGTTCAGGAAGTGCGTCGGTGCCGGCGCCCGCCGTTCCCGAGCGGGAGGTCAACGTCGGCGTTCTGGTCGAAGCCGGCCAGGGCCAAGGGGGTATCGTCCCTAACACCCCTAACACCGCTAACGCCATCGTCGCCACCGTTATGGGTGTTAGTGGTGTTAGGGGTAGGGAGCTTGGGAAGCGAATACTGACCGGCGTCGCCGACGACCCGGGCGCAGGGCAGGGGCAGCGGGCGGTCGGCGGGCCGCCCGGCGTGGACGTGGCCCCAGGCGTGCAGGTCCGGGGCGATGACGGACGGGCCGCGCCGCTCCGCCGGCCAGGCGGCAGGGTCGCGGCCGTAGTCGGGCCCCGCCTCAAGGAGGGCGACAGTCCGCCCGGCGTCCTCCGTCAGCCGGTTGGCCAGGACGCAGCACGCCGGGCCCGCGCTGACGAGCACGACTTCGAACGGCCCGCCGTCCGCCATGGCGTGCCCCTCCTTCGCAAACGACGGCCTTCCGGGAGTCAGCGCCCGGATTCTACCCGCGCACGGCCGCCGACCGCTGCAGGAGGTTTCGCATCATGCTCTACGACACCGGTCCATTCCGCCGTCCGGCGTGCGCCGATGTCCAGTCACCCGTCGATGTTCCGCGGTCCGATGGTTCATAATGGCGTCACACATCCCGGGGGCCCCGATCGCCGTTGCTTAGACGTGCGCCTTGCGCGTGGATGGCCGAACGTGCCGCGGAGGTAGAGGGATGGCGACGCGCTGCACCGTCCGCCCGATCGTCCTGGTCCCAGTCTGCCTGGCGCTCCTCCTCGGGCCGTACCTCGCGGCCGTCCCGCCGGCCGCTGCCGTGCCCTGCTCCCCGACGCTCCCGGTCGACGACGAGCGCGCGAGCGAAATCCTCGCCACCGAGCGGCCGTTCGCGCCGACGAACCGCGACCTGTTCCACTCCTTCACGCACCCCGACTGGGAAGACGTGGCGCCGATCGTGTTCCCGGAAGGTCCCGCCCTCTCCGACGAGGAGACGAGGGACGCGTTGCGTGTCTTCCTCGAGCGGCGCTTCCCGTGCGATCCGCAGCGAGTCGACGATGGGCTGGAGGTCTACGGCGACCCGCTCGCCCGCCAGAAGTTCCCGGAGCCGACGCTGCGGGCGGCGCTGGCCGCGCTGACCGGCACCCTTGGCGAGCCGGCCATCCCCTTCCTCCTCCGCACCGTGCCGATCGTCCTCGTCCACTTCAACGTCTACGTCCTAAGCGGGGAGGGCCTGCCGGGACGGGTCGCAGGAGCGTACTCCCTCGCCGACGGGACGGCCGAAATCGTCTTCGATCGGCGCTACCGCTTCCTCCCCTTCGGCACCCTCAGCGCCCTCCTCTTCCACGAGGCCCTCCACACCGGGGTCGACGACGACGAGGCCGGCCTGCCGGAGGAGGCGGTCGCCACCGCGCTCGAGGCGCTGGTCTACATGGAGATGCTCCTGACCGACCCGTCGCTGGCCGCGCTGCCCGACGAGATGACTCGCTACAACAACAACCAACAGGCCGTCGCCCGCCTCAACTCCGGCCCTCCGGGCAGTCACCGCCTCACCCTCTTCGTCCCGGACGGTGAGGAGAGCATCGACCCGCTCGCGACCGAGCCGATAACCGAGTTCTACGAGTACTACGCCACCTACAGCGCCCCCGACGATCCCGACTTCCGCGAGCGCGAGTCCGAGGGCAATGAGCTCCTGCGGACCGTCCTGGAAACGCTGGCCGAACCCGGCGAAACGCCGCCGGCCGCCGCCGACTTCGACCAGGAGACCCTGGCGTTCGTCGACCAGAACCAGGGCGTCCTCTCGCCCGCCGAGTTGATCGCCGTCGCCTGCATCCTCGAGCTCGACGTCCCGTGCGAATGACGCCGAGCTCCGGCCGCTGGCGTTCCCGCCCGCGGATGCGGCGCGCGGACGGTGCCAGCGACCAGCCGCGCCCTCGATTCACACCCGGGAGCCCTGGATGGTGAAGACGCTCTCGCGCCGGACGCTCCTCGCCGGCCCGCTGGTCGCCTCGCTCGCGCCCGCCGTCGCGACGGCCGGGCAGACCGAGCCCGGCCGGACCGAAGCGGCCGGGGTGCCGTTCTTTCGCGGCAACCTCGCCCGGACTGGCGAGCACCCCGGTCCCGGCCCGATCGGCGAGCCGGTCGAGCGCTGGGCGCTGCAGCTCGGCCAGTTCCTCAGCTCCACCCCGGCGGTGGTCGACGGCATCGTCTACGTCGGCTCGATCGTGCCGAGCTCGCTGGAAGGCGGCGCCCTCTTCGCCGTCGACGCCGCAGCCGGCCGGGAACTCTGGCGCTGCCCGACCAACCCCGGCGACGCGTTCTTCTCCGCCCCGGCCGTCGTCGACGGCGTGGTCTACGTCGGGAGCTACGACGGCGTCGTGCTCGCGGCGGACGCGGCGACCGGCGAGGAGCGCTGGCGCTTCCAGACCGAGTCCGGGATGTTCTCCTCCCCGGCCGTCGTCGACGGCGTCCTCTACGTTGGCGACGACGCCGGCCGCCTCTACGCCGTCGACGCCGACGACGGCGAGTTGCGCTGGCGCTTCGCGATCGACGACCCGTTCGAGCGGGGCATGGGCGCCGCCCCCGCGGTCGTCGACGGCACCGTCTTCGCCGTCACCGGGGTCCGTCGCACCGGCGCGACCTCCTTCCTCCACGCGCTCGACGCGGCAACCGGCGAGGAGCAGTGGCGATTCGCCGCCGAGGAGGGCGGCAACGTGCGCGGGACGGTGGCCGTCGCCGACGACCGCGTCCACGTCGCGACGCTCGACGGGTTCCTCTACGCGGTCGACGCCGCCGGGGGCGAGGAGCACTGGCGCTTCGACGGCGGAGGCGCGGTCGTGACCTCGCCGGCGGCGGTCGACGGGCTCGCGTACCTGGCCACCGCCGGTGAGCTCCACGCCGTCGAGGCGGCGAGCGGCGATGCCCGCTGGTCCCGCCGCCTGACCGACGGGGCCGATCTGATCACTCAGCCGACCGTCGCGGCCGGGAAGCTCTACGTCGCCGACACCGCCGGCACGCTCTACGCGGTCGATGCCGCCTCGGGCGATGATCGCTGGCAGGTCGACGCCCGGACCTACCTCGCCTCGCCGGCAATCGTCGGCGGCGTCGTCTACGCCGCCGGCGACGACGGCATCCTCCGCGCCTTCGCCAGCCGTCCCAAGCACGACCTGCCCTCCGACTAGTCGCGGTCATTGGCGACGAGGCCAATCGGGTTGAAGTTCGAGCGGCCGGCGCCGCAACCTGCCGAAACGTTGCAACGGTTCGCGCCGTATCATCGCCTTCTAGGAAGCAATATTTCCGACATGAGCGGGAAGGGAGCCGCTGCTGCTTGGCGATTCAGCTCGCAGACCTACCCTATGGCGGTTGCCCGTGTGAATCGAAAGCAGGCGTTCTGTCCATAACCTGCTCATGTCTGGACCACCTGGCTCGGGGAAGACCTTGCTGGCCAGGGCGCTGCCATCGATCCTGCCGCCGATGACACTGGCGGAGGCGCGCGACGTCACCAACATCTACAGCGTCCGGGGACTCTTGCCACCGGAGACCCCGCTCCTGCGAGAGCGACCCTTTCGGGCGCCGTACCATTCGACCTCCACGCAGGAGTGCCAATCGAAGCTCCCGAAGAAGGTCGGATGTCGCTCCCGGTGGCTCGAAATCGGTCCTGGCCCGGTGACGTAGACATAGGCCGCGTGGGGATACTCCCGCACCGCACACTTGATGGCAGTATCGAGATACTCCCCGGCGCGCTCGCGCAGCATCTCCCGCCGCGTCTCAGGCCCAAACACCATCAGCCGCTCCCCTTCCATCAACCGCCCTGCTTGATCTTGCGCCAGCCGCCCGCCCGGTTGTTGGCAATTATCTGTCTGAACATTGCGACAAGCGCTGCCGCGTTAATCGTTTCTCCCTCCCGGATCGCCACTGTTCGGGCCGTCGTGTTCGAATGACCTCCGGTAATGATCCCCTCCGGATCGGGCACGATCGCCCCGTCATAGAGGAACACGTTGACGTGATCCTTCGCCGCCAGCAGCGCACAGATATTGCCCTGCAACACGAAGTAGGGCCGGTCCCGAAACTTGATCGTCTCCTCAACCTCCGGATCAGCCCCGTGCACCAGGTGGCGCACTTCCCGGCAGATGGCCTGCTGCCACCCTGGCAAGGCGTTGAAGTACTCGTCTACCCGCGGATCGGTCGCGTACGCCACCCCGCTCCACTTCACTTAGCCTCGGAGAGGCTGTCTTCCTTAGCCCGGGCAGTGAGCCCCGGGCGGCAGTTAGGCGCGGCTACTCGTCCCCGCCTTCTGACCTACACCCGCCCCATCTCTCGCTCCACCGCTGGCCCCAACCCGCCAAACAGATCATCAGCTCCAACCGGCCGCCACAATGGCACCCCATCTCCCGTCTCTAGCTGCACGGTCTCTCCCCGTCGCGCCGAATCCAGCCCGCCCAGTACGACCGCCATATTGCGATACGTCTGCTCGGCGGTCCCCACCAAGGCCGCATCGCCCCGCAACGTGTCCGAAAAGTTGAGGATCTCGTTGAAAAACCCCCGGTCCGGCTGCGACACCCGGTAGATCTCGACCGTCCCATCCGGCCGCACGATCCTGGTATCGGTCCAACCGACCAGCATCGTCCCCTCGGTGCCGTACAGCCGCAACTCTCCCGTCTCACCGGGTGTCGCCGCCTCCGGGTAGGACGCCATGTAGTTCCCCACCGCGCCACTGGCAAACCGCACGTTGAGCGTCAGATCGGACGGTCCACCATGCGTCGAGTTCGCGTCCTGGATCTCCCCCGAGACGCGCTCCACATCCCCGCACAGGAGCCGCAATTCGGCAATCCAATGAACCCCGGCATCAAGGTGCGGCCCGCCTTCATACCCAGGATCGTGCCGCCACGGCGTGCTCGAGAACTCGCCCTCACGCGGGATCAACTGCGATACCGTTCGCCACGACACCAGGTGCAGCCGCCCGATCGCCCCATCGTCTAGCAGCGACCGCGCCAGGCGGAGGTCATCGCGGTAGAACCAGTTCTCCGCCACCAGCACCGTCTGCCCTGGATGTTTCGCGACCGCCTCCAGATACCTTCGCCCCTCGGCGAGATCGACCCCCACCGGCTTCTCGCAGATCACCTGCTTCCCGGCGGACAGCGCCTCGGCCGTCACCGGGTAGTTCATCGGAATCGGCACAGAAATCAACACCGCATCGATATCATCCCGGCGCAGCAGATCCTCGTAGACGGGCGTGTACCCCTCCATCCCGATCCCGCTGTACCCGGAGAAGTGCTCAGCCTTCGCCCGCGTCCTGTTCGCAAAGCCCACTACCTGAAACCTGTCCCGCAACCGGGCCAGCGCCGGCCAGTGCAGCTTCTCCGTCGCCAGTCCCGTCCCGATCAATCCCAGCCGGATCGGCTCCATCTCCCCGTTCGCCCCGCTCATTCAGCTCTCCCAGTTCGCTCCGCCATCGTTGAGACCGTTTGATCCCCGCCTATTGTGCCCCCAGTTGGACCGTCCCCCAACCCATCATCAACCACAGTCACCTCCCAGCCCATTCAGCCCAGGCGCACGCCCACCCATCTCTCCTATTCCGCCTAGGCCTGATTTAACCCAATTGGCAATTCTCCCTACACCAAATACGTAGTTCTCCTAATGACGCCCGGCCAAGACAGGCGCATGCTGAAGTTACGCTCATTCTTACCGTTCGACCGCGTACCCCGTCCTCGTCCCGGAGGTGTGCCATGCGCTAGACCTCATGTCCCCCTTTCCCCCGCTTCCCCACCTCCCCACCACGAAAGGGACCCACCATGGCCATCGGTGACGGCATCCGCAGAAACGTCGCGACCATTTCGGTCGCAGAACGCGACCGCCTCCGCGACGCGATGCTCGAACTCAACTCCCGCCGCTACCCCGGTAGTCGCTCCGACCCCACCCCCGGCGGCGTCACCTTCTGGTTCAAACAGGACGAGATCCATCAGGCCACCCACGTCCACCAGGGCCCCGCCTTCCTCCCCTGGCACCGCGAGCTCTGCAACCGCTTCGAACTCCTCCTACGCGAGGTCGATCCCGACCTCTCCCTCCACTACTGGGACTGGACCACCGACCCCCACCCCCTCTTCACCCCCGACTTCATGGGCACCGCCAACGGCGACGCCGGCGCTCCCTGGCTCGCCGCCAACTTCTACGTCCCCGGCGCCGACCCCCATCGCGACAATTCCAATAACCCTTACGACCCGCCCCTCGCCATCACCCGCGACCTCTCCCCCGGCGCTCCCGTCGCCGGCGGCGCGCTCTGGCCGACCGACGCCGAGATCCTGGCCGCCACCAGCTTCCCCGCGATGCGCGTCCTCATGGAGCGCGCCCACGACAGCGTCCACGGCTACATCGGCGGCACCATCGGTTTCGCCCACACCTCCTTCCGCGACCCCTTTGTCTTCCTCCTCCACTCCAACGTCGACCGCCTATTCGCCATGTGGCAGTCCAATCCCGCCTTCCCCTGGCGTCTCGACCCCACCCAGGTCTACGGCTTCGAGACCCCCACGTTTGGTTCCGACGGCATCCAGACCTCGATGGAGCCCTGGGCCGGCATCACCCCCGGCACCAACGGCCTCTTCACCCGCCCATGGACGACCCCGGAGAACCGCCAGGTCGTCAAGAACGCCCAACATTCCTCGATCGTCGCCCCCCGCTGCTACGACACCATGCCCAACGTCCCCGCCACCGTCGTCCAGGAGACCCCAGCCCTCACCTTTAACGACATCCCCGTCAACGAGAAGACCGTCCGGGCCGCCGTCTTCTCCGTCTACGCCTGCGGCGACGTCACCTTTACCGTCACCGACGGCCCGAAGCGGCTCACCGGCCCGATGACCACCACCTTCGAACTCCCTCTCGGACCTTCGGACACGGTCCACCAGACCGCCGATTACACCCTCCCTAAGGCCCGGATCTGGGTGGCATTCCGCGGTACAGCCGCCGGCGACGCCGCCACCGGCGAGGTCACCATCCACTGCAACGAGACCAATCAGGACTTCGTGATCCCGATCACGACGAACACGATCGCCCGGCCCAAAGCCCTCGTCGGCCTCGTCCTCGACCGCTCCAACAGCATGTCCTTCGACGCCGGCGACGGCCGCACCCGTATCCAGGTCCTGCGCGACTCAGCCACCCCCTTCGTCAACGTCCTCCAGGAGGACAACGCTGTCGGCATGGTCTCCTTCGACCACGATCCCCACGACGTCCTCCCCGTCACCGTCGTCGGCGCCCCGGACGACCCCGTCGATGCCGGCCGCGATGCCGCCCGCCTCGCCATCACTAATCACGTTCACAACCCGATGGGCAACACCGCCATCGGCGACGGTGTCGAACACGCCCACAATCTCATCGACCCCGTCCCCGTCGCCGACTACCCGGTGAAAGCAATGATCGTCCTCACCGACGGCCAGGAGACCGCATCGAAGTACATCTCGGAAGTCCTCCCGATCATCAACCCCAACCACCGCATCTACGCTATCGGCCTCGGCACCCCGGAAGAGATCCAGCCCCATGCCCTCTCCGCCCTGGCCCAGGGCCACCGCGGCACCATCGAGATGACCGGGATGCTGGATCAGGACGACCTCTTCAAACTGACCAAGTTCTACCTCCAGATCCTTGCCAGCGTCACGAACGAGGACATCGTCGAGGACCCGGACGGCTACATCCTCCCCGGTCAGGTCCATCGCATCCCCTTCCTCCTGAACGAGGCGGACATCGGTAGCGACATCCTCCTCCTCAGCCCCGCCCCCCAGGCGATCCGCTTCACCCTGGAGACTCCGGTCGGCGCGACCATCGACCCTGGCCTCGGCGGCGTCGTCGGCGCCACCTTTGTCGACCAGGCCCAAGTCGCCTACTACCGCATCAACCTCCCGCTCCTCGTCGGCGTGGACGCCGCTCAGGACGGCCTGTGGCACGCCGTCCTTGAGATCGACCGTAACGATTTCCGCAAATACCTCAACCGTCTCGACAACCAGCAGGACGCCATCTCCCAGATCCTCGCCCACGGCGTCCGCTATAGCCTCAACGTCCACGCCTACAGCAACCTGCGCATGCGCCCGACCCTGACCCAGACCGGCTACGCTCCCGGCGCCACCGTTACCCTTCGGGCCCTACTGACCGAGTACGACCTCCCGGTGGAGGCCCGCGCCGGACTCCATGTCAACGTCGAGCGCCCCGACACGTCCATCGCTGTCCTCCCGCTCGCCGAAATCGAACCCGGCGTCTTCGAAACCTCATTCCCCGCCACTCAGGCCGGCATCTACGGCTGCCGCGTCCGCGCCCAGGGCCACACGCTCCGCGGCCGCCCATTCACCCGGGAAGGCCTCCTCACCGGCATCACCTGGCGATCCGGCGACACCCCACCCCCACCCATCACCCCGGGCGATTCAACCACCAGTCACCCGAACGACACCATCATCAAGATCCTCTGCTGCCTCAACGAGACCGGAGCCCTCAAGCAATACCTAGCAGAACACGGCATCAACCCCGACGAGTTCTCCCGCTGCATCCGGGACTACTGCGGCTAATCGACCCGGAAACCGAGCCGCCGCGCCGTCTAGAAGGGCGACGCGGCGGCATTCCCGCTCTCCGCCGCCAGCCGGATCGGCTCCATGCACTTCCCAATCTTTGCTCGTTTATTGACTCGCGCTACCCGCGACCACTCCACACATCCAGGTAGTGCCTCAATTGGACTTGATGATTGTCAAGCCATTCAAGCCCCACAGCCACATGCTCCGCCGCCTCCGTCTTACCCCTTCCCATTCGCCTGGCATGATTCTCCCGCATCCGCTCCGCGATTTCGGGAACCAACCAGTCGACATCGGTGCAGCCATATACCTCGCACATCAACCACAACCGCCGCGCAAGTTCTCGCGGCTCCCGGGAGACCCCGCCGACATCCAACCAGGACCAGAACGCATAAGACAGATCTCTGACCCTCGCCCCAGGGGCCGCGTCGTCGAAATCGATCAGCCCTACCGGTACGCCTCCAATCAGCACGGCATTCCACGGCGCGAAATCGTTGTGGCAGACCACCTCATCCGCACCGGCAAGGTCAGTCCCCGCAGTCGCATCGTGGAACCGCCGCATAAATGCCGCCACGTGCCTGAGTTGCTCATCTGTCCACTTCCCGGCTTCCCACCGGTGCCCCATCTCCCCGTCCAGATAGGTCAGCACCTCCCGACCCCGCCGATCTACCCCGCGAAACCGAGGCACCCCCGCTAACTCGATCCCCTCCAGATACCCCAGCAACCGGTGGATGAACGGCGCACGCTCCCCCATCGACCGGTGCACCATTGCCCCGATCCGCACCACCTTCGCCGCGGTCCATCCGCCCTCCAGGGGCACCTCTTCAAGCTGCTCTTCTTGCTCCTCCATCCCCGCAGCCTAGCACGCCGCTTGCCCATACCAGTCGGCGTGATCCGCCCCACCGAGCGTGCGCAGCCGGCTTTCGTCACTCAGCCTAGGATTTCAATCCCTCTACGTTGGGTGGCAGCGGAGACGGCGCCACCTATTCCTCCCGCAGTAACCCCTCTACCCCCGGCAGCAACCGCCACACCGCGCCTTGATTGATATACGCCTCCGGATCATTAAATCCCGCCGTCACGACAAAGGTGCGCCCGTCCGCTCGCTCCAGCAACCAGGTCGCGTTCACCACCCCCGCCTCGTATCCACCCTTATATCCGGCAAACGGCCACCGCTTTCCTCCAAACACATCTCCTCGGTTCGCTCCCAGAATCCCCGCCAGCGGCCGCAGCGCCGGCTCGTCCTCCATCTCATGCAGCGCCGCCAGTACTCCGCAAACTTCCAGCGGCGAGGCGAACCACTCCAGCCCATCGATCCACGACGGTCCCGTCCAGTGCCCCCAGTTGTTCGGATCGAGCCGGATCGGATCGATTCTCCTGGTGAGAATGTCGCGTTGCTCCTCATCCGAAGCGGCCAGATATCCCTCCACCACCTTCGGTTCAACGTGCATCTTCATCGCGAACAGCTCGCGGGTGAGCAAGAACGGCATATTGATCTCCGGCTTACCATGCCCAAAGTCCGTCAGCGCTGCCTCGATCCGCTCCCGCCCCAACCGGTCAATGAGATGATCCGTCGCCGTGTTGTCGCTATCGCGGATCATCCGCAGCGCCAGCTCCTCCAGCGTCCTCCTGGCGCCGTCCTGCTCATACGCTGTCGCCCCGGACGGCATGCTCCGCAGCTCATCTCGGATGACGATCCGCTCCTCCCAGCTCGCCTCCCCAGCCGTCACCTGCCGGGCCAGCTCCGCCAGCACGTAGAGCTTGAACGTAGACGCAATCGCCAGCCGTTGCTCTTCCCCATAGCCATGAATGGTCTCGCACTCCCCGTCCACCACCTCGGCCGCCAGAAACCCAACCCGCGGTCCAACCCGCTCCAGTGCCGCGTCGAACGCCGCCCAATCATCGGCGGCGATCACACCTCGGGACGCCCCCGGCAGACACGGCCCCATCATCAATCCGGCAACGACAAACACAGCGTACCAACGTTTAGCCCGCGTCGAGAACATATGTCTGGAAACGCGGCAACCCCATGGCATCATGGCGGAACCCTCATTTGTTTTTCATGCCGGGACACACCCAGTCTACTCCTGCGATCGTTCGGTGCAAGCCACGTCTAGGTCCGGTTATCCTGTTGACAACGGCGCGTTCATAGCCCTGGAAGGCTTTGTCGTGTTGAGCCTGGGGTTCCAACCCCGGGATTCCGCCGTTCTCGCGTTCCACGCCCGTTCGACCCAAAGCTCATAATCCGAGGCCACGCATGACCGCTCTCGACGTCGCCGCCGCTCGCCCCGCCTACCCCGACGTGATGGACGTCACCCCGCTTACCCATCCCGTCGACGCCACCGTCGTCATCCCCGGTTCGAAGAGCATCACCAACCGCGCCCTGCTCGTCGCCGCCCTCGCCGACGGCGAATCGCTCCTCACCGGCGCCCTCTTCAGCGATGACACCCGCTACATGGCCGCCGCCCTCGCCGATCTCGGCATCCCCGTCGAAGCCGACGAGAGAAACGCCTCCTTCCGTGTCCAGGGCGGTGGCGGCACCTTTCCCGCCCGGGAGGCCGATCTCTTCGTCGGCAATTCCGGCACTACCATGCGCTTCCTCGTCGCTGCCCTTCCTCTCGGCTACGGCCGCTACCGCATCGACGGCATTCCGCGCATGCGCCAGCGTCCGATCGGCCCCCTCCTCCGCGCCCTCGCCGATCTCGGAGCCGACGCCACCAGCGAAGCCAACACCGACTGTCCCCCCGTGATCGTCAACGCCCGCGGCCTCCCCGGCGGTGCCACCACCGTCCCGGGCGAGGCCAGCTCGCAATACTTCTCCGCCCTCCTCATGGCCGCCCCCTATGCCAAAGAAGGCATCGACATTGAGGTCGCCGGCGACCTCGTCTCCAAGCCCTACATGTCCATGACCGCCAGCGTCATGCACGCATTCGGCGTCACCGCCGACCTGGATACCACGACCTGGCGCACCTTCAGCGTACCCCCCGGCCAGTCCTACACCGCCCGCGCCTATGCGATCGAACCGGACGCATCCAATGCCTCCTACTTCTTCGCCGCCGCCGCCGTCACCGGTGGACGCGTCCGTGTCAATGGCCTCGGAAAAGCCTCGACTCAAGGCGATCTCAACTTCGTCCACGCCCTTGAAGCGATGGGGTGCAATGTTGTCGTAGCGGACGACTACACCGAGATTACCGGACCAGAACGCGGCAAACTCCGAGCCGTCGACCTCGACATGAACGCCATCTCCGATACCGCTCAAACCCTCGCCGCTATCGCCCCCTATGCCGACGGTCCCTCCACCATCCGCGGCGTCGCCCATGCTCGCCTCAAGGAGACCGATCGCGTCGCCGCCCTCGCCACCGAGCTCCGCCGTCTCGGTCAGCAGGTCGACGAGCACCCCGACGGCCTCACCATTAATCCCCGTCCGCTCACTCCGGCCACCGTCCACACCTACGACGACCATCGCATGGCGATGAGCTTCGCCATCGCCGCCCTCCGCACCCCTGGCATTCGGATCGACGACCCCGCATGCGTCGCCAAGACCTTCCCGGACTTCTTCGATCGCCTCGCAGCCCTCCGAAAATAGCCGTCGGCCTCCACGCCTTACACGTCTGCTACACTCAACGCCATGACAGCGCGAAACCCGCAATCCTATGCGCCGATTGCCATCTGCGCGGCCCCCCTACTTCGGGCACGTCCCCGCGGAGCCCGGGCGTGAAACGCGATACGCTCATCGCGTTCGGCCTATTCGCGCTCGCCTTCTGGCACTTCCTCGGCTTCGTCGAGGACCCCAACCGCGACAAGATCGGCCTCCACCGCGATGAAGCGCGCTGGATCCACCGCTCCTACTTCATCGAAGAGCTCTTCCACCCCAACTCTCCGACCTGGAGCGGCGACAACATCCTCACTCTCGGCCAGCCACCCCTCGGCTCATATCTGATGGGCATCGGCCTCTGGATCCAGGGCCGCGAGCTCGGGCCGAACGGCTTTTACAACTTCAACCACAACTTCGCCTGGAACGAAGCCCGGGGCAATGTCCCTGAGTGGGAGGATCTTTACGCCGGCCGCCGTACCAACGCTTTCGTCGGCGCGCTCACCGTCGTCCTCGTCTACCTGATCGTGCGCAAGCTCTCCGGGCGCGTCGGCGGCATTATCGGCGCCCTGATACTGATCCCCCACCCGCTAAATACCTACCTCACCACCTTCGCTGGCTCCGATGCCCTCCTGATCTTTCTGGTCGCGGCGTCCGCCCTCATGGCGATCTTCCTTGCCGAGCGCCCTACCTGGCCCAGAGCCATCGGGCTGGGCATCCTCATCGGCCTCGGTGGCGCCACCAAACTCACCCCGATTGCCCTCGCCTTCCCTCTCGCCGCCCTCGGCGTCGCCATCCTCGCCTACGGACTTCCCGGCCGGCTCCGTGCCGCCAACGCCCCCGCCGAACCGGGGGTGACGCGGCCTCCGCGTTGGCGCCGCCTGCTCGCCACCGTCGACGGCAACGAGCGCGCCCTCGGCTGGATGCTGCTCACTCTCCCCGCCGTCGCCTTCGCCACCTTCATCGCCGTCTATCCCTACCTCTGGTCCGACCCGATCGGCAAAACGAAGTTGCTCTTCGACTACCGCTCGGAAGAGATGTCCAACCAATCTGATCTCTGGGAAAATACCCGGGTCGACGGTCCTATCGAGGCTATAGAGCGCGTCCGAGACCAACTTGGCGGCCGCACCTCAACCGGTCGCTGGCTCTCGGAAGAGATCGCCGTCCGCTTTGACCACGCTCCCTACTGGCCCGGCGCCGATATCAAACTAGGCACGCTCGGCCTTCTCCTCCTTGTCGGCTGGGCCATGATGTACGGCCCCAAGAGCCCCCATACCCTCGCCCTGATCATCGTCGCCGGTGAAGCGGGGCTGATCGTCCTCTTCATGCAGGTCGATTTCAACCGCTACCATCTGCCCATCCTCCTGACCCTGGCCATCGGCGTCGGCTTCTTCGCCGGTCAGGTCTGGAACGCCATCGCCGCCGCCGGCCACTCCTACGAAGCCTGGCGCACTCGCGGCCGGCGCCACGCGCGTTCGGCCCACCTCGCCCTGCCCTCCGGCCAATCCAGCCCCTCCGCTCCCGGCCAGGGCTCCGTTGCCCTCCCGGCGAACGCTACCCTCGTCGTCACCGAGCCCTCCCGGCCACTGGGATCAGGCAGTACATCCTCCTCCGCCACCCTGAGCGGTGCCCATCGCAACGCAGTCAACCCTATTGGCCCAATCGTCGCCACAGTCCTCGGCATCGGTCTTTTCCTCGGCCGCGCCTGGCTCCGCCTCCGCACGTTCACCCGCCCAAGTTCCCGGCCCTAGCTAAACCCTCTTTAGGGCCGCAACAATCGCCCTCTAGCCTCGGAGTAGCTGTCGTGTTTGGCCCGGGCCAACCCTGGGCCAACCTTGGGTCATCAGCCCCGGGCACGCCCAGGTACGTTCGCCGCCGCTCATCCGCCAAACCACCTTCGCCGTACAATCAAACAACGTACCCCTGGCCCACCTTCTCACCCGCCCGGACCCGATGACACACCCAAACCAAACGCCCCCAGCTGAACCCGCTCCCAATGAAGTCACTGACGCCCACCGCGCCGCCCGCCGCCGCGACCGGCTCCGAGGCGCCCTCGCGGGAGGGCTGGCCACCATTCTCACCCTCGTCGCCGCCATCCTGATCAGCGCCGCCACCGGCCGCATCTCATTCCTCGATGCCGCCGCCGAACTAACCCTCGATACCCTCCCCCTCCGCGCCTTCGCCGCCCTGCGGGATCTCTTCGGCGAAGCCTCGAAATCCTGGCTACTCGCCGGCCTCTTCGCCGGCTTCACCGTCACTGGCGCCCTCCTTGGAGTGGGCTTCGCCCGGGCCACCGCCGGCTCCCGCCGGATCCGCTGGGACCGCGGCCTCGTCTACGCCTTCGGCGTCGGCCTCGCCTGCTCCGTCTTCCTCCTCCTTGCCTACGGCACCGCCACCGGCGGCCCCCTGGCCGGCACCGGAGCCTTTTGGATCTTCGTCTGGCTGGCCGTCTCCCTCGTCGTCTACGCCCTCTCCCAACCCACCGCCCTCGCCCTCCTGCGCCGCCTCGACCCCCCTCCCGTCCCCTCCTCCTCTCCCCCACAGCCCGCCGGGCCGTCCCCCACACATCTCCAGCCGGGTCCCCCTCAAGGCTTCAGCTTTGTCCCCCACAGCGTCGCAGCCCTGTCCCCCTCCCGCCGCCGCTTCCTCACCCGCTCCGCCCTTCTCGCCGTCGGTCTTGCCGGACTCTCCGTCCTCGGTCGCGAGGTCGTTCGCGTTCGCGACGGCGCCCTGGCCGTCCTCCGCGACACCGGCACCTGGTCCGATCCCATCACCGCCAACGATGACTTCTACCGAGTCTCCAAGAACTTCCGCGACCCAAACGTGGACAGCGACGACCCTTGGAGCATCACCGTCGATGGCCTCGTCGCCAGTCCGCTCTCCCTGACCAGGGCCGACCTTGAAGCCCTCCCCGGCGCCGGCACCTTCGTCTCCACCCTCACCTGCATCTCCAACGAGGTGGGCGGCCCGTTGCTCTCGACCGCCCGCTGGACCGGCACCCCGCTCGCCGTCATCCTCGCCCAGGCGGGTGTCCAGCCAGGTGCGAAGAAAGTCATCTTTCATGGCCGCGACGACTACGCCGATTCCATCCCGGTCCAGCACGCCCAGGCGCCCGAGCCACACGTTGTCTGGGGCATGAACGACGTCGACCTCCCCGACGCCCATGGCTTCCCCGCCCGCGCCATCGTCCCCGGCCTCTACGGCATCAAGAACGTCAAATGGCTGGAACGGATCGAAGTCACCGACGAGGATTTCAAGGGCTACTGGCAGCGACGCGACTGGACCGACACCGCCGTGGTGAAAACCTCGAGCCGCTTCGACCTCCCTGTCGACCGCTCGATCGTCCCGGTCGCCGAAGCCCAGCTGGCCGGCGTCGCCTTCGGCGGCGACCGCGGCATCTCCCGCGTCGAAGTCAGCACCGACGACGGCGAGACCTGGCAGGACGCCACCATCACCGACCAACCCGGCCCACCGATCTCCTGGGTTCGCTGGTCCCTCCCCTGGACCCCCGACCCCGGCACCTACACCCTCATCGTCCGCGCCACCGACGACACCGGCATCTCCCAGTCCCCCGACCGCGACCCACCCCTCCCCGACGGCTCCAGCGGCTGGCACACCATCTCCGTCGGCATCGTCGCGGACTAACGCCGCAACATCGCAATGTTCATTACTCTGCGTTCGGCGTCCGGCGTCCGGACGTCCAGGAACGCGTACTCCGATCGCGCCGCTGCTTTGCCTGTCATCCCGAGCTTGTCGAGGGATCTCGAAGGAGACGGCGTTCCCAAAGTGCCGCCGTCTCCGAGAAGACGATGCCGTTCTCGTGGAAGCCGGGGCTTTCACAAGCACACGCGCCTTTCGAGATCCCTCGACAAGCTCGGGATGACGGGTTGCTTCTTGGGAAGCGGTTCATGTGCGCACCAAATCCGAATGCCGGGAGCCGTACACTTCCCACATGACCATCCTCACTTCCCAGTCCCGCAACCACTTCGCCACCCACGGCCACCATCGCCTCTCCTACGAACTCATCACACCCGACTCCACTGAACCCACCAGGGCAACCGAGACCGTCGTCCTGCTCCACTCGCTCCTCGCAGGGCGTGGTGAGTTCGCGGCACTCCGCGCCCTCCTCACGGACCGCTTTCGCCTCATCCTTCCCGACGCCCGTGGCCACGGCGCTAGTGCGGCTATCCCCGACCAGCGCTACTCCATCCAGATCGCCGCCTCGGAGTTGGACGCCATCCTCGACGCCGCCGGCGAAACGTCGGTTCACCTGCTCGGCCACGACCTCGGCGGCGCCATTGCCGTCGCCTACGCCACCATCCGCCCCCAGCGCGTCCACACGCTGACCCTCATCGATCCCGCCCTCCCCAATCTGCTCGCCGGCCATCCCGACCCCACCGTCGCCGCCATGTACGACGAGGCCACGCGAGCCGACAACCTTGCCGCCGACACCGCCTACAAGGGCGTCACCGAGCGCGCCGTCGACCAATACCTCGCCCCACGCTCCGGTCCAGACTGGCGCACCACCGCACCCAAACCCATGATCGGCACAATCCGGCGCCACGCGACTGCCCTGGCCGGTTTCCTCGCCGCCCTCACCAGCTACACCGTCGATGCCGACAAACTCGGCGCCCTGGCCGTTCCCACGACCATTTTCACCACGGCCACCGCTCGCCCGGTCACCCGCTTCACCAATCAGCGCCTCGGCAGCCTCATGCCGAGATCGAACCTCGTCGATCTTCCCCCAGGCGACCCCGACGATCCTCTCCGATCTCCGCTCAGCGGCGCGGCGGCCTCCATCATTGCGGATACCCTTCTCAGCCGTTCCCAAGGAACTTAACCGAACGCCGCCCGCCGAACGCCGAACGCCGTACTCCGCTATGGTCAACCGGGAGTCCCACTCACCTGGACGCGACGCTCCTCATCGCCATCGTCATCGTCGTCATCGCCGGGGCCGTCTCCGGCCTGGCCGGCTTCGGCTTCGGCCTCGTCAGCGTCCCACCCCTCCTCCTCATCTTCGATCCACCCACCGTCGTCGTCCTGGTCAAGGTGCTCGCCCTGGCCACCTCCTGGCTTATCCTGCTCGACTCCTGGCGAGAGATCCGCTGGCGCACCCTGCCCGAAATCCTGCCCACCGCACTCCTCGGTCAGGTCCTGGGCATCGTCCTCCTGCGCGATCTCGACACCGCCGCCCTAAAACTCCTCGCCAGCGCCGTCGTCGTCGGCTTCGCCCTGGTCGTTCTCCGCGGTTTCGCCATCCCCGGCGCCGACCGCAAGCTCGCCGGTTTGGTCGCCGGCGGCACCAGCGGCGTCCTCTCCACCTCTACCGGCCTCTCCGGCCCGCCGATCGTCTTCCTCTTCACCCTCCGCCACTACCCCGTTGCCGCCTTCCGCGCCACCACCATTGTCTATTTCGTCATCATTGACCTCGCCAGCCTCCCCGCCCTCTTCGCCCAGGACATCGTCGACCGCGACACCGTCTGGACCGTCCTCCTCCTCTCCCCCGCCGCCTTCATCGGCCGCTACGCTGGCGCCCGCCTCACCCGCTTCGTCTCCCCACCCCAATTCCGACGCGTCACCCTCGCCCTCTTGCTCGTCACCGGCCTCATCGGCATTGCCGGCGCCCTCCAGAGCCTTCTCTAGTTCAGACCTCACCCCCTACCCCCTCTCCATCGCGATGGAGAGGGGCCGTAGCGGAGCGCCGTGTTCGATATGGAGGGCATGCTCCCCCTTCCCCTTGCTGCAGCGGGGAGGGGGGCGGGGGGGTAGGGGGTTCTCTCCGACTCCGAAAATGGCACAACAAAAAGCCCCTCTCCACCGCAGTGGAGAGGGGGTAGGGGGTGAGGTTCTCTTTCGGGCTATCGCTGCTCAATCGCCACAAACGTCAGCCCCGTCGGACCGACGAACTCCGACTGCGGCCGAATGAGACGGTTGTTGGCCGCTTGCTCCAGCACGTGGGCGCTGTACCCCACCGACCGTGCCACCGCAAAGGTCGGCGTGAACATGTCGCCCGGCAGCCCAACCGCCGCCAGCACCGCCGCCGAGTAGAACTCGACGTTGGTGTACAGCCGCCGGCCCGGCTTGCGCTCGTCCAGCATCGCCAGCGCCCGGTCCTCCGTCGTCTTCGAGAGCGCGAAGAAGTCCGGATCGCTGGCGGTCTCCGCCAGCCCGCGCAGAATCTCCGCCCGCGGGTCCTCGGCCTTGTACACCCTGTGGCCAAAGCCCATCAGCCGCTCGTTGTTGTCGAGGGCATTCGTCAGCCAGGCATCGACGTTGTCCGCCGAGCCGATCGCATTGAGCATGTCCAGCACCTTCGACGGCGCCCCGCCGTGCAAGGGGCCCTTGAGGGCGCCGACCGCGCCCGTCAACGCGCTGCACATATCGGACTCCGTCGAGGCGATCACCCGGGCCGTGAACGTCGAGGCGTTCATGCCGTGATCGGCCAGCAGAATGAGATAGGTCTCAAGCGGTCCCCAGTGCCGCTCCTCCGGCTCCTTGCCGAAGAGCTGGTAGAGGTAACTCTGAGCAGTGTGCAGCCCGGGCTTGTGCGGAATTGGCTCTTTCCCCTGGCGCAGGCGAAAGAAGGTTGCCAGGATCGCCGGGAACCGGGCGGAGATCGCCACCGCCTGATCCAGGCTCGGATCACCCTCGAACAAGGCCGGCTCCGCGGATCCCAGGGCGGACACGCCCGTCCGCAGCGCGTCCATCGGTTCGCAATCGCTGGGCAACGCGCGGAGGATCGTGATCACCGATTCCGGCAGCAGCCGGTTAGCGTCCAGCTTTGCGTTCAGCTCGGCCAGTTCAGCGGCATTCGGCAGGTGGCCATTCCAGAGCAGGAACGCCACCTCCTCGAAGGAGGCGTTTCCAGCCAGCTCGTGGATATCGTACCCACGGTAGACCAGCCGGCCTTCCTCTCCGTAGACGTGACTCAGCGCCGTTGTCGCCGCAACGACCCCCTCAAGCCCCTCCGGCTTCGGCATCGGAGTAGCGATTGCTGTCGCGCCGCTCATCGAATCCGGACCTCCTCTATCAAAGGTGTTTGCCGCACCAATGTATCTTTCGGCCGTATACGTCGTATCTCGGCGCTACGGCAACTGAATTCGGCGAAATAGTTGCTTGATCCGAACGATCCTCATCGACCATCCGATCCGACTCAAAGACGCCGTCGCTGGACGCCGCGCACAATGTGCGCCATCACCGATTGGCAATCCTAGCACGACTTCGCCAGTCCCCGGACGAAGGTCGTTCATACCCCGTTCACCGACGTTCGGGTGCCTGGCCGCGAGGCTGTCGCCCCCAATCATTTCCGCTCCGCCGCCTCTCCGGTACCGGTCAGCGTCCGATAGTCGTCCTCCAGGAGGCCGCGCATCCGCGGCAGCGTCTGGGCCAGCACATCGAGCCCAGCCCGAAGCGGCTCCTCCTGCTCCTGGGTCGGCGCCGGGCTCAGGTTAGGGTAGATCGACCGGGTCAAGGCGATCCGAAGTGCCGTCACCCCCGTCTCCAGCTCCCGCGCCGTCGCCACCGGGATCCGCAGCCGGTTTTCAGTCAGGTACTCTCCCAGGGCGTAGGCCGACTCACCGACATCCTTCCAGTTGTCCCAGCGCAGTGCCTCCGGCAGGAACTCCTCCGGCGCCTCGTATGGCTCACCCGGCAGCAGGATCGGCGTCGTCAACTGGGCCAGAGCGGTCTCGACCCGGGCTAACCGGGCATAGAGCTCGATCAGCGTCTCCAGGTGCTCGATCGCCACCCGGCTCGCCAGGAGCGCATCCGGCCGCTCCCGCTCAACCATCGCCGCCGTCGCGCCCACCTGCTCCCTGGCCTGCTCCGCGCCCTGCCGGATCCGCTCCGCCCGGGAAAGCTCATCGCGGGCTTTGACCAGCGCCGCCTCGAGCTCGGACTGGGCCGCCTCTCGCCGTTGCCGTAGGCGCGCCAGTTGGGCGTCACCCTCGCTGGTCGCCGCCCGCAGGTCAGCCTTAAGCCGGTCGAGCTCCGCCCGGGCGTCCGCCAGGACCGCCTCCTGGCGGACCTGCAAGTCGGCCCCCACCGCCGCGGCGTCCCGGCTCAACACCTGCTTGCCGAAGTCGCGCAGCAGATAGCCACCCACGCCGAAGAACCCACCCACCGCGAGGACGACCAGCACGATGATCGTCACCTCCACCTCGTCCGACCCTCCGGTTGCCCCCGCGTCAGCGCCGGCGGCAGCGTCTCAATTGCGACTCTCATTTGGTTCAGTATCTATCCGGCAGTATACCGATCCGGCCCGCCCGCGACGCCGCCGGTCACCGGCCGAGAAACACCAGCCGCACGCCGGCCCGCGTCAAGACCGATCGGTCATGACATGACAAGTTATTCCCCTAAACCACGCAGAATCCGCCCTCCACTCGTGCCTCTTCGGCACAGTTGGCGCTAACGTACCGAAAACTCTATCCGTTCGATTCCATACAGATTCTGAGAGGGGGATAAACTGACTTCAGTGGTGGCGAGGCATCCCTGATGACCCCGCCGGAAAGGCGCCCCCCCTTTACGCCGAAACCGGCCACCGCTGCAAACCAGCGGCGACCACTTGACCCGCGATACCAGCCATATCGCGAGGTTGATTCCCTCCTTGAGGTCAGAGCCACGTGGCACCAGCCCGCCACGTGGCTCATCCTCTTTTCGGGCCGGTCCTTCCCCACTCGTGCGCCATCCACTGTAGCCTTAGCGCCGCTGCCGGTAGAGGCTGACGCTCACCTGGCAATCTCCAAACACCGACGGTGTCGTATGTCTGGCAGTGAGCTCTGAAAGAACCATGCGGCGGCATGTCAGCCCCATGTCACACCCGGTCCCGACTCGAAGTTTCACCCACGAAGGAGCGTCGTACCCGTGAAACGACTATTTGCCCCCGGTTGGACGGCCGGCTTCCTCACCGGCATCTCAACCGCCGGCCTGGTCGCCCTGCTCGTGCTCGCCCTGGTCATCCCCATCAACATCGGCCTCTCCGGCACCTCCGCCCAGGTCGAGATAACTCCCGAGGCCGACACCTCGGAGGAGTCGGCCTCAACCCCAACCGACGCCGTCGAGGTCGTCCAGCGCGTCAGCCCCGCCGTCGTCACCGTGATCAACCGCCAGACCGGCGATCTCGGGTCGCTCGACGAAGACGACGAAACCACCATCGAAGCCGGACTCGGCACCGGCTTCATCATCGACGACGACGGCCACATCGTTACCAACTGGCACGTCGTCACCGGCGGCGACGAATTCGTCGTCCTCCTCTCCGATGGCGATCAGCGCGACGCTGAACTTGTCGGTTCAGACGAACACAGCGACCTCGCCGTGCTGGACATGGAAGGTGACGTGCCAGCGACAGTCCCGTTTGGTGACTCCGATGACTTACTGCCAGGCCAGACCGTGATCGCGATCGGCTCGCCGCTTGGTGCGTTCACGACCACCGTGACACAGGGAATCGTCAGTGCGCTTAATCGTGACTTTAGCCAATTCGGCGGCGATCCTTTGCTCTACAACAACCTCATCCAGCACGACGCCGCCATCAACCCGGGCAACTCCGGCGGCCCGCTCTTCACCCTCGCCGGTGAGGTCGTCGGGGTCAACACGATCGGTATCACCGAGACCGGCGGTGAAGCAGTTGCTCAAGGTCTCTTCTTCGCGGTCCCGTCCAGCACCGTTCAGGAAGTCGTGACCGACATCTTGGAGACCGGTGAGGTTGACTATCCGTACTTTGGCGTTGGGACCCAGGGAATCACCCCGCAGCTTGCGTCGGAGTTTGATCTCCCGGTCGATTATGGTGCCTATGTGGCAAACGTCGATGAAGAGTCTGGTGCCGGCGAGGCCGGCATCCAAGAGAACGACATTATCTTGGAGATCGACGGTCAGCGCATCGACTTCGACACCCCCTTCGTCGAAGTGCTGCTCGACCACGAACCCGGCGACACCGTCGAGGTTCTGATCCAGCGCGGCGATGAAGAACTCACGGTCGAGGTCACCCTCACCGAACTCGACACGAGCCAAGAGTAGCCACCCGCGGCTGACAAACGAGGCAGGCCCACTCCGAACTCGGAGTGGGCCTGCCTCGTGCGGCCATTTCTGGCCTCGTTATGACATGTAATCGCCACATTCCACCAGGTCTCCGGTACCATGGGCGCATAAATCGTTTGCCTCGCGATCTATCCCTGCCCGCCGAGGTTCCCGGTGCCTCGTTCTGGACACGTGATCACGACCTTGCTCGTCCTGCTTCTCCTTGCTGGATGCGGGACGGGGTCGAATTCCAGCACAACCACCGAGGACTCCTCCTCCTCGGATCTTGCTGCGGCCGCTCCGGCCTCGCCGGAAACGATGTTTGGAATCGGCGGCGCCTACGTCCCAGCGGAATCCGCGGCTGTCCGGTGCGTCACACCAGACAGGCGCTCTATCCAGGGCAGCGGCGTCGCGAGCGGGGACCAGAACATCGTGATCGTCGGCGCGCTCAATCTGCGCAGCGGTCCGGGTCGCGACTGCGACCTCGTCGGCTCACTCGGGTTCGGCACCATCGTTTCCGCCATCGGGCCGGAGATCGCCTACGGGAACCAGACCTGGCGCTTCGTCTCCACTCCCCACGGAGAAGGCTTCGTCATCTCCACCGCACTTCAGCTGCCGCCGGAAAAGGACCCGGCTCTGATCCCCGTCCTGATGTATCACCGCATCGGCGACGGGGAGGGCCCGCTGTTTGTCTCCCGCAAGTCGCTCGAGGCCCAACTCAAGTGGCTGCGTGACCAGGGATACGCGACCCTGACTCCGGCCGATCTGGTTGCCCACATCGACCGGGGACTTCCCATTCCAGCCCGGCCGATCATCATCTCCATCGACGACTATTGGGAGCCTACACCGGACTTCATGCGCCTCCTGGAGAAGTACGAGTTCCGGGGAACCTACGTCCTACCCAACGGCGCCCATCTGACAGAAGAGGAGATCATTGCGTTAGCACAGCAGGGCCAGGTCTGCGGTCATACCGTGACTCACCCTTACCTGAACACCTTGACCGCTGAGAAGCAGAAGTGGCAGATCACGGAGAACAAGACCTGGTTGGAGCACATCCTTGGCATGAAGGTGACCTGCTTCGCGTATCCCTTCGGTCAGTTCAACGACACCACCATCTCCACCATCAAGTCCGCCGGGTATGAGATTGCCTTCGGCGCAACCGGTGGCCAGGGGCACATTGCAGCGCTTGACCGCTGGAACGTGCCCCGCATCGAGGTCAGCGGCGAGTGGACACTCGAAGACTTCATCGCGATCATGGAGGATGTCCTGCGCCGGTCCTAAGGGGTCCACATCGATCAGACGCATCGCCGGCACTGAGGAGGCCAAAAGCCGATGAGTACAGCCAAGACCGGTCTGGTCAATCACATCTGCGTCACCTGTGGCACGCAGTTCCCGGCCAACGACGCTGCGCCGCCGGAGTGCCCGATCTGCGAGGACGACCGGCAGTACATCGGGCACGCGGGCCAACGTTGGACGACGCTGGCTGAGATTCAGCGAGACCGGAAAAACGCGTTTCGAGAGATCGAGCCCGGACTGACCGGGATCGGGACAGAGCCGGCGTTCGCGATCGCGCAGCAGGCCCACCTGATTGAGACCCCGGCCGGCAATGTCCTCTGGGACTGCATCAGCCTGATCGATGACGCGACGGTCGCCGAGGTCGAGCGCCGCGGTGGTCTCGCCGCCATCACGATCTCCCACCCGCATTTCTTCTCCAGCATGGCCGACTGGAGCGCCGCCTTCGGCAACATCCCCATCTACCTCCATGCCGATCACCGCCCGTTTGTGGTCAGAACCGACGCGCAGATTACTTACTGGGACGGCGAGACGCGCGAGATTGTCCCGGGCGTGACCGCCATCCGCTGCGGCGGCCACTACCCCGGCAGCAGCGTCCTCCATTGGGCCGCCGGAGCGAGTGGCGCCGGCTCGCTCTTCACCGGCGACACGATCTACGTCGTTCAGGACCGGCGCTGGGTCAGCTTCATGTACAGCTACCCCAACCTGATCCCGCTCGACGCCTCCTCGGTGAACCGCATCGTCGCCGCGGTCGAGCCGTTCAGCTTCGACCGCCTCCACAGCTCCTGGCACGGAGCGGTAATCGCGAGCGACGCCAAGAACGCGGTCTCCCGTTCAGCCGCCCGCTACATCGCGCACATCTCGGCCACGTCCTAGCTTTAGCCCATCGAGGCATTCAACTCGATAGCAAACTCCTTCCGGGTGCCAAACGGAGCGTAGCCGGCCCGCCCGAACGCGGCGGCCATCGGGGCATTCTGAAGATCCGTGTCGGCAACGATTCTGTCGTATCCAGCCGCGTTGAGAGTCCGCGTGGTCTGCGCCATGAGGTCGTCGACGTAGCCCTTGCCCCGCTGTTCCGGAACCACGCCGATGTACCCGATCGTCGCGGCGCCCGGGTTGGCGCAGGGCATCACCTGCCCGACCAATGTCCCTTCGTGGTCATAGGCGAGTTGCCACCAACTCGGTTCGTAGCGCAGCTTCGTCAAGAGGCCCCAGAGGAGCCGCGCCGCGCCCTCCGGCCCCTCACGCTCCCGCTCTTCGAGGATTTCCTGGTCGAGTGTCCCATCCGAAACCAGCCGGATTGCATCGAGGAAGGCCTCTTGGCCGACGGCGGTGAGATCCCGAAAAGTGAGCCGCATCGACGGTTCCGGCACGTCCCTGATCAGCAACTCGAATCTGCTTGTCTCTCTGGTAAGACGAAATCCAACCCGCTCCAGGAGAGCGATCCGCGCCGCGACGTTGTCCTGCCAAAACGGCTCTCGCGGCGGCTCATCGATCACATAACCGACCCGCTCACCGCCAAGCGCCCGCATGTCCCCGAACACGTGTCGAAGGAGCGCCTCGCCTACCCGAGAATCCGGCTCTTCCCAGGGGACATCAAGCAGGACCAGATCGAGGGGAACATCGGACGGCGGCAGTGTCCAGGCCGCCACCCTGCCCACCACACCGCTAACGTCTTCAGCAACGTAACACCACTCCGGCCGCATCGCGCCCGTGGCGATCGTCCGGTCCAGGTAGGCCCGGACATCGGCATCGCGGCCGGGATCTGCGGACAGGTCAGTAAAGAAGTCAAGATCAGCCGGCTGGTCTCGCCGGAGCGGTCGGACGGTGATCGCCATCGGGGTGATTCCTTTCGCGAATGTGTGCGACATTCGGTCGAGTCTGCGTTCGCATGGGAATCACCCCCTTTCGGTCTCACCGCGGGAGAAGGAAGGACACAATAGGAATATTGAACCTCTACGCCGTCACCGTCCACTGTGCTTCGGTGAAGCGGCCCAATGCCTGCTCGTCGACCGTGATGCCAAGGCCGGGAGAATCGGGAACGGTGATGCGGTCGCGGTCGTACCAGGAGCCGACATTGCCGATATCGGCGGTGACCATCAGCGGACCGCCCATCTCGACGGTGCGCACGTTGCCGAGGGCAAGCGCCAGATGCAACCCCGCCGCCGAGGCAACAGAGCTTTCGACCATCGTACCGACCTGGGCGCCGATGCCGGCGGTCTCGGCAATGGCATTGAGGACGAGTGCCCTCGCCAATCCGCCCGTCTTCATCAGCTTGATGTTGACAAGGTCCGCCGCCCGCAAGGCAGCGATCCGCATCATCTCCCGCGGGCCGTGGCAGGCTTCGTCCGCCATGATGATCGCCCCGGTCTGGCGACGGACCTCGGCCAATCCCTCCAGGTCCCACTGGGCCACAGGCTGCTCGATGTAGTCGGGCGCACTCTGGAGGCTGGCGCGGATTGCCGCGATGGCGATGCCCGGAGTGCGCCACCCCTGGTTCACGTCGACTTTGATCCCGATCTCCGGGCCGACCGCCGCGCGCACCGCGGCGATGCGCGCGACATCCAGTCCGGGATTGGCGGCATCCCCGACCTTGAGCTTGACAGTCTTGAATCCGGCTTCGACATGGCGCACCGCCGCCGCCGCCATCGCCTCCGGCGCGGCCATACTGACGACCCGGGAGATGGTCAGCGCGGTCTTAGATCGCCCACCCAGGAGAGCCCAGACCGGCAGCCCGTGTGCGCGGCCGAGCAGATCATGCAGGGCAATATCGAAGGCGGCCTTTGCAGTCGGAGCACCTTCGACCCGTTCGTCGAGAGCCCGCAGGATCGCGCCGCGATCCCGAGCATCCCGGCCCGGCAGGGCGGATGCCAGATCGCGCCGCATTGTCTCAACCGTACCGCTATAGGTTTCGCCGGTCACGAGCGGGTCGGGTGTCGATTCACCCCATCCATCGATGCCGTCGCTTGTTCGGATTCGCACGATCACGGTCGGAACATCCGGATACACACCGTAGGAGATGACGAATGGCTCCCGCAGCGGCAATCGGACGGCATAGACATCGACCGCCGTGATCGTCAGGGTAGCGGTCACAACGGCGTCCTTCCATGAGTCAGCACCAGTACAGGATCGCCCTGTTGCTCGATTGCCCGGGCAAACCCCGTCACCGCGTAACCTCGCTCAAATGCCGGGACGAGCGTCTGGCGGAGAGCAAACCGCCAGGCGAGAGCAGCATCTGGATCGCTGACGAGCAATGCATCGATGTCGGCGGGAATCGGCACGAGCGTTTGGGCAGGAGTTACGGCAGACGCAGGGTCGAACAAGGGCAGGCCGGCGACATCTTCCCGCGTACGGTCTGGCGCTCGCCGCAGCAAACGTTCGTGGACGACCTTCGACGTCAGCGGCCAGGTCACGATGAACCGGTCGGTGGGCATGCCGCCGTAAAACTCGGTCGCGAACCCAGAGCCGTACTTGTCGATCTCATACCGGTCCGCGTACGCGCCGAGTTTCTCGAAGTTGAGACGAGCGTTCGCGGCCCGCAGCGGGTCGACCGTCCACTCGATCTCGACGAATCCAGCGGCCATGGCCACAGCCGCCTGAAGCTTCTTGAGCTCGGCACCAAGTCCGACCCCCCGAAACCCAGGCAGGACACCGAGCATATCCGAGACCACGCGGGGGCGACCATCAACGTAGCCACCCCAGCCCATCACGAACCCGGCCAACGCCTCGCCTTCCTGGCCCACAATGTACGCCCCGAGGACCTCGCCGCCTGTCTCGTGGACCACGGCGAGCATGCCGGCCGCGAAGAGATCCAGATCGGTGATCCCGGTAAAGACGGCGCGCTGCAACGTCTCAACCGGCTCCAGCTCCGCGAGTGAGCGAAGCCGCCGGAACGACACGTCCAGGCCGCCACACCGCTTCGTCCAGGATGATTCGTAGCTCCCCGCGTCGCTCCCAGGTGTCGGGACGAACCCAAGGTCGCCGGGGGTGAGTGTTATCCCGGTTCGCACCACTGTCTACGCTTCCGGGGTCGCGACTGGCGACGCCGCGCCCGGGGTGGAGCCGGGGCTGGCGGCGGCCGGAGTCGCCACCACCTCTGGAGCCGTGATCGTCAGCGCAACATCGAACGTAAAGGTCTCGACGGTATCGAGGCCGCCGCCGGTAGTCGTCACCGAGCAGAGGCGTCCCGCGGGCGTCAGGGCGATCTCGACATCGAGCCGCTCACCGGTTTGGGTTGTCTCAACGGTACTGAACACGAAGCACGTCTGCCCTTCCACGGTCGTCTCCGAGGTAAGGACCGCTTCGCGGGCCTGTTCCTCTGGCGCCAGACCGCTGTACCGCGGCTCCAGCAGCGCCTGGAGCTGGGAGAGGACGTTGGCTCCGGGTGAGCCGGGAGCCATCATATCCTCGCTAAATCGCACCCAGGTTTCCGGGGAGGTTCCTGTCTGGAAGGCGGAGGGGATCAGGGTGCCGCGGGCATACACCTGGCCATCGATCAAGAGATACTCGGCCGATGTGGTCCCGTTGGAATCGACAATCGTGCGATGGACGCTCCCCGGGTAAACAACCTCGTCGGTGACGCTAAGCGAGGTCAACCCGGCGGTCGGGGTGGCCGTTGAGGACGGGACGCTGGTCTGGACCCGGCGGTAGGACGTCTGCGGCCAGGCCGCGGCGATGCCCTCAGCCAGGCGTCCCACGGTACTTGTCATGGAGGCTGGCGTACCGCCGGCGGGGACGGCATCGGACGCTGCCGGTGTCGAGCCATCCGGCGCGGGCGAGGCCGCACTCGGCGCCGGCGAAGTTGCCACCGGGGGCGCGACTGTCGGGGCCGGCGTGGGATCGTCGTCATCATCGGCGCCACAGGCCGCCAAACCGAGGGTAGCGAAGAGGACGACGGCCAGCGAGATCGGTCGGAATCGGCCGAAGCTCTTTGTCACGGTGCGCTTCGCGTCGTTCACCCTGCAATTCACCCCTCGTGCTGGCCGGTCACCTGGACTCGAATCCGGGCGGCGGACCCCCTGTTCGTTCGCATGGAAATGCCCCGTGTAGGGTAGCAGATGAGGCCGCGGGGTTTGCCCGATGCTGGTACTCGTTCAATCGCGGAATTCTCTGGAAATCTATCTCACACAGCCATCGCGATTGCGTCATACCTGCGAACCCACCGATCGAGGCCGGAACGCCGGCTCGGGTCGCGGCGGTGGGCCACGGAGCCTCCCGAGCGTCGCGCGATTGGGGTCCCGGTCCCAATCCACTCAGAGCGTACGTGGCGGTCGTTACAGCCCAAAGATCGGCGAACTCAAGGTCGACGTCGATCGATCAATGAACCAGGAGCATCCGATGACCATTCCCATGAGCATCCCCTTCGGCGGCCGGCGGCTTGTCTTCTCGATGAATCTCTTCGTGGCACCCGCCAAGTCCGCTCGAACCGTGTTCCCTGAGGCGGTCGACGCCACCGACACCGAACTGGCGAAGCTCAATCGCCGGGCAGCGGCCGATGCAGACCGCCGCCGGTGGCAGGCTCAGGCCATCTTCCATGGCGTCCGGAGCTAGAGCACCTTTCCCATAGCCTACTCCTCTCACTTCCCTTCCTCTCCCCTCTTTCCTCACTCGCGCCGGGCGACATCGCTTCATCGCAACCCACCCGGCGCGACGTGATCCACCACTTCAGCACTCCAATCTCTGGGAAAGGACGGCACCGGATGAATCCCCTCCTGCTCTTGCTCGCCCTGTTCGCCAGCCTCGTTCTCCTCGATATCGCTGCCCTGCGCTGGGGCGCCGATTCCCGCACCGCCGACAGCGACACCCCGGATTGGTGGTAGGTCGCTCGACTTCACTCAAATCGGCGTAAAGAGAGAGGCCCCACCGGAATACCGGTGGGGCCTCTCTCATCAACAGGCGCTCAAACAATAGCCAGGGAGTCTACGCCGCCGGGGTGGCCTCGCCATCCGGCGCAGCAGACTCGCTTTGCGGCTGGGCCAGCGTGATCTCAACGTCGAAGCCGTCGCCATCCTTCGAGATCTTGGCGATCCCGAAGTTACCCGAATCGTTCTGGGTGTAGAGCGGAATGTAGACTTCATCGTCAGCCACAACGCCGCCAATGTCGCCGCAGGCGATGTAGTTGTCGATGTTCTCAGCGCTCTCATGCACGTTGATCGCGTGCGAGGTCTCGAAGAGTTCATCGAACGTCACATCAGTGTCGATGTCGTCGTTCTCCGACACCTGGACTAGTGGCTGGTCGATAGCGCCCTTGATGTCCTCTGAGGTCGGAGCTTGGTCCTCATCGTCACCAACGAGCGGAAGCGTCACGTCGTTCAAAGGCACGAGCGGGTTTGGATCGAGGTCGGCGCAGGTACCGGCGTGAATGTGAGCCGGGTGCCCCACAACTGCGGCGTCATCCTGCGCGTACGCGCCAACTCCGAAGAGTCCGGTCGCGAGAAGCGCCCCCCCCGCGATCATTCCAATCACACGAACTTTTGCGCCGCCTACCATTTTTGTCGCCATAGACGTCTTTCTCCCTTTTTTGAGCACAGCCGTGCGCCCACCGCGGCCCAGTGGCCACGGCAATTGAGTTTGAACAGCCAGCAGGTTCCTAGCTGTTCGAGCCTCGCTTACGCGGAAACCTGGGAAGAGTAAGAGTAGAAGACCTCCCAGCCGGTCCACGACTAATAATGGGAAAGGCAAGAACTGTGCCAACCACGCAGCTGTTCGTAGGCAACGCAGCAGTTATCGCTGACTCGAATCGGTCCCCGAGACAAGCAGGCCCGTCAGCGCATCGCGCAATGCCTGGAGCACACCAAAGTTGGGATCGCCGGGATCGGCGATAGCGTCTGGCGCCCGGGAGAGGGTCCGGGCCAGGGCTGTCACCTCTTTGCGCAGCCGCTTCTGATCGTATCGAGGAGCCGCCAGCACATCCGCGGTGCGGCGCAGCACCTCGCGCTCACGCTCCCCACCGGCCGCCGCGGCGGAAATGGCTCCCAGCAAGGCGATGACGTCGTCATCCGGCTCCACGTCTGGGCCATCGCTATCTCCTTGACCGGCATGTTCTTGGCGGTGTCCTGCCCGAGGATTGAGCGGACGCCCGTGCCGCCGGACGATCCGAGCCGGAACGCAGGTCACGCACAATGGCCAGAACGTCCTGGGGATCGTCCGGCAGGTCACGCCCGCGCAGATCCTTGGCGATCCGCGCCGACTCGGTTGGCGAGATGCCGTGCTCAACAACGGCCACCCGCAACGCCTCCTGAGCGGCGAGCGGCAACCCCTGAAAAACCCGGCTCTGCTTCTCACTCAGGCGTCCGGACCGAATATCGTCCTGCACCTGCTCCGGCAGCTTCTCTATGCCAAGGAGTTGGAAGAGGCGACTGCGCCGGATCCCGACTGATTCGGCAACTTCTTCCCAGGGAACGTCACCGAGCTGAACCTTCAGCGCTCTCAGCGCGGCGGCTCGGTCGACCGCGTTGAGATCGTCGCGGACGATGTTCTCCATCAGCTGCTGGATCAGGCGCCGCTCCGGCGGCACCTCGCGCACGACCGCCGGCAATCGATCCAGACCGGCCATCCGGGCAGCTCGCCAGCGCCGCTCGCCATGGATCACGACGTAGGTGTCATTCGGTTCGTCATACCGGACCACGATCGGCTGGAGCACGCCCTCAATCCGGATCGAGGCGGCAAGCTCATCCAGCCGCTCCTGGTCGAACGTGCGTCGCGGCTGATCGGGATCGGCGATGATCCGATCGAGCAGGATCACCTTCGCCGTCGCCAGTTCCTCGACGCCAGTCGCTTGGGGCCGGTGATCGGTGAACAGCGCATCGACCGAAAACCGGCGGCGTCGCCCTCCCCCTGTCTGCCCGCGCTCGTCCTGTGAATTAGGCATGGAGCGCGACATCCTCGTCCGCCGCCACGAGATCCGGTCGGGACGACGGTGGCGTGCCATTGCTGGCCGCCTCTAGCCATGCCCCAACGTCGCGATAGGCGGCGGAGACCCCGGAACGCGGCATGTACTGCAGGACGCTGGTGCGCTCCGCCGTGGATTCGGCGCCGCGCACGGAGAGGGGAACCGCTGGAAGTAGGGCAAGGTCGGGGAACTGCTCTTCCAGGGAGGCGATCATGTCGGCGGCCAGGCGGGAGGAGTGGTGCACCTTCGTTGGCAGGAATCCATGAATGCGCAACCCAGGATTGAGCCGGCGGACCCGATTCAACGTTTCAAACAGGCGCTTCAACACCATTAAGGAAAGCGGATGCGGCTCGATCGGAATGACCAATTCGCCCGCCGCAACCAAAATATTGATCGACAGAATGTTCAACGCCGGCGGAGAATCGATCAGCACGTAGTCGTAGCCAGTCAGATCGGCGCCGCGCAGGCGATAGTCAAGCTGGCGCTCGCGCTCGAGCACATTGAGCAGTTCCAGCTCGGCAGCGGCCAGATCCGGGTGCGACGGCACGAGATCAACGCCGGGAATCGTGGTTCCCACGGCGACATCGACGATGTTCAGTTGTTCGTCGAGGAGCAGATCGTAGGCGGAGACCGAGAGCTGGGTGACATCGACCCCGATCGCCATCGTCAGGCTGGCCTGCGGATCCAGATCGATTGCCAAAATGCGCCGCCCTCGCTCTGCAAGGGCGGCAGCGACATTGAGCGTGGACGTGGTCTTGGCGGTGCCGCCCTTCTGATTGAAGAAGGCGACGATGCGGGCCATCGGCGATCTCCGAAGACGCGGGGGGCGCGGGGAAGGACCCCTCCCCAGCGTACACCACGGAATCATCGCTCAGGGTGTACGTACGGTCGGCTCGGAGGATACCACGCCAGTTATCCGCAGGACAAGAAGCGCTCTAAGGCAGAGGCGTGCCAACGCCATTAAGGAAGTCGAGTACCAGCCGATTGAATACCTCCGGCTCCTCCATATTCGGGACATGCGCCGTACCCGGAATCACCGCCAATCGGGCCCCTGCGATCTCCGCCGCCATCGTTGCGGCAACGTCCACCTTCTGCGGATAATCCAAATCCCCCACCAGAATCAAGGTCGGAGATTGGATCTCCCTGAGCCGGCCTTTTGCGGGCGGCTCGAGGCGCAGTTCCTCCGGTTCTGGCTCTGCCAGCGCCCGGGCAAACGCGAGCACTTCCATCTCCCGAACCTTTTCGCGCACCCCGGGATCAACCTGATCCGGAGTGCGGAGCGGGCCGTCGACCCACATCCGCAGTTCCAGCTCAATCGCTTCGTCGACCTTGCCCGCCTCAAGCAAGGCATCGACTGCTTCCCAGCCGGACCGGATATCGGGGGTAGCGCTCGTGCCGCCCGGCGTCGCCCCACACACGATCAGAGATGCGAGACGCTCCGGAAAGGTGATGGCAAAATCGATTGCCACGGTTCCGCCCATCGAGACCCCGAGGACGTGTGCCCGCGAGATGTCGAGCCCATCGAGCACCGCCCGAAGATCGTCGTGCGGGGCATATGGCTCATCGGGAAGGGTGGAGTTGCCGTATCCGCGAAGGTCGTAGCTGATCACGCGGTAACCGGCCGCGAACGCCGGCACCTGCTGCTCCCACATGCGCCGGTCGGCGACGCCGGCATGCAGCAGGACAAGCGGATCGCCGGAGCCCACATCCTCATAGCTGAGGAGAGCGGCTCCGGCGGGAATCGTCCGCGGTTCGTTGATGTGCCCCGTCCCGGATCCCGGCGCGGCCGAAGCAGAACCGGGAACCTGGGACAGGTCACTTGATGAATTGCCGGGCACGCCCATTAGCGAGCGATGTGCAGAATGGTGGCTCCGGCGACACGCTCGGCCGGCTGGCTCTCGACGTGGTCACCGCCGACGAGGTTGCCGGTCCGCACCAGGATGTTACCGACGGCCCGGCGGGCCCGCTCGATCGGGGTGGGGACGCCGTTCTGGCGGCCAACTTCGGCAAAGAACCGGTCACGCTGCGCCTCGGAGCGCAGCTCAATGGCTCGCTGCATGGCAAGCGCATGGATCAGGGTCGTGTTACTGCCGTTCATGACGATGGGCTCCTGTCTGATATGCGTGGTGTGCTGGTTGGGACGGATCAGGGCTCTGGGAGGCCCTGCGTCGACGGTGTAGTTGGTCACACTAACCAGGCGAGGCGCGGTTCGGAGGAAGAGAATGCGGGCGCCTCTAACCTGATCGCGATTGTGAACCTCTGTCATAGATGCCTGCCTCCTTTGGTGTCTGTGGGGTCAGGACCGAGCACGGTCCTGGCCGGTGTCGAAGGTCGGAGGTCAATCGCAACTGCCTGAAGGCTCCGGGTTCATGGTGGCCCCAAGGTAGTGGCGTCGGCTTCCCGGCTTCTTCCGGAAACAGACACAAAAAACCCGGGGCGGTCGAACCGGCCCGGGGGATGAAAAGCATCTTCGTCGTGCTGACGACTTATGTCAGCATCGAGCGACAGAATCCTTCCACACCGGGCAGGAGACAACGGCGGCTGCGGCGACACGACGGTCTGAACCGCTGAGTGTGTACTTGCTCACGTTGTTTCTCCTTTCCCGTTCCGTGTGGAGCGCTCTCGCACCACCGTCATGATCGTGGCGATCATCTCGCTAATCCGTCCGCCCCGCATTGGCTACCTGGCTAGCCGCGCTCATAGCAGACAGGTCTCCCGGCCCTTGCCGGTGATTCCATACCTCTATCTCTATCATGCGATTTTGGAGGTGTCAATAGGGAAGATCTCAGCCAGCGTGATCGCTCGACGCATCGTCACGACCATGTGCTGGTCCACCTTTAGCATTCCATGTCGCGGTCAGAATCCATCGTGCACGGCCCCAACTGACGCAAATGCGATGGAGCCTGAGGAGATCGATACGCACCGACACGACACGTCGGTACAAATATGTTGTTGCATACGACGCTAATAACTTATCTCGCTCGCGAATGAGATAACTTCGCCGGACGTTCAGACCAATTGCCGCGGGAGACCCGCAGCGAAACCATCGGAGCTCCGCGAATGTTGTTGCGTCAATCAGCCCTAGTTGATGCCGGCGCCGATTGGGTCCGCGGGCGTGCTGTCATGCCCAATCCGACGCGTTCGAGTACCCACCCCCGCCAGACCGGGAACCAATAGGCCACCACGAACGCCGCCCCGGCAACGAGCAACCCACCGACGATGTCGAGCACATAGTGATTCCCGGTCACCATCACGGTGAGGAACATCAGCGTGGCATGAGTGCCGCCCACGATCGCCCCAATTCGCCACTTCGGATACGCGTACGCGAGCATCACCGCACCGATGAGCGTCCAGCCACAATGCATGCTGGGCATCGCCGCGTAGCGGTTCGCCGTGACCAGACCGCTATTGGAGAAATAGTTGGGGCCGTAGACGGCCAGGGTGTCGATAAACGGATAGCCGTATGGGTCCATGAACCGGGGCGGCGCCAGCGGGTAAATCGCATACCAGGGCAGCGCCAGCACCATCGAGGCGATGAACGTGCGCCGCAGAAACGGATAATGTTTCGGGGCAAACAGAATCGCTGACGCGGCGCAGAAGTAGAACCCGGTCATGAAGTAGGTGTAGTAACGGTTGAAGAACCAGATCATCCAGTCATGGTTGAGCACGAACTTCTGTAGGTCGAGCTCGATATTGAGTCCCAGTTTTCCCTGGAAGGCAATCAGATCGAGCGCGTTGTCAAACGCGACCCGCTCGGCCCGCTGGATAAAGGTCTTGCGGACCATCTTGTAGGCCTGCATCAAGATCATGAAGAGGATGATCTGTGTGGCCACATAGCCCACGGAGTAGACGGCCCACCGGAGGAGCAATAGCGGCTCTAAGGCAAACCGTGCTGGCCGCTGGAACAATTCGAACGTCATCTTGACTCCGACAACAGGCTGTTGCGCCCCGGTTTCAATCCGGCGGTGAATAGCGCTGCTGGAACATAGGTCAACTAGAAAAATAGCTTTGCCGGCCGGGACAACGCCCCAGTAGTTCCGGCACCTGCGCAAGTCTCGGGCCAACACCCGCCGTCGTTCAACCTCGGTCCGCCCGAATCTGCGAAGATATAGACTCAGGAGGATGAAACATGACCGACCCGGTCCAAGACGAACGAGACGCCATCGATACGATCGAGTTGCCCGCCGCCGGCACGCGCCGCCGGGGCCACCTTCGGTTCTCCGCACCTCTGCTCGACGGATGGACCTGGCCCTACACGGTCATCCGGGGAGCGGCGGATGGTCCGCGCCTGGTCGTGACCTCAGGGGTCCATCCGGGGGAGTACCCGGCGATCGAATCCAATATTCGCTTCGCCCGCAATCTCGATCCCCGGACCCTGCGCGGCACGGTGATCTCCCTGCCGCTCGTCGATGTCCCAGCCTTCCTTGAGCGGACGCCGTTCGTCTGCCCGATCGACCAGAAGAACCCCAACCGTTTCATGCCGGGCGATCCGAACGGCACCTTCACTGACATCATGTGCGACGCGGTCTTCCGCAACGTGATGTCCACCGCTGACGCAGTGGTCGACCTTCACGGCGGCGACATGACGGAGGCGCTGGTGCCGTTCTCGATCTACTCCATCGGCGCCGACGATGTCGTCAATGCCAAATCCAGGGAGATGGGCCTGGCCTTTGGGCTTCCCTATCTTGTCGAGAACTCGCCGGGCACCGGAGGAATAGGCGGCACCACCGTCCGGGCGCTGGCCAACGTCGGCATTCCCGCCGTCCTCACCGAAGCCGGAGGGTGCGGCCTGCTTACCGAGCCCGAAACCGCCCAGCACGAGGCGGGCCTGCGCAACATCCTTTGCCATCTCGGCATGATCGACGGCGACCCGACTCCGCCCCCAACCCCGATCGTCGAGCTCAGCCGGATGACGCCGCTGCGCTCTCCCGCCGAGGGCATGTGGTACCCCGAGGTCGTCGTCGGCGATCCGGTCAGCGCCGGCGACCGCGCGGGCCACATCAGCAACCTCTTCGGCGACAAGCTGGCCGACGTCATCATCCCAGACGACGGCTACGTCCTTTACCTATCTAGCAGCCCGGCCATGCGCGTAGACGGTCTGGTGGGCGCGATCGGCTCGGCCTAACCCCATTGCGGTCCATACGCTGACCATATCCCCCGCTCGGTAGGGTGTCGGTGTCCGGTTGAGATTCCCGGCAGCGAACCCGATCCGAGCGAGAGGATGAACGGCAATGGAACGGACCTCAATGCCCACGCGCGAATCCGCCCAGAACCCACCGCTGACGAGCGCGCGGGTGCTGCTCGGCACGATCGCCGCGACCGGCGCCCTCGCGCTCACCGCGGTGGTCGCCCTGGCGCCGACCAAGGAGGCGCTCCTCCTCATCGGCGCCCTCGCCCTCCCCTGGGTGACGGCAGCTCTGACGATCGGCCTCCCGATCCTAATCCCAGCCTCCGCATCACGCTGGCTTGGAACGACCCCCGCCCCGGCGATGCGCCCCAAGAGCCCAATCCGCTCCTGGCGCCTCGCCGGCACGGCCGCCGCAGTCGCTCTCCTACTCCTTGTCGGTCTGATCGCCCAGCAATCCGCGGAACCGACGTCTTCGTCCGACGGCGCAACCACCGCCCAAACCGAACCTTCATCTCAGGTCGCATCGGTGGACATCTCCGCGGACTAAACGCTCCGCAGAGCTGCACCGCACAGTCATTGGGTGAGAAAACGGCACCTCTTACGGTAGGGGCGGACCGCTGTCCGCCCGGCCACCGGCCGCTGGGCTTACTGGTTGGACACGACATTCCCCACCCTGAACAGCCCGACCCGCCACCGGGCGGACAGCGGTCCGCCCCTACAACACTGTCGCCGAGGGCTAACGTCTTCCCCCTTCCTCCTGACGCAACAGGGGGAAGGGGGTTTGCACAGCCGGAGCACTGGGTGGGATCGGCCCGTTCTTAGCCCTAGAAGGGCTTCGTAGGAGGTAGCCCGGGGTTTCAACCCTGGGTCCGGCCACCCTGGCGCTGCCGCCGGCCGCTTCGCAAACAGGCCGTAGGGTGCAAAACTCACCCCGTCTGCAACCCCGCCTCTGCCGTCGCCGGCCGCAATCCTGCTGCCCTCGGCACTGCCTCACGTGGCGGCGGCGGCGGTGTCTCGGCGGAAGTGGGCAATCTCACCGTCACCACCAGACCGCCAGATGTTGGCGCCTCCGCAACAATCTCACCGCCATGAGCCAGCACGACCGTCCGCGCAATCGCCAGCCCCAGGCCGAACCCGGCCGGGCGGTCACGCCCGCCGCTGACTCCACGGCGGAACGGCTCGAAGAGCGCCTCAACTGTTTCAGCCGCCACCCGGGGCCCGCTGTTCGCCACCCGCAGCATCGCCTGACCGCGCTCCAGTCCCACCGTGACGCGGGCCCACCCCTTGGGTTGGTTGTACCGGATCGCGTTCTCGACAAGATTGCCGGCCAGGCGCCAGAGCAGCGCCCTGTCTCCCGAGACCGTCACATCCGCGTCGCCAAGGTCCAGATCGAGGTCGACATTGGCCAGGTCGGCCGCGCGGGCCTGCTCCCCAACCACGTCGCCCACCAACTCGGTCAGATCGACCATCGCGTCGTCGCGCAGCGTGCTCTCGCTCCGGGCCAGGGCCAGCAGGCCATCCACCAACCGCTCGCTCCGGTCGGTCGCGTTCCGGATCGCCTCCGCCAGACGGCGCTCTCGCTCGGTGACATCGGGCACGTTCAACGCCACATCCGCTTCCGCCCGCATGATCGCCAGGGGCGTCCGCAGCTCATGCGACGCCTGGGCGGCAAAGCGCCGCTGCGCTTCGAAAGCGGCCTGTAGGCGGTCGAGCATCGCGTCAAACGTATCGGCCAGCTCGCGCAACTCGTCCGGAGGTCCGCGCAGGTCGATCCTGTCAGCCAATGTCGACTGCGAGGCCCGCCGCGCGTGCGCCGTGATCCGCTGCACCGGCCGCAACGCCCGCCCCGCCACGAGCCAGCCCAGCAGCAGTGCTCCCGCACCCGTCACCACAAGGGCAATGCTGCCCTGGGTCAGCACGGAGTTCAGAGCCGCGTCCCGCTCTTCCTGACGGGCGTCATCGAGTTGCTCATCGAACGAGCGTCCGTCCTCGTCGGTGCCGTCGTCGACCGCGAACCCGCCGTCATTGTCGCCTTGGCTTCCGCCCTGGCCCCCACCCGGCCCTCCGAACTGGCCGCCGCCCGGTCCGTCTTTTGGCGGTTCCCGATCCTCCAACGCCCTGTTCACCAGCCCGTAGGTCAGCGCGATCAGGACGACGCCCGCTGCGAAGAAGAGGGCGCCGTAGAGCAGCGTCAACCGCAGCCGGACGGTCGGCCGGATCGGGAGTCTCATGACTCCGGCCCAAGCCGATAGCCAACCCCGATCACCGTCTCGACCAGAGGGGGATCGCCGAGCTTCCTCCGGAGGGTCATCACCGTGATCCGGACGGCGTTGGTGAATGGGTCCGCCGCCTCGTCCCAGACTCGTTCCAGCAATTCCTCGGCGCTCACGACCCGGCCGTTGGCCGCGGCCAGAACCTCCAAGACGCCAAACTCCTTGCGGGTCAGCGGCAGGGAGCGCCCGTCGCGAGTGGCGACCCGACGGGCCGTATCCACCACGAGGTCGGCCGTCACCAGCGTCGGCGGCGTCGAGGCGCTCGGGCGCCGCCCCAGGGCGAGGACGCGGGCGACCAATTCGGCCATCACGAACGGCTTCGGCAGGTAGTCGTCGGCGCCGATCGCGAGGCCCTCAACCCTGGCATCCACGTTGCCGGCCGCGGTCAGCATGATGATCCGCGGTGGGGGCGTATCGGCGATCAGTTGCCGGCAAACCTCGTCGCCGGAGATCCCAGGCAAACCCCGGTCGAGAACCACCACCTCGTACGGGGTGACGGTCGCCTTCTCCAGAGCCTCTTCGCCATCAAACGCGACATCGACCGCAAGGCCGGCCTGCCGTAGTCCCCGGGCCACCACATCGGCCAAATCGGCATCATCTTCAACGATCAGCACCCGCATCCCACCCTCCGTCACATTGCCCGGTGCACGGGCCCGTCATCGGAATCCCGTGAGCCGAGCGGCACGCGTGCATTATCGGGCCGGACGTGTATGGCGGGCATATGTTGACCCGCTCGCTGGTCTCCGGACAGGCATACGCGGACCATACGACGGCATCGCTACGGTATGGGCAAGGAAATCACGGAACGTCCGTCAACACAGCGAAAGGAACAGTCCAATGACATCTCGACGACCGCACAACTTCCCCGCGCTGGCCTCTCCCTGGGGCCTGACGTTTCTCCGGGCGATGATCGGCGTGATCATGGTGATGCACGGCTGGCAGAAACTCGTCGTCAACGGTTTGACGGCCACGGCGGATGGCTTCGCCAGCCTGGGCATCCCCTTCGCCACCGTCGCCGCCACCGCCGCCGTCTCGGTCGAGATCGTGGCCGGCACCGCGCTCATCCTGGGATTGGCCAGCCGGGTCTCCGCGCTGCTCCTCGGCGGAACGATGGTCGTCGCCCTGATCACCGTCCACCTCGGCAGCGGCTTCTTCGCGTCCAGCGGAGGCTACGAATACGTCCTCTTCCTGATCGTCGGGTGCCTCACCCTCGCGTTGAGCGGCCCTGGCGCCGCCGCCCTCGACTCCACGCTCCGGCCCCAGCCAACCGTGCGCCAGGCTCCGCTACGTGCGCACCAGTGGGCCGGCTCTCGCTGACTCCTCAAACTAGGCGGCGGCAGCCTGCTCGGACTGCCGCCGCAAGAACGCCAAGACGGCAGCCTCTTCACAGGAGAGCGATATGCCGGCATCGGCCCGCTTGGTGGCGCGGATGCGTAGTCGCCGCCTCAAGCTGCCGTCCATGTACGCGTCGATCACGGCGGGATGGATGTAGCACTTGCGGCAGACGGCTCGGGTGTTTCCGAGATGCTTAGCCACCCGATCGACGGCCCGCACAACCTGGAGCTTGCGCTGGGCTTCCGTCTCGGCGTCGTCACTCTGACGCAACTCCATGGCACCCAGTACCGTTCCCGCCCAGGTTCGGAAATCCTTGGCGGTGTACTCCTCGCCGGTTACCTGCCGCAGATAATCGTTCACGTCGGCCGAGCCAACCGTGTGTCGCGTTCCATCTCCGTTGACGTACTGAAAGAGATCCTGCCCTGGCAGGTCCCGGCAGCGCTTGACAATGCCGGCAAGGCGACGGTCCTTCAGGTCGACCTCGTGCTCCTGGCCGCTCTTCCCGCGGAAATGAAATCGAATCTCGGTCCCGTCGACCTCGACGTGCCGGTCGCGCATCGTCGTCAAGCCGAACGACTTGTTTGTCCGCGCATACTCCTGATTGCCGACCCGAATGAGGGTCGTCTCCAGCAGCCGAACCACCGTGGCAATCACCTTCTCCCGTGGCAAACCAGGTTTGCCTAGATCCTTCTCCACGCGCGCTCGGATGACAGGCAGAGCCTCCGCGAAGGGGACCAGGCGCTCGTACTTGGCGTCGTCGCGGGTTTCGCGCCAGCGGGCGTGGTAGCGATACTGCTTGCGTCCCCGTTCATCCCGACCCGTGGCCTGAAGATGCCCGCGCGGCGACGAACAGATCCAGACATCCTTCCAGGCGGGCGGAATCACCAGAGAGGTGATCCGGTCGATGGTCTGCTGATCGCGGACGACATGCCCCTGATGGTCCCGGTACGTTACAGTCGCGCCGCGTTTTTCTCGAGAGATCCCGGGCTGAGCGTCGTTCACGTAGACAAGCCCGACCGAGCGGGCCGCAATCTCGGGCGAGACTTCGCAATCCCGTTCTGCCCGGTTCTTCTTATCCATATCCGTGCTCCAGCGTGAAGAGGAATAGCTCCGAGGACGTGAACCGGACCGCGCCCGTCGGTGCAGAAACTGAGCACGAAAAGCACGTCGTGTGCCCTGGGTGACGCCATCTCCCGGCCTTTCGTAGCCTCCGAACTAGCGATTTGCAGAGTTCCATGCAATTTGTTATCCGAAAGCACCCCAATTACGACACTTTCGCAGCCACAGCATCCATTTGCCGCACGTTTACGGGCGATTCGTTGGCGGATCTGCTATTGTCACTTCGTTCTTGGACCGCTTCGGCAAGGCAACCGGCGATCTTCGCCCGCTTGCCCCATCGGGCGGCCGTTGTGTGTACCGCAGGAGACTTCCGCCGATGCCGCTCCGGTCCGCCCTGTCCACTCCGCCGGCGCTCTCGCGTCGGGGCGCGCTTCGTACGATCGCCGGCGCGGCCATTGCCGTCGCGGCTGGCGGGCGTGCCCCGCGGGCATCCGCCCGGTCGACCGCCTCCCGGACCTATCAGGAGCGGATCAACTTCGGCGCCAAGGCGGTCCACATGGATCCGCGCAAGAGCACCCCGGACTCCGTCCAAGCCCTGGTCGACCTGATCGACAAGACCGAACTCAACGCCCTGGTGATCGATATCAAGGAAGAAGGTGTCTACTTTCGCTCCGCCGTCGATCTCTTCCGCGACAACGGCGTCCTGATCCCAAAGTACGACGTCACCGACTTGATCGACCTGATGCACAGTCACGGGATCTACACCATCGCCCGCCTCGTCAGCTTCAAGGACCCCATCCTCCCCTTTAGTCGTCCGGACCTCGCCGTTGGCGACATCGGTGGCGGCATCTGGCGCGATGTCAATGGCATTCCCTGGCTCAATCCCTTTAACGAGGAAGTCTGGGCCGCCAATGCCTCCTTGGCAGCCGAAGCCGCGAGCTTTGGGTTCGATGAGATCCAGCTCGACTACGTCCGCTTCCCCACCGATGGGAACCTCGGCCGGATGGTCTTTGGCCAGCCCCTTACCCAGGAATCCCGCCAGAACGCCATCCTGGGGTACATCCAGGTGGTGCAGGAGAGGGTTCGGCAGCAAGGCGTCGCCCTGGGCGCCGATATCTTCGGTTGGTCACTGGTCGTCGACGATGATAACGGCATCGGCCAGAACGCGGTCCAGATCGCCCCGACGGTCGATTTCTTCTGCCCGATGGTTTACCCATCCCATTGGCCCTATGGCAGCCTCAACGTGCCCGGCCACCCCAACGACTTCCCCTACCAGACCATTGAGATCAGCATGGAGCTGGCCACCGCCAAACTACCAACCCAGACCAAGAAAGTGCGGCCGTGGCTGCAGGCATTCTCCCTGCCCGGGATGAAGCTGTACACCTCCGCCGACATCCGGGCCCAGATCGACGCCGCCGAGGACAGCGGGATCGAAGGCTGGATGATGTGGAACTTTGGCAACCCCTATCCAGCGGACGCCTTTCGCCCAGGGTAGCCGCCGCATACGCCGGACACATTGAAACCATCCGAGCTGGCGTCGTCGTTCTCAGCCCTGGATTACCGGAGGTGGCGCTACGATTGGGGCATGCTTGGCTTCCGCCCGCCGCACGGTCGCGCCGTCGCGAGCCGGCTTGAGCCGACTTCCGCCCCAGAGATAGCCCGGGGTCTTTTAGCCCCGGGCGAAGCCAGGACGGCGTGTCGGCTCTCGCGCCAAAACCACCGATCAATTCCCCAACTTCCATCAACCCAGGGACGCTTAGGGCCCATTTTGCACAGCGGCAGGCGGCACCGCCGGGTCCGGCGGCCCCGGCGGTGCCACCAGCCAATCTGCAAACAGGCCCTAACCGTACCCCCGGCTCCGCGGCGGAATCAGATAGCGCACCACCATGAACCCGGCGAACAGCGCGGCGAAGTGGAACACCGTGGTGTATGACCGCAGGTTCACGTACTCGATGAAGATTTCCCACAGCCCGAACGCTCCCAGCAGGAGCCAGGGCTTGCGCGCCCTGGCTGCCAACCCGCCCATCAGCCCGAAGCACCCCGCGCTGCCGCCGCTCCAGGTCCGTTCCCAGGCCGTTTCCAGGAATGATGCGTTCCACAGTTCCGGATAGATCAGATGCAGGACCGCCCCGCCAAAGATCGCGGCGAAAAAGGTCGAACCAAAGAAAATCAACGCCGCCGTCCTGGCACCTTCCCGAATCTCGAAGATGACGCCAAACAGAAGCATCAACAGGGTGACGTAGATCAGTTGCACGCTGTCATGGTTCAGGAATGGGGCCGTCACCAGCGTGCCCAGGGCGTGGAAGAATTCTTCGCTCAGGTCGGGGATGCGGTAGATGTATGGATCGACGCGCTTCTCGTCGATCTTGTACTTGCCGCCGTCGTCATACGACAGCGGCACGAACAGCAGCCACGAGAGGACCAGGTACCCGACGGACCACGCCACGGCCATCGGCAGGCGCCGCCACGATCCGACAGTTCTCCCGCTCCCATCCGTCCACGGAATATACGGGGCAAGCCATCCACGCAAGGCGAACCCGCTAGTCGTGTTCATTGGCGAGGAGTCCGCTGTAGAGGTAGAGATAGGTCGCCAGAATGCAGTGAAAAAGGTCGGGATGCTGTGCTCGAACGGGAACCAGTCAGGATGGAGCGCCATCGTCACAACGTAGCGGACGATCATCGCCGCGAAGTAGACGACGCTGGCGATCCGCAAGATCCGGCCGGCCCTCGGTCGCGACTCGATGAACCATCCCGACCCGCGCCAGGAATCCCGGGCAATCGCGACCATGACAGCCAGAATCGCGATCTGAGAAGCAAGGAGTGCCGGGTAGGGCAACAACCCAGATTCCCATTGGCCCTTCTCCGGTAACCACGAGACCCCGGCATAAGTCACCAGCACCTGCCCGATCACCCGGAGCAAGAACAACCCGCTGAGCAACGACATCATCGTCGCAATGGACCTCAATTGCAGTCCGTGAATCGGTCTCCTTGCCGGCGTTTCGATCCTGGCATTCATGTTTTGTCGCTTCCATGGCCATCGCGACCAATATCACCTCGTGCAGGCTCAATTTCCTGCCATACGGCGGCGAGCCAACGGCGCATCGGCGGCCCCCGTCATCCCGAGCTTGTCGAGGGATCTAGAGGGGAACGACGTTCCTATGGCGCTGCGGTCTCCGAGAGCACCACGCCGTTTTCTCGGAGTACGGGGCTTCATCGTTCTTTGAGTTCCTTCGAGATCCCTCGACAAGCTCGGGATGACAGGGAAGGGCGGGGCGGCATCGCTCCCTGGTCCAATCGGACAGATGAGATTGCACAGGGTACTTACTGGGCCCCTTCGCCATCCCCCAGCACATCGACGAACATCTGGCGGTAGTGGCGATACCAATCGCTCTGGAACCGCTCCGCCGGGTCGTACCGGCGCTTGAGGCGCAGAAACTCGCCAAACTGCGGGTAGCACGTCTCGACCTGTGTGCGCTCGGCATAGCGGTGGTAGGTCAGGTAGTAACTCCCGCCGTAGGCAATCGCCCGGTCGATCAGGCGGCGGAAATCGGCGGCGGAGCGAGCGATCCCCTCCGCGGTGTGATCGGTGTGGAGGTTGAAGATGATGCAGGCGTACGGATGCTTGGCCCAGGCCAACATCGATTCACTGTCACGCTCAATGAGACGGATCGTGCCGTAGATCAGATCGACGTTGTGCGTACGGAAATCGCGGCGGACATCAGCCATGAAGAGCGGCAGGGCGACCCGCGGCACGTAGATCTCAGTGATCATCTCGCTGCCGCGCACCGTGCCTCCCATCCGCTGGTCGATCAGCGCGTGGTAGTCATCGAGGTAGTCGGCCATCTGGTGCGTGTCGCTCCAGTAGAGTTGGCCGGAGGTCGCGAGGTAGTGGGCCGAGTAGGCGTCCACCGCGCGCCGCTTGTCGACGTGGCCCAGGTAGAGGAGCGCCTGCCAGTCCTCCGTCGATAGCGCCCGCTGACCTGCCACCATCGGCGTCTCAGGATCGACCGGGCGGTAGCAGGAGAAAACACCCTCGCGCAAGAAATCGTCCCCATCCGGATCGATCGCGAACTGAAAATCACCGTAGAGATAGCCATCGGCCATCCGCTGCTCGAAGGCGTCCATCAGGTGATCGATATCGAGCATCTCCACGACCCGCTCAACCTTTTGCCGGCGCGCCAGCCGCAGCCGGACGGTGGCAATCACCCCGAAGAGCCCATAGCCGCCGATCGCGAGGCCGAAGAGGTCGGCGTTCTCCGCCCGGCTGCACGTCCAGATCTGCCCCTCACCATCGATCAGGGTGAACGACTCGACATCGTCGATGATCGGCTTCCGCCCAAGGACGCGGCCATGGACGTTGGCCGAAAGTGCTCCGCCGATGCTCAGGCGATCGGCGCCGGTCTGCTTCTGGATGATCCCCCACTGGTGCTCTTGATCGACCTGAGCATCCAGCAAAATAGAGATCAGTTCGGGCCACTGAATCCCGGCCTCAACCTCGACGATCCCGGCCTCAGTGTCGAACTCGATCACCTGGTTGAAGCCATTCATGTCCAGGAGGACAGTGCCCTCCCCGAACTGTTGGCCCCCCATCGCGTGCCGCCCAGCGGCGATGCTCACCGCTCGCCCTTCGGCCGCCGCGGCCACGACCGCCGCCTGAATCTCCGCCACCGTGACCGGCTGGACGATCTCGTGCACCTCTGTCGAGTTGAGTTGCGAGTGGATGTCGTTGACGAGGGTCTCACCGGCGATCGCGTTCAAGACGAGTCTCCTTTCCTCACAGGTTCGATCGATTAGATGCGTCGTTGGGCCAGTCAACCCGGGGGCCGATGCCTAATTGCTGTCAGCCGTCTGTTGGGATCGCCTTGCCTGGGCAATTCCAAACAGCACTCCGAAGCCAGATGCGAGCAGCGCGAAGAGAGCAGCTGTTCCGGCCAACGTCGCAACTCCCCACCAGAGCGGGGCGCCGAATGATTGCCGGTACTTGTCGGATAAGTCCTGGAGCAGAAGGGCCCTGAGCATCATGCCGAGCGATGCGCCCTCGTTCACCGCGGCATTCCCGGCGGCCGCAAGTACCAACCCCGTTACCGCCAAACCTCCGGATAACCCGAAAATGAAGATCAATTGCCCTCCTGCCGACCAAGCCGTGCCGATGACGAAACCGACGGTATAGACAATCAACACCAGTGGGATGACGACGAGGAGGACCGAAAGTTCCGCGATCGGGTCAGGATCAAACATGCTCATCTCCGAAAGCCGGCCCGACCAAAAGCAGACGCTTGGATGCGTTTCAGGATGCGCGTTGCGGAGCGTAAGCACATCGTCAGAGCTACGGATTTGACCTTCCGTCGACTGGGGAGGCGATACCTACTCGGCGCTGACCATGGGTTCGCCTGATATGCGCTGCGGCAACGTACTTGACCAGCGCCACAACTCCCGCGATCGACACCAGACACCCTGCCATCAGGGCCAACCAGATCAGAACCCACCATGGGCTGAACGCCCCGTAGACGGGCATGGACTGGGCGACGACGTCAGCTGTACCAAACATTGCGAGTTCTCCTAGTGTAACTGTTTGCCAATACAAGGACGGTGATCTCAATGCCGGCTGGCCGGTCGCACCCAGTACCGGGCGACCACGTACCCGACGGCGAGCGCGATCAGATGGAACACGCTGGTGAAGCTATGGGGCACGTGCCACCAGACCAGATCGAATTGCGGCCCGCCGGAACCCGATACCAGCACCCGCAGGTACGGCCAATTCAGGTCCCAGAGGACAGCCAACCCCAGGAAGAGCCACGGACCGCCGCGACCGCGCCGCCAGCGCGCCCATCACCCCGAAGCAGCCAGCGCTGCCGCCGCTCCACGTCCGCTCCCAGGCGTAGGCGTACATCGGTGCCGTGGTGATCTCTGGATAGACCAGATGGAGGAGGATCCCGGCGCCAAACGCGCCCGCAACCAGCCCAATCACGAAGAAGAGCACCGTGCGACGGCTCCCCTCCCGCGCTTCGAAGATCACGCCGAACAGCAGGACGAGGATCGTGATGTAGACGAGCTGGACGCTGTCATGGTTGAGGAAGGGCGCACTCGCCAGCGACCGAACCGCCCGGGGAAAGTCCGTGCTCAGGTCGGGGATCCGATAGACGAACGGATTGACCTTCTCCAGGTCGATGTCGTACTTGCCCTCCCCCTTGTGCGCAAGCGGCAGAAAGAGCGCCCAGGTGACGACGATGTACAGCAGCGACACCGGCACGGCCGCCACCTTCGTCAGGCAGGTCTTCCACCATCCTGATTGCTGGAGATACGCCGCCAGCGTGCGATTCGCGATCGCGCTTGGTGTCATGGTGTGCCCCTCGTTCCACTCACCGAGTTCTGGAACCCGGCCAACCGGGTGTTTGGATGTTTCCCAGCATGCGGTTCGTCGAGAGGCGGCACATCGTCAAGGCTACGGATTAACGGCACATTGCTTAGATCGTGGGATACGTAACCGGCCGCGAACGCGGTATCCTCGCGTGCGACAATCCCTCTTCTGTTCGCACCGCCGTGGATACAGATATGCCCACCGCCCGCTCAGGCGACACGCCCCCACGTTGGCCGGTCCCCTCCACGCCGCTGATTGGCCGGCGTCGAGAGCGAGCAGCCGTGCGCGAACTCCTGAACAAGCATGAAGTCCGCCTGGTCACCCTCACCGGGCCGGGCGGGGTGGGCAAAACCCGGCTGGCGCTGGAACTGGCAGCCGACCTCGATACGGACTTCCCGGACGGCGCCTGGTTCATCTCCCTCGAGCCCATCGTCGACCCGGGACTGGTACCGTCGACCATCGCCCAAGCTCTGGGAATCCGCGAGACCGGCAGCCGCTCTGCCCTTGAGCGCCTGCAGGTGGAACTGCAGGATCAGGATGTCCTCCTGATCCTCGACAACGTCGAGCAGGTCCTCGCCGCCGCGCCCGATGTCGCCGCCATCCTCGCCGTCTGCCCCAAAGTCAAACTCCTCGTTACCAGCCGCGCTCCACTCCAGATACGGGGAGAGCACGACCAACCCGTCCTTCCCTTCTCGTTACCCGCGCGGCAGACAGTCCCCACCGGCGATTGGTCTGTCGAAGGCGCGCTGCGCTTTGAAGCGGTGCGCCTCTTCCTCGAACGTGCCCAGGCATTGCGGCCGGACTTCGATCTCACACCCAAAAACGCCTCGGCGGTCGCGGAGATCTGCGCCCGCCTCGACGGCCTGCCCCTGGCAATCGAGTTGGCGGCCGCCCGCGTCACCCTCCTTTCCCCCCGCGCAATACTGGCCCGCCTGGAGCGCCGCCTGCCTCTCCTCACAGGCGGCTCCCGCGATCTCCCAGAACGCCTCCGCACGCTGCGCGACGCCATCGGCTGGAGCTACGACCTCCTCGCCCCATCCGAGCAGGCCCTCTTCCGCCACCTCTCCGTCTTCGCCGGCGGCTGCACCCTTGACACGGCCGAAGACGTCGGGGGACAGGGCTATCGCCCTGAGGGGGACAGCCCTGACGGGCTGTCCCCATCGATACTTGATTCCGTCGCCGCACTCGTCCATGGCAACCTTGTCCGCCAAGTCGAGCAGGCGGACGGCGAGCCACGGTTCACGATGCTGGAGACGATCAGGGAATTCGGGCTGGAGCGCCTCGCAGAAAGCGGCGACGAGGATGCCACCCGGCAGCGCCACGCCGAGTCGTTCCTCGCCCTGGCGGAAGAGGCCGAGCCATACCTGCAAGGGTCCGAGCAAGCCGCGTGGCTCGACCGCCTCGACCGTGAGCACGCCAACATCCGCGCCGCCCTCCGCTGGTTCCAGGGACATGACGACGCCGAGTCCGCCCTGCGCCTGGCGGGAGCGATCTACCTCTTCTGGTTTATGCGCGGCCACCTCACCGAGGGCAGCGAGCGCCTCTCGGACCTGCTCGCCCTCCCGGACAAGGGTACGAGCGAAATTGCCCGGGCCAAAGCCCTCACCGGCGCGGGTGCCCTCGCCGACGCCCGCGGCAATTACGAGCACGGCGAACGGTTCGCTGAAGAGGCGCTCTCTCTATGGCGCCGGCTCGGCGATGAGCGCGGCCTCGCCCTGGGCCTCTTCTTCCGGGCCCAGATCGCCTTTGATCGCGGCGATTTCGCCCTCACCCGGGAACTGAGCGATGAAAGCCTCCACTTGACACGCTCGCGTGGCGATCACTGGACGACGGCGATGCTCCTGGCCGGTCTCAGCGTCCTCGACCTGCACCAGTTCGACCATGACCGGGCCACGGCGATGGCCGAGGAGAGCGTGGCCATCTTCAGGCAGATCGACGATCGCTGGGGCGTCTCCATGGCGAGGGGCAATCTCGCGATGATCGCCTTTCGCCTGGAGAACCACGATCGTGTCGCCGAGCTAATCGGCGCAAGCCTCGAAGAGTTCCGGCAGATCGGCAACACCTGGGGCATCGCCCAGTACCTGGAAGTCCCCGCCCGATCAGCCGCTGCCCTCGGTGACCACGGTCGTGCGGCCCGCCTATTCGGCGCCGCGACCGCCCTGCGCGAATCGATCGGCGCTCGCCTCAAAGAGCTGTACGTTCTTGGCCACGAGCAGTTCGTCACCGCCGTGCGGGAGGCACTTGGCGACGTCGACTTCGAGTCCGCCTGGGAAGAAGGTCGCACGATGACCGTCGACCAGATCGTGGCCTACGCCCGGGAAGCACCGGCGATTCCCGCCCCCCCGTCCGGGATGAAAAGCCCGCGCTGGCCTTTGGCCTCTCCGGCCGCGAGATGGAAGTCCTCCAGACTTTTCGCGACCGGCATGTCCGACAGGGAGATCGCCGATGCCCTCGAGCCGCGTGTATCACACCGAACCGTCACCACGCACGCTCAAAGCATCTATTCCAAACTGGGCGTCGGCACTCGCACCGAGGCGGTCGCCGTTGCCATGCGCCACGGACTGATCTAACTCCAGGCGAGCTTCCCGCCCCCCTATCAGTACGTATGCTCCAAATCCCCAATACGTAAACGTCACGATGTGGGCAGTCGCGAATTCCGGCATCGTGATGATGTTCCAACAAATCGAGCATCGAACGGGAGCTACGGGGGGCGGACGGATGCGCACGTATGACAATGAATCGGAACCACCAGAAGCGGTGCCGTCCATCGCCTGGGACGCCCGCGGCCGGCGGCCCGTGGTCTCCTGGGCCCTCTACGACCTGGCGAACACGATCTTCCAGTTCAGTGTCATCTCCTACACCCTGCCCCTCTGGGTCAAGGACGAAGGAGGGAGTGATGCCTCCTTCGCCGTCGCCCTCAGCATCGGCGCCGGACTCATGTTCTTTGCCTCGCCCGTCGTCGGCGCCATCTCCGACCAGGTCCGGCGGCGGATGCCCTTCCTGATCGCCTCCACCCTGCTCTGCTGTTTCTGCACGTTCTTCCTCGGCATGTTCGGTTTGACGACCACCCTCGTCATCTTCGTTCTGGCCAACTTCGCCTTCCAGGCTGGCTCGGTCTTCTACGACACCCTGCTCCCCACCGTCAGCACCGACGCTAACCGGGGCCGCGTCAGCGGCCTGGGCGTCGGGATCGGTTACTTCGGTTCGTTCCTGGCCCTGGGGACGGCCTTCGGGGTGCTCGCCCTCGACGACGACGCCAAGCCCCTCGTCTTCAAGCTCACCGCCCTCCTCTTCATCGTCTTTGCCATCCCCTGCTTCCTCTGGGTGAAGGAGCGTCCCCGATTAGATGTCGACCCACTCAGCCGCGAGACGGTGCGGCGAGCCTTTGCCGAGGTCCAACAAACGGTCGATCGCGCCCGGCAGTACCCGAACCTGCCCCGCTTCCTCGCCGGCCGCGTCTTCTACTCCGACGCCTCCAACACCCTGGTCGGGTTCATGGCCATCTACGTCACAGAGGAACTCGGCTTCTCAGATGGACAAAGCGATCTTCTCCTGCTCACTGGCATCCTCGGCGCCCTTGTGGGTGGACTGACCTGGGGCCGGATCGTCGACAAGATCGGCCCGAAGGCAACCTTGAACCGAGTCCTCGCGCTCTGGGCAGTGGTGATGTTCCTGGCCGCGGCCATCGCCTACCTGAACCTGCCCTCGTTCCTGTTCTGGTTCGTTGCCCCGCTGGCCGGCGTGGCCCTCGGCGGCACCGGTACATCCGACCGCCCCCTCATGATCCGGCTCTCCCCACCGCGCTACCTCGGCCAGTTCTACGGCCTTTACGGCATGGCGGGCCGCTTCGCCGCCATCCTCGGCCCGCTCCTCTGGGCCCTGATCGTCGACGTCCTCGGCCTCGGCCGCCCGGCAGCCGTCCTCAGCCTCCTAGCGATGATCGTCATCGGCTACCTCATCCTCCGCCCCGTCGACGACACCCAGCGCACCTGGACCCCCGCCGAATCCGTCCCGGACTCCGACCTAGCCCCGGCCCTATCCACGTCGCCAGCCTGATGTCCGACATCCATTCTCCCCCTTCCCCCTGCCGCAGCGGGGGAAGGGGGAAGGGGGTTAGGGGGCCGCTTCCGCCCCGCTCATATCCGGCACCAGATCGAGGAATCCGACGATCGACGCCAGCTTCCCATCAGGCGTCACCTGCCCGATATCAATCCCCGCGATCAGCGGCTCGCCGGACGCGACATTGATAAGCTCCCAGCCGAAGCGCACCCGATCGTTATGGGCATCGGCCGGCCCGGTGCGGCGGAACGCGTGGCCCGGGAACTGCGCCTGGACGCCCGCCGTCATCGCGTCGATCCCGGCCGGGCCATCCCCCTTCAACATCGGATCGACATACGTTGCGTCCTCCGTCCAAGTCCGGGCAATCAGGTCGCGGCGGCGGTCTCCGTCGGTCTCGTTCCAGATGGCGATGTAGGCATCAACGACGCGGTCGATCTCAGACATGTCGAACTCCCTTCGGATTGGTTTTGAGCTGCCACCCGGCCTGCCGCCGGCTGGACTGACTCCATCATCCCGCCCCAGGAGCAAAGATCCATTACCTCAGAGGTCATTGGTTTCTGCCGGCTGCTCGACGATCGTTACCCCAAGTTGACCGCACCGCCACCTGCGCACTCCCGATTGCCTCGGTCGGCCTTGACCGCACGCAGGTCGGGGCGTCGTGGTTCACGGTCTACCAGCCTAGTCCGCACGGCTTCGCTCGCGACCAGGTCGGGATCTGTTGCGAGAGCTAGCGCCCGGCCGCGCCTCCGTTCCCGTGCGTCCCGAGCCCGCTACGCGGCGGCGCAGAGGGGGAAGCAACGCAAGGCAGTGCCGAACGGACAGGAAATATTCAGGCACATCGTGCCCAGCGGACAATCCCCCGCACCGGTGCATGCTTGCGTGAGATCAGCGCAGGCAACGCCGGTCGCGCCGCAGACGCCTGTCCCGTCAGGGGGGAAGGCACAGCTGCAGGTATCTGGACATGGGTCCCCCACCAGGCTGCACGGCAGGGCGCAGCTCCCGTTGGCCAGGCAGACCTCCTGACCCGGGATGCAGTCGAGGCAGGGCGTCGCGGTCGTCGTTGTCGTTGTCGTTGTCGTGGTGTCGGTGCCGCAGTGGTCGTGGTGGTCGCGACGGTGCCGGAGCATTGGTTCGGCGGCATGCACCGGCTGTTGCCATTGGAGAAAACGCAGCAGACGCAGCCGGCCTTGCAGACGCCTGGGTTGGCGGCGCAGACGACGTTGCCGCAGTCCCGCTGCGCCACCTGGGCGTCGGCGACTCAGGCGCCGAACAGGCCGACCGCGAGAGTAGACAGCGTTCCCAGAAGGCCACGGCGCGTCTTCGGCGCGGCGAGCGACCGGGTGAGGGCATCGAAGCGTGGTGAATCCACCCGTAGGTCGCTTCGGTATTGGGTTGTGCGGCCACTGTGCCGCTGGGATGGCCCCACTCTAGGGCACCGATCGGGCTGGGTCAATCGGCCTGATCTTGGGACCACTTCGACGCTCTGGGGCGGAGAACGTTGCGGTTGTCCTCCAGCCCGAATCTTCGGTCCCGCCACGTATGGCGAAGGCACGCCCTTGCCCGCGCCGCCCCACGACGATCAGGAGATGCCGCTGTTGATGACGACAACGAGATCACCGCCGATGCGCCGCTCGGATTCGCATACGTCGTCGTCGAAGAAGAGTCACTACGAGGCCCAGGGGCATGCCAACCCGTGGAACCACGGAATATCGACGGCCGGACCACGGGGCTTCCTATGTACTCCTCACGCGCGACCGTCCTGCCCAAGGCTCCGGCCATCGACCACAACAACACCGCACGCCCCGGAAATCACCATTGATCGCTCGCCAGTCGACCCATGTTGTTATCCCCGCTACGATGCGGCCACGGAACGCAGGGCAATCCGTCGTCACCGGGGCGCACGTCGCGCCTCGGCTTCGCGTGCGCGTGGGAAGGGAACGGTCGATGGATCGGACGAGGGTGTTGCGGTTGCTGCTGGCGATACCGCTTTTGATGGCGGGGATCGCGCTCGGGGCGCCGGGAGCGGCCGCGTCGGAGTCCTGCGGTAGCGAGATCGGCGGTGCTCCCAACTACACCGACGCGACGATCAAGGGTGACCTAGTCGTTCCTCCGGGCGCGTTTTGCTATCTCCTCGACACGACGGTCCGGGGCGGGATTACCGTCGGGACGGGCGGCGACCTGTTTGTCGAGAACTCCGAGGTCCGGGGGTCGGTCAGCGGCGCGGGGGTGCTCGGCGTCAGCTTCATCGGCGGCGTGATCCGCGGCGACGTGACCATCGCAAACGCGCTGGGCGCGAACCTGGATGGCGGCCTGGAGGTGAGGGGCAGCGTGAGATTCACCGGCAGCCCGGGTGAAATCAATGTTTCCGATGCGGCGGTGCGGGGCAGCGTGACGCTGAACGGCAACGAATCCGTTGCCCTGGCCAGCAACACGATCCGGGGCAACCTGACCTGCACGGGCAACGGATTCGTTGTCCTCAACGCCCCCAACACGGTCGGGGGAACGACGAACTGCCCGCCGTCGTAGCACCACCTCGGGACCAACACGGCGCCCGCGGAGCCCAATGCCCTGAGGATAACGGGGCCATCTGCCTGGGCGGCCGGTGCTGCGCGGCATCTTTTGAGACCTGCGACGCGGGTCTCGCATGCCGCCTCGGGCAATGCGACGCGGACATGCTGCCCCTAGCCGAGCACGGGTCCCACGGCTTGCGCGACTCGGGCCAGTGCTGCAATGGCGTAGTCTGCTCAGCGGGGTCCTGGCGCCCCGCCCCGGCAGCGGCTCAGGCAGGGATCGAGTTCGACGATTGCGGCGGGACGGGGGAGTGATTCCCTGTCCCGCCCCTCGCCTCAGGGGTACGGATCATCCTTTGGCCGGCGACCCAGACGACTCAGCTTGAGCCACACCCGCCCCTCGTCCACGTTGAGCCAGACATCCCAGGTCCGGTCGTAACGGTCCCAACCCCACCCGTCAGTGAAGTCCCCAATCGCGTTGCAGCACGACCCACCCGACCAGGAACCACGGGTCGCGCTCCGGAGGACGGTCCCAGTCGGCGGGTGCTCGCCGGTGCTTCGTCGATCGGGCCGCCTCGGTGACGTTCAGCGCGATAGCGCGGACGTCGTTAGGGTCCTTCGCCGTCTTCCGGCGCAGTGCCACGGCCCGCTCCAGCGCATCTTCGATCTTGTCGCCGGTGAGAACGGCATCGGAGACGTCAGGAACACGCGGGCGGCGCGGGTTGTGGGGCACGGGGCATCACCTCTCGTTGTTCCATGGTAGATCATATGTTCTATTCGTAACCACAAAACCCATTGATGCCGGGGTACGTTTCGGGGTGTGCGTCAGGTTTGGCGGGGTGGGGCAGTGGAAGGGACGTCCCATCGCTTTCTACAGGTCATTTCCCTCATCCATTTCGCCCAGCCCGCCAATTCTGCATCGCACCCGATTCTGCGCGTCGGGGAACCGGGTGGACCCCTCCCTCCCTCCTGCTCGCCGTGCATCGAGATCAATCCCTGCGGTCGGGATAGGAAGGTCTCGAGGGCTGGCGCAACCGGTGCGATGGGAACGGGCATCCGTGCGTCGGTTCTGGGTCACTCGCCATCGATCGACGTCGATGACGTCCCTCCTCCGTCCGCAACCACCCTCAGGGCGCCGGGGTCGCCTCGCTCCCGGCGACGCCCGCCAGCGCCAGCCCGACGAGACGGTCCGAGGCCGCCGCCCCGTGCTCCGCGCCGAGGTCGCCCGAGACCACGGCGAAGACGATCGCCTCGCCGCCGACCGCGCAGAGGGTCACCCCCGCGGAGAACTCCGAGGCGGGGTCGCGGCCCTCGGCCCGAACCGCCTGCGCGCACCCGGGCGGCGGCGGCGCCGCGGGGTCGAGCTGGACGCCGGCGATGTCCGCGGCGAACGCGGCCCGGTAGCGCTCGCCCAGCTGGCCCGCCGCCGCCCAGGCGTCGGCCTGCGTGGCCCCGTCGGCGAGGACCCAGGCGAAGAGGACGGCCCGCGCACCGGCCGGTCCCCCGTAGGCCACCTTCGCGCCCTCGCGGAACAGGGCCGGATTCGGCTGCGGGTCGCTCGCCTGCACGACGACCCACCCGGCGCCCAGGGCCGTCGCGAGCGGGACGTAGCGGCCGACGGCGGACTCGGGGGATGACCCCCCGTCCTCCTCCTGGCCAACGGCCGGGAGGCCCCCGGTCACGAGCAGCGCGAGCGCCGCGATCACGGTCACGAGCTTGGCTGGCATAGGGACCTCCGGTCGCGTGGTGCGCCGACACCCGGTGGAGGGGCGCATTATACGCGGCACCCGCCGGAACGCCGTTCAGCTTGCCCGCAGCCCGGCGGCGGCCCGGTGACACCGGGCGACGCTGGTGGTGCTTTGTGCCGACTCGACGCCGGCACCAGGTGGGGGACCGGTCGGCATCGACCCTACCCTGTCGTGATTCAAGGCGTCGTTTCATCGGAATCGCGGAAGAGCCAGCACGGCGAGGCGAGGCGGCCCGCCTCGACGTCCGGTCACCCCGCCGCAAACTCGTGCGCGAGGGGGCGCGTCAGCACTGGGACCCCTCCCACCACCTGTTCTCTTCTTTGCCGGATAAATCCCTGCCGTCCGCCGAGGGAGAGGAGAAAGGAGGATGGCGAGGTGGTGGCAGAGAGCGTGGCGTACGTGGTGCTGCGCCACCTGGGGCTCGCCAGCGAGGAGTACAGCGTGCCGTACGTGGCCGGGTGGCTGGCCGAAGACCGCAAGTCGTTCGAGCGCGGCCTCGGCCACATCCAGGCACTGGCCGCACGCATCATCGCCGCGCTGGAGACGGTCACACCGTAGAACGCAGGCTGCGCGGTGACAACCGGCGCCGCGGCGATCTCAGGGTTCGCCGCGCGGGTCACCCCGCTCGCGCACCGCCGGCTCGTGCGGCGACGACCCGGCGCTCGACGCCGCGGCGGCGGCGCTGCTGCCGGGTACCTCCTCCCCCGCACCCACCTGCTCCGCCTCCGCCCGGGCGTCCTCCGGCGTCATCCGCCGGCCCGCCTGCCACGCCGCCGCGAAGGCGACCTCCCCCAGCGCCGCGCGCAGCCTCGCCACGTTCGCCTCGTAGTCCGGCAGCAGCCCCGGCACCAGGATGATCCCCAGGCGCTCGCGCAGCGCCTCGGCCGCCCCGAACAACCGGGTCGCCCGCGTTGCCTCCCCGCAGGCGGCGGCGATGGCCGCCAGCCCTTCGAGCGCCCAGCGCAACTCCCAGTCGGACCCGGTCAGGTGCAGCCGGTCCTGCCAGAGGGCCGCCGCCTGCGCGTGCTCGCCCCGCCGCAGCGCGATCCCACCCAGGTTGCTGAGGGCCACCGCCGTGCCCCGAGAGTTGCCCACGCGACGGAAGCCGGCCAGCGCTTCCTGCAACAGCCGCTCGGCCGCATCCGGGTCGCCGTCCAGGAAGGCCAGCCAGCCGGCGTTCCGCGCCGCCCAGGGGGTCCACCACGGGTGATCGAGGGGCCGGGCGAGGGCAAGTGCCTCCTCGTGCAAAGCACGCGACCGGGCGACCTCGCCCCGGTCCTCGGCCACGAAGCCGAGCAGGGTCAGCGCTTCGATCACGGCCAGGTCGTCGCCGAGGTCCCGCGCCAGGGCCAGCCCTTCACGAGCCAAGGCGTCGGCCCGGGCGAGGTCGCCGCCTAACCGGGCGTTCCGGCCCGCCGCCCGGACGACGGCCGCCCGGAGCGGCGGGGGCACTGTTTCGGACACCGCCAGCGCGCGGGTGAGCCAGTCGTTCGCCTCGGTGAACCGGGTGAGGAAGAGCCAGGGGCCGAACAGGTCCGTTGCGAGCTGCGCGAGGAGCGTCGCCTCGCCGTGCTCGACTGCCCAGGTGAGCGCCGCCCGCAGGTTGTCCTGCTCGGCGCTCACCCGGTCGACGGCGTCCGTTGGGTCGGTCCCGTCGAAGACCCGGGCGGCGACCGCCGCGGCGACCGCCGTGAAGTGCGTGGCGTGCGCCTGCCGCATCGCCGCCGCTTCACCGCCCGCGTCCAACTGCTCCAGGCCGAACTCGCGGACCGTCTCGAACATCCGGAAGCGGTCGTCCCCGTCCGGACCCGCCTCCTGCCGCAGCAAGCTGTGGTCGACCAACGCCGCCAGGCCGTCGAGGACCGGACCCAGGAGGCTCCCCAGCGACCCGGCGACCGCCTCGGCGGCTTCCAGGGTGCAGCCACCGGCGAAGACCGCCAGCCGGCGGAAGAGGACCTGCTCGTCTTCGGAGAGCAGGTCGTGGCTCCAGGCGATCGCGTCGCCGCAGCGTCCGCTGCCGGTCCGGCAGATCCCGCGCTCCGCCGGTCAAGGTCGGCAGGGTCTGCTCCAACCGGGCGAGGAGCGCGGCCGGCGGCAGGTGTCTGGCCCGCGCCGCCGCCAGCTCGACGGCGAGCGGCAGCCCGTCGAGCCGGCGGCAGATCGCGGCCACGGTTGCCAGCTCCGCCGCGTCCGGGGCAAACCCGGGCCGCGCCTCGCGCGCCCGCGTGACGAAGAGCCGCACCGCGGGGGAGGCGGCAAGGTCGGCCGGCGCCTCGTCAACGTCCGGAAGGGGCAACGGCTCGACCGGCAGCGCGGACTCCCCGCGCACGCCGAGCAGCACGCGGCTCGTGGCCAGCACGACCAGGTGCGGGCAGGCAGTGAGCAGCCCCGCGATCGCCGCCGCCGCCTCAACCACCTGCTCCAGGTTGTCGAGCACCAGCAGCAGGCGCCGTCCGCCGATGGCCGGCGGCCAGCGTCCGGTCCAGGGGGAGGCCCGGCGCCTCCCGCACGTCGAGTGCCTGGGCGATCGCCGGCAGGACGAGGGCGGGCTCGCGCAGGGGTGACAGGTCGACGAAGACGACGCCATCGGGGAACGCGGGCGCGGCCGTCCGGGCCGCTTCGATCGCCAGCCGGGTCTTGCCCACCCCGCCGGGGCCGGTCAGCGTCACCAGCCGGTGGGCCCCCAGGAGATCGACGACCTCGCGCACCTCGGTTTCGCGGCCGAGGAGCGCGGTCAACGGAGTCGGCAGCCGCACCGAACCGACAGGCTCCGCGCCAGCAGGAGGCGCGGGCAATGGGGGATCGACCGCGGCTCCGAGCCGCCGCAGCGAACGCACCACCTCGGGCAACCAGGCGTCCTCGGGCCGGTCGAGCACCTCGATCCACTGGGCGGCCTCCAGCCAATAGGCGAGGTCGTCGGGGATCGCCGCCCGCTCCAGCAGCAGCGGGAGGATCGGGCGCTCGTGCTTCCAGGCGAGCGCCACCTCCTGGCGCACATTGCGCGAGGCGAAGGCCGCGGCCGAGCAACAGACCAGCAGCGCGCCGCACGCGCGGATGGCGGCCACGATCTCCGGCCCGTAGTTGGCCCCGCCCGGAATGCCGGTCTGGTCGAGCCAGACGGGCATGCCGGCGCGCTCCAGGGCCGCAACCAGGGGGAGCACCCGGGCGTGGTCGGTACTGGCGTAGCTGACGAAGACGTGGGGCGGCGGGTCGGCCACGGGCGGCTCCTGCGGTGAACGGTGGTGGTGTGCCGCCATCATGGGGACGGGACGCCCCGACGTCAACCGCTGGAGGTCCGCTGCGGCACGCTCACCCACCAACGTTCACCGAGGCCGCTGCCGGCGTCTCAGACCGCTCCATCCGGCACGGATCGCTCTTCCGGGAGAACGCGGCCGGTGCGGTGGGGCTCTAGGCTCGGTGCGGTCCAGCGTCGGCGTTGCGCCCACCCGCGGGATCGCCCGGTACGCCTCGTCGATCCTCACCGGCACGCCCCCCCGATTGACCCAGCCCGGTCGGTGCCCGACAGTGCCCCATCCCAGCGGCGCGGCGGCCGCACAACCAAAGAGCGAAGGGGAACGCGGGTGGATTCGCGACGGTTCGATGCCCTGACGCGGTCGCTGGCCGCGCCTACGACCCGCCGGGGCCTCCTCGGCTCGCTCGCCGCCCTCGTCGCCGGGGTGCGGGCCGCGTCGGCGCAGTCCGATTGCCCGCCCGGCCAGACCCGCAACCGCAAGGGCGACTGCAACTGTCCGGCCGGCACAGACGTCTGCCCGGACACCTGCTTCAACCTGAAGAAGGACCTGGCGAATTCCGGCCGGTGCGGCCGCTCGTGCGCGGGGGATAGCCAACACGCATCCCCTGCCCCCGGACCGTGGATCTCGACTTGTCAACGGCACCTCACCGCCACCACCCCGGCCGACACCATCGCCCATGTCCACGACCGGATGCCCGTCATCCTCCGGCCGGAGGACGAAGCCCGCTGGATCGACCGCGCCGAGCGCGACCCGCGCCGGCTGCTGCCGCTCCTGCGGCCCGATGACGCCGATCGGCTGACGTTTCACCCGGTGGGGCTGGGAGTGGGGACCATCACGAACGACGGGCCGGAGTTGGTCGCCCCGGTGCGGTCGCCGGCGTCGATCGCCGCGCCGACCCAGTTGGCGCTCCTCGCCTGGCGGGCGCCAGCGTTCGCGACGTTGTCGATCTTGTCATCGTCGCCGACGAGCGTCGTTACGCCTGCAGGCCGCCGATCTGCATGTTGCCCAGGTCGGTGTTGCGTGCTCTAATGGTCTCAATCGCGAGTTCGGCTAGCGCTCTGCCCGCGGGCCCGCCGTGGTTATGCATGGATTTAAAGAATTGACGGTTTCCCGAGCAGCGCCGACGACAACCCATCGGGACTCGAATACTTTGCAGTTAGTCATATTGGCAGGACCGGAACCACCAAATTGCAACTCGGACCGTGTAAACGTGCATGAGTCGTAGACGTGACCATCTATCTTGACGGGCTTGTCGGAGTACGTCTTGCCAACGAAGCGTGCCATGATCCTGTCTCCCCCACCCCGCTCATCGTCCCGCAGTGCGGGCACGTCTGGTCGATCCCAACCAAAAAGGGGGAGTGTAGTCCGCCGGTCGCGTTCCCAGAGACGCCGTATTCGCTACCCTGACAATACGGCGTCTCTGGGAGTGTTGGGGGATGGTGCCGGGTCAATCGGCGACGTACGGGGATCGCGCGGTGCTGGCGATACGGAGGACCACGGCGTTACCAACGTGTTCACATGCGCACCCGATCGTTATGGGCATCGGCCGGCCCGGTGCGCCGGAAAGCGTGGCCCGGGAACTGCGCCTGAACCCCGGCCGTCATCGCGTCGATCCCGACCGAGCCATCCCTCTTCAACATCGGATCGACATACGTGGCGTCCTCCGTCCATGTCTGTGCAATCAGGTCGCGGCAGCGGTCTCCGTCGATCTCATTCCAGATAGCCATGAAGACAGCAACGACACGGACGATCCCAAACTTGTCGAACTCCCGTCGGCATCAACTTGTGCCGCGACCACGCCTACCGCCGCCTGGACTGCCTCCATCTTCCGGCTCCAGCAGCAAAGATCCATTACCTCAGAGGTCATTGGTTTCCGCCGGCCGCTCGGCTATGGTTTCCTCATGTTGACCGCACCACCACCGCAACCCGTCGGCGAACTCCTCCGCTCCTGGCGCCAGCGCCGCCGCCTCAGCCAGCTTGACCTGGCCAACGAAGCCGAGGTCTCCACCCGCCACGTCAGCTTCCTCGAAAATGGCCGCTCCCGCCCCAGCCGCGAGATGCTGCTCCACCTCGCCACCCGCCTGGACATTCCCCTGCGGGAGCAGAACGCCCTGCTCCTGGCGGCCGGATACGCACCCGTTTACCAGGAACACAACCTGGACGACGCGGCGATGCGCGCCGCCCGGGCCGCCGTCCACCTCGTCTTGAACGGCCACGAGCCCAACCCCGCCCTCGCCGTCGACCGGCACTGGACGATGGTCGCCGCCAACCGATCCCTCACTCCCCTGCTAGCCGGCGCCAGCGATGCCCTCCTGCGCCCACCCGTCAACGTGCTCCGCCTCAGCCTCCACCCCGACGGCCTCGCGCCCCGCATCGCCAACCTACCCCAATGGCGCGAGCACGTCTTCGAGCGCCTCCGCCACCAAATCGCCGCCTCCGCCGACCCGGTCCTGATCGACCTCCTGGCGGAGTTGCGCACCTACCCTGGCGACGATCAGGCGCATGCCCACCGGCGTCCCGCCAAAGATGATGCCGGCGTCGTCGTCCCCATCAAGCTGCACACCGAGCACGGCCTGCTCTCATTCCTGACCACGACAACGATCTTCGGCACCCCGATCGACGTCACCCTCTCCGAGCTGGCAATCGAATCCTTCTTCCCCGCCGACCCCACCACCGCGGACGTCATCCGCACGCTCGCGACGACCTAGCCACCTGTCTCGCACATTCTCCCCCCAGCCCCCTGCCGCAGCGGGGGACTGGGGGCTGGGGGGGTTAGGAGGCCACTCCCCTACCCCCCAACAATCTCCCGTCCAACCCGCTCTGCCTCCGGCGACACCAGCCGGACATTCGCCTCCAGCTCATCCAGATGAGCGCCAAGCCGGTCCGTCCCCACGCCGGGCGGCGCATACGCCACAAACATGACCGCGGTCGTACCTGGACCGATCCTGGCCGCCGCCGCCGGGCCGGTGATGATCGCGCTGAGCACACCGTTCGCGTCCGCGACGTACATGTCACCCGGCTTGACGCTCATCTCCTTGCCACTGGGAGCCGCAAACACGACGGCATCGCCATCTCCGCCAACGTCCAGGCGCAAGGGCAGCGCGATCGCATCGAGATCATGTCCGGCCGTCAGGATCAGGTTGCCCAGTTCCGCCACGAACATCGCCTCGACCAACGCGGCGACACCCGGCAGATCCTTGCCCTTCTGCGCCACCGATTCCAGCTGCATCCCCACGTGGTACCGCTGCCCAAACCGTTTGTAATAAGCAGCGTAGGCTGGAAGCGGCTCGATCTCGCGTAGGGCATCCCGGTCCAGCGCGCCATACGTGGCGCGGAGTCTCGATTGCAGATCGTCCTTGAGCCGGTCGATCGCGGGATGCCGCGCCGGATTCGCCACGCCGCGCATCGCGAGGAACCCCACGCTGGCATCGGGAAACGCCCCCCGCCATGCGTCCGACACAACGACGAGTGGACCGTCTGTCATCAGTGTGCCCCGTGCAACGCCCGATCCGCCGCCGGCACCACGATCACCGGCGCGGTCCCCTCGCGCACCAGCTTCTCGGCCACGCTGCCCATCAGCCAGCGCCCGATCCCGGACCGGCCGTGGCTAGTCATCACCACGACATCCCCCGGGGCGTGCATCTCCGATATCACCGAGACCGCCGTCCCGATCATCACCTCGGAGGTCACCGCCACGCCCTGGCTGGCAAACTCGGCCTTGACCGCATCAAGCGACTCGGCCGCGGCCTCCTCCTCGTCTTCCAGCACCTCTTCGTAGACGGCGGCACTAACCGCATCCGGCCCACCGGCCGGCGAAAACGACGTCGGCACGTCACCGCTCGGGTTCACCGCCCGCACGAGCAACACCGGCACGTCCAGGCCGGTGGCGTATTTGATCGCCACCGGCACGGCCTGGGCCGCGGTCTCGGAGCCATCATGCGGGACTACCAATCGCCGAACCGGGGCATCCGAGAGACGGTGATCATGCGCGTTCTTGACCCGCACAAGCAGCACCGGCGTCAAGGCGTGGCGAGAGACACCATCTGCCACGCTGCCATGAGTCAGGCGCTGAAATGCGCCACGCCCGTGAGTGGCCATCACGATCAGGTCGGCCTCAAGCTCCGCCGCGACCCTGGCGATCTCGTGGACCGGATCACCTTCAAGGACCAGAGACCGAGCGGCAACACCTTCGCCCCGGAGTCGTTGGGCGACCGCATCCAGATCAGCGCGCGCTTCGGCGTTCTGATCGGCCTCCAATTCACTTGGCGCCAGCAATTCGGCGGTCGCCAGTTCCGTCAACGCGCTGGGCCCGGGGAGAATCTGCACGAGGACAAGCTCGCCGTTGGCCGGCAAGAATGCCTTGGCCAGTGGGAGGGCCAGCTCCGCGAGTTCGGATCCGTCCAACGGGACGACAACGGCCACACGATTCTGGTCTTGCTGGTCTGGGGTGACGGCTTCGGACATCTTCGGCTTCTCTCCACATCGTCAGACACCCGCCGTCGCGTCACAGACCGCCAAGTGGCCAGCACCGCCGCCGAGTTCGATCGTTCTGTCCATAGTCTACCGAACAACACGAGCCGTTTCCGGCAGACCGGATTGGACGGACCGACCAGCTTCGACATGAAAATCGTATCGCTGCATCAGCGGCGTCACTGAAACACCATGTACCACCACCGATACCGCGATCGTGGCGAGCGTCAACGCCACAATCTCATCGGCGGCACTGCCGTCCAGTCCATGTTCCAGAGCGTACGCCAGGTAGAAGAGCGACCCGATGCCACGGATGCCGAACCAGGCGATCAGCCAACGCTGCGAGCGGGCGACATCCGCCCCGTGCAGGCCAATTACCGCGGAGACCGGCCGGATGACGAGCAGGAGCAACGGCACGAACCAGAGCGCGTGCCAGGTCAGATGCGGTGTCCCCAGGAGACTGCCAACGATCACCACGATGACGACTTCACCGATGCGTTCGAGCTGCTCATTGAACCCCAGGACCGCCTGCGCCATGTGCATCGGCGCGGTATCAGGATGTGTGGCCGTCTCCTCGTCGCTGGCCACCCTTGCCATCGTCGGCTCGACCTCGGCGCCGGTATCGCGCCGTTCCACCGCCCGCAAAGCCAACCCGGCGGCAAAGACCGCCAAAAAGCCGTAGGTGTGCAGCAGGAGTGCGACGCCGTACGCAAGCGCCACCAGACCAAGCGTCAGAAACTCGTCCAACCCAACGGCCTCACGATGGGTCTTGCGCAGGTAGATCACGACCCGGGCAACCGCGACTCCCAGCGCCGCGCCAACGACCATCCCGCCAAAGATCGCCCAGAGAACGTCGACCGCAATCCAACGCATACCCCCAGTGCCCAACTCGTGCGCACCCAGAATCCCCAACCCGAGCATGACGAACGGGAACGCGGCGCCATCGTTGAACCCGGCCTCGCCAGTGAGGCTAAAGCGCAGCTTGTCGCGGTCCAACGGATCGTTGAGTTGGACATCAGAGGCGAGCACCGGATCGGTCGGGGCCAAAACTGCCCCGAGCAGGATTGCCGCCCCCAGCGATAAGCCCAGAACCGACCAGCCCACCACCGCGATCAAGCCCACCGTTATCGCCATCGATACAAAGGCGAGGCGTAGCGGCACCAGCCACCGCCGATCCCGGAAATTGACCCGCATGTTGAGTCCGGCCGTGAACAGGGAGATCAGCACCACTACTTCGGTGAGACGTTCGAGCAGCTTCGCGTCGGCAAGCGGATCGAGATCGATCAGGCCCATGCCATGCGGCCCCAGCCCAAATCCGACCACGAGGTACATCACCGACGTCGTCAGCGGGAGCCGCTTCAGCACCGACCCGCCCAGGGCAATAGCGATAAACAGCACCCCGGCCAGAATGAACCATTCAGTAGCGATGACGAACCTCCGAGCCTTTCGGTCGCCAGAGACACTGAGGACCAGGTAATTACCTACGTGGCCTCATCCGAGACAGCGCCAGACGGCGCAATACCCATACCCCCTACGTCATACGTGCGCAGGTCTCAGGTAGCAAGTCGGTGAAATGACGTATACGCGCTTCTATCAACTTCGTAAAAACAAGGTGATTTTCCGGATGTTCTCCTCCTCCGACCCAGGCACGATGTCATCACCGGAGATCGAACCGGGAGCGGCCTCAATCGAGAGGCCCGCCGGCACCGATCACCAGGGGGAGAGCACCAATGGCAACGACATCCTTCACCACCGAACCCCAGTCCTCCGCCGCAACTTTCATCGCTCCCGGACAGCGCTACTCCGAAGTTGGCGCCGCCGCCTGGCGCGTCGACAAGCAGTGGACCGTCGTCCACGTCGGCCAGTTCGATGGCACCACGCGCGTGATCTACCGCTGCCCGAACGGCCACCAGATCACCATGCCGGCCGAGCAGTTCGAAGCCGCCGTGATGTCCGGCCAGGTCGTGCCGGTCGCCGGCGGTGGGCGGATGGCGCGCTGCTAGTTTCCTCGGAGCAATGCCGACCCAGCTAGCGCCGCGACGAGTCCGGTCACGAGCCGGTCGAGGGTGACGCCCTCCTCGTCCCCATGGTCTGGGTTCAACTCCGTCATCGTCACGGCGCTGAGATCTTCGCTCCCAAGCAGCACCCGCAGCGCCCGCAGCGCCTGATCCAGAGTCAAGCCTTGGTTGCGCCCCGTCTCCTCGGATAGAGGCGCGTCGGTAAAATCGATCACGTCGACGTCGAAGTGGACCAGCAACCGGTCACAGCGCTCCGCCATCCGGGCCACGGCAGTGGCCGCCGCCCCTTCGGGGTCCGACGCGACCTCCGTCACCGGCACCCTGTCCATCCCCAGACGTTCCATCGCCTCCCGCTCATGCGGCGTGGCCTGCTCCGGCCCGTACGCGAACAGGAGGAGATCGGCGGGATCGAGGAGCGGGAAGCGCGTCCCCACCCGGCTGAGCGCCTCGACCGCTCCGTCCTCTCCCAGCAGGTGGGCCACGCCCATCCAGTCGAGCGCCCCTTCCCGCACTGCCGCCGGGACATTGAGATCGGGATGAAGGTCGAAGTAAATCAGCCCGATGCGCTCCTCGCTGGAAAGATGCCCAGCGACCGTGCCGATCTCGACCGTGCAGTCTCCTCCGAGCACCAGGGCAACCTCACCCGCCCCGACCACCTCACGCACCCGCCGGGCCGTATCCACCGCGATCTCCACAACTGCATCGACATTCTGCGCGCGCGGACTCCTCCGATCCGGCCGCCAGCGCCAGACCTCCCGGTCTCCGTGGTCCACAACCTCAATTCCGGCCGCCCCCAGCCGCTCGATCAGCCCAGCCGCCCGGAGCGCGGCCGGCGCCTTCTCCTGACCCGGCGCGAACGCCCCCGCGCTCGACGGCACCCCGACAACGCCCAATCGCTTCCGCACGGAAACCTCCTTCCTCAATCCTCGGCCGTCCCCGACGCGCAAGACCTATTCCCAAGGCGCTCCTTGGGAACGGCCGGTCTGCGGCGCATATGGGTACATCCCCACCGAGCACCGGGGCCGAAATGCGTACCTTTCCCCATGTACCCAGGACAGGTACTTTCATACCATGACCCCAGTGGGGTCCGGCCCACCAGGTGCCCGAGAGTGGCCCCATCCCTGCGGCACCGTGGCCGCGAAACCCGCATACCGAAGGGGGCTGTCATGGACCCTCAACGCTTCGATTCCCTGGCCCGGTCGCTCGCCGCCACCAAGACCCGGCGCGGCATCCTCAGCTCGCTCGCCGCCCTGGGGGCGGGGCTGCTCGGCGCCCGAGTCGCCGACGCCCAGGTCACCCAGGCCCAGTGCGGCAACGTGGTCTGCGCCGCGAACCCCGGCATCTGCAAGCTCGGCTGCGTCTGTTGCGTCTATGGCAACGGCAACTCCCGGTGCATGCCGCCGCAGAACTGCACCGGCACGGTCGCGACCACCACGACCACCGTCGCGCCGACGACCACAGCAACGCCGACCACCACCACGACCGCGCAGCCGACCACGACGACCGTCGCCCCTACAACCACAACCGTGGCACCTACAACGACAACGACGACGGCCGCGCCGACCACCACCTCGACGACTCAACCACCCACGACCACCACGACGACCACGACCGCAACGCCGGTCATCACCTGTGGCGGCATGTCCTGCCTGCCGGGGGAAGACGTCTGCCTCGCCAACGGCACCTGCGCTGATACCTGCGTCTGCAGCGGCCCCGAGAACTGCGAGGCGTGCCCCGCGGGCTGCGCCTGTGGCACCGACAGCGTCGAAGGTCCCCAGCGCTGTATCCCGCTCCCAGGCTTATGCCCCCCAAACCCGGTTCCCTGCACCAGCACGGCCCAGTGCCCCAGGGGGACGCACTGCCAGATCGCGGGGTGCGGCCAAGGCGGCGCCAACGGCGGCTTCTGCCTTCCGCTCTGCACCTCAACGCCGCCCTGCCCAAACCTTTCCTGCGGCGGCGTTTGCTGCCTAACGGGGCAGAACGTCTGCTTGGACAACGGCAGCTGCGCCGAGACATGCGTCTGCGGCGCGACCTGCGAACCCACCTGCCCCGCGGGCTGCGCCTGCGGCACCGACAGTGTCGAAGGTCCCCAGCACTGCATCCCGCTCCCAGGCTCATGCCCCCCAAACCCGGTCCCCTGCACCAGCACGTCCCAGTGCCCCCAGGGGCAGCAGTGTCAGATCGCGCCATGCGGCCAGGGCGGCGCCAACAGCGGCTTCTGCCTTTCTCTCTGCACCACGTCGTAGCGGTTGCCAGACACGCGGGAATGGTGGCCACGCCGGGAATTGCTCCCCGGCGTGGCCACGATCGTCGATGGCGCCAAACTTGGGGAAAACTCCGGGCTATTGCGATTTCCGGAGCGGACTGTGGAGACTTAGGCGGTGGGCAGTTGCATGTCGCTAGATAAGGCCGCACACCCGTAGGCAGATCGACCCTGCCGCGCAGGTCCCTACGGCGCAAATGTATCCACTCGGGCATTGGTCGCTCGATGTGCACGGGATAATTTCACTGACAACGTCGGCATCGGAGCAGGTGTTGTTTCCTTCGGTTGTGGTGAAGCACAGAGGGCTGTTGCAGCCAAAGCCTTCGCCTTCGCTGCCGCAAGGCACGGGGTTTAGACAGGTCGTGCACGTCGCCCCACACGTCACGCCATTGGGGCAACGACACGCTCCCTTTTGACAGACCTCACCGGTCAGGCAGACATTGCCGCATCTCCCGCAGTTGGACGGGTCGCTCCTGCGATTGAAACACCCATCCGGGCAGGGATCGGTCCCAGCCGGGCAGTTGCAGTCGCCCTTGCGGTTGCGGATTTGGCCGGGCGGGCAGCTCGATTGCGCCGAGGCGGAATGCACGCCGACAACGAAGGCGGCAAGTCCGCCCAGAATGCCGCGCCGGGTCTTGCCCGCTGCAAGCGCCCGTGCAAGGGAATCGAAGCGCCGCGGTTCCATTCTGATGCCCTTCCGCTATGCAGTTGTTACAGGCGGACGCCGCGAGGATGGGCCCACTCTATGGCACCGGTCGGGTAGGGTCAATTGGCATCCACTGCCTCCCAATACCTTGCCAGCACGCGACTTGACGATTTACCCGCCATGTCCGATACTTATCCACAGTAAGGGATGCGCGGACTCGCCGCGCGACAGTACGCCAATACTCCACTGCTATTCGCGCAGCGCCAAGGGGTAGTCGAGCCGTACTGACCGGCTCGGCCGTTTCCCTCGTTTTCGTCCGCATAGCGCTGCGCGGTAGAGGTCCACCTTTTTGATCGCACCAGTTGAAGAGATGACGGCCACCGAGACTTCGATCTCGTTCGCCGACATGCGCCTGAGCCCGCAAACGCATCAGGCACTCACCCGTATGGGGATCGACACCCCCACTCCTATTCAAGCCCAGACCATTCCCGCCCTCCTCGATGGCAACGACGTCATCGGCCAGGCCCGAACCGGATCAGGCAAAACCCTCGCCTTCGGCATCCCGGCGATTGAAGGCATCGACACCCGCCAGCGCGTCATCCAGGTCCTGATCCTGACTCCCACCCGCGAGCTGGCCGTCCAGGTCGGCGGCGTCCTCGAAGAGGTCGGCCGCGCCAAGGGCGTCAGCGTTGGCCTGATCTTCGGCGGCCGCGCCATGGGTCCCCAGCGCGACATGCTCCGCAAAGGCGTCCATGTCGTCGTCGGCACCCCCGGCCGCGTCCTCGATCTCCTCTCCCAGGGCGCGCTCCGCCTGGACAAGATTCGATTCCTCGTCCTCGACGAGGCCGATGAGATGCTCGACCGCGGCTTCGCGCCGGACGTCGAGAAGATCATCGCCCGCGCCAACACCGCCCGGCAGACGGCCCTCTTCTCGGCCACCATGGCCGATTGGGTCCGCAAGACCGCCGACAAGCACATGGACCGCCCGATCGAGGTCAAGGTCGATCCCAATCCGGAAGACGCCGCTCCGATCGAGCACATCGCCTACGACCTTGGCGACAATGACAAGCTCTCCGCCCTGAAGGACCTCCTCGACCACCGCTCCGGCGAGGGTTCGATCATCGTCTTTGGGCGCACCAAGCATGGCGTCAAAGCCCTCGCCCGCAAGCTGCAGGCGGACGGATACCCGGTCGCGGCACTGCAAGGCAATCTGTCGCAAAACGCCCGCGATCAGGTCGTCGCCGACTTCCGCTCCCGCGCCGTCCCGATCCTGCTGGCGACCAACGTCGCCGCCCGCGGTCTGGACGTGACCCACGTCGAGCAGGTCATCAACGTCGAACTGCCGGAATCCCCCGAACTTCTCACGCACCGGATCGGTCGCACCGGCCGCATGGGCCGCCCCGGTCAAGCGATCACCCTGCTCGGTCGAGAAGACGCCCCCAAGTGGCGCCAGATCGAGCGCGGCCTTATTCGCCGCATCCCGCGCGCTCCCTGGCAGGGCGCAGCCGCTGCTCTGGCCGCAAACCCGGACGACATCGACACGACGTACCAGCCGGAGCCCGCACCTCGCGGCCACTCCAGCCAATCCGTCCCATCCGGGCGACTCAAGTCGCGCCGCGTCCTCGCGGTCGTCCAGTGAGCCCCGCACCCGGACCGGATCGTCCGAGCCACGCCCGTCGCTGCCGAGATCGGATAGCAACGGCAATGGATACGGCAACGGACGGACCACAATCCCCGCCCAGGATCTGTCCCGGGATCAGCGTCCTCCGCAGCGCCGCAGCGATAGCATCTTCGGCGCCCGTCCGGATGCCCGCCGCAGCCGTCACGCCTCGGTGATCGCCGATCCCAGCGGCCGTGTAATCGTCGGCACCGAGTTCCGCGAACTCACCAGCGCCACCGTCGGCGACGAGAGCCGCTCGTTGACGACCACGTCGTCGGCCTCGTTCGAACGGTCGTCCCGCACAAGTGAATCCCCACGCGACGACTCCCGGCGCTCGGCCGCACCGCGCCAGAGCACCCAGGTCGTCTGCTCCGAGTGCGGCACCCAGACGAGTGTCCCGTTCGCTCCAGATCCGTCCCGCCCGGTCTACTGCAGCTCCTGCTTCGGCCGCCGCGCGGGCGCCCGCCGCTAAGGCCCGCCTAAAAGACGCTCTTCACACGGGACCAGGCACCAAAAGTGCCCTGGTCCCGTCGTCTTTAGGGATGGGCACAACCGACCGGCAGGGGTACGCTTTAGCAGGCGGCGAGATCGGCCGCACGGATGCAGGAGCGATCCAACGTGGATCAACGAGACGTCGGAACACAATCAGCCAACGACTTTGCCGGGGCAACGGCGCTGGAGATCCCCGGCCCGGTCACCATCGGCCCGTTCACGATTGACCGAGCCCGCTACGAAGCCATCGCCCGCGACGCCTTCGCATTCGCCATCCGCCCCACTCGCCGCAACAAACTCCACTGGGCGTCCTGGGCTATCGCCCTGTGCGGCGAGTTCATCCTCGTCTACATCCTGCGCCGCGGCCAGACCTACGCCTGGGAACGCTGGCTGACCCGGCAATTGCAGGAAGTCCCGGGCCGCCGGCTTGTTTTTGATGTGACCTCGACGCTCACAAACACGATCTCCCTGACCTTTGTCCTGATCCTCCTGGCGATCGTCGCGGTTGTCCTGGCGCTGGGCCATCGCGGAGCCGCTCTTCTCCTTCTGCTCACCTTCCCGCTGCACGTCCTCGCCCAATGGCCCAAGGCCCTGATCGACCGGCCCCGTCCCTCGACCAACTTCGACGGCATCGTCGGGGTCGGCGGCTTCCAGAGCTTCCCTTCCGGCCACTCCGAGTACGTCGTTACCTTCTACGGGTTTCTCGCCTACCTGGTGATTCTCCACCTCGAACGCCGCTGGATGCGCTGGACGGTCGCCATCGGCTGGGTCGTCTTCGCGCTGGCAACTGGCTTCGGCCGGATCGCCCTCGGGCGCCACTGGCCGATCGACGTGCTGGCCTCCTACGTCATCGGCCTTGGCCTTGTATCGGGCATGATCTGGCTCCACTCCGCCCTGCGCTACGCCAAACGCCTCCATCCGGGCCGGTCGGCCCAAACCAAGGTGTTAGACTGATCCGACTATGATGAACACGGACATGTTGACCACTCCCCTCCTGACCCACACCACCTCCCCGACACGCCTTCCGTCACGCCAGAGCTGCTGCGGCCCTCCTGTCGGCATTCATCGCCCTGCTCCTCATCGTCCAGCAGGCCGCGCCCGACCGAGATCGATCGCACCCTGGCTCGCAAGATTCAGGCGATTCCCTGGGGCTCGTTTGCCTTCATCCCTTCGTGGGGATCGGAGATCGGCGGCGGCCTGATCGGCTTCTACATCGCGCCAATCTTGTTGGCCGCGGCCCTGGCATACCTGCGCCACTGGCGCCTGCTGCTCCTGCTCCTGGGCGTCGTCGTCCTCCACTTTGCCCTGATCTCACCAAAACTCTTCATCGAAGCCTATCGGCCCTCACCCCAATTCGGGGTCGAGGGCGGCGGCGGCCTCTCCAGCTTCCCCAGCGGCCACGTCCAATGGACCGTCTCCTTCTGGGGCTTCGTCGCCCTCCTCGCCTGGCGTTTTGCCCCGGAGCGCGTGCGCCCAGCCATCCTCGTCGCCTACCCCGCCCTCGTCGCCTCCGCCATGCTCGGCCGGATCGAACTGGGCAAACACTGGCCGGTCGACACCCTGGCCGGCCTGATCGCCGGCGTCATCGCCCTCAACCTGGTCATCGCCGCCCAGATCTGGCTCAACCCGACGCCACAGCCAGCCACCCAACCGGTCCAGAGATCCCAGGGCGCCATGCGAACCCCACACCCGTCCCGTCCTCAGTCCCGAAGAGACTTCGCCGGCTAAGCGTCGATCACAACCGCTCGCCGGCGTAACCCTGGATCCACGCAGATTGCAGAATTCAATGCGGCCGTTCTCTGGCGTCTGCTCCCGACTGCGCCGCCGCGGGCTCGCGAGCCGGCTTCAGCCGGCTTCGGTACGGGATCCACGCTGATTGCGGAATTCACGGGCCGTTTCTGGCGTCTGCTCACGACTTGCGGCGTAGCGGGCTCGCGAGCCGCTTCCGCCCCGAGGTAGCCCGGGGTCTTTTAGCCCCGGGCCCGGGCACCTTGTCCCCGCCCCACCCACGCCGCCGAAACCTACCGATGGGCCCCGCAACCTCCATCAATCCCGGGAGCCAAGCTCACGACTCGACCCATCCATATCATCCAACGGCCCCATCAAGTACCTCCGGATCGTCGGCACGTATGCACCCAGGACTTCCGCCCTGGTTGCCGACGCCAGCGGTTCCAATCTCAGGATATAGCGGCCAACGAGCAGGCCGACCATCTGGCTCGCCAGCAGATTGGCCCGCCACGCTCTGTCCCCGCTCACAGACTCCGGCAGCGCCGTCGTCACGCGCTGCGCCACGTTCTCCAGCATGAACCTGCCCATCATCTCCGACGCGGATTGCTCCCGAATCACCCCTCGGAAATTCGCGATCATCACCGAAGAGAGCGGGCTGTCCATCACATCGAGCATGATCTCAATCAGCGCCTGGGGCCAGTCCGCCAGCGGCAAAGCCACGACCCGGCCAACCGTCGCGGCCAGATCGATCGGCGGCGACACCACCTCGGTAAAGAGCTGCTGTTTGTTCCCGAAGTAGTAGCCCACGAGCGCGACATCAACTCCCGCCCGGCCGGCGATGGCCCGAATCGAGGTGCCATCGAAGCCGTTGGCCGCGAACAGCTCGCGCGCCGCGATCAGGATCGTCTGCCGGGTGTCGGCATTGCCCTTGCGCCGTCCTGTGCTCATGCGCTGCGGCGCTGCAGGGTCTGGGCCGCCAGCGCCAGCGCCGCCACGGCGGCTCCGAGGACGATACCGATGTCGCGCACGAGCGTCCCCGATACCCCCGATTGCGCCGCCGATCTCGAGCATGGCGTCGACGGCATAGGTCAGCGGGAACACCGCCGAGAGCCCCTCCAGCCACCCCGCCATCTGGTCGCGTGGCACGAACAACCCGCAGACGAAGAACTGGGGCAGGATCACCACCGGCATCATCTGCATCACCTGGAACTCGGTCCGCGCGAAGGCCGAGCTGAGCAACCCGAGCGCGACCCCCAGAATGGCATCCGCCACAGCCATGACGATCACGAGCGCCACGCTCCCCTCGGTCGAGAGTCCCAGGACCTGAAAGGCGACGATCGTCGTCACCACCGCCTGCGCCGCCGCCACCAGCGAGTACGCCAGACCATACCCGAAGAGGAGATCGGCCTTGTTGATCGGTGTGGTCAGCAACCGCTCCATGGTACCGCTCGTCCGTTCCCGCAACATCGCGATCGACGTTACCAGGAACATCATCACGAAGGGGAAGACCCCGAGCATGATCAGCCCGAATCCGGTCGAACACCCTGGAATTGCCCTCGTAGAGGTAGTACAGCAAGACGAGCAGCACCGACGGCAACACCAGCGTCATCGCGATGCTCCTGGCGTCGTGCCGGAGCTGGTCGAGCACCGCGGCGGCATGTCGCGAGCAAGTAGTGCCGGTTCATGCCGCCACCTCCAGTCCCTCCGACGAGGTGCAGGAACGCCTCGTCTAGATCGCTGCTCCCGCCGCGCGCACGCAATTCGTCGGGCGTCAACGACCCGATCAACATCCCCTCCCGCAGCAGCAGGATCGAATCGCACCGGGCCGCCTCATCCATCACGTGGCTGGAGACGAGGATGGTCATGCCCGTTCCGGCGAGCTCGGCAAAGTGCCTCCAGAGCTGGGACCTGAGGACCGGATCGAGCCCGACCGTCGGCTCGTCCAGGATGAGCAGGTCTGGCTCGGCGACCAGCGCGCAGGCGAGCGACACCCGGCTGTACTGGCCCCCAGAGAGGCTGCCAGTAAGCTGCCTCGTCTGATCGGTGAGCCCGACCGCATCGATCGCCCGACGCGCTTCCTCATCCCCCTTGCCGTAGAGCGAGGCGAAGTACGTCACATTGGCGAGCACGCTGATATCCCGGTAAACACTCGGCGCCTGCGTCACATACCCGACCCGCCGGCGCAGCGCCTCGCTCCCGGCCGGCTCCCCGAAGACCTCCACCCTCCCCGATGCGATCCGCTGCACTCCCACGATCGCCCGCATCAGCGTCGTCTTCCCGCTTCCGGACGGCCCAATCAACCCCGTGATCGATCCCGGCACGATCGCGCACGACAACGACCGGATGACCTCGCGACCCCCACGCCGCACGACCAGATCGTTCACCGTCACCGCATCCGCCATCATCACCGCCTCCTAATTCAACAAACGTTGAATTAACCCTAGCGGTTACCGCCCAATCGTGCAAGCCGCCGTATCGCCCATCGCGCAACGCTCCCCCTTCCCCTTGCCGCAGCGGGGGGAAGGGGGCGGGGGGTTAGGGGGCTATCCCGAACGCCTAACGCCTATCGTGCACCCAACCCCAGTTTCGGAGAGACTTCCAGAACACCACGTGACGCAAGGCCGGTCAGGGAGGACACGGTGAAGATCAAGATCACGGACGTCAAGGCCACAGTCCTGGGCGACAGCCCGATCGTCCGCATCGCCACCGACGCCGGCATCGACGGCTACGGCCAGGTCGAGGCCTACAAACCCTACCTCAAGCCCCATCTGCTCCACCTCGGCCCCCGCCTGATCGGCGAAGACCCGACGGACGTCGAGCGGGTCATGCGCAAGATCCGCCAGCGCGGCGGTTTCAAGCCGTGGGGCAGCGCCGTCAGCGCGATCGAGATGGCTCTTTGGGACATAGCAGGAAAGGCGGCTGGCCTCCCCGTCTACAAGCTTCTCGGCGGCAAAGTCCGCGACCGCGTCCGCACCTACAACGGCTCGATCCGCCCTCCCCTCGCCTCCTACTCGCCCGAGGACATGGCCGCCAACATGGCCCAGATGAAGGCCCTGCCCGAAGGATTCACGATCATCAAGCAAGGCGTCGGCTTCCACTCCGGCATGAAGACCGACATCCCCGATTTCTTCTACGGCGACCCCGGCCAGGCCGTCTTCCACGGCCAGCTCATGCGCGGCATGCTCACCGAAAAGGGCCTCAACCACGTCGTCGACTGCGTCACCGCGATGAAGGAGGTCCTCGGCGATGAAGTCGGCCTCGCCCTCGACTGCGGCCCCGGCTGGACGGTCCCGGACGCCATCCGCCTCGCCAAAGCCCTCGAACACCTCCACATCATGTGGCTGGAGGACCTGATCACCGGCGACTACATCCCCTGGGTCGCCGCCGACGTCTACCGCGACGTCACCCGCGCCTCAACCATTCCCATCCACACCGGCGAGCAGATCTACCTACGCCACAACTTCCGCGAGCTGATCGAGACCCACGCCGTCAACATCATCGGCCCCGACCCCTGCGACGTCGGCGGCATCGCCGAGCTGAAATGGGTGGCCGAATACGCCGACCTACACGGCATCATGATCGCCCCCCACGGCACCGGCAACGGCCTCCTCGGCCTGGCCGCCCTCGTCCAGGTCTGCGCCACCCTCCCCGACAACTACATCGCCTTCGAATACCCCAGCGGCAACCCCTCCTGGTGGTACGACATCGTCACCGGCCTCCCCGACCCCATCGTCAAAAACGGCTTCATCGACGTCTGGGACACCCCCGGCATGGGCATCGACCTCATCCCCGAAGCCGCCCAGCAGTATCTGCCCGAAGGAGACGAGGACTTCTTCGCATAGGAGAGAAAGAGGACCTCACCCCCTGCCCCCTCTCCACTGCGGTGGAGAGGGCGTCAGGCGGCGCCGTCCTGGGTTCGTCATCCTGAGCTTGCGAAGGATCTTGGCCGCCGCGCGGCTTTGTCGCCAACAGCAATGTCACAGTGCGAAACGAACACGAAGGCGCCAAAGCGCCAAGATCCTTCGCAGGCTCAGGATGACGGAGGTGGTGGAGTAACGAGGCACCGTACCTCTTCCAACGTTGAGATCCGCCACATGGATGAACGCAAGCCGCCCTGGTTAGAAGCGCTTCGCTCCCGGTGCAGCACCGCTATGAAATCCTTGAGTGGCTCTTCGCCAGTTTGTCTAGAGGCTCGGTGCCGTTATTCTCAGCGTTGGAGTCAGCCGCCACTGGCTCGGTTTCACCACCCTTGTTGTTTCCGTTCAGCTTGAACTTGGCCATGATTTCGGCGAATCCCCCGGAGGGGCGACCGGTAATTCGACCGGAGATGAGCTTGCTGACCGACGTGGTTTGGCCAGCTTCTTTCTTCTCACCGAAGATCATCAGGCAGACCTCGTCGACGGCGGGGATCAGGAGTGCGCCCAAGGCAAGAAAGAGCTCTGCCGTGTGTTCTCCCCGGTCGAGCGCCCTCCGGGTCTCGTTGTTGATCGCCATCGTCCAGATGGTGAAGGCGAGCGGAGAGAGCAGGTAGAACCACCAGGTTGGACGATTTTCCATCCCCTCGATCTTGCGTGCACCCAAGAAGAAGTAGAGCGGCGTAAGCACCAAACCCAGCAGGAAGATGCCCAGTACCGGCGTGATGTCCAGCCCCATTGGACTCCAGAAAGCCCTGGCCTCGGTGGAGTTCGGTTCGAACCGGTTCGTGGCGAACGCGAGCGCCACGAGCCCCGCAAAGACCGACGAACAGCTCAATCGGAACGTATTTGAGGATCTTCACCAGGTAGCCGTCGCGGTCCTTTTCGCGGGCGGCTTGCTCGGATGCTTCCTTCTTTTCGACGAAGTCAGTTGTCTTGTCCTTGACGCCCTTCTTCGTATCTTCCTCTCGTTCACCGCCGGCCCCCTCAGCTGAGAAATCCGCTCCGGCCGCGTCGCGGGCATCCATGGCGGCGAGTATCTTACTGACCAAGTCCTGCGGGACCTCGGACTCTTTCTTTTTGGCGCCCGGTTGCGAACTGTAGATGGGGGTTCGGATGAACATTGCCCTCCTCCTTTCTGGCCGTGTGCGGTCTTCGGTTGAATGTGCTGATCCGATGTTATGGCGGAGAGGGGTTACACAGAATGGGTAGAAATACGAAAACCCGCCTCGAATAGAGAGCGGGCACAGTGCCTGCACAACTGACATTCCCATCCCAGCTCAAACAAAAACCCCCGCTCCACCAGGGTGGAGCGGGGGCGTTCGAGATGTTATTCCTACGCTCAGGTTACCGGTGCACCTCGACCCGCATCCCCATCGCCGCGAACGCGAAGATGTGGGCCGCCGCCCCCGGTGCAGTCGCGACGCACCCTCCCGTCGGGGCATCGCCGCCAGCGATCACATTGCCGTTGGCGTCACGCGAATACGAATGGAAACCGTTCGCGCGCTCCGGATCGAAGCCGACCCAGTCCGTGATGTATGCCTGACCCCACTCGGTCCAATTGAGGTCCTGAGCCTTTGAGTAGACGTAGTACGTCCCGATCGCGGTGGCATAGAAGCCGTAATCGGAGTCGTCGTAGCCGAAGGCGCCCCAGTAGCTCGCCACCGCGGAGCCGCCCTCCATTAAAGTGACAGTCTGGCTACTCCGGTTGACGTCGATCCAGCGCTCGCCGCTCGGGCCACCGCCACCGCCACCGCCTCCACTCGCCGCGACCGCCGGCGGACCGTCGTAGCGCAGGTACTGGGCGGAGACCCACCCGCTGCCACCGTCCCATTGGATCGGCAGGAAGCCGCTGACGGCATCTCCGACCACGGTCATCTGGCCGCCCTGCCAGATCTGATTGACGACCGAGGAATCGGTCCCGGCTCCGGCGCGCACGTTGAGCACGTCGGTATCGACCCAGGCGGAATAGCCACCGCCGCCGGCACCGGACGGCACCGCCGCGGCAGCCACCGTGCCACCGCCCCCACCACCATCAAAGTCGATGTATTCGCCCCACAGCCAGCCGAACTGGCCGCCGGAGGCCACCTGGTACCAATTGTCCCCAGCCGGACCGGCCGCGACCTCGACCCACTGCCCCATGTAGACCGACCCGACAACCTCGGCCCACCACCCCGGCTCGGAGCGGAGCGTTGCCATCTCGGTCGTCACCGTCCCGCCCCAGGCGGCCTCAGCCGGTGAGGCGGACGGGAGTGCGAACGAGAGCAGCGAGGCGATCAGGGCAAGCGCAAGCACACACGAGGAACGGCGCCAGCGGCCAGGTATCCTCGCGGCGCGGTCGAGAGTAGCGCGGCCACCAGCCATGGCGACGCCGCCGTACGACACGTCCACGTTGTCCGGTTCCTTTCGTTGCGGGGGAACGTGTACAACGCAGCGGGAAAGCGGCGGACGCCGGACCTCCGTTAGGCTCCTCTGCTTTCCGATCCGGAATTGCCGCGCCGCCAGCAAGCAGGCGTTCAATCCGGGCGATGACCGCCCTTACCCGTGTTCCCTCCAGCACGGACGGACGACCCGCATACTCCCGGCCAGCCACCGGGTTCGATCGGTACGTCTCGGCAACCTGCCCACTCGCAAATACTGCTGTGCGTCAATCAACGAGCCAGCCAGCCAGACGGCACGTCAACAGGTACACAGGCGAGAGCGGACCAGACGGCGCCTCGCGAGACGTCTCCACCCCGATCTTCACGGCAAATCCGGATGAGCCTCATCCAGGATCGATTGCCCGTGTCGTATCGGACCCACGACGTGACGGTCGCGGAAGGCTTATAGCTTACTACACAGCCATGAGTATTTTTCCGCAAGGCTAGATTGGACGAGATGCAGCGAAAAAGCGACAACAAACGTACAATTCAGCATTCTCCAGCAAATTCGACATTTTTCGGGGCGCAGGTGGACACAGCCCGCGACATGGTCTGGATACCCGGCGGAGCCTTCCAGATGGGCAGCGATCGCCACTACCCCGAAGAGGCCCCGGTCCGCCACGTCGCCGTCGCGGACTTCTGGATCGACCGGCAGCCAGTGACCAACGCGGAGTTCGGCCGGTTCGTCGCGGCAACCGGCTACATCACCATCGCCGAGCGCCCACCGGACATTCCTGGATCTCCCAGCGATCCCGGATCGGCAGTCTTCCGCCCACCGCCGCACCCTGTCCACCTCCACGCGCCCGACTCCTGGCTCGCCTGGTGGTCCTGGGTGCCGGGCGCATCCTGGCGCCACCCCGAGGGGCCCGGCAGCTCGATAGCCTCCCGCGTCGATCACCCCGTCGTCCACGTCGCCTGGGCAGACGCCACTACCTACGCGGAGTGGGCCGGCGCGGCCCTCCCGGCGGAAGCGGAATGGGAATTCGCCGCTCGTGGCGGTATCGATGGCGCCGACTACGCCTGGGGCGCCGAATTCGCGCCCGGCGGCCAGCGCATGGCCAGGACCTGGGAGGGAGATTTCCCGCACCGCAACCTCGCCGCCCCAGGCCGGGAGCACACCGCGCCAGTTGGTTCCTACCCCGCCAACGGCTACGGCCTCCTCGACATGATCGGCAACGTCTGGGAGTGGACCTCGTCGCCGGCCGGACGTCTTGAATCGACCGCCGGCAGTTCCAGCCAGTGCTGCGGTCAGGCGCCAACCGGGACCGCCATCCCGGAACGGGTGATCAAGGGCGGCTCGTTCCTGTGCGCTCCGTCGTATTGCCGTCGCTATCGACCCGCTGCCAGGCAGTTTCAACCGATCGATTCTCCAACCTGCCACATCGGCTTCCGCTGTGTCCGGCGCAAATCCCACCCAATTAGGAGTCCAATGACAGCCACCGCCAGGCGATATGGAGTCCACCTGGACAGCCTGCATCAGCCTCCCCCATCGCGAGCGCGGTCGCTGCTCGTCTGGGTGCTCCTCATCGTCGGTTGCGCCCTGGCCGCCCTCGCCCTGGTAGCCGTCTGGGCCAATACGCTCCTGCTCGACGATGACGAATACGTCGCCACGATCGGTCCGATGGCGACCGACGCCGGTGTCCAGGCCGAGATCACGACGGTCACCACCGATGGCATCATGGCCGCCCTCGATCTCGGCTTTGCCACCGACGCCACCCGCGCAACCGTGAAAAAGGCCGTCGAGACCTTCGTCTCGTCAGGTGCGTTCCCGCCCATTTGGCGAGATGCCAACCGGGTCGCCCACATCCAGGTCATGGGCCTGATCACCGGCAAGGAGGCCGAAATCCTCGTCACCCGGGATGACGAGGTCTATCTGGAGCTTGGCCCGATCGTGACCGCCGTCGCCGACCAACTCGTCCCGTTCGGGATCGACGTCTCGACCGTCACCTCCATCGCCGGCGACATCGAATTCCCAATTCTGACGACCGACGATCTTGAGCCCATCCAGCGAGTGGCCCGCCTGATCGATCGGGCGGCCTTCTGGTTCCCTGCCCTCGCGGCCATCGCCCTCCTGGCCGCCATCGTCATCAGTCCCCGCCGCCTCCGCGCCCTCGGCCGAATGGGCGTCGGCCTGATCGCCAGCGGCGGCCTCGTTCTGCTCGCCATCGCCATTGCCTACCGGCTCTACAAGAACCAAACGGCCGACTCGGTCCCGAACGTCGTCTCCGACCGCCTCTTCGAACTCCTCGTCGACCCCCTCCAGGCCGCCGCCCTCGTCCTGATGGCCACAGCAACGGTCCTCGCCATCGCGACCTTCACCGGCGACCTGATCGCCACCCGCTTCCGCCGCTTCCCCCGTTAGCCACGGAGAGGCTGTCCGGTTTGCCCGGGCCAACCTTGGGCCGTCAGCCCCGGGCAACCCCGAAAACTCGGCACACCCTCCCACCGACCTCGCCCCACATTAAGCATCCGGATTAAGCCACTCTGCTGATGCCTATCACCATATCCAGATATAGGATTTCACTATCGGAGTAATCCGAACCGACCACACCGCCGTGAGCGGCCGTCCAACCTCCGCGCGGCCCTCCCCCCATTCCCGAAAGACAGACCTCATGAATGCGCGTCGCATCATCTTCTCAGTCGCGGCACTCCTTCTTCTTGGGCTCTTCGCCGCCCCGCTCAAAACCAACGCCGAAGAACCTCCCATCCAACCCGCCGAATTCGTCGACACCGACGGCGACGGCCTGTCCGACTCCGACGAAGCCACCTACGGCACCGACCCCGACCTCTACGACACCGACGGTGATGGCTACGGCGACAATCAGGAGGTCGTCAACGCCTCCGATCCGCTCGATCCGAACAGCGTCCCGGCCAATGGACAGCCCGGCGTCGACACCGACGGCGACCTGCTTACCGACGCAGAGGAAGCCGATCTCGGCACCGATCCGACCAACCCAGATACCGACGGCGACGAACTCTCCGACTTCGCCGAAGTTGGCTTCGAGCCCGGCTCCAGCACCGGCACCGATCCCCTCGCCTTCGACACCGACGGCGATGGCCTGGGCGACGGCGCCGAGCTTCGCCAGGACGGCTGGGGCACCGACCCGACCAAGATCGACACCGACGGTGACGGCTACAACGACGGCGACGAACTCTTCGTCCACGGCACCGATCCGAAAGATCCTACCAGCGCGCCAGCCGAGGTCGCCGGCACCACCCTGATCGTCGATGTGCGCATCCTACCTGTCGCCTACGACGGCAACGACTACGCCGGCGACAGCGAACCGCTCTCCGGCGTCTCCATCGACGCGATGATCCCCGGCTCCGACTACGCCAACGGCGGCCTGACCGACGGCAACGGTCGCGTCGTCATCGGCGGCCTGACCGAGGGCAACCACATCGTGACCCTCGGCGTCCCCGGCGACTTCGCCGGCTTCATTACCTTCTTCGGCAACGAGACGATCCCGGAGCCCCGTCAGCACGAGAACCAGAACACCAACCACCCCGTCGTCTACGTCGCCCCCGGCGAGACCCTCTACGGCACCTTCTACGTGATCCCGGTCGACGCCAAGGGCGACGAGAATCCGGCTCCAGCCCCACAGCCGCAGACGCCATCGCAGAATCCGACCCCGGTCGTCGCGCTGCCAAACACCGGCGCTGGCCTGACAGCCTCCAGCACCGGTCTCACGATTCCGGCGGTCCTGATCGCCGCCGGCTCAGTCTTCGCCATGGCAGCCGTCGGCGCCTTCCGCCGGGCAGCACACAAGGGGTAACCCCCCGAATCGTTCACCTGACACGTTTGGCAAACGCGGCCCGGGCTCATCACCCGGGCCGCGTCATCGGCTGTCGCACCGTGTGAAAAACCCGTCATCTTGGTGCAACCGACCCACGGCGGATGCAGAATCGATGGGCTGCTCCCCATCGGCATTCCGGACCGCATCGCTCCGAAGTCGCGAGCCGGCTTGAGCCGGCTTGCGCCCCAGAGGTAGCCCGAGGTCTTCAGCCCCGGCCGGACCCAGCACGGCGTCCCTCGTCCCGCCCACGCCACCGACAACCACTGTTCAATCCCGCACCCTGGATTCACCCGCCCCACCGTCACCGGTGCGATCACCCCCATCTGGCCCGGACCGCCGGGACCTGGCAACGGCGGCCAAGTGCCTGAACCACAACCGTTCAACCTGCACAGAGTTGCCCGATCCCGTGCCCCACGTCCAAGTAACGAGGCAGCACCGGATCGGGCAATGTGCAGTCACGGTTCGTTGACAGGATCGGGATCGCTCAATTCCATCGACACTCAAACTCGGCGACACCGGCGCTCTCGCCGACGTCAATTCCACCCGGGGCCACGGCTACCATAAGGGCAGCGTTGGCATCGGCGTTGTATCGTCTGCGGACAGCATCAAAGCCGGGTACGGCCCGGGAGTGACGCTGCTCATGACCGCCCCCGGCGGCGAGATCGATCCCCTCGTGGTCGAAGGCGTCAACCTCAGCGGATTGCTGGAGATCGGAACCGCCCGGCATTGAAGCCGGACGAGGATCCACCAGTGAACAGGATCAGCCCCGTGCCAAGTACGTTGCCGTTCCGTCCCGACACCCCCATGGGCCGCGCCCTCGCCGGTCGCGCCGTCCGCCTTGCCGAAGCCCTCGAAGTAGCATCGGCCTCGCCGGCGCCTGCCCCAGCACCTCCCACTGTCGCGCCGGAGCACGTCCGCGCCGCCGCCAAGGATGCCCTCGCCCGGGGTGAGACCCACTACACCTCGCGCCCCGGGGTCGTCGAACTGCGCAAGGCCATCGCCCGGATCTCCACCGAGCAGGGCTTTCCGGCCACCGCCGAGTCCGTCGTCGTCACCAACGGCGGCGCCGAAGCCCTCTACATCACCCTCCAGGCCGTCATCGGCACCGGCGACCGCGTTGCCGCGCCAGAACCCCTCCAGCCCAACGTCGCCGAGATGATCGGCTTCATCGGCGGCGACCTCCACCGGATTGCCACCACGCCCGAGAACCGGTTCCTCCCCAGCATCGAAGACATCTTCGCAGTCGACCCGAACGTCATCCTCCTCGCGTCGCCCTCCCCGATCACCGGAGTAGCACTGGACGACGACACCCTGCGCGACATCATCGCCCGAGCCGCCGAGCGCGGCGCCGTGGTGATCCTCGACCGCTCGCTCATCCCTGCCCTCTACGACCCAACCCGAGCGGCCTCTTCTCCGCCCCAGAACTCGGCGCCGCAGTCGTTACCATCGGCTCCTTCTCCTCCGGCTACGGTCTGGACGGCTGGCGCGTCGGTTACTTCACCGCCCCGCCCGACCGCATGAAGGAGATGCGTGAGCTCAAACAGGCGATGTCGATCTGCACCACCGCCGTCTCTCAGTACGCGGCCCTCGCCGCCCTCGACGGCCCGGTCGATTGGCTCGCCGATCGCCGCGCCGGCTTTACCGAGCACCGCGACAACGTGATCGCCACGCTCGCCCAAGCCGGACGGACGGTCATCACCCCAGATGCCTACCCCTGGCTCCTCGTCGATCACGGCGGCGACGGACCCGAGTTCGGCGCCTCGACGCAAGGATGGACCCGCGTCGATCTCGGCTCCGCCCAAGTCGACGCGATCATCAAGACCCTGACCGGGGGCACGGAGGTGCAGCGATGAGCCAGCAATCCACCAGCGCCTCCTCCAAACCCGTCAACATGTTCGAGCTTGCGGAACTGGCCAAAGGCCGCAAGGACATGATCTCGATGGGCCTCGGCGACCCCGACCTCGCCACCCCAGCCCACATCATCGAGGCCGCCAACCGGGCCATCGACGACGGCCGCACCGGCCCCGCCCCCCAGAACGGCCTCCTCGAACTCCGCCAGGCGATTGCCCGCAAGCTCAAGCGCGACAACGGCATCGCCGCCGATCCCGAAACCGAGATCCTGGTCACCACCGGCGGCCAGGAAGCCCTCTTCCTCCTCGTCCAGGCCCTGATCGAGCCCGGCGACGAGGTGATTGTCCCCGATCCGCGCTACACCTCCTACGACGCCGCCATCGACCTCGCCGGCGGGGTCCGCGTCCTCGTTCCCACCCACGAAGCCACCGCCTTCGACCTCGACCCGGACGAGGTCGAAAAACGGATCACGCCGAAGTCAAAGGTCCTCATCCTGATCTCGCCCAACAACCCCACCGCCGGTATCGTCACCCCCGCCAACATCCGCCGCCTCGCCGACCTCGCCATCAAGCACAACCTGATCGTCATCTCCGACGAGATCTACGAAAACTTCCTCTACGACGACGCCGAAGGCCTCAGCGTCGCCTCCCTCCCCGGCATGTTCGAGCGCACCATCACCCTCAACGGCGTCTCCAAGACCTACGCCATGACCGGCTGGCGGATCGGCTACCTGGCCGGCCCGCCCGAGTTCATCCGCGTCGTCTCCGCCCTCAAAGCCATGGTCAACGTCCAGGCCCCAACCGTCTCCCAGTGGGCGGCGGTCGCCGCCCTCAACGGCCCCCAGGAGACCGTCGAGGAGATGCGCCAGACCTACGATGCCCGCCGCCGCCTCCTCCTCGGCTTTCTCGACGAGATGGGCTTCACCTACGGCATGCCCCGCGGCGGCCTCTACATCTGGGTCAACACCCGCTCGACCGGCATCCCCGCCGTCGAGCTCTCCGCCCGCTTCATCCAGGAGGGCGTCATGATCGTCCCCGGCACCGGCTTCGGCGAAGGCTGGGGCGACTACATGCGCATGACCCTCCTCCAACCCATCGAGATTCTCCAAGAAGCTGTCACCCGCATGAAACGAGCACTAGCGGACGTGAGACGCGACACGTGAGTCGTGAGTCGTGAGTCGTGAGAGCGAGACCTCACCCCCTATCCCTCTCCGCTGCGGTGAAGAGGGGCGTCAGGATCGGTCGACAACTAGGGGCTGACATCTGGGTCGAGCGGGAGGCCCTGGCGCTCCTCTTCATCGGCTTGACGCTCAAGCACGTGCCACCCACACCTGAGGAGTCAGTTCTACACCTTCCCCACGCTCGTCCTCGGCGATCCCAGGAGCAGGGCAAGTGCCGCTTTCAGCCAATTGAGCTGGTCACGCTCATCCACCATGCACAGTGCCTCCCACGGACTCACCCCTAAGAGCAACGAACAAGACCGCCAGACGTCGTCGCTCTTAGCCCTGGAAGGGCTTCGTCTGAGGTACCCGGGGTTTCAACCCTCTAACTTGCGGGTTCGGCCGCGCCGGCGGTGACGCCAGCCGCTATGCAAACACACCCTAATCATCATTCCGGTCCGCATCTGCAACTTCGGCCATGATATACACCGAGGCCGTGAAATTGTTGGGCAGCCCCACCACGCCCGCTCCCGTACGCACATGCCGGCCGGCCTCCCCAAAAATCTCCACCGCCAAATCACTGGCCCCGTTCATCACCGCGGACTGCTCATTGAATCCCGGCGCGCTGTTGAGCAGCCCGTCAATCCGTACCAGCTGCACCACCTGATCGAGCGAATCGACCACCGTCAGCAACGCGGCCAGGCAATTGAGCAGGCACAACCGCGTCGCCGCCTGGCCATCCTCGACGGTGCACTCCGTGCCGAGCTGACCCGTAATCTGCTGATCCTGGGTGCCCGAAGGCTGTCCAGAGACGAACGCGAACGCACCGACCCGCTTGGCCGGCACGTAGTTGGCGAGCGGCTTCGGTGTTGGCGGCAAGCTGATCCCAAGCTCACGCAACCGCTCGTCAATCCGTCCCATCGCGACCTCCTTGTCGACTATCGGCATTGACCTTCCGGGCCACGATCATAGCAAATGCAACCATCCGTCCAGCCGATCGTAACAATAGGTCAGGAATGGTCGACCCCCGCTACGTCATCGCCTCGTGAAACGCGCGGATGAGCATCGGCGCGGATCCATCCCGATGTCCCGCCTCTAGCAGATCCCAGACCTCGCCCTCCGGCACAACCCGCCGGTGCGGAATCTCGAACCGCGGCTCCCACGGCGCCAGCTCGACCTCCGCCCGCCACAGGGACCGAACCAAGACCAGCCCCTGCTCATGTCCCGCCACGCAGATGCCCCGGCTGAACCCGAGGAGCCTGGCCTCGACGACGACGGCGCACGCCTCCTCGAGCACCTCCCGCCGCATGGTCTCCTTCCAGGTCTCGGACCCTTCCGGCCGCCCGCCCGGCAATCCCCAATGCTCGCCGTCGGGACTAATTAGGACGTTCTCGCCATCCCCGGTGACGCAAACGGCCGATGCCCCATGCGGTGTGCCCTCGGGAGGCGCAGCTGGTGGGTGCCATGAGCCGATCCACTCCTGCCCGTTCGCCCGCACAACGACGTCCTCACCGTCCTGAGCGGCCATCTTCCGTATATCCATGCACTTCTTCCCAAGGATTTATCGCTCTAGGTCACGATTGAGGAGGAATGGCCTCCTCCATCCACAGCGACTGCCAGTACTGTCCCTATACATCCCTATCCAAGTTCACTTCTCCGGCAGATGACGCTGAACCACTCATCGCCTTCCCTACCAGGACGACGGTCCGTGTCCACCGAGGTCTCGAGCAAAGTGAGCCCGGGAACGTGCCTCAGAAGCTGGCGAAAAGACGCATCATCCTGGTTGGCGAACAACCGCTCGTCCCGAACCTGCTCACCTTGCCCATGCTTGAACGAGGCGAAAAACGCGCCCCCTGGGATCAACGCGGTTCGGTACTTCCCCAACACCTCTGGGAGTTCGGCGTGGGACACATGCAGCAGTGACGCCATCGACCACACCCCATCGAACGCCTCCACGAAGTCAACATCCTGATGACGTCGGTGAATCGCCTTTGTCCCCAGCAGCTGGCTGACGTGCTTGACCATCTCGATCGAGGCGTCCATCGGCACAACGTCGTACCCTAGCCGTCGAAACGCGAGGCTATCACGGCCGGAGCCGCACCCGGCGTCCAGAATCCGGCCCCCAGCCGGGACATATCTCAAGAACCGCTCGTAGAGATGTGACAACTCAACCATCTGCGTTCTGTCGACATAGTCCTGCGTGTTGCGGTCATACCACGCCGCCGAGTTGACATCGCCACTGCTCATTTGGTCGTCCTCCGTACTGAATCATCCTCATCGTACCGTGGACCAAACTGGGGGAGCAGGTCATCCATCCGCTCGTCGGAAACCGTGACCTCCCCAAACGTTAGCCTCGGAGAGGCTGTCTTTCTTAGCCCGGGCCGTGAGCCCCGGGCGGCCCCAAACCACGGCCAACCATTTCGACGAGCCCTGTAGCCCAGATAGATGGTTGAAGAATGAATGCGGCATTCTCGGCATCCCCCCGCCGCGCCGCCGCGGGGTCGCGAGCCGGCTTTAGCCGCTTCCGTCACAGAGATAGCCCGGGGCTTTAGCCTTGAGTTGCACTTCTCCTGCGTACGAAAGCGGCACTTTGCGAGTCCCCGATAGTCCCCCGACAAACGCCGACGTCGGTGCACGCGACCCCAGCTAGGTGGACGGCTTCCAAGTCAGCGAGAAGCCCGGTTCTTAGCCCCGGGCGGCCCCAAGAAGACATGTCAACTCCCACGCCACAACCACGATTCAATATCCCAACCTCCATCAGCCGGCATCCGCCCCAGAGGTATCCCGGGGTCTTTTAGCCCCGGGCGGCCCAAGACGGCGGTAAGCTATCCCACAAGCTGTCGAACGAAGCGAGCAGGCTCGTCGGCCCGAGGAACAAAAGCGCATGACGCACAGACACCTGCACGAAGACAACCGCATCGCCTGGAACGCGGCCACCCAGATCCACAACAGCCACAAACGCGACCAGGCCGCCTTCCTTCGCGGCGGAGGCTCGACCCTCTTCCCCGAAGAGATCGCCCTGCTCGGCGACATCGCCGCCAAACGCCTGCTCCACCTCCAGTGCAACGCCGGCCAGGACTCCCTCTCCCTCGCCCAACTCGGCGCCATCGTCACCGGCGTCGACATCAGCGACGAGGCCATCGCCTTCGCCACCGCCCTCTCCGCCGAATCCGGCCTCCCCGCCACCTTCGTCCGCGCCGACGTCTACGACTGGCTCGAATCCGCCCAGGGTCGCGAGGAGCGCTACGACGTTGTCTTCTCCTCGTACGGCTGCCTCGTCTGGCTCTCGGACCTCACCCTCTGGGCCCAGCGCATCGCCGGAATCCTGGCCCCCGGCGGCCGGGTCGTCCTCCTCGACTTCCACCCCTTCGCCATGACCTTCGATTGGGACTGGTCCGCCCGCCTCCCCTACTTCACCAACGGCGCCCCCGAGTCCTACGAGCACGGCGTCGGCGACTACGTCGGCCTGTCCGGCGCCGCCCTGGCCCCATCCGGCTACAACGACAGCATCCAGGACTGGACCAACCCCCACCCCGGCCACGAGTTCCGCTGGACCCTCGCCGAGATCGCCACCGCCCTCACCGACGCCGGTCTCGCCATCACAACCCTGCGCGAATACCCCTACTCCAACGGCGCCAAACTCTTCGACCGCATGCAAGAGACACCTGGCCGCCGCATGGTGCCGCCGGATGATGTCCCCAACCTCCCGCTCATGTTCGGGATCGTCGCCACCAATGGCTGAACAGCCCCTCGTCTACCTACCGCCGCACACCCTCCGGCCCGGCGACACCCGCGTGCGGCCACTCAGTCTCGACGATCACCACCGGCGGCTGATCGGAGTCGATCTCCTCAATCTCCAACCTCCGCCCAGACTCCGCCCAGGACGCCGTCCCACCCTCGACACTGACCAGATCAACAAAACCGGCCTGGTGGAGGAACTGGGCCGCCCGCAACGAACGAATCCCCGCCTGACAGATCAGCGCCAGCGGCTGGTCGCGCGGAATCTCATCCAGCTTGGTCGCAATCTCCGCCTGCGGCAGATTGATCGCCCCCGGCACATGCCCGCCCGCATACTCCTCCGGCTCCCGGACATCGAGGAGGAGAAAGTACTCCTGCCGAGCCGCAAGCGCCTCGACATCGATCTGCTCCACCTCCGCCGCGGTGACCGGCATCGCCCACGACAGATCCGCCGTGCCCCGATTGGTCGCCTCGATCGCGACCATGTTCAACGGCCGCGCCGGCACCCCTTCCGTCAGCCGCGCCAGGAACGAGCGCCGATCGAGGTGCGTCAGCGGGTTGTAGAGCCGCTCGAACCCAATCGTGGTGCTCGGCCGGCCACACATCTGCTTGCCACACGGCCCCTCGAAGTGCCCCGGGAAAACCGCAACCCAGTCCGGCAAGCGCAGCAACTTCCCCACACTGTCGTACTGATCGGCCGCGTCCCCCCCACCAAAATCGGGCCGCCCGACATCGCCCACCAGCAGCGAGTCTCCTGTCATCACCATCGACGGCTCCGGCGAGCGCGCCGGATTGACAATCAGGATCGACATCAGCTCCGGCCGGTGCCCCGGCGTATGGATCGCCTTCAACACCAGCGGCCCCAACGGCAACTCCTCGCCGTCCGTCACCGCCCGGAACGGATACGAGACCTGCGCGGACTCATGCAGGCACAGCTCAGCCCCATGAATCTCCGCCAGCCGCCGCGCCCCAGAGACGTGGTCGGCATGGATATGGGTATCGATCACGTAGCGCAGATTAAAATCCCGCTCGCGCAAGAGCGGCTCGTAGACCTCAATCGTCAGGGCAGGATCGACGATCGCCGCGTCACATGTGACCCGAGACGCGATCACGTACGACGCACACCCACATCGCTCATCAAGTACTTGCTTGAAGTACACGACCGCCTCCATCCATCTTCAGCGCCGAAATTCCTCCAATGCCTCCCAGCATAGCGCCAAAAGTCGCGGTTCTCTACGAGCCGTCCACCTTCCGCTCAACGATCGAGACCGGCAGGCCAAGAAATCGCCCGTACCGCTCAGCAGCAGCTTCGAGCGACGCCTGCTCATCGGCGCCAAGAGGAATGGGGATGGTCGTTTCAATGATGACTTCGTCCGCCTTGACCGTCCGCCGCCAGCCGCCAATGAGAAGCCCGTCCCTCGAAATTACATTGGCGTAGAGCAGGCCCTCATTCGACTTCGCGTAGTCAACGATCTCCGGATGCAACGTCGGTCCGTGATCCCGATAGGCGACCACATGCTCATCATAGACAGGCAACAGGTGGACCACACCGGATGGCGCCGGAGGCAGTACCTCCTCCGGCGCCATCCAGTACGTCTTGCCGTTGTGCTCCACCGAGACAAGCGCATCTCCGGCCGCCGCCGCGCCCGCCCGGCAATCCCCCATCGTCAGCCCGGACCACCAGGAGAAATCGTGGACCGTAGCCGGACCGTGCGCCCGGAAGTAGCGCAGCGCCAGCTCGGCCACGGCCTCATCACGATCCTTCGCCGGCTGCGGCGGCACCCGCTCGTCGAACAGAGCGTAGGTGAACTGCTTGCCCCGCATCGGGCCGCTGCAGATGACCGCCTCCAGCTCGGCGTGCATCACCAGATAGCCCAGCCGCAGCCCACTGGCACTGATCCCCGCTGCCTCCAGCGCGACCTTCAACTCCGCCCGGGTCAGAAACCTCCCACCCTCCAGCGCCCGGGCCATCACCTCATCGCCGCGCCGCAGCGTCGCCTCGTCCAGCCCCTCCTTGCGGTAGATCGAGCCACTCGCGACATGCACGCGCGGACCGGTAATCGCCAGCAGCCAGCGAATGTCCTCCGGCAACACGACATGCCAGGTCGGTCGCATCGGGTGGGTCCGGATCAGCGCCCCGGACGCGAGCATCGCATCCAGATCCGCATTCGTCGCGCTCTGTGTCCGCTGAGCCACCCCCCACTTGGCGTGGGGATACTCCTGCGCCTGAACCGCGACGAAATGGCGGATCACCGCCTCCGGGCCGGCGGCCGGCGGCCCAACCAGCAGCTGGTTCCGCAGCCGCCGCCCGGCGATATCGAAATCGCTCATCGATCCTGTCACCCACCCCAGAACCCGGCTGGCAGAACGGCCCGTTCTCAGCCCTGGAAGGGCTTCGTAGGTGTCCGGGGTTTCAACCCCGGGTCGCCCGCCCCGGCGTCTCAGCCGCGTACGCGCCCTACGCCTCCGGCGCCCGCCGGACTCGTGATCCGGATCACCCCTTCGATATTGAGCGGCAGATACTCCTCGAAATTCGCCCAGGTGCCGTACTCCGGCTCCAGTGCCGCCCGCACCGCCTCGATCATCTCCGGAGAATTGTCGGCCAACCCATCCGCCCGGGCCGCCTCGATAGCCGCGATCAGGTCCTCGACATAGCCACGGATTTCACCGACATCGGCCTTGGTGCCGACGCCCGGCGGATGACCGATGACCAGCGTGTCGAAGTCGAGGTTCTCCTCGACCCAGGTCAGCGAGTCCAGCCAATCAGGCAGGTAAAAGTCCGGCAGGTCGCGGAAGGGCAGCGAGTCCACCGGGATGAAGTCGACGGCGAAGAGCAGCCGCTGGGCCGGGTGATACAGAACCACGCTGTTGTCGGAGTGGTTCCGGCCGGCGTAGTAGAGTTCGATCGTCGTACCTCCCAGCGTCAGCGCCAGGTAGTCGTCGAACGCGATCGTCGGCACCGGCGTGTTCGGATCGCCGATCGCGGCGATCTTCTCCACCGCGTTGCGGTGCGAGACGAAGGTCGCCGTGTCGGCGAAGACTCCCCCGCCGGTGGCGTGGTCGGCATGGTCATGGCTGTAGACCAGGTAGCGCACCGGCTGATCGGTGACCGCCTCGATCGCTGCCTTGTACCGATTGACCCGGTCTGGATCGAACTGGCTGGCCGGATCGGTGGCGATCACCCCGGCATCGGTGACGACGAACAACGAGACGTACCCACCGCTGACAAACGCGTACGTATCATCCCCGTACGGGATCACCTCGTCGGTCGGCGCTTCCGGCTCCGGCGTCGAACTTTGCGCAAAGCCGCGTATCGCGGTCGCCGCGAAGAGCAGAAGAAACGCACAAAGGAATACGGGCGCACGGCGCATGGACAAATCTCCTTGATCCAACGGGATCCGGGTATCCCTGCGTTTGCCGCCCCACAGCCGGGCGGCATTCTCAGCATATCAGCCATTTGGGCGGCAACTGCGTGATTCTCCTCAAACCTGGGCACATAGGCGGAGGAGTATCGCCACGCTTGACACCCCATACCCGCGCTGCTACGGTTTTTCTGGTATAGACCTCTGAACCAGACTGTTCCGCGCCGCCCGGCCAGGAGTGTGCCCGTGGTTTCTGCCCTCTCGGCCCCGCCCATCCCGGCGGGTTTTGAAGCGACCCTCGCCGGCCCCTACTTCCACGATCCAGAGATCTATGCCCAGGAGCAGGCCCGCCTCTTCGGCACGATGTGGGTCTGCGTCGGCCGCGCCGACGCCATCCCCGACGCTGGCCAGCTCTTCACCACCGACCTCAGCGACGAGAGCATCATCGTGATCCGCGGCCGCGACGGCCAGATCCGCGCCTTCCTCAACGTCTGCCGCCACCGCGGCGCCCGCCTCGCCATGACTCCCTGCAACGAGGTCACCCAGGCCGGCAAGACGATCCAGTGCCCCTATCATGCCTGGTCCTACGGCCTCGACGGCCGCCTCCTGGGCGCGCCGAACCTGGGCCACGACGAGCGCCTGGACAAATCCGCCTTCGGCCTCATTCCCGTCCGCTGCGAGGTCTGGCAGGGTCTGGTCTGGCTCAACCTCGCCGACGAAATCTCCGCGCCCGGCGGCGTCGCCGATCAGCTCAACCCGCCTCTCCTCCAGCGCTTCGGCACCCTCGACATCTTCAACCGCTACACCGTCGGCGACCTCAAGGTCGGCACCTCGATCGACTACGACATCGAGTCCAACTGGAAACTCGTCGTCGAGAACTTCATGGAGTGCTACCACTGCGCCCCGGTCCACCCGGAGCTGACCCGCCTCCTGCCCGAGTTCCGCAACGGCACCTCCTACCAGGGCATTCCCGGCGAAGGTACCGCCTTCGCCGACGACATTTCCGCCTTCACCCTCTCCGGCAACGGCCAAAGGCCCCGCCTCCCCGGCCTCGGTCCGGAGGACGATCGCACCTACTTCGGCTTCGTCCTCTGGCCAAATGTCTTCGTCAATCTCCTCCCGGATCACGTCATCCTCCACACCCTCCGCCCGACTGGTCCGGAAACATCGCACGTGACCTGCGACTGGCTTTTTGCCCCGGATGATGTCGCCCGGCCCGACTTCGATCCCGCCGACACCGTCGCCATCTTCGATCTGGTCAACCGCCAGGACTGGGATGTCTGCGAGCGGACCCAGCTCGGCATGCACTCCCGCGCTTACGCGTCCGGCGGGATCTACGTTCAGAACGAGACCCACATCGCCGGCTTCCGCGACCTGGTCCTGGAAAAACTCCGTGGCTGAGCCGGCCGCGCAGCCCCTTTGGCGCCTCCTGGTTGCCCAGGATCGAGATGCCGGACAGCGTCTTGCCGCCGGCGGGGTCCGCTTTCGTCTGCACGGCGGCGACCTGCGCCGCTGCCTGGCTGCCGCCGTCCGCGGCGGCCTCAGCCGCCTTGTCGGCGGCCACCTCGTCCGCGGCGCTGGCGGCGGAGACGACGAGCAGCGAGATCATCAGGATTCGGCGCGGCATATGTCCTCCTAATTTCCCACCGGGCCTTGAGGTCGGCGATCCACTTCACGGCATCCTTGTCGTCCGGAACTGCCCGGTTGCAGGCCTCGTAGTGGGCGAGCGCGCAGCCGAGGTCCATCAGGTACAGGTCGCAGAGGATCGCCAGATTGCGGTGAGCGAAGTGGAACGACGGCGAGATCGCGAGCGCCTTCTCGTAGGCCGCGCGTGACTCGGCGAACCGACCCTTGCGGCGATAGACGATGCCGAGCTCGTTGTTGGCGACCGGGTGGTCCGGGTTGATCGCGAGCGCCTTGCCCAGGCTTTCCTCGGCGCGGTCCAGGTCGCCCGCGCGGGCATACGCGATGCCTAGGTCGATGTGCGGCGCGATCGCGCCCGGCGCACTCTCGGTGACGCCGACCAGCAGCGAGATCGCGGGCGCGGATGGCTGCTGCGCGAGGAGGCGCTGGGCCTGGTCGTATTCCGCGCGCACGTCGCCGCTGACCCGGATCTCCTGCGTGATCGTGAATCCGGTCGCGTCGGGGACGATCTCGACTTTCGGCGGTTGCTTCGCGGCGAGCGCGGCGCCGGCGCAGGCGCAGGCGAGCAGCGCCGCGGCCGACCGCAGCATCTGCCTGCACGCGTCCCGCGTCCTAGCGTGCGCCTGCAAGGGTCACCTCCCCGTCTTCCGCCTCGACGTCGACTTGCGTTGTCTGCGGCGGCTGCACGGACGGCTGCTCCGCCGACGCCGATTGCGGCGCGACCGGAGTGACGTATGCGTAGCGCTCGATCGAGCCGAGATAGCCGCTCGACAGTTCTTCCTTGGCGTAGCGCACCGGCACGAGCTCGGCGAGCCTGGCGAGGCTCTTGTCGGTCCAGGCGTTGAGGGTCCCGGCCCGCACCAGCTCAAAGTTCTTCTCGTGGATCACGATCGCCTGTTCCTCGAACGGAAAGGCCTCTTCCTCGATCGCGAGCTCGTAATCCGCGAGCTCCGCGTCCGCCATCCCGGGCGGGCGCTCGGAGGCCATCAGCGACCGGCTGAACCCGAAGTGGATCTCGGCGAGGTAATAGGTCGCGGCCGCGGTGACCTCGCCGATCTCGTAGTCGATCAGCCGCTCGAAGGCTTCCACCGAGCCGTCCATCAGCCGCTTCTTTTCCACGATGCTCGCCTCGAACGGCTGGCGCAGCTCGAAGGCGGCAAAATCGCGATAGAGACTCTCGGAAAGGACCAGTGCCGAGCGAGCTGCGAGCGTGCGCGTGCGGCTGTGCGCTCGGCGCCCGCTTCGGCATCGACGCGCACGATCTGCTCCAGCTCCGCCAGGTACAGCGCATCGTCGTGCGACGCCTGGTGAAACCCGGCGATCTTGAAGCGTGTCTCGATGGCGGTGTCGATCGGCCGGGGGAACTGCTCGACGTAGCGTGCGTGGGCTGCGAGCGCCTGCGCGTTCGCGCCGGACTGCTCGTAGAGGTTGCCCGCGACCAGGAGTGCTTCGCCCTGAAGATTCGGGTCGCCCGAGTCCGACGCGACGCGCTCGTACTCGCCGGCCGCGCGGACAGCTGGCCGTTCTGGCGGTACACGAACGCGATCTGCCGGGTGACTTCGCGCGCTGAGTTCGTGATCCGGCCAGTTGCTGCGAA